>NZ_JADCSA010000009.1 GCF_015070385.1 Nocardioides malaquae | reverse complement strand
CGGCGTACATGGGCGTGGTGGGCCAGCCACGGCGCAACCGAGTGGAACCCCTGGGCCTCAGCGACGTCCTGCGAGGAGGCCATCACCCGGAACCGGAGCTCCGTCAACTGGCTCTCCAGGGCCACCGTGCGCTTCAGGGCCTCGGCCTTCTCCTCGGTGCTCATGAAGATCGGGTTCACCTCGGCCAACGACTTCAGCTCGGCCTCGATCACCTCACACGCGGCCAGCACTCGCGACACCCGACACCCCCCAGCACGCCTCGACGACACCGCTCCACAGCGGTCTGTACGTCGTTGCTCCTGGAGGCCCGGACACCCCGGACGATCACGTCACCCTTGCAACTGGCGCCACCGTCTCCGGATCCCCCAAGCGAGTGGGAGCCGGTGTCCTGAGTGACGACCTACGAGCACTCTATTCGAACAGCAGTTCGAACACAAGAGGGTCAGGCAGGTCGCGGGGCGTACATGATCACTGCCACGCCGACGAGGCAGATGGCCGCACCGACGACGTCGTAGCGATCCGGCCTGAACCCGTCCACGACCATGCCCCAGGCGAGGGAGCCAGCGACGAACACTCCGCCGTAGGCGGCGAGGATGCGGCCGAAGTGGGCGTCAGGCTGCAGCGTGGCGACGAAGCCGTAGAGACCCAGCGCGACCACCCCCGCGCCGATCCAGAGCAGACCGCGGTGCTCGCGTACGCCCTGCCACACGAGCCACGCTCCGCCGATCTCGGCAAGGGCGGCGGCGACGAAGAGGGCGATCGAGCGCGCGGTGTCCATGGCGAGATTCTCCCGCACGCAACGGAGCGTCGCGGGACCTGACCGGTCCTGAGGGCTGAGTCGTGGTGGACTGCCTGCATGACTCGTTGGCTCGATGCGCTGCAGCAGTTCACCCGCGGCATCTGGTTCCGCGCGACCGTCTACACGTTGGCAGCAGTCTTGCTGTGCGTGCTGGCGTGGGTGGTCAGCCACTTCCTTCCCGACCGGCTCGCCGTCGAGCTGGGGCAGGACTCGGTCTCCCAGATCCTCTCGATCCTGGCGTCGTCGATGCTGGCGGTGACCACCTTCTCGCTGACCACGATGGTCTCGGCCTACTCCTCGGCGGCGAGCGCCGGCACTCCACGCTCCACGCAGCTCTTCCTCGCTGACCGCACCAGTCAGAACGCGCTGTCCACCTTCGTGGGGGCCTTCGCCTTCTCCGTCGTCGGCATCGTCGCGCTCTCGCTCGGTGTCTACTCCGAGACCGGCAGGACGGTGCTCTTCGTGGGCTCCATCCTGGTGGTGGTCGCAGTGCTGGTGAGCCTCTTGCGGTGGATCGGGTTCCTGACGGTGTTCGGTCGGATGGCCGACGTGATCGACCGCGTGGAGAAGGCGGCCACCGAGGCGATGCAGGAGTACTGCCGGTCCCCGCGCCTGGGTGCGGCCCGGTGGGTGGACCCGCCCGCGGAGGCGTCGGGGGTTTGTGCCGACATCCCGGGCTACGTGGTCCGGCTCGACGCGGCTCGGTTGCAGCAGGTGGCAGCCGAGGAGGGTGTGACCGTCTGGGTGCACGCGAGAGCCGGGGCACGCGTCTCCCGGGTGACGTCGTTGCTCTCCACCTCCGAGCCGGTCTCCGACGCCGCGGCCGAGCGACTGCGCCGGGCATTCGTCATCGCCCACCACCGCTCGTTCGACCAGGACCCCCGTCTGGGGCTGATCTCCTTGTCGGAGATCTCCAGCAAGGGCCTCTCGCCGGGGATCAACGACCCGGGCACCGCCGTCGAGGTGCTCTCGGCGTTGCAGCGTGTGCTCCACGTGGCGCAGCAGGTGGACGGCGAGGCCGAGGTCGAGCACGACCGGGTCCACCTCGCGGAGATCGACCTGGACGACTTCGTGGTGGACGCCTTCCGTCCCACGGCCCGCGACGGCGCAGCGGTCGTGGAGGTAGCCGTACGTCTGCAGAAGGAGATCGCCACCCTCGTCGCCAGCGCCCCCGGGCCGGAGTGGCGCACCGCCCTGGTCGCCGCGGCCGCAGAGGCACTGCAGCGTGCGGAGGCGGCGTTGGACCTCGTGGCCGACCGCGACGAGGTGCACCGGGCGTACGCCCTCGCGACCGCCCCGCGGACGTGACCGCGGGGCGACCCGCGCGGCGCCCCCGGAAGGATTCGAACCTTCGACCGGCGGATTAGAAGGCCGCTGCTCTGTCCCCTGAGCTACGGAGGCGGGGGTGGGAACTTCACTGGGGATAAACATCGGGACAACTCCCGTGCAGTCCGTCCCATCTCAGCAAAGGACCCGAAGGGAGTCTAACGGCCGGAGACGCCGCCTCGGCGAGGTGGCACGCAACCGTTCGACGACCTGTGACAGCCAGCAGTGGCGCCCGGTTCGCGTGCCCGCCAACTCCGGTTCGTGTGGGGTATGGAGAGTGCTTTGCCCCCGAGGCACCTGATGCCTCCTGACGTCCCTGACACACTCCACCCGTGGACATCAAACGTGTACTCCCGACAACCGTGGCGGTCGTGAGCAGCATCGCAGCCGCGGCGTGCGCCTTCGGTTGGTACCAGAGCGAGCACTGGGGTGAGGAGAAGGCGTTCATCTCCTGCAAAGACCTCGGGGGGCAACTGGAGCTCGCCTACGCGTACCGCTCTGGTGACTCGGTGAGATTTACGCGGGAACTGAGCGACCAGGGCGTGTCCTGGTCCTACCGCATCAAGGTCTCTGAGAGTGACCCGCGGCGTGCCATCGAGGAGCGGGGACGTCTCCGCGTGGAAGACGAGGAGGCCGGAAAGTTCTACGGCCCCACCGGCGACGTGATCGAGTGCGAGCAGGTCGACTCCGCCGAGCAGTGAGCTTGGTTCACCCGATCAGAGCCACTGTTCCGCCCACCGGGACGGGCGCGGGGCGGCTCAGGACCCGGTCGGGAGTCTGACGGTTCGAGCGGTCCCACCCGGGAGGGGTGACACCCACCCCCACGCAGTCCACTATGAGGGGATGACCCTCTCGGCGCCGCGGTCTCGTCGTACGCACGTACGCCCTGCTGCGGCGCGTCTGGCGGCAGCGCTCCTTGCCACAGTGCTGCTCGCGGTCCAGGCATGCGGCGTCACGCGCGGGGACCAGGGCAACGACATGCTGATGATCATCCCCAACAGCCCCGGGGGCGGTTACGACCTCACAGGGCGCGCGGCGGTCGAGGTGATGGAGGCCAACGACATCACCGGCGGCAGCTTCACGGTCGACAACGTCGTCGGCGCTGGCGGTGCGGTCGCGATGACCGCGATGATCGGTCGTGCGGGTGCGGAGGACACCCTCATGACGGTGGGTCTCGGCGTCGTCGGCTCTACCTACTCGTTCGGCTCCGACTACGGCGTCCGCGACGCCACCCCGATCGCTCAGCTGATGAGCGAGCCCGAGGGGATCCTGGTGCCGGCCGACTCGCCCTTCGAGGACCTGGACGACCTGGTCGAGGCGTGGAAGGCGGACCCCGGCTCGATTGCCGTCGGCGGCGGCTCCTCGCCCGGTGGCCCCGACCACCTCTTCCCGATGCAGCTCGCCGACACGGTCGGCATCGACCCCAACGACGTCAACTACGTCTCCTACGACGGCGGTGGCCCGCTGACGAGTGCCCTGCTGGGCGAGAAGATTGCCGTCGGCTTCTCCGGCCTCGCCGAGTTCGAGGGATCGATCCGCAGCGGCGAGCTCCGCGTGCTGGGGGTCTCGGGGGAGGAGCGGTATCCCTCCGGCCCGCTCGCCAAGGTACCGACGCTGACCGAGCAGGACGTCGACCTGGTCTTCATCAACTGGCGCGGCGTGCTCGCGCCGCCGGACGTGCCGCAGGAGCGTGTCGACGAGTTCATCGGCTGGTTCGAGGAGATGCACGAGACCGACGAGTGGGCTGAACAGATCGAGAAGAACGGCTGGACCGACGACTTCATCACCGGTGAGGAGTTCGGCGACTTCCTCGCCGAGCAGGACGCGCGGGTCTCGGGGACCCTCGAGGATCTGGGGCTGCTGTGAGCACGACGACCACGGACGTACGCACCTCCGACCGCGCGCAGTACGGGCTCGCGCTCGCGCTGGCCCTGGTCGGCATCTACACCGTCGTGGACGCCAGAGGCCTCAACGTCGGTTTCGGTGACCCCGTCGGGCCGCGGCTCTTCCCCTACGTCATCGGCGGCGGCATGGTCCTGCTTGGTGCGCTGCTCGCCGTCGCCGCCGTGCGCGGGGACGTGCCGCAGGCCGAGGAGGGCGAGGACGTCGACCTGACCTCGCCGGCCAGCTGGGTCACGGTCGGCCAGCTCGTCGGCATCATGGTGCTCAACCTGCTGTTGGTCAACGTGCTCGGCTGGGCGATCACCGGAGCCCTGCTCTTTGCAGGCGCGGCCAGGGTCCTGGGCAGTCGTGCCCTCCTCGTCGACCTCGCGGCGGGCGCGGTGCTGTCGGTCTCCAGCTGGTACTTCTTCTACTCGGGCCTCGGCGTCCCGCTGAGTCCGGGCGTGCTGGACGGGATCCTGTGATGGACGCCTTCAGCCTCCTCCTCGACGGCTTCACCGCCGCCCTGACCTGGGAGAACCTCGCCTTCGCCGCCATCGGCGTGCTGCTCGGCACCTTCGTCGGCGTGCTGCCCGGCATCGGGCCGGCGATGGCGCTCGCCCTGCTGCTGCCGGTGACCTACGGCCTGGACGCCACCCAGGCGCTCATCATGTTTGCCGGCCTCTACTACGGCGGGATGTACGGCGGCTCGACCACCTCGATCCTGCTCAACACCCCCGGTGAGAGCGCCTCGGTGATGACCGCCGTCGAGGGCAACCGGATGGCCAAGCAGGGCCGCGCCGCACAGGCGCTGGCCACCGCCGCCATCGGCTCCTTCATCGCCGGCACGATCGGCACGCTCCTCGTGGTGTTCTTCATGCCCACGCTGGCCGAGCAGGCGGTCAAGATCGGGGCGCCCAGCTACTTCGCGATGATGCTGCTGGCGATGGTGCTGGTCAGCAGCGTGCTGGGGGCCTCGCGGTTGCGCGGCTTCATCGGGCTCTTCATCGGCCTGACCGTGGGCCTGGTCGGCCTCGACCAGTCGACCGGCCAGGCCCGGCTGACCGGTGGCACCTTGGAGCTGGCCGACGGGATCGACATCGTCGTCGTGGCCGTGGGCGTCTTCGCGATCGGTGAGGCGCTGTGGACCGCGGCGCACCTGCGCCGCCGTCCCCTCGAGGTGATCCCCGTGGGCCGTCCCTTCCTGGGCCGTGACGACTGGCGCCGCTCCTGGGGACCGTGGCTGCGGGGGACCGCCTTGGGTTTCCCCTTCGGCGCGCTGCCCGCCGGCGGTGCGGAGACGCCGACCTTCCTGTCCTACGTCACCGAGCGCAAGCTCGCCCACCGCAAGGGCCGGTCCGACGAGTTCGGGCACGGCGCCATCGAGGGCGTGGCCGGTCCCGAGGCCGCCAACAACGCCAGCGCCGCGGGCATGTTCGTGCCGTTGCTGGCCCTCGGCCTGCCGGTGACCGCCACGGCGTCGATCCTGCTTGCCGCGATGCAGAAGTACGGGATCGTCGCCGGCCCCACCCTGATGGACGACGAGTCGGCCCTGATCTGGACGCTGCTGGCTAGCCTCCTGATCGGCAACGCCCTGCTGCTGGTCATCAACCTGCCGCTCGCGCCCGTGTGGGCGCGGCTCCTGCGGATCCCGCGGCCGCAGCTCTACGCCGGCATCCTCTTCTTCGCGTCGCTGGGTGCCTACAGCGTCAACCGCAACCCGTTCGACCTGGCCCTGCTCCTCCTCTTCGGCGCGGTCGGGCTGGCGATCCGGCGCTTCGGCATCCCCGTGCTGCCGCTGATCCTGGGCGTGATCCTCGGGCCGCTCATGGAGGTCAAGCTGCGGGAGGCGCTCGACGTCTCGGGTGGTGACGTGAGCGGCCTCTTCAACGAGGGCCTGGCCATCGCGATCTACGTGGTCGTCGTGCTGGCCGTGGTGGTGCCGCTCGTCCTGGCGCGTCTCCGTCCTCCGGAGCGCGTCGTCCCGGAGATGCAGGAGGTGGAGCGATGACGGTCGTGGTCGGCTACATGCCCAACGAGTTCGGGGAGGCAGCCCTCGCCGCAGGGGTGCGGGAGGCGCGGCGACGTGGCACGCGCCTGCTCGTCGTCAACGCGACCCTGGGGGACACGTACGTCGATGACCGGTTCGTGGGCACGTCGGCGGTCCCTGCCTTGCGGGAGCGCCTCGACTCCTACGACGTGCCGATCGAGTTCCGCCAGGAGATGGGCTCCGGCGTCTCGCAGCTGCTGGTCGAAGCGGCCCGTGATGCCGACGCCCAGGTGCTCGTCATCGGACTGCGTCCGCGCACCCCCATCGGCAAGATGATCATGGGCAGCGTCGCCCAGCGGGTCCTGTTGGACGCCCCCTGCGCGGTGCTCGCGGTGAAGCCCGGCGCCCGGGGGACCTGACCCTCGGGCGTCCGGCTCAGTCCTTCTCGCACATCATCGTTGCGGAGACGACCGAAGGTGCGCCCCCTCGGTCCCTGAAGACCTCGGGGGCGGCGGCGGTCAACCGATGAGTCGGTCAGAGACCCACGGCAGTCGCTCCGTGCGCGGCCTGCTCGGGCGTGAAGCCCTCGAACTTCAGCTGGTCAATCAGACCCTGACGGGAGAAGGAGGACATCTCGAGGTAGCTCTCCGCCGAGGCTGCGGCCTGCTTCATCCAGTCGGCGTTCTGCGCGTCCACGCCGTACTCCGCATCCTGCCGCGAGAAACCCTCGAACTCCAACTGCTCGATCAAACCCTTGCGAGAGAAGGCAGACATGTTGAGGTAGGACTCCGCGGACTCACGGGCGTTCTCTTGGGCGACAGTCTCCTTCGGCTCCGAGTCTGCCTTCTTCGAGGTGGCCTTGTCCTTCGACTTCTTGTCCTTGGACTTCGCGTCCTGGTTGTTGACGTCGGCCCGGTCGGCGGCGGTGCCACCGTCGTCGACCTCCATGGCGCACCCCGTCATGAGGAGAGCTGTCAGTGCTGCGGCGACTGCGTACTTGATCTTCATTTGTCCCCCAAATGGTGATGTCTCTTGGGATCCAGCATGGGATGCCGCGAGCCTCGCCGCAGGAGAACGGAGAACATCGTGCGAAGAGCGCGGAGCTCAGCACTCCGCCGGCTCAGCCCTCCACCGGCTCAGTGCTCCAGGCCCACCATCGCCGCCGACTCGTCCCACAGCCGCGCCGCCAGAGCCTCGTCGCGCGCCGCGGGGGCGAGCTTCCCGGGCTTCTTCCTCTCGTAGTAGCCACCCGGCTCCCAGTCGACGTCGGGCGTGCCGTCGGCGAGCCGAACCAATGGCTCGGCGCCCTTCTCCGGACTGATCGTGAAGAGGTTCTTGACGACGGGCGTGTGGTAGAGCGCGCGGAGGAAGGTGCCCTGCTCGTTGGCGAAGTTGGTGCCGACGACGCCGGGGTGGAAGGCGACCGCCGAGACGCCCTCGCTGCCGTGGCGGCGCTGCAGCTCGCGGGTGAAGAGGATGTTGGCGAGCTTGGCGTTGCCGTAGGCCTTGTGCGGTGTGTAGTCGCGCTCGTTCTGCAGGTCGTCGATCCGGAAGTCGGCGAAGGTCCGGGACGCCACGCTCGAGGTCTGGATCACCGTCGCCTGGCTGGAGACCAGCTTGGGCATCAGCAGCTCGGTGAGCAGGAAGCCCGCCAGGTGGTTGACCTGGAAGGTCTGCTCGAAGCCGTCGACCGTCACGCGGCGCTCGCCCATGATGCCGCCGGCGTTGTTGGCGAGCACGTCGATGTTGGCGTAGTCGTAGAGCTCCTTGGCGAGCTGCCGCACCTGCTGCAGGTCCCCGTAGTCGGCGACGTGGAAGGGGGCGTCGAGCTCGCGGGCGACCCGCTCGGTCTTCACCGGGTCGCGCCCGACCAGCACGACCGTGTCACCCCGCTCGGAGAAGACCTTGGCGGCAGCGGCGCCGATGCCGTCGCTGGCACCGGTGATGACGATCGTCCTGGCGGTCATGTCGGTCCTCGGGGGGTAGGGGTCGGAGACGCTGACTCCCACCCTTCCCCGCGGCGAGCGTGACGATGCCTGCTGGACGGGGGAGTGGTCAGGAGGCCTGGCTGCGCGGGCCGACCTCCCGCTCCGCCCCACGTTCGACGACCCGGGGAGCGACCTTCCGTCCGGCCGGCAGGAAGGACCCCGTGCCGAACGTGGTGCCGAAGCCGGGCTCGAACTCGCCCCGCCCGAAGACGACCCGGCCCGAGATGATCGTGGCGTGCACGGCGGCGTCGTTGCGGTTCACCATCCGCCGCACGCCACCGAGCTCCTCCAGCGGCGCCTCGGCATACTCCTTGACCGACGCGTCGAGCCCGGCAGGGTCGACCACGACGAGGTCGGCCCGGTCGCCCTCGCGGATCCGCCCGGCGTCGAGCCGGTAAATATCGGCGAGCTCGCCGGTCAGCTTGTGGATCGCCTGCTCCAGGGGGATGAACGGCATGCCGGCCTGCTGCGCGCGGTGCACCCGCTCGAGCAGGCAGATGCCGAAGTTGTAGAAGGCCATGTTGCGCAGGTGGGCGCCCGCGTCGGAGAAGCCGATCGTCACGCCGGGCGTCTTCAGCAGCCGCTGCGCGACCTTCTCGCGGGCGTTGGCGATCACGGTGGTCCACCGGAAGGCGGTGCCGTGCTCGACGACGAGGTCGAGGAAGCAGTCGACCGGGTGCAGGCCGCGCTCGCGGGCCACGTCGCCGACGGTGCGTCCGACGAGCGCCTCCTCGGGGCACTCGACGATGCGGGCGTCGTCGAAGTCGCGGTGCCACACCCGTGGGCTGAACCGCTTCTCGAAGTCCTCGCGGAACCAACGCCGGTAGGCCTCGTCGCGCAGCAGGTCGTTGCGGCCCATCTCCTCCTTGAGGTGCAGCGCCTCGCGGCCGCTGCCGAACTCCTCGAAGACCACGAGGTCGATGCCGTCGGCCCACACCTGGAAGGTCGTGGGCAGGTGCTGCCAGACGAACTTGCCGCGCCCCAGACGGTTGGCGACGAAGGCGAGCGGCGCGAAGATGCGGTTGACCCACGGCTCGGCGAGGGTGTCAGCGGCCGAGAGCAGCGAGACGCGCAGGGGCTTGCGGAAGAGGCCCATCGAGGTGGTGACGTAGAAGGCGACGTCGACCTTGGTGTTGAGGTTCGGCACCCCCTGCAGCACGCCGTCGCGGCGGCGCAGGAGCCGGCTGACCCGTCGGAACTCCTTCCAGCTCGCGTGGGTGGAGGGCAACGTACGCGAGCGGTAGCGGTCGCCGTCGAGCTTGTCCCACGGGTTCGTCATCGTCGAGACACCCATGAAGCCGGCGTCGAGCGCCTCGGAGATGCGCCGCTCGATCTCCTTCATCTCCGACCGGCTGGCCCGGTGGGCCGGGTCGGTGGAGCGGCCCAGCCCCATCACCGAGGCGCGTACGTCGGAGTGGCCCAGGAAGGATGCGACGTGCGGCCCGAGTGCGAGCTCGTCCAGCGCCTTCGCCCATTCCTGCGGAGTACGCCAGGTCTTGCGTTCCCGCATGGCGGCGAGCACCGACTCCCGCGGCAGTGCCTCGACCCGGCTGAAGAGGTCGGCCACGTCGAGGGCGTCGCTGTAGACGGCGGAGATGGAGCAGTTGCCCACGAGCACCGTGGTGACGCCGTGGCGCACCGACTCGTGCAGCCCCGGCGCGACGACCAGCTCGGCGTCGTAGTGGGTGTGCGCGTCGACGAAGCCCGGCATCACCCAGCGGCCCTCGGCCTCGACCACGCGCGTACGCCCGTCGACCGGCAGGGGCGTCTCGCTGACGGCGGCGACGTGGCCGTCCCGGATGCCGACGTCGGCGCGTCGTCCCGGGGCGCCCGTCCCGTCGAAGTAGGTGCCGCCCCTGACGACCACGTCGAACTGGTTCATGCGTGTCTCCCTCGCTCCGCTCGGCCCCCTGTCGTGAATGTAATGCAGGTCACATGATCTGGCGAGGAAAGCGACGCGAACGACGAAGGGCACCTCCGAGGTGGAGGTGCCCTTCGTGGAGCGAGCGTGCAGCGGGGGAGTCAGGCCTTGGCCGGTGTCTCCTCGCTGCGAACCTCGTCGCCGCGCAACTTCTCGAGCCCGGCCATGAGGTGGTAGAGCACCAGTGCGGCGGCGGTGCCGATGGCGATGCCCCCGAGCTTGATGTCGCCGAAGGTGAGGACGTCGTTGCCCATTCCCATCGCCAGGATCAGGGCGACGGCGACGGGGAAGAGGTTGCGCTGCACCCCGAAGTCGACACGGGCGTCGATCCACATGCGCACGCCGATCAGGCCGATGATGCCGTAGAGCGCGAGCGTGGCGCCGCCGATGACCCCGTTGGGGATCGTGAAGAGCAGGGCACCGACCTTGGGCGACATCGCCAGTAGGATCGCGATGACGCCGGCGACCCAGTAGGCGGCCGTGGAGAAGACGCGGGTGGCGCTCATGACGCCGATGTTCTCGCCGTAGGTCGTGGTGGCCGAACCGCCGCCGAGGCCGGCGATGATCGTGGCGGCACCGTCGGAGAAGAGGGTCTTGCCGGTCATCTCGTTGATCGAGTCGTCCTCCACCAGGTGGGCGACCGAGCGGACGTGGCCGACGTTCTCCGCGACCAGCACGAAGACGACGGGCAGGAACATCGGCAGGACGGCCCAGTCGACGCTGGGGGTCGTGAACTCCGGGAAGCCGATCCAGGCGGCTGCCTCGACGCCCGTGAAGTCGAGGACGCCCATCGCGAGGGCGACCAGGTAGCCGACCACGAAGCCGAGCAGCACCGCGATGCGGCCGATGAGTCCGCGGAAGACCGCGGCGATGACCACGATGGCCACGACCGTCACGGTCGCCAGGAGGACGCTCTCGTTGTCGGCCGGCTTGCGGCCCGGCATGAACGAACCACCCGCGTCGAGGTTGATCACGTTGTTCCACGACGCCTGGGCGAGGTTGAAGCCGATCAGCGCGACGATGGCCCCCATCACCACGGGCGGCATCAGGGCGTGGATCCAGCCGGTGCCGACCGCGTTGACGACCAGGCCCACGACGGCCAGGGCGACACCGGTGACGACGATGCCGAAGAGCGCGGCGCTGAAGTCGTCACCGCTCGTCGCCGCCAGCACGGGGGCGATGAAGGCGAACGACGACCCGAGGTAGCTGGGCACCCGGTTGCGGGTGATGACCAGGAAGAGCAGCGTCCCGATGCCGGAGAAGAGCAGCGTGGTGCTCGGCGGGAAGCCGGTGATGAGCGGCACCAGGAAGGTGGCGCCGAACATCGCGACGACGTGCTGGGCGCCGAAGCCGATGGTCTGGGGCCAGCCGAGGCGTTCGCCCGGCTTCACGATGGCGTCGGGCGCGACGGACTTGCCGTCGCCGTGCAGGGTCCAGGGCACGGACTTCCTCCTGGGGAGCGGGACCGCGGGCGCGGTCGGATGGGGTGGGCCGGGGGTCAGTCGCAGGTGTCGCACTGACCGGTGGCCGGCAGCACCATGAAGCAGGTGGGGCAGAACTTCTCCGCCGGCGGGGCCGGCTTGGCGGGCGCGGCCGGGCGCGTGCTGGCGGCGGCGCGGGGCGTACGCGGTGTGCTCGCCCGCCCCGTCGACGTGCGGGTCGCCGCGCCCGAGGAGGCGGCACGCGGGCGGCGGGCCGGCTCACGCGTCGGCGGCAGTGCGGCCTCCCCGCCTCCGGGGGGCAGGTCGGCGCCGTGCGTCCGGTAGCAGTCGAGGCGTTCCTCGGCCGCGTGCATCTGGGGGTTGGCCACGGTGTCGCCGCGCACTGCGTTGACGGTGTCGGCATACCACTCCGGCATCAGGCCGTCGGTGCCGACGACCAGGGAGCCGAGCAGCGGCTCGCGTCGCCGCAGGCAGTCCTTCGCGACCCGGTAGAGCACGTCACCGATCCACAGGCCCGGCGCCTGGCGGTTGCGGATGCGCGTGCGCTCCTGGAGCTGTCGGGCGAACTCCGGCACGGTGATCACCGCGTGGTAGTCGCCCGCCACGTCGGCGAGCACGTGACGGGCGGCGAGCGCGTAGGTCTCCCGCACGTTCTCCAGGTCGATGGTGCGGGCCTCGATCCACGGAGTGTCGTTCACGTCCGCCGATCCTACGCCCGGTCCTCAGAAGGTGAGGTCGGCAGGCTGAGGCTCAAGCAGCGCTGCCGACGCCGTGGCGTAGAGACGCTGCTTGATCGTGCCCAGGGTGCGGCGGTCCTTGCCGGCGAGGTCGGCAACCTTGGCCACGGCCGCGTCGCGCAGCTCCTCCAGCGTGACCGCCTCGTCGACGAGGCCGGCAGCGGCCGCGTCCGCGCCACCGAAGCGCCGGCCCGTGGTCATGGAGGCCACCTGGGTCTGCGGCGTGGTCTTGGCGACGATGAGGGCGTTCATGCCCTCGGTGAACGGGATGCGGATGTCGGCCTCGGGGAAGCAGAAGAAGCCGCGGTCGGAGCGCATCACCCGGAAGTCGTGGGCGATCGCCAGCATCGCGCCGCCACCGAAGGCGTGGCCGTTGACGGCCGCGACGGTCGGCACCGGCAGGGTGAGCACCTTGGCGAACATGGCGTGGATCCGGTCGACGTAGGAGGGCAGCTCGCCGGCGTTGGCCATGATCCACTCCAGGTCGAGGCCGTTGGAGAAGAACTTGTCGCTGCCGGTGGTGAGCAGGGCAGCGGGCTCGTCGCTGCCGGCGATCTCGTCGAGCGCGGCGTCGACCTCGGTGAGGAAGTCGGGCGAGAAGCGGTTCTCGCTCGTGCCGAGGTCGAGGGTCCAGATCGGGCCGTCCTTGCTCAGTGCCGGCATGTGTCTCTCCTGTAGGTCGGTTCGGTGGTCGTGGTGGGCCTGCCGCGGTGATGTTACCCGTCGGTAGGCATTTTGTCGCCGGGTCCCTCGCGCCGCAGCAGCACCAATACCTCGTAGTGCGGCGTGTGCGGAAACATGTCGAGCAGCTGGGCCCGCACCGGCCGCCACGACGGCATGGACGCGAGGTCGCGGGCGAGGGTCTCGGCGTTGCAGCTGGAGTAGAGCACCCACGAAGCGCTCGAGTGCTCGAGCCAGTCGGCCAGCGCCGTCCCGATGCCGCGCCGGGGCGGGTTGACGACGACCAGGTCGGCGGCGTGGTCCTGCCGCACGGCCCAGGCGGCGGCGTCTTCGGTGAGGAACTCCACCCCGTCGACGCCCCGCTCGTCGGCCGAGGCCCGGGCGCTCAGGATCGCCTCGGGGCTCACCTCCACGCCCACCACCCGGCGTCCGGGCGCGGCCAGGTGCAGCGCGAAGCCACCCACCCCGCAGTAGAGGTCCCACACCTCGCGGGCGTCGGCGGCGAGCTCGTCGACCCAGGACCGGGCCTGGCGGTAGAGCTGGGCGGCGACCTCGGTGTTGGTCTGGAAGAAGCTGCGCGTGCGCAGGTGGAGGTCGATCCCGTTGACCGTCATCGTCAGGGTCTCCCCGTGGAGCACGACCTCGTCGTCGCCCTCCAGCACCGCCTTGTGGTCGGGCTGCAGGTTGGCCGAGACCAGCTCGGCGCGCAGCCCGACGTCGGCCATCGCCTCGAGCAGCGCCGGAAGGTGCTTGCGCAACCGCGGCAACGACTCGGTGGAGCGCAGCACGAACCGCACCATCAACGCCCCCGACGGGGCCTCGGTCACGAGCAGGTGCTTCAGCTCGCCGCGGCGCGTCGGGACGTCGTACGGCGTCAGGCGTGCGGTCGTCACGAAGCCGGCGAGCAGCTCCAGCGCGGCGTGCACCCGGTCGGAGTAGAGGGGACAGTCACGCAGGTCGACGCCGCGGCCGCCGACGCCCCGGTCGTCGCGGGCGAGGATGCCCAGCGTCGGCGCCTCCACGGTGCCGGCGACGACCATCTTGGCCTTGTTGCGGAAGGCCCGCTCGGCACCCACGACCGGGGGCAGCCACTCGGGACGGCCCACCGGGTCGAGCAGGGCCCGGACGTGGGCGAGCTTGCCGTCGACCTGCTCGGCGTGTGGCAGCGCGAGCAGGGAGCAGGAGCGACACCGGTGGGCGTCGAAGTGGTGGCATTGCATCAGCCGCGCAGCCGACCCATCCATTCCTCGACGGCGTCGGGGGAGCGGGGCAGGGCGGCGGAGAGGTTGCGTGACCCGTCGGCCGTCACGAGGATGTCGTCCTCGATCCGGATGCCGATGCCGCGCAGCTCCTCGGGCACCAGCAGGTCGTCGGCCTGGAAGTAGAGGCCCGGCTCCACGGTCAGCACCATGCCCTCGGCCAGGGTGCCCTTGGCGTAGGCGTCGGGCGCCGCCTGGGCGCAGTCGTGCACGTCCATCCCGAGCATGTGGGAGGTGCCGTGCAGGGTCCAGCGGGCGTAGACCTTCGAGGAGGGGTCGAGGGCCTCCTCGGCGCTCACGGGCAGCAGGCCCATGTCGGCCAGGCCGTGTGCGAGCACCCGCATCGCCGCGTCGTGGGCGGCGATGAAGGCGGCGCCCGGGCGGACGGCCTCGATCCCGGCGCTCTGGGCGTCCAGCACGAGCTGGTAGAGGTCGCGCTGCACGGGCGTGTACGTCCCGCTCACCGGCAGCGTCCGGGTCACGTCGGCGGTGTAGAGGTTGGTGTTCTCCACGCCCATGTCGAGCAGCACCAGCTCACCGGGGGTGATCGGACCGGTGTTGTCGATCCAGTGCAGCGTCGTGGCGTGGGAGCCGCCGCCCACGATCGAGTCGTAGCCGATGTCGTTGCCCATGGCCCGGGCCCGGCGGAAGAACGTGCCCTCGATCCAGCGCTCCCCGAACTCCAGCACGCGGTCCCATTCGCGCACGGAGTCCTCGAAGCCGAGCGTCGTCACGTCGCAGGCCTGCTGCAGCTCACCGACCTCCCAGTCGTCCTTGACCAGCCGCAGCTCCGACAGCACCCGGCTCAGCTCGGCGTCGGCGCCCTCGTCGCTGGTCACGGCGCGGTCGAGGGTGCGCTCCACCTCGGGGTGCACGCCACGGTGCACCCGGGTCTTGGTGGAGGCGTCGAGCCGCTGATCCAGCTCGTCGACGTGGCGCACCTCCATGTCGAGCAGCTCGGCGAGCTCGGACAGCGAGGGGCGCTTGCCGGCCCAGAGCGCGCCGTACTGCCGGTCGCGGAAGAACTCGTCGGTCTCGCGCGAGGAGCGGGGACGGGCGTACAGCACGGAGCTGCCGTCGGGCTCCACGACGAGCACCGCGTCGGTGGTCTGGTTGCCCGTCAGCCAGGTGTGGGCGGTGTCGGGCCGGAAGCGGTAGTCGGTGTCGTTGGCCCGCACCTTGAAGGTGCCGGCCGGCACCACGAGGCGCTCGCCGGGGAAGAGGTCGGCCAACCGGCTCCGGCGGCGGGCGGCGTGCTCGGCGACGGGGTGGCGTCCGACGTCGGAGGGCAGGTCGGCCCAGCCCTGCCGCATGAAGGCGGCGTAGGCCTCGGGGACCGCGGGGTCGTGCGACTGGGTGCCGGTCTCGTTCTGCTCGCTCACGTCCCTCACTGTACGCCCGGCGCCCGCCCGTCCGGCGAGCCCGCGGTCGGCGTCCCGCTAGGGTTCGCGGCATGGTCCGTCACCACCGCGAGAGCGTGGTCTTCACGCTGGTCGTCACGCTGCTGGCGTTCCTCGGCGCTGCCCTGATGGGCCTGGTCATCGCCCTCTCCGGGGCCCCCGACACCCTGCTGCTCGCCACCTTCCTGGCCTTCCTGCCGGTCGGACCGTTGCTGGCCTGCTTCCTCTGGCTCGACCGCTACGAGCCCGAGCCGCGGGTGCTCCTCGCCTCCGGCCTGGCCTGGGGGGCGTTCGTGGCGACCGCTGCCGCGATCGTCCTGCAGGGCATCGGCGGACTCTTCACGGGAGTCGACGGCGTCACGGAGATCGCGGTCGTGGCCCCCGTGGTGGAGGAGGCGACGAAGGGCGCGTTCCTGGTCATGCTGCTGTGGTGGCGCCGGGCCGAGCTCGACGGCATGCTCGACGGGATCGTCTACGCCGGCATGGTGGGCATCGGCTTCGCCTTCGTCGAGAACATCCTCTACCTGGCCGCCGCCTACGACGGCACCGACGGACTGGGGCCCGGTGGCAGCGGGGCCCTGACCATGACGTTCGTCATCCGCTGCCTGGTCAGCCCCTTCGCGCACCCGCTCTTCACCGCCTTCTTCGGCATCGGCGTCGGCATCGCCGTCAACAGTCGTACGCCCTCGGGTCGCTTCGCGGCGCTCGCGACGGGGTATGCGTTGGCCGTGCTGACCCACGCGATGTGGAACGGTGCCGCCCTCGGGCTCGGCGGCAACTTCGTGGTGGTCTACCTGACCCTGATGGCGCCGCTCTTCCTGGCCTTCGTGGGCTTCGCGGTGTGGCTGCGCCGCTCCGAGCGCACCATGCTCACCCGGTCGCTGACCGACGCCGCCCACCGCGGCCTGCTGCCGGCCACCGACATCGCCTGGCTGGTCGACCTCGGCGCCCGCCGTGCCGCCCGACGGTTCGCCAAGGAGCGCGGTGGGGATGCTGGGGAGCGCGCCATGGAGGAGTACCAGCAGGCAGCCGTCGAGCTGGGCTTCCTGCACCACAGGTACCTTCGTGGCACGCCGCCCCCGGACTTCGCCGCTCGCGGCCAGGTGTTCGTGGAGCGGCTCCACACCGTTCGCCCCTACATCTCCTTCCCCGGACAGGTGGTCCCCACGCGATGACCGACGAGACCCCCGGCGCGACGGGCGCGACCCCTCCCCCTAGTGTCGAGAGCACCCAGATGCTCACGGCCCTGGTCCAGCTGCGCGGCGCGCTCCAGGCGGCCGACCTGCCGCTGGAGACGCCGGGTGTGGCTGAGCACCGGCAGGCGCGCGCCGACATGGTCTCCCAGCTGGAGGACTACGTCATCCCGCGGCTGATGACCATCGAGGCCCCGATGCTGGCCGTCGTCGGCGGCTCGACGGGAGCCGGCAAGTCGACCCTGGTCAACTCGCTGGTCGGCCACCGCGTCACCGAGCCCGGGGTGCTGAGGCCCACCACCCGCTCCCCGGTGCTGGTGCACCACCCCGAGGACGGTCACTGGTTCGGCCAGGACAGGTTGTTGCCCGACCTCGAGCGCGTCTCCACGCCGACCCACGACCCCGAGGCCCTGCAGCTGGTGCCCTCCGAGGCCGTGCCGCAGGGGCTCGCGGTGCTGGACGCCCCCGACATCGACTCCGTCGAGGAGCGCAACCGCACCCTGGCGGCCCAGCTGCTGGCGGCCGCCGACCTGTGGCTCTTCGTGACCTCCGCCGCTCGTTACGCCGACCAGGTGCCGTGGGACTTCCTGCGCGAGGCAGCGGACCGCTCCGCAGCCGTGGCCATCGTGCTCGACCGCACTCCCGACGAGGCCCTGGAGACAGTGGCCACCCACCTGGCCCGGATGCTCGCCGCACGCGGGCTGAAGGACTCGCCGCTCTTCACGGTGCCCGAGCGGACGCTGCCGCCGACCGGTCTGCTGCCACCCGACGCGGTGGCCGAGATCCGTGAGTGGCTGGAGTCGTTGGCGGCCGACGCCGAGGCGCGGGCGGGGGTCGTGCGACAGACGTTGGAGGGCGCGATCCGCACCGTCGCCCGCCGCACCCACCAGGTCGCCGACGCGGCCGCCGAGCAGGCCGAGACCCACGAGCGGCTGCTGCGTGGCTCCGAGGACGCCTACGCGGCGGCGCTGGAGAAAGTGGTGGAGGCCACCGCCGACGGCACGATGCTGCGGGGGGAGGTGCTCGCCCGCTGGCAGGAGTTCGTCGGCACCGGAGAGCTCCTCAAGTCGCTGGAGAACCGGGTCGGGTGGCTGCGCGACCGCGTGGTCAACGCCGTGAAGGGCAAGCCCCAGCAGGCCGAGCGCATCACGGTCGCGGTGGAGTCGGGGCTGGAGACGTTGCTGGCGGAGCACGCCGAGGCCGCTGCCGAGGCCGCGGCCGCCTCGTGGTCGTCGTTGGCGTCGGGCCGGGTGCTGCTGGACGAGGCGGGGGAGGACCTCTCCCGTGCCTCACGCGACTTCCGGCGCCGCGCGGAGCGTGCCGTGCGTGACTGGCAGTCCGAGGTGCTGGAGATGGTGCGCACGGAGGGTGCTGACAAGCGCTCGACCGCCCGTTTCCTGGCCTACGGCGTCAACGGTCTCTCGGTCGCGCTCATGGTGGTCGTCTTCGCCCACACCGGCGGCGTCACCGGCACCGAGGCCGGCATCGCCGGCGGCGGTGCGGTCCTGGGCCAGAAGCTGCTCGAGGCAGTCTTCGGTGACCAGGCGGTGCGCACCATGGCCACGCGGGCCCGGCAGGATCTCGAGCGCCGGGTGCGCGAGCTGCTCGACGTGGAGCGACGCCGCTACACCGACCTGCTGGAGGTCGTGGGTGGCAGCGCCGACGTCTCGGAGAACCTGCGTCAGGCGGCCCGCCGGGTCGACGACCTGCGTTTCGCGCAGTCGCGCTGAGGCAGCGGCAGCACACCGACTGGAGTCCACGGGTGTGGCGCCCACTATTCTGGGTAGACGCACTCCATCCCCCCTTCGGCAGAGGAAGCGATGACGTCTCTTCTCGAGGGCGCCAGGAAACTGGTGACCCGTGGTTCCGACATCGGCGCTCGTCTCGACGGGCTCGAGCAGGCGGTGACCTCTGCGCGGGGGCGCATCGACGACTCCGTGCTCGACCAGACGTCCGCACTCGTGGAGCGCACCGCGGCCCGGTTGCGCATCTCCGCCGACCACACCGTGGTGGCGCTGGCGGGTGCGACGGGCTCGGGCAAGTCCAGCACCTTCAACGCGCTGACGGGCCTGGAGCTGAGTGCGGTCGGCGTACGCCGGCCCACGACGTCGTGGGCGACGGCCTGCATCTGGGGCGATGAGGGCGCCCCCGAGCTGCTGGAGTGGCTGGGCATCCCGCCGCGCCACCAGGTCACCCGCGACTCCATGCTGAGCGTGGGCCGGGAGAAGGACGAGCTCGACGGTGTGATCCTGCTCGACCTGCCCGACCACGACTCGACCGAGGTGAGCCACCACCTCGAGGTCGACCGCCTGGTGCAGCTGGCCGACCTGATGATCTGGGTGCTCGACCCGCAGAAGTACGCCGACGCCGCGATCCACGACCGCTACCTCTCCCGCCTCGCCGGCCACCAGGACGTGATGCTGGTGGTGCTCAACCAGATCGACCGGGTGCCCGCCGAGCGTCGAGACGCGATGGTCGACGACGTGCGTCGCCTGCTTGCCGCCGACGGACTCAACGGCGTCCCGGTGATCCCGGTGAGCGCGGCCCAGGGGTGGGGCATCGCAGAGCTGCGCGCCGAGGTCGCCCGCAAGGTGAAGAGCAAGAAGGTCGCCCGCCAGCGGCTCGAGGCCGACCTGCGTGCGGCGGCGACGACGTTGCAGGGCTACACCGGCACGGGGCCCGTCCCCGAGCTGCCTCGAGCGCGTGTCGAGGCGCTGGAGGAGGCCTTCGCCGACGCCGCCGGCGTGCCGACCGTCGTCAAGGCGGTGGAGGACTCCACGCGGTTGCGGGCCAACCGGGCCACCGGGTGGCCGGTGACCTCGTGGGTCTCGCGGCTGAAGCCCGACCCCCTCAAGCGCCTCCACCTTGACCTGGGTGCCGACGCCAAGGCGCTGACGGGTGCGGCTCGCACGTCCGTGCCGGCCGCCACCCAGGTGCAGCGCGCCCGCGTCGACAGCGCGGTGCGCGGACTGGTCGACGACGCGACCGTGGGGCTGAAGCAGAACTGGGCGCACTCGGTGCGTGAGGCCTCCGTGCGTCGCCTGCCCGACGTCAACGACCGCCTCGACCGGGCGCTGGCCACCACCGACCTCGGCGCCGACCGGGTGCCTGCCTGGGCGCAGGCCGTCCGGGTGCTCCAGTGGATCCTCATCACCGCGGCGGTCGTGGGGGCCCTGTGGCTGCTGCTGCTCACCCTCGGGACCTCCGCGGGTCTCGGTGACGTCCCGACGCCCGAGGTGCTCGGCTGGCCGCTGCCGCTCCTGCTGCTCGCCGGGGGCGTGGGCCTCGGCCTGCTGCTCGCCCTGGCGGGCCGCCTCCTGGTCAGCCTCACGGCGCGGCGGCGAGCCCGCGTGGCCGACTCACGGCTCCGCTCCGCCATCCACGAGGTCTCCGAGGAGCTCGTGGTGGAGCCGGTGCGCGCCGAGCTGGCCGCTTACGCGTCCACGCGCGCCGGCATCGACGCAGCCCTGCGCTGAGCCTGCTCGACACTGCCCTGCGCTGAGCCTGCTCGACACTGCCCTGCGCTGAACCTGTTCGACAGCGGGGGAGCGCCGCGGGCTCTCCCCAGCCGGACCCGTGCCGGCCCCCTCCCCAGCCCGGCCTCGTAGCGACGTCCGGGGTCGACGCTTCGCGGTCATCCTCGACGGACGACGCCACGGTGGCGTCCAGCAGAGGAGAGAGCGATGAACGACAGCCTGATCACCTTCACCGGCTGGGTGGGATCCCAGGTCGAGCTGACCCACGTGGGGGAGGGCGACGGCGTTCCCGTCGCCACCTTCCGGGTGGGCTCGACCCCGCGGCGACTCCGCGACGGCCGCTGGGAGAACGGCGAGACGATCTGGTACGCGGTGAAGGCGTGGCGCTCGTTGGCGACGCACCTGGCCGCGTCGGTGCGCAGCGGCGAGCCGGTGCTGGTGACAGGCCGCTTCGTCGCGGAGTCCTGGCAGAAGGAGGACGGCACCCCGGTGACCCGCCACGTCGTCGTGGCCCAGTCCGTGGGTCACGACCTCACCCGCGGCACGAGCACGTTCACCCGCGCAGTGGCCGGGTCCACCGTGTCCGCGGCCACGGGGGAGGAGTCGACCCCCGGGCCGCTCGCCTCCGCCGACCCGGTGGACAGCGCGGCGTGAGCGCGCGACACCCGGGGCGGCGGTGAGCTCGGTCGAGACGACCGGGTCAGACGACCAGCAGTGAGACCGTCGAGACCACCACGGTGGCCACGACCTCGATCACGCCGATGCGCCCGGGGGTGAGACCGCGCCCGGGCAGCACGGCCGCGCGCAGGGTGAGGAGGGCGAAGACCCCCACCAGCCACGGCGAGACCGCTCCCATGGCCAGGGTGGTGGCGAGGTGGACGCCCACGCTCAGGCGGAGGAAACCGGGGTTGCCGCGCTCCCGGATCGCGCTCTTGACGTAGAAGACGGTCCCGGCGAAGTAGGCGAACTGGATCGCCGCCAGGAGCCAGCCCCGGTCCAAGGAGCCGCCGGGGCCGGTGCCTGCGTCGTAGGCGACCACGGCGATCAGCCCGGAGGCGGTCACCGTGGTCAGGCCCGCCACCAGGTCGCGCTCGTGCCGTTGCGCCGCGGCCACCAGGCCGACTCCCAGCGGCAGGACGAAGGCCGGGGCCCACCTCACCAGCTCGGGTTGGACCGCGAGGACCACCAACCCGAGCGCCAGGGCCGCGGGCACGTAGACGCGTACCGGCGGGAACCAGCGGTCGCGACGCCTCGCCTTGAGCCACAGACCGGTGGCGAAGAAGGCGAAGTAGCCGGTGAACCAGAACGCGGCCAGGGGCAGGTGCACCCACGTCGGGCCCGACGCCACCGTGCCCACGAAGAGAGGGGCGGCGAGCATCGCCCAGGCGCCGTGCTGGTTGGGCACCCAGCCGGGGCTGCGGCGTCGCGGCCGCGAGCGGGGGTGGACCGTGGTCACGCGTCGAGCGTACTGCGCCCCTCGCCGGCGTCCGCGATGAGCGGGCTCCGCGCGCGCCCCGCTAGGCTCGGGCGCATGGCTGAGTACGTATTCACCTTGCGCAACGTACGCAAGGCCCACGGCGACAAGGTCGTCCTCGACAACGTCACCCTCTCGTTCCTGCACGGCGCCAAGATCGGTGTCGTCGGCCCCAACGGCGCCGGCAAGTCGTCGCTGCTGAAGATCATGGCGGGGCTCGACCAGCCCAACAACGGCGACGCGATCAAGGACCCCGAGGCCACCGTCGGCATGCTCCAGCAGGAGCCGCCGCTGACCGAGGGCAAGACCGTCCTGGAGAACGTCGAGGAGGCCGTCGGCGAGATCAAGGCCAAGCTCGACCGCTACAACGCGATCTCCGAGCAGATGGCCGACCCCGACGCCGACTTCGACACCCTGCTCGCCGAGATGGGCGACCTGCAGACCGACCTCGACCACGCCAACGCGTGGGACCTCGACAGCCGTCTCGACCAGGCGATGGACGCGCTGCGCTGCCCGCCGCCGGACGTGCTGGTCGACAACCTGTCGGGTGGAGAGCGCCGCCGCGTCGCGCTCTGCAAGCTGCTCCTCCAGCAGCCCGACCTGCTGCTGCTCGACGAGCCCACCAACCACCTGGACGCCGAGTCGGTCCAGTGGCTCGAGGGCCACCTGAAGAGCTACCCGGGCGCCGTCCTGGCGATCACCCACGACCGGTACTTCCTCGACAACGTGGCCGAGTGGATCGCCGAGGTCGACCGTGGCTCCATCCACGGTTACGAGGGCAACTACTCCACCTACCTGGAGACCAAGAAGGAACGCCTCAAGATCGAGGGCCAGAAGGACGCCAAGCGCGCCAAGATGCTCGAGCGCGAGCTCGAGTGGGTGCGCTCCAACGCCAAGGCCCGCCAGACGAAGTCTAAGTCGCGTCTGGCCCGCTACGAGGAGCTCGCCGCGGAGGCCGACAAGGCCCGCAAGATCGACACCGCCGACATCAACATCCCGCCCGGCCCGCGCCTGGGTGACGTGGTGCTCGAGGCCAAGCACCTCACCAAGGGCTTCGAGGACCGGGTCCTGTGGAACGACATCTCGTTCAGCCTGCCCCGCGCCGGCATCGTCGGCATCGTCGGTCCCAACGGCGTCGGCAAGACCACCCTCTTCCGCATGATCACCGGTTCCGAGCAGCCCGACTCCGGCGAGCTCGTCGTGGGCCAGACGGTCAAGATCTCCTACGCCGACCAGAGCCGTGGCGGCATCGACCCCAACAAGAACGTCTGGGAGGTCGTCTCCGACGGCCTGGACTTCATCAAGGTCGCCAACTTCGAGATGAACAGCCGCGCCTACGTCGCCTCCTTCGGCTTCAAGGGCCCCGACCAGCAGAAGAAGGCCGGCGTGCTCTCCGGTGGTGAGCGCAACCGCCTCAACCTGGCGCTCACCCTCAAGCAGGGCGGCAACATGCTGCTCCTCGACGAGCCGACCAACGACCTGGACGTCGAGACGCTCTCCTCGCTGGAGGACGCGCTGCTGGAGTTCCCCGGCTGTGCCGTGGTCACCTCCCACGACCGGTGGTTCCTCGACCGCGTCGCCACCCACATCCTCGCCTGGGAGGGCGACGAGGAGGACGGCGGCAAGTGGTTCTGGTTCGAGGGCAACTTCGCCTCCTACGAGGCGAACAAGATCGAGCGCCTCGGGCCCGAGGCCGCCCGTCCGCACCGGGTGACGCACCGTCGCCTGACGCGCGACTGAACCGCCCCGCACGCACTCGCTCCCGGTCACCGCCTCACGCGGTGGCCGGGAGTCTGCGTCTCAGCGGGAGCGGCGGAACTCCATCTCGGGACGCGCACCGATGAGGTGGTCGGCGACCGTGTCGAAGACCCGTCCGACCGCGGCGAAGTCCTCCTCGCTGACCAGGTCGACGAGGTTGGCCCGCACCCCGCGCACGTGCACGTGGGCTGCGTCCTCGAGCAGGGCCATGCCCTTGTCGGTCAGCGTCGCGACGACCCCGCGGCCGTCGTCGGGGGAGGCGCTGCGGCTGACGTAGCCGGCCTTCTCCATGCGGTTGACCGTGTGGGTGACCCGGCTGCGGCTGTGGGCCAGGGAGTCGGCCAGCTGCGCCATCCGCATCTGGCGCCCCTCGCGCTCGGAGAGGCGTACCAGGATCTCGTACTCGGTCATCGAGATGTCGTACGCATGGCGAAGGTCGTCGTCAAGCCGGTCCTGCAGCAGCGTGTGGCCGAGCAGCAGTGCCCGCCAGGCCCGTTGCTGGGGCTCGGAGAGCCACCGGGTCTGCGTCTGTTCGCTCATGGGGGCGACCCTAGCGCCAGCCCGACGGGAGCCGGGCGCGGCACGACGGAGGAAAGTTGAGGATGAGATCATGTGCCGGTGCGCCACGTCTACGAGTGCCCGGTGCGCTGGGCCGATCTCGACATGCTCAACCACGTCAACAACGTGACCTACGTCGACTACCTGCAGGAGGCCAGGGTCGACATGCTGCGGACCCATGCCCCCGACGCGCGCGCCCACGACCTTGCGGGCAGCCCTACGGAGGGCCTGGTGGTCGTCAGCCACGACATCGCCTACCTGGCGCCCATCGCGCCGCGCACCGTGCCGGTGAAGATCGAGGTCTGGGTGACCGAGATCCGCGCCGCCTCGGTGACGATGGCCTACGAGATCTTCGACGAGACCGAGAGCGGCGACCGGGTCGTCCACGCCCGCGCCAGCACGGTGCTGACCCCGTTCGTCTTCGCCGAGGAGCGCCCGCGGCGTCTGCGCGAGGACGAGAAGGAGGCGTTGGCGCAGTTCCTGGAGGAGGCCCCGACCGCGGTCCTGGAGCGCGGCACGCCTCGTCACCTCGCCGACGGCCACTACACCCTGCACGTGCGTTTCAGTGACGTCGACGTCTACGGCCACGTCAACAACGTCAAGTACTTCGAGTACTTCCAGGAGGCCCGGATCCCCGTCATGGACCGGATCAGCGCCGGCGAGGACAACGCCGGGGTGGGGATCGTGATCGCCCGCAAGCAGGTCGACTACGTGCGGCCGATCCGGTTCCGCGCCAAGCCCTACGACGTGTGGAGTTGGGTCTCCCACGTGGGCCGTCGCTCGGTCACCGTGGAGTCGGAGATCTGCGACGGCGACACCCTGCTCAGCCGCGCCAAGGTGGTCATGGTCTTCTTCGACCCGCACACCCAGCGCAGCGCGGAGCCCCCGGCCGCCCTGATGGACCGCCTGCGGGAGTTCGAGGCCCTCGAGGCCTGAGCCCGGGCTCCGGGTCAGTCCGGGGTGTTGCGCAGGAACTGCGCGGCGTGGGTGACGTACGCCCAGAACTGCTCGTCCTGCTCGGGCGTCAGGTCGGCGGCGTCCAGCCCGGCCCGGAAGTGGTGCAGCCAACGGGTGGCGGCGTCGGAGTTGACCGCGAAGGGGGCGTGGCGCATCCGCAACCGCGGGTGACCGCGCTCCTCGCCGTAGGTCGACGGACCGCCCCAGTACTGCGCGAGGAAGAGGCGGAAACGGTCGGCCGCGGCCGCGAGGTCCTCCTCCTCGTACATCGGACGGAGCACCGGGTCGGTCGCGACGCCTTCGTAGAACGTGTCGACGATCGTGCGGATCGTCTCCATCCCGCCGATCTCGTCGTAGAAGGTGCTCATGGCGCCATTGTGCCGGAGGCCTCGTCGGCCACGACCTCCACGTAGCGGGTGTGCGGGATCCGGATGCCCTCGTGGTCGAATCGCGCCTTGATCCGCTCGCGCAGCGTGCGGGCCACGCCCCACTGCTCCATCGGTGCGGTCTTGACGGTCACCCGGACGACGACACCCTCCGCGGTCATCGACTCGACGCCCGGCACCTCGGGCTCCTCGACCACGCGGCCCCGGAACTCCTCGTCATGCCACAGGTCGGTCGCCACCTCGGCGAGCACGCGGCGGACCTCGACCAGGTCGGCCTCGTAGGAGACGGTCACGTCGAGCACCGCCCGGGCCCAGTTCTGGCTCATGTTGCCCACCCGCAGGATCTCGCCGTTGCGGACGTACCAGACGGTCCCGTTGATGTCGCGCAGCCGGGTCACCCGCAGCGTGACGGCCTCCACGGTGCCTGACGCCTCACCGAGGTCGACGACGTCGCCCACCCCGTACTGGTCCTCGAAGATCATGAAGATGCCGGAGAGGAAGTCCTTGACCAGCGCCTGCGCGCCGAAGCCCAGCGCGATGCCGACGATCCCGGCGCTGGCCAGGATCGGGGCGATGTTGACGCCCAGCTCGCTGAGCACCATGGTCAGGGCCACGGCCACCAGCACGCCGCTGATCATCGACTTCAGCAGGCTGCCGATCGTCTTGGCCCGCTGCACGCGCCGGGTGGTCGCGACGAGGTCACCGGTACTGCTCTCCGTGCTGCGACCCACGGACCCGGTGCGGGCCAGCCGTTGCGGCATTCCCATGGGGGTCTCGGCCTGGCGGACCACCCGGTCCACCACGCGGTGCATCGCCCAACGCGCGACCAGGGTCAGCGCGACGATCAGCGTGATGGTGAGGGGCGCTCCGAAGACGAGGTCCGCGGCGTCAGCCACGCGACGGCTCCCCGTGGCCCGCATCACCCAGTCGCAGATCGTCCCTCCGTCGCTGCAGGCAGAACTGGCGGCACTCACGACAGACATGGGGGCCAGTATTGCGGACGCACCTGAGGCCGAGGATCGATCGGGTGCTCAGGCGCGCGGGGCGAGAGGATATCCTCTTCTCCGTGACCACCAAGAGCCTCTCCGTGACCTCCAGCCCCGTCCGCGCCCTGCGCTCGTCGCTGCGCCTGTCCGTGCCTCTGGCCGTCACGACCGCCGTCCTGATGGCCACGCCGGCCATGGCCGACCTCCCGGAGGCCTGGGAGACTCCCGAGACGGCCGGCTTCCTCGACCACTTCATCCTGATCGCAGCCGTCCCGGTGGGTGTGGCCCTGGTCATCGCCCTGCTGACGCTGCTGCCCGCCCTGGCTCGCGGCGAGAAGCTCTCCGGCCACGCGGCCCCGGTCGCCGACGAGTGGTTCGGCGGTCCGCGTGGCGGCAAGGCCGAGATCACTGCCGCGGGTGCCGCGAAGGACTCCGGTGGCGCCAGTGGCACGTGGTGACCTGAACGCCGCCGAGCGCGCCGACCTCGACCGCACCATCCGGGCGGCCGAGCAGAGCAGCCGCGTCGAGTTCTCCGTCTTCCGCGGGATCAGCGAGGGCGAGCCCCGGGCGTTCGCCCAGTCGCTGCACGCCGCCCTGCCCGCGCCCGACCGCACCGTGCTGATCATGCTCGACCCGGTGGCCCGGGCCCTCGAGGTCGTCACCGGGGCCGAGGTGCGTCGCCACCTGACCGACCGCGAGGCCAAACTGGCGGTGGTCACCATGCAGACCGCATTCGCCGACGGTGACGAGATCGGTGGCCTCAAGCGCGGGATCAACCTGCTCTCCGAGTACGCACGCGCTCCCCAGACCCTGCACGCCGAGGGCTGAGGGCGTACGACCCGACGTCTGCCCCGGCGAACGGGCGCGAACGACACAGGAGCGGCGGTCCCCGGTGGGGGACCGCCGCTCCTGTCGTCGTGCGGGGCTCAGCCGGCCTGTGCGTCACGCTCCTGCGCAGCCACGGCGCGCGCCACGTCGGCGCGACCCTCGTTGACGTAGCGCAGCACCTGCGGCGAGACGTCGGCGCCCGCGAGCCAGGCGTCGACCCGCTCCACGGTGTCGGCGGTGGCGAGAGCCTTCGGGAAGCCGTACTCCAGGACGATCGAGGCCTTGTGGAAGCCGAGAACGTCGATGATCGTGGAGGCCGCCTCGAGGTAGTGCTCGAGGTAGGGCGCGACCACGTCCTCCTGGCCGGCGCGGAAGATCGAGAAGACCATCTCGCGCGAGGTCTCGTTGGGCGTGGCGGGGTCGAGGATTGCCTGCCAGCCTGCGGCCTTGGCCTCCGGCGTCGGCTGTGCCACCCGCGCGGCGGCGGCCGACTCCTTGCCGGAGATGGTGGAGTCGCGCTCCAGCTCGGCGTCGATGTCGGCGTCGGTGAACCGTCCGCCGGCGGCAAGGCTGCCGACCAGCAGCCAGCGCAGGTCTTGGTCGACGGTCAGGCCCTCCACGGTGACGGAGCCGTCGAGCAGCCCGGCGACCTCGTCGAGCGCTGCGTCGGAGTGCGCCGCGGCAGCGTACTGCCGGGCGAAGGTCAGCTGGTGGTCGCTGCCCGGCTCGGCGGCGTGGAGCAGCGCGCGCAGGCCCTGCTCCCACTCGGCCCGCAGGGCCGCGCGGTGCTGGGGGGCCGAGTAGAGGTTGACCGCCATCGCCGCCGAGGCGGGGATGCGTGTGACGCCCCAGGAGTCGGTCTCGGAACCGATGTTGGCCAGCACCAGACGCACGAAGTCGGTCGCGGCCATCTCGCCGTCACGGGTCATGTCCCACGCCGCACCCCAGACCAGGGCGCGCGCGAGCGAGTCCTCGACCGCGGAGAGGTGGCTGATCGCCGTGGCCAGCGAACGCTCGTCGAGGCGGATCTTCGCGTAGGCGTGGTCGGCGTCGTTGAGCAGGAGCAGGTCGGGCTGCTTCTTGCCCACCAGCTCGGCGAGCGCGGTCTCGGCGCCCTCGACGTCGACCTCGACGTACTCGCGGCGCACCAGCGCGCGACCCTCACCGTCGCCGTTCGGAACGGCGTCGTAGAGGCCGATGCCGAGGCGGTGACGACGCAGCGTCGGCCAGTCCGGGTGGGCCGACTGGAGCACCGAGAACTCCGCGTAGTTGCCGTGGTCGTCGAGGGTGAAGAACGGGCGCAGGGTGTTCACACCGGCCGTCTGCAGCCACTCCGCCGCCCAGCCCTTGAGCTCGCGGCCCGAGGCCTGCTCGAGCGCGGCGAGCAGGTCGTCGAAGGTGGCGTTGGAGAAGGCGTGGTCCTTGAAGTACTGGCGCAGGCCGGCGAGGAACGGGTCGAGCCCGACCCAGGCGACGAGCTGCTTGAGCACCGAGGCGCCCTTGGCGTAGGTGATCATGTCGAAGTTGACCTCGACCGCGTGCAGGTCGACGTTGTCGGCCGCCACGGGGTGGGTCGAGGGCAGCTGGTCGGCGCGGTAGCCGGTCTGCTTGCGGGCGTTGGCGAAACCGGTCCACGCGTCGGTGAACTCGGTGGCCTCGGCCTCGCACCAGTAGCAGGCCCACTCGGCGAACGACTCGTTGAGCCACAGGTCGTCCCACCACTGCATCGTGACGAGGTTGCCGAACCACATGTGGGCCATCTCGTGGGTGATCACCGAGGTGCGGAACTCGTAGAACGAGCGCGGCTGGCGCGAGCGCGGCAGGTACTCGTCGCGCAGGGTCACGCAGCCCGCGTTCTCCATCGCGCCCATGTTGTACTCCGGCACGTAGAGCTGGTCGTACTTGCCGAAGGGGTAGGGGAACTCGAACTTCTCCTCGAAGAAGGCGAAGGAGTTCTTGGTCGTCTCGACCAGGTTCTCGACGTCCATGTGCTCCACCAGCGACTGGCGGCAGTAGTGGCCGAGCGGGATCGTGCCGTACTTGCCCTCGTAGGTGTCGAGCACCTCGTGGTACTCGCCGGCCACGACGGCGGTGATGTAGGTCGACATCCGCTCGGTCGGGGCGAAGCGCCACACCGCCTTGCCGTCGCCCGTGGGCTCCGGGGTCGGCGTGGGGGAGTTGGAGACGACCTTCCAGTGCTCGGGGGCGGTCACGGTGAAGGTGAAGACCGACTTGAGGTCGGGCTGCTCGAAGGTGGTGAAGACGCGACGCGCGTCGGGCACCTCGAACTGGCTGTAGAGGTAGACACGGTCGTCGACCGGGTCGACGAAGCGGTGCAGGCCCTCACCGGTGTGGGAGTAGGTGCAGTCGGCGCGCACCACGAGGGTGTTCTCCGAGGCGAGGTCGTCGAGCCGGATACGGCTGTCGACGTAGACCTCGGCCGGGTCGAGGGAGCGTCCGTTGAGGGTGATCTCGTGGACCTCTGCGTCCACGAGGTCGGCGAAGGTGCTCGCGCCGGGGGTGGTGGCGGTGAAGGTGAGCGTGGTCGTCGAGCCGAAGGTCTTCTCACCGGTGGTGAGGTCGAGGTCGATGGCGTACGAGGTGACGTCCAGGAGGGCGGCGCGGGTGGCGGCCTCGTCCCTGGTCAGGTTGGTTCCGGGCATGGGGTCGATACTGTCACCTCCGGCGAACCGGGTGGTTGAAGCGGGTCTGGTTCACTGAGAGGCGTGAGCACCTCCGAGACGACTCCCCGCAAGGACACCGCCGACTTCTGGTTCGACCCGCTCTGCCCCTTCGCCTGGATCACCTCGCGCTGGATCCTCGAGGTCGAGAAGGTGCGCGACATCGAGGTCGTGTGGCACGTCATGAGCCTGGCCTACCTCAACCAGGACAAGGACATCCCTGACGACTACCGCGAGATGCTCAAGCCGGCCTGGGGGCCGGTGCGGGTCTGCATCGCGGCGGAGCAGCGTCACGGCAACGGAGTGCTGGCGGGGCTCTACACCGCGTTCGGTGAGCTGATCCACCACGAGGAGCAGCCGATCACCCGAGAGCTGGTCGCCACGGCCGTCGAGCGCGCCGGCCTCGAGGCCGACCTCGTCGACGCCATGGACGACTCCTCGCTCGACGAGGCGGTGGCCCGCTCGCACCACGAGGGGATGGACCAGGTCGGCGACGACGTGGGCACTCCGACCATCGCCATCAACGGCAGCGCCTTCTTCGGCCCCGTGCTCTCGGCCATCCCGCGCGGCGACGACGCCGGTCGCCTCTGGGACGGCTGCGTGGCGGTCGCCGGCTTCCCGCACTTCTACGAGCTCAAGCGCTCGCGCACCGGCGAGCTCGACTTCAGCTGATCGTGCCTCGCGTCCTGCCCCGCTCGGTGTCGACGGCGCTGGTCCTCGCCCTCGTCGGAACCCTGCTGGGTGCGGCGCCGGCGGGGGCCGGCCCGACGCCGGGTCCGGCACCGACAGCTGGGCCGCAGCTGGAGCCCAACCCGGACCGCGTCGGCCTGCGGTCGGTCGGGGGAGGTCTGGCCGAACGCCGGGTGCCGGTGCCCGTCTCCTCGGGCGTGAGCACCTGGCGCACCGACCGGTTCACGATGCTGGCCGCCACCTGGCAGGGGAGGCGCTCCCCGCACCTGGAGGTGCAGGTCCGCGGCCGGGACGGCTGGCAGGCGTGGCAGCACCTCGACGAGAGCGAGCACGGTCCCACCACCACCGGCTCGACCGGCCGGCGCGGCAGCGAGCTGGTCTGGGTGGGGGAGGCCCGGCAGGTCCGCGTGCGCAGCGACGCCGCCAGCGCCGCCGACGTGCAGCTGGTCCTGGTCGACACCACCTCCGACCCACAGCCCGAGCCGGAACCCACTCCTGAGCCGACCTCGGAACCGGCGCCGGCCCCTGAGCCGACGCCGACCCCGGAACCGACGGCGACGCCGACCGACGACGCGAGTCCGGCTCCCGAGGCGGCCCCGCGCAGGCACGCACCGCGGCCGCGGATCCGGGGCCGCAAGGCCTGGGGTGCGAAGGAGCGGTGGCGCAGCGGCGAGCCGGTGACGCGTCGGTTCACCAAGCAGGTGCACGTGCACCACACGGCGAGCAGCAGCTCCTACCGTCGGACCGACGTCCCGGGCATCATCCGGGGGTTCTACCGCTACCACACCAAGACGCTGGGCTGGTCCGACATCGGCTACAACGTGCTGGTCGACCGCTTCGGCCGGGCCTGGCTGGGCCGCAAGGGCGGGCCGATGGTGCAGGGCGCCCACACCCTCGGCTTCAACCACAACTCCGTGGGCCTCGCCGTGATCGGTGACCACCGCAGGACGAAGCCGCGCCGCAAGGTCGTGCGTACGCTCGTCAAGGTCGCCGCGTGGCACCTCGACCGCGACGGGCGCCGGGCCAAGGGCCAGGTCAAGGTGACCTCCCACGGCTCGGACCGGTACGCCAGGGGCGAGAAGGTGCGCCTGCCGATCATCTCGGGGCACCGCCGCACCAACCACACCGCGTGCCCCGGCGCCCAGCTGCGGAAGCGGTTGCCGCAGATCCGTCGTCAGACGCAGCGGCGCGTCAACCGGTTCTGACCGGCCGTCCGGTGCGCTCCTGCCGATGCCGGAGCGATCGCGACCCCTCATTAGGATCACGGGCATGAGCAAAGTCCTCTCCGCTGTCGCCTGGCCGTACGCGAACGGCCCGCGCCACATCGGCCACGTGGCCGGTTTCGGTGTGCCCTCCGACGTCTTCAGTCGGTACATGCGCATGGCGGGCCACGACGTGCTCATGGTCTCCGGCTCCGACGAGCACGGCACCCCGATCCTGATCGCCGCCGACGAGGCAGGCATGACCCCGCAGGAGCTGGCGGACAAGAACCACCGGCTCATCGTGGAGGACCTCGTCGGCCTGGGGCTGTCGTACGACCTCTACACCCGCACGACCACCGGCAACCACCACGCGGTGGTGCAGGAGATGTTCCGCGGCGTCCACGCCAACGGCTACTTCGTCGAGGAGACCACCTTCGGGGCGATCTCGCCGTCGACCGGTCGCACCCTCCCCGACCGCTACATCGAGGGCACCTGCCCGATCTGCAGGACGCCGGGCGCCCGCGGCGACCAGTGCGACGCCTGCGGCAACCAGCTCGACCCGCACGACCTCATCGACCCGGTCAGCCGGATCAACGGCGAGACCCCCGAGTTCATCGAGACCCAGCACTTCTTCCTCGACCTGCCGGCGCTGGCCGAGGCGCTGGGGGAGTGGCTCGACGAGCGCGACGCGTCGGGCACCTGGCGGCCCAACGTCATCAAGTTCTCCATGAACATCCTCAAGGAGATCCGCCCGCGGGCCATGACCCGTGACATCGACTGGGGCATCGCCGTGCCGCTCGAGGGATGGCAGGACAACCCCACGAAGAAGCTGTACGTCTGGTTCGACGCCGTGATCGGCTACCTGTCCGCCTCGATCGAGTGGGCGCGCCGCTCGGGCAACCCCGACGCGTGGCGCGAGTGGTGGAACCCTGCGCCAGCGGGAGAGGGCCAGGCCCTGTCGTACTACTTCATGGGCAAGGACAACATCACCTTCCACTCCCAGATCTGGCCGGCCGAGATGCTGGCCTACAACGGCCAGGGGTCGAAGGGCGGTGAGGCGCACGAGCTCGGCGAGCTCAACCTGCCCACCGAGGTCGTCTCCTCGGAGTTCCTCACCATGGAGGGGCGCAAGTTCTCCTCCTCCAAGAAGGTCGTCATCTACGTCGCCGACCTGCTCAGCCGCTACCAGGCCGACGCGTTCCGCTACTTCGTCGCCGCCGCCGGCCCGGAGAACCAGGACTCCGACTTCTCGTGGGCCGAGTTCGTGCAGCGCACCAACTCCGAGCTCGTCGCCGGCTGGGGCAACCTGGTCAGCCGCACCGCGACGCTGATCGCCAAGAACTTCGGCGAGGTGCCCGCGCCGGCGCAGCTGTCGCCCGAGGACGAGACCGTCCTCGCCTCCACGCTGGCCGCCTTCGACACCGTGGGCGACCTGATCGGGCGCAACCGCATGCGCAACGCCATCAACGAGGCGATGCGGGCCGTGGGCGAGGTCAACAAGTACGTCACCGACGCCGAGCCGTGGAAGATCAAGGAGGATCCCGAGCGCCTCGGCACCGTGCTGTGGGTGATGGCGCAGTGCGTCCAGGACCTCAACACCCTGCTCAGCCCCTTCCTGCCCTTCACCGCCAACCAGATCGACGAGATCCTGGGCGGTCCGGGCGACCTCCAGCCGATGCCCCGCATCGAGGAGGTCGACGACCTCGACCTCGAGGGCCGCGCCTACCCGGTGATCACCGGCGACTACGCCAACGCCCGCTCGTGGGGTCGCCACGACGTCGTGGTCGGCACCCCGATCGCGAAGCCGACCCCGGTCTTCACCAAGCTCGACCCGTCGCTCGTCGACGACGAGCTCGCCCGCCTCGGCCTCTGAGGCGCCCCCCATCCATCGGCAACTGTCGGGTTGATGACGCACGTCACGGCGTGTCGTGTCATCAACCCGACAGTTGCCTCCGAGGGGCGGTGACCAGCGCTAGGGTCTGCGTCCATGACGCACACCCACCTGCCCCGGCTCCTGGTCCGGCAGAAGATCACGATGATGGTCAACCGCTTCGAGATCTTCGAGGCCGACCCGAGCACGGGGGCGCAGGGCCAGCTGGTGGCCTTCGCCGAGCAGAAGCGCTTCGCCTTCAAGGAGCAGGTCACGTTCTTCACCGACTCCTCGCGCACGCGTCCCGTCTTCACGTTCAAGGCTCGTCAGGTGATGGACTTCGGCGCCGGCTACGACATCCGCGACGAGGCCGGCACCCAGATCGGCTACTTCAAGAAGGACTTCGCCCAGAGCCTGCTGCAGACGACCTTCCACGTCGAGGGTCCGGGCTACCAGGGCACGGGCAAGGAGCGCTCGATGCTGGTCGCCCTGCTGCGTCGCTTCGCCGACCTGCCGCTGCCGATCCACTTCGACTACGTCGACGCCGCGGGGGCACCCCTGCTCTCGATCACCCGCAAGTTCGCGGTGCGTGACCAGTACGACGTGCAGGTCGCCGACCAGCGGGTCGACTTCAGGGTTGCGGCGGCCATCGCGGTGGGCATGGACGTCCTGATGGACCGCTGAGGCCCCGGCCTCCCCAGACCCGAGCAACGCAGGAGGACCCGTGGTGCTGCACCCCCAGGCCGCCGCCGCCGTGGCGGCGAGCGCCGACGAGACCCCGGTCACCGATCCCGCCTTCGACCACGTCGCCGAGCGCGCGGCGGGCCGGAGGGCGGCTCTGGCGGAGCCGCGCGAGGACGTGGAGGAGGTCCGCGACGTCGACGCCGACGGAGTGCCGGTGCGCCTGCACCGTCCGGTCGGGCGGCCACAGGGCCTGGTCCTGCACCTGCACGGTGGCGGGTTCGTGCTCAACGACATCGACGTCCACGACGCCTCCGCCCGACGCCTGGCCAACCGGTCGGGCATGGCGGTGCTCAGCGTCGCCTACCGACGACCGCCGGAGCACCCGTTCCCGGCCGCCCCCGACGACGTCTCCACGGTCGTACGCTGGCTTGACGCCGGCGGTGTCGAGGCGCTGGGCCTGCCGGCCGAGCTGCCGTTCTTCGCCCACGGTGACAGCGCGGGCGGCAACCTCGCGTTGGTCGCCGCCCTCCGCCACCCCGGGCGGTTCGCGGCCGTCGCCCTGATCTACCCGTTTCTCGACCCGACGGCGTCGTCGCCGTCCTACCACGAGGAGAACCACGGCTTCGGTCGCGAGTCGGCGCTCTGGTACTGGTCGCAGTACGCCCCGGACGCCGACCTCACCGACCCCGACCTCGCGCCCCTGCTCAGCGACCGGCTGGCCACGCTGCCGCCGACGCTGGTGACGACCGCCGAGCACGACCCGTGCCGCGACGACGGCGAGCGCCTGGTCACCCTGCTGGCCGAGGCCGGTGTCGAGGTGGTGGGCACCCGCTACCTGGGCCAGGTGCACGGCTTCTGGCGCCACCCGCAGTCGTTCGACGCCGCGGAGCCGTTGATGCGGCAGGTGGCCGGTTTCCTGGCCCAGCACGCCTGAGGGACAATGGGGCCATGCGCGTTCACATCGGCTCCGACCACGCCGGCCTCGAACTCAAGGACCACCTGCTCAACTGGCTCGTCGACAACGGCTACGAGGCCGTCGACCACGGCCCCTTCGTCTACGACGCGCTCGACGACTACCCGGTCTTCTGCCTGCGCGCCGCCGAGGGCGTCGCCGCGGAGCAGGCCGAGGGCCTCGACAGCCTGGGCATCGTCATCGGCGGCTCCGGCAACGGCGAGCAGATGGCGGCCAACAAGGTCCAGGGCATCCGGGCCGCGCTGGTGTGGAACGACGACACCGCCGCGCTGGCCCGCGACCACAACGACGCCAACGTCATCAGCCTGGGTGGTCGTCAGCACACGATCGACGAGATGACTCGCTTCATCGACATCTTCCTCAAGGCGCCGTTCTCGGGCGACGAGCGCCACGTGCGTCGGATCGGCCAGATGAGCTCCTACGAGCAGACCCGCGAGCTGCCCCCGCTGCCGGAGTCCGCCCTGCGCGGCCCGGAGGCCTGAGGCTCGGTGCCCGAGGGACACACCCTCCGTCGTCTCGCCGGACACCTCGACCAGGCCTTCGCCGGCCGGGTGGTGCGGGTCTCCAGCCCCCAGGGCCGCTTCGAGCACGAGGCACGCTCCCTCGACGGCGCCGTGCTGGTCGGTGCTGACGCGTTCGGCAAGCAGCTCTTCGTCGAGTTCGACGGGGAACGGTTCGTGCACGTGCACCTCGGGCTCATCGGCGCCTTCGACGTCACCGTCGACGTCGAGGAGGTGCCACCCCCGGTCGGCGCGGTGCGCCTGCGGCTGCAGACCGCGACCGCGTACGCCGACCTGCGCGGCGCGACCCGCTGCGACCTGGTGGGTCCCGAGGTCGTCGAACGGGTGCGTACGACCCTGGGGCCCGACCCGCTGCGGGCCGACGGCGACGTCGCGGCCGCGTGGGCCAAGGTGCGGGGCAGCAACCGCACCATCGGCGACCTGCTGATGGACCAGGGCGTGCTCGCCGGTGTCGGCAACGTCTACCGCGCCGAGGTGCTCTTCCGGCACCGCATCCACCCGCTCCGCCTGGGCCGCACCCTCACCCGGGCCCAGTTCGTCGCGATCTGGGACGACCTGGTGGCCCTGATGACCGAGGGCGTGGCCACCGGACGCATCGACACGGTGCGGCCCGAGCACACCCCCGAGGCGATGGGGCGAGCCCCGCGCAAGGACGACCACGGGGGAGAGGTGTACGTCTACCGTCGCGCCGGGTTGCCGTGCCACGTCTGCGGTGCGCCGGTGCGCAGCAGCACGTTGGTGGGGCGCAACCTCTTCTGGTGCGCCAAATGTCAGCCCGCGCCGCGAGCGCGGCACTAGCCTTCAGTTCACCGGGGTGAGCATGACGGAGATGCGAAGGTGAGGAATGGCTGAGCACGGTTCGGTCCTCGACGTTCCCGCGCGCCGCATCAAACGGCGCTGGGAGCGGGCGTCACAGTCCGGCACACCGCCGGAGCTGATGGCGCTGGTGGTGCTCACCGGTGCCCTGGCGTCGATGATCCTGCTGTGGCCGGACGTGGTGCCACTCATCGTGCTGGTGCTGCCCCTGGTGGTCGGCAACAACCTCCTCGGTCCGCGTGAGCTGCCGTGGTTCGTCGTGCTCGTGCTGGTGGCGCTGGCCTTCGTCACCGCCCAGCGCGGCGACATGGATCCTCGCTCGGCGGTCGCCGTCGGCGTCATCTTCGCGGTCGGCTTCATCATCCTGATGACCTCGTTCCGACGCTCGCGCCTGGGCGTCGCCGGGTCGCGCGGGGAGTCGATGCTGGTCGACCTGCGTGACCGCATCCTCAAGCAGGGCGCCATCCCCGCGCTGCCTCCCGAGTGGGACGTCACCTGGGAGCTGCGCTCCGCGGGCGGCACCCTCTTCGCCGGTGACTTCGTGGTGGCCTCGCGTTCGTCGGAGGGGCGTCTCGACGTCGTCGTGGTCGACGTCTCCGGCAAGGGGGAGCAGGCCGGCACCCGGGCGTTGTTGCTCTCCGGTGCCTTCGGCGGGCTGATGGGTGCGTTGCCGTCGAGCTCGTTCCTGCCTGCGGCCAACGCCTACCTCTTGCGCCAGGACTGGGAGGAGGGCTTCGCCACCGCCGTGCACCTGAGTCTCGACATGGCCTCGGGTGACTTCGAGTTGCGCTCGGCCGGGCACCCGCCTGCCGCCCTCCACGACGCGGGGGCGGGGCGCTGGTCGGTCCTCGAGAGCGAGGGCCCGATCCTCGGTCTCGTCGCCGACGCCGAGTTCGTGACCACCCGGGGCACGATGCGCCGCGGTGACGCCATGGTGCTCTACACCGACGGGCTGGTGGAGACCCGGGGACGCGACATCGCGATGGGCATCGACCGCATGTTGGGGCAGGCCGACCGGGTGCTGCGAGGTGACTTCGTCAACGGCGCGGAGCGACTCGTCGATGCCCTGGGCGGCCCCGGCGACGACCGCGGCCTGCTGCTGGTCCACCGCCGCGTGGGCTGACGCCCCCGGGTGGAGCGGGTGCGTGCGGTGTGGCACGATGTCTCCCGCGCACCTGCTGGGCCTGATCGGCGCGGAGGGGCAGCGTACGCGGATGTAGCTCAATGGTAGAGCCTCAGTCTTCCAAACTGATTACGCGGGTTCGATTCCCGTCATCCGCTCCAAGAGCCCGTGGGGCCAGTTTCTCCAGGCCCCGCAGGTGTCTTGACGGGGCGTAGCGTAGTGGCTAGCGCGCCTGCTTTGGGAGCAGGAGACCGCAGGTTCGAGTCCTGTCGCCCCGACCGTCCGTCGTGGGGGGAATTCACGTCCCGTCGCGCCGCGCAGTAGTCTGGTTGGTGGACAATTCTGCCGGGCCCCGCGCGACCAGCCGTACGAGTGTTGCGAAGGTCTGCCCGTTCGGACCCCCGCTCGTCGCTGACGCGGCGTTGCGGTGCCCACGCCGGGACGCCGCACCCCTGAACTGCACCACCATCGATAAGGAGAACACCTGTGAAGAGCGCCGTCGAGAACTTGAACCCGACCCGGGTCAAGCTGACTGTCGAGGTGCCCTTCGAGGAGCTCAAGCCGAGCCTCGACGCGGCGTACAAGAAGATCGCCCAGCAGATCAACGTGCCCGGCTTCCGCCGCGGCAAGGTCCCGGCCGCCGTCATCGACCGTCAGGTCGGGCGCGGCGCGGTGCTCAACGAGTCGATCAACGAGGTCATCCCGGCCAAGTACATGGAGGCGCTCGAGGCCAACGAGCTCGAGCCGCTCGCCCAGCCTGAGATCGAGGTCACCAAGCTGGAGGACAACGACGTCCTGGAGTTCACCGCCGAGGTCGACGTCAAGCCCCAGTTCGAGCTGCCCGCCTACGACGGTCTCGAGGCCGAGGTCGAGGACCTCGAGGTCACCGACGCCGACGTCGAGGAGCAGGTCGAGGCGCTGCGTGAGCGCTTCGGCACCCTGGTCGACGTGGAGCGCGCGGCCGCCGACGGCGACTTCGTGACCATCGACCTGCGTGCGGCCAAGGACGGCGAGACCGTCGAGGGTGGCGAGGTCACCGGCATGTCCTACAAGGTCGGTCGGGGCGGCATGCTCGACGGCCTGGACGAGTCCCTCGTCGGCATGTCGGCCGGCGACGAGAAGGCCTTCACCTCCCAGCTCGTCGGCGGCGACCTGGTCGGCGAGGACGTCGAGGTCACCGTCACCGTCACCGGCGTGCAGGAGCAGCAGCTGCCCGACTTCGACGACGAGTTCGCCCAGCTGGCCTCCGAGTTCGACACCGCCGAGGAGCTGTCGGCCGACGTGCGCGAGCGCCTCGTGCGCGGCAAGCGCCTCGAGCAGGCCGCCGCCGCCCGCGACGCCGTCCTCGAGGTCCTCCTGGAGAAGGTGTCGATCCCGCTGCCCGAGACCGTGGTCACCGACGAGCTCAACTCGCGCCGGGCCAACGTGGAGCAGCAGATCATGTTCTCCGGCCTGACGATGGAGAAGTACCTGGAGCAGGAGGGACAGACCTCCGACGAGTTCGAGGCCGAGCTGGAGCGCCGCGTGCGCGACGCCATCACCGCCCAGTTCATCCTGGACAAGGTGGCGAAGGCCGAGGAGATCGGCGTCGACCAGAACGACCTCTCCCAGCACATGGTGATGCGCGCCCAGCATTCCGGCCAGGACCCGCAGGAGTTCGCCAACCACATGTTCGAGCACAACCACATCCCCGAGCTCGTGCAGGAGATCCTGCGCGGCAAGGCGCTGGCCCAGATCGTCGAGACCGCCACGGTCAAGGACGCCTCCGGCAACGTGGTCGAGCTGAAGAACCTCCTGCCCGACGGCACCATCGGTGAGCCGCAGGCCGAGGAGGCCGGCGAGGAGGCCTGAGCCCCCCGCTGACCCCACGCGTCACACCGGACCCCGTCGCCCACCAGGGCGGCGGGGTCTCGTGCTCCGGGCAGGTGTGCGCTGTGGGCGAACAGGGGGCCGCAACGCGTGGAATGGTCGGAGGCACGGGCTAGTGTCGGCGACGTGAACCTGAACTCCAGTGCTTCCCTGACGTCACCCCAGATGAACGGCGGCGGGTCCTACGGCCTCGACGACCACATCTACCAGCGCCTGCTCAAGGAGCGGATCGTCTTCCTGGGCTCGGAGGTCCGCGACGCCAACGCGAACGCGATCTGCGCCGCGCTGCTGCTGCTGTCCGCCGAGGATCCCGAGGCCGACATCTTCCTCCACATCAACAGCCCCGGTGGCTCCGTCGACGCCGGCATGGCGATCTACGACACGATGAACTACATCCCCAACGACGTGGCGACGGTCGGCATGGGCCTCGCGGCCTCGATGGGTCAGTTCCTGCTCTGCGCCGGCACGAAGGGCAAGCGCTACGCGCTGCCCCACGCGCGCATCATGATGCACCAGCCCTCCTCGGGCATGGGCGGCTCGGCCTCCGACATCAAGATCCAGGCGCAGCAGTCGCTGCACATCAAGAAGGTGCTCCTGGACCTCATCTCCGAGCACACGGGCCAGCCCGTCGAGCAGGTCATCGCCGACGCCGACCGCGACCGCTGGTTCACCGCCGAGCAGGCCAAGGAGTACGGCCTCGTCGACGAGGTGATCTCCAGCGCCCGTCAGGCAGCTGACGAAGGCCGCCCCGCCCGGACCGACAAGAAGGACTGACCTCGATGAACTACTACATCCCGCAGTGGGAGGAGCGGACCTCCTACGGGTTCCGCCGCATCGACCCCTACGCGAAGCTCTTCGAGGAGCGCATCATCTTCCTCGGTTCGCCGATCTCCGACGACGTGGCCAACGCCGTCATGGCCCAGCTGCTCTGCCTGGAGACGATGAATCCCGACCAGGACATCTCGATCTACATCAACTCGCCCGGTGGCTCGTTCACGGCGCTCACCGCGATCTACGACACGATGCAGTTCATCAAGCCTGACGTCCAGACCGTCTGCCTCGGTCAGGCCGCGTCGGCAGCAGCGATCCTGCTGGCCGCCGGCACCCCCGGCAAGAGGCTGGCGCTGCCCAACAGCCGCATCCTGATCCACCAGCCCTACACCGAGGGCACGTTCGGCCAGACCTCCGACATCGAGATCCAGGCCAACGAGATCCTGCGCATGCGTGAGCTCTTGGAGAAGATGATCTCGGAGCACTCGGGCAAAGACATCGAGCAGGTGAGCCGCGACATCGAGCGCGACAAGATCCTCACCGCCGAGCAGGCCGTCGAGTACGGCCTGGTCGACGCGATCCTGCAGAACCGCAACACCCCGATGCCGATCGGCTGACCTGCCGCTCGGACCACGGGCCGGCTCCACGGCTCTTTGTCGGTCCCGGGTGTCCCGCCCCCGTCGGGGCGGGACACCGGGTACCGTCGCAAGACAGTTCAAACTGCACCACCTTGCCGGGCCAGCGCCCGGCCCAGACCGGAGGAATGATCGCTCGTGGCCCGAATCGGAGACGGCGGCGACCTGCTGAAGTGCAACTTCTGCGGGAAGAGCCAGAAGCAGGTCAAGAAGCTCATCGCCGGTCCCAACGTCTACATCTGCGACGAGTGCATCGAGCTCTGCAACGAGATCATCGAGGAGGAGCTCGCCGAGGGCACCGAGCTCGGTCTGGCCGAGCTGCCCAAGCCCCGCGAGATCTTCGAGTTCCTCAACTCCTACGTGATCGGCCAGGAGCACGCGAAGAAGTCGCTGGCCGTCGCGGTCTACAACCACTACAAGCGTGTCCAGGCCCAGGCGGCTGCGACCGCCAAGCACAAGGACGACGCGGTCGAGGTCGCCAAGTCCAACATCTTGGTCATCGGCCCGACCGGCTGCGGCAAGACCTACCTCGCCCAGACCCTGGCCCGGATGCTCAACGTGCCCTTCGCCATCGCCGACGCCACCGCGCTGACAGAGGCGGGTTACGTGGGCGAGGACGTCGAGAACATCCTGCTCAAGCTGATCCAGGCCGCCGACTACGACGTCAAGAAGGCCGAGACCGGCATCATCTACATCGACGAGATCGACAAGGTGGCCCGCAAGGCCGAGAACCCGTCGATCACGCGCGACGTCTCCGGTGAGGGCGTGCAGCAGGCGCTGCTGAAGATGCTGGAGGGCACCACTGCGTCGGTGCCGCCCCAGGGTGGGCGCAAGCACCCGCACCAGGAGTTCATCCAGATCGACACCACCAACATCCTCTTCATCGTCGGTGGCGCCTTCGCCGGTCTCGAGCACATCGTCGAGCAGCGCGTGGGCAAGAAGTCGCTGGGCTTCACCGCCGAGGTGCGTGGCGAGGCCGAGCGCGAGGCCGAGGACCTGATGGCCCAGGTGCGGCCCGAGGACCTCACAAAGTTCGGACTGATCCCCGAGTTCATCGGGCGCCTGCCGCTGATCGCGAGTGTCTCCAAGCTCGACAACGAGGCGCTCGTGCAGATCCTCACCGAGCCGCGCAACGCGCTGGTGAAGCAGTACCAGCGGCTCTTCGAGCTCGACGGGGTCGAGCTCGAGTTCACCGACGAGGCCATTGCGTCCGTCGCCGAGCGTGCCCTCGAGCGCGGCACCGGTGCCCGCGGCCTGCGCGCCATCATCGAGGAGGTGCTCCTCCATGTGATGTACGAGGTGCCCTCGCGTGGCGACATCGCCAAGGTGGTCGTCACCAAGGAGGCCGTCGAGGACGGCGCCGCCCCGACGCTGCTGCCCCGGGCTCCGGAGAAGAAGAAGTCCGCCTGACCCCGAGCTCCACCGCGAATTCTTCCGTTTGGCCACCGTCCGGCCGACAACGACGGAGAATAGGTGTTCAGGACGATCTCTCGGGACGCGAAGGACACCTCACCCATGAGCACGGAGCACAAGCGGCCGCTGTACGCGTTCGCGCTGGTGGCGCTGATCTGCGCGCTCTTCGTGGGCAACGGGTTGCGCAGTGACGCGCTGACCGGCTTCCTGCGAGCGGTGGACCTGCCCGAGCGCGTGCTCGCGGTGACCACCGACCCCGTCGCGGAACGTACGGTCGACTCGGACCCGGGCGCAGAGGCCGCTCCGCGTGCCGCAGCGCCCCAGACTGCCTCGGACGCCCGCGCCGCTGCCGTGCGGCCGTCCGAGCGCCGCGGCCCGGTCAAGGCCAAGAAGGTCCGCGCCGCCGCGCGTCCCACGAGTCCCGCAGCGCCCCGTCCGGCGCCCGCCCCGCCCAGCCCCACCGTCCCGACTCCGGAGGAGACCGTGCCGCCTGGCTCGGACCAGGGTCACGAGGGTGGCCCCGGACACGGCGACGAGGGCCGGGGTCAGGACCACGGAGACCACGGCCACGGAGACCGCGGTCGTGGGGGTGACCGCAGCGACGGTCGAGGGCGCGCCCACGACGACGAGAGCCGCCCCGACGAGGGCCGCGGCCACGGTGGCAAGAGCCACGGTCGCGAGGACAAGGGCAGCGATGGCAAGGGCAGCGGTGGCAAGGGCAGCGGTGGCAAGGGCAGCGGTGGCAAGGGCCACGGTCGGGGCCACGACAAGGACAAGGGCCACGAAGACAAGGGCCACCACGACAAGGGCCACCACGACGAGGGTGGCAAGAAGGGCAACGGTCGCGGCCGTTCCTGACCCACCTCCGCGTGAGCCGACGAGGGCCCCCGACCAATTGGTCGGGGGCCCTCGTCGGTCGCGCCGGGGCGAGGCCCCGACGGCTCAGCCCGTCAGTCGGTGACCTCGGCCAGCTCGGCGTCCACCCGCAGCTCCGTGGCGGAGTCGTCGATGGTGAAGATCAGCTCACCGGTCACCTTGCCGGCCTGGCGCAGGTCGTGCTCGGCGGCCCGTGCGCCCTCGACGAGCGCGGCGGGGCCGCTGATCTCGACCCGCGAGAGCTGGTGGCGCATCGAGACCTTGGCCTTCGACTTCGCGCCACGGATGCCACCCAGGGCAGCAGCCACGCCCGTCAGGGCACCGGGGTCGGTCGCAGCGGCGCTGCCCAGGTCGGTCGGCAGCGGCCACGCCGCGGTGTGCACCGAGCCCTCCCGCCACCACGACCAGACCTCCTCGGTCACGTAGGGCAGGAAGGGCGCGAGCAGGCGCAGCTGCACGTGCAGGGCGCAGGCCAGGGCGGCGCGGGCGGACTCGGTCGCGAGCCCGCCGTCCTCGGCGTAGGCCCGCTCCTTGACCAGCTCGACGTAGTCGTCGCAGAACTCCCAGAAGAAGCGCTCCGCGACCTCGAGGGCCGTCGTGTAGTCGTAGGCCTCGAAGGCGGCGGTGGCCGTGCGCACGGTCTCCGCGAGCCGGCCCATCAGCGCGGTGTCGACGGGCTCGGAGACGGTGACCGGGCTGGGGTTGGTCGCGCCGACGTTGCCGAGCACGAACTTGGAGACGTTGAGCACCTTCATCGCCAGGCGTCGCCCGACCTTCATCTGGCTCTCGTCGAAGGGGGAGTCCAGGCCGGGGCGGGCCATGGCGGCGCGCCAGCGCACGGCGTCGGCGCCGAACTTGTCGAGGATCTCGGTCGGCACGACGACGTTGCCCTTGGACTTCGACATCTTCTTGCGGTCGGGGTCGACCACGAAGCCCGACAGCATGGCGTGCGACCACGGCACGACGCCGTTCTCGTGGTGGGCGCGCACGACGCGGGAGAAGAGCCAGGTGCGGATGATGTCGTGGGCCTGGGTGCACAGGTCCATCGGGAAGACGCGCTCGAAGAGGTCGTTGTCGCTCTCCCAGCGTCCGGCGATGTGCGGGGTGAGCGACGAGGTCGCCCAGGTGTCCATCACGTCGGGGTCGCCGATGAAGCCACCGGGCTTGCCGCGCTGGTCCTCGCTGTAGCCGCCGGGGGCGTCGGTCGAGGGGTCGACCGGCAGCTGGTCCTCGCTCGGCATCAGCGGGTGGTCGTAGTCGGGCTCGCCGTCGTCGTCCAGGGCGTACCAGACCGGGAAGGGGATGCCGAAGAAGCGCTGGCGGCTGATCAGCCAGTCGCCGTTGAGGCCGCCGACCCAGTTGTCGTAGCGGTGCTTCATGTGCTCGGGCACCCAGGTGATCGCGGCACCCTCGGCCACGAGGTCGTCGCGCAGGTCGGCGTCGCGGCCGCCGTTGCGCAGGTACCACTGGCGGGTGGAGACGATCTCGAGCGGCTTGTCGCCCTTCTCGTAGAAGTTCGCCATGCGCTCGGTGCTCTTCGGCTCACCGTCGAGGTCGCCGCTCTCGCGCAGCTGCGCGACCATCGCCTCGCGGGCCGAGAAGACCGTCTTGCCGGCCAGGTCGGCGTACGCGCCGGAGGCCTGCTCGCCGGAGAGCCACTCGGGCGTCTCGCGGGTCAGGCGGCCGTCGCGGCCCACGACCGTGCGCACCGGCAGCTGCAGCTCGCGCCACCACTGCACGTCGGTGAGGTCACCGAAGGTGCAGCACATCGCGATGCCGGCGCCCTTGTCCGGCTCGGCGGCCGGGTGGGGAAGGACCGGGATCTCCACCCCGAAGACCGGCGAGGTGACCGTGGTGCCGAAGAGGTCGGCGTAGCGCTCGTCGTCGGGGTGGGCGATCAATGCGACGACCGACGGGATCAGCTCGGGACGGGTCGTCTCGATGTGCACCGGGCGGCCGTCGGGCCGGTGGAAGGCGACGCGGTGGTAGGCGCCGGGGTAGGCACGGGCCTCGAGCTCGGCCTGGGCGACGGCGGTCTGGAAGGTGACGTCCCACAGCGTGGGGGCTTCCTGGAGGTAGGCCTCACCACGGGCGAAGTTGCGCAGGAAGGCACGCTGGCTGACGGTCTGGGCGTCGTGGCCGATGGTCGTGTAGGTGGTGTTCCAGTCGACCGAGAGGCCGAGGCGGCGCCACAGCGACTCGAAGACCTGCTCGTCCTCCTCCACCAGCTGCTCGCAGAGCTCGATGAAGTTGGGCCGGCTGATCGCGACCTGCTTCTTCGGGTCGGGCTTGGCCGGCGGGGTGAAGTCGGGGTCGTAGGGCAGGCTCGGGTCGCAGCGCACGCCGAAGTAGTTCTGCACGCGGCGCTCGGTGGGCAGGCCGTTGTCGTCCCAGCCCATCGGGTAGAAGACGGACTTGCCGGTCATCCGCTGGTAGCGCGCGACGACGTCGGTGTGGGTGTAGGAGAAGACGTGCCCCACGTGCAGCGAGCCGGAGACGGTCGGCGGCGGGGTGTCGATCGAGTAGACGTTCTCGCGCGGCTGCGTGCGGTCGAAGGCGTAGGTGTCGGCGTCCTTCCACCGGGCCGCCCACTTCTCCTCCAGACCCTCCAGGGCCGGCTTGTCCGGTACGACGACGTCGCGCTGTGCGGGCGACGTCGTGGACAGGTCGGGGCTCTGGGTGTCAGTCATGCAGGGAAGTCTAGGAGGCGCTCGCTCCCCGCAGGAAACCAGTTCCGGGGGCGTGGCGACGACCGGTGGCGGCGCGGAACTCCTGGAGCGCCCGGTCGTCGTGGGTGCCGGTCTCCGAGGGGGACCATCCCGGCGAGACGTTGTAGTCCAGCAGGATCTCGCGCAGGAAGGGCACGACCGAGGTGTCGTCGACGACCTGGCGGGCGACGCCGGAGAGGTCCATGGCTCCCTCGGTGGGGCTCACCAGGTCGATCGTGCCGCCCCACGAGCAGGTCAGCTCGCCGGCTCCGTGCTCGGCGAACGCGTCGGCGAGCACCCCGGTCAGCAGGAAGATGCACTCCTCGCGGTCGCTCCCGGTGTCGCGGCTGCGCAGGGCCTCGCTCACCCGCTTGGGGAAGTCGCCGCGCTCGATGATGTCGAGGAGTCCCGTGAGGGTGCGCACCTCGGGGTGCGCCTCCTGGAAGAGGATCAGGGAGGCGGCGCGGGCGCGGCGCATCGCCCAGCGCGTCATCGCGTCCTCCCAGTGCAGGTCGGTGGTGCCGGGCGGCAGGCCGGCGTCGGCCACGGCCTCGAGCAGGGTCGTCTCGTTGGCCAGCAGGAACATGGCGGGCTCGCCGGCCTGCGGGTGCGCCGGGTCGTCGGGCCGGTCGGCCAGCTGGGCGTGGTCGGCGATCTCGCCGCCCCGCTCCATCAGCAGCTCGACGAGGCCCATGTAGACCGGACGGGGGACCAGGTTGTCGGTCAGGTCGGGCAGCACGAATTCGTCGATCCACCACTGGGTGGCGACGGCGATCGCGTCCTCGAGGCGGCTCTGGCCCTTGCCGTCGGCCTCGGCGGTGGCGCCGTTCTGGCCACCGAGGAGTCGGCCGAGACGACCCAGACGAGACGGACGCTGGCGCACCGGCGCGGCGACGACCTCGCCCTGGTCGGCCATGCGGTCGTGCAGGGAGCGGGTGATGATCTCGGCCAGGTCGCCCTGGTCGAGGGCGAGCAGCAGGGGCACGCCGATGTCGAGGGAGAAGGGGTCCTCGTGGGTGATCACGTGGGAGTTGCCGACGACCCGGATCTGGTCGGGTGCCGGTGAGCCGGCCTCCTGGGCGACGGTGCGCACGAAGTGCCAGAGCGCGGGCTGCTCGAGGGGGGTGACCGTGCTGGCGCCCTGGAGCATCGAGTTCGCGTCGACGGTGTAGACCTCCTGCCACAGCGAGGTCAACCACTCCTGTCCGGGGGCAGGGGTGTTGGGGGCAGCGGGTGCTCCGGGAAGTCCGACGCTTCCCACGGCGATCTCTGACACGTGGCCTCCTGCACAGGGTTCCCCGGGATCTCCCGAGAGTTCGATCGTAACCACACGCCGATGGTGCGCGAGGGGCTTCGGGAGAACTCCGGTGCGACCCGCCGCCCCGCACGGGGCAGCGGGTCCGACGTCAGCGGCGGACGCGGAGGGTCACCTTCGCGGTCGTGCGGGCGTACGCGGAGCCCTGCGTGGGGACGTACGTCACGACCACCGTGTGACGGCCGGGCTTGAGCTTGCGCGGTAGCGCCAGGGCGAAGGTGAGCTTGCCGGTGACCGTGCGGCGGCCGACGACCTTGCGACCGACCTTCACGACGACCTTGCCGGCCGGAGCGACGCCGGAGACGGTGCCCTTGAGGCGGACGCGCACCTTGGCGGGCGCCTTGCCGACCCGCTGCTTCTTCTTGGTCAGGCGCACCGTGAGGCCCGCCTTGACCGGAGCGGGCGCCGGCGAGGGCGCCGCGGTCGGGGCCGGCGTGGGGTCGGAAGTGGGGGCGTCCGTGGGGGTGGGCGTGGGGGCTGCGGTCGGGGACGGCGTCGCGGTCGGTGCGGGGCCGCTGGTCGGCGCGGGCGTCGGCTCCGGAGTCGGCTCCGGCGTGGGGGTGGGCGTGGGCGTGGGGACGGGCGTCGGCGTCGGCGTCGGGGCGGTCCGTCCGTCCACGGGCACCGTGACGGTGGGTGTGGACGCGGCCTCGCAGTTGATCACCACGGTCCACAGCAAGTAGGTGAACTGCACCGTCAGCGGTCCGGGCGTGAAGGTCAGGGTCGCCTCGGGGGTGGGCAGGGAGGCCTGCAGCACCGGCAGGTCGGTGGGGGTGTCGGGGCGGATCGTCACGGTGCGGCTGCCGGCGAGGCGCACGGCGGCGCCGTCGACGGAGGCGTCCATGGCGCTGGTCATGGTGACGGTCAGGTCGCTGGTGATGCCGGGGATCACCGGGCGTCCGGTCGACATGGAGAGGTTGACCTGCTCGCCCTCCGCGGTGGCCTCGAGCACGGCCTCGACCGGCATCTCGAACTCGGTCGGGTCCGTCACGATCGCGCTGGCCACCGGCACGCAGGTGTAGGACAGCGAGGCGGGCGTCGCGGCGAGAGACGCGGTGGTGCCCGGCACGAGCAGTGCGGCAGCGAGCGCGGCCGTGGTGGTCAGGGCGATGCGGCGGGGGTGCACGTGGGGGACTCCTCGGGTGACGGGCGGAGCCCACAGTCTGTGACCTGTGTCGCCCGGGCGTGGGCAACTCCGATCAGAGACCCCCAGAATGGGTATGCGACGCCCGGGCGGCCCGCAGTGGGAGGGGCGGACTGGTCCAGTCCGGCGGCCAGGACGGGGTCCTGCGCCTCGGGGTGGGCGGGAGGGGCAGACGGATGGGGGCCAGCGCCGCTGCTGCGCCTAGACTCGACGGGCGATGAGCCAGACTCCTGATGCCCCCGAGGGCCCCCGTTTCGCCCAGACCTACGACGAGGTCAGCGAGGCGCTGCTGTCTCGGTGGCCCGAGACCCGGCTGGAGCCCTCGCTCGACCGGATCGAGGCCTTCACCGAGCTGCTGGGCGACCCGCAGCGCGCCTACCAGGTCGTGCACCTCACGGGCACCAACGGCAAGACGTCGACCTCGCGGATGATCGACACGTTGCTGCGGGCCCTCGACCTGCGCACCGGCCGCTTCACCTCGCCCCACGTGGAGAAGATGAGTGAGCGCATCTGCCTCGACGGTGAGCCGCTGAGCGACGACGACTTCGTCCGGGCCTTCAACGACGTGGCGCCCTACACCCACCTCGTCGACGAGAGCCAGGAGCACCCGCTCTCCTTCTTCGAGACCGTCGTGGGCATGGCGTACGCCGCCTTCGCCGACGCCCCGGTCGACGTCGCCGTGGTCGAGGTGGGCATGGGTGGGTCGTGGGACGCCACCAACGTCGTGGACGCCCAGGTCGCGGTGGTCCTGCCGATCGCCGTCGACCACGCGCAGTACCTCGGCGACACGGCCGTCGAGATCGCCCGCGAGAAGGCCGGCATCGTCAAGCCGGGCGGTTACGCCGTGCTGGCCCAGCAGACCCCCGAGGTCGCCGCGGTGCTGCTCGAACGCGCCGCCGAGGTGGGGGCCACTGTGGTGCGCGAAGGCATGGAGTTCGGTGTCGTCAACCGGGTGCCAGCCGTCGGGGGCCAGATGGTCTCCATCCAGGGACTGCGCGCCCGCTTTGACGACCTCTTCCTGCCGCTGCACGGCGCTCACCAGGCCCAGAACGCAGCGGTGGCCCTCGCGTCGGTCGAGGCCCTGCTGGGCGACCGGGCCCTCGACGAAGAGCTGGTGCGCGCCGCCTTCGCCGAGTTCACCTCCCCGGGCCGCCTCGAGGTCGTACGCCGCTCGCCGACGATCGTGCTCGACGCCGCCCACAACCCGCACGGCGCCGAGGCGACCGCGGCGGCGCTGGAGGACTCCTTCACGTTCGACCCGCTCGTCGGCGTGATCGGCGTGATGGGCGACAAGGACCACGAGGGCGTGCTCGCCGCCTTCGAGCCCCACATGGAGCACCTGGTCGTCACCCAGAACTCCACCCCGCGCTCCATGCCGGCCGAGGCGCTCGCCGTGGCCGCGCGCGAGGTCTTCGGCGACGACCGCGTCAGCGTCGTGCCCGACCTGGCGGCAGCGATCGACCACGCCGCGGCCCTCGCTGAGGTCGGGCAGGCCTTCAGCGGCGGAGTGGGCGCGGGGGCGGTCCTGGTGACCGGCTCCGTGGTGACGGTGGGCGAGGCCCGCGCGATGATCCGTCCCGGTGGACGTGGCCGGGGCGACGGAGGAGGAGAGCGATGAGCACCGACGAGACGCCCGTGGGCGTGGAGTCCGACCTCGACCCCGGCGCCGCCGGTGTGGAGACCGAGGTCGAGGAGAGCGCCGAGGAGGTGGCGGCCCGCAACATCGCCAAGTCGCCGCGCCGCGGCATGTGCGCGGCGATCCTGGCGCTGGAGTCGATCGCCCTGGGGCTCACGACGCCGGTGATGATCATGATCGCCGACGTGGAGCGCACCACGGCGCTGGTCGTGGGCCTGGGCCTCGCCGTCGCCTGCTTGGTGGTCGCCGGGCTGCTCCGCAAGGAGTGGGCCTACCACGCCGGCAGCGCCATCCAGGTCGCTGCCGTCGCCCTCGGTTTCGTGATCCCGTTGATGTTCGTGCTCGGCGGCATCTTCGCCCTGCTCTGGGGCGGTGCGATCTTCCTCGGACGCAAGATCGAGCGTGAGAAGCGGGAAGCCTGGACGGCCTGGCTGACCGACCAGCAGGCCGCGCGCTGACCGACCCCGCCACCCACCGGCCAGAGCAGGTCAGGCCAGAGCAGGTCAGGCCTGAGCAGGTCAGGCCAGAGCAGGTCAGGCCTGAGCAGGTCAGGTCAAGGCACGTGCGATCACGTCGAGGGCCCGTTCCAGCTCGTCGTCATTGGGGCCGGCGAAGCCCACGACGAGCCCGCTCAGGGGTGCGCTGCGGCAGTAGGTGGAGAGCAGATTGACCCGGAAGCCGGCCTCCTGTGTGGCCTGCTGGGCGCGGACCGCCCGTGGCTCGTCGACCAGCCACGTGGCGTACATGCCTGCGACCGGGCCCGCCAGCTCGGCGTAGGGGCTCAGCGCCGCGACCACCCGCGGCGCGCGCTCGGCGTACGTCCGCCGCGCGGCCCGCACCACGCCGTCGACGTAGCCGTCGCGCAGCAGTGAGGCGAAGGCTGCCTGGACGCCCCACGGCGGGGTGTCGTGGGTCAGGGCGCGGAAGGCGTCGATGGCGGGTCGCAGCCGTCGGGGCACCACGGTCCAGCCCAGGCGCAGTGACGGCATCACCGACTTCGAGGCGGTGCCGAGCAGGGCGACCCGGTCGGGCGCCATCGCCGCCAGCGCGGGCACGGGGGCGACGTCGTAGCGGAACTCCGAGTCGTAGTCGTCCTCGACCACGACCACGTCGTCGCGCTCGGCGGCCGCGAGGAGGCGTACGCGCTCGTCGGCGCCCATCACGTGGCCGAGGGGGTGCTGGTGGGCGGGGGTGACGTAGACGGCCGACAGGCCCCTCAGGCGCTCGACGGGGGCGGTGGCCGGCAGGTCGACGACGCTGCGCCCACTCGCCAGGACCACCGCGACGGCAGCCCGGTAGCCGGGATCCTCGACGGCGACCGGCGTGGCGGGCAGGGCGGTCAGCAGGTGACGCAGGCCCTGGGTGGTGCCACTGGTGACCAGCACGTCGTCGGGGTCGACGTCGAGGCCCCGGGTGCGGGCGATCCGTTCGGCCAGGGCCACGCGCAACGCAGGCAGGCCGCGCGGGTCGTCGTAGCCACGCGGCGCGGTGGCGTCGGCGACGTTGCGCCAGGCCCGACGCCAGGAGGCGTCCAGCGAGCGCGGCCAGGCGTCGGGGCGCCACGGCGTGCCGGCGTCCATGGCGACGAGGTCGCGCGGCGGCGGCGGTGAGGGGGCGCGTGCCGGGGTTCGGCGCACGGTGATCTCAGGGCCTGCCGCCACCCAGGTGCCTGCGCCGGTGCGGCCCTCCAGCCAGCCCTCGGCGCGCAGCTGGTCCCAGGCGGTCTCGACCGTCGCGCGTGAGACCTCCAGCTCCGCGGCCAGCGCCCGGGTGCTGGGCATCCGGTCGCCGGGCGCCAGGGTGCCGTCGAGCGCCAGGCGCCGCACGGCGTCGGAGAGCTGCACGCTCAGGGGCGTACGCGAGTGGCGGTCGAGCTGCAGGGGGAGCGACGTGGGCACGGGTACCTCGTGGCGTTGCGAGATGGCTGGGGCGTGGCGGACGGCTGGGGCGGCGAGTTGCGTGGCGCCGTGGCCTATCCAGTGGCCTGAACGGAAAGGTGGTGATTGGACCGTTTCGCGCAGGCCACTTGTCGAGAGCATCGTGCCATGACGACGAACACGCCGACTCCGAACGCCCTGCCCTTCTCGACTGGTCCCCTCTCAACTGGGCTCACCACACCCCGCCCGAACGACCCGGCTCTCCAGCCGCTGGAGCCGACGGCCCGCACCACCGTGACCCGCGGGCGCAACCGGGTGGTCGCTGACCGGGCGCGGCTGGTGCGCTTCCTCGCCACGGAGGGTCTGGTCGCCCATGTCGCGGTCGACGTCGGCGACCACCCGGTGGTGCTGCCGTCGGCCTACGCGGTGGACCTCGACGGCCCGGACCCCGGCGGCACGCTCTACCTGCACGGTTCAGTGGCGGCGGGATGGATCCGGCGCCTGCTGGCTGGTCCGTCCGGAGCCACCGTCTGCGTGGCCGTCACCGAGCTCGACGGGCTGGTCGTCGGTCGTTCCGCCTTCCACCACTCCATGAACTACCGCTCCGCCGTGGTCGTGGGCCGCGTCCGCTCGGTCGACGACCCGGGGGAGAGGCAACGCGCGCTCGACCTCATCGTCGACCACATGGTGCCCGGGAGAGCCGCAACGCTGAGGCCCAGCACGCGCAAGGAGCTGGCCGCGACCGCAGTGCTCGCCGTGCCGCTGCTCGAGGCCTCGATGAAGGAACGGGCGGGAGCGCCCGTCGACGACGAGGACGACCTGGTCGCCGGGGGATGGGGTGGTCACATCCCGCTGCACCGGGTCGCGGGCGCGCCCGTGCCGGACGACGACGCGCAGGGGCCGGTGCCCGAGCGAGTCATGGCGAGGTCCGTGGGGTTGGCCGGACGCGACGAGGACCTGGGCAGGCCCTGAAAGCTGTCGATCCGAAGTTGTCGGTGGGCTGCTGTTGGGTTGAGTCATGGAAGCCACCGCCACCGGCAACGCCCCCGAGCTGGGTGACCTGACCGCCGCCGAGCTGCTCGGTGTGGCGCGGCATGAGTCGGTGGTGGTGCAGCAAGGCGAGGCGAACCTGTTGGCGGTCGCTTACGAATGGGCAGTCGCCCACCCCGCGGACGACGACGGTTGGAACGCGGCCACGTTCCACCACCCACTGGGTGATGAGCCGATCTCGGGTGACGGCACGCCGCTGGTGGCGGAGTTCTGCATCCCCGAGCTCGGGGCTGCGTTGGGAGTCTCCACTGACGCGGCGAAGAAGCTGATCGGCCAGGCGATCGAGATGGTCCACCGGCTGCCGCGGGTGTGGAAGCGGGTCCAGTCCGGACTGGTGCCGGTGTGGCGGGCCAAGCAGGTCGCTGAGGCCACGATTCACTGTGACCCTGCCCTGTCGCCGGAGGCGATGGCCTGGATCGACGCGCAGGTGGCGCCGTTCCTGGAGAAGATCGGTCGCGCGCAGATGGAGCGGATCGTGGCGCAGGCGATCGAGCTCTACGGCCTGGCGGGCCAAGAACATCCACGCGATGAGGACAACGACGGCCGGTTCGTCCACATCCACACCCCCATCGGACCGTTCGCCGGGTCGATGCACATCGAGGCCGAGGTCTCGAACGCTGACGGGCATGACTTGGCCCAGGCACTCTCGGCGGGGGCTGCTGCGCTCAGGGCCGGTGGCTCCACTGCCTCACTGGACGTGCGGCGGTCGATGGCCCTGGGTGAGCTGGCGCGACAGCAGACCTCACTCGACCTGGCCGGTGCGGACGCCGAGGACGAGACCGTGCAGCGCAAGGCCCGGCGGGTCGACCTGCACCTGCACTTCACCGCCGAGGTCCAGCCCGACGGCACCACCGGCATCAGCCCGATCGGGTTTCTCGAGAACGGCCAGAAACTGGTCCTGCTGTCCCAGGTCCGGTCGTGGGTGCGGGGCACGCACACCGAGGTGCGGATCCTGCCGGTGATCGACCTCAACGAACAGATCACCACGAACCGGTACGAACCCACCGACCGGCTCAGACGCCAAGTCATTCTCCGGGACCGCACGTGCGTCTTCCCGTGGTGCACGAGACCCGCCAGGTCCTGCGACCTCGACCACGTCGAACCCTTCGACCACGAAGCTGCCGGTGAAGGCCGGCCACAGCCAGGGCCGACCGCAACAGACAACCTGGCCGCCCTCTGTCGCAGTCACCACCGGTTGAAGACGCACACCGGTTGGCGACTCACTTCCCCATCCAGCGGGGTGTTCGAGTGGACCAGCCTTCATGGCCAACGCTTCCGACGCGACCGCCACGGCACCCAGGACCTCACTGACGACCCCGCGGATCCCGTCCCCTCCAGATTTCCTTGAACGGCCTGACAACACGGCCGATCACGCTCTCAGCGCACACCCTCGATAGGCTGCGTCCATGACCCAGCGCACCCTCGTCCTGCTCAAGCCCGACGCTGTCAAGCGAGGCCTGGTCGGTCAGATCCTGGCCAGGTTCGAGGCGAAGGGGTTGACCATCGTCGCGATGGAGCACCGCACCATCGACGCCGGGCAGGCCGATGCCCACTACGCCGAGCACGTGGAGCGTGACTTCTACCCGCCGCTGCGCGACTTCGTGACGTCCGGACCGATCGTGTCGCTCGTGCTCGAGGGCGACGAGGCCATCGAGGTCGTGCGTGCCCTCAACGGTGCCACCGACGGCCGCAAGGCCGCCCCGGGCACCATCCGTGGCGACTTCTCCCTCTCCAACCGCGAGAACCTCGTGCACGGTTCCGACAGCCCCGAGTCGGCCGAGCGCGAGATCGCCCTCTGGTTCCCCGGTCTCTGAGGCGCCCGCCCACCCTCCACAGCAGGCAGCTATGGGCCCCACTCTCGCCACCCGCCTCGCCGACTGGATCGACGAGCTGGGCCTGACCGACCACCTGGCTGCCGCCGGCCTGCCGAGCTTCACCCGCGACGCATCCGGCGCCCCGTCTTGGATCGAGGCTGACGGCGAACCGCTCTCCGACGAACGGCTCGCGGAGCTCGACGCGTCGCTGCGCGACCACGGTGACGACCCGGCCCACGGGGTGCCGGTCGCGCTGGTCCTGCTCGCCCGCAAGGCCCGGCTCCGAGCCGAGCTGCTCGCCACGCCGGCGTGGACCTACGACCACCTCGCCGAGGTGCGCGGGGCCTCGCTCAACGCCACCCGGTTCTGGGTGCACAAGCAGGCCGAGGAGCACCACCTGCTGACGGTCGCGCAGGGCGAGCACCTGCTCGTGCCGGCGTTCCAGCTGACGCCGAGTGGGGACGTACGCCCCGAGCTGCTGCCCGTGCTCGAGCCGCTGCTCGCTGCGGGCACCGACCCCTGGGACGCCTGGATCTGGTTGACGCAGCCGGCCGGCCTCCTCGGGGGCGACGTGCCCGAGCGGCTCGCCGCCGACCCGGAGGAGGCTGCCCTCGTGGCGCACGCCGCCACCCGCCTCGCCCAGCGGGTCACCGCCTCGCCGAAGCCTCGACCGCGCCCCGCCCCCTCGCCCGTGCCGCCCGCCTCCGGCGGATGTGGCTGCGGCGGTCACCACTGACCCGGACTCGCCACGGGGACGGCGGGGTGGTCGGGCCGCTCAATCCGCACGCGTGTCCTGCCCGGATGTGGGGTGCGCGCTCCCTAGGCTGAGTCGTGTCGCCTCGGGCGGGGTCCGCCCCGGGTGACGCACTTCCCCGGAGGACCACCAGCGAAGGCGTGCGCACATGGCGAACAGTGTCATCGGCCGTGACATGGCCGTCGACCTCGGCACGGCCAACACGCTCGTGTACGTCCGCGGCAAGGGTGTCGTGCTCGACGAGCCCAGCGTGGTCGCCATGAACACCTCGACCGGCGAGGTGCTGGCGGTGGGCCACGAGGCCAAGCGGATGATCGGGCGCACCCCCGACTCCATCGCCGCGATCCGGCCGCTCAAGGACGGCGTGATCGCCGACTTCGACGCCACCGAGCAGATGCTGCGCTACTTCATCCAGCAGGTGCACCGCCGCCGCTACTTCGCCAAGCCGCGCATGGTGATCTGCGTGCCCTCCGGCATCACCGCCGTCGAGCAGCGCGCGGTCAAGGAGGCCGCCTACTCGGCCGGCGCCCGCCGCGTCTACGTCGTCGAGGAGCCGATGGCCGCCGCGATCGGCGCAGGCCTGCCCGTGCACGAGGCGACCGGCAACATGGTCGTCGACGTCGGTGGCGGCACCACTGAGGTCGCCGTGATCTCACTCGGAGGCATCGTCACGAGCCTCAGCGTGCGCACCGCGGGTGACGACCTCGACCAGGCGATCATGGCGTGGATGAAGAAGGAGTACTCCCTGATGCTGGGGGAGCGCACCGCCGAGGAGGTCAAGATGACCCTCGGCTCCGCCTTCCCGCTGCCCGAGGAGCCCGAGGCCGAGATCCGGGGCCGGGACATGGTCTCCGGACTGCCGCGCACCGTCACCGTCTCCACCGTCGAGGTGCGCCACGCCCTCGAGGAACAGGTGCAGGACATCGTCGACGCGGTCCGCATGACCCTCGACCAGACCCCGCCCGAGCTTGCCGGCGACATCATGGACCGCGGCATCGTCCTCACCGGCGGCGGTGCGCTGCTGCGCGGCCTCGACGAGCGCCTGCGCCACGAGACCGGCATGCCCGTGCACGTCGCCGACCACCCGCTGGAGTCGGTGGCCTTCGGCGCCGGTCGCTGCGTCGAGGAGTTCGAGGCGCTCCAGCAGGTGCTGGTCTCCGACCCCCGGAGGTTCTGATGGCGGGCAGGCTCGGCGAGCGTCGTTGGCGCGGACTGGACGACCGGCACCGGGTGCCGCGCTCGACGATGGTCGCCCTGACCCTCGCGTCGGTGACGCTGATGGTGCTCGACCACCAGGGCGGCGACTCCTCACCGGTGGAGCCGGTGCGGGCGGTGGCCGGCGAGCTCTTCGCTCCGGTGGAGACGGTCACCGCGGCGACGGTGCGTCCCTTCACGGCCGTGCCGACGTGGTTCCGCAGCAAGGACTCGCTGCGCGAGGAGGTCAGCAAGCTCGAGGCCGAGAACGCTGCCCTGCGTGCCGAGGTCGCCTCCGCCGACCTCGATGCCAACACGTTGGCCCAGTTCGAGGGCCTCACCGTGGCCGCCGCCGACCTGGGCCGCGCGATGGTGCCGGCCCGCGTGATCGGTTACGGCCCGGCGCAGTCGTTCAGCCGCACCGTGACGATCGACGCGGGCACCGCTGCGGGCGTACGCCCCGACACCACCGTGGTCAACGCCGACGGCCTGGTCGGGCGGGTGCTGCGGGCCACCGCGCACCGCGCCACGGTGCTGCTCGTCGTCGACCCGGAGTCGATCGTGGGCGGGCGCATCGGCACGTCGATGGAGGTCGGCTTCCTGACCGGCCGCGGCGAGCTGGGCCGTGAGGGCCGCCTCGACCTCGAGCTGCTCGACCAGAGCCTGGTGCCCGCCGAGGGCGACACGGTGCTGAGCTGGGGCAGCGAGGACTCGGGCCCATACGTCCGTGGCGTGCCCGTGGGTCGGGTCACCGAGGTCTTCGAGAGCGTGCGCGAGCAGCGCCGCCACGCGGTGATCAAGCCGTTCGTCGACTTCTCCGCGCTCGACGTGGTCGGGGTCGTCGTGCCCGCCGACACCCCCAGCGACCGCGCCCTGGTGCGCGCCGACGGAAGCATCGGGTGACGTGATGAGCGTCGTGCGAGCCGTCGTCGGGGGCCTGCTGGTGCTGCTGGCCCTGGGCCTGCAGATCTCCCTCTTCCCCCACCTGGCCTGGCGCGGGGTGGTGCCCAACCTGGTGCTGCTCGTGGTGGTCGCGGCGGCGCTGAGCTGCTCGGGCCGCTACGCCCTCGTGCTGGCCTTCACGGGCGGCGTGCTGATGGACCTCGTCGGGCCGGCCGACCACTACGCCGGGCGCTGGGCGCTCGCGCTGGTCGTGGTGGCCTGGGTCGCGGCGCGGGTGCGCCAGGACGCGCGCCCCGGCACGCTCGCGGTGCTGACCACCGTGGCGGCCTGCTCCTTCATCGGCACCTCGGTCTTCGCCCTGACCGGTCTTCTGCTGCGTGACCCGGTGGTGGGCGTGGGGGAGATGCTCACGGTGATCGGGGTGGCGGTGCTCTTCGACCTGCTGCTCACCCCCGTCGTGCTGCCGTTGACGATGCGGGCCCTGCGACGCGTGGCCCCGGCCGGCGCAGAACGGGTCACGGCCTGATGGCGGTCGCGGGCGCCGAGCGGAGTCGGCTGCGACTGGTCGTGCTCCAGGCGCTGGTGCTGGCGCTCTTCGCCACCCTCTTCGTACGTCTCTACTCCCTGCAGGTGGTCGGCGGCGACGACTACCGCGCCAAGGCGGCCGACCAGTCGGTGCGCGACATCGTGGTCCAGCCGCAGCGCGGACTGGTCGTCGACGCGATGGGCCGCCCCCTGGTCGCCAACCGGTTGAGCTGGGTGGTCTCCCTGGACCGCACGGTGCTCGGCAAGCTCGACGACACCCAGCGCCGCAAGCTCGTGGCCCGGGTCGCCGACGCGGTCGAGCTGCGTCCTCGCCGCATCGAGAAGGTCCTGCTCGACTGCGGCGACGCCGGCGCCGAGACCGGCACCTGCTGGAACGGATCGCCCTTCCAGCCCGTCCCGGTGGCCACCGACGTCGACCAGTCGGTCGCGCTGCGGCTGCTCGAGCAGCCCGAGGACTACCCCGGCGTGGTCGTGGAGCAGCAGAACGTGCGCTCCTATCCCTCGCCCTTCGGGGTCAACCTGGCCCACGTGCTCGGCTACCTCAGCCCGATCACCGAGGAGGAGTTCGACACCGCGCAGGAGAAGGACGACCGCTCGTTGCACGGTGCCTCGGTCGTGGGCCGGGCCGGCGTGGAGCGCCAGTACGACGCCTGGCTGCGCGGCATGCCCGGCTACCGCCGCGTGCAGGTCGACTCGATGGGGCGCGTGCTCGGCGACGACAGCGAGGTGGCCAGCACGCCAGGCGACACGCTGGTGACCTCGATCGACGCCAAGGTGCAGTCGGTCGTGGAGAAGGAGCTCGCCCGCTCGATCCGCACCCAGCGCGGGATCGTCGACCGGGTCACCGGCCGACGCTTCGTCGCCGACTCGGGCGCCGCCGTGGTGCTCGACGCGAAGACCGGACGCGTGGTGGCGGCCGCGAGCCAGCCCACGTACGACCCCGAGGTGTGGGTCGACGGGATCTCGTCGAAGGAGCTCAGCCGGCTCTACTCCGAGAAGGCCGGCACCCCGCTGCTCTCGCGGGTGACCCAGGGCCAGTTCGCGCCCGGGTCGACGTGGAAGCCGTTCATGACCGCGGCGGCGCTGCGCAACGGCTACTCGCCCGACTCGCGCATCGCCTGCGGGTCCGGCTACACCGTCGGCAACCGCACGTTCAAGAACTACGAGTCCGGCGCCTACGGGGTCATCGGCTTCGACCGCGCGCTGGAGGTCTCCTGCAACACCTTCTTCTACGCCATCGGCCACAACTTCTGGCAGAAGTTCGGCTCCGACGTCGACGACGTCGACGCGCGGGACCCGCTGGTCGAGGGCGCGAAGGAGTGGGGCTTCGGCTCCGAGACCGGCATCGACCTCCCGGGCGAGGCCCCGGGCCGGATCGCTGACCGCGCCTGGAAGCGCGCCTACTACGACTCCCAGCGCGACTACTACTGCGAGATCGCCGACAAGCCGCAGGGCCCGAAGACCTCCGACTTCCTCTACCGCTTCTCGCGGGAGTTCTGCATCGAGGGATACGCCTACCGGGCCGGGGACGCCGTGAACTTCTCGATCGGCCAGGGCGACACCATGGTGACGCCGCTCCAGCTCGCCGTGGGCTACGGCGCCCTGGCTAACGGCGGCACGCTGTGGGAGCCGCGGGTCGGCAAGGCGATCGTCAGCCCCGAGGGCGAGGTGATCCAGAAGATCGCCCCCCGCCGCGCCGGCCGGGTGAAGTCGACCCGTCGCCAGCTGGCCTACATCGACTCCGCCCTCGAGGGCGTCTCGCGCACCGGCACGATGAGCTGGAAGCTCGTGGGCTTCCCGCTCGACCAGGTCACCGTGCGGTCCAAGACCGGCTCGGCCGAGGTCTACGGCAAGCAGTCGACCGGCTGGGTCGCCTCCTACACCGACGACTACGTCGTGGTCATGATGATCAGCCAGGGCGGCACCGGCTCCGGCTCGGTGGGTGACTCCGTGCGGGCGATCTACGAGACCCTCTACGGCATCGAGGGCGACCGGGTGGTGCCCCGCAGGGCGGCCATCCCCGGCGCCGTCCCGCCGCGTGCGCTGCCCACCTTCGAGGACGACGGCTCGATCCTGCCGCCGGTCCGCGACGGCAGGGGAGGGCCGCGATGAGCCAGGCGATCCGACGCAGCCAGGTCCGTGGGCCCGGCCTCGACTGGGTGCTGATGGCGGCCGTCGTGGGGCTGCTGGTCATCGGCACCCTCGTGGTGTGGTCGGCCACCGCCAGCCGTGAGGGGCTCACCGGCGGCGACTCCACCGCCTACCTGCGCAAGCAGCTGGTCAACCTCGCGATCGGCGGGGTGCTCATGGTGCTGGTCATGGCCACCGACCACCGGTGGGTACGCATCCTCGCGCCGGTGGTCTACCTGGCCGCGGTGGTCGGGTTGGTGCTCGTGCTGACCATCGGCACCGAGCTCAACGGCTCCCAGTCGTGGCTGCGCGTGGCCGGCATGTCGATCCAGCCCTCGGAGTTCGCGAAGCTGGCGGTGGTGATCGGCATGGCGCTGCTGGTGGCCGAACGCACGGAAGGCAGCTGGCGTCGCCCGGTCGGCTCTGTCGACGTGCTGGGCATGCTGCTCATCGCGGGCATCCCCGCCGCCCTCATCCTCGCCCAGCCCGACCTCGGCACGATGCTCGTGCTCAGCGCCACCGTCTTCGGCGTGCTGGCCGTCTCCGGGGCGCCGCGCCGCTGGCTGCTGGCACTGGTGCTGGGCGCGGTCGCGGTGGCGACCGTGGCGGTCACGGCCGGCGTGCTGAAGCCCTACCAGGTTGACCGCTTCATGGCCTTCACCGACCCCACGCTCGACCCGCTCGGCGCCGGCTACAACACCGAGCAGGCGCGCATCGCCGTCGGCAACGGGGGCCTGTGGGGCCAGGGGCTCTTCAACGGCTCCCAGACCCAGGCCGGCTTCGTGCCCGAGCAGCACACCGACTTCGTCTTCACCGCCGTCGGTGAGGAGCTCGGTCTGGTCGGCGCGGGCGCCGTGATCGCCCTCTCCTGCCTGGTGATCTGGCGGGCCCTGGCGATCGCCCACCGCACCGACGACATGTTCGGTCGCGTGGCCGCGGCCGGCATCGCCTGCTGGTTCGGCTTCCAGGCGTTCCAGAACATCGGCATGTGCCTGGGGATCATGCCGGTCACCGGCGTGCCGCTGCCGTTCGTCTCCTACGGCGGCTCCTCGATCTTCGCCGGCATGCTGGCCGTCGGCCTGCTGCACAACATCCACCGGCGCTCGGCCGGCCTGGTGCCCGGGAGCCTGCGTCCGGGCTCCGGAGTGCGCGTGCCCGTCCTGCGCTGAGACCCCTGCCCCTGCTCCCGGGCGGGCGCCGGCTCACCAGTCGGGCGACAACGGCGCCTCGGCGCCGTGGGCGGCGGGCAGCGTGAAGGCGACGGTGGCGCCACCGTGCTCGTTGGTGCGCGCCCAGATCTCACCGCCGTGCCGCTCCACGATGCGGCGACAGGCGGCGAGTCCGATGCCGTAGCCCTCCCGCTCCATCCCGGCCCCGGGGGCGCGGTGGAAGTCGTCGAAGATCCGCTCCTCCTCGCCTGCGGGGAGCCCGATGCCGTGGTCGGAGACCTCGACGCACACCATGTCGCGCAGGGCAGGGGAGGAGCGCACCTCGACGTGGGGCGGCTCGCCGGGGCGGGTGAACTTGAGGGCGTTGCCGAGCAGGTTGGCCAACAGCTGCCGCACCAGGCCCGCGTCGGCCCGCACCGCGTGCGGCGCGTCGACGACGACCTCGCGCGGGCCGGCGGACTGCGTCTGGGCGAGCACCTCCTGCACCGGCACCACCAGCGGCAGGTCGACCAGCTCGAGGGCGCCCTCGCGCTCGACGGTGTAGGAGAGCCAGTCCTCGATCACCTGTCGCATGCGTCGGTTGCTGGCCCGCGCCCGCGCCAACAGGGCGCTCGCCTGCGCGGAGTCGCGCAGCATCAGTGACTCCTCGGCCATCTCCAGCCATCCCTCCAGGCTGGAGAGCGGGGCCCGCAGGTCGTGGGCAACCACACCGGCGAACCCGCTGAGCTCCTGGAGTCGGGCCTGGTGCTCGGTGACGTCGGTGAAGAAGATCATCCAGCGGGTCTCGGGGTCCTCGCTGATGCGTGCCGCGGTCTGGCGCAGCACCCGAGGCGTGTCGGCGATGCGCAGCACGAGGTGGTCGGAGGCGGTGAGCTCGGCCTCCACCAGAGGAGTCCCGTCAAGCCGGGTGAGGCGGAAGTAGTCGGTCCAGCTCTCCGGTCGACGGGCCGGGAACCCGCGCCCCAGCAGGCTCACCGCGGCGCCGTTGTGCATGCGTACGTTGAGCTCACGGTCGACGAGCACCACACCGTCGCGCATGGTCTCGAAGACGTTCTGCAGCACCTCGGCCTGGCGCCGGGCGTCGGCCTGCTCGGCCGCGAGGTCGGCCAGCAGCTGCATGCGGCGCTGGTTGAGCTGGGCCACCAGCAGCGACACCAGGATCAGCGTCGAGACCAACAGGTCCATGACGCTGCCCAGCGGGACGGGGCCGGCCTGGGTGGCCAAGGTGTTGAGCGAGGGGGAGAGCAGGATGCTGACCAGACCGACGAGCAGGCCGTAGGTGCTGGTGATCCACATCCGGTAGGTCAGCGCGACGTAGACGGCGGGCAGCACCGCCAGCCATGCCATGTTGACGGCGCCGGTCGCGTAGACCCACCACAGCACTGCCACCGAGCCCAACCAGATCAGCAGCACCCGGAGCCAGGGCTGGTCGAGGTCGTCGGGCGACCAGATGCCGAAGGTGATGAGCGTGGTGGCGCCGCCGACGCTGGCCACGACGAAGACGTGGGTGAGCCACTGGGCGGCCACGTCGAGGGGCACGTTGCCCCACCACAGGCCGGGCGCGGCGCCCACGAGCAGGCCGGCGACGCCGCTGGCGAGGGCCGCCAGGCCGAGCAGCGCCAGGTCGACCGAGGTGGTGGGCACCCAGCCGCGCACCCAGCTGTTGCGCCAGGGCCCGACACCCTCGATCGGGGGATGGGCGGGCGTCGCGGTGATGCGGCGACCCATCCGGTAGACCCAGGCCATGGTGAAGGCCTGGACCGGGATGCCGAGGGTGGTGCGCAGCACGTCGGCGGGCGCGGCCGCCATCAGCACGGCGGTCGAGCCGCCCAGCGCCGCCAGGGCGGCGAGGGTCGCTCCCAGGTGGAGGCTGGGCCGGGGGAGCCGGGTGTCCTCGGTCCAGCTGAGGGTCAGCCAGGTGAAGCCGACCGTGGAGAACAACCAGACGTGGGGCATCTGGCCGACCACGCCGGTGGCGGCGGCCGCGAGGCCGGAGACCAGGAGCACGCTGACGGCGACCAGCCACAGGGCCCAGTAGCCCCGGTCAGGCCTGACGACCGCTGCCCCCGCCACGCTCCGCTCCTCCCGGTTGCGCCGCTGCCGACGTGCGGCGAACCGGGCCTCACTCTAGGTGCCTGTCGCGACGGCTGGGGTCGTTGTCCCGTTTCCACGTACCCTTGAGCGTTGTCCTGATTCCCACAGGTGAGGTTCCGCCATGTCTGCCGCTCCCGGCACCGCTGACTCCGCAGCGTCGGTCTTCCATCTTCTCGAGCCACGGCTGCCGTCGGTCTCCAAGCCGATCCAGTACGTCGGCGGTGAGCTCAACTCGGTCGTCAAGGACTGGAACTGCGGCGCCCCCACCCCGATGGGGCAGACGGTCCGCTGGGCCCTGATGTATCCCGACGCCTACGAGGTGGGCCTGCCCAACCAGGGCGTGCAGATCCTCTACGAGGTGCTCAACGAGCGCGACTGGATCGTCGCCGAGCGCACCTACGCCGTGTGGCCCGACATGGAGAAGGTCATGCGGGAGGACTCGATCCCGCAGTTCACCGTCGACAGCCACCGTCCGGTGGGCGCCTTCGACGTCTTCGGCCTCAGCTTCTCCACCGAGCTGGGCTACACCAACATGCTGACCGCGCTCGACCTCGCCGGCATCCCGCTGCACGCCGCCGACCGCACCGACGAGCACCCGGTCGTGCTGGCCGGGGGCCACGCCGCGTTCAACCCCGAGCCGATCGCCGACTTCGTCGACGCCGCCGTGCTCGGTGACGGCGAGGAGGTCGTGCTGGCGATCTCCGAGGTCATCCGTGAGTGGAAGGCCGAGGGACGTCCCGGCGGCCGCGACGAGCTGCTGCGCCGCCTCGCGGTCTCGGGCGGGGTCTACGTGCCGCGCTTCTACGACGTGACCTACGGCGCCGACGGCTCGATCGAGGCGGTCGTGCCCAACCGTCCGGGCATCCCGTTCCGGGTGCGCAAGCACACCCTGATGGACCTCGACGCCTGGCCCTACCCGGCCAACCCGCTGGTGCCGCTGGCCGAGACGGTGCACGAGCGCTTCAGCGTGGAGATCTTCCGTGGCTGCACGCGCGGCTGCCGCTTCTGTCAGGCCGGCATGATCACCCGCCCGGTGCGCGAGCGCTCGCTCAGCACGATCGGCGCGATGGTCGAGAACGGCATCCGCAAGTCCGGCTTCGAGGAGGTCGGCCTGCTCTCGCTGTCGTCGGCCGACCACACCGAGATCGGCGACCTGGCCACCGACCTGGCCGACCGCTACGAGGGCTCCAACGTGTCGCTCTCGCTGCCGTCGACCCGCGTCGACGCCTTCAACATCACCCTCGCCAACGAGTTCTCCCGCAACGGGCGTCGCTCGGGCCTGACGTTCGCCCCCGAGGGCGGCAGCGACCGGATGCGCAAGGTCATCAACAAGATGGTCGACGAGGAGGACCTGATCCGCACCGTCGCCACGGCCTACAGCCACGGCTGGCGTCAGGTGAAGCTCTACTTCATGGTCGGGCTGCCCACCGAGACCGACGACGACGTGCTGCAGATCGCCGATCTCGCCAAGCGGGTCATCGCGAAGGGCCGCGAGGTGTCGGGCCGCAACGACATCCGCTGCACCGTCTCCATCGGCGGCTTCGTGCCCAAGCCGCACACCCCCTTCCAGTGGGCCGCCCAGCTCGACCACGAGACCACCGACGAGCGCCTGCGCAAGCTGCGCGAGACGGTCCGTGACGACAAGAAGTACGGCCGCGCCATCGGCTTCCGCTACCACGACGGCAAGCCCGGCATCGTCGAGGGACTCCTCTCCCGCGGCGACCGCCGGGTGGGGCGCATCATCGAGGAGGTGTGGCGCGACGGCGGCCGGTTCGACGGCTGGAGCGAGCACTTCTCCTACGACCGGTGGATGGCCTCGGCGCAGAAGGCGCTGGCCGGCACGGGCGTCGACGTGGAGTGGTACACCACCCGCGAGCGTGACTACGACGAGGTCCTGCCCTGGGACCACCTCGACTCCGGTCTCGACAAGGACTGGCTGTGGAGCGACTGGGAGGACGCCCTCGCGGCGGCCGACGGCGCCGACATCGAGGTCGAGGACTGCCGCTGGACGCCGTGCTACGACTGCGGCGTGTGCCCCGAGATGGGCACCGAGATCCAGATCGGCCCGACCGGGCAGCGGCTCCTGCCGCTGAGCGTGGTCTGAGGTGGCCGAGGAGAAGCGTCCCTCCGGTCGACGCCACCCCGGCCTGGAGGAGGCCTGGAAGTCGAGCGAGCCGGGCCCCCGGCCCCTCGTCGCCTTCCTGGCCGCCGGCGTGCTGGTGCTGCTGACGGCGCTGGTGGCCGGGTTCACCTGGGGTGCGCACGCGCTCGGGGTGCCGGTCTTCCTCGCGCTGCCGGTGCTGGTGGGGCTGCTGCTCGGCGGCTACCTGCTGCTGCAGCGCAGCGTCAAGGACTGACCCGCCCCGCCCGCGCTCCACGCGCGGCCAGCTGGTCCTCGACGTGGACCGGGCGTGAGACGTACGCCCCCAGCGCGGCGAGCGGTGCCACGAGCGCGAGCAGGAACCACAGTGGCGCCTGCCAGCCGCCGGTGGCGCTGTGGAGCAGCCCGGCCACGAAGGGGCCCGGCGCGGCCACCAGGTAGCCCACCGACTGGGCGAAGCCGGAGAGCGCGGCCGTGCCCTCGTGGGTGCGGGCACGCAGTCCGATCATCACCAGGATGATCGGGAAGGTCGTGCCGCCGACGCCGGCGAGCGCCGCCCACAGCACACCCCACCGCTCGGGCGCGAGCATCAGCCCGACGAAGGCCACCGGGTAGCAGGCCATCACCGCGAGCAGGAGCGGGCGCTGGTCGCGCGCCCGCGCCACCGCGGCCGGCAGCACCAGGGAGAGCGGGATGCCGACGGCGGCGATGACGCCCACCAGAGCGCCGGCCTCGGCGGCCGACCAGCCGTTGTCACGCCACAGCTGCGCGAACCATCCGAACATCGTGTAGGCGATCGCTGACTGCAGGCCGAAGAAGCCTGCCAGCGCCCACCCGATCGGCGTGCGCGCGACCTGTCCGAAGGTGATGGTGCGCGACGCGGCCGGCGGTCGGCGGTCGTGCCCCAACAACCCCAGCCACGGCAGCACGGCCACCACGGCCAGGCCGGTCCAGACGCCCAGGCCCCACCGCCACCCGCCGAGGGCGTCTGCGACCGGCACGGTGGTCGTGAAGGCCAACGTGAGCCCGAGGGCCATCGCCGTCGTGTAGAGCGCGGTCGCGGTGCCGACCCGGTGCGGGAAGTGCCACTTGACCAGTGAAGGCACCAGGACGTTGGCGCAGGCCATGCCGGAGACGGCCACGAACGTCCACGCCAGGAAGAGCGCCCCGTCGTCCGTCGTCGCGCGCGCCCCGAGGCCGACCACCACCGCGACCAGCGAGAGCAGGAGCACCCGGTGCAGCCCCAGGCTGCGGGCCAGCCACGGCGCGAGGGCACCCACGACGGCGAAGGCCACCACAGGCAGGGTGGTCAGCAGGCTCACCGCCCACGGCGCGAGGGCCAGAGCCGTACGCACCTCCTCCAGCACCGGTCCGACGCTCACGGCAGCGGGCCGCAGGTTCAGCGACAGCAGCACCAGGCCGGCCAGGAGCAGCGCCGTGCGGGCGGTGGGTCGACGGGGGGAGGACACCGGCTCGATTCTTCACCATCCGCGCGAATCGGTCGTGACCGGCGCAGCGGGCTACCGTTTGCCCGTGCGTACCCAGCCCGAGCAGCAGGCCCCGCCCGTCCAGCGACTCCGCATCCGCTACGCCAAGCGTGGGCGGTTGCGGTTCACCAGCCACCGCGACTTCTCCCGGGCCTTCGAGCGGGCCGTCTTCCGGGCGCGGGTGCCGATGGCCTACTCCTCGGGCTTCAACCCCCACCCGCGCATCTCCTACGCCGGGGCCGCGCCTACCGGCTCGGCCTCCGAGGCGGAGTATCTCGAGATCGCCCTGGCCGAGGTGCTCGACCCGGCCGAGGTGCACCGCACCCTCGACGACTCGCTGCCGGCCGGCCTCGACGTGCTCGAGGTGGTGGAGTCGGGCGGCGGGTCGCTCTCCGACCTGCTGCAGGCCAGCCGCTGGCGCATCGAGCTGCCCGGCGCCGGTGACCTCACCGGTGTCGTGGACGCCTTCCTGGCCGCCGAGACCGTGCTGGTGGAGCGGATGACCAAGAAGGGCCTGCGGCAGTTCGACGCCCGGGCCGCGGTGCTCGCGCTCGACGTCACGGTCGAGGGTGACGTCACCGTGCTCGACGTCGTGCTGGAGCACGTCGTTCCGGCCGTACGCCCCGACGACGTGCTCTCCGCCCTCGCGGCCGTGGGGGAGGTGCCCAGCGGTCTCGTGCCGCTGCTGGTGCGTCTGCAGCAGGGTCCGCTCGACCGGGAGACCGCGACCGTGGGCGACCCGCTGGCCACCGCGCAGTGATGGCGCAGTGACTGTTCAGTGACCGCGCCGTGACTGCGCCATGACGGGGATCACCACGGGGTGTGCGACAATGACGGCGGTCGCACTCCAGCGGCACCCGTCGATGGGTGTGTGACCCGACGACGTTCTCGCCCGATCGGCACGGCCGGTCAGGCACGGAGGATGGAAGTCGTCACCAGACCGCGACGCGGCCCGGGAGTCGGTGACAGCGACCCCCGTGTGGTTGCCCGGGAGACCGGACACCACGAAGGGCGAGCGACCGCGGCAGGTGGACGACCGACACCCCCCGACGCAGCAGCGGAGGAGGTCGCCGCCACCTACAGGCTTTGCGTCAGGTCCTCCAGGCACGTCGGCACCTGACGTCCTACCCTCCGGTGCCCTGCACCGGTCGAGGAGCGCACATGCTCGACGAGACGACTCCCGCGGCTGAAGAATCGGCCTCCACCACGGCGCCCGCCGAGGAGTCCGCAGCCCCGAAGGCAGCGAAGAAGACCACCGCCCGCAAGAGCGCGGCGAAGAAGACCACCGCCACCCGGCGGACCACGAAGAAGGCCGCCGCCGAGGCGCCCGCCGACGCCGACCCGGCGGCCCCCGAGGCTGCTGCGGAGGCTCCCGAGGCGCCCGTGAAGAAGACGGCCGCGAAGCGCACTCGCAAGGCGCCCGCCAAGAAGGTGGCGGCCGCCGAGCCGACCACCGAGCCCGCCGAGTCGCCCGCTGAGGCTGACGCCGCGGCTCCCGCGCCTGCCGAGGCTCCCGTGGAGGGTGCAGCCGAGGGTGAGGAGACCGCGCCGGCGAAGAAGGCCGCGCGCAAGGCGCCCGCCAAGAAGACCGCCGCCAAGAAGACGGCGGCGAAGAAGACCACTGCCAAGAAGACCGCGGCCAAGAAGGCTGTCGCCGAGCCCGCCGCCGACGCAGCTGCCGAGCCCGTCACTGAGGCCCCCGAGGCTTCTGAGACCGAGGGCGACGCCGGCACCCTGCCCCTCTTCCAGGCCCCCGAGCCGGTGAAGAAGGCCCCGGCCAAGCGGACCCGCAAGCGGGTGGCCAAGCCCGCCGAGGTCGTCGCCGACGAGGCGGTCGACGAGGACGCCGAGACCGACGAGACGGCTGAGACGGCCGAGGCCACCGCCGCTGAGGCCGTGGCGACCGCCGAGGCCCTTGAGACCGAGACTGAGGCTGCTGCCGACGCCGACGCTGCCACCGACGGCACCGGTGCCGAGGACGCGGACGCCACCGACGACTCCGACGACTCCGAGGACTCCGACAGCGACTCCGGTGACGGCACGCCGGCCCGGCGCCGTCGCCGCCGTGGCGGTCGCCGTCGTCGCCGGTCCTCCGGCTCCGACTCCGACTCCGGTTCTGACGACGACTCCGAGGGCGACGCCGCGGCGAAGGGCGCGGACGCCTCCGACGCCGGCGAAGGCGCCGAGGGGGAGCAGTCCGACGACTCCGACGACGCGGGCAGCTCCGACGGTTCCGACAACGCCGACGGCGAGCAGGGCGGGTCCTCCAGCTCGCGTCGCCGCCGTCGCCGCCGGCGCAGCAGCGACGCCGACTCCGGCAACGGCGACGACCCCGACAACACCGTCACCCGCGTACGATCCGCGCGCAGCGCCGAGGACCAGATCACCGCGGTCACCGGTTCCACGCGCCTGGAGGCGAAGAAGCAGCGTCGCCGCGAGGGCCGTGAGGCCGGTCGCCGCCGCGCCCCGATCGTGAGCGAGGCCGAGTTCCTGGCCCGCCGCGAGTCGGTCGAGCGGGTCATGGTGATCCGCCAGCGCAAGGACCTGACCCAGATCGCCGTGCTCGAGGACAAGGTCCTCGTGGAGCACTACGTGGCCCGCGAGTCGCAGACCTCGCTGATCGGCAACGTCTACCTCGGCCGCGTGCAGAACGTGCTGCCCTCGATGGAGGCCGCCTTCATCGACATCGGCAAGGGCCGCAACGCGGTGCTCTACGCCGGTGAGGTCAACTGGTCGGCGCTCGGCCACAAGGACGGCCAGCCCCGCAAGATCGAGTCCGTGCTCTCTCCGGGGCAGCCCGTGCTGGTGCAGGTGACCAAGGACCCAATCGGCCACAAGGGCGCCCGGCTCACCAGCCAGGTCTCGCTGGCCGGCCGCTTCCTGGTCTACGTGCCCGACGGCACCACCTCCGGCATCTCCCGCAAGCTGCCCGACACCGAGCGCAGCCGCCTCAAGGCTCTGCTCAAGGAGATCGTGCCCGACAGCGCCGGCGTCATCGTGCGCACGGCCGCCGAGGGGGCGAGCGAGGAGGAGCTGACCCGCGACGTCGAGCGCCTCAAGGCCCGCTGGGAGGTCATCGAGTCGAAGGTCAAGGGCAACGCCCCGCAGCTGCTCTACGGCGAGCCCGACCTGACCCTCAAGGTCGTGCGCGACCTCTTCACCGAAGACTTCTCCAAGCTGGTCATCGAGGGTGACGACGCCTGGGACACCGTCTCGGCCTACGTCGAGCACGTCGCCCCCGACCTCGCCGAGCGCGTCGAGAAGTACGCCCCGGCGGACGCCGCGTCGGCCCAGCAGGGTGACGTCTTCTCCGTCTACCGCATCGACGAGCAGATCGCGAAGGGCCTGGACCGCAAGGTCTGGCTGCCCTCGGGTGGCTCGCTGGTCATCGACCGCACCGAGGCGATGACGGTCGTCGACGTCAACACCGGCAAGTTCACCGGCTCCGGGGGCAACCTCGAGGAGACGGTCACCAAGAACAACCTCGAGGCGGCCGAGGAGATCGTGCGCCAGCTCCGGCTGCGCGACATCGGCGGCATCATCGTCGTCGACTTCATCGACATGGTGCTCGAGTCGAACCGCGACCTGGTCGTGCGTCGACTGGTCGAGTGCCTGGGCCGCGACCGTACCCGCCACCAGGTCGCCGAGGTCACCTCGCTCGGCCTCGTGCAGATGACCCGCAAGCGGATCGGCACCGGCCTGCTCGAGGCCTTCTCCACCGACTGCGAGCACTGCAACGGTCGCGGAGTCGTGACCCACTCCCACCCCGTCGACGGCAAGTCGGGCGGTGGCGACGACGAGGGTCGTGGCCGCGGTCGACGCGGTCGCGGCGGTCGCGGTCGCGGTGACGACTCCAACGACCGGCCCAGCGACAAGTCCGGGGACAAGTCGGGTGACAAGTCCGACAAGGGCTCGAACCGTGGCGAGGGACGCGGCGACCGCAACGGTCGCGGCGCGAAGTCCGACGCCCCCGTGACGCCCCCGACGCCTCCGGTGGCACCTTCCCCGAAGGACGTCGCCGCGATGGCCCGTCACGAGGCGGAGACCGCCGTCGAGGCGCCCACCGAGCCCGCCGCTGCGCCCGCCACCGAACGCGCCGAGACCCCGGCTGCCGCCACCGAGACGGCAGCTCCGGCCGAGGAGACTGCCGGCCCGCGAGTCGTGACCCGCCAGCGGCGCGGCGCCTCCAGGCGTACGGCCATCACGACGCCGACCGCCGCGGTCGTGGTCACCGAGGCTGCGGCCCCCGTGGCCCCGGCGCCGGCGACCGAGACGCCCGAGGCGGCGAAGCCGAAGGTCGTCACCCGCACCCGAGGTCGCGCCCAGGCCCGTCAGGCGGAGGCGTCGACCGACGCGTCGCCCGAGGCCGGGGGAGACGAGTCGGGCGTGGAGCACGTGCCGGTGAAGAAGAAGGGCGCGCGCAAGCGCTGAGGTCAGCACGGGTGCATGGGCGACAGTGAAGGCCCGTTTTGCACTGCCGCACCGTGCCCCGTACTATTGACCCTCGGTGTTCGAAGCACCTTCCTGCGCGATGCGCTGGCCGCCGATCTGGTGGCTGCGCGGCGTGGGCGCCCTGAGTTTGCAGTTGTTGACGGGACCGTCTGGGTCCGACGAGGAGAGTGAGTCGCGGTGTACGCGATCGTGCGCAGTGGCAGCAAGCAGCAGAAGGTTTCTGTTGGCGATGTCATCGAGATCGACAAGGTCGAGACCGCCGTCGGCGAGTCCGTCTCCCTTCCCGTCGTGATGGTGGTGGACGGCGAGTCCGTCACCGCCACCGGCCTGGACAAGGCCTCCGTGGCCGTGGAGGTCCTGGGTCGTACCAAGGGTCCGAAGATCGTGATCCAGAAGTACAAGAACAAGACCGGTTACAAGAAGCGCCAGGGTCACCGTCAGAAGTACACCCAGGTCAAGGTCACCGCAATCAACGTCTGAGCGCTCGCGCCGATAGCTCCGAAGGACTGAACAATGGCAAGTAAGAAGGGTGCGTCCAGCACCAAGAACGGTCGCGACTCCAACTCCAAGCGCCTCGGTGTGAAGCGCTTCGGCGGTCAGGTCGTCAGCGCCGGCGAGATCCTCGTCCGCCAGCGTGGCACCCGCTTCCACCCCGGCAACGGTGTGGGTCGCGGCGGCGACGACACCCTGTTTGCCCTCGTCGGCGGTGCCGTCGAGTTCGGCAACAGCCGTGGTCGCAAGGTCGTCAACATCGTCCCCGGCGAGTGACCTGACCCCTGCACCACACGCAGACATCAGGCGAAGGGCGTCCCTAGACTTGGGGCGCCCTTCGTGCGTTTCACCCCCCGCTCCATCCAGAGCTCCACTCAGCTCGACCCCAGTTCCACCCCCCACGCTGTTCAGGTTCACCAGGAGAAGCCATGGCCGTCCCCACGTTCGTCGACAGGGTGACGCTGCACGTCTCCGCCGGTCGAGGTGGTCACGGGGTCGCCTCGGTCCACCGTGAGAAGTTCAAGCCGCTGGGTGGCCCTGACGGGGGCAACGGTGGTCCCGGTGGATCGGTGATCCTCCGCGTCGACCCCAGCGTCACCACCCTGATCGACTACCACCACAGCCCCAAGCGCAGCGCCCAGAACGGGGCCGGCGGTGGCGGCTCGCACCGCAACGGCGCCCACGGCTCCGACCTCGTGCTGCCCGTGCCCGACGGCACCGTCGTCACCGACATGCAGGGCAACGTGCTGGCCGACATGGTCGGCGCCGGCACCGAGATGGTCATCGCCCAGGGTGGTCGCGGCGGCCTCGGCAACGCCGCGCTCGCCTCGTCGAAGCGCAAGGCCCCCGGCTTCGCCCTCCTCGGTGAGCCCGGCGAGGAGATCGAGATCGGTCTCGAGCTCAAGGTGGTCGCCGACATCGGCCTGGTGGGTTATCCCAGCGCCGGCAAGTCGTCGCTGATCGCCGCGATCTCTCGAGCCCGGCCCAAGATCGCCAACTACCCCTTCACCACCCTGGTGCCCAACCTGGGTGTGGTGCGTGCCGGCGACACGGTCTTCACCGTCGCCGACGTGCCCGGACTCATCGAGGGCGCGGCCGACGGCCGGGGGCTGGGCCACGACTTCCTGCGCCACATCGAGCGCTGCGCCGCGATCGTCCACGTGGTCGACACCGCCTCGATCGAGCCGGGCCGCAACCCGGTCGACGACCTGGCCGCGATGGAGCACGAGCTCGCTCGCTACGGCGGCCTCGAGGACCGACCCCGCCTGGTCGCCCTCAACAAGGTCGACGTGCCCGACGGCGCCGAGATCGCCGAGATGGTGATCGACGAGATGCGCGAGGCCGGCCACCTGGTCTTCCAGATCTCCGCGGCCTCCGGGCAGGGCACCAAGGAGCTCATCTTCGCGATGGCCGAGATCGTGCAGCGGGCTCGCGCCGAGCGTCCGGTCGCCGAGGCGAAGCGCATCGTGCTGCGCCCCCAGGCCGTGGCCGGCGGCGGCGACTTCGAGGTCGTACGCGACAACGACGGCTGGCGGGTGCGCGGCGAGAAGCCGGAGCGTTGGGTGCGCCAGACCGACTTCAGCAACGAGGAGGCCGTGGGTTACCTGGCCGACCGCCTCAACCGTCTCGGGGTCGAGGTCGAGCTGGCCAAGAAGGGCGCCGTCGAGGGCGACGCCGTGATGATCGGCGCGCTCGACAACTCGGTCGTCTTCGACTTCAAGCCCAGCGTCGAGGCCGGTGCCGAGATGCTCGGCCGCCGCGGCGAGGACCAGCGCTTCCTGGAGGACCGGCCGGCCAACCAGCGTCGCCGCGACATCCAGGAGGCGATGGAGGAGAAGAGCGAGGAGGAGACGCGCGCCGACGTGGCCCGTCGCCTCGATCGCGAGATGCGCCCTGGTGTCGGGCCGATGGCCTACGAGATCGGCTCGGCCGACGACCCCGACTGGGCCGAGGACGACCCCGACGCATGAGCACAGGAGTCAACGGGCAGTCGGCCGCGACCGGGCTGCGTGAGGTGGTCGCCGGCGCGCGCCGGGTGGTCGTCAAGATCGGGTCGTCGTCGCTGACCACGCCCGACGGCGGCCTGGCGACCGACCGCATCGCCGCCCTCGTCGACGAGCTGGCCCAGGTGCGCGAGCGCGGCGCCGAGGTCGTGCTCGTCTCCTCCGGTGCGATCGCCGCCGGCCTGGCGCCGTTGGGGCTCTCCAGCCGCCCGCGGGCGCTGGCCCTGCAGCAGGCTGCCGCCTCGGTGGGCCAGGGGCTGCTGGTGCACCACTACCAGCAGCACTTCGCCCGCCACGCCATCACGACCGGTCAGGTCCTGCTGACCGTCGACGACGTGATCCGCCGCGGGTCCTACCGCAACGCCCACCAGACCATCTCGGCGCTGCTCGACCTGGGTGTGGTGCCGGTGGTCAACGAGAACGACACCGTCGCCACCTCCGAGATCCGCTTCGGCGACAACGACCGGTTGGCCGCGCTGGTGGCCCACCTGGTGCACGCCGACCTGTTGGTGCTGCTCTCCGACGTCGACGCGCTCTACGACGGGCCGCCGAGCCGCGAGGGCACGCGCCGCATCACCGACGTACGTTCCGCCGCCGACCTCGAGGGTGTCGAGATTGGCTCGGTCGGCAGTGCCGTGGGCACGGGCGGCATGGTGACGAAGGTGGAGGCCGCCCAGATCTCCACCGGAGCCGGTATCCCCGTCGTGCTCACCTCCGCCGACCAGGCCGGTCCGGCGCTCGCCGGGGCCGAGGTCGGCACGCTCTTCCACGCCACCGGTCGCCGTCGCCCGATCCGCCAGCTCTGGCTGGCCCACGCCACCGAGGGCAAGGGCAGCCTCGTGCTCGACGCGGGCGCCGTGCGTGCCGTCGTGGAGCGTGGTGCGTCGTTGCTGGCCGCCGGGGTCACCGGGGTCGAGGGCGCCTTCGTGGCCGGTGACCCGATCGACCTGGTCGGGCCCGAGGGCAATGTCGTGGCCCGCGGCCTGGTCAACTTCGACGCCGGCGAGATCCCCGGCCTGCTGGGTCGTTCGACCAGCGAGCTGAAGGAGGTCTTCGGTGACGCCTACGACCGGGCGCTGGTGCACCGTGACGACCTCGTGCTCGTCGCGGGCGTGCCTGCCCACCTCACGTAGGCTGGAGCCGTCATGAGCGATGCGACCTCCTACCTGGACCACGCCGCCACGACGCCGATGCTGCCGGTCGCCGTCGAGGCGATGACGCGCCACCTGGGTGGTCTGGGCAACGCCTCGTCGCTGCACGCGGCGGGTCGTCGCGCGCGACGGGTGGTCGAGGAGAGCCGCGAGACCATCGCCGCTGCCCTGGGTTGTCGGCCGGGTGAGGTGGTCTTCACCTCCGGCGGCACCGAGTCCGACAACATGGCCCTCAAGGGCATCTGGTGGGCCCGGCGCGCGCAGGACCCGCGCCGCACCCGCATCCTGACCACGGCCGTGGAGCACCACGCCGTGCTCGACCCGCTGGAGTGGCTCGCCAAGCACGACGGCGCCGAGGTCGAGCTGTTGACGGTCGACTCGGCGGGCCGTCTCGACGTGGAGGCGTTGCGCGCCTCCGTCGAGCGTGACCCCGCCTCGGTGGCGCTGGTCTCGGTCATGTGGGCCAACAACGAGGTCGGCACGCTGCAGCCCGTCGACGAGGTCGTCGCGATCGCCTCCGCCCACGGCATCCCGGTGCACACCGACGCCGTGCAGGCGGTCGGTGCGGTGCCGGTCGACTTCGCCGCGAGCGGCGTCGACGCGCTCACCTTCACCGGCCACAAGCTCGGCGGTCCGCACGGCGTGGGGGCACTGGTCGTACGCCGTGAGGTCAAGGTCGAGCCGCTGCTGCACGGCGGCGGGCAGGAGCGGGGGATCCGCTCCGGCACGCTCAACCCGCCGGCCATCGCGGGCTTCGCGGCGGCCGTCGAGGCCGCGGTGGCGCGTCAGCCCGAGCACGCCGCCCGAATGGCCGCGCTGCGCGACGACCTGGTGCGTCGCGTCACCGAGGTCGTGCCCGACGCGCACCTGCACGGCGACCCGGTCGGCCGCCTGCCCGGCAACGCCCACGTCGGCTTCCCCGACTGCGAGGGCGACTCGTTGCTGATGCTGCTCGACGCCCAGGGCATCGAGTGCTCCACCGGCTCGGCCTGCTCGGCCGGCGTGCCACAGCCCTCCCACGTGCTGCTGGCGATGGGCTGCGACCCGGTGCAGGCCCGTCACTCCCTGCGCTTCTCCTTCGGACGCACCTCCACCGCCGCCGACGTGGACCGCGTGGTCGCCGCGATCGGCCCGGCCGTCGAGCGCGCCCGGCTGGCCAACCGGAGGCCGTCATGAGGGTGTTGGCTGCCATGTCCGGCGGCGTCGACTCGGCCGTCGCCGCTGCGCGGGCCGTCGAGGCCGGCCACGACGTGACCGGCGTCCACCTGGCGCTGTCGCGCAACCCGGCGTCCTACCGCAGTGGGGCGCGTGGCTGCTGCACCATCGAGGACTCCAACGACGCTCGGCGTGCCGCCGACATCATCGGCATCCCGTTCTACGTGTGGGACATGTCGGACGAGTTCCATGAGGGTGTCGTCGAGGACTTCATGGACGAGTACGCCGCCGGCCGCACGCCCAACCCGTGCCTGCGCTGCAACGAGAAGATCAAGTTCGCCGCCGTGCTCGACCGGGGGCTGGCGCTGGGCTTCGACGCGGTGGCGACGGGTCACTACGCGCAGCTGCGCACCGGTGACGACGGCCTGATCGAGATGCACCGGGCGATCGACCACGGCAAGGACCAGTCCTACGTGCTCGGGGTGCTCACCCAGGAGCAGCTCGCCCACTCGTACTTCCCGCTCGGCGACTCCATCAAGCCCGACGTACGCCTCGAGGCGGAGCGTCGCGGCCTGCTGGTCGCCGACAAGCCGGACTCCCACGACATCTGCTTCGTCGCCGACGGCGACACCGCCGGCTGGTTGAAGGAGAAGCTGGGGGAGCGGGCGCCCAACGACGGCGGCGAGATCATCGACGACGCGACCGGCGAGGTGCTGGGTCGCCACGAGGGCACGTACGGCTACACCATCGGCCAGCGCAAGGGCCTCAAGATCGGGCGCCCCGCGCCGGACGGCAAGCCGCGCTTCGTGCTCGACATCGAGCCGGTCTCCGGCACGGTGCGGGTGGGCTCGCGTGACCGGTTGACCGTGCACGCGATCGACGCCGACCGCGCCCGCTGGTGCGGCACCGTGCCCGAGCGGGTCGAGGGCACCGTCCAGCTGCGCGCCCACGGCGACGAGCACCGGGCCGTGGTCACCACCGACGGCAAGAGTGTCCACGTCGAGCTGCTCGACCCGGCCCAGGGCATCGCGCCGGGGCAGGCGGTCGTGATCTACGACGGCACCCGGGTGGCCGGCTCGGCCACCATCACCGCGGCGCACCGCGTCGGCGTGGAGGCGCCGGCGTGAGCCTGGCGACGGGCCTCGGGTCGATGCCCGGGGGAGACGTGGCGAGCGCGGAGGCCGACAATGCGCGCGCCTACACCGAGGCCGTACGCGTCGTGCTGGGCGAGCTGCCCGACCTGCCGCACGTGCCCGAGCTGCCCGGCCGTGGTGCGGTCGCGTCGATGACCGGTCGAGCGCTGGCCGTGGTCGCCGAGCTGGGCGCGGACCTGCAGCCCGCCGGCTGGCGGATGACCGACCGGACCGGCATCGACCAGCGTCGGGCACGGTCGCTGCTCGCACAGGACCTCGACACGGTCGAGGAGCTCTCGCAGGGCTTCGCGGGCACCTTCAAGACCCAGGTCGCGGGCCCGTGGACGCTGGCCGCGACCGTGGAGAAGCCGCGCGGCGACAAGGTGCTCTCCGACCACGGCGCGCGCCGCGAGCTGTCGCAGGCGCTGGCCGAGGGCGTACGCACGCACGTCGCCGACCTGCGTCGCCGCGTGCCGACGGCTGCTCGACTGGTGGTGCAGGTCGATGAGCCCGTCCTGGCCGCCGTGCTGGGTGGCCGAGTGCCGACCGCAAACGGCTTTGGTCGACACCGCAGCGTCGATCTGCCCGAGGCGTCGGCACTGCTGGCCGAGGTGCTCGGCGCGATCACCGACGCTGGCGCGGAGCCGTGGGTGCACAGCTGTGCTCCTGGCACGCCCTGGGACCTCGTGCGCGGTGCGGGTGCGCGTGGGTTGCTCGTCGACGTGTCCCAACTGGACGCGGGGGCGACCGACCACCTCGCCGAGCACCTGGAGGCCGGGGGAGTGGTGGGCCTCGGGGTGCTGCCGACGACCGACCCCGCGGGTGCGGTCTCGGACCGTACGTTCACCGAGCAGGTCCTGCGCTGGTGCGACATGGTTGGGCTCGACGCCGAAGAGCTGGGAGAGCAGGTCGTCGTTACGCCGGGGTGCGGGCTGGCGGGGGCGAGTGAGGCGTGGGCTCGGCGGGTGCTCGAGGTTGCGGCGACCACGGCGCGCAACCTTTCCTGACGTAGGTGGGCGCGTCACACCGCCCACATAGACGCACCCTCCCGGCCACTAATGCGCTGCGCGGGGTTTGACGTCGGCCTGGAACAGGTCGCCCAGCACGGAATCCAGGCCGGTCGCCTCGATCACTGCGCCGAGCGAGCCGCCGACGCCGGTAATCAGGATCTCTCCGGTGGTGTGGAACCCGTCGGTGATTGCCTCGCCGGTGCGCTCCGCGCCAGCCGACATCCGGGTGAGGAAGTAGGCCCCGAGCAGGCCGACGAACAGCGCCAGATTGGCGTCGCCGAGGAAGGCGATGAACGTAGTGGACCAGCCGCCGCACTCAGCGAAGGCGCCGAAGGCAATCAGCACCAACGGCACCGAGGATCGGGAGCATCAGCACGATCAGTGGCAGACGGCGTACGCCCTCGGCCTCTTCGATATGCGTGCCTGGTCCTCGGCGCGGGACATTGCCTCGTGCGCAGACCCCGCCTCGCCGGTGAGGTAGGCCGCGTCGGCGGCCTCCTGCGCGGCCATCGCCGCCTCGTCGACTTCTTCATCAGTCTCGGGGCCCCAAAAGCCGCCCGCGCTGAACAGGATCCGCATCAGCATCGTCGAGACGACCGCGGCGGTGAGACCGATGACCAGTCCGTAGAGGAGCTAGTCGCCGAGTTGGATACCGAGGAGTCCCGCGATGGAGATCGTGGCGAGGCCGGGGATGACGAAGACGTAGCCGGCGAAGATGCCGCCCCCGAGCGCGCACGCCAGGACGGGCAGGTCCGTCCGACCGATGAACGGGGAGGCGCTGCGAGCCACAGGCGCCGCCAGGACCACCTGCACGTCGACGTAGATCGACGGCATCACCACCGCGAGAAGTGAGGTCAGAGCGTATGGCAGCCGCGCGGCGCCGACGCTCTTCACGAGCAGACCGCCCAGTCGTCGGAACGGGCCTGTGGAATGCAGCAACGCGCCGATCAGCACGCCGAAGCCAATGAGAAGCCCCACCTCGGCCATGATGCCGCCGAAGCCGAGCGTGATGGCCTCAGGCGTCCCGGCGAATCCCACCCCGGCGGCCAGTCCGAGATAGAGCGAGCCGAGGACCAGCGATATCACTGGATTGACCATCCCCCAGTCGCAGTCTGACCCAGCCGAACGGTCGCAGTCCGCCGCTCTCAACGCGCGGCAGAGTCCTGGCGCTCAGCCAGGCCCGACGTGCTCAACGGGAGTGGTGGGGGTTGTGCGCCGCCGCGTGACGCAGCGGTGCGTTCCTTCGGCGATCGGTCCGCCGCAGCGTGAGTTTCCGGAGTTCGTCGTACCAGAGCACGATCGAGCCAAGTGCGACGCACGCGGCCCAGTGAGTCAGATCCAAGGGTGCGGTGCCGAAGGCGACCTGCAGGAGCGGAACCTCGACGACTGCGACCTGTAGGGCTACTCCGAGACCGATTGCGCCCCACAGCCACTTGTTGGCGAAGAGGCCGTGGAAGGCGCTCGTTGTCTCCGACCGGGCGTTGAGGGAGTTGAAGAGTTGTGCGAGTACGAGGGTGGTGAAGCCAGCAGTACGGGCGACGTCGAGAGTGTCATTGCCCTCAACCAGTCCGCCGGGCAGAAACAGGTCGATCGCGAAGAGGGTCGACAGGGCCATGACCAGTCCGATGGACGCGATTCCTTTCCACATGCGGGCGTCGATGGCCCGGTCTGTCATCTTGCGCGGTGCTCGTGCCATCACGTCGTCGATCTCGGGGTCGATCCCCATGGCCAAGGCTGGCGTCGAGTCGGTGATCAGGTTGATCCACAGGATCTGGGTCGCGAGCAACGGCAGCACGACCGCAGACCCGTCGCTGGCCTCGTTGAGGCCGATGACTCCGGCGAAGACGACACCGAGGAAGACGGTGAGAACCTCGCCCACGTTGGACGACAGCAGGTACCGCAGGAACTTCTTGATGTTCTGGAAGATGACGCGACCTTGACGCACGGCGGCGACAATCGTGGCGAAGTTGTCGTCGGCCAGGATCATCCGCGCGGCCTCTTTGGTGACCTCGGTCCCGGTGATGCCCATCGCGACGCCGATGTCGGCCGACTTGAGCGCGGGTGCGTCGTTGACGCCGTCGCCGGTCATGGACACGATCTGGCCGTCGGACTGCAGTGAGTCGACGAGCCGGAGTTTGTGGTGGGGCGCGACCCGGGCGTAGACGGAGACCTCGCGAGTGAGGACGAGTAGTTCCGCGTCATCGAGGGCGTCCAGTTCCACTCCGGTCACGGCGCGACCTCCGGCCTCGATGATGCCAAGGTTCTGCGCGATGCGGCTGGCGGTGCTCGGATGGTCTCCGGTGATCATGATGACGCGGATGCCAGCGCGGTGGGCCTCACTGATGGCCGGGGCCACTTCGGAGCGCGCGGGGTCGATGATGCCGACGACTCCCACATAAACCAGGTCCTCCTCCCAAGACTGGTCGATCTCGATGTCATCGTCTGCGGATTGGTCGGTCACGCTGCGGTAGGCGACGCCGAGGGTGCGGAACGCGTCGGCAGAGAGGCCTTCGATCTCGGCGAGGAGCTCGGCCCTGCTCTGGTCCGTGAGTGGCACGGTCTCGCGCCCGACCTGCTGCCTGGTGCAGCTGGACAACAGAACGTCGGGGGCGCCTTTGCTGAGCAGGACGTGGGTGCCGTGGTTCGACTCCCGGTGCAGGGTCGACATCATCTTGCGTTCGGAGGTGAAGGGAACCTCGGCGCGTCGCTCGAAACGGCTCATGCGCTCCGTGGTGCCTGCGAGCTTGCGCGCCGCGACCAGGAACGCAGCCTCGGTCGGGTCACCGACGATCTCCCACGCGCCGGCACGCTCGGTCAACTGTGCGTCATTGGCGAGCGAGCCTGCCCCGAGAAGTAGCCGTGCCTCGTGCAGGTGAGCGTCGACAAGCTGGCTGGCGTCACTGCGTACGTCGCCCTCGGGGCGGTATCCGATGCCACTCACTTCGGCGGTACCCGAGGCCGTGACGATCCGCTGGATGGTCATCTCGTTCCGGGTGAGGGTGCCGGTCTTGTCGGTGCAAATGACCGATGCCGACCCGAGGGCCTCCACCGCGCTGAGTTTCTTGACCACGGCGTTGCGTTTGGCCATCCGTTGCACACCGATGGCGAGCACGACGGACAAGATGGTCGGTAGGCCTTCGGGCACTGCGGCGACCGCGAGGGAGACACCCAGCAGCAGCACGATCACCAGGTCGCTCGGTTCGGTGACACCGTCCACCAGGATGATCGTGAGCATCACGACGAGGGCGATGACGACGACCGCTGCCCCGAGCATCTTGCTGATGGCTGCCACTTCGTTCTGCAGGGGGGTGGGTTCCTCGACGGTGGCGTCCAGCATCTCGGCGATCGAGCCGACCTCGGTGTCCATCCCGACGCCGGTGACGATCGCGCGTCCGTTGCCCTGGGCCACAGCGGTGCCCTTGTATGCCATGTTCAACCGGTCGCCGAGGGGCACCTGGTGACCCAAGGTCGTGGGATCCTTCGTGACAGCCTCGCTTTCCCCGGTCAGGGACGCCTCCTGGACCCGCAGCGCGTTCGCGCTCAGCAGACGTGCGTCCGCCCCGACTGCCGCGCCCTCGTCGAGCACGAGCACGTCACCTCTCACCAGTTCGGCCGAGGGGACCGTACGGAGTTTTCCGTCCCGCAGGACCGTGGACACTGCGGCCGTCATGGTGCCGAGAGCCGTCACCGCGTTCTCGGCCTTGGACTCCTGGGTGTAGCCGAGTACGGCGTTGAGCACGATGATCGCGGCGATGACGAGGGCGTCGATGGGCGTGCCCGGGGCGCCATCGATGATCCAGGCGATCAGCGAGATCGCGACCGCGGCGAGCAGCAGGTAGATCAGGGGATCTTGAAATTGGGTGAGGATCTTGCGCCACGTCGGCACCGGCTTCTTGCCGCGCAGTTCGTTGGCGCCGTCGGTGGCCAGGCGGCGGGCGGCCTCTTCCTCGGAGAGGCCGGTGGACGGATCCACATCCAACTCTCGGCCTACGGCGTCAGCGTCCAACAGCGACGGGTCGCGGAGCACCCTTGGACTCGGCGGACCCAGAGCCATGATCCTCCTCCAGAGGTTTGGGGCGCCCTCGAAGCGGCCCTGGCTTGACGTTAGCGCTGGGCAGAAGGGGGCGTCGCAACGTCACCCCGGATCGTTGCCCTCGTCGATCGCGTGCTCGGCCGGACCCTGGTCGTCGTGGGGACCGCGAAAGTTCAGGTAGCTGTAAACGAGCAAGGCGAGGGCGATGACGCCGGACCCGATCAGGGTGGCGCCGGTGCCCCAGCCGCCCACCAGCCACCAATGGTCGGGCACGGGCCACCAGGAGGGTGCCGCGACGCTGATGCCCCAATAGATGCCCAGGCCGATCAGCACGAGGATGCCGATCAGGGACAGCAGAATCCGCAGCCAGGTCCTGACGCTGTCAGCGGCCGTTCGCAGGGCAGCTCTCCTGACCGGTGCGAGGCGTCGGTCAGCCCATTCGTACTGGGTGGCCAGCATGGCCATCCCCGCAAAAAGGGCGAGCAAACCTGGTCCGGGAAGGACCAGGGCAGCAAGACCGACGATGACCAGAACCCAGCCGGCCCCTTGTAGCAGGACGTGTTTCCCGGTGCTCGTGACGCTCACAACAGCTCTTTCGTCGAGCGCGAGGTGCCATCAGGGTCAGGGGTGGTTGTGTCTGACGCGGCGGGCGTTCAAGCGCAACTGGGTGACCCGCGCGACCCCAGCGATCGCCACCACCACACCGCCGCCCACCGCGGCGATCAGCAGAGCCATTCCGAGGGGGATGGTTCCCGCCATCCCAAGGAACTGGACCTCGACCCGTGACGAGTTCTGCAAGATGAAGACGATGAGGAGGATCAGGAGCAGGAGGGCCACCCCGGTCGCCACCCACGCGGCGCTTGCTCGCGTGACCTTCGGGGTGGAGCCTGAGGCGATGGAGTCCGCCGTGGGGGTGGTCGTTTCGGCAACTCCTTCATCGGGGGACGGGGTGGGAGATTTCATGGCCATGCCTCACCTTCCTTCTGTTCGCGACGAGTGTCAACGGGCGTGGCCCTCGACGCGGCCATGACTCGCCGCTAGCGTCGAGCAGCATGGATGGACGCAACGTCACGACCAGCACCATCAGTAGGCGGCCTCTGGGCAGGGCGGAGCTTCGCCGGATCGACGCGTGGTGGCGAGCAGCGAACTACCTGTCGGTGGGTCAGATCTATCTGATGGACAACCCGCTGCTGCGTGAGCCCTTGAGGCCCGAGCACGTCAAGCCGAGACTCCTGGGTCACTGGGGCACGACCCCTGGCCTGAACTTCATGTACGCGCACCTCAACCGCGCGATCGCGGCGCGCGACCTCGACATGATGTATGTGATGGGCCCGGGCCACGGCGGTCCTGGCCCGGTGGCGGCAGGGTGGCTCGAGGGGACGTACAGCGAGGTCTACCCGGACATCGGCCGGGACCTACGTGGGATGCATCGACTCTTCCAGCAGTTTTCGTTCCCAGGCGGGATACCGAGCCATGTGGCCCCCGAGACACCTGGTTCCATCCACGAGGGAGGGGAGCTGGGCTACTCGCTCTCGCACGCCTACGGTGCGGCGTTCGACAACCCCGGGCTCGTGGTCGCGGCGGTGGTGGGGGACGGGGAGGCCGAGACCGGGCCTCTGGCCGCGAGCTGGCATTCCAACAAGTTCGTTGACCCGCGGCGCGATGGCGCCGTTCTCCCGATCCTGCACCTGAACGGGTACAAGATCGCCAACCCGACCCTCCTGGCGCGCATCCCCGCGGACGAGCTGACCTCACTGATGCGCGGGTACGGACACGCGCCGTACATGGTCGAGGGATCGGAGCCCGAGGAGATGCACCAGTCCTTCGCCGCCACGCTGGACCACTGCCTGGACGAGATCGGCGACATCCAGCACGAGGCGCGTACCGCCCGGCGGCAACCGGTCGCCAGGCGACCGTGGCCGATGATCGTCCTGCGATCTCCCAAGGGCTGGACCGGTCCCGCGACGGTCGACGGGCAGCAGGTCGAGGGCTCCTGGCGCTCGCACCAGGTGCCGTTCGCGCGGGCCCGCGAGGACGACTCGCACCGTGCCGTCCTCGAGGAGTGGATGCGCAGCTACCGACCCGAGGAGCTCTTCACCGCCGAGGGTGCCCCGGTCCCGGAGATCGCCGACCTGCACCCCGCCGGCGACCGACGGATGAGTGCCACCCCGCACGCGAACGGCGGACTCCTGCTGCGCGACCTGCAGATGCCTGACTTCCGGGAGTACGCGGTCGAGGTGGAGACACCGGGGACCGGCGCGGTGGAGGCGACGAGGGTGCTGGGCGGGTTCCTGCGGGACGTGATGGCCGCCAACATGGACCGCTTCCGCCTGTTCTCCCCGGACGAGAACAACTCCAACCGGCTGCAGGACGTGCTCGACGTGACCGGGCGCACCTGGAACGCCGAGACGCTGCCGGGCGACGACCACCTGGCCGTTGACGGCCGGGTGATGGAGATCCTGTCCGAGCACACCTGTGAGGGCTGGCTCGAGGGATACCTGTTGACCGGCAGGCACGGGCTCTTCTCCTGCTACGAGGCGTTCATCCACCTCGTGGACTCGATGTTCAACCAGCACGCGAAATGGTTGAAGGTCAGCAACGACATCGTGTGGCGCAGGCCGATCGCCTCCCTGAATTACCTGCTGACCTCGCACGTGTGGCGTCAGGACCACAACGGCTTCTCCCACCAGGACCCGGGTTTCGTGGACCATGTGGTCAACAAGAAGTCGGACGTGGTGCGCGTCTACTTCCCCCCGGACGCCAACACGTTGCTCTCGGTGACCGACCACTGCCTACGCAGCCGCCAGTACGTGAACGTGATCGTGGCCGGCAAACAGCCGGCGTTGCAGTACCTCACGATGGATGAGGCGATCGTGCACTGCACCAAGGGCATCGGGATCTGGGAATGGGCCAGCACCCACCCGGATGCGGAACCCGACGTGGTGCTCGGCTGCGCCGGCGAGGTGCCGACGATGGAAGCCCTGGCGGCCGTGGACCTGCTGCGCGGGTTCTTCCCCGACCTCGCCGTCCGGTTCGTCAACGTGGTCGACCTGATGCGGCTCCAGGATGAGCGCGAGCACCCCCACGGGATCTCGGATGCCGCGTTCGACGCCCTGTTCACCAAGGACAAGCCGGTCATCTTCGCCTATCACGGGTATCCCACGCTCATCCATCGGCTGACCTACCGGCGGCACAACCACCACAACCTCCACGTGCGTGGCTACAAGGAGGAGGGCACCACGACCACTCCGTTCGACATGACCGTGCTCAACCAGATCGATCGCTTCAACCTGGCGATGGACGTGATCGATCGGGTTCCCCGCCTCCAGGCGGTGGGGGGACCGGTGCGGGAGGCGCTGAGGGACAAGTTGGTCGAGCACAGGTCATACATCCGCGCCCAGGGCGAAGATCTCCCTGAGGTCCAGGACTGGCAGTGGCGACCCGGGCCCGGACCTCGGACCGAGACGTCGGATCCCGCCCAGAATGCCCCGGAGGGCTGAGGGGCGTGCGGATCCTGATCGTCAACGCCGGCTCCAGCAGCTTGAAGCTCTCTCTGCGTGAGGGGGACCGGGAGGTCGCCGCCACCACCGTCGAGCGGTGGGAGGGAGACGGTCACGACTCGCCGATCCGCGACTTCATCGAGCAGCACCCCACCCCCGACCTGGTGGGCCACCGCGTCGTCCACGGCGGACCACGCTTCCGCGAGCCCGTGCTGGTCGACGACGAGGTGCTCGACCACCTCGACTCGATCACCAACCTGGCGCCGCTGCACAACCCCCGGGCCACCGCCGCGATCCGGGAAGTGCGAAGACTGCTCCCGAACGCGCCTGCCGTGGCCTGCTTCGACACCGCCTTCCACGCGACCCTGCCGCCAGCCGCGAGCACCTATGCCCTGCCCAAGGAGTGGAACGAACGTTGGCAGTTGCGACGCTACGGGTTCCACGGTCTGAGCCACGCCTACGCCGTACGCCGGGCAGCGGAGATGGTCGGGCAAGACCTCCACGAAATGCGCGTCGTCTCCTGTCACCTCGGCGCCGGCGCGTCCCTGGCAGCCGTGCGGGACGGGCGATCCGTCGACACCACCATGGGTTTCACCCCGCTCGCAGGCCTCGTCATGGCCACCCGGTCCGGGTCGGTGGATCCGGGGATGGTCCTGTGGCTCATCCAGAACGGTGACCTGACGGCCGCGCAACTGAGCGACGTTCTCGAGCACCACTCAGGAATGAAGGGACTCTCGGGGACCAGCGGCGACCTCCGCGACGTCTTGGCGGAGCGAGAGACCGGCAGCCCCGACGCGGCTCTGGCCTACGACGTCTTCATCCACCACCTCCGCCGAGAGATCGGGGCGATGGCCGCCAGCGCCCAAGGCCTGGACCTGTTGGTCCTGACCGGTGGGATCGGTGAGCACTCGCCTGACGTACGCCGCGACATGGCGAGCGGACTGGAGCACCTCGGCCTCTGGATTGATCAGGATGCGAACGAGTCCGCGCGAGGCGACACCGACATCAGTGCTCCCAACGCAACTGTGCGGACCGTGGTGGTGAAGGCGTCCGAGGAATCCGAGATCGCCAGGGAGACGGTCCGCGCGGCGCCGCTGTGACCGACCGAGGGGAGCAGGGAGATCGAGTCCGCATCAGGGTCCGAGTGTCGCTGCCGGGTGAATTCTGACCCTCTGGTGTCGATCGAATCCTGAGCCCCTCGGCACAGTGAGGGAGCGATCATGACTGAGGGCTGGGCTGAGATCCGGCGGTTTCACAAGTCGGAACAGATGAGCATCAAGGCCATCGTGCGGAAGACGGGCCTGGCGAGGAACACGGTGCGGGCGGCGTTGGCCACGGATGCGCCGCCGAAGTACGAGCGGACACCGGCTGGGTCGGTCGCTGATCGTTTCGAGCCGACCGGTCGCTGCGCCGACAGCCAGACCTGCACGCGTGTTGTGTTTTTTGTGTTTGCGGTCAATGATGGCTGCATGGGCGAAACAGAACTGCTGAGCACTGGCGACGTTGCCACGCGCTTGGGTGTCTCGCGCCAGCACGTGGTCAACATGTGCGACCGCGGCGAAGTCGAGCACGTGCGTGTGGGCAAGCACCGGCGCGTCCCGGCCAAAGAGGTCAACCGGATCCTGGGGTCAGATCCAGTGCTGACGCGGGAACAGGAGCGTTCCCTTTGGCTGCACCGGGCGCTCCTGACGCCGCTGATGACGTCGCCGGACGAGGTGCTGGATCGCGCGAGGGCCAACATCGAGCGGTGGAGAGCAGAGCACCGCAGCGATGGGATGACGGTGCGCTACCTCGATGCATGGGAGCGGATCCTCGAGGAGGGGTTGGACGCCGTGCTCGACACTCTCCTCTCGACTGCACCTGAAGCGTGTGAACTGCGCCAGAACACCCCCTTTGCCGGAGTCCTGGACGACACGACCCGGGTCCAGGTGCTGCGCTCCTTCAAGCACTACTGGGAACGAGAGCACGACGCCGCGTGAACCGACTCCAACTCGCCCACATCCTGCGGTCTGCGTGTGCCATCGCGGGCGACGCCGAGGTCCTGGTGCTCGGATCCCAGTCGATCCTGGGCACTTTCGACGAGGACGATCTCCCGTCAGAAGCAACCGCCTCGATGGAGGCCGACATCGCGTTCCTCCACGACCCGGGTCGCGCCAAGGCAGACAGGGTCGAGGGCGCCATTGGAGAGATGTCCGGGTTCCATGACCTGAACGGCATCTACGCCGAAGGCCTTGCCGTCGAGACGGCGATCCTCCCGGACGGGTGGCGCGCCCGGCTGCACAGCTGGAACCTCGTGTCGTCCGATCCCGCGCAACCGAGGTTCCTCGAACCTCATGACCTGGCCATCGCAAAGCTCGCTCGACTAGGACATGTCTCCTAAGTGGCGAACCAGATCGTGATGGCGCGTAGGACTGGGATTCACCCGCCGGACGCGCACCTACCGGGCGCTCCTGGCTCTCGCTGTCGGTTGCGTACTCGGGTGGCTGCTCTGGGTGCTGGGCTTCGGGTCCTCCTGACCACACTGTCGCGCCGTAAGGTGGCCCTCGAAGCCCCCCCCGACATCGACGTCAGCCCGACCTGCCCCATTCCCCCGCCTATCGGCACAAGAGAATGTCCGCTCATGCCGATGAGCGGGTGGTGTGTCGCCGAGGCGAGCATGTCGATGAACCTCCGAAGCGCCCGCGATGGAGCCCCCACCTGGGAGGATGCGCCCATGGAACCTCGCGTTCGCCCGCGCCGTCCGAGTCCCATGCGGACGTTCAGACGGGACTTGGCGATTCGAGCCTGCGCGATGGTCGCTTTGTCGGCGGTCCTGAGCAGTGGCTGCAGCCTGTTCAACGACGAAGCCGTAGCCACCTGGGACCTCACCAAGGACCAGACTCCGGACTCCGCCACCACCGCGTTCACCGTCGACGTCACCCGCTTCGGCTGCAACAGCGGCGAGACCGGCACCGTCAATGACCCCGACATCGAGATGACCGACACCCAGGTCGTCATCACCTTCACCGTCAGCCCAGGCGAACCCAGCTCGGCTGACTGCCAGGGGAACAACGCAGTCTCCTACGACGTAGAGCTGCCCGAGGCACTCGGCGAGCGCGAACTCGTCGACGGCGGATGCGCTTCAACCGAAGCCACCAGCACTGCGCGATGCCAGCCCAGCGGCGTGCGCTACACACCATGATTCGAGACCGTCATTGCAAGTTGGCGTCGCCGCATCTGGCCCGCTGCGGGCGACGAAGCCCGGGCATACCGCGATAGGCGCGTCTTTCCGCCGCGAGTGCGCCCCGGGACTGGGGGAACACAGGGCTGACCACCACCGTCACAGCGTGGCTTCCGAGTCACATCGCGCCAAACAGATCAGAGCTCAGCCGGCTGCCTGGCGAAGACCATGAGACCACCGAACAGGATCATCCCGACACCGGATGCTCGCTGGAGCCAATGGAGTCTCGTCGCGGCGAAGGTCCTCGCCAAACGACCCAGCGCAGCGTAGGTCGCGATCGCCGCGACCTCCAGCACCAGGAACGAGAGCCCGACGACCGCGTAGCTCGACCAGTAGCGATCCACGTTGACGAACTGCGGCAAGAACACCGTGAAAATCAGGATGGCCTTCGGGTTGGTCAAGGCCACGGTGCCTTCCGAGCGGAGTGCCGCGCGCAGGGACATGGGCGCGGTCGTCTCGCCGAGGTCCTTCGGTTTTGCATCGATCAGCAGCCGCACACCCAGGTAGATGAGGTAGGCGGCGCCGAGCACCTTGAGCACACCGAACGCGACCGCAGAGACGCTCAACAGGGCTCCCAGTCCGAGGGCGCTGGCCAAAATCATCGGGGCGAAGGCAACCAGGCGAGCCGTGCCGGCGACCACGGCGAAGCCGACACCTTGTTGCGCGCCGAATGTGACCGAGAGCAGGTTGCTCGGCCCGAAGGTGAGGTTGAGGGCGAAGCAGGCTGGAAGGAACAGCCACAGGTCAGTCACGGCGTCATGCCTCAGCGCCGCCCCTTCTTCAGCTCCGCCCAGACGTCGGCCGTGATCACACCGGTCGGCGACAGCGCCCGCTTCTTCTGGTAGCGGACCACGGCCTTGGTCGTGTTCTCCGTGACGACCCCGGTCGGCTTCACGCCCTTGAAGCCAGCAGCTCGCAGCGACCGCTGGAGACGCAGCGCCTGCTTGCCCGACGAACCGACCTTCATCAGCGGCGTTGGCCCGTGCGCGAAGAGCGCAGTCCACGTCGCCGCGGTGGGACGTCCGGTGGCGCGCAGGCCGCGTCCGCGTTGGAAGGTCCGCACGGCCCGCACCACGTCACGGTCCAGCTTCGCGTCGAGCCGTCCGCGGTAGCGCTTGTTCTTCTTCAGCAGACACTGCAGCGCCTTCACCTTGGCTCCGCGAGCTCCCTTCTTGAGCCGCGGGTAGGACGGGAAGTCCAGGCGGGTGTTCTTGCACTCGCGCAGGTTGCGTGGCGGCTTCGAACCGCCGTCGAGCTTCATGAAGTTGCGGTCGATCGTGAGCGCGACGTCGCCGTAGGAGGCGGTCGTCTGCGCCTCGTACTGGTGGACACGCTGGTCCTTCCAGCTCTTCGGACGCACCCATCGCCGGTCGACCGCGACGTCGGCGCGGCCGTTGTACCAGGCGTACCAGACCTGGTCGGGCATCGCGTAGGAGCCGGGGGAGAGGTTGTCGGCGTTGTCGAGGGCGTGGATGCCAGCGGAGATGCTGGAGTAGACGCCCGGGCGGAAACCCAGCTCGCGGACCGCGAGCGTCCAGCCGCTCAGGAACCGCAGCGCCGAGCGCCGGCAGTCGTCGTCGGCGAGGTCGAAGCCGCCCTCGAGGTCGTACCAGAGCGTGCTGCCGGCCGGCAGTCCCAGCTCGCGGGCGCGGCTCACCGCAGCGGTGGCCTCGGTACGCCCCTGCACCCCCGCAGCGGCGTACGCACCGGCAGGGGTCGAGTCGATGCGGTCACCGTAGAGCGGGTGGCAGGAGGCCTGCGGGCCGACCCAGATCGGCAGGAGACGCCAGCCGTTGGCGCGCTGGCGCGCCACCCACGTGGCGTCGAGGTGCGGCTGGCCCGGATCGGTCGCGCTCTCGCGGCAGGACACCATCGAGCCACCGATGTAGATGCCCGCACCCCAGAAGGGCGACGAGGTCAACCAAGCGTCCATCTGCTCCTGGGTGGGTGCGCAGCGGGCGTCGAAGGCGTAGCCGGTGAACCCGTCGGGGCGCGGCTTGGCCGCCGACGCCTGTCGTGCGAACAACCCCGTGACGCAGAGGGCCAGGACCACGACGGCGACGAGGTGCGCGCGCACGCGGTCAGGTCGGACGAGCGTGTGGCGCATTGGATTCCCCCGGATCAAGTGGTGAGCCGACCCTAGTGCAGCCCGTCAGGAGCCGAGGTCTCCGCGAGCGGTCACCTATCCTCACCTCGTGCCCGACTTCGCTCTCGAGCTCTCCTTCACCCCGGAGTCCACGGCTGCCGTCCTGGCCCAGTGGGAGGCGTTGAAGGCGGCCGGACTGCCCTCGCAGGCGGACCACAGGTCGATGACGAACGCTCCCCACCTGACCCTCGCCGCGGCGGTGCGGGTGCCGGAGGTGGCCGTCCTGACGGGCCGCGAGGAGGTGGGTCCGCTCCTGCCCACGCGCATCGTCACGCGGGGGCTGGTGCTCTTCGGGCAGGGCGCTCGGGTCACCGTGGCCCACCTGGTGGAGCCGGACGCGGCGCTCGCGACCGCCGCGGCGAGAGTCCGGGCCGTGGTGCCCGACCTGCGCCACCCCGTCTGGACGCCGCACGTCACCTTGGCGCGGCGCGTCCCGCGTACGGTCCTGGGCGACGTGCTCGACGTCCTGTACGCCACCGACGCTCCCGACGAACTGGTCTGCGACCGCCTGCGGTGGTGGGACCCCGAGCAGGGCACGATCCAGGACGTCGCGGTCGCGAACGACTGACTATCGTGGAGCCCGATGATCACCCGTCGTGAGGCTGCCCAGCGCCTCGACATCCCCGTTGAGATGGCCATGCGCCACGGCCTGCCGTCGCAGCTCACCGACGCCCAGCTGCGTGAGATCGAGGACAACCCGCCGGCCTGGCTGGTGCAGTCGCGCCTCAACCGGACCGGCAAGAAGCCGGTGTGGGTCGAGCTGGAGTGCCGCGTGTGCGGCTTCAGCGAGAAGGCCAGGCCGAAGAAGTGGTGGCCCGCCTTCACCCACCTCGCCTGTGAGCACCACGAACTCGCGGAGCTGCCGTCGCCGCTCGACGGTGAGGTGCGCGCGGAGTATCCCGGCATCGGCAGCCGGTTCGTCGGCATCGTCGACGTCTCGGTGGGCTGAGCCACAAGTCGCCCCAACCCCAGCGCTTGTTGGCGGCGTTGTCCTGGTGAGAGGTTGCATCGAGGCAGTCCTGACCTGAGGCGGAGCAGCGTATGGACGACGAGGGGTTCACCGAGTGGGCGGCGGGGTGCCAACGCTCCCTGCTGCGCACGGCCTACCTACTCACCGGTGACCTGCACCGCGCCCAGGACCTGGTGCAGGAAGCACTGATCAAGGTCGCGCTGCGCTGGAGCAGGCTGCGCGACGGCAACCCCACGGCGTACGCCCGCAAGATCGTCGTGCACGACAACGTGAGCTGGTGGCGGCGCCACCGGGAGACGCCCGGGGCGCAGCCCGACGACGCGGTCCCCGACGAGATCAGCAGCGACTCGGTCACAGCCCTCGTCGTGCGTCGCGCCCTGGGCCGGCTCACCCCCGGCCAGCGAGCGGTGGTGGTGCTGCGGCACCTCGACGACCTGTCCGAGCGCGAGACCGCGGACGTCCTGGGCGTCAGCGTCGGCACCGTGAAGAGCCAGAACGCCGCCGCCCTCGCCCGCCTGCGTACGGGAGCACCCGAGCTGCTCGACCTCACTGGAGGACCCCGTGAATGAGCTTCATGAACTCCTGGCCCGTGCGACCGATCGCATCGAGAGCCCACATCTCGAGCAGGTCGCCCTGGAGGCCGCCACGCGGCGCCGTGCCCACCGACGGGGTGCGGCGGCCGCCGCCGCTGCCTCAGCCGCGGTGGTGGCGGTGTTCGCCGGGATGCAGGTCGCAGGCTCACCGGACGGGCCCAGGGTCTCCGCGCCCCCCGGCGAGGCGCCGACGGGGTCGTCCTCGGCCTCACCACCCACCGTCGAGGTGGAGGAGTGGCCGCAGTGGGACCCGCGCGAGCTCGACCTCCTGCCTGCGGCCGCGGCCCGGATCGCCCCCGCGCTCCCGGACGTGATCGAGCCGCCCGACTCCTCCCCGCTGCTGGCCGACGACCCCGTCGGGGCCGGCGTCCTGGTGGTGGAGCAGGCGGGCCTCGCCCAGGTCCTCGGCACTGACGGGGACTGGCGCACGGTGCCCATCGACGGGAGGTATCCCCAGGTGGCGCTCAGCCCGCAGGGCACCCGGCTCGCGGTCGCCCACGGCTACGACAGCAGGGCGGGGGAGCGCGACGACGGGGTGCGGGTGCACGACCTCGCGACCGGTAACGACCGCACGGTCCAGCCCCCCAGTGGGTTCGAGGCCTGGGACACCGGACGCTGGACGTTCCTCGACGAGGACACGCTGCTCTACAGCGGCGGCCCGCGGGCCTACATGGTCGCCGTCGACTCCGGCGCCGCGGAGGGGATCGCCGTCCCCGTCGCGATGTCCAGCGCGGTGGACCCCTCGGGCGACTGGCTGACCAGCACCGACTTCTCCGGACCCAAGGTGCTCGTCGACCACGACGGGGGCGCTGTGCGTGAGGTGGACATGGACCGGACCGGCCGCCTCCTGCGCATCCAGGCGAGCGAGGACACCGTCGTCGGCACCACCCACGACAACCAGGACTTCGCCGTGGTCGTCGCCGACCGCTCGACGCTGACCCCGCAGTCGCGGCTGCCCGTGCTCGACCGTGACGGCAACTACAGCAACTGGGGGCTGACCCCCGTCGCTCTCACCGACGACGGCACGGTCCTGCTCCAGGTCGCCGACATCGGGCGACGCGTGAGCGGCTTCCGCCTGGTGGCGTGGGATCCCGCCACCGGTGAGCTCTCGATCGTGGCCTCGACGTCGGTGCCCGTGGAAGCCACGGTGGTGTTCGCCCAGGACGCCCTGCGCGTCACCGGACGCTAACGTCCTCAGGTGGCCACCTCCCGTCGATCCAGCAGCCGCCGCCGCAGTGGCCGCACCGGCACCGCCCGTCGCAGCAGCGCGCGTGGCGCAGCGCGGCCCCTGCCGACGGCCGGCCCGGGGGAGCGGATCTGGGTGCTCGACGTGCCCTACGGCACCCAGGTCGACGGCGCGACGTGGCACCCGGCGGTCAAGACCCACCTCCACGTCGGACGTACGCTGCCCGCGCACCTGCGGGCCTACGCGCCCGGGCCGCACACGCTCGGTCGCTTCATCGAGCACCAGCTCAACCCCGACGACCCCGCCCCCACCCCTGAGCCGAGCGACACGCTCGAGCCCCGACAGCTCCAGTTCGAAGCTGCCGATGCGATCGCCGAACGCGCCGCGGCCGGTGGGCGGCTCTTCCTGCTGGCCGACGAGCCCGGCGTGGGCAAGACGATCTCCGCGGTCCTCGGCGCCACCGCCGTCGGCGACCTCCGGGGCGCCCGGCGCGTGCTCGTCGTGGCCGACCGGCCGGCCGCGATCACCATCGGCCACTGGTGCCGCACGATCACCGCGCTGGGCGACGGTGGGCTGGGCGACGGCGGCCTGGAGTGGGTCGTCATCACCTGGGACCGGCTCGAGAAGGTCAAGGACCACACCTGGGACGTGATCATCGCCGACGAAGCCCACGCGCTGCGCCGCACGACCACCAAGCGGTGGAAGCTGTGGGCACGCATCTCCGGGCTCGCCTTGCCCCACGACAAGGCCCCCTTCGTCATCGCCACCACCGCCACGCCCGGCCACACGCCCCTCGAGCTGCCCTACCTCGCGCCCGCCTACGCGCAGGTGCACGATGAGCCAATGCGGGAGTGGACGTCGACGACCCAACCCGGCGCCGACTTCGCCACCGCCCTCGAACGCCATGGCGTCGAGGTCGAGCACGGTCGCTACGGCGCCACCTGGACCACCGACCCCGCCCGTCGCGCCGCTGACCTCAAGCTGGTGCGCGGGTGGCTCACCGACGTACGCCCTCCCGCGATGCTGCACCGCGCCGCACCGTGGGGGCCGGTGCCGATCTCCGGCATGCCCGTGACGCTGACGCCTGCCGAGCGGGCGGCGTATGAAGCCGAGTGGGGTGAGTTCTGCGCGGAGATGGACATCGCGCGCCGCGGCCGCAACGTCGCCAAGGGTCGCGCCGCGCTGCTGCGCTTCCGGCAAAAGGCCGGGCTGATCCGCGTCGACTCCACCGTCGACTGGATCGCCCAGCAGGTGCACGCCGAGCGACAGGTCGCCTGCTCGGTGGAGTTCGTCGCCACCGCCGCCGACCCCATCGCCGACCGGCTGCGCGACTCCGGCCTGGAGGTGGCCACCATCTACGGCCGCGACCGGTTCGACGCCGAGGCCGAGCGGCTCAAGTTCCAGACCGGCGAGGCGAAGGTCTGCGTCTTCACCACCGTCGCCTCCATCAGCCTGCACGCCGGCGAGACCCTCGCCGACGGCCGGCAGGCCAGCACCGAGCCGCGTGTCGGCGTCTTCCACCAGGCCCGCTTCTCCGGCATCGCCGGACGCCAGGTCACCGGCCGCACCCACCGCGACCACCAGGTGTCGCCGTGGCACATCGCCTATGCCGAGGGCACCGTCGAGGAGCAGGTCGGCAAGGTGATGGTCGAACGGATCGCCGCCGCCTCCGACACCGTCGGCGGCGACACGTCCGGCCTCACCGACCTGGCCCAGCTGCTCGGAGCCGACTGGCTGCCGGCCGCGGCGCTGACCGAGGACGGTGCCTGAGCCGGCGGCGCGGAGCTTCCAGAAGCGCGGAGTGTCCAGAAGCGGAGGGTTCCACCGGCGTCGGGGTGGGCACTAGCCTGCAGGCGCCCTCGTCCAAGGGGTGACCTGTCAGAGGAGATGGCATGGGGATCGAGTTCAAGAGCGTCGGCAAGACCTACCGTGACGGCACCGTCGCGGTCACCGACTTCTCCCACGTGGTGCCCTCCCACCGCACTGTCGCCCTCGTCGGGTCGTCGGGGTCGGGCAAGACGACGTTGCTGCGGATGGTCAACCGGATGGTCGACCCCACCCGCGGCACGGTGCTCATCGACGGTCAGGACGTGCGCGAGCTCGACAAGGTCGCCCTGCGTCGCCGCATCGGCTACGTGCCCCAGGCCGGTGGGTTGCTGCCCCACCGCACGGTCGTCGACAACGTCGCGACGGTGCCCGTGCTCACCGGTACGCCCCGCAAGGCCGCCCGCACCGCCGCGCTCGACCTGCTCACCCTCGTCGGCCTCGAGCCGACGCTCGCGTCCCGTTACCCCGCGCAGCTCTCCGGCGGCCAGCAGCAGCGCGTGGCCGTGGCCCGGGCGTTGGCCGCCGACCCCAACATCCTGCTGATGGACGAGCCCTTCGGGGCCGTCGACCCGATTGTGCGCCGTGAGCTCCAGGACGAACTGCTGCGCATCCAGGGCGAGCTCGGCAAGACGATCGTCATCGTCACCCACGACGTCGACGAGGCCTTCCGGCTGGCCGACGACGTCGTCGTGCTGCGTACAGGGGGAGTCATCGCCCAGTCGGGCACCGCGCAGAGCATCATGGCCGCCCCGGTCGATGCGTTCGTCCGCGACTTCGTGGGCGCCGACCGCCCCGAGCGCACCCTGAGCGCCACCACCGTCGACGGACAGCAGTTGGTGGTCGACGCCGACGGACGTCCGCTGGGGATCCTGCGATGACCTGGCTCGGCAACAACCTCGCGTGGGTCGTGGAGCTGACACTCCAGCACCTGCTGCTCGCCGGCGCTGCAACGGTCGCCAGTGTCCTGCTCGCCGTGGCGCTGGGCCGCGTGGCGTACGTGAGTCCCCGCGCCCGGCAGCCCATCCTCGCCGCCGCGAGCGTCGTCTACGCCGTGCCGGCCCTGCCGATGCTCATCGTGATCCCGATCCTGCTGAGCATCCCCCTGCGCTCACCCGCCACCCTCGTCGTGGCGCTCACCCTCTACGGCACCGCGCTGCTCGTGGGCACCGTCGCGGACGCCTTCGACTCGGTGGACGCGGGCGTGCGCGACTCCGCGCTCGCCATGGGTCACGGCCGCCGCGCGCTCTTCTGGCGGGTCGAGCTGCCCCTGGCCGTGCCGGTGCTGCTGTCGGGCGTCCGCGTCGTCACGGTCAGCACCGTCAGCCTGGTGACCATCGGAGCCCTGGTCGGCATCTCCAGCCTCGGCACCCTCCTGACCGACGGCTTCCAACGGGGCATCACCAGTGAGATCGTCGTCGGGGTCGCGATGACCATGGCGTTGGCGCTGCTGCTCGACGCTCTGCTGATCGCACTCGGCAGGGTGCTGACCCGGTGGCAGCCGCGTCGGGGACGGCGCGCCCTCCGCGTCCAAGCGGCCGATGCGGCCGATGCGGCCGACGTGCCGGTGAGCGCGCGGTGAGTGACAGGTGAACCTCTTCCTCGACGCCCTGGCGTGGATCGCCGACCCCGAGCACTGGGGCGGTGGACAGGGCATCGCCGTCCGGCTGCTGGAGCACCTGGCCGTGACCTTGGTGGCCGTGCTCGCCGCCGCCGCGCTCGCGCTGCCCGTCGGCGTCCTCATCGGGCACACCCGCCGCGGACGGGGCGTGGTGGTCGCGCTCGCGGGGGCGGTGCGCGCCGTCCCCACTCTGGGGCTCCTCACGCTCCTTGCCCTGCTGCTCGGCATCGGGGTCATGGCACCGCTGCTCGCGCTCGTCGCGCTCGCCGTCCCGTCGGTGCTCGCTGGCGCCTATGCCGGGGTCGAGTCCGCTGACCCCGTGGCCGTCGACTCGGCTCGCGCGGTGGGCATGAGCGAGACGCAGATCGTGCGCCACGTCGAGTTGCCGCTGGGGGCGGGCGTCCTCGTCGGCGGCCTGCGCGCCGCGACCCTGCAGGTCGTCGCGACGGCGACCCTGGCGGCGTACACCTCCGACACGGGGCTGGGTCGCTACCTCTTCATCGGCCTCAAGTCGCGGGACTACCCCCAGATGCTGGCCGGTGCCATGCTCGTGGCACTCCTCGCCCTCGTCCTCGACCGTCTCCTCGCCGCCGCGCAGCACCGCGCCGACCGGCTCGCCCACCGCACCGACGCCCACACACCGCTCAACGTCTGACCGAAGGAAGCCCATGCACCTCAAGCGCACCGTCACCCCCCTCCTCGCCGCCGTCGCGACAGCCCTCGCCCTGGCGGCGTGCGGTGACTCCGACCCGTTGTCCGGCGGAGGGGGCGACGGCGACGCGATCGTGATCGGGTCGCAGGACTACTACTCCAACGAGATCATCGCCGAGATCTACGCGCAGGCGTTGGAGGCCGAGGACTTCGAGGTCGACCGCCAGTTCCGCATCGGCCAGCGGGAGGCCTACGTGCCCGAGCTCGAGTCGGGGGAGATCGACCTCTTCCCCGAGTACAGCGGTCCGCTGCTGCAGTACTGGGAAGCGGAGACCGACGCGCGCCTGAGCGACGACGTGTACGCAGCGCTCACCGACGCCATGCCCGAAGGCCTGCGTGTGCTGGACCAGTCGGAGGCGACCGACCAGGACTCCTACGTCGTCACCCGTGACTTCGCCGAGAAGTGGGAGCTCACGACCATCGCCGACCTGGCCGACGTCACCGACCAGCTGACCCTTGGCGCCAACTCCGAGGCCGAGAGCCGGCCCAACGGCCCGCGTGGACTCAAGAACGCCTACGGCGTCGAGGTCGGGTTCGCGCCGATCGAGGACGGGGGCGGACCACTCACCGTCAAGGCCCTCAAGGACGGTGACATCCAGCTCGCCATCATCTACACCGCCGACCCGTCGATCCGGAGCAACGACCTCGTGAGCCTGGAGGACACCGAGGGCCTCTTCTTGGCCTCTCACGTCGTCCCGGTGGCCAGCGACGACCTCGACGAGGACGCCGCCGCGGTGATCAACCGGGTGAGCGCCGCCATGACCGCCGACGAGCTGCTCCAGCTCAACCAGCGCAGCGTCGACGAAGAGCTGCCTGCCCAGCAGATCGCCGCCGACTGGCTCGCCGACGCCGACCTGGGGTGATGCACGGCAACCACGCCTGAGTCGCGGTCCCCGCGTCTGGCAGCGGGGTCGCACTCGTCCGTGCCTCTCAGCCCTCCCTGGCGTGCGAAGATGGAAGGCGAGGGTGGACCAAGGCGCCCGCACACAGAAGACGGAGTGTCCTTGACGATCAACGACCAACCGGTCAGACCCACGGCCCGCTTGACTCTTAGCAGCACCCACGGTGACGACCCGGAGTTCCTGAGGTCCGCGCACGCCCGGTTGGTGACCGACCAGCTCGTCGACACCACGCGACTCGACCGGTTGACCGAGCTGACGGCTCGACTGTTGGGCACGAGCTCGTCCCAGGTGTCGATCATCTCGGACGTCCAGACCGTGGTGGGTGGCACCGGCATGGCCGCGGAGGCGGTGCTGAAGCAGTCCCCGGCCGAGGACTCGCTGTGCACGGTGACCGTCAACCAGGGCACGTCGCTGGTGGTGACCGACGCCGCCCTGGACAGCCGGGTGGCGGGCCTGCCGCCCGTGACGAGTGGTGCCGTGGGCACCTACGCCGGGGTCCCGCTGCGCGCCGGTGGCCACCTGGTCGGAGCCCTGTGCGCCTACGACCGCGACGTCCGCACGTGGACCGAGCAGGACGTCACCCTGCTGGAGCTGATCGGCGAGGCCGTGACCGCGGAGCTCGAGCTGGCCGCCGTCGAGGCCAGCTACGGCGCCGACCGGCAGGTGTGGGGCCTGGCGGTGGAGGCAGCCGGCGTGGGGGCGTACGACTGGGACCTGCGCACGGGCGAGCTGCGCTGGGACGACCGCACCCTGGAGCTCTTCGGCCTGGACCGAGTGCGCTTCGACGGCCGCATCGAGACCTTCAACGCCCTCGTGCACCCGGAGGACCGCGACCGCGTCATCCGCGCCCTGGGCGAGATCGTCGAGCAGTGCGGCGTGCTCGACCTCGAGTACCGCGTCGTGCTGCCCGAGGGGCGTACGCGCTGGGTGCTGGCCCGCGGGGCCGTCTATCCCGGGGAGGCGGGGCAGCCCGAGCGGCTCGTCGGCGCCGTCCTGGACACCACCCGGGTGCAGGAGGGCGAGGCGCGCATGACCCGCGTGCTCGAGGCGATGCCCAGCGCGTTCTTCAGCGTCGACCGGGAGTGGCGCTTCACCTACGCCAACGCCCACGCGCAACAGCTGCTGGCCGGTGTCTCCCGCGACCTGGGCGGCCACGTGATCTGGGAGCTCTTCCCGCAGGCGGTGGGCAGTGAGTTCGAGGTGCGCTACCGCCAGGCCGTCGAGTCCGACGAGCCGGTCGCCTTCGAGGCGTACTACCCGCCGCCCCTGGACGCGTGGTACGAGGTGCGCGCCTGGCCGAGCCCCGAGGGGCTCTCGGTCTACTTCCTCGACATCACCGAGCGCCGGGCCGCGCAGGACGAGCTGGCTCGCAGCGCCGAGCGCGGCTCACTGCTCGCCGAGGTCACCTCGTCGCTGACGGCGACGTTCGACACCTACCAGGCCGTCGGTCGGTTGTCCCAGCTCCTCGTGCCACGGCTGGGGGAGTGGTGCATCGTCACGCTGGTCGACCACGTCGAGCCGTTCAGCCAACCGGACTGGCGCCGCCACGTGCGTGACATCGGGCTGTGGCACGTCGACGAGTCTCAGCGCTCCACGCTGGAGCGCTACGCCGAGCTGAGGATCCCGATGCTCAACGACGACTCCTACCTGGCCCGGGCCATCACCGGGGAGAGCTCCGTCCTCGTGGCCGACCGTGCCTACGAGCAGGTCACCGCGACGCTGGGGTCCGGCGAGGCGCGCGAGCGCTACCTGGAGCTGGAGCCGCGGACCGTCGCCTTCCTGCCGGTCCGGGGCCGCGGCCGCACGGTCGGCGCGCTCACCGTCGGCCGGGGTCACGACCTGCCCCCGTTCACCCCTGAGGAGCTCAACACGCTGGTGGACATCGCCGCCCGCGCCGGGCTGGCGCTCGACAACGCCCGCTCGTACGCCGAGCAGCGCGAGCTGGCCGAGGGGCTGCAGCGCAGCCTGCTCACCCCGCCCCCAGACCCCGGGCACCTGGAGGTGGCGGTCCGCTACGAGCCCGCCGCCGAGGTGGCCCAGGTCGGTGGCGACTGGTATGACTCCTTTCTGCAGACCGACGGCTCCGTGGTCGTCGTCATCGGTGACGTCGTCGGCCACGACACCGTCGCCGCTGCCGCCATGGGCCAGTTGCGCGCACTGCTGCGAGGCATCGCCGTCACCACCGGCGGAGGCCCTGCGGAGGTGCTGGGGCGGGTCGACTCGGCGATGCCAACCCTGCAGATCGACACCACCGCCACCGCCGTCATGGCGCAGGTGGAGCAGACGCCTGACGAGCGCGAGGCCGGCACGGCACGCTTGCGCTGGTCCAACGCGGGCCACCCGCCGCCGCTCATCGCCGTGCCGCAGGCGGACGGCAGCGTGCTCACCGAGGTGCTCGAGGGTGTCGAGCCCGACCTGCTGCTCGGGATGGACCTCGGCGTCGAGCGCCGCGAGGCAGTCGCGGTCGTGCCCGTGGGCTCCACAGTGCTGCTCTACTCCGACGGCCTGGTCGAGCGCCGGGGCCAGCACCTCGAGGACGGCATCGAGCAGCTGCGTGGCACCCTCGCCGACCTCGTCGCGAGCGGCGCCGACCTCGACACCCTCAGTGACGAGCTCCTGGCCCGGATGCTGCCCGAGCGGCCCGAGGGCGACGTCGCCCTGGTGGCCCTGCGACTCAGGCGTCCGGTGGAGGCCTGACCGACCGGGTCGTCAGGTGTGGCTGAGCGACCGGTGGGGGATGGCTGCTCAGGACGGTCGGCGCAGGCAGGCAGGATGGACCCCATGAGTGGTGACGAGGTGAAGGCGGCGACGCCCGAGGCGCGCGAGCGCCACCAGGTCCTGTCCGAGGAGGTCGAGGAAGCCCGCTTCCGTTACTACGTGCAGGACCGGCCGACCCTCTCCGACGCCGACTTCGACGCCCGCATGCGCGAGCTCGAGGCGCTGGAGGAGGAGTTTCCGGAGCTGCGCACCCCCGACTCGCCGACGCAGAAGGTCGGGGGAGCGGTCTCCACGCTCTTCACCTCCGTCGACCACCTGCAGCGCATGGAGTCGCTCGACAACGCGTTCAGCGACGAGGAGCTGACGAGCTGGTACGACCGCATCCTGCGCGACGGCATCACCCCGCCCGCCCTGCTCTGCGAGCTGAAGGTCGACGGCCTGGCCATCAACCTGTTGTACGAGGACGGTCGCCTCGTGCGTGCCCTCACCCGCGGCGACGGTCGCACCGGCGAGGACGTCACCCCCAACGTCCGCACCATCGACTCCATCCCGCACCGGCTCACCGGCACCGACGAGTTCCCCGTGCCGGCGCGGGTCGAGGTGCGCGGCGAGGTCTTCTTGCCGGTGGAGGCCTTCGAACGGCTCAACTCCTCGATGCTCGACGCCGGCAAGCCCGCCTTCGCCAACCCGCGCAACGCCGCCGCGGGGTCGCTGCGCCAGAAGGACCCCCGCGTCACCGCGACCCGCGCACTCGGCATGGTCTGCCACGGGATCGGCGCCCGTGAAGGCTTCGAGCCGAAGACCCAGTCCCAGGCCTACGCAGCCCTGGCGGCGTGGGGCCTGCCGACCTCCGACCGCGTGCGCGTCCTCGACGACCTCGACGCGGTGCGGGCGTTCATCACCGACTACGGCGAGCGCCGCCACGAGGTCGAGCACGAGATCGACGGCGTCGTCGTCAAGGTCGACGATGTCTCCCTCCAGCGCCGTCTCGGCTCCACGAGCCGGGCACCGCGGTGGGCGATCGCCTGGAAATACCCGCCCGAGGAGGTGCACGCCAAGCTGCTCGGCATCGAGGTCAACACCGGCCGCACCGGCCGCGTCACTCCCTTCGGCCGCATGGAGCCCACCAAGGTGGCCGGCTCCACCGTCGAGATGGCCACCCTGCACAACTTCTACGAGGTCAAGCGCAAGGACGTACGCCCCGGCGACACCGTCATCCTGCGCAAGGCCGGCGACGTCATCCCCGAGATCCTCGGCGCCGTGCCCGAGCTGCGACCCGAGGGCCTCGCCGAGTGGGTGCCGCCCACCCACTGCCCGGCCTGCGGCACCGAGCTGGTGGAGCAGAAGGCCGGCGACAAGGACCGGCGTTGCCCCAACCACCGCTCCTGCCCGGCCCAGCTGGTGGAGCGGGTCTTCCACGTCGGCTCGCGCGGCGCCTTCGACATCGAGGGCCTGGGCTACGAGGCCGCTCGCGCCCTGCTCGACGCCGGGGTGCTGACCGACGAGGGAGACGTCTTCTCCCTCTCCGAGGACGACCTCCTGCGCACCACCCTCTTCACCCGCGCCCCGAAGAAGGGGGAGGAGGGCCCGCAGCTCACCGCCAACGGCGCCAAGCTGCTCGCCAACCTCGAGACCCGCAAGCAGGTGCCGCTGTGGCGGGTGCTGGTGGCGCTCTCGATCCGCCACGTGGGCCCCACCGCCGCCCGGGCCCTGGCGACCGAGTTCGGTTCGCTCGACGCGATCCGGAAGGCTGACGAGGAGGCGCTGGCCGCCACGGAGGGCGTCGGCGGGATCATCGCCGCGTCGGTGCGCGAGTGGTTCGACGGCCCCGAGGGGGAGTGGCACACCGGCATCGTCGACAAGTGGGCGGCCGCCGGCGTCACCATGGAGGACGAGCGCGACGAGTCGATCGTGCAGACGCTCGCCGGCCTGACGGTCGTGGCCACCGGGTCGCTGGTCAACTACAGCCGCGACTCCGTCAAGGAGGCGATCATCAGCCGCGGCGGCAAGGCCTCGGGCTCGGTGTCGAAGAAGACCGATTACGTCGTCGTCGGCGACAACGCCGGCTCCAAGGCCGATAAGGCCGAGCAGCTCGGGGTGCCGATGCTCGACGAGGAGCAGTTCGAGCGGCTGCTCGCTGGTGGCCCGGAGGCCCTCGACGGCTGAGGTGGGCCGGCGTGGCCGGGCGACGAGGTCAGTCCTCCCCGCGCAGCACCTCGAGCACCAGGTCGGCCGCGGCCCGCTGGCCCGCCGCGAACGGGTGATACTCCAGCGCAGCCGAGAAGTCGGTCTGCCGCCCGTTGACCCACGGGTCGTCGGAGCAGATGTCGTGGCCCTCGCTGGCTGCCCACAGGTCCACCAGCTCCGCGTCGGTGGCCTCGACCACCGAGCGCAGCGCCGCGTCGAGGCGCGTGGCGACCTCACGGGCGTACGCATAGTCCCCGCGCGCCAGGGGCAACGCGGCGCAGGTGCCCTCCGCCGGCACGATGTGCGGATAGTTGACGACCAGCACCCGGGCCTGCGGGCTGCGCTCTCGGATCTGCTCCACCACCCGCTGCACCCGACGCTCGGTGCGCTCGAGGCTGGACAACAGCGGGTCACCGTCGCCCGACCTGCGGTTCAGCTGGGTGCGGCACGGTGCACCACGCGGAGCCCTCGGGCGCACGGCGGGGCACTCCTCCACCAACGTGCCGAAGACGTTGAAGTCGTTGCCGCCGATGCCGAGCGTGACCAGCTCGGTCTCCTCGGTGAGCGCCTCGAACTGGGCGGGTGCCCGACCTCCCGTGGCCGTGCGTTGCGGCGACGCCATGTGGGTGGTGTCGGCCGCGGAGCAGCTCACGTCGGTGAAGTCGGCCACCCCCAGCTCGGTCGCGACCAGCGCCGGGTAGTTGGCCGTCGAGCGGTAGCAGCCGTCGGCCTCGACCAAGTTGGGCACGAACGGCGCCGCGGTGAACGAGTCGCCCAGCGCCACGTAGCTGGCAGGCGGTTCAGGCGCGGCGTCGGCCGCGTCGCCCTCACCGTCGCCGGCTGAGCAGGCAGCGGTCGCGACCAGGGCCAGGGCGGCGCCCCAGGTGGCCAGGGTCCGGCCGATGCGCGGGCGGCGGGTCATCGATCCACGTGTCGTCACCTCCGCAGGGTACGTCGACCCGCCCCCGCCGGTCAGGAGTCGGTGACAAGACCGCCCAGCCGCAGCGTCCCGAGGTCGCCGGGTGAGACGCCGAGGGAGAGCTCGGTGGTGGTGCACTCCCCGGCGAGCGGGTCGCACACGACCGCCTGCTGACCGTCGACGCTGAAGACGTGGCCGTCCGGCGTCCACCCGTACCCACCGACCGGAGACGCCGGCAGGTCCGTGCTGCGTCCGGAGGCGACGTCGATCACCCGCATGCCTCGGGTGTCGCGGATCTGGTCGTCCTCGGTGTGCATGAGGTAGGGGCCCATCATCAACGCCTCGCCGTCGGGGGAGAGGAGGCCCAGGGTGGACCTCTTCGCGGTGACGGGGACGTCGAGGACCACGTCGCCGGTGCGCGCGTCCTTCACCTCGAACCCCGTGGTCTCGTACCTCTTGTTGGTCGTCTCGAACACCTGACGGCCCCCCTTGACCGCGGGGTAGAGGCTGCCCGGCAGGGCGCTCTCCACCCGCTCGCCCGTGCGCCAGTCGAAGGCCGCCGTCTCCTCGTCCAGACCGACCCAGACCACGTCGCCGGAGAGCGAGACCGGGGGCGCGTCCCAGCCACCCCACGTGAAGTCACCGGAGACCGTCACGGTGGCGGTCAGCTCTCCGGAGCGCAGGTCGTGGACGACCACCTCCCACCCCTGGCCGGCCTTGCGGGCGTAGCTGAAGTAGGGCTGACCCGCGTCCGTCCCGACGGCCACGTCCCCGGGGGCGAGGTCGACCGCTCGGACGCTCCCGTCGGTGCCCACCAACGAGTAGCTGCTGGCCACGTCCATGGAGAGGTCCTTGCCGTGGCGCACCAGGACCCCGGCGGAGGTCAGGTGGAGCCCCCGGATGGCCGGCACGTCGAGCTCCACCGGATGGGTGTCCCGGGCGCCGAGGTAGACCGTGGTCCCGATCGCGAAGGCCCCGGTCTCGACGTAGGCGCGGGTCACCTCCCGGGTCTCGGCGGCGGAGAAGGCGGCGGGGGCGACCTCGGTGACTCGTACCCCCTCGGGCGCGCCGAGCTCGTCGGGCGACTGCGGGATCAGCACCGCGGCGGCGACCGCGGAAGCTGCCACGAGACCGACCGCGGGCGTCACGCGGCGCAGGGTGTTCCGACGGTGCTGGCGGCGCCCCGCCCGCAGGATGGCCGAGGTGTCGGGGACGGGCACGTCGACCTCGTCCGCAGCGCGCGTCAACAGGTCATGGGGTGTGGTGTTCATCGGGTTCTCCTGTCAGGAGCGGGAAGTGGGAGGCGCGGGTGGGGCGAACGGTCAGAGCGCACGGAGCGCACCCATCTCGTCGCTGCCGAGCAGGACCCCGAGTCGGCCCAGGGCCTCGGAGCACTGGCTCTTCACGGTGCCGGTCGTGACGCCGAGGATGCTGGCGGTCTCGGCGACGCTCAGGTCGTCGTAGTAGCGCAGGACCACGACCGCGCGTTGGCGCGGCGGAAGCTGCCGGAGCGCCGCGAGCACGGTCGGACGCACGCTCGGGTCGTCGTCGACGGCTCTGGTGGCCCGATGCTCGGGTGAGCTCTCGGGCAGCTCCTCGGTCGGCACCTCGTTGCGCCATCCACGCCGCCGCATCCAGGTGAAGGCCTCGTTGTGGAGCGTGCGTCGTGCGTAGCCCGGGGCAGAGTCCGTGCGTTCGATGCGGCCCCAGTTCGCGTACGTGCTCGCGAGCGCGCTCTGGACGAGGTCCTCGGCCAGGTGACGGTCACCGACCAGCATCACCGCGCTGCGGTAGAGCGCCGGCCACCGCGCATGCACGAAGTCGGCGAAGTCGTCGTCAGCGGGTGGCCCCGTGCGTGTGCGTCCCATCGAACCTCCCAGAAATGTGGTCACACCCTCTTGGATGCGGTGGCGACGGAATCGGTTGGGGCCGCCGGACGTATCGGGTGCAGGACGTCGAGAGCGATCCTCGTCCGTCCACGCGCCGGTGGGTAGGAGCTTCGTCGGTCCGTCCACCTAGAATCACGCCCGTACCGACAACCCTGAAGGACGGCTGCATGCCCGAGATCACCAGGGACGAGGTCGCCCACCTGGCGAACCTCGCCCGGATCGACCTGTCCGACGCCGAGCTCGACCACCTGGCTCCCCAGCTCAACGTGATCCTCGAGTCGGTCGCGTCGCTGAGCGAGGTCGTCAGCGCCGACGTGCCGCCGACGTCCCACCCGCTGCCGCTGACCAACGTCTTCCGCGACGACGTCGTCACCCCCGGCCTCACCGCCGAGCAGGCGCTCGCGGCGGCCCCGGCGAGCGAGCAGCAGCGATTCATGGTTCCGCGCATCCTGGGAGACGAGCAGTGACCGACTGGACCCGCAAGAGCGCCGACGAGCTGGCGCAGGCCCTGGCCGCCGGTGAGGTCACCAGCGTCGAGCTGACCCAGGCCCACCTCGACCGCATCGCCGCCGTCGACGGCCCGACCGACGGCAGCGACGAGGCCGGCATCCATGCCTTCCTCCACGTCGACGCCGAGGGCGCGCTCGCCCAGGCGAAGGCCTCCGACGAGCGCCGTGCCGCCGGCAACCCCGCCTCCTACCTCGACGGCGTACCGATCGCCGTCAAGGACGTGCTGGCCACCGAGGGCGTGCCCACCACCGTCGGCTCCAAGATCCTCGAGGGCTGGATCCCGCCCTACGACGCGACCGTCGTGCGCAAGCTGAAGGACGCCGGCCTGCCGATCCTCGGCAAGACCAACATGGACGAGTTCGCGATGGGCTCCTCCACCGAGCACTCCGCCTACGGCCCCACCCGCAACCCGTGGGACCGGACCCGCATCCCCGGCGGCTCCGGGGGTGGCTCCGCCGCCGCCGTCGCCGCCTTCGAGGCGCCGCTGGCCATCGGCACCGACACCGGTGGCTCGATCCGCCAGCCCGCGGCCGTCACCGGGTCGGTCGGCGTGAAGCCGACCTACGGCGGAGTCTCGCGCTACGGGCTCGTCGCGATGGCCAACTCGCTCGACCAGGTCGGCCCGGTCACCCGCACCGTGCTGGACTCCGCGCTGCTCCACGAGCTCATCGGCGGCCACGACCCCCTCGACTCCACCTCCATCGACAAGCCGGTCGGCGCGCTCGCCGACGCCGCCCGCGCCGGCGCCACCGGTGACCTGAGGGGCCTCAAGGTCGGCGTCATCACCGAGCTCCAGGGTGAGGGCTACCAGCCCGGCGTCCAGGCCCGCTTCGAGGAGTCGCTGGAGCTGCTGCGCTCCGCCGGCGCCGAGGTGGTCGAGGTCTCCTGCCCGAGCTTCGTGCACGCGCTGGCCACCTACTACCTGCTGATGCCGAGCGAGGCGTCCTCCAACCTCGCCAAGTTCGACGCGATGCGTTACGGCCTGCGGGTCACCCCCGAGGGCGACCCGAGCGCTGAAGACGTCATGCGCGCCAGTCGCGACGCCGGCTTCGGCGACGAGGTGAAGCGCCGCATCATCCTGGGCACGTACGCCCTCTCCAGCGGCTACTACGACGCCTACTACGGGCAGGCGCAGAAGGTGCGCACGCTCATCACGCAGGACTTCGCGGCCGCCTTCGAGCAGGTCGACGTGCTGGTCAGCCCGACCGCGCCGACCACCGCCTTCAAGCTGGGCGAGAAGCTCGACGACCCGATCGCGATGTACCTCAACGACCTCGCCACCATCCCGGCCAACCTGGCCGGCGTGCCCGGCATCTCCCTGCCCAACGGGCTGGCCGACGAGGACGGGCTGCCCTCGGGCTTCCAGGTGCTCGCGCCGATCGAGGGCGACGACCGGCTCTACCGCGTCGGCGCCGCCCTGGAGACCCTGCTGGAGAAGAACTGGGGCGGTCCGTTGCTCGACCGCGCCCCCGAGCTGGAAGGGGTGCAGGCATGAGCGCCACCACGAGCGAGAAGCTGATGGGTCTCGACGCCGCCCTCGACGCCTTCGACCCGGCGCTGGGCCTGGAGGTCCACGTCGAGCTCAACACGAACACGAAGATGTTCTGCGGCTGCCCGACCGAGTTCGGCGCCGAGCCCAACACCCAGGTCTGCCCGACCTGCCTGGGACTGCCCGGCGCCATGCCGGTCGTCAACGGCAAGGCCGTCGAGTCGGCCATCCGCATCGGCCTCGCGCTCAACTGCGAGATCGCCGAGTGGTGCCGCTTTGCCCGGAAGAACTACTTCTACCCGGACATGCCGAAGAACTTCCAGACCTCGCAGTACGACGAGCCCATCGCCTTCGAGGGCTTCATGGATGTCACCATCGAGGGCGACGACGGCGAGCCCGAGGTCTTCCGCGTGGAGATCGAGCGCGCCCACATGGAGGAGGACACCGGCAAGTCGCTGCACGTCGGCGGCTCCACCGGCCGCATCCACGGCGCCGACTACTCGCTGGTCGATTACAACCGCGCCGGCATCCCCCTGATCGAGATCGTCACCAAGCCCATCGTCGGCGCGGGCGCCAAGGCACCTGCTGTCGCCCGGGCGTACGTCGCGCAGCTGCGTGACCTGATCGTCGCTCTCGGCGTCTCCGACGCGCGCATGGACCAGGGCTCGATCCGCGCCGACGTCAACCTCTCGCTCGCGCCCAAGGGCACCGAGAAGCTCGGCACCCGCACCGAGACCAAGAACGTCAACTCGCTGCGCTCGGTCGAGCGGGCGGTGCGCTACGAGATCCAGCGGCACGCCGCGATCCTCTCCGGCGGCGGCTCGATCCTGCAGGAGACCCGCCACTGGCACGAGGACACCGGCGTGACCACCGCGGGCCGTCCGAAGTCCGACGCCGACGACTACCGCTACTTCCCCGAGCCGGACCTCGTGCCCGTCGCCCCCTCGCGCGAGTGGGTCGAGGAGCTGCGCGGCACCCTGCCGGAGAACCCGACCGTCAAGCGGGCCCGGCTGCAGAAGGAGTGGGGCTTCACCGACCTGGAGATGCGCGACACCATCGGCGCCGGCGCGTTCGGCCTGGTCGAGGAGACCGTCGCCGAGGGCTGCGCCCCGCAGGCCGCGCGCAAGTGGTGGCTCGGCGAGATGGCGCGTCGCTCCAACGAGAGCGGTGTGGAGATCTCCGAGCTCGGCATCACGCCCGCCCAGGTCGCGAAGATCCAGGCGCTGGTCGACGCGAAGACGATCAACGACAAGCTGGCCCGCCAGGTGATCGAGGGCGTCCTCGCCGGCGAGGGCACCCCGGAGGAGGTCGTGGAGAAGCGCGGCCTCGCCGTGGTCTCCGACGACGGTGCGCTCTCGGCCGCCGTCGACACGGCCATCGCGGCCAACCCCGGCGTGGCCGACAAGATCCGTGACGGCAAGGTCGCCGCTGCCGGCGCCCTCATCGGCGCGGTCATGAAGGAGATGAAGGGCCAGGCCGACGCCGCCCGTGTGCGCGAGCTGATCCTCGAGAAGCTCTCCTGACCCTCCCCGCCCGACCCTCAATTGCCGAGTTGATGCGGCGACACTCCGGTGTCGATCCCATCAACTCGGCAGTTGCCGTTGGGGAGGGTGGCCGCAGCTAGAGTCGTCGTGGCTCGGCGACCGCCGAGCCGCACCCACGCGCACCGTCGGGGGAAGCCGGTCCGAGTCCGGCGCTGACCCGCAACCGTAGGCACGGAGCACTCCGTGCGAGCCGGAACACCCGACGTGCAGCGTCCGAACATTCGCTGTCGAGGAACACGGCGGGTGCGCTCCCACAGGGCGGCGTCCCGCGAGCAGCGGGAAGGAACCCACATGAACCGTCGTCTGCATGCCGTCGCGGCCATCGCCGCCGGAGCCCTCCTCCTGGGAGGGTGCGGAAGTGACACCGACACCGGCAACGACGACCGCGGAACCAGGGGCGCCGACAACTCGGCTGCCGAGGCCGCCGCCGACTGGACGCTCGGCAACCTGACCGACGCCGGGCTGCTGGAGATCACGACCTCCTACGAGGGCAAGACCAACACCTTCGTCGACCACGGCAGCAGCGTCGACCTCGCGCTGGCGCTCAACGCCCTCGACCACGCCCCGGAGCGGGTCGAGGAGATCACCGACGCGCTGGCCGACGACCTGGCCACCTACGTGGGCACCGACGGCGAGGTCTACGCCGGGCCGTCGGCCAAGGCCCTCGCCCTGGTCGCCGAGCAGGGCCGCGACGCCCGTGACTTCGGTGGTGAGGACCTCCAGGCCCGCGTCGAGGGCACGGTCACCTCCCGCGGACCCGCTGCCGGCCGGATCAGCGACGCCTCGCAGTACGGCGACTACGCCAACACCCTCGGGCAGGCGTACGCGGCGGGTGCCCTGACCCGCGTCGGCAGCGAGAAGGCCGACGCCGCCACTGAGTTCCTGCTGGCCCAGCAGTGCGAGGAGGGCTTCTTTCGCCTCGACCTCTCCAAGCCGAAGGCCAAGGACCAGAGCTGCGACGGCGCCGACGTCGACGCCGAGCAGGCCCCCGACGTGACGGCGCTGGTGGTGCTCCAGCTGGCCCCGGTGGCCGACCAGCACGAGGGCGTCGGTGAGGCGCTCGACGCCGCAGGGGAGTGGCTGCTCGAGCAGCAGGCAGACGACGGCACCTTCTCCGACCCGCAGAACGGCACCAACGCCAACACCGTCGGCCTGGCCGGTTGGGCGCTTCGCGTGCTCGGGGAGGACGAGGCGGCGGACCGCGCCGCCGCCTGGCTCGCCGCCCGGCAGATCGGGGAGGAGGAGGAGGGCGAGCTCGCCGACGAGGTCGGCGCGATCGCCTACGACACCCTGGGTCTCGAGGACGGACGCCGCTACGGCATCACCGACCCGCTCGACCGCTCGCAGTGGGTGCTCGCCGCTGTGCAGGCGTTCCCGGCCCTCGCGCAGGCGTTGACCGTCACCGGACAGGGCTGAGCGTCTCCGGGCGGTGGGCGAGGCCACACCCGGACGTGATAGTGGGTTTCCGCGACGCGGGAGTAGAGTGCGGGCTGTCGCGGCAACCGCCGCCTCACCTCTACACGCCCGTCATAGGGAAAGCCGGTCCGAGTCCGGCGCTGACCCGCAACCGTAGGCACGGAGTGATCCGTGCGAGCCGGAATGCCCATGACGACGCGTACGAACACGAAGCGCTGTCGTGGAAAGCAGCGGGTTCGACTCCGTGCCGGAGTGGTCCCGCTCAGCAGCGGGAAGGAAGCACATGTTGCGCATCGCGCGCTCCGGCCGGCTCGTGGCCCTCGTGGCCAGCACGGCCCTCGTTCTCACCACCGTCCAGGGCCCGGCCCACGCGACCCCGGCCCAGGCGACACCCCCCGCAGACCCGGTTCCGGCCGAGCTCGCCTCCGGATGGTTGGTCGGCAACCTCAAGAACGGCTTGATCGAGACCGCTTCGGAGTGGGAGGGGGAGACCTTCTCCGGTCCGTCCTACGGCACCTCGGTCGACCTCGCGCTCGCCCTGGACGCCGTCGGCGGCCATGACGCGGCCGTTGCGGAGATCACTGACGCCGTCGCCGGTGGGGTCGAGACCTACACGGGTTCCGGCGGCGAGGTCTACTCGGGTTCCGCCGCCAAGGCGTTGGCACTGGCCGTCTCGCAGGGCCGTGACACCGCTTCCTTCGGCGGCATCGACCTCCTCGGCCGCGTCGAGGACCGGGTCATCACCACCGGTGCGTCGACCGGCCGCCTCGAGGACCTGTCGGCGTGGGGCGACTACGCCAACAGTATTGGCCAGGCCTTCGCCGCGGGCGCGCTCACGGCCGCGGGCAGCCCACTCGCCGACGAGGTCACCGACTTCCTGCTCGCCCAGCAGTGCGACGCAGGGTTCTTCCGCCTCTACTTCAACGCCGACAAGGACGCCGCAGCCCAGTCCTGCGACGCGGCCTCCCCGGCCGTGTCGCCGGAGCAGAGCGCGGACACGACGGCCCTGGTCGCCCTCCAGCTGGCCTCGCTCGCCGGTTCCGACCCGGCGGTGCGCTCCGCCCTCGACCGGGCAGCCACGTGGCTCGTCTCCCAGCAGCAGGCCGACGGCTCCTTCGGTGACCCCCAGAACGGCGCGAACTCCAACACCACCGGCCTCGGCGGCTGGGCGCTGGCCACGCTGGGTCGCGACGCCCAGGCGGCGAAGGCAGCGACGTGGTTGCGCGCTCTGCAGGTCGTCGACGCCTGCGCGCCCGGCCCGCTCAAGGGTGAGCAGGGCGCTGTCGCCTACGACGAGCAGGGATGGAACGACGGTGCCACCTACGGCATCTCCGACCCGCTCGACCGGTCGCAGTGGGTCATCGCCGACGTCCAGGCGCTGCCGGCCCTCGCGTACGCTCCCGCCTCCACGAGGGCTGAGGGCGCGAGCCTCCGCCTGCCGCGCTTCGCCAAGGCCGGCACGAAGGTCACCGTGACCGTTGACGGCATCGCCCCCGGCGAGCGAGCGTGCCTCACCGGACTCGGCGCGACCCGTCAGCTGATCGGCTCCGGCGACGTGCTCCGCGTGTCGGTGCCGGTGAAGGCAGGCACCTCGCGGCCCACACTGCTCACGGCCACGACCAAGGTCCAGCAGGCCGGTGGTCTCACCGTGCTGGGCAAGAAGAAGCTCAAGGTCCGCGTCGCGAAGAAGCAGGTCAAGCGCAACGCCCGGGTGAAGGTCACCGTCCGTGGTCTCGCAGCCGGCGAGAGGGTCACCGTCAAGGTGCGCGGCAAGAAGGTCGCCCAGGGCAAGGCCAACCGCAAGGGCGTCTTCGTGCGCAGGGTCAAGGTCGGCAAGGCGCGCGGTCTCGCCGCGGTCAAGGTCAGGGGCCAGTACGCCACCCGCACCGGCGTCGCGAAGGTGCGGGTGCGCTGAAGGTGTGCCCGACGCTTCGACGCCGACTCGCCCGGTCCGTCGCGGTGCTCCTCGTGGGCGCCGCGGCGGGCCTCGGCCTCGCCGTGGCCCCGCCCGCTCTTGCGGCGGTGTGCAGCGGTGACGCCGGCGTCACCGTGGTCGTCGACTTCGCCGAGCTCGGCGGCGGCCTGACTGCAGGGTGCGACTCCGACACCGAGGGGCAGCGGGCCCGCGCGATCCTCGACGACGCCGGATATCCGTTGACGATGGCCTCGAAGTCGCCGGGCTTCGTCTGCCGGGTCAGCGGGCTCCCGGCCGACGACCCGTGCGTCGAGGCCGCGCCGCCCGACCGTTACTGGAGCATCTGGTGGGCCGACGGTGAGGGTGGGGCCTGGGTCTACTCCTCCCGTGGCGTCGACTCCCTGCGGGTGCCCGACGGGGGATACCTGGCGATGGCCTGGCACGAGGGCAGTGGCAAGGCCGAACCGCCGGCCACCGTGCCCGTCGCCCGCAGTGCCACCCCACCGTCGGGCTCCTCACCGAAGCCCGAACCGACGCGGAAGTCGAAGCCCCGGCCGAAGCCGGCACCCGGCACGGGCCCGCCCGCTCCTGGGACGGGCGACACGACCGCGCCCGATCCGTCGGAGCCGGGTGCCTCCGCCACCGAGCCGGAAGGCGGCGAGACATCGCCCAGCGTGACCCCGGAGCCACGCTCGACCGAGGTCCCGACCCCGGGGGAGAGCGTCGAGGTCGACCCCGACCTGCCGGCCGCGGGTGAGATCACCCTCGGCCCCGACGACGCTGCTCCTGCGGCCGCGCAGACCCCCGACGGTCTGCCCGGCTGGGCCGTGCCCGTGGTCCTCGTCGTCCTGGCGGCGACCGGGGCCGTGGTCGTCCTCCGTCGCCGTCGACAGGCCTGAGGCAGACGTGTCATGACCGTCGCCGCGACCGCCGCCGAGCCCAGCCTCTCCACCCGCCGGGTGCGGTTCCCCCGTGAGCTGCACCCGGTGGCGTGGTGGGCGTGGGCCGCCGGCGTCGCGGCGGCGGCCTCGATGACCACCAACCCGTGGCTGCTGCTGCTCCTGGTGGCGGTGACCTGGCTGGTCGTCCTCGGTTGTCGCGGCGACGGCGCGTGGGCGCGCTCCTTCCGGCTCTACCTGTGGCTGGCGCTGATCACCGTCGTGGTCCGGGTCGTCTTCCGGATCCTGCTCGGGGGCAGCGACGTGGGCACCGTGCTGGTGCGGCTGCCCGCCGTCGAGCTGCCCGACTTCGCCGCCGGCATCCAGCTCCTGGGCCCCGTCACGCTCGAGCAGCTGCTCGCCGGGCTCTACGACGGACTGCAGCTCGCCTGCATCCTGCTGGCCTTCGGGGCGGCCAACGCCCTGGCCAACCCCAAACGACTGCTCAAGACCCTGCCACCGGCCCTCTACGAGATCGGCAGCGCCCTCGTGGTCGCGGTCTCGGTGCTGCCCCAGCTCGTCGACAGCGCCCGCCGCGTCAAGCACGCCCAGGAGCTGCGCGGCGGACACACCGGCCGCATCAAGGGCCTGCGACGGTTGCTGGTGCCGGTGCTCGAGGACGCCTTCGACCGCTCGCTGAGCCTCGCCGCCGGCATGGACGCCCGGGGCTACGGTCGCTCGGGCGACCTCGACCCGCGCGCCCGCCGCGTGACCGGCGCCTGGATGGTGGCGGCCCTGCTCGGCACCTGCGTGGGCGTCTACGGCTTCCTCGACCGCTCCACCCCGACCTGGCTGGGCCTGCCGATGCTGCTGGTGGGCGCCGCCTGCGCCGTCGGCGGGATGGCCAGCGCCGGGCGTCGGGTGCGCCGCACGCGCTACCGGGCCGACCGGTGGCAGCCGCCCGAGGTCGCCGTCGCGGCCGGCGGACTGGCGGCCGCACTGGGCCTGTGGTGGGTCGGCCGCGACCACTTGGTGGTCGCGCACCCCGGCGTGCTCGACGCGCCCACCGTCACCCTCACCGCCCTGGTGGCCCCCCTGCTCGCGCTGGTGCCGCTCGTCGCGGCGCCCCCCGCCCCGACCCGGGCCAACCGTCCGACCACCGTGGGAGGCACTCCGTGATCGCCCTGCACGACATCACGTTCGGCTACGAAGGTCGCCGGGTGCTCACCGGCGTCGACCTCGAGGTCGAGGAGGGCGAGTTCGTCCTGCTCGCGGGCCCCACCGGGTCGGGCAAGTCGACGCTGCTCGGCGTCGTCACGGGTCTGGTGCCCACCTACACCGGCGGCACCCTGCGCGGTGACGTCACCTGGGAGGGCGAGAGCATCCTCCACCAGCCCGCCCGCGAGCGCGCCGGACGCGTCGGCTTCGTCGGCCAGAACCCCGCCGCCTGGTTCGTCACCGACACCGTCGAGGAGGAGCTGGCCTACGCGATGGAGCAGCTCGGCCTGCCGCCGGCCACCATGCGTCGGCGCGTCGAGGACACCCTCGACCTGCTCGGCATCGCCGACCTGCGCCACCGCGACCTGCGCACCCTCTCCGGCGGCGAGCAGCAACGCGTCGCCATCGGGTCGGTGCTCACCATGCACCCGCGGCTGCTGGTGCTCGACGAACCCACCTCCGCGCTCGACCCGACCGCCGCCGAGGACGTGCTCGCCACACTCACCCGCCTCGTGCACGACCTGGGTGTCTCGGTGCTGGTCGCCGAGCACCGCATCGAGCGCGTGGTGCCCTTCGCCGACCGCATGGTGCTGCTGCGCGGCGACGGCAGCGTCGAGGTCGACGTGCCGCAGGTCGTGCTGGAGCGTTCACCGATCGCGCCACCGTTGGTCGACCTGGGCCGCGCCGCCGGCTGGAGCCCCCTGCCCCTGACGGTGCGCGAGGCGCGCCGCCGCGCGGCCTCGCTGCGTACGCCCCTGCGCGACGCCCTGACCCACGTCGCCACCACGCCTGTCGACGCCCAGGCCCCGGTGGGCGCCCCGGTGCTCGCCGCACGCCGGCTCCGGGTGGCGCACGGCCAGGTGCCCGTGCTCGACGGGGTCGACGTGGCGCTGCACCGGGGGCAGGTCACCGCGCTCATGGGCCGCAACGGCGCCGGCAAGTCGACCCTGCTGTGGGCGCTGCAGGGCCGGCTCGGGCGCAGCGCCGGCATCGTCGACCACGCCGGCCGCGATCCCCACGCGTTGCCCGCCGACGAACGGCGACGCCTGACCGGCATGGTGCCGCAGACCGCCGCCGACCTGCTCTACCTGGAGACCGTCGCCCAGGAGTGCGAGGCCGCCGACGCCGCGGCGGGGGAGCGCGGCACCTGCCGCGGGCTGCTCGACCGACTCGCCCCGGGCATCACCCCCGAGACCCACCCCCGCGACCTCTCCGAGGGCCAGAAGCTGGCGCTCGCGGTGGCCGTCGTGCTCACCACCCGCCCCGAGGTGCTGCTGCTCGACGAACCCACCCGCGGGCTCGACTACCCCGGCAAGGAGGCGCTCTCACGCATCCTGCGCGACCTCGCCGCCGAGGGACACGCGGTGATGGTGGCGACCCACGACGTCGAGTTCGTCGCGCTGACCTGCGACCGGGTCGTGGTGCTGGCCGACGGTGAGGTCGTCTCCGACGGCCCCACCCGCGAGGTGGTGGCGCAGTCGCCGTCGTTCGCGCCCCAGGTCACCAAGGTGCTCGGTGCGCCGTGGCTGAAGGTCTGCGAGGTCACCCGCGCCCTCGAGGCGGTGGGGGCGTGAGCGCCACGTCGACCTCGGAGTCGGTCACGGGGGCGGACGCCCGGCTGCGCATCGGGCCGCGCTCCGCACTGGTGCTCGTGCTGGTCTCGGTGGTCGGGCTGATGATGCTGGGCTGGCCGCTGCTGCTGGAGGTCGAGGGCGGCACCCGCGTCGACCCGCCCTTCCTCTTCATCGCCCTCATGCCGCTGCTGCTGGTGATGGTGCTGGCGGAGATGACCGAGGGCGGCATGGATGCCAGGATGCTCGCGATCCTGGGCCTGCTCTCGGCGATCAACGGAGTGTTGCGGGGGCTGGGGGCCGGGGTCGCCGGCATCGAGCTGATCTTCTTCCTCATGGTGCTGGCCGGTCGGGTCTTCGGGCCCGCCTTCGGGTTCGTGCTCGGCTGCACCTCCCTCTTCGTCTCCGCCCTCTTCACCGCTGGCGTGGGACCCTGGCTGCCCTTCCAGATGCTGGTCGCCGGCTGGGTCGGGATGGGCGCCGGGTTGCTGCCGCGCCGCCCTCGAGGGCGGCGCGAGATCGCGATGCTCGTGGTCTACGGGATGGTCGCGGCCTACGCCTACGGGGCGTTGATGAACCTGTGGGGCTGGCCCCTCGCCCTCGGCATCGAGGTGCCCGGCCGCGAGGCGACCGAGCTGTCCTACGTCGCCGGCGCACCGCTCGCGGAGAACCTCCGCCGCTTCGTGGTCTACACGCTCGTCACCTCGACCGGCGGGTGGGACACCGGGCGTGCGGTGACCAACGGGCTGGCGATCGCCGTCGTCGGTCCGGCCGTGCTGTCGACGCTGCGTCGCGCCGCGCGGCGGGCCACCGTGGTCCGGGTCCCGGCACCTACGCCCTGAGCCGCCCGGGAGACCGAGGTGCCTCACCAGGTCAGGCGCAGGATCCTGTCGTCGACCTGCGCGGGCTCACCGCGGCCGTCGTGGTTCGAGGTCGTCACCCACAGCTCGCCCTCGGGGGTGGCCACCACCGTGCGCATCCGGCCGTACTCCCCGACGAAGTGTGGCGTCGAGGTGGCCTTGCCGTCGTCGGCGATGCGCACCTCCCACAGTCGGGTGCCGCGCAGCGCGCCGAGCCACAGGCGACCGTCGGCCCAGGCCAGACCGGAGGGGGAGGCCTCGTCGGTCGACCAGACGGCCACGGGGTCGACGTAGTCGTCGGCGTCGGCGCCGGGGTTGTCGGCCGCGCGTCCCTCGACCTCGGGCCAGCCGTAGTTGCCGCCGGCCTCGATGCGGTTGAGCTCGTCGTAGCTGTTCTCGCCGAACTCGCTGGCCCACAGCTGGCCGTCGTCGTCCCAGGCGAGCCCCTGCACGTTGCGGTGGCCCGAGGAGTAGACGAGCGAGTCGCCGTCGGGGTTGCCAGGGGCGGGGGTGCCGTCGGGGCGCATGCGGAGGATCTTGCCGGCCAGCGACTCCTGGTCCTGGGCGAGCTCGGGCTGGCCGGCGTCACCGGTGGCGACGTAGAGGTGGCCGTCGGGACCGAAGGCGATCCGGCCGCCGTCGTGGTAGTCGTAGCGCGGGATGCCGGTCAGCACCGGCTCCCACTCCGAGAAGCCGCCACCCTCCCAGGTGGCGGAGACCACCCGGTTGTCCTCGGCGGTCGTGACGTAGACGAAGACTCGCGGGTCCTCACCCCCGTCGGGCTCGACGGCGATGCCGAGCAGGCCGCCCTCGACGCTGGGTCCTGAGCCCGGTCCGGTCGCCAGCACGCCGAGGTCACGCGTACGCCACCCCTCGCCGCGCGGGGTCAGGTGCAGCAGTCGCCACGAGTCCCGCTCGGTGGCCAGCGCCGAGCCGTCGTCGAGGAAGGCGAGGCCCCACGGCACCCGCAGGTTGCGGGCGACGGCTCCCGCGACCTCGGGGGGACCGCCGTCCTGGCCCGGGCGCGCCGAGGGGCCCGGGGTGGGCGACGCGCTCACGCTGGGCGACTCGCTCACGCTGGGCGAGGCCGACGGCTCCGGGGTGGGGGTGGTGCGCTGCTGCTCGGAGGAGCAGGCGGCGGCCAGCGCCGCGGTCGCGGCAAGGGCAACGATCGTCACTGGTCGCACTGGGGACCTCCCGGTCGCATCGGTCGCACCAGCGTAGCGAGCGGACGGAGGAGGCGAGGGCCGCAAATCGCCCCGGCCGGTCCACCACGTCATTGTGGAGGGCGGCCGGGGCGGCCCTTGCGGGAGCCCTGCGGAGGACACTAGGAACCCGTCGAGACGTCCGTGTCACGCTTGTGTGACATCTGTGTGAACGCGCCCGGGGCCTGGCGTGAGGGCGCCGCGACGCCCGCTGAGAGCCCCACGAAAACCTCTTGGCGCGGCCGTGGCACGGGCGTACGGTGAAGAACCGGTGCCTGCTCGGGGCGCCGGTCTGGGGGAGTGCGATGGGAGTCGCAGCAGGAAGCGGCGAGGTGGCCATCGAGGCCGTCGACCTCGTGAAGCGGTTCGGGGAGACGGTCGCCGTCGACGGCGTCAGCTTCTCCGTGCCACGCGGCACGGTGATGGGGCTGCTCGGCCCCAACGGGGCCGGCAAGACCACGACCGTGCGGATGATGACGACGCTCACGCGTCCCACCAGCGGCATCGCGCGGGTGGCGGGCTACGACGTGCGTACCGACCCCGACGGCGTACGCCGCTCCATGGGCCTGACCGGGCAGAGCGCGACCGTCGACGAGCTGCTCACCGGTGTGGAGAACATCGAGCTGGTCGGACGCCTCTACGGGTTGAGCTCGGCGACGGTGCGGCGCATCGCCGGCGACCTGCTGGAACGGTTCTCGCTGACGGACGCGGGCCGGCGGGTGGTGAAGACCTACTCCGGCGGCATGCGGCGCCGTCTCGACCTCGCCGTCAGCCTGGTGGCCACGCCGCCGGTGCTCTTCCTCGATGAGCCGACCACGGGGCTCGACCCGCGCAGTCGCGTGGAGCTGTGGGACGTGCTGCGAGGGCTGGTCACCGACGGCACCACCCTGCTGCTCACCACCCAGTACCTCGAGGAAGCCGACCAGCTGGCCGACGACATCGTCGTCATCGACCGCGGCACCGTCATCGCCCAGGGCACGCCCCTGCAGCTCAAGGACGCCTCGGGCCGGGCCGCGCTCGTGGTCACCGTCTCGCGCGCCGAGGACCTCGGGCGGGCCGAGCAGCTCCTGCGCACGGTGAGCTCCGAGGTGCACGTGGAGACGCCCGCACGCCGACTCACCGCGCCAGCCCAAGGTTTGGGCGACGTCACCGCGGCCGCCGCTGCCTTCGCCGACAGCGGCATCGACCTCGACGACCTCGGGCTGCAGCGTCCCAGCCTCGACGACGTCTTCCTGCACCTGACCGGACGCCGTGCCGAGGACGACCTGCCGGTCGAGGACGAGGAGGTGTCGGCATGAGCGCGATCGAACGACCGCAGATCCGGCCCACCTCGCTGGCGCGCCAGTCGTGGGCGATCACCCGCCGCAACCTGATCCACATCCGCCGGATGCCCGAGATGCTGCTCGACGTCACGCTCCAGCCGGTGATGTTCGTGCTGCTCTTCGCCTACGTCTTCGGGGGCGCGATCGCGGTGCAGGGCGCCGCCGACGGCTACCGCGAGTGGCTGCTCGGCGGGATCATGGCGCAGACGATGGCGTTCGCCTCCTTCATCGTCGCCGTCGGCCTCACTGCCGACATCGACAAGGGCATCGTCGACCGCATGCGCTCACTGCCGATCCACCTGGCCTCCGTGCTCGTGGGGCGCAGCCTCTCGAGCCTGGTGCACTCATCCCTCGGCATCGTGGTCATGAGCATCACCGGGCTGGTGGTGGGCTGGCGGATCCGCGGTTCGTTCCTCGAGGCCGTGGCTGCCTACGGACTGCTCGTGCTGTGGGCCTTCGCGATGATCTGGCTCGGCATCCTGGTGGGTTCGACGATGCGGTCGGTGGAGTCGGTCAACGGCGTCATGTTCACGGTGATGTTCCCCATCACCTTCCTCTCCAACGCCTTCGCGCCGACCGAGCGGATGCCGGAGGCGCTGCGGGTGGTGGCCGAGTGGAACCCGATCTCGTCGTTGGTGCAGGCCGTCCGAGAGCTGTGGGGCAACACGACCCCCGTGGCCCCCGACGCCGCGCTGCCGTTGCAGCACCCCGTGCTCTCGACGGTGATCTGGACCGTCGCCCTGACCGTCGTGCTCGCGCCGCTGGCCCTCGCGGCCTTCCGGCGGCGTACGACCGAATGAGGCGGCGCCTGCTGCGGGTTGCGGTGGATGCACGTCACCTGATGACGCGGATGCACCGCAACCCCGGCCGGTGGGGGACGGGAATGAATCGGATGGTTGATTGTTGAACCAATCATGAAGAAGATCGGGTTCCTGAACTTCGGGCACTGGACGGACTCCCCGCACTCCCACGTGCGGTCGGCCTCCGACACGTTGCTGCAGTCCATCGACCTCGCGGTCGCCACCGAGGAGCTCGGGGGTGACGGCGCCTACTTCCGGGTGCACCACTTCGCGCGCCAGCTCGCCTCGCCGTTCCCGCTGCTCGCCGCCGTGGGCGCGAAGACCGAGCGGATCGAGATCGGCACCGGCGTGATCGACATGCGCTACGAGAACCCCATGTACATGGCGGAGGACGCCGGCGCGGCGGACCTCATCTCGGGTGGGCGACTGCAGCTCGGCATCAGCCGGGGATCACCGGAGCAGGTCATCGACGGCTGGCGCTACTTCGGGTACGCCCCCGCCGAGGGCGAGGACCAGGCCGACATGGCGCGGCGCCACACCCAGGTGCTCCTGGAGGTGCTGAAGGGGGAGGGCTTCGCCCAGCCCAACCCGCGGCCGATGTTCCCCAACCCGCCCGGCCTGCTGCGCCTCGAGCCGCACTCCGAGGGGCTGCGCGAGCGGATCTGGTGGGGCGCGGCCTCGGAGGCCACGGCACGGTGGGCCGCCCAGCAGGGCATGAACCTGATGAGCTCGACCCTGGTCGCCGACGAGTCGGGCGAGCCCTTCCACGTGCAGCAGCGCAAGCAGATCGAGGCGTTCCACGAGGAGTGGGCCAAGGCCGGCCACGACTGGCAGCCGCGGGTCTCGGTCAGCCGCTCGATCATGCCGATCACCACGGAGAAGGACCGCGCCTACTTCGGCCACGACGGCAACAGCCGCGACCAGGTCGGCCAGATCGAGCCGCAGCTGCGCGCCGTCTTCGGGCGGTCGTACGCCGCGGAGCCCGACGTGCTGGTCGACCAGCTCGCCGGCGACGAGGCGATCGCCCTCGCCGACACGCTGCTGCTGACGGTGCCCAACCAGCTGGGGGTGGACTACAACGCCCACCTGCTCGAGTCGCTGCTCACCCAGGTGGCTCCGGGCCTCGGCTGGCGTTGACGTCCGAGGTTGGTCCGCCCCCACGCGCAGCGCGGAGGCGGACTAATCTGGGCCCATGAACGACGCTCCCGACATCAAGCCCCGCTCCCGCGACGTCACCGACGGTCTGGAGAAGGCCGCGGCCCGCGGCATGCTCCGCGCTGTCGGGATGCAGGACGACGACTTCGCCAAGCCGCAGATCGGTGTGGCGTCGTCGTGGAACGAGATCACCCCCTGCAACCTCTCGCTCGACCGGCTGGCCAAGGCCGTCAAGAACGGCGTGCACGCCGCCGGCGGGTTCCCCCTCGAGTTCGGCACCATCTCCGTCTCCGACGGCATCTCGATGGGCCACGACGGCATGCACTACTCGCTGGTGAGCCGCGAGGTCATCGCCGACTCCGTCGAGGTCGTCATGAGTGCCGAGCGCCTCGACGGCTCCGTGCTGCTGGCCGGTTGCGACAAGTCGCTGCCCGGCATGCTGATGGCCGCCGCCCGCCTCGACCTCTCCAGCGTCTTCCTCTACGCCGGCTCGACGATGCCCGGCAACGTCGACGGCAAGGACGTCACCATCATCGACGCCTTCGAGGCCGTCGGTGCCTGCCTGGCCGGCAAGATCACCGAGGACGAGGTCAAGCGCGTCGAGAAGGCGATCTGCCCCGGCGAGGGCGCCTGCGGTGGCATGTACACCGCCAACACGATGGCCTCCATCGGCGAGGCCCTCGGCATGAGCCTGCCCGGTTCCGCCGCCCCGCCGGCCGTCGACCGTCGCCGTGACGGCTTCGCGCACCGCTCCGGCGAGGCTGTGGTCAACCTGCTCAAGCACGGCATCACCGCCCGCCAGATCATGACGCGCGAGGCCTTCGAGAACGCCATCGCGATCACGATGGCGCTCGGTGGCTCCACCAATGCGGTGCTCCACCTGCTGGCGATCGCCCGCGAGGCCGACGTCGACCTCGAGCTGGCCGACTTCAACCGCATCGGCGACAAGGTGCCGCACCTGGCCGACATGAAGCCCTTCGGCAAGTACGTGATGACCGACGTCGACAAGATCGGCGGCATCCCGGTGGTCATGAAGGCGCTGCTCGACGCCGGGCTCATGCACGGCGACGTGCTGACCGTCACCGGCAAGACCCTCGCCGAGAACCTCGAGGCGCTGGCGCCCAAGAGCGTCGACGGCAGCGTCATCCACTCCGTGGCCCAGCCGATCCACGCCAAGGGCGGCATCACGATCCTCGAGGGCACGCTCGCCCCCGAGGGTGCCGTCATCAAGTCGGCCGGCTTCGACGCCGAGGTCGTCACCGCCACCGCGCGGGTCTTCGACCGCGAGCGCGCCGCGCTGGACGCCTTGGCCGAGGGCAAGATCGTCAAGGGCGACGCGGTGATCATTCGCTACGAGGGTCCCGCAGGTGGCCCCGGCATGCGCGAGATGCTCGCCATCACCGGCGCCATCAAGGGCGCCGGGCTGGGCAAGGACACCCTGCTCATCACCGACGGTCGCTTCTCCGGTGGCACCACTGGTCCGTGCATCGGCCACGTCGCCCCGGAGGCGTCGCACGGGGGACCGATCGCCTTCGTGCAGGACGGTGACCAGGTCACCCTCGACATCCCGAACCGCACGCTCGAGCTGCACGTCGACGCCGACGAGCTGGAGCGCCGCAAGCAGGGCTGGGTGGCGCAGCCGCCCAAGTTCACCCACGGGGTGCTCGGCAAGTACTCCAAGCTCGTGCAGTCGGCGAGCAAGGGTGCCGTCACCAGCTGACGGACAGCCGCACGGCGTCAGGAGCCGGTCCCGGAGCTTCCCGGGGCCGGCTCCTTCGGCGTGGCGTTGCGCCGCGCCATCTCTGCGCGGAGGCGCCTGACCTCCCTGCGGGAGAACAGCCACGCGACGGCGAGGACCACGGCGAGCTGGGTGGCGTCCCACAGCCAGTCCGGGCCGGGGATGCTGGGCAGCGAGATGTCCGGCAGGTCAGGCCAGGGGATCGACGGCAGCGGCAGCGTCGGGAGGTCCGGCACGTCGACGCTCGGCACCTCGACCTCGAGGCTGGGAACCAGGTGCTCGAGCAGCGGCAGGATCACGGCCGTCAGCAGCAGCACCCCGACCAGGCCACGGCCAGCGGTGAGGAGCTCGGCCCACATGAAGAGGACCGGGTGGTCGACGATCCACTGCTGCCGTCGGGCGCCGCGCGTGCCCGGGTCGGGGACGAGGTCGTGCGTGCCGTCGTTGAAGGAGAGGAGGAGGGAGATCATTCCCTCGGTCAGATCCTCACCGTCGGAGTCCCGCTCGCCAGTCCCGTCGTCGGAGTCGTCGAGCTCCCTGCTGGGAGGCCGCAGCACCACCCGTCGGGTCGCCTTGAGGAACGTGGGGGCCTTCACGCCGACGGCGCCCAGCGCCGGTTCGTGGCCCTCATCGGGGCAGAGCACGAGCGTGGAGTCGACGTCCTCGGCGCGGGAGACGAGCTCTCCGTCGACGCGCCACTCGACGACGACGTTGACCAGGCGACGACGGACGTGGACCTCGTGGAGCCGACCGTCGTGGCGGATCGACCAGCGTTCTCCGTCCATGGCGTGCATGCTCCCACGCACGCGTCGTCGATGCGGTCGGCGTCCGCGCGGCTGACTACCCTGTCCGCCATGGGGGGCAAGCGGATGGTCGCGTCGGTGCTGGCGATCGTGATGGCACTCGTGGCGTTGGTGGCCTTCGCGACGGTGGACGACCGGGGGAGCGACGTCCCGGCCGCAGGCCCTGAACGGACGCTGGCCGCCCCGGCGCCGGACGACCAGGACGCCTCGCCGGTGGCCAGCACCCCGACCGCGACACCTCGTCCCACCAGGACGAAGGCCACGCCAGCCAGCCTGCCCGGGGGTGGTCGCAAGGTCTTCGGCCGCAACCGGTTCCTGGTGGCCTACTACGGCACTCCGGGCACCGGGGTCCTCGGCGTGCTGGGGGAGCAACCTCCGAAGCGTATGCACCGCGACCTCGTGCGAGCCGGCCGCCCGTTCGTACGCCCCGGCGAACGGCTGCTGCCCGTCTACGAGCTGATCGTCACCGTCGCCGACCCGTTCCCGGGCAAGGGCGGAGACTTCAACCACGACGTGGCCCGCCGCGACGTACGCCGCTACGTCGAGGCCGCCGAGCGGCGTGGCGCGCTGGTGGTGCTCGACCTCCAGCCGGGTCGCGACGACTTCCTCACCGTCGCGAAGCGGTGGCGGTGGGCGCTGGAGCAGCCGCACGTCGGACTCGCGCTCGACCCCGAGTGGCGGATGGGCCGCCACCAAGTGCCGGGGCGGGTCATCGGCTCCGTGCGGGCGCGGGAGGTGCACCGGGTCTCGGCCTGGCTCGACCGGCTCACCGCCCGACACGACCTGCCCGAGAAGGTCTTCATGCTCCACCAGTTCAGGTCGAGCATGATCGTGCGCCCCGAGCGGCTCGTCGACCGGCCGCACCTGGCCGAGGTGCTCCACGTCGACGGGTTCGGCACGCCCGGCCAGAAGCTCGACACCTACGGTGTGCTCGCCCGTCCGCGCCAGCTGCGGATGGGGTTCAAGCTCTTCATCGACGAGGACACCCCGATGATGCGGGCCCGCGCCGTGCGCCGGATCCGGCCCGCGGTGCGCTTCGTCAGCTTCCAGTGACCAAGACGACGTGTTCACCATGCAAGACGACGTGGCAGACTGTGTTGACGTCGGGTGCCCACAGCGGCGACCGTAGGGCCCATGCGCATGGACCTTCTCGTACGCACGCGACGCGTGAGCTGAAGTTCTCTTCAGACGCACGCGTCACCCCTCGTCGCCGACTTCGGCCGAGGGGTTTTTTGTTGGGCACACCACGGTTGTCGACCCCCGGCAGCCGACCGAGCAGGGCAGTCCCGAGCAGGGCAGTGAGGAAGAGACAGAGATGAGCGAGCAGGACGGCGCGGTCACCGGCGCAGAGAGCCTGGTGCGGTCCCTGGAGCACGCGGGTGTCACTGACATCTTCGGCATCCCGGGCGGCGCGATCCTCCCGGCGTACGACCCGTTGATGGACTCGCAGAAGATCCGTCACGTCCTCGTGCGTCACGAGCAGGGTGCCGGTCACGCGGCCCAGGGCTACGCGGCGGCCACCGGTCGTGTCGGCGTCTGCATGGCGACCTCCGGCCCGGGTGCGACCAACCTCGTCACCCCTATCGCCGACGCCTACATGGACTCCGTGCCCATGGTCGCCGTCACCGGTCAGGTGGGCTCCTCGCTCATTGGCACCGACGCCTTCCAGGAGGCCGACATCCGGGGCATCACGATGCCCGTGACCAAGCACAACTTCCTGGTCACCGACCCCGCCGAGATCCCGCGGGTGGTGGCCGAGGCGTTCCACATCGCCTCCACCGGTCGCCCCGGCCCGGTGCTCGTCGACGTCACGAAGTCGGCGCTGCAGGCGACCTCCACGTTCGAGTGGCCGCGCGAGGTCAACCTGCCCGGCTACCGCCCGGTGACCAAGCCCCACGGCAAGCAGATCCGTGAGGCCGCCCGCCTCATGCTGTCGGCCAAGCGCCCCGTGCTGTACGTCGGTGGCGGCGTCATCCGGGCCCGTGCGTCGCGCGAGCTGCGCGCCCTGGCCGAGTACACCGGCATCCCGGTGGTCACCACCCTGATGGCGCGCGGTGCGTTCCCCGACTCCCACCCGCAGCACCTCGGCATGCCCGGCATGCACGGCACGGTGGCCGCGGTGACCGGGCTGCAGCGCTCCGACCTCATCATCAGCCTCGGCGCCCGGTTCGACGACCGCGTCACCGGCAACCTGGACTCCTTCGCCCCGCACGCGATGGTGATCCACGCCGACATCGACCCGGCCGAGATCGGCAAGAACCGCCACGCCGACGTGCCGATCGTGGGCGACGCCCGCGAGGTGCTCGTCGACCTGCTCGCCACCCTCCAGGCCGAGGCCGAGCAGGGGCGCGAGGGTGACTACGAGCAGTGGATCGACTTCTGCGCCGGCATGAAGAAGCGCTACCCGCTCGGCTACGACAAGCCGGCCGACGGCAGCCTCGCCCCGCAGTACGTGCTCGAGCGTCTGGGCCAGATCGCGGGCCCGGAGGCGATCTACGCCGCAGGCGTCGGCCAGCACCAGATGTGGGCCTCCCACTTCATCGGCTACGAGCGCCCCAACACCTGGCTCAACTCCGGTGGCCTGGGCACGATGGGCTACTCGGTGCCGGCCGCCATGGGCGCCAAGGTCGGCATGCCCGACACCACCGTGTGGGCGATCGACGGTGACGGCTGCTTCCAGATGACCAACCAGGAGCTGGCCACCTGCGCGATCAACGACATCCCGATCAAGGTCGCGGTGATCAACAACGAGTCGCTCGGCATGGTGCGCCAGTGGCAGACGCTCTTCTACAACGAGCGCTACTCCAACACCGACCTGCACTCCAAGCGGATCCCCGACTTCGTGAAGCTGGCCGAGGCGCTCGGCTGCGTGGGCCTCTCGTGCGAGTCGGAGGCCGACGTCGACGCCACCATCGAGAAGGCCATGGAGATCAACGACCAGCCGGTGGTCGTCGACTTCCGGGTGCACCGTGACGCCATGGTGTGGCCGATGGTCGCCTCCGGCACGAGCAACGACGACATCAAGTACGCCCGGGACATGGCTCCCCAGTTCGACGAGGACGACCTCTGATGAGCAAGCACACCCTGTCGGTCCTGGTGGAGAACAAGCCGGGCGTCCTGACCCGCGTGGCTGCCCTCTTCAGCCGCCGCGGCTTCAACATCGACAGCCTGGCCGTCGGCCCGACCGAGCACCCCGAGGTCTCGCGGATGACCATCGTGGTCAACGTGGAGGACCTCCCGCTCGAGCAGGTCACCAAGCAGCTCAACAAGCTGGTCGAGGTGCTCAAGATCGTCGAGCTCGACGGCCCGGCCTCGGTGCGCCGCGAGCTGTTGTTGGTCAAGGTGAAGGCTGATGCCGAGACCCGCGGCAACGTGCTCGACGCCATCCAGCTCTTCAAGGCCAAGGTCGTCGACGTGGCGCCGGACGCCGTGACGATCGAGGTCACCGGCAACTCCGACAAGCTGCGCGACTTCCTGGCCGTCATGGAGCCCTTCGGCATCCGTGAGCTGGTGCAGTCGGGCATGGTCGCCATCGGGCGTGGCTCCCGCTCGATCACCGAGCGCACCACCCGCCCCGCGCCGGTTGCCGTGCCGCAGCCCCAGTCGTACGCCTGACCCCCCGCGGCGGGGGAGACCCCGCGCGGACACCCCGCCCTGCCGGTTGCGAAGATCGACGCCGGCACCCACCCCGCAATGAAGGAGAGCCCCCGTGGCTGAGATGTTCTACGACGACGACGCAGACCTGACGCTGATCCAGGGCAAGAAGGTCGCCGTGATCGGTTACGGCAGCCAGGGTCACGCCCACGCCCTCAACCTGCGCGACTCGGGCGTCGACGTCCGCATCGGTCTGCCCGAGGGCTCCAAGTCCCGCGTCAAGGCCGAGGACGAGGGCTTCACCGTCCTCACCCCCGCCGAGGCCGCCAAGGACGCCGAGGTCATCGTGATCCTCGCCCCCGACCAGCACCAGCGCACCCTCTTCGCCGAGCACATCGAGCCCAACCTCAACGAGGGCGACACCCTGGTCTTCGGCCACGGCTTCAACATCCGCTTCGGCTACATCACCGCCCCCGAGGGCGTCGACGTCATCATGGTCGCGCCGAAGGCTCCCGGTCACACCGTGCGTCGCGAGTACGTCGCCGGTCGCGGCATCCCGGACATCATCGCCGTGGAGAAGGACGCCTCGGGCAACGCCTGGGAGCTCGCCAAGTCCTACGCCAAGGGCATCGGCGGCACCCGCGCCGGCGTCATCAAGACCACCTTCACCGAGGAGACCGAGACCGACCTGTTCGGTGAGCAGGCCGTGCTCTGCGGCGGTGTCTCCCAGCTGGTGCAGTACGGCTTCGAGACCCTCACCGAGGCGGGCTACCAGCCGGAGATCGCCTACTTCGAGGTGCTCCACGAGCTCAAGCTCATCGTCGACCTCATGTGGGAGGGCGGCATCGCCAAGCAGCGCTGGTCGGTCTCCGACACCGCTGAGTACGGCGACTACGTCTCCGGCCCGCGCGTCATCGACCCGCGCGTGAAGGAGAACATGAAGGCCGTCCTCGCCGACATCCAGTCGGGTGCCTTCGCCGAGCGCTTCATCAACGACCAGGACAACGGCGCCAAGGAGTTCCTCGAGCTCCGTGCCAAGGGTGCTGCCCACCCGATCGAGGAGACCGGCAAGAAGCTGCGCAGCCACTTCTCGTGGAAGCAGCAGGACGAGGACTACACCGAGGGCTCTGCTGCTCGCTGATCCCCGCCGGTCCCGCACGACGCCCGCCGACCCGTCTGGGTCGGCGGGCGTCGTCGTCTCCGGACGAGGCTCACTTCACCTCGGCGCGCATCAGCCGACGCAGGCCGAACGCCAGGGGCAGCACCAGCCAGATCACGGCGGTGACCCCGAGCTGCGCCCAGCCCTCCGCGTCCGGGCGGTTGTCGTAGAGGAACGTCTGGTTGTAGAAGAGGTCGACCCACGGCCAGACGTCGTGGAACGACTCGCGGTAGAACGCCAGCGCACCCATGACGTTGGGGAAGACGAACGAGTAGACGAAGTAGGCCACGATCGCGGCGGGGGAGTTGCGCAGCAGCACCCCGAGGGTGAAGCCCATCGCCACGCCGATCACGTTGGCCAGGACCGTCAGGCCGAGGTCGTACGCGCTGAACCTCCAGACCGCGTCGACGTCACGCACCGTCGCGCCGAGCAGGTTGCCCAGGGCGCCGATCGCCGTGGCGACCAGCATGCCGACCACGCCGATGCCGATCGTCACGACGGCCTTGGCCGCGACGACGCGTGAGCGCGAGGGCACCAGCGTGTAGGTGGTGAGGCCGGTGCGCTGGCTGTACTCCGAGGTGACGGCGAGGATCGCGATGACGGGCAGGATGATCGCCATCGGCATCCCGATCGCGGTGGCGAAGCTGCCGTACGTGATGGCGGAGTCCGGCGCGAAGACCAGCACCCCGGCGGTGGCGAGCACCGAGAGGATCACGATGCTGGCGGCCAGCCAGAAGCCCGAGCGGGTGTTGAACATCTTGACGAGCTCGACCCGGCAGAGCTGGGCGAAGCTGATGCCCGGGGCCGGCGGGTGCGCGTCAGCGGGCGCGGGGGCGTACGACTGGCGCGAGGCCCCGGCAAGCGTGGTGGTGGTGCTCATGCTGCGGCTCCTTCGGTGTGTCCCTCGCGCTGCGAGGCGGCGGTGAGCTGCAGGAACATCTCCTCCAGGCCGGCGCTGTCGCTGGCCCGCAGCTCGAGGAGGGGGATTCCTGCGGAGAGCGCGACGCGGCCGACCATCTCGGCGCTGGCCTCGGTGTGCAGGGCGTGGTCGGGGGTCCGGGTGACGGAGAGTCCGGCGGCCTGCAACGCGACGGTGAGTGCGTCCGGGTCCGGCGCGCGGACGACCGTGCCCGCCGCGGCGAGCAGCTCGGCCTTGGTGCCCCGGGCGACCACGCGTCCGTTGCCGATGACGACGAGGTCGTCGGCGATCACCTCGATCTCGTGCAGCAGGTGAGAGGAGAGCAGGACCGTCCCGCCGTCGTCGGCGAAGGTGCGCAGCAGGTCGCGCATCCAGCGGATCCCGGCGGGGTCCAGGCCGTTGGCGGGCTCGTCGAGCACGAGCACGGAGGGGTCGCCGAGCAGGGCGGCGGCGATGCCGAGCCGCTGGCGCATCCCGAGCGAGTAGTCCCGCACCCGGCGCGACGCCTCGTCGTCGGTGAGGCCGACGCGGGCCAGGGACTCCTCGACCCTGGTGCGCGGCAACCCCATGGTCAGGGCCGCCACCTTGAGCACGTCGCGGCCGGTCCGTCCCGCGTGCTGGGCGGAGGCGTCGAGGAGCACGCCGACCTCGCGTCCCGGGTTGGGCAGGTCGGCGAAGCGGCGCCCGTTGATCGTGGCCTCGCCGTGGGTGGCCGGGGTGAGCCCGACCATCACCCGCATGGTGGTGGACTTGCCGGCGCCGTTGGGACCGAGGAACCCGGTGACCCGTCCGGGACGGGCGGTGAAGGTGACGTCGTCGACGGCGAGGAAGCCGCCGTAGCGCTTGCTGAGTGAGTCGATCGTGATCATGACCCCACTTTCGGCCCGGGGGCGGGGTCGTCGCATCGGGGAGAGCGCCCGTCCGCACCCCCACCCGACCCCGAGGCGGCCTCAGGGTCACCCCGGGTGCCTGCCCGTGGCGTACAGGCCGGCGGGTGGGAACAAGCGTGGGGGAGGGGCTGTTCTGCTCGACATGCGCATCGAGATCTGGAGTGACGTCGTCTGCCCGTGGTGCTACATCGGCAAGCGGCGTCTGGAGACCGCCCTGTCCGACTTCGCCCACGCCGACGAGGTCGAGGTCGTGTGGCGCTCCTACCAGCTCGACCCGACCGCCCCGCGCGGCGAGTCGGTCAGCACCCTCGAGGCGCTCGGCGCCCGCTTCGGTGGCCCCGACCAGGTGCGTCAGATGCTCGCCCGCACCCAGGAAATGGCTGCCGCCGAGGGGCTGCACTTCGGCGACGCCAGCCTGCACGCCAACACCGAGGACGCCCACCGGTTGCTGCACCTCGCGCTGGACGCGGGCGGGGCGTCGCTGCAGGGTGAGCTCAAGGAGGCCCTCCTCGCCGCCCACTTCGTCGACAACCGTGACCTGGGTGACCACGCCGTGCTGCAGGACGTGGCGGTGACCGTCGGCCTGCCTGCTGCTCGGGTCGACGCCGTGCTGGCCTCGCAGGAGTACGCCGACGCCGTGCGGGCGGACGTCGAGCAGGCACGGGCGTACGGCGCCACGGGCGTGCCGTTCTTCGTGGTCGAGGGCAAGTACGGGGTCTCCGGTGCCCAGCCCGTGGAGACCTTCACGCAGGTGCTCGCCCGGGCGTGGGACGACTCCCACCCGAAGCTGGACCTCGTCGGGGGCGGCGACGCGGAGGCCTGCGGCCCCGACGGGTGCGCCGTCTGACGCAGGTCCGGGCGGGGGCAGGTGGACGACGGTCCACCTGTCCGTCATCGAGCCCCGCCGCGGGCGCTCCTCGGCCATGATGGGCAGGTGAGCCCCGACCTGACGCACGCCGAGACCCGCGCCCCGTCCCGTCGCGAGCTCGGGGTCGACCTGGCGCGCGGCGTCGCGGTGGTCTCCATGTTCGTGGCCCACACCGCCCCCGGGGCCGGGCCGGGCGACGTCCTCATGCTCTCCGAGTTCCTGACCTTCCCGCTCTTCGCGCTGCTCGTGGGGGCAGGTACCGAGCTCGGGGCGCGTGCCCTGGGGCCGGCCGCCCACGCGGTCGCCTCGTTCGTGAGAGCCTCCGCCCTGCTCGCCCTCGGATGGGCGTTGGCCCAGGCGGGGGCCCACATCGTCATCGTGCTCGCACCGCTGGGGGTGCTGACCCTCCTGTGCTGGGCGGTCTCGCGCCTGCCCACGACGCTCGTCCTGGGGGTCGCGGTGATCGCAGGGCTCGTGGCTCCGTGGACCATCGAGGCCAGTCGGTCGACCTGGATCCAGCTGGCCGTCGACGGCGAGACGGGGAAGCTGTGGTGGTTCGACCTGCTGGTGAGCAACTACTACCCGCAGGCGGTGCTGCTGCTCTGCGGATGCGTCGGGATCCTCCTCGTGCGCCTGCTGCTGCCGCCTCAGGGCCAGCCAGTCGGGCTGACGCTCCCAGCAGGACTGCTCGTGGGGTGCATCGGCGTCGTCGGCCTCCTCTCGTGGGCCCGGTTGACGGGACGCGTCGACCTGGTGGCCTACGAGACGACGTGGTCGGAGGAGCTCTTCGTGACAGCCCTCGCGACCGGCGTGTTCGTCGCCTGCCTCCTGGTCGCGCGGTGGCCCGTGAGTCGGGTGCTGCGTCCGCTGGCCTGGGTCGGAGGCATGACGCTGACCGTCTACAGCCTCCAGGTCGTCTGGCTCGCGTGGTGGGCTCGCGGCCTCTTCCCGGGGACCCCGGACGACGCCTGGGCCAACGTGGTCGGCATGACACTGGTCGCCGTGCTCGTGGCCGCGCTGTGGCGCAGGTTCGGGCTGCCTGCCCCGTGGCGTCGTGGACCGCTGGAGGGCGTGGTGGGCACGGGTGTCGCCAGCGCACTCCGATTGCTGCCCGGCCACGACCCCGACCGTGTCCCTGCGGTGGTCTCACCGACCCGGACCGAGGTCGGGGAGCCGCTCGAGCGCAGGTAGCATCGGCCGCAGGCACAGTGTCGTGCAACGTGTGCACCCACCCACTTCTGAACTTGCTGAGGACCCAGCCTGTGACCAAGCCAGTCGTACTCATCGCCGAAGAGCTCAGCCCCGCCACCATCGAGGCGTTGGGCCCGGACTTCGAGATCCGCCACTGCAACGGGGCGGACCGTGCCGAGCTGCTCTCCGCGATCGTCGACGTCGACGCCATCCTGGTGCGCTCGGCGACGAAGGTGAACGAGGAGGCCCTCGCCGCCGCGACGCGCCTCAAGGTCGTCGCCCGTGCCGGTGTTGGCCTGGACAACGTCGACGTGAAGGCCGCCACCCAGGCCGGCGTCATGGTCGTCAACGCCCCGACCTCCAACATCACCTCGGCCGCCGAGCTGGCCGTCGCGCTGATGCTGGCTGCCGCCCGCCACATCAGCCCCGCCCACGCGGCGCTGCGCAGCGGTGAGTGGAAGCGCTCGAAGTACACCGGCATCGAGCTCTTCGAGAAGACCGTCGGCATCGTCGGCCTGGGCCGCATCGGCGTCCTGGTCGCCCAGCGGCTGCAGGCCTTCGGCATGAAGGTCGTGGCTTACGACCCCTACGTGCAGGCCGGTCGCGCCGCCCAGATCGGCGCCCGCCTGGTCGACCTCGACACGTTGCTGGCCGAGTCCGACTTCATCTCCGTGCACCTGCCGAAGACCCCCGAGACCGTCGGCCTGATCGGGGCCGAGCAGCTCGCGAAGGCGAAGAAGGAGCTCGTCCTCGTCAACGCCGCCCGTGGTGGCATCGTCGACGAGGCCGCCCTCTTCGACGCCCTGAAGAGCGGCCAGATCGCCGCGGCGGGCGTCGACGTCTTCGACAAGGAGCCCTGCACCGACAGCCCGCTCTTCGAGCTCGAGAACGTGGTCGCCACCCCGCACCTGGGCGCCTCCACCGACGAGGCCCAGGAGAAGGCCGGCATCGCGGTCGCCCGGTCGGTGCGCCTCGCCCTCTCCGGTGAGCTCGTGCCCGACGCGGTCAACGTCCAGGGTGGCGTCATCGCCGAGGACGTCCGCCCCGGCATCCCGCTCACCGAGAAGCTCGGCCGGGTCTTCACCGCCCTGGCCGGCGAGGTCGCCCAGCAGCTCGACGTCGAGGTGCGCGGCGAGATCACGGAGTACGACGTCAAGGTGCTCGAGCTGGCCGCCCTCAAGGGCGTCTTCGCCGACATCGTCGAGGACCAGGTCTCCTACGTCAACGCCCCGCTGCTGGCCGCCGAGCGCGGCACCGAGGTGCGCCTGGTCACCGAGGCCGAGAGCCCCGACCACCGCAACCTCATCACCATCCGCGGCACCCTGGCCGACGGCCAGCAGGTCTCCGTCAGCGGCACCCTGGTGGGCATCTCGCAGAAGGAGCGCCTGGTCGAGGTCAACGGCTTCGACGTCGACATCGAGCCGACCGACCACCTGGCCTTCTTCACCTACGAGGACCGTCCGGGCATGGTCGGCACCGTCGGCCGCATCCTCGGCGAGGCCGCCGTCAACATCGCGGGCATGCAGGTCGCCCGCGACGTCAAGGGCGGCCACGCCCTGGTCGCGCTCTCCGTCGACTCCGCCATCCCGGTCGAGACCCTCGCGGAGATCAAGGGTGCGATGAGCGCCAGCCAGGTGCGGGCGGTCAACCTTTCCTGACCCCGGCCCCCAGGTCGTCCGAGTCGGCCCGGTCCCACCACGGTGGAGCCGGGCCGCCGCGTTTTCGTGCCCGACCCGGGGGAGGGGAAGATGGGCCGGTGTCCGAAGCCCGCGCCCGCGGTGCCCGTGCCGAGAAGGCGCCGGTTCCGCTCCTCGACCTCGGCCCGGTCGCCCAGCTGCGCGCCGGTCGGCTGCCGCGTCGTCTGACCCAGCTGATGGCCGGCCTGGTCCTCTACGGCGTCTCGCTCGGCCTGATGGTCCAGGGCGCGTTGGGGGTGGCGCCCTGGGACGTCCTGCACCTGGCGCTGACCCGGTTCGCCCCCCTGACCCTCGGCCAGGTCGTCATCCTCGCCAGCCTGGTCGTGCTCCTCGCCTGGATCCCGTTGCGCGAGAAGCCCGGGGTGGGCACGCTCCTCAACGCGGTGATGGTCGGAGCGGCCGCAGACGCCACGCTGGCGCTCGTGGCCCAACCCGACGCGATCGTCGCGCGGGTCGTCCTCGTGGTGGGTGGAGTCGTGCTCAACGGGGTCGCGACGGCCCTCTACATCGGAGCCCAGCTCGGGCGAGGGCCCCGCGACGGCTTGATGACCGGGCTGGTGCGCCGCACCGGGGCGTCGCTGCGCCTCGTGCGTACGCTCCTCGAGGTCGCCGTGGTCGTCGTCGGGCTCCTGCTCGGGGGACGGTTCGGCGCCGAGTTCGGCGTGGGGACCGTGCTCTACGCGCTGGGGATCGGTCCGCTCGCCCAGGTCTTAATGCCCTACGCCGTCGTCGAGCTGCCGGCAGCCGCGCCCGTCGAGCCGTCCGTCGACGGCTGAGTCGCGCCGCGGTCAGCGGCGCGTGGCGATCAGCACCGACGCGTCGTGGGCGATCATCACCTCGACGGCGGTGAACCGCTCGTCGGTCAACCACTCCTCGCGCAGGGTGTCGACCCGCCCCAGGTGGATGGGCGGCCAGGACTCGCACGGGGTGAAGTCGTCGAGCACCACGATGCCGCCGCGCTCGACGAGGTCGGCGATGGCGTCGACCCGCACGCTCTCGGGGTCGCCGGAGTCGAGGAAGAGCAGCGAGAAGGGCCCCTTGCCCGCGAGGGTGGACCAGTCGGCCTCGAAGACCTCCACGGCCTCGTCGTCGACGAAGATCTCCGCGGCGGCCTTGGCCAGACGGGGGTTCAGCTCGGCGGTGAGGATCCGGGCGTCGGTCTGCACCCCGGAGCGCAGCCACGCCGTGCCCACGCCGCACCCCGTGCCGAACTCGGCCATCAGCCCGGTGCGGGTCGCGGCCAGGGCGGCCAGCAGGCGGCCGGTCTCGTTGCGGCAGAAGGAGACGTAGCCGGCCCTGCGGGAGACGTCGAAGGCGCGACGCACGATCTGGGGAAGTTCGGGGGGAGCACTCACCGGCTCAGTCTCACACCGGAACGTTCGTGTGACGTACGTCGTCCAGCCGCCGAAACCCTCGACAAGGCGTGATCGGGGGCGTACGCTCAGCGCATCATGCGGACCGCACTCGTAGTAGTCGTACGCCGCGACGAGGCCTGACAGAGGGCCACCTCGTCGCGGTGTCCGTGGCGTGTCCCCCGGCCCTCCCGCCTCACCGTTCCTGCCGCGTACGACCCGGTCCACCGACCCGGGGTCACACGCTCGACGGCCTCGGCCGTCCGCCGCACCCGGCGCCTCTCGCAGGAACGTCCTCCACGTGATCCGTGGTCTCTCCGGTGCCGCCCCGACCTCGGCGGCGCACACCTCCACCACCTGCACCACCGTGACCCCGGCCTCGGGGTCGTGAACCTCAGGAGAGAGCATGTACGAGTTGAACCCGGCCGACTGGGGCCCCGGACGTCACAACCCGCAGAGCCCCCACAGCCACCACGCGGTGCAGCTCGCAGTTGACCTGCGAGATGCCTCCGACCAGCGTCCCGACGACAACTAACCTCCGGAGCCATGACCACCACCTCCCCCCGGACCCCGATCGAGCTCGCCGTCATCCCCGGCGACGGCATCGGCCCCGAGGTCACCCGCGAGGCCCTCAAGGTCCTCGACGTGGTGGCCCCCGAGACCTTCACCGCCACCCACTACTCGCTGGGGGCCGAGCACTACCTCACCACCGGTGAGGTCCTGCCGGACGAGGTCCTGGAGGAGGTGCGTGGCCGCGACGCCATCCTGCTGGGCGCCATCGGCGGCAAGCCCAACGACCCGGGCATCCCGCCCGGGCTGCTCGAGCGCAACCTGCTGCTGCGGCTGCGCTTCGCCCTCGACCACCACGTCAACCTGCGTCCCTCGCGGCTCTACCCGGGTGTCGCCTCGCCGTTGGCGAACCCCGGTGAGATCGACTTCGTGGTCGTGCGTGAGGGCACTGAGGGCCCCTACACCGGCAACGGTGGGTCGATCCGCCAGGGCACCCCGCAGGAGGTCGCCACCGAGGTCAGCCTCAACACCGCCTTCGGCATCGAGCGGGTCGTCCGCGACGCCTTCGCCCGCGCCGACAAGCGCCGCAAGAAGCTGACGCTGGTCCACAAGACCAACGTGCTGGTGCACGCCGGCTCGATGTGGTGGCGCATCGTCAACGAGGTCGCCGAGGAGTTCCCCGAGGTCGCCGTCGACTACCTGCACATCGACGCGGCGACGATCTTCATGGTCACCGACCCCGCCCGCTTCGACGTGATCGTCACCGACAACCTCTTCGGCGACATCATCACCGACCTGGCTGCCGCGGTGACCGGTGGCATCGGGCTGGCCGCGTCGGGCAACCTCAACCCGTCGCGCACGACGCCGTCGATGTTCGAGCCCGTGCACGGCTCCGCGCCCGACATCGCGGGCCAGCAGAAGGCCGACCCCACCGCCGCCATCCTCTCGGGCGCGATGCTGCTGGACTTCTTCGGCTTCGCCGAGGGTGCGGAGCGCATCGAGCAGGCCGTCGCCGCCGACATCGCCGAGCGCGTCGCCGGTGAGTCCCGTCCGACCGCCGCGATCGGCGACGCCATCGCGGCCCGAGTGTAAGTTGCGTCACATGGAGATCAGCACGACTCTCTCCGAGACCCGCGTCGACGACGCCCGGCTCGCCGAGATCCTCGAGGACCCCGGCTTCGGGGTGCACTTCACCGACCACATGTTCACCGTCGAGTGGACCCCGGAACAGGGGTGGCACGACGCGCGGATCACCCCCTATGGTCCGCTGACGCTGGACCCCGCCACGGCGGTGCTGCACTACGCGCAGGAGACCTTCGAGGGGATGAAGGCCTACCGTCACGCCGACGGCTCGGTCCACCTCTTCCGTCCCGAGGCCAACGCCGAGCGCATGGTCCGCTCCAGCCAGCGGCTGGCGCTGCCCGAGCTGCCCGTCGAGGACTTCATCGGGGCCGTCGAGGCCCTGGTGAAGGTCGACGAGCGGTGGGTGCCCGACAACGCCGGTGAGAAGAGCCTCTACCTGCGGCCGTTCATGTTCGCGAGCGAGAGGTTCCTCGGGGTCCGTCCCAGCCAGCACGTCACCTTCATGGTGATCGCCAGCCCGGCAGGCTCCTACTTCAAGGGGGGCCTCAAGCCGGTCAGCCTCTGGCTCACCGAGGAGTACACGCGCGCCGCCCGCGGCGGCATGGGTGCGGCCAAGACGGGTGGCAACTACGCCTCGTCACTGGTCGCCCAGCAGGAGGCCAGCCAGCACGGCTGCGACCAGGTGGTCTTCCTCGACGCCCAGGAGGGGCGCTACGTCGAGGAGCTCGGCGGGATGAACATGTACTTCGTCTTCCGCGACGGCTCCATCGTGACTCCCGCGATCGAGGGCACGATCCTCGAGGGCATCACCCGCTCCTCGATCATCGAGCTGGCCCGCGGCATGGGCCACGACGTCACCGAGCGCCGCTTCGAGATCGACGAGTGGCGCCGCGGCGTGGAGTCCGGCGAGATCGTCGAGATCTTCGCCTGCGGCACTGCCGCCGTCGTCTCTCCGGTGGGTGAGCTGCGCTCCGCCGCGGGCACCACGGCGGCCCCCGCCTCCACCGAGTTGACGATGAGGATCCGCCAGGCGCTGGTTGACGTGCAGTTCGGCCGCGCCGACGACACCTACGGGTGGATGCGCCGCGTCGTCTGAGCCGAGGGCTAATCTCGGGGAGTGAGCCTCACCCATCGGTCCTCGTCGCCCCCGCCCGGGCTGGAGGTCAGCGGCTACCAGGTGCTGACCCGCCTGGGTGAGGGCGGCATGGGGGTCGTGCACCTCGCCCGTAGCCCCTCGGGCGAACGGGTGGCGCTCAAGGTGATCCGGCCCAACGTGGTCGGTGACGACGAGTCGCGCGCCCGGCTGGCCCGCGAGGTCAACTCGCTCCTGCGCATCCGCAGCCGTCTCGTCGCCGAGATCATCGACGCCGACCCGTGGGGCGACGTGCCCTTCGTCGCCACCCGTTACGTGCCGGGTTGGTCCCTGCACGAGCAGGTCGCGCGCGAGGGTCCGCTCGAGGGCGACGACCTCGTCTGGTTCGCCCGCTGCCTGGCCCGTGCGATCGGCGCCGTCCACGCCGTCGGCGTGGTGCACCGCGACATCAAGCCGTCCAACATCCTGATGGAGGGGCGTACGCCCGTCCTCATCGACTTCGGGCTGGCGCGGTTGGCCGACGACCCGCGGCTGACCGCCCAGGGGTGGCTGCTGGGCACCCCCGGCTACCTCGCTCCGGAGATCCTCCACGGCCAGGACGCCTCCTGCGCCTCCGACATCCACTCGTGGGCCGCCACCGTGGCCTACGCCGGCACCGGGCGGGCCCCCTTCGGCTCCGGCCCCTCGGCCGCCGTGATGGACCGGGTCCGGCGCGGCGAGCACGTGCTGACCGGCCTGCCCGACGAGGTGGCCGAGGTGGTCGAGGCCGGGCTCGACCCGGAGCCCCGCAACCGGCCCACGGTCGCGGCGATCCTGACGTGGCTCGACCTCGACGAGTCGCAGGAGTGGGAGGACGACGCGGAGCTGCTGCCCGAGGACGCGACCGTCCAGGTGCCACTCGAGCCCTTCCCGGTCACCCGGCCCCTGACCCAGTACCGACCGGCCCAGGATCGACTCACGCAGCACCGACCGACCAGCCCGCCCGAGGTCGAGGAGTCGGGCGACGACCCCTGGCACGTCGACCACTGGCCCTCCGACGGGTGGCCCGCCGACGGATGGCACACGGTGCAGGACGAGGCCCACGACGACGAGGGCTACGACGACGAGGGCTACGACGACGAGCCGGGTGGGGTCGTCGACTTCACCGACGACCCGTGGTCGGTGCCCACCCAGGCGCCGCCGGCACGCGTCGGCCTGGGCGTGCGGCTGCGTCGGGCCGTCCTGCTGCTCTGTGTCGGACTGGCGATCTCGTTGTGGTTCGCCGCCGCCCCCTGGGTCGCGCTCGCCTCGCTGACCGCGGCGGTCTGGCTGCTGCGTACGCTCTCGCGCACCGCGTCGGCCGCCGACGAGCGCCGCCAGCTGCGCGGTGCGAAGTGGTACGACGGCGTCCAGAGCGCCGCGTCCACTCCCGCACACGTCTTCACGTCGCTGCCGGGCACCGTGGCGCTGCTGCTGTGGGCCAGCGCCTGGGCCGCCGTCGTGGGGCTCGTGCTCTACACCGTGCTCGCCCCCGAGGAGACGACCTGGGCGGGCATGGGTGCGGGCTTCGCGCTCGCCCTGTGGTGGGGACCCGGGGCGACCCGGGTGCGATGGACCGTCTCGCCGCTCGTGCGACCCTTCGCCGCCCACCCGGTGGTCTGGTTCGTGGTGCTCCTCGCGGCCCTCGGGGGCCTGGCCGTCGGAGCCGCCCACGTCGGGAGCGGCCCTCCGCCCGCGCCGGTCGACAGCCTGTGGGGTGGGTCGTGACCGCGTGGCACGACCTGACGGCCCTGGAGCAGGGTGTCGCCGTGCGCCACGGCGACGTGACGGCGGTGGAGCTCGTCGAGCACTACCTGGGGCGCGCCGACGAGGTCGGCGCGTTCGTGACGCGTACGCCCGAGCTCGCCCTCGAGCGGGCGGCCGCACTGCCGCGGGAGGGCAGCTCGCCGCTGCACGGGGTGCCGACCGCGATCAAGGACCTCAACCCCACCGCGGGGGTGCGCACCACCTTCGGGTCGGCGGCCTACGCCGACTACGTGCCCGACTTCTCCGACCACGTCACGCTGGCGATCGAGGCGGCCGGGATGGTGTCGCTGGGCAAGACCAACACCCCTGAGTTCGGGTCACCCTGCTATACCGAGCCCGACGTGGCACCGCCCGCCGTGACGCCCTGGGACCGCACGCGCACCGCGGGTGGCTCGTCCGGCGGCGCCGGGGCAGCGGTGGCTGCCGGGCTGGTCCCGGTGGCGCAGGGCTCCGACGGCGGAGGGTCGATCCGGATCCCGGCGTCGTGCTGCGGCCTGGTGGGGATCAAGCCGTCGCGCGGCCGGATCAGCGGTGGACCGACCTACGGTGATCCGGTCGGCCTGGCGACCGCCGGGACGTTGGCCCGCACCGTGACGGACGCGGCGGCCCTCTTCGACGTGCTGGCGGGCCATCGGGTCGGGGACCCGACCTGGGCGCCGGACCCCGACGACACCTTCCTGGAGGCGTCGCGACGGCGTCCGGGACGGTTGCGCATCGCCCGCTTCATCGAGCCGGTCCTCGTCGACGTCGAGGTCGACGGGGAGTGCGTGACGGCCTGGGAGGACGCGTCGGCGATGTTGACCTCGCTCGGGCACGAGGTGGTCGACGTCCCGGTGCCGCTGCCCCGCGAGGCCGTCGCCGTCTTCGAGACGTGCTGGGCGGTGCTGACGGCGCTCTCCGCCGCACCCGAGGGGCGCGAGCACCAGCTGCGGCCCCTGACCCGGTGGCTGTCCGAGCGCGGTCGGGCCGTCTCCGGCCCGGAGTTCGGCCTGGCGATCGGGGAGATGCGGCGCTTCGCCGCGCAGGCGCTCGAGGCCTTGGCACCCTACGACGCGGTGCTGACGCCGACCCTGGCCAGCCCGCCGGTGCAGGTTGGCGCCCTGCGCAACGACGCCGATCCCGCCGAGGACTTCGCGGCCCAGACCCGCTTCACCCCGTGGACGTCGGCGTGGAACGTGACCGGGATGCCGGCCGTCTCGCTGCCGACGCACTGGACCTCCGAGGGGCTGCCGGTCGGGATCATGCTCGCCGCCCGGCCCGCGGAGGACGGACTCCTGCTCTCCCTCGCCGGCCAGCTCGAGGATCTCTGCGACTGGCGCAGCCGTACCCCACCCGGGTGGTGACGCCCCCACCGAAATGGTCGAGATCTCGGGGCGGATTCCAGTTGGTCACGCAACACCGTGGTGTTTGTGGTGGGTCAAGAGTAGGTCGTCGAGGACCTCGGCCGGG
>NZ_JADCSA010000097.1 GCF_015070385.1 Nocardioides malaquae | reverse complement strand
CGACTTGACCGGCTGTTCTCGCTAGTTTTGGTTCTAAAGAGACATCAATCTCCAGGGGCTGCCCTAGTGTAGTGGTTAGAGCATATGCCATTCATGCGGAAGGTTGGGGGTTCAAATCCTGCCTAGGGTCGCAGTCAGCAAGGGCAGGGTGCTTCCAATGCACCTAATTATCACCCCAATTCTCCAAACTAGAGGCCCTGTGGAATACACAAGAATGATTTGTGAATCTGTGATCTTAGTGTTGGTGAAAGATTTTAACATTTTAAATGGAAGTGAGCTTCCATTAACTAGTGTGAGTAACTAGCACAGTGGCCTTGTGGTTAGAGTATCCGCCCTGAGACTGGGAATTCTGGGTGCGATCCCCGGTGGAGTCAAACCAGAAAAAATGGGGCCCTATTCCTCCTTGCTTGGCACTCCCCGGCACGTCGTGGGCCAAGCGGGCTTAGGAAGAG
>NZ_JADCSA010000916.1 GCF_015070385.1 Nocardioides malaquae | reverse complement strand
GAGAGAAAGAGGAAGAGAGGGGTCAAATATTACATACGTCAATCACACACAGAAAATGACATTAACCGTGGGCAGACAGGGTCACATTCATGCACACGATGGTCTTATTAAGGTCATGTAAACTGTCCTAAAGTACAGTACCTCCCAGAGCTCAGTGGTCTGCATTTCTCAGACAGCACCGAAGAACGGACTAACAACTCCAAAGCCGGATATCAGAATCCCGAGACGATCCATTCTCACAACAACC
>NZ_JADCSA010000915.1 GCF_015070385.1 Nocardioides malaquae | reverse complement strand
TTACTCAGACACCAGGAAGTTGTCATCGCCCTTTGTCTTCCTAACCACGCTTGGCCCCCGACTTCTGTTACTTCACAGCAGAGGTGGGACAAAGTCCCTATGTTGCAAGTCCAAGTCGAGTCTCAAGTCTTTGCTCTCAAGTCCCGAGTCAAGTCCAAGTCCTTTGCTCTCAAGTCCCGAGTCACGTCCAAGGCACCTCGGGCAAGTCCCAAGTCAAGAAGTCCGATCGCTGCCATGTCGGTCTGCG
>NZ_JADCSA010000914.1 GCF_015070385.1 Nocardioides malaquae | reverse complement strand
ACTGTGATACTGACGTGGTACTGTCATGATTCTAATGCATGATAATGAGGACATAGTAATGTGTTGTCAGTTTTAGTTTATACTGCGCAGTCACAGGATTTGAGCCACAGTTTGATGGCAAGTTGAGGCTACAATAAAATGCCTGTCGAAACAATCTAAACATCTCTTTTTGGTTCATTGTTCCACCACCTATAATAATGATAATTGTTACAATGATAGGGTGTTGTCTTTTCTCTTCATACTATGC
>NZ_JADCSA010000913.1 GCF_015070385.1 Nocardioides malaquae | reverse complement strand
ATGATGTTTAATTCAGAAGCTGTTTCAGAGTGGCAGCCATCTTGGATTATTCCGTTATGGCTACCAGAGCAAGCCCCCAGGATGGAGCGCCAGGCTTGAAGCCGCCGAGGACGTAGTGGCCGTTTGGGGGTATTGCAGTTTGCTAATGCTAATGCTAGTCTGTACTCCTTGTGCGCTTGCTCAGTTGTGACGTATGACGCAACGTACTGTATGACGAAGCTTTTTGTTTGCCAATTCTATCCCACAAT
>NZ_JADCSA010000912.1 GCF_015070385.1 Nocardioides malaquae | reverse complement strand
GGGTGGTTCCAAGAGGCATCACCTTGTAAGACTGTAGGTCCCATCCACCTGTCAATCATCAGACTGAGATATCAATCATGCAGTGGCTAACCACGGCCTGAAACAAAATAACATCTTATGACTGAATGTTAGCTTGTAAATCCGCTATTTTCAATCTTTTAGGACTTTAATGTGTTTCAACATACCTCCATTGTGAGAGAAAAACGCTAACGTCCCGTCACCTAAACCAGCTATGACTTGAGCTTGGG
>NZ_JADCSA010000911.1 GCF_015070385.1 Nocardioides malaquae | reverse complement strand
GCAACACATGTCTCCCAAATCCAATGGTGGTTTGGAGAGTTCGTTGATGATTGATGATCCCTTCAAGAGAGAACATCTTTACACCCAAAAAGAACATTTTAACCACTTAAATTCTGCTATACTCAATTGATCCCCTTCCTGTGTTGTCCCTCTACACCAAATGTCTTTGCCCGAAAAAGACTATCGACAAGGTAGAAGCTTAGACAAACGCATGAGACCCCGAGGATCACAATAACTCAAGAACAACA
>NZ_JADCSA010000910.1 GCF_015070385.1 Nocardioides malaquae | reverse complement strand
CGGGGAGCTTAAAATGGAAAAAAATGTTGCAAAGGATTTTTCAACTGATTCTGGTACCTCCAGACATGCTTAAGAACATACTACATACCTTCCCGGAAAGCGTAATATCCAAGATGGCGTACAAAATGGCAGCCGGCCAAGCTTTAAATGTCTACACCGCTATATCTGAATAGAGAGAAAATATACAAATGACTTCACACTTGATTCTGGTACCTCTAGATATGCTTATGAACATATATCTCACATGG
>NZ_JADCSA010000909.1 GCF_015070385.1 Nocardioides malaquae | reverse complement strand
CATATCGGTGCTCACGCGCCGTTTACCGTGCCGGATGCCGGTCTGGAGATGCTGCGTGAAGCCGTGAAAGCCACAGGCCGTGGTTTGCATATTCACGCTGCGGAAGACCTTTACGCCGTTTCCTACAGTCACCACTGGTACGGCAAAGACCTGCTGGCACGACTGGCGCAATTCGATCTCATCGACAGCAAAACGCTGGTCGCTCATGGGCTGTACTTGTCGAAAGATGACATCACCCTACTCAATCA
>NZ_JADCSA010000908.1 GCF_015070385.1 Nocardioides malaquae | reverse complement strand
TACACAAACTCCTCCCTTGGGACGGAAACGAGAAATGAGGTTGTAGTGAGAGATCTGAAAGGGGTCGGTGGAAGCATCACTTGAAACCTGAGTCTCGGAGAGCAGAAAAATATTAGAAAGAGAAGCAGCAATATGGTGCTCAACAGAGGCAAAATTGAAAGATAGACCACGAATATTGGTGTAATGGATGGTAAAAGAAGTGGGGCTACCAGCAACGGAAGCATTTGGGTCATGAGGAGAGCCAATAC
>NZ_JADCSA010000096.1 GCF_015070385.1 Nocardioides malaquae | reverse complement strand
AGAGTTACGCCCCCCCTGGCCCGTCAGAATAAGGGCATATAATGGTCTAAAGCTTAAAGGGTGTGCTGTAAAAGTGACAATGTGTAAGCAACATGGGATTTCATTTGAAAGTTATATTTTTCAAATAAGGAAAGAAGAGTTACATAAGTATACAGTTTTGGGTACGATTTACTTGGTAACTATGTTACACACAAAATGGTTCTTTGATATCATTGACGTGGTAATGATGATGATGAGTGATAAATTCCAAATTACACCGGCAACCTGAGGCGTAGCGAACCTTGGGGGTCCCGGGGAGCGAACAGGTGTCAGTTCTAAGAGATTTTAGGACCGGCAAAGATAACTTGTTTAGCTTAATTCACAAGAAGTCTACACAGTTATGTAGAATGACAGAGAATGAATGAATCTTCACAGAATGTAGATTTCTGTTTTATTTTGATTCAAATTAGCTTGTTTTA
>NZ_JADCSA010000907.1 GCF_015070385.1 Nocardioides malaquae | reverse complement strand
CTACTCCTACTAACAGCTCTTTTTGGTCCTTAGCCAAAAGCATCTCTAAAAACTTCTGCAAATCTGGCTTTCCTCCTCTTTTCCGCACTGATGGTTCTATAGCTGTTTCTCCTGCTGATAAAGCCAATCTCTTCGGCCCTCTTTTTTCCTCTAATTCTTCTCTCGACGATTCCAATGCAGCACTTCCTCCTAACCTACCTCTTAACAGTCCTATGCCTCCCCCTATTATTTCAGAACGTCGGGTTCGC
>NZ_JADCSA010000906.1 GCF_015070385.1 Nocardioides malaquae | reverse complement strand
AGGGAAAGGGCAAGCAGGGGCGCGAGCACGCGGGGCATGTGTCAGTCCAGTAGTGAGAGGGTGACCGGGGTCAGGTGGTTGTCTTCGACCCGCACCAGCAGCTCGCCTTCGTTCAGGCGGGCGGTCAGGCGTTGGCCGTTGCGGGTCTGTTCCGCGCTGCGAATGGCCTGGCCTTGTTCATCCAGCAAAATGCTGTATCCGCGGGCCAGGGTGGCCAGCGGACTGACCACCTGCAGTGTCTGCAACTG
>NZ_JADCSA010000905.1 GCF_015070385.1 Nocardioides malaquae | reverse complement strand
TGAATGAGGACCAAGAATTCCCTAGTCTCAAAGCCTTTACGGACTTTATAACACAGGAAGCAGACATTGCATGCAACCCCATAACATCATTCCATGCTCTCCGTTCCTCTGAGCCAAGTGGTGAGAGGCAAGGTACCAGAGAGAACCGAGGGAACAACGCTCAAGTTCTCAGCACTCAGACAGACACAAGTAGTGGCCAGCAACTTCGCACAAGAGCCTCTTGTTTGCTTTGCCAGGACAGCACTCAC
>NZ_JADCSA010000904.1 GCF_015070385.1 Nocardioides malaquae | reverse complement strand
CATATTACCCCTGCCAGGGCCTGGCTGGTCAATTCTCCACTATGCTTGTAAGGCAAATCAAATCAAATGTATTTATATAGCACGTTTAAAAACAACTCGCATTGTACCAAAGTGCCTCACAGGTCAAAGTACATTACAAAACAGTCGTTAATACAAAATAAAAACGGGGACATACAGACATAGTGCTCAAACAGTAAAAAAGCATTCAAAGTAGCAAGACAAAGCCTTCTAATCAACAGTAAAGTGCG
>NZ_JADCSA010000903.1 GCF_015070385.1 Nocardioides malaquae | reverse complement strand
TGGACGTTGACACCAGGATAGATCCAGGGACGTTGAAACCAGGATTAGTTCCAAGGACGTTGACACAGGGTCAGATCCAGGGACGTTGACTCCAGAATTAGATCCATGGACGTTGACACCTGGATTAGATCCAGTGATGTTGACACCAGGATTAGATCCAGGGACGTTGATACCAAGATTAGATCCAGGGACGTGACACCAGGATAAGATCCAATGACGTTGACACCAGAATTAGATCCAGAGACCAT
>NZ_JADCSA010000902.1 GCF_015070385.1 Nocardioides malaquae | reverse complement strand
TTTTGCCTACCATCAATTTGTCTACCCAAAAAACAGTCGCCAATTCGCCATACCCACAACACTACATATTGCCCTAGCTCCTACTCATATGTGAGAATGCTGATATTATTGATATATTACAGCTTAGCATTCTACACCATACCCTCTAGACTTGACGCCAAGCTCAGAAACTAAAGGATTGAACCCTACAGCCTGTGCAGCTAAATCCTGTACTTTCTGTCAGAATGATGACAGACAGCTAGGTGGTG
>NZ_JADCSA010000901.1 GCF_015070385.1 Nocardioides malaquae | reverse complement strand
CGATAGTTGAGCAAACGTTCTTCCCGTTTTACGAGCTACGCTAGCTAGCTAGCCAACTTTAGCTCACACATGTGTCCTGTAAAAGATAAGCCACTTTGAAGACATTCTTACACAAACAGGCTAAGTACGTGACACGCACACATACATATACAAGTAAATTATCATAAATGTTCGACGGGGTAGAGTTCTTAGAGGCGTTGATAAAGCCAAACATTTGTGCGTTCTTTTCTCACAACACTACAACTACC
>NZ_JADCSA010000900.1 GCF_015070385.1 Nocardioides malaquae | reverse complement strand
TGATTCCAGACAGCGAGCGACGTGTCAACCATCCTTTTAGACTGCACACACACACACACACACACACACAGCAGGAGCCTGGGGATGCTCTCCACCTACGCGGTGCAGCTGTCCACCACCTGCTGCGAGCTACAGTGGCGGAAGGCACTTCCTTCCCGTTGCTTGGCGTGCGTTTTTTCACCGCTACTCCATAAAGCTGCTGGAATGAAAGCTGACACTGACATGACTTATCGTTATGTGTGTCTCCT
>NZ_JADCSA010000899.1 GCF_015070385.1 Nocardioides malaquae | reverse complement strand
TTTGCCACATATTGTCCCCTCATTCATTTCTCTAAAGGCACTCGGAGATAGATTTTCATCACTTACATGAATCCAGATCGATTCTTGGGGCAAAAGCACGTTCCATTACCGAGAATTGCTCATCCACGGTTGGGAGAAAAGGGATATTAATCAATGCAACCTTTGCAACTAACAACCTTGTTATTCTTTAAAAGCCAAACAAAATGAGAATTTGGCGGCGTTCAAGGCTCATTATTAAGACTGCCGGA
>NZ_JADCSA010000898.1 GCF_015070385.1 Nocardioides malaquae | reverse complement strand
ACGTCTTACAACTCTAATATATGTATTGCTTTGAATTGGAAACAACCGAACTGTAAGTCCTCTCCCATATTAGACGCCAATAGTATAATACTGTGTACTAACCCAGATCCTCAAGACCCTGTGCTTCTTTGCAACGATCTTGGTCAAATCCGCGATTTGGCCCGTGGCGCCGGAACCCATCCAGATGTTGACAGCAGTGGCCGGGCATCAATGTCTATCAAGGAATCGGCGCGTATAGCGCAGAGCAA
>NZ_JADCSA010000095.1 GCF_015070385.1 Nocardioides malaquae | reverse complement strand
ACTCCACTGATCAGTGTAAAACTTTGCATGCGCACTCCATAGAGGCCAAGGAAAAACCTTTGCCCTGCTTTTTTTCAAATCTGCCTTTTATAACGCCACCAGGAAGCTGACTTATGTAAAACCTTTTTTTTCTATATTACTCCTTCAGATTTGATCCAAAATCACGCAAATCTGTACACATTATCTCTATAGTCATGTGATCAAGACAGACCTGTCCAATATTCCATATTTCATCCTGATTGGCTAAGATTGGCTTCCAAAGTTTGCAGGATTGGTCAGGTTTGAACAAAATGCCTCAAATCATGAACGCAGCCTACGATTTCAAAAAAGTTAGAAAAAATATGGTGGTGAACTTAAAAAGCTCTGTTCAATTTAAAGTAGAAATTACATTTATTTCATAGCTAGAAAGAAGAAAAAAAAACGTGTTCAACGCGTTTCGGCCTGAGGCCTTCATCAGGGTC
>NZ_JADCSA010000897.1 GCF_015070385.1 Nocardioides malaquae | reverse complement strand
CACCTAACTGAAACGCATACATGATTAACATCATTACCTTCAGCTGCATTAACCTGTCAAAATGTCAGGAAGAGTTGAGCATCCTTCCTTTTATGCAGATGAAGATGACAAAGCCTATGCCTAGTTATTTTATGTACTTATTTTTTTCTCCTTTCTTGTCTCTTTCCCCTCCTTTCCACCTCATTCCTTTAGTCCACTCACTTCTCTTCACTCACTCATTTCTCACCATCACCCTATCAATTTCTTTC
>NZ_JADCSA010000896.1 GCF_015070385.1 Nocardioides malaquae | reverse complement strand
CATGTTAATGAGATGTCATTAAACATGGGTGTTTTCATGGGGCCTTTTGACTCAGATGCTTTCAGCCTTTCAGGAAGAAACAAAAAATACACAGGGAACGCAAATGTGCTCATTATAACAACACCTGGTGGTCTATTAGAGTAATGTTAACTTTGTAGACACATTTTCAAAACAGAAAAAGGTAACAGAAAAAGGTAAAAACTATGGCTAAAGGAAATTACTGAGAAATAACAGTAGTTGTGGCATAG
>NZ_JADCSA010000895.1 GCF_015070385.1 Nocardioides malaquae | reverse complement strand
GGCTCTGTCAAAGGCACCGCTTACTTCAAATTGGGTGTGATTTATTATTTATTTTTCTTTCTCTTCAAACGAACTATAGCTGCCACCTGCTATCAATTCAACATTAAATTTAATGTTTTATGGAAACAAATGATACAACAAAACATAAAGGCAAATTCACCAATGATGTATGAGGAGTCATTACTCAGCAGTGTTGGGAAGTAAGTAATATATTACTTTGAGTAATGTTATTACTTTTTTCCAGTAAC
>NZ_JADCSA010000894.1 GCF_015070385.1 Nocardioides malaquae | reverse complement strand
TAACTTTTGTTCTCATATTTGGTTTGGTTCCTTTTTATATTTGTTTCTTGTATTTATTCCTCATTTATCGAAAAGTTATACATTTGAAAGCCTTTCTTTCTGTAGGAAGATTTGTTATTTTAGATTAAGTGGATGAATTAGTTTAAAGTCTCTGTTTTAAAGTACAAAAAGTGCAATATTGACCAAGTAATTTTTAATAGCTGATTCTTTTAGCCTTGCATTTAAAGAAAATTGTATGTTTAACCTTT
>NZ_JADCSA010000893.1 GCF_015070385.1 Nocardioides malaquae | reverse complement strand
AACCACACTAATAATAGAATATAAATTCATGAAATGCTGTATTTCCATAATTTGATCCAATACCTTGCAGTACTCTTTGTTTATGTAATTGGGTTTGTGCTTTCAAAACATCTGACAAAAGAATGACACATGTACATTGTGGCTGACAGTGCTGTTTCTTCAAAAGATCTGAAAGATATTTACCTGTGAGTCACTGTGATGATCAGAATCGGTCACATGACGGCCCATATATAGAGCTTGAGGCATCA
>NZ_JADCSA010000892.1 GCF_015070385.1 Nocardioides malaquae | reverse complement strand
GTGCTCCTGCGGGATGGGGCAGCACCTGTCAGCTGGAGTGTTGGGGACGAGAGTAGTTTGACGGTTCTGTGTCCACTCTGTGGGGGCTCCTTACTGGTCAGTAGGATACAATCGCAGTGCCCACACAAGGAAGGAAGGAATCAATTGGTATAACAAGTTAATTAGGGAGAAAAAGGGGTAAAAAGAGGGGGAAAGCAACAAAATAAAATATGTAATTTGACACTTGCCATTTGGGCACCATTAGAAAA
>NZ_JADCSA010000891.1 GCF_015070385.1 Nocardioides malaquae | reverse complement strand
CATCGAGACAGATTGCACATCGGAACTGCTCGTCTGAGACATGAAGGTTGGCAGTTGCCATAATAATCTGGATAGAGAGAAGATAAACAAAGCATTAGATTGATCAAAAGCTAGTATCATTATAGATACGTTTAAACACTAAAGGAGTAGTTCACTTATTTTCTATCAATTACACACCCCATGAAGTCATGGAGATTTTAGTTTGACACACTCCTAGGCCAATAAGTTGATGACCAGCGAGTGACTCT
>NZ_JADCSA010000890.1 GCF_015070385.1 Nocardioides malaquae | reverse complement strand
TCGATCGGCACATAAGTCGCCGTGTCTAACGTCACTTTGTAGTATTCGTTATCCGATCCAGGAATGGTCACTTTACCGGTCAGGTTGACACGTGAACCATCTGTCGGGAAGTAACCACGGTCAAGCTTGTTATAGGTCCAACCATAGTTGAACGTGAAGCCGTCCGTTTTGAAGCTGTTATCCTGATCAGAGGTGCTCGGATGTTCACCCATAGAGTACAGATAACGCCACATCGCAACCTGAGGCTG
>NZ_JADCSA010000889.1 GCF_015070385.1 Nocardioides malaquae | reverse complement strand
ACAGTAATATTAGTATGTTATGTTACTCAGAGAAAGTTCAGATATGCTAGCTCCCACTGTAATGAGCTTTTGTTTGTAAATGTGCTTTATAATGATTGAAAGTTTTATTAGACAAAATGGTAGAATAGTGAAAGTACAGTGAAAACATTAAGATGTAGTACAGCACAAGTACAGTCAAACACCATGTCTAAAGGAATATCCTCCCAAAAAAGCCCTTACGGTCTTGTTTCTGATTTAAGTCCTTGGTG
>NZ_JADCSA010000888.1 GCF_015070385.1 Nocardioides malaquae | reverse complement strand
CCCCTGAAAATGTGTTTTTGGGTTTTATTGAGGGTTTTCACTTGTGAATTTGAATTGACTGCTAGTGTACATATTACCGTGGATGTTTTATACCGTGGCATGTAAAGCACTCTGTAACATTGTTCTTGAAGAGTGTTATTTGTATTATTCTTATCATTATGGTGATAGCCTGTGCCACAAAAGGCCAACACCATGTGGTGGAAAAAGTACATGAGTAAAAGCATCAGTACTGCAATGTGGAAATAGCA
>NZ_JADCSA010000094.1 GCF_015070385.1 Nocardioides malaquae | reverse complement strand
TAAATCTGACATACAGAACAATAAGATGCAATTTGATGCAATTTCGATTTCATGGAATTGGAAGCGATTCAATACAATTTGATCCTGTTCAATGCAATAAGGTGCGATCTGATTATTGTAATCCATATTAAATATTGTTACTTTATTTTAAATTAATCAATTACATTTATAAAGTAGCATTGCAGACCAGTGGCGTAGCCAGGATTTGACAACTGGGTGGGCCTGGGACAATGTGGGTGGGCACACACATTATTGATGGAAAAATCTACAAATGAATGAATTAAATGTAATTACATAATTAATGCTTGTTTTTGGTTAAATTGCTAATATGTTTAACCTGTTGGTAAGTCTCTCAGGGCTCTATACCAGTGTCTTTTCTGTCTTATGTTATTTATTTTTTCCCTTCTTTTCAATGTTTTTCTTGGGTGGGCCCAGAAACAAAATGGGGGGGCCTAGGCCTACC
>NZ_JADCSA010000887.1 GCF_015070385.1 Nocardioides malaquae | reverse complement strand
ACTATAAAGCCAGCTTGACTTCCCTACCTGACCTTCAACAACAGCGAAACCGTCACATCTCAATTCAATATGCTATTATCTTTGAGCGTCTCCTCTAGGCCAATGTACCTGTACCAGAAAATATGGCTTATAAACTTTGTATTTTCCTGAAGAAAAATATAAATAAATTCATGCATAGCCTGACTGACTGATTTATGGTTTGTTGTCACTGTCACTCAGCTGAAAATAACTACAAGCTCACAATGTGG
>NZ_JADCSA010000886.1 GCF_015070385.1 Nocardioides malaquae | reverse complement strand
CTAAGAGATTCAAGTGGTTAAACATCAAGTATAAAGTTATTTTCAGTCAGTACTGATGGACACTGATGGACATGTCTCAGTGACATACGAGTTATAAAAAGGTCTCCAATGTAAACAAGTGTAACGCTTTCTTGAAATAATGACTTTAATAGTTGACTTTGTACCAGTGAATCTGTACTATTATGAAACTGTACCTGTTCCTCTGCAATTTCTTCTGATAAATTCCTCAATCAATCAATCACATGCTG
>NZ_JADCSA010000885.1 GCF_015070385.1 Nocardioides malaquae | reverse complement strand
GTAAGAACGGTAATAGGAGCGTTTATGGCAATCACGGTGCCTGCATCCATCAGCTCGCACACACATCATCGTCAGCGCTGCGTTCACAACAGAGTTTTGTGGGTTAACAGGGTGACCATATCTTTGAATACTGGCTCCCTGTGTGGCGAAGAATCAATATTAAAATAAAATAAAAAACTGTTGGTCGATTAAAGCGTTTACATACATTTCTGATCGTATACAGTACGATATCATGAACTAACTCTCGG
>NZ_JADCSA010000884.1 GCF_015070385.1 Nocardioides malaquae | reverse complement strand
TTTTTAATTTGTAAAGCTGGTGTTTTTTGTAATTTTTTAAGGAGTTGTTTGTAGTATCTGTAAGCCATAAACACACCAAATTTAGCCTCAATAGGTAGTTTTTTTATTCCGTGTAAACCGCGTTCAAAGTCGTATTCTATATCGCTAATTATTTCCTGTTTTGAATTTTCATCCAAGGCATCCATGTTAATATTTGGAAAATAGCTACGGTTTAATCCTTCAACATCTGCTTTTAAATCTCTTAAAAA
>NZ_JADCSA010000883.1 GCF_015070385.1 Nocardioides malaquae | reverse complement strand
ATGGCAAGGTCTTGCAGCTACCATGCCTTGGTTCCTCCAGGAGGGGGGAAATGCTTTTCTTAAAGTATTATTTATTTTCCAGGTGTGACAGGCAGTTGTGGTAAAGCAATATATCCACTGAAGGTATGGTAACATTACTAGACTCCAGTCTTGTTGCCATACCCTTGTACGCCACTGTCTGCACACCGTCACCGAGAGAGAATCAACACGACTCAGAAGAGAAGAAATGGGCACCCGGTTGAACGGTT
>NZ_JADCSA010000882.1 GCF_015070385.1 Nocardioides malaquae | reverse complement strand
GTGGAGGGAGAATGATGGGGAGGGGGAGAATGGTGGGTGTGGAAATGGGGGGAAAGCGTGTGAAAAAAGGATACTCGTATTGGTGACGGAAGCCATTTTGTTGGAAGCCATTTTGTTATTGTGCAGTGAAAGGGGCTAAGCCATCAATTTCGATTAATCCCTTAACTGCTGTTAATGACTTGTGAACAAGTTTTGGCTTCCACCAAGCGATTTTATTCAGCAGAGGGAACACTCCCACACTCTTACCT
>NZ_JADCSA010000881.1 GCF_015070385.1 Nocardioides malaquae | reverse complement strand
GCTGCTGTTCGTCCACGAGTACGGCAGGAGGGTCCGCTCTGCGACCTCCTACATATCCACCCTGACCAGCCTGCTGGAGGCTCCAAGCAACGACGAGGTACGGCAGGGCTGCACGATTCTCGCTAAAACGTAAATCTCGATTTTTCGCCCCAAAGAATTGAGATCTACGATTCTCTCACGATTCTTCACAGACAGACAGTGTACTGTCAGTAAAAATGTCAAACTGACAAACTGAAGTACTACAGCAT
>NZ_JADCSA010000880.1 GCF_015070385.1 Nocardioides malaquae | reverse complement strand
TTTTGGCGGATGAGAGAAGATTTTCAGCCTGATACAGATTAAATCAGAACGCAGAAGCGGTCTGATAAAACAGAATTTGCCTGGCGGCAGTAGCGCGGTGGTCCCACCTGACCCCATGCCGAACTCAGAAGTGAAACGCCGTAGCGCCGATGGTAGTGTGGGGTCTCCTCATGCGAGAGTAGGGAACTGCCAGGCATCAAATAAAACGAAAGGCTCAGTCGGAAGACTGGGCCTTTCGTTTTATCTGTT
>NZ_JADCSA010000879.1 GCF_015070385.1 Nocardioides malaquae | reverse complement strand
ACTTATTTGACCTGACATGAGTCGCTGTATGAGATTTCTAATAAAAATGCCTCAATAATGTGAAACAAAAACAAGACCCTGTTATTTGGACATTGACCAGTTATTCATCCTACATCCTTTTCTTTAACTAATTTAAATAATCAGCTAAAAACTAAGTTATACTTATCTGTTAATTTAGAATAGAAAATACTTCTGTGAGTCACTGAGAGAAGATGAAACACAATGCTACACTTTGCGTCATATGCCTCT
>NZ_JADCSA010000878.1 GCF_015070385.1 Nocardioides malaquae | reverse complement strand
GGCAGCTAGTAATAACGTACTCCCTAACAGACCAGCTAACGGCAGCTGATAGCGTTGTCGGGATCCCACGATTCGTCGTGCCAGGTTGGGGGTAATCAGGCCAATGAAACTGATACCGCCACTAATGGCGACACTGACGCCGGCTAACATGGCGGCCACGCTAATCAATCCCAATTGTTGGCGTTTCAAGTTGATTCCCAATGTTTGGGCAGTGGTCGTACCGAGTGTAAAGGCGTCGAGAACGGGTAA
>NZ_JADCSA010000093.1 GCF_015070385.1 Nocardioides malaquae | reverse complement strand
GAAATAATGTTTACATCACATGATTAGCTTTAAATGGTGATTTAAGCTATGTTCAGATGAATATCAGAACACTCGGCCCAAAACACAGTCGCCTCGGTTGTCTATCCGGTAGGCCGGTCTCTGCCTGGTATTCCTGAATGTAACCTCTGTAAACTATGCCTCTGTAAACAAAGGTAGGGTAAGTGATTTCGCCTAAGTTTCAGTTTCAGTTTTCCACTGGTACTTTTTGTAGGTGACAGGCAGGGACCTTCCTCCAATCATGATCAAGTGGGAGCGGGCCTTGGTGCACATAAGGCCCGCCTCCACTCGACCATGATTGGAGGAAGGCCCTACTCTATCCTGATTGGAGGAAAAACTGGTCACCACCACTGCAAACCGAAACTAGCCTTTTTGCTTTTTTCTCCTCACAGAGAAGAGGGTGGAAGTCCATATATGGACATAACACTCTATAATAACGAGCACTA
>NZ_JADCSA010000877.1 GCF_015070385.1 Nocardioides malaquae | reverse complement strand
GCCTTATCGTAATCATTCTGAACTATATAATACCCGTATAATTCATCTAAAAACCACTCATTATCGGGGTCTTTACTTACGGCTTTTTTTAAAGCGTCTTCGGCAGCGCCAAAATTTTTAAGCTTCATATAAGTTTTACCTAGCTCGAAATACAGTACAGGCACTGAATTGTCGATATCGACACACTTAAGTAAGGCCTCAATCGAACGATCATAATTTTCGATGCTTTTCTGCTTTAAAGCCTCATAA
>NZ_JADCSA010000876.1 GCF_015070385.1 Nocardioides malaquae | reverse complement strand
GCAACAACAAAAACATGCTCATTGGTGTGGACATCTTTCGGCGTGAGTAGAAAAGTTGAGTCGGAAGCTGAATTGCTGGGAAACCACCAGGAAGATTGAATTACTGAATTATGTGTGTTTTCTATAGTCTACTTCTACTAATCATTTGCTCAAAGCATCGGTGCTTTGTCTCTTGCCTTCTAAATTTTTCGTCATTAAAGTTTTTCATGTCAAGAACTCTAAATTTGATATGTATGTATTTGGGCATGG
>NZ_JADCSA010000875.1 GCF_015070385.1 Nocardioides malaquae | reverse complement strand
CCAACCTTCTCCGCTTGCTTCGGCGCGGCATTCCTGTCGCTGCACCCGACTCAGTACGCAGAAGTGCTGGTGAAACGTATGCAGGCGGCGGGCGCGCAGGCTTATCTGGTTAACACTGGCTGGAACGGCACTGGCAAACGTATCACGATTAAAGATACCCGCGCCATTATCGACGCCATCCTCAACGGTTCGCTGGATAATGCAGAAACCTTCACTCTGCCGATGTTTAACCTGGCGATCCCAACCGAA
>NZ_JADCSA010000874.1 GCF_015070385.1 Nocardioides malaquae | reverse complement strand
CGCCGCCATCCGATATGCAGTCCACCAAGACATAGCGTAGGGCTGGCCAAAGCATGGTGGGAAGCGGCTATCGCGAGATGACCTGGGACAGAATCGCACCTCCCCTTCAGGGGAGGGGAAGGGGGTGGGGCGCTTCCGCGAGCGCCAGGTCCGTTGAGAGGCCCCTCCCCAACCCCTCCCCTGAAGGGGAGGGACTTGCTCGGGTCCGTACGTTGGCATCAGATTCTAAAGATTCTAATGGCTTAGCCT
>NZ_JADCSA010000873.1 GCF_015070385.1 Nocardioides malaquae | reverse complement strand
TTAGTGGTGGGTCGTGCAGGATGACTCGACTTCGTCTCGCCCTTCGGGCCGTTGCTCATGCAACGTTATCCTTCACGTTTTACTACCGCTTCCACCTTAGCGATTGGTGGGTCGTGCAGGATTCGAACCTGCGACCAATTGATTAAAAGTCAACTGCTCTACCAACTGAGCTAACGACCCGGTGGTGGGTGATGACGGGATCGAACCGCCGACCCCCTCCTTGTAAGGGAGGTGCTCTCCCAGCTGGGC
>NZ_JADCSA010000872.1 GCF_015070385.1 Nocardioides malaquae | reverse complement strand
AAGGGATCTCAGGCCTGTAGCGGCCAAAAAACCTGTCTAAATCGAAATCCCGCCCCTTTCGGAGCGTCGGGGGCCCTCGGCAACGCTTCCGTTGAATCGGCCTCGCTTTCAACATGCAAAAACACTTGTCCGCATGCAGAAAGGTGCTTTATTTTTCGAATGAATGGAAAAAAGAGATTTCATATGGGCCTAAATTGGAGTTTGAGGCCTTCAGGGGTCAAAGGCCTGACCCTTGCAGTTAGAAGTGCC
>NZ_JADCSA010000871.1 GCF_015070385.1 Nocardioides malaquae | reverse complement strand
TTCCAACTGGGTATTAAAAAGTCAGTTTTTTCAGACTTTTTCTTTGGGGCGTTTCGATTTACATACACATTTAAAAAACGAACGATTTTAATTCCCATTTTCTATTCTTCTTATTGTCAAGAAGCTATAAATTGCAAAATTGACAAAAAAAGTCTTTTTAGTGTGTTTTTCCATTGTAGTATGTCATAATACTTTATGTGATCTTGGTATTTTTCAATATCATTTGCAAGTTCATCCGCTTTATGTTTG
>NZ_JADCSA010000870.1 GCF_015070385.1 Nocardioides malaquae | reverse complement strand
CTGTCACTCTGGCTTTAATTGTGTGAGAAAACGTTCAGAGGTTCATGAGGTTCATCACCGCCTGCAGCTCAACCCAGCAGACGACACAGAGCCTCTCCTCTTCTCCTCTTCTCCAGATAGGAGTCCAACCCTTTCCATAGAGTAGACTACGCCCTGGTGACTTCTGTTACAACAACCACCAACCTTGGTCTCATTCAAGTCAAAAAATGACCACTGAACCAAAGGTGATCACTCTAAACAAATAGAAAC
>NZ_JADCSA010000869.1 GCF_015070385.1 Nocardioides malaquae | reverse complement strand
CCCACAGTCATATGTTGTTGGTTTACACACAACATATGACACCTGTGGATGCTTAGATCTCTGAAGTTTCTGTCTTCCTGTACTGTACTGTACCATGCATGTGGATGCTTAGATCTCTTAAGTTTCTTTCTTCTAGTACTGTACCATGCATGCATAGACATACAAGCCTTCATACCTAGTATCGTAAAGCCTGATTCATACTTTGTCATACGACCGTGTACATGGATTAAAGCTAAACTAAATCTCACG
>NZ_JADCSA010000868.1 GCF_015070385.1 Nocardioides malaquae | reverse complement strand
CCCCTACTTTATCTGTACGCGTCCACGAACAAGAAGAGTTCTCCAAGGAATCCTAAACTTCAGCAATAAACTGAAACGGAAAAGTAGAGCAGATACGAGTAGAGTGGGATAAGAGCTTTGTTCTTGTGGAATAATTCTACATCTTTTAGGTCTTCTCTGGAGGAAAAAGATGACCTTGATTATTCCGCTACCAGATGTCCAAAATTTCCATTTACATGAAAAAAGAAATTCTTGTAATTGTATTATTAC
>NZ_JADCSA010000092.1 GCF_015070385.1 Nocardioides malaquae | reverse complement strand
CCGTGTGTGTGTGTGTGTGTCCGTCCGCGTGTCCGTCCCAGCAAGTTTGTGGACAGCAAAACTATAGGAACCGTTGCCACGACACCAGCGAAATTTGGCACACAGACTCCCTGGGTGCCACAGATGAATCTCTGCCTCACAGTTTTCACATTGGCCTGTTATAGCGCCACCAACAGGCGGATGTGTCCAAAACACATTTATGGACATTTTTGCTCCAAAAATCATCCAAATAGGTACACAGCATCTCCATAGGCAGTAACCGAAAGGGGTCTTTCAGATTATGCATACTCCTTTCTGATTGGCTACGGTTGGCTGCTAAAGTTTGCAGATTGCTCCGTTCTGCACGAACTGCCTCAACTCAAGCACAGAAAGTGCTATTTCCATGGACTTTTGCATGCACATCTCTACTAGGCCAAGGACACAATGCCACTTCAAAATGTTTTAGGCAGCCTCATGGTGGCGCTAT
>NZ_JADCSA010000867.1 GCF_015070385.1 Nocardioides malaquae | reverse complement strand
GACGCCGGCCTGATAGACCTGGGAATCGTAATCATAGGAGTACCAGCTGGTACGCCCGCCCAGGATCAAGGTCAGCGGGTCGGTCAGCTTGTCGCGCCAGGTACCGTAGATACCTTTCTGCACGATCTTGTACTGGCTGTCGGTACGCGTGCCACGGGCCGCCAGGCTGTCGTAGTTCTCGAAGGGCAAGTGGTTGTCGAGATCGAAAATGTTCGCCCCCGCGCTGCGCACCACCGCCATGGTGTTGTC
>NZ_JADCSA010000866.1 GCF_015070385.1 Nocardioides malaquae | reverse complement strand
CATTCTCCGCCTGGGATAAAAGTGGAAAATTAGTAAAAGAGTAGTTTACGTATGTCCAGAATCAATAAGTTCGTACTTACAGTCAGTCTGCTGATTTTTATCATGATTTCAGCAGTTGCCTGCGGGATCTACACTCAAATGGTAAAGGAACGGGTGTATAGCCTGAAACAGTCCGTTATTGATACTGCTTTTGCGGTGGCAAATATTGCTGAATATCGGCGTAGCGTGGCAATTGATCTTATCAACACG
>NZ_JADCSA010000865.1 GCF_015070385.1 Nocardioides malaquae | reverse complement strand
GATAATTTATTCACAATATCTGACAATCCTTACAAAAAGCACCCTAAAAAAACGAATAAAACCAAGCCAACAAAAAAACGAATGAATTATTGACAATTTTGTGCCCTCCAAACTCCTATCCAGTGGGAATGTTTAAATGAAACAAGACTGACATTTTACAGATATACAGAAGATCCTTTAGTCTTACAAACCCAAAGAGCGAGATAAAAAACTAAATAAGAACCACTTTCGGACGCATCACTGTGATAC
>NZ_JADCSA010000864.1 GCF_015070385.1 Nocardioides malaquae | reverse complement strand
TCAAGGATTATAAAAATAAAAGAATTAAAAAGCCACATTTACCCGATTATATTCTTAAAATTGACAAAATAACAGATATTAGATATATAACAATTAAGAATGAAAATCAAAGACCTGAAATTATTAAAATATTAGAAAAGAAATTTGGAGAAACGAACCTAAAAAAATCAATAATTTCTGGAAAATTAGTAATTCTGACTGAACACCAACTTCATAATGATTTTTAAAAATAAGTTGTTAACATTGAAT
>NZ_JADCSA010000863.1 GCF_015070385.1 Nocardioides malaquae | reverse complement strand
CCCAACAAACAATATGTTTGAATACCCTCAGGCTCACGTCCATTGACAAGAACCCAGACATACAGACATGCACAGAGGGAAAAGAGCCTTCTACATTTTTGAGTTTTGGTGCATTTTCACTGGCTGTTGAATAATGCTAAGATCATGAAGTAACTTTTGGGGGGGAGAAAAGAAATAGATGGCACGGTGAGTCCCTGACCCTATCGTGGCCAGACAGGCAAAAAATGAAATCTTGTGGCAACAATAAGT
>NZ_JADCSA010000862.1 GCF_015070385.1 Nocardioides malaquae | reverse complement strand
TGTATTGGATTTTTTTCAAGTTACCCAACTAATTATTAAAAATAAAGATCCCAAATTATTTTGTAAAATCAATGATAATTTAACAACATGTTTACAAACCCATTAGGGTCCATTTGTACACTCCCATGAATCCATTTGATTCCTAACAATCAAATTTATTGGCTGGGGACCCCTCAAGGACCTCCGGATGTAATGTATAAAATGGAGGAACAACAATCATTGCAGTCAAAGCTATTAGTATACGGTGAC
>NZ_JADCSA010000861.1 GCF_015070385.1 Nocardioides malaquae | reverse complement strand
CTAATTATTAATATGACCAACGTGTATTGTGAAGCCAAAATTTCTGAACGGATTTCTATTCGTCTGGAAAATAGCTGACTACTAGCTCACAATGTGTCGGATGTGTGAGGCGATTGCACACACAGTGCCACAAAATAAACGTCCGATGCAAGGGACTGTGGTGGGGGACGGCTCCAACATGCTACGAGCTCCCTTCGGAAGGATGCTTCTCATGACTGCTGTATAAAACAGCCACACACTGGAAGCTGT
>NZ_JADCSA010000860.1 GCF_015070385.1 Nocardioides malaquae | reverse complement strand
TTTTTGGGGTTTAAGCGGGAGGAGTCAGAAAAGTTCCGACAGGGATAACTGGCGTGTGGCGGCCAAGCGTCCATAGCGACGAGGCTTTTTGATCCTTCGATGTCGGCTCTTCCTATCATTGTGAAGCAGAATTCACCAAGCGTTGAATTGTTCACCCACTTATAGGGAACGTGAGCTGGGTTTAGACCGTCGGGAGACAGGTTAGTTTTACCCTACTACCCTACAGTGTTGCACAATGTACTGCAAATG
>NZ_JADCSA010000859.1 GCF_015070385.1 Nocardioides malaquae | reverse complement strand
CGTTCAATCAACAAAGCCTGGCATCCTGCATCATCAGGGCTCAGGGAAGGGCGGCGAATAAGCTGTTGTGTCCGCTCAATAACCGGGCACGACATAGACTACACCTCATGGAAAAATTGCTGATAACTGGAATCACTGAAACCCAGCAGCATAGGCTTACCGGGCACGCAGAGCAATGGACGTTTGATAATTGCAGGCATTTCAGTCATTAATGCCGCCGCAGAGGCCGCATCGGTGATTTTATTGCGG
>NZ_JADCSA010000091.1 GCF_015070385.1 Nocardioides malaquae | reverse complement strand
GCCTCGCCCGCACCGTCGGGGAGGTGGAACATGAGCGCGAGCGATAGGACCCGAAAGATGGTGAACTATGCCGGGGCAGGGCGAAGCCAGAGGAAACTCTGGTGGAGGTCCGTAGCGGTCCTGACGTGCAAATCGGTCGTCCGACCTGGGTATAGGGGCGAAAGACTAATCGAACCATCTAGTAGCTGGTTCCCTCCGAAGTTTCCCTCAGGATAGCTGGCGCTCGACAGCTCGCAGTTTTATCTGGTAAAGCGAATGATTAGAGGTCTTGGGGTCGAAACGATCTCAACCTATTCTCAAACTTTAAATGGGTAAGAGGCCCGGCTCGCCGACTCGGAGCCGGGCGTGGAATGCGAGCGCCCAGTGGGCCACTTTTGGTAAGCAGAACTGGCGCTGCGGGATGAACCGAACGCCGGGGTAAGGTGCCCGATGCGGTCGCTCATCAGTCCGCCCTCACGGGGATGGAG
>NZ_JADCSA010000858.1 GCF_015070385.1 Nocardioides malaquae | reverse complement strand
GGGTCCTCTTTGCTTTAATTTACACATTAATGCTCTTCCATTGGCAGGTAGTGAGGAATGTGGAATGTAAACAGGTGATGGAGCTTTTGTTACTGTAAGATCAGGCCTGACTGATTTGTTTTTAAGAATAGAAAAGCTTTTCGCAGATATATCCCTGTACTTGAAAAACAATTGCCTAGTGCCAAATGCCACAAAGAGCAAGTTAATGATGTTTTCTTCACGAACAAGTGTTGAACTTCCCGTATTCATG
>NZ_JADCSA010000857.1 GCF_015070385.1 Nocardioides malaquae | reverse complement strand
GAAACCCCAGTGAGAAAGCTAGGGGCAAATGTGAAGCCCTTATTTTGCAGGTTGGGCTCAAGGGGTTCACTATGCAATGTGTTTAGTGACAGAGCATGAAGGTCACCTTAAACCGAGACATCACTAGCCCCACTTGCACACTACCATTTCTGAGGGAGCTCCATAGGCATTTCAAGTTATGGGATGGAACAGGTGAGGAAGACAAACCTCTCACACACCTTCTGACTGGGGCTGTCCTTGCTGATTTCCA
>NZ_JADCSA010000856.1 GCF_015070385.1 Nocardioides malaquae | reverse complement strand
GTAACAATAAGCATTCCTGACAAAATAAATGTGTGTCATAACGGAAATGTGATCTCCGTTTCCAAATTCGCAGCGATCGTTCATATCCGTCATGGCGACTGTATCGGATCATGGGGCAGCGGCGTGGATTATCCCGCATTGAAAGTGACTGCGAATCCGAATCCAACTGTCAATACATTCCTGATCTCGATAAAGGGCGGCCATCCGGTGCAGCCGGTGGGGATGAAAGTATACAATATCCTGGGAAGAC
>NZ_JADCSA010000855.1 GCF_015070385.1 Nocardioides malaquae | reverse complement strand
GCTTGTTGTTTGCCTCATGGGGATTCACTAAAGAAATGTTTTGGAAACCAGGTAAGGTGTCTACAGTACATCGTTTATCTTGTTGTAGACTAAATGTAATGTATATGAAACCAAATATATGTGCCCTTTATAAATCAAAATATGTGAGCTAATCAAAGCTGTTAGAATTGGAGTGGATGATGACAACAATAGTCCCTTGAGGCATAAGACAGCCATCTGTGTCAGGCGCACACGGTAGCAGCAATCTGTC
>NZ_JADCSA010000854.1 GCF_015070385.1 Nocardioides malaquae | reverse complement strand
ACGGGGGCCCGGGTCCGGTGTGCGATTCCCTACGGGCGCGGGCTGGCGAGACATTTCGGAACGGTGCATTGCGTCAGGTCATAAACGTATCCAGCGAAGTAGCTCTGCTGTTTTAGAGGGAAGGCCCTCAGGGACCCCCTGGAGGAGCGGGGGGGTCCCTGGAACTCTGTGCCGGGCCACAGGAGCCCCCGGCCGGGAGGCATTCTCCAAGGACTCAAGTCGGACCGTAGCCATGTCGATCTGTGTGACT
>NZ_JADCSA010000853.1 GCF_015070385.1 Nocardioides malaquae | reverse complement strand
CGATGCTCCGGCAGGGTGCCGCTGCGTCGGATCATGTCGATGACTTAGGTGGCAGCGAACGGCCCCTGCGACAAGAGCGCGGCGGCACGCCGCCGCGCATCATGGTCAATGGCCAGCGCCTCGGCGATGTCGCGCGGCGCGGACCACCGGGCCGAGGCTGCTTCGACACAGCCCGCGTCGACCAGCGCTGGGATGCCGGGAAAGGCGATTCGCCCTGCCAGGAAAGCGGCGACGGCGACCTCGTTGGCAG
>NZ_JADCSA010000852.1 GCF_015070385.1 Nocardioides malaquae | reverse complement strand
TGTCTGTCTCTTGTTCTTCTTTCTACTTGAAATGATTTTGTGAATGTCATACATTTGTGGAAATTCTTTATTTTTATTAGTATTATAATTAAGTATGTAGGTCTCAAGTGGCCATAAGTCTGCAATTCAATTAGTCATAATATTATAATACCATTGTGGCAGCACTATCTCCATTTGATGTGTTGCCACATTTTTATCGTAAGTATAGAATTTGCTTGCTTGTTGTTCTCTCATTTAATTATTTTGCATG
>NZ_JADCSA010000851.1 GCF_015070385.1 Nocardioides malaquae | reverse complement strand
TGTAGTGACAGACAGATATACACCAATTACCATTCAACTCTAAATTTCCAGTAAATAAATGAGAAAATTTGAGAAAAACTAGGTTTGTACAACAACGGACGGGTCTTTAATATTCATTACAAATCGCGCTGCAGACAACAAGCCTGTGTGCGCGACACCTGAGACGCAGTCAACACGCATCAGCTGAGTTTAGTTCATTCATTGAATCATTCATACGGGGGGGGGTTGCCAGATTTTGGGAGAGAAAAGC
>NZ_JADCSA010000850.1 GCF_015070385.1 Nocardioides malaquae | reverse complement strand
GCTGTTATAAGGCTGTGTAGAACACTGAAGAAGAAGGCACTGTATTATGTGTGCTTTGGCTTTCACCTCCCCTACTGCTGATTCAACTGGTCGTAATGCTCTGGTAAAAGCAGATTCAAGTGGATTGCTTGCTGACTTGAAGATTTATTATGTTCCCCGCAAGTTTTTTACTTTTGTTTAGTTTTGTGCTATGGTGTGTAAATCACTCCATTCCACCATCCTACTTGGTATACTGTAAAAGAAAAAGGTT
>NZ_JADCSA010000090.1 GCF_015070385.1 Nocardioides malaquae | reverse complement strand
GCCGCGCAACCGGTGCCGGCGGCGGTGATCGCCTGCTGGTAGGTGTGGTCGACCAGGTCGCCGGCGGCGAAGACGCCCGGGAGGTTGGTCGCCGTGCTCGGGTGGTTGACCAGGACGAAGCCTTCGTCGTCGAGGTCGACCTGGCCGCCCACCAGCTCGGAGCGCGGGTCGTGGCCGATGGCGATGAAGAGGCCGGAGATCTCGAGCTCACGCTCCTCGCCGGAGACGGTGTCACGCAGCGTGATGCCCTCGAGCGACTCGGCGCCGTGGATGGCCGCGACCTCGGAGTTCCAGACCATCTCGAGCTTGGGGTCGGCGAAGGCCCGCTCCTGCATGACCTTCGAGGCGCGCAGCTCGTCGCGACGGTGAATGAGGTAGACCTTCGAGGCGAAACGGGTGAGGAAGGTGGCCTCCTCGACGGCGGAGTCACCACCGCCGACGACCGCGATCACCTTGTCGCGGAAGAAGAA
>NZ_JADCSA010000849.1 GCF_015070385.1 Nocardioides malaquae | reverse complement strand
CGCGTCTCACTGTTCTCCGTGACGTATGATATGTCTGGACGGAACTCGCGCGGAGGAGAAGAGAGAGAGAGGAGAGCAGCAGTGTGTTGGACCGTGTCTGCGTGGGTCTCACACTGCCAACATGGCAGTGCCATCCAATGCCCCGTCACCGGGAAGCTGCACGCTGCTGGCAGCAGACCTGCCCTGGAGGCTGCATGGCTGCTGCTATGTGGGAGTCACTCAGCGCCCCTCCACATGCACCCACCACCAC
>NZ_JADCSA010000848.1 GCF_015070385.1 Nocardioides malaquae | reverse complement strand
GCCCAAGCATACAATAGACAACACTATTATTATTATTCGTAATCCGACAGACAACTTTGAAACACTCTAAACAGGGGCAAATCTGGGACAGACATTGCATTACCTGGTAAGACTAGTCTGTTGTGCACAGGCTCCTGCTCCCTCTGTGGCCCACGCCCGGATGAGCGCCTCAACATCTTCCGGACGTTCCTCAGTCTTTCCTCCAAGAACCCTGTTGCTGGTCTGCCGACTCGCCCCTTGGAAAACCATG
>NZ_JADCSA010000847.1 GCF_015070385.1 Nocardioides malaquae | reverse complement strand
CAGAGAAAAAGTTAAAATTCCGCGGAGCAAAATCCTGAACCTGCGGGGAGGAATTCTTGATTTCCGCGGGCATTAAAAAAACACATTATTTTAATGTAAAAAAATGATTTTCTTCTACCATAACACTGTAAAACAGTGTTTGGCATACTGTAAAACAGTGTTTAGCATACTATTAAAGGTTTTTACTTAAAATAACTACATCAACATTTTCTTTCTCACTTTGGCATATTGATGTCGGTGAGTTGAGTGG
>NZ_JADCSA010000846.1 GCF_015070385.1 Nocardioides malaquae | reverse complement strand
CGATCAAAAAAGCACCGTGAAGACAGGAGCTACTAAGGAGCAGTTTAAATCAGTGGTTCTCAAAGTCTGGTCTGGGTCCCCACATGGGTCCTTGAGGGGATCCAGGGGGTATTTATATCACATTCACTCTGTGATAGAGTTCTGAAGTTTTTACTGAACCAACGTTTTCAAGCCTAAAATATATTCTAATTGGTAGAGCCTGGCCTTCATTTTCAGCTCTGTTGAGAACTCTATTCGCTAAGCCTGATCC
>NZ_JADCSA010000845.1 GCF_015070385.1 Nocardioides malaquae | reverse complement strand
AATGAGGCTTCACTTCAGTCTTGCACAGATCGTGCACCGTGATCCAAATGACGCACGTTTTCCTCTTGTTTGGGAACTTGGAACTATAGCCTATGAAGGCCCATGCATAATGTCAGGGAAATTCGGGAATGCTGTGAAATTAATTATTTGTTTCACTGTATTTTCAGAAGTTGCTGAATGGTGGTTTGAGTGCATGCATAATCTTTTCATAACAATGACAGCCGTGTAAAAACGGAGGCTTCACATTATA
>NZ_JADCSA010000844.1 GCF_015070385.1 Nocardioides malaquae | reverse complement strand
ACAATCTCAATAGTTTATAAAGTATCTTGCCATGACTCATGACTTATGATTCAAAGAAATACTATGCACAGTGAGACATAAGCTGTATACCTTTTTAATGTATCTGGATTATGACTCATTTTTAAGTAGCCTACTCTTCAAGGTAATCACATTTGCTTAGAAAAGGTGTGTTGACCAATAATGACAGAATTTCAAGAGACATCCTTTCCAATAATGCTAAATGAGTGCAGAATGCAGAGCGTTAATTCCT
>NZ_JADCSA010000843.1 GCF_015070385.1 Nocardioides malaquae | reverse complement strand
AAGAACCTTGCTCTACTTATACAACAAAAATCATATTATGACTCCATTTTAAAGAAGTATCAAATAAATAAAGGTTCATTACAAACCAATCTTCTGAAAACCATAAATAGTACTTGTGACTCTACCGATTTAAAAATTATTAATTTTTTTGAGCCTCACATTATTCGTCTCAAAAATTTAAAAATAAGCACCTATCAATTTACAGTAAAAGGTGATTATAAAACCATAATACAACTTATTTACATTATAG
>NZ_JADCSA010000842.1 GCF_015070385.1 Nocardioides malaquae | reverse complement strand
ACTGCAGATCAATCAGAATACTTCATTGGTGTGAGTTATGTTCCTCTCAGGCAGCATATAATATGAATGAGAACCATGCTCCAGCACACAGGTCCTTTAGTTACAATACAATCACCTATATGTCAGTTCACATAGATTTTAATTCCACTTGAAATTCAGCTCTCAGCCAACATTCCACCGCCGTTCGCAAATGTGTTGCCCCTACGGTACCGGCTCCATTTTACGGAGTGTAAATAATATTATTTCTGCA
>NZ_JADCSA010000841.1 GCF_015070385.1 Nocardioides malaquae | reverse complement strand
ATGTTAACTTATGCACTCAGTACTTGGTCTAGAATACAGTACTTTTGAACAAATGTCTTCATTAATGGGGCGTGGCATGAAGGTGATCAGCCCGTGGTTCTGCTGAGATGTTATGGAAGCCCAGGTTGGCTTTAATAGCGGCCTTTAGCTCGTCTGTGTGGTTGGGTCTGGAGTCTCTCATCTTCCTCTTGACAATACAACACAGAAACTCTGTGGGGTTCAGGTCAGGCCTGCTAGCTGGCCCAGTAAT
>NZ_JADCSA010000089.1 GCF_015070385.1 Nocardioides malaquae | reverse complement strand
CACATTCACTGAGCCTCTGTATGCAGGGTTCAGATTAGACCTCTTCTCCTCAGTGCGTCTGTGTGATCAGAAATAAGCGCCTATATTTTCCCGCACCCTAAACCCCAAACCCCTAAACTTCTTTGCCTCTTTAACTATTTTGAAAAACATTTTTAAGTAGTTCAAATCGCTGATCTAAAAGCTCACAACAATTTTCACATATATTTCTGTGGAATCGAGTCAAAATGAATAGTGGGGTCCCCACTTCAAAGATGGTGATTTTTGGGGTCACAGCCTAGAAAAATTTGGGGACCCTTGCTGTAGGCTAAATCTGTCATCATTTAGAACACTTTAATTGCAGAGAAGATGTGACTACATATTTTATAGAGTTTGGTTCCAGGCGAAAAAAAAAATGTGTTTCTTAAAGTAGATTCCTGTCATGTCTCTGTGACTATTTGCGTTGAATATTCTGATATCAAATTATTACCATAA
>NZ_JADCSA010000840.1 GCF_015070385.1 Nocardioides malaquae | reverse complement strand
GTAGCCTAGTTTTTAAATGAGGCTTTTGGTTCCATTTGCGCTCCCTCCGAATCATTCGAAACACACTTTGACTGATTGATTTTTATTCAGGGTTTTTTACAGACCGGACGGCAAGGGTTTTGGACCACTTTGCTTCACTTTATTTGTCACATCACAAGTTTAAAGCATCCGTGGCATTTTATATTTGAGCTTTTTACGAAATATGTTTTTGAGCAGTGCCTACAGTACATTTCCAACATTTGACCGTGTG
>NZ_JADCSA010000839.1 GCF_015070385.1 Nocardioides malaquae | reverse complement strand
GGCCTAGTCCTGTATGTCACCGGAGGACATCATCATGACGTCATTTGGCTCGATGGGAAGCTACACAAACGATCGAAATATTATGGCATTTCATTTAGAAGATCCAGTCAATGAATATGATTAATCTACTGAATACTGTATAGTTTGTAAACAGTTCAGTGGTATGATCTTAGAGAAGTCCTTGGGGCTTGTTTCCATTGTGGTCCTGAGTAATCAATTAATCAAAAGGTATTAACTATGTAATGTCGTT
>NZ_JADCSA010000838.1 GCF_015070385.1 Nocardioides malaquae | reverse complement strand
CTTCAGGCTCCGCCCCCAGCCAGCCAGATTCGTCACCGATGACGACACGACAGGAAGCAGAGACACGAGGGTCAGAGGTCAAAGGTAGGTAAACACCGTGTGTTTAATTTTCCGGCTACACGTGTATTGGTCTTTATCTAAACATACTTTTTTTTTTTTTTTTTTTTTTTGGTGCGTTTGGGCGTTTCACCCACTTGCAAACTGTGATTTTGGCCACTAAAATAGATAATTTTGTGAATGGATAAATGGT
>NZ_JADCSA010000837.1 GCF_015070385.1 Nocardioides malaquae | reverse complement strand
GGGTATACTGTATTCGCAACGGTTTTTAGAGACAAGTCGAAATCTCTTGATTGGCCTGAGCACCAGTGCTGCTGGGGCAGGTTTATATCTGGGTTTATACTGTTCACCAATGCTCTACCACCTTCTGTTGCTCTCCGCTACCATCTGCATCAGCCATCAAATTCCCCACTGCTATCAGCATAGGACTGCTGAGCAAGCTGAAACATTTACATTCCATGTAAACGGCTGCAGCGCAGAGCCAGATCCATGT
>NZ_JADCSA010000836.1 GCF_015070385.1 Nocardioides malaquae | reverse complement strand
GAGTACTTTTAACACCACTGAAATCATCCAACAAATTAAAAAAACATGTTGGGGAGGAGATAAAGGCAACAGTATTGGGTAGGAAAGGACTCGTGTTGCTAAAAGGAAGTAACAAGCAGAGTCACTGTAAGACAATTGAAACCTCCCTCCCCTATTGTTTATGGTTTACATCATTCTTATCTTTGTGTTTTTCTTTTCTTCTCGTTTTGGTTCTTCTGAATTCCTCCGTGAACTCGCCACTGTGTAGCAG
>NZ_JADCSA010000835.1 GCF_015070385.1 Nocardioides malaquae | reverse complement strand
TGATTGAAGTGGTATTTTACAGCGCAGTGGTATTTTTAGCTGCATATTTTGATGCAGTTTTAATCATAGGGTTTTGAATAAAATTCCATTTAGATTATTATAGTCATATAATGTTTCAGTTTGAGTCTAGGTTTAGTTGACTAACAACAGTTAGTCAACAGTTTAGTGATTTAGTCGACTACAATCTATTTAGGCAAGCTTTGATGGCTCTGTAATTCCTGATTTGTTGACCGGCTAGTATGAATACCAC
>NZ_JADCSA010000834.1 GCF_015070385.1 Nocardioides malaquae | reverse complement strand
CCAATCAGTGATAGGCTTTTATTGCATGCTTTAATGCTATTAAGTAATCAATCAGTACGCATTTAGAGGAAATAGTGCATTCCAATTTTCTGGTTTGCATGAGTTGGCATATTGTTCTTTGAGGTGTTGTAGGGTGAATTTCAGTAGTTAATTTCAAAAGTACCCTGTCGAGGTGTTATTTTGATAATTGCTTTTAATCTGATTCGGTGAAACGAGGGGTTTTGGATCAATCATAAAAAAATATCTTTTG
>NZ_JADCSA010000833.1 GCF_015070385.1 Nocardioides malaquae | reverse complement strand
CCCATGGCGAAACCATGCGTTGGCATAGCATCATTGGGTACCATACCACCTCTTCTCTATTTTACAATCCGCTCGTTTCGACGAAAGAAAAAGCTTTTGGATGTCGCACGTCCCTTCTCGTCTTTAATCTGAGGGTCGAGACCCTGCCGAGCTGCAATCCGAGTCATCTTCGCCTGGGATATTCTTTGGTACCGAGGTCGATGATTTCTTGGAACTCCAGTCATGCTTAACATCTCCCAGGCCTTGCATG
>NZ_JADCSA010000088.1 GCF_015070385.1 Nocardioides malaquae | reverse complement strand
ATAGTAACCACTTCAGCCCTATGCATTCCGACCACTTGAAAATAGCTGCTCCACAAGCTCGCAAAGTGGCGCATTTTAATACATTTTACAGCAGGGTCAGAAATAGGGGGGAGACAAAAAAATGTGTGACTTTGTCACCCTCCCAGCCTTTCAATGGATTTTCGCCACTGATTGTAAACTTTTAAGATGCAGTGCCATAGTTTAGTTTTGAGCCTTTTCTGGTTTTCACGTGTCTACAAAGTTAAGAATACTCTAATAGACCTCCAGGTGTTATTATAATGTGCAAATTCGCCTTCCCTGTGTATTTTTGGGTTCTTCCTGAAAGCTGAAAGCCTCTGAGTCAAAAGGCCCAATGGAAACACCCCTGTTTCATGAGGGAGGGCCTATTTACAATGCACTTTACATCGGTGGGTCTGGCAAACTTCAGCTAGAACAACACCCACCTGCCAACCACGCATACATAATAAACTGGTGGGTG
>NZ_JADCSA010000832.1 GCF_015070385.1 Nocardioides malaquae | reverse complement strand
CGGGTCATTTAAAAATGCAGCCAATCATTTCAAATGCAGGTACTTCAAATGCAGAACCTAAGTTGTTGTAATGAGAGTGTATAAATAGTCCAAGCAATCTAGCTCATTTTGGGCACAAAAGTCAAACTAATTGTAATAGTATTTTTTTCACCATACACCATTTCTATGAGGTGTCTAGAATAACATACTAAAAGTCCTAAGAAATCCTAGTTGCAGAAGTAGGTTTATTTCTCATTAAGCATATGCGTCC
>NZ_JADCSA010000831.1 GCF_015070385.1 Nocardioides malaquae | reverse complement strand
CCTCCATCTGGTCCTTGGTCTGCCCCGGGGTCTTTTCCCAGTGAGGCATGCAGCGAGGACCTCCATAGGGAGACGCTTGGGAGGCATCCGTACTAGATGCCCGAACCACCAAAGCCAGCTCCTTTCCAAGTGAAGGAGCAGCGGATCTACTTCGAGCCTCCCCCGGGTGACTGAACTTTACCCTATCTCTAAGGGAGATGCCAGCCACCCGTCTGAGAAAACTCATTTCGTCCGCTTGTATCCGTGACCT
>NZ_JADCSA010000830.1 GCF_015070385.1 Nocardioides malaquae | reverse complement strand
AGTACAAAGAACCCTGATGGAAACAAGCCATAGGCTTTCTTGGGTTTAAAATCCTCTTAGCAGACCTTTATTGAACTGTACTTTCCTTTTTTTGCAAACTGCTAATAAAGTATTCAATCAATCAATCAATCAATACAAAAAAAGCCCATTTAAATATCATTAATTGTAACTGCACTATTGGATTGGAAAAGTAATTAGCGACACTGCTCTGAAGTGCTTTACAATTTAGACATTTAGTAGACACTGTTAA
>NZ_JADCSA010000829.1 GCF_015070385.1 Nocardioides malaquae | reverse complement strand
CCCTACATTGTGTGGGCTGTTGTTTTTGGGATTTTTAAAGGAGGATTCCTGTCTAAATCGGTTTGTCGTTATTTCATCTAAAAAAAAAAAAAAATTGGCCAGGGGTTGTTTTATCCAAAAATGCATTATTGTCCATTTCGGCCGACCCGCGACCACAGCCCACAACGGGACCTAACCCTAACCAATTATGCATATGCAAACATGCTTAGTCCATCGCTTCTACATCCACTTTTACGCTACTTCTCTGGAGT
>NZ_JADCSA010000828.1 GCF_015070385.1 Nocardioides malaquae | reverse complement strand
CTGAAAGACCGAAATTTGATTTACAAATTGGCACATGGAATCCTCAGAAATGAAATCGGTCACCACGAAATAGGACTTGAATTAGAATAGTCAGCAGAAAAATAAGCTAAATAAAAAGTTAAATGATCAGAGAGAGAGAGAGAGAGACAGAGAGAAGGAATAATAATCTGCACACATTTTATTGCTCATCTGCTTCATCTGCTTCGTCGTCATCATTATCATCATCATCGTCCCCAGTCTGAATTAACTTA
>NZ_JADCSA010000827.1 GCF_015070385.1 Nocardioides malaquae | reverse complement strand
GGTGTAAGCTAACTGGGCCCTTTGTGAAGTACAACCAGGCCATTTTGCAAAGCATTACGTTTAATTATTTACTGAAGTATGCTTAATTATAACCGTGTCTATGACTATGTCTGATTGATATTATATTTAATTACACACACACAAACACAGAAAGTGGTCCACTGCTTCTTCTTTAAAGACTTTTCAAACAGAAAATAAAAAGATAACGTGCAAATGTGCATATGTTTTTGTGGTGGTTATTCGTTTCTGGG
>NZ_JADCSA010000826.1 GCF_015070385.1 Nocardioides malaquae | reverse complement strand
CCTATGTTCTTCTCAATTTGTCTCTGTGTCTTCTTTTCCTTTGTCTGTTCATTTGTCTGTGTCTACCAAAGACTTGACTGGATTTGAAAGTGAGAGACAGCGTCCTCAAATTTAGGCTCCCAGGAAAATGAATACGTCAAATGAGTCCTCTGTCTACAGCCCAGACATAATAGGCATCACCAGCACCTCCATCTACATTATCCTGGGAATCCCCATCAACGGTTGGGTGATGTGGCTGGTGTTAACCGGAG
>NZ_JADCSA010000825.1 GCF_015070385.1 Nocardioides malaquae | reverse complement strand
AGATTGCACTTTTGTGTTTCCACTGTGTATTTTATAGTGCACTCTTGTTTCCTCTGTGCATTTTATATTGTACTTCACTGACTAAGGAGGAGACCGTGCCGCATACTAATCAAGCAGGCCCAGCGCATCTTAGCTCGGGTGGAAGCTATGCACATGCACTTCTCTTAATAACTCAGCGGGAAGAGAGTGATAAATGGAACAACTTGCCGGGGTTATAAATCCCACTTGAGAGATATCGCTTCTGATGAACA
>NZ_JADCSA010000824.1 GCF_015070385.1 Nocardioides malaquae | reverse complement strand
ACATTACAAGTCTTGCTCCAGGCTCCATGATGGGATGGTCAGAGAACCTGATGCTCTGCCTGCCCTCTTGGTTCTGTCCATGGTTTGGAGGAGTGTGTCGTTATCGCCTGCTCCAGCATAAAGCCTGGGAGCCCTGCCACCCTGGAGCATGGCCCAAGGTTTGAGCCTCTTGGCTACAGGACAGTTTCCATGAAGAGGACAACTTCACAGACACGCTCACCCAGATTGCAGCCCCAAAAAACCATGAGGTG
>NZ_JADCSA010000008.1 GCF_015070385.1 Nocardioides malaquae | reverse complement strand
AGCCCTGACGACGAAGCTCTCCTCAAGGCCTTGCAAACACCCGCCGCAAGGCACTAAGGCGTTTGACCCAAGTCAGGAGAAGCCGAGCGCCCTCATCTGCGAGGGAGCTTCCACCCAGGTGTTGACCGCTCGGATCACGTTGCGGATTTGAATGTCATCGCGCGTCAAGACCTCTGAGAGCTCACCCAGGGCGTAGCTCCCGCCGTGCCATGCCACCGACGTCAAGTCCGTTCCGTCGTCGATACCGAGGTATTCAAACGGACACAGCAGCTGGTCGCTGATCGCTTCCCAGAGTCGAAGCTCAGTGGTGTAGACGCCACCGAACAAGTCCGCGACACTGCCGCCGTCGGTCCGCTCCGGAGTCGCAGTGAGGCCAATGAGTTCCCGGGGGTGGAAGTGGTTAATCACATCTCGCCAGGTCTGAGCGGTGCCATGGTGGGCTTCGTCGATGTACACCACGTCGTACGCGTCTGGGGTCATCCCGGGGAGTCGCTGATGGAGCGTTTGCACCATCGCAAAGACATGCGTGTCGCGGGTGGGCGACGAGCCGCCTGCAAGGATCCCTCCGAAGTTCGGGTCCTTGAGCGCGAAACGGAAGGTGCTTAGTGCTTGCTCGAGTATCTGTTTGCGGTGAGCGACGAAAAGGAGTCGTGGCCGGGGCTGACCCGCCACGCAGAGTCGCGCATAGTCGAGCGCCGCAATCACGGTCTTGCCTGTCCCGGTGGCCGCAACGACCAAGTGTCGATGTTCATCGAACGCTTCTCGCTGCAGGGCCAGTCGGTCGAGGACAACTTGTTGGTGCGGCTTGGCCCGAAGCGACGTCAGCGCGTACGCGGCAGCAAGATCAGCCTCGCTTTGGCTGATGGCCATAGATGCTCCGGCAATTCGCGCGCCACCACTGCCCTTCGCTTGAGCTAGAGCTGCCAGGAGACGCTCTCGCTGAGAGTCGTCGTACAACTCGTACTGCTCGTCGTGCCAATAGGAGTCGAAGGTCTGTCGGACCCGGTTGAGGACGTTCGGCGAGTCCGATTGAGAGAGACGTACGTTCCATTCGAGCCCAGTGAAGAACGCTGCGTCGGACATATTGGAGGAACCGACCATTGCGGTGTCGATCTCGTGGCCGCGCTCGAAGTACCAGGCCTTCGCATGGAGTTTCGTGGCGTGGCCCTGGTAGTTAATCCTGACCTCCGCGCCCATGCCCACGAGTTCGTCAATCGCCTTGGCGCTCGTAGCTCCCAAGTAGGTCGAGGTGATGACACGGAGTCTGCCGCCGCGCTCAACGACGCCTGCTAGGTGTTGGCGCAGAGCGCTTAATCCGGTGAAGCCCACGAAGGCGCAGATGAGGTCGACGTTGACTGCGCAATCCAACTCGCCCTGCAGCACGGTGCCGAAGCCAGGTTCACCGTTGCCGTTGACGAGCAGTTCACTCGCAGTCAATGGCACGTGAGGATGGGCCGGCAGCGTTCGTGCGAGACCCGTCTTAGGGAGGATGCCCTTGAGAACTCGAGGAGGATTGAGGACCTGGTCCTCAGCGAAGTCGCCGCCGAGGGCCGCCACGGCCTGATTGATGATCTCGACGGTCTGCAAGAGGCTGTCCGATGCCTTGGGAGCCCGCATGCGGCGCGCGACCGTTAAGAGGTGCTTCCCAAGGCGCTCGACCGCCTCAGCGTTTCCAAGCCCCTCGAGAACTACGCGATCGCCATACGCGGCCAGCGAGCGGTGGAGGTCCCGGGTGACAAGGGAATCCCTCAGGCCAGGCTCCTCTGCAACGCCGGACAATCGAATCTCCTATCAGTCGTGAGAGGTGCATCTGGCCCGTGGCGGGCTAGGGAGTTGTGCTGGCCCCGGTCAGGAGGCGAACAGCAGGAATGTCCGCCGGCGCCCATTCGACCTCGGCCAAGCGGTCGGGGGAGAGCCAGCGGACGTCCATGTGCTCAGTCAGCGTGGGCGAGCCGTCGAGCAGTCGACAGTGAAAGGTGGTGAGGGAGACGATCCCGAAGTCGTACTCATGCTCCGTGGTCGTGAGGGGCTCTCCCACCTCGATGACACAGCGCAACTCTTCGGCGATCTCGCGCTCCAATGCTTGGCGAGCGGTCTCTCCCGGCTCGATCTTGCCCCCAGGAAACTCCCACAGACCGGCCAAAGCGCCGCGGGTTCCGCGTTGAGCGCACAGCACCTTGTCCTCGGAGCGAATGACCGCGCCGACTACGTGGATGACCTTCTTCACGTCCCGCCTTCCGTTGTTGGGAGCTTAGGAGGAACCAGACGCACGCGGGGCAACTCTTACGATTCGACGGAGTCTCCCAGTCACCCTCCTGACCTGGGTCGAGCCGAAGCAGCACCTGCTGCCGCAGGACCTGGCGATCTGTCAGACGCGGTGAAGTCCGGACGTGCCGCGCGTCGCCACATAACCTCACCTCATGCCCCCGACCCCCGCCACCCACGTACCCCGCAGCCTCTGGACGTGGGCGGTCGTCCTCGGCCTCACCGGTCAGCTCGCGTGGACGGTCGAGAACATGTACCTCAACGTGTTCGTCCACGACACGATCACGGACTCGCCGACGGTCATCGCGGCCCTCGTCGCGTGCAGCGCGATCGCAGCCACGGTGGCGACGCTCCTCGCCGGCGCGTGGAGCGACCGCACAGGGAGGCGCAAGGAGTTCATCGCGGCTGGTTACGTGCTGTGGGGTGCGACCACCGCCGCGTTCGGGTTCGTCGGGATCGACGGGGCCAGCAGGCTCGCGCCCGCCGCTGACGCGGTCGTCGTCGCCGTCGTGGCGATCATCGTGCTCGACTGCGTGATGAGCGTCTTCGGCGCCACCGCCAACGACGCGGCGTTCAACGCGTGGGTCACTGACAACACCACCAGCGGCAACCGTGGCCGCGTCGACGGCGTGCTGGCGACCTTCCCGCTGCTCGCCATGCTGATCGTCTTCGGGGCCCTCGACCCGCTCACCCAGGACGGCCAGTGGCGCACCTTCTTCACGATCATCGGTGTGGCCACCGCGGTGGTGGGCGTCGTCGCCTGGGTGGGACTGCGGCAGGACGAGGCACCGCGTCCCTCGGGGACGTACCTCTCCCAGGTCGTCCACGGCCTGCGCCCCTCGACCGCCCGCGCCCACCCGCGCCTCTACCTCGCGCTCTCCGCGTGGGCGGTGCTCGGCGTCAGCACGCAGGTCTTCCTGCCCTTCCTCATCATCTACGTGCGGCGCTACCTCGACATCGAGGGTTACGCGATCGTCCTCGCCTCGGTGCTGCTCGGGGCGTCCGCGGTGAGCATCGTGGGCGGCCGCCTGCTCGACCGCGTCGGACCGGCTCGCGCCTTCCTGCCCGTGGTGGGCCTCTACGTGGTAGGCCTGCTGGCCATGTTCCCCGTCCGCGGGATGGTGCCGGTGATCCTCGCCGGCACCGTGATGATGAGCGGCTTCATGCTGGCGGTCGCCGCGATCTCCGCCACGGTCCGCAACCTCACCCCGCCCGAGCGCGCCGGCCAGGTGCAGGGCCTGCGGATGGTCTTCGCGATCATGCTGCCCATGGTGCTCGGGCCGTTCATCGGCGCCGCGGTCATCGCCGGCGCCGACGCGACGTACGTCGACCTCGGCGTCGTCAAGCAGGTGCCGACGCCGTGGATCTTCCCGGCCGCAGCCCTCGTCGCGATCTTGACGGTGGTGCCTGTCAGGCTGCTCGCACGCGCCACCCGCGCCGAGACCCAGCCGATCACCGAGGACGTGGAGGCCCTGCCGTGACGACCCTGACGACCCCGTGGGGTGACTCGCTCGACCCGACGGCCGTCCTGCCCGAGCACCCGCGCCCGCAGCTCGTGCGCGAGGCGTGGACGAGCCTCAACGGCCACTGGGACCACGCCTTCACGCCCGCCTCCCAGACCACTGCTCCCACGCGCTGGGACGGGCACATCCTCGTGCCCTTCCCGCCCGAGGCGCCGCTCTCCGGCGTCGGCCGCGTGCTCCAGCCCACCGAGGCGCTCTGGTACCGCCGCACCGTCACCGTGCCGCCCCAGCTCATCGACGACCGGCTCCTGCTCCACTTCGGTGCCGTCGACCAGGACTGCCAGGTCTGGGTGAACGGCCACCTCGCCGGGGAGCACCGCGGCGGAGTCCTGCCCTTCGTCCTGGACGTCACCGACGCGGCGGGCGGCCGTCTCGACCTCGAGATCGTCGTCCGGGTCCGCGACGTCACCGACACCTCCCACCGCAGCCGCGGCAAGCAGAAGCTCGAGCCCGGCGGCATCTGGTACACCCCCCACTCCGGCATCTGGCAGAGCGTCTGGCTCGAGGCGGTGCCCGCGGTCCACGTGCGCACGCTCCACATGACGCCCCGGCTCGACCATGCGACCGGCGACGTGGGCGTCGAGGTCACCGTGCTCGCCTCCCGCGACGACGTCTACCCGACCGCCGAGGTCGTCCTCAGCGCCGACGGCGACGAGCTCGTCCGCGCCGACGTCCCGGTCAACGAGCCGACACGCCTCGAGCTGCCCGGCGACGCCCGCCTGTGGAGCCCCGACGACCCGTTCCTCCACGACGTCACCGTCCAGCTCGGCCGTGACCGCGTCACCAGCTACGTCGGCCTGCGTTCCTTCGGCCTCGGACCGGACGCCCGGGGCCGCACCCGTCTGCTGCTCAACGGGCAGCCGTTCCTGCACGCCGGCCTGCTCGACCAGGGCTACTGGCCCGACGGCCTCGTCACGGCCCCCAGCGACGAGGCACTCGCCCACGACGTGCAGCTGGCCAAGGACCTCGGCTTCACGATGCTGCGCAAGCACATCAAGGTGGAGCCCCTGCGGTGGTACCACCACTGCGACCGCCTGGGCATGCTCGTCTGGCAGGACATGGTCAACGGCGGGCGCGCCTATCACCCGCTCGTCATCACCACGCCCGTCGCCTCCACCCGGCTGGCGCTCGACGACTCGCGCTACGCGCTCTTCGGCCGTCAGGACCCCGAGGGGCGTGCGGAGTTCCTCGCCGAGGTCGACGCATGCGTCGAGCTGCTGCGCTCCGTGCCGAGCGTCGCGGCGTGGGTGCCCTTCAACGAGGGCTGGGGCCAGTTCGACGCCGCCGAGGTGGCTGCGCGCGTCACCCGCCTCGACCCCACCCGCCCCGTCGACCACGCCAGCGGCTGGCACGACCAGGGCGCCGGCGACATGGTCAGTCGCCACGTCTACTTCCGGCCGTACGCCCTCAGCCGGCGCGACGCCGACGACCCGCGCGCCGCAGTGCTCAGCGAGTACGGCGGCTACTCCCACCGCGTCGACGGCCACACGTGGAGCGCCAAGGAGTTCGGCTACCGACGCATTCCCGACCGGGACACCTACGAGCGGGCCTTCCTGCGCCTGCAGCACGCGCAGGTGGGCCCCGCGGTCGACGAAGGCCTGGCCGCCTTCGTGCACACCCAGCTCAGCGACGTCGAGGAGGAGACCAACGGCCTCGTGACCTACGACCGCCGGGTGGTGAAGGTCGACATCCAGGCGGTCCGCACCTCCAACGAGCGGCTGCGGATGCGCTTCGACGCCGCCTGCGGCCAGCCCCGCCGCCCGATCGCCGTGGCCGAGCGCGAGCTCACCGCCCCGGTCTCCCTGACCCTGCCCGACGGCCGGCTCAACCCCGACGCCGTGGGTTGGTGCCGTACGCCCGTGGTCACCACCGACGGCATCGGTCGCGGACGCCTCGGCAAGGGCCGCAACAAGCGCTGGGAGTACTGGGCCGTCACGACCCCCACCCACGTGGTCGCGGTGGTCGTCTCGCACATCGACTACGCCGGGGTGAACAGCCTCTGGGTGCTCGACCGGACCACCGGGGAGACCGTCCTGCACGAGGCGACCACGCCGCTCGGTCGCGGAGTCACGGTGCCCGGCACCCTCGGCCGGGGTGCGACGCACCTGCGCACCAAGCTCCTCACCGTCGACATCGTCGAGACCGCGGGCGGGACCCACCTGCGGGCGCGCGGACCGCGCGTCGAGCTCGACGTGCAGGCCCAGCGCCCCGCCGGCCACGAGAGCCTCGGTGTCGTGGTGCCCTGGAGCGACACGCTCGTCCAGTACACGGTCAAGGACGTCGCCCGTCCCGCCTCGGGCACGGTCACCGTCGACGGCACCAGCCACGACGTGCCGGCGGGGGAGTCCTGGGCCACGCTCGACCACGGTCGCGGGCGGTGGCCCCACGACATCACCTGGAACTGGGGCGCGGGCGCCGGCAGGGTCGACGGCCGGGTGATCGGCATCCAGGTCGGTGGTCAGTGGACAGACGGCACCGGCAGCGTCGAGAACTCCGTGGTCGTCGACGGTCACCTCACCAAGATCAGCGAGGAGCTCGTCTGGACCTACGACCGCGACGACTGGATGAGGCCCTGGACGGTCACCGGCACCGACGTCGACCTGGTTCTCGAGCCCTTCCACCTCAAGGAGTCGCACCTCGACCTCAAGGCGCTCGCCAACCACACCCACCAGGTCTTCGGGCACTGGTCGGGTCGGGTGCGCGCCGAGACCGCCCGAGGTTCCGACCCCGGGTGGATCGAGGTGCGCGACCTCGTCGGATGGGCCGAGGACGTCCACAACCGGTGGTGAACCCGCTTCCCCTTTGTCGTCGGTCTACGGCAGGGTGGTGCTGACGGTGGGACAGGGGAGAGTGGAGGCACGGTGGACGAGTCAGCGGTGAGCAGAGCTCAGGTCGACGACGTCCTCACCGTCGACCACCTCGTGCGCCGGTTCGGCGACCTGGTCGCCGTCGACGACGTCTCGTTTCGCATCGCGCCGGGGGAGACCTACGGGTTGCTCGGGCCCAATGGGGCGGGCAAGACGACGGCGATCTCGATGATCGCTGGCCTGTTGCGCGCCGACGGTGGTTCGGTCACGGTGGCGGGCCACGCGATGGCGCCGGACGCGGTGGAGCCGAAGCGGCACCTGGGGTTGGTGCCGCAGGACCTGGCGATCTACCCGGAGCTGACGGCCAAGGAGAACCTGCGGTTCTTCGGCAAGCTCCAGGGGCTCCGCGGCGCCGAGCTGACGCAGCGGGTGCAGGAGGTGCTCGACCTCATCGGGCTGGCCGACCGGGCGAAGGACCGCGCCAAGGAATACTCCGGCGGCATGAAGCGCCGGCTCAACATCGGTGTCGGCCTGCTGCACAAACCTGAGCTGCTGATCCTCGACGAGCCCACCGTGGGCGTCGACCCGCAGTCACGCAACTCGATCCTGGAGTCCGTCGAGGCGCTCTCGGTCGAGGGCATGGCGGTGCTCTACACGACCCACTACATGGAGGAGGCCGAGCGGCTCTGCGACCGCATCGGCATCATCGACTCCGGTCGTCTCGCGGCCGAGGGCACCCGCGACGAGCTCATCCAGCTCACCGGCGGCACCGACACCATCCGGCTCGGTGGCAGCGGTGACCTGACCGCGGCGGCCGCGCGGCTGCGGGAGCACCCCGGCGTCGAGCAGGTCGACGCCGACCGCGCCGGACTCACGCTCACCGTGCGCGACGCCCCCACCCTCGTCGCCGCGCTCGTCGGCGTCGCCACCGACTCCGGCGTACGCCTCGCGGACGTGGAGATCACTCGGCCCGACCTCGAGTCGGTCTTCCTGCACGTCACCGGCAAGGCCCTGAGGAACTGAGGCGACCGACCGTGCGAGCGCTCGCGACCCTCACCCTCAACGACCTCCTCCAGGGGCTGCGCGACAAGTCCGTCATCCTCTTCGGCCTCGTCGTGCCGTTGGCCCTGATGTTCGTCTTCAACCTCGTCTTCGGCAGCACCGACGACCGCGAGTTCCGCCCCGTCACCGTCGCCGTCTCCGCGCCCGAGGGCGACGAGGTCGCCGCCACCGTCACCACGGCCCTCGAGAGCCTCGACGGGATCGGCCTCGACGTCACCGTCGACCGCCTCGACGAGGAGTCGGCGCGCGCGCTCGACACCGGCGACGAGGCCGGGCTGGCAATGCTCTTTCCCGACGACACGACCGCCGACGTCACTGCCGGGCGCCCCGTCACCGTCGAGGTGCTGGAGGGCGACTCCGCCGGCCTGGAGGGCAGCATCGTGGTCACGGTCGTCGACACCGTGCTCCAGCAGTACGCCCGCGGCACCGTCGCTGCGTATGCGGGAGCCTCCGTCGGCATCGACCCCGCAGACCTGGAGGCGGTCGCCCGCGAGGCCGCGACCGGCGGACCGGCCTACGACCTAGAGAGCGCCGAGGCCAGCAACGAGCAGCTCTCCGCCGGCGCCGCCCTGGTCGCCGGGCAGGCCGGCCTCTTCCTGCTCTTCACCGTCAGCTTCGGCGTCACCAGCCTCCTCGTCGAACGGGAGAACGGCACCCTGGCCCGGTTGCGCTCCCTGCCGATCCGCGGTGGCGGCATCGTGCTCGCCAAGGCGCTCGTCAGCTTCTTCACCGGGGTGATCTCGACGTCGGTGCTGCTGGCTGCCGGCGGCTACTTCTTCGACGCCGACTTCGGCTCCCTGCCCGTCGTTGCCGCCCTCGTCGTGGCCGCCTGCGCGGCCGCCACCTCACTGATGTTCCTCGTCGTCCGGGTCGCGGCGACGAGTGAGCAGGCCAGCATCGCCACGTCGATCTTCGCCGTCGTGCTCGGCATCGGCGGCGGGGCGTTCTTCCCGATCTCCACCGACTCGCCGATGGTCTCCCGCCTCCTCGACCTCAACCCGGTCGCCGCCCTGATGCGCGGTCTGGGGATCACCTCGGGCGGGGGCGGCATCAGCGACGTGACCACCCCGCTGCTGACGATGGTGGCCTTCGCGCTCGTCGTCGCCGCGGTCTCCCGGCTGGTGCCCGACCGAGGAGCGATGGCATGAGCAGCGTCCTCACCGTCGCCGGCCTCGAGCTGAAGCGCTTCCTGCGCGACCGCTCCAACATCTTCTTCGTCTTCATCTTCCCGCTGCTGCTCGTCGGCATGATCGGCCTCCAGTTCGGGGAGGGCGCCACCTCCGGCCGCGTCGCCGTCGTCGGCATGGGCGGTGCGCTGACCGAACGCCTCACCGACCAGCTCGAGGCGCAGGACGTCGTCGTCTCCACCCCCACCTGGGAGGAGGCCGAGGCCCGCCTCGCCCGCGGGCGCCTCGACGCGGCCGTCCGCATCGACGACGCCGACGAGGAGGCCGCCGCGAGCGGTGACGCGGTCGCGCTCGAGCTCGTACGCGGCTCCTCGACGTCGGCGCAGGTCGTCGAGCAGGAGCTGCGTGCCGCCCTCGACGCCGTACGCTCCGAGCGCGCCCAACGTGCGGCGCTCGAGTCGCAGGGGGTCTCCGAGGCGGAGGCCACCGAGGCGCTGGCAGAGGCCCGCGCCCTGGCGGTCGCGCCGCGGGTCGAGATCACCTCGACCGACGAGTTCAGCAGGGAGTTCGACTCCCTGGGGCAGTTCGACTACGGCGCGTCGGGCCAGCTGCTGCTCTTCGTCTTCCTCACCACCCTCTCGGGCGCGACGACGATGATCCAGGCCCGCCGCCTCGGGGTGGTGCGACGGATGCTGTCGACGCCGATGACGTCGACCCAGCTGATCCTCGGCAGCACCCTGGGCCGTTGGGCGCTCGGCCTCTTCCAGGGCGCCTACATCATGGCCGCCTCCTCCCTGCTCTTCGGTGTGCAGTGGGGCAACCTGGCGTTGGCCGTCCTCGTGGTCGCTGTCTTCGCCCTCGTCGCGGCCGGGGCGGCGATGCTGCTCGGCACGCTGGTGGAGAACGAGGGCCCGGCCGTCGGGGTCGCTGTCGGTGGGGGACTGGTGCTCGCCGCGTTGGGTGGCTCGATGTTTCCCCTCGACCTCTTCCCCGAGACGATGCGCCGCGTCGCCAACGCGGTGCCGCACGCCTGGGGCTCGGAGGCCTTCGCCGACCTCCAGCGCCGCGGGGGAGGACTGGTCGACATCGCCCCTGAGCTGGGTGTGCTGGCGGCGATGGCCGCGGTGCTGCTCGCACTGGGGGCGTGGTCGCTGCGGCGCTCGCTGGCCCGCGCCATGTGAGTTCTCCCGAAACCGTCGGCGCGTCGGGGCACCATGGGTGCAGGGGTCGGACGAGCCAGGGAGGGCAGCATGGTCAGGTTGGTGCCGGAGGAGCCGAACTTCGTCACGCAGTCGGAGCGCGAGGTCTGGCAACGGTTGCGCGACCAGCTCGGCGACGACGACGTGTTGATGGCGGGCGTCTGGGTTACCGACACCGACGGTGACTACGAGGCCGACCTGGTCGTCGCGATGCCGGGCACGGGGATCTGCGTGATCGAGGTCAAGGGCGCCGGGGTCTGCCACGACGACGACGGCTGGTGGATGGAGCACGACGGTGAGCGGCGTCCCGTCGACCCCGTCGCCCAGGCGCGGAAGGCCAAGCACGGGCTCAAGCGACACGTCGAGCACCAGCCCCGCTGGGGCTCGCGGGGTCACGTCGCGTGGGGCCACGGCGTCATCACCCCTTATACGGCGTTCGGCCCCGACTTCCAGCTGCCCGACCTGCCGCGGTGGGCCCTGCAAGACAAGAACGACCTGGACACCCTGGTGGGGCGGTTGCGACGCAACCTGACCAACCTGCAGCACGGCCAACGTCCGCCCGACCACGACGACGTCGAGGCACTCGTCGACGCCCTCACCGGTCCGGTCACTGTGCCGGCGATGGCCGACTACTCCGACGAGCGCGCGGCGGCGCTCGACCACCTCACCGACGAGCAGGCCATGCTGCTGCGCGTCACCCGCCTGCTCCACCGGGTCGAGGTGCGCGGGGGCGCCGGCAGCGGCAAGACGGTGCTCGCGCTGCAGCAGGCCAAGGAGCTGACCCGTGGCGGCAACGGTCGCCCGGGTCAGCGCGTGGCCCTGCTCTGCTACTCGATCGGTCTGGCCGAGTTCCTCAAGACCCAGGTCGAGTCTTGGGACCGCAGGCACCGGCCTGCCTTCGTCGGCACCTACCACGAGTTCGGCCGGCAATGGGGCGCCCCGGAGGGCGAGCGCACCGACAGCGCCTTCTGGGAGGAGGAGCTGCCCCGCCTGATGGCCGACCTCGCAGCCGAGCAGCCGCACGGCAAGAAGTACGACGCGATCGTCGTCGACGAGGCCCAGGACTTCGCCGACTCCTGGTGGGCCGCCGTGACGGGCGCGCTGCGCGACGAGGAACAGGGCGGGCTCTACGTCTTCTCCGACGAGAACCAGCGCATCTTCGGCCGGTTCGGGCGCCCGCCCGTGCCGCTGGTGCCTCTCGTCCTGGACCACAACCTGCGCAACACCAAGCAGATCCACGAGGCCTTCGGGCCGCTCGCGCCGAGCCGGATGTACTCCCGCGGTGGCGAGGGGCCGGAGGTGCGCTTCGTGCCCTGCGCCAGCGACGAGGCCCTTGAGGTCGCCGACGACGAGGTCGACTCCCTGCTCGACGCCGGTTGGGAGCCCGGCCACGTGGCCCTCGTGACCACCGGCAAGCGCCACCCCGTGCAGGTCGAGCGCACCGACTTCCACGGCCAGGTCGGCTACTGGAAGACGTGGTGGCACGACGAGGTCTTCTATGGCCACGTGCTCGGCTGCAAGGGGCTCGAGCGCCGCGCCGTGGTGCTCTGCGTCAACGAGACCGGCAGCCAGGATCGCGGCAGGGAGCGGTTGTACGTCGGCATGTCGCGTGCCACCGACGTGCTGGTGGTCGTCGGTGACCCGACCGTCATCGAGACCATGGGCGGCCCCTCGGTCGCCCGCCGTCTCGGGATCACGCAGGAGGAGAAGGCATGACCGACGTGACGCTCGTGCGCGGTGACATCACCGCCCAGCAGGTCGACGCCGTGGTCAACGCGGCCAACAATGCCATGCGCGGCGGCGGGGGCGTCGACGGCGCCATCCACGCCGCCGGAGGCCCCGAGGTGCTGGCCGACTGCGTGCGCCGTTTCCCCGACGGGCTCGCCACCGGTGACGCCGGCTGGACCACCGCCGGTGCGATGCCGGCACGGTGGATCATCCACACCGTGGGGCCCGACCGCCGCCGCGGCCAGACCGACCCTGAGCTCCTGGCGTCCTGCTACCGCCGGTGCCTCGAGGTCGCCGACGAACTGGGCGCGGCCACGGTCGCCTTCCCGCTGGTCAGCGCCGGCGTCTACGGCTGGAGACTCGACGACGCGGCGCGGATCGCCGTGCAGACGCTGCGGACCGTGCCCACCGGCGTACGGGAGGCCCGGTTGGTCGCCTTCGGCGACGCCGCCCACCAGGCGATCGACAGGTGGATCAGGACTTCTCGACCAGCGACAGGATGACGTCGCCGGCGGCGTTCTTCAGCTCCAGCTCGGCCGGGTCGTCGCCCCCGGCGCCGTCGACCTCGAAGGAGGCGACCTTCTTGAGGGTCTCGACCAGCCGGCCCTCCTGGTCCATCAGCTCGGCCGGACCGGGCTTCAAGTTGGTGGCGACCTCCTCGAAGGTCAGTCCACCTTCGTCGTCGGACGTGTAACCGCCACGCAGGTCGCTGACGCCGCCGTTGCCCCCGAGCCGACCGTCGCGCAACGACACCGTGATCTCGGCGGACCCCTTGACGCCCTCGTCCTCACCGAACTCGGTGAGCTTCCAGGTGCCTTCGAGATGGTCGGGATCGGTGCTGCCGCCGCACGCAGCGAGAGGGAGGAGGAGAGCCAACACAGCGAGGCTCACCCAGCGACGTCGATCCATCTCATCTCCTTCGCACTGCCCGTGGTCACACCAGCGGGGCTCAGCCTAGACCGTGGCGGTCCTCGGACGTGCAGCAACTGGCGAACCGTGCTCGCTGACCCCGAACCGGGCGTGGATCCGCTTCATCGCAGGCGGCGCCCACCAGTTCCAGCGGCCCATCATCGTCATGGTCGCGGGCACGATGACCATGCGCACCAGGGTCGCGTCGATGGCGACGGCCACCGCGAGCGCAACGCCGGTCTGCTTGATCACCGCCATCTCCCCGACCGCGAAGCCAGCGAAGACGATGATCATGATGAGGGCGGCCGAGGTGATGATCCGCCCCGAACGCTGCAACCCCAGACGCACCGCCGTGTTGTCGTCGTGTCCCTCCTCGTGCAGCTCGATGATCCGGGCCAGCAGGAAGACCTCGTAGTCCATCGACAACCCGAAGCCGAACGCCAGGACCATCAGCGGGATCACCGACTCGACCCCCTGGGTCGACTCGAATCCGAGCAGCCCCTCGAGGTTGCCGTACTGGAAGACCCAGACCAGGACCCCGAGGCTCGCGCCGAGCGACACGACGTTGAGCAGCAACGCCTTGAGGGGGATCACCACGCTCCCCGTCAGCAGGAAGAGCAGGAGGAAGGTGGCGCCCGCGATCCACAGCACCGCCCACGGTGCGCGGTCGCGCAGCGAGTCGGTGAAGTCGTCCAACGAGGCGGCCGAACCGGTCGTCCACGTCGGGTAGTCGGTCTCCCTGTCGCGTGCGTCGGAGGCCACGTCCCGGGCTCGCTCGCCCATCGGGCCGCCCGGGGTGAAGAGGTTGACCACGACCAGCCCGGAGCCGTTGGGCTTCAGGCCCGCGGCGTCGACGTCCTTCGGCGCCGGTCCGAGGCGGCGTACGATCGGCTTGCGGCTCATCTCCCCGGGCGCGGAGAGCCGCTTGGCCAACTTCCTGGCCTGGGGCAGCGAGGCCTGGGCGACCACGCTGACGGTGGGGGTCGACACGATCGGGAAGTCGCGGTCGAGCTTCTCGAAGAAGATTCGTTGATCGGCGTCGGCCGGCAACATCTCGACGCTGGCCGAGGTGAGACGCAGGTCCAGGGCCGGCAGCGCGATGACCATCAACATGCCCACGCTCACCGCGGTGGTCCACCCGGGCCGACGCTGCACGACCACGGCCAGCCGGCTGAAGACCCCTTCCTCGGGCGCGTCCTCCACGCCGTGACGGTTGCCCAGACGCTTCGCGCCCATGGCGCAGAGCGCGGGCACCAGGGTCAGCGCCACCAGCAGCGCCACCCCGACCACCGCGACCCCGGCCGCACCGATGGCGCGCACGATGGGAGCGTCGAAGATGAGCAGCCCTGACAGCGCGATGCCGACGATCAGTCCGGAGAACAGGATCGTCCGCCCGGACGTCGCGACGGCGGCGGCCACCGCCTCGGTGATGTCATGCCCGTCGAGGTCGGCCGCCGGGACTCCCGGCGCGGCGCGGGACAGCTCCTCGCGGAAGCGACTGACCAGCAGGAGGCCGTAGTCGATGCACAGGGCCAGGCCCATCACCGTCACGATGTTGACGACCGGGGGGTCCAACGCCATCACGTGGGAGAAGCCGAAGAGCAACGTCATGGCCCCCGAGATGGCGGCGACCGCCCCCGCAATCGGCAACCCGGCGGCGACGAAACCGCCGAAGACGAAGAGCATCAACAGCAGCGACAGCGGCATCGCGACGCCCTCGCCGACCTTGAGGTCGTGCTTGACCTGGTCGACGATGCCCTCCACGAGGAGGCTCTGGCCGCCGACCTCGAGATCGGTCACCAGCGGGGCCAGCAGGTTGGAGGTGGGTCCACGCAGCTCGGCGGTGATCTCCTTCTGCAGGTCACTGCCCAGCTCGTCGCCGGCCTCGACAGCGATCAGGAACCGGCCACTCTCCGGGTCGTGGTCGCCGACCAGCGCCCACGCCTCGGGAGCCTTCGGCCACCCCGGGTGTGTCATCGGGGCCGAGATCTGCCCGACCCCGTCGATCTGGCGGAGCCGGGTGACGGCGGCGCGGACCTTCAGCGTCAACTCGGGGTTGGTCAGGTCGGCGCCGTCGACCCGCAGGATGACCGGCACTCCGCTCTTGTCGCTCGACGCGATCAGGTGGCGACCGGTGATCGACTGGCCCGGGGCGAGGGTGTCGCCGGTCTCCAGCCGCTCGAAGAGAGACGAGCCGCCGAGCAGGCCCAGGCTGGTCGCGAATCCGACGACCACCAGGACCGACCAGGTGAGCACGTACGACACGTGGTGGACCGCGGCATTGCGGCCGAGGCGTTGGAGCAGGGGTTCGAGCCGCGCCCTGTGCCGCCCGGGATGGCGACGAACCTTGTGCCTGCTCACCTTCTCCACCTTGGCAGCGGACGGCGAGGTGACCGCGGGGCGACCACAATGTGACCCACGGGTAACACCCACCGGTAACAAGTGGGGTCTTGTGATCAGGCGGGGCGATCCTCCAGGGCGACGGGCGAGCCGTGCTCACTGACTCCGACGCGAGCGTGAACCCGCTTCAGCCACCGGGGCGCCCACCAGTTCCACCGACCCAGCATCGTCATGGTCGCCGGTACGACCACCATGCGGACCAGGGTGGCGTCGATGAAGACAGCCACGGCGAGCGCGACGCCGGTCTCCTTGATGATCAACATCTGGCCTGCCGCGAATCCGGAGAAGACGATCACCATGATCATCGCCGCCGAGGTGATGATGCGCCCGGAGCGTTGCAGGCCCAGCCGCACGGCGGTGTCGTCGTCGATCCCCTGCTCGTGCAGCTCGATGATCCGGGCGAGCAGGAAGACCTCGTAGTCCATCGACAACCCGAACCCGAACGCCAGCACCAGCAACGGGATCACCGACTCCACGCCGCCCACCGACTCGAAGCGCAGCAGCCACGACAGGTGTCCGTCCTGGAAGATCCACACCAGGATCCCGATGCTGGCCCCGAGCGAGACGACGTTGAGCAGCAACGCCTTGACCGGGATGACCACGCTGCCGGTCAGCAGGAAGAGGAGCACGAAGGTCGCGCCCGCGATCCACAGCACCGCCCACGGCGCCCGTTCGAGCACGGAGTCGGTGAAGTCCGCCAGCGACGCCGCCTGCCCTGCCGTCCAGGTGGGGAAGCCCGGGTCGGTGCCGCGCAGCTCCGCGGCCACGTCACGCGCCGCGTCGTCCATCGACCCGCCCGCGGTCAGCAGGTCGACGCGGTGAAGGTCCGGCCCCTCGGGGTCGAGCCCGTCTGCCTCCACGTCGCTCGGGGGAGGGCCCAGCCGCTCGACGGGCTGCACCGCCTTCACGAGCGGGTGCCCGGCGAGCTCGTCGGCCCACGCCTCGACCTCGGCCCGCGGTGCCTGCGCCACCACGGTGACCGTCGGCGTGGCGAGCAGCGGGAAGTCACGGTCGAGTTCCTCGAAGAAGACCCGCTGCTCGGCCCGCGGCGGCAAGAGCTCGACGCCCGAGGCGTTCAGGCGCAGGTCCAGGGCCGGCCACGCGAGCCCGAGGAGCACCGCCACGCTCACCACGGTGGTCAGCCCCGGTCGACGCTGCACCCGGCGGGCGAGTCGGCTGAAGAGGCCTTCGTCGGGAGCGGCCTCGGCGCCCCTGCGTCGACCGAGGCGCCGTGCCCCCAGCGCGCAGAGCGCCGGCACCAGGGTGAGGGCGACCGCGAGCGCCACCACGACCACCGAGACGCCGGCGGCGCCGATGGCGCGCACCACCGGGGCCTCGAAGACCATCAGCCCCGACAACGAGATGCCGACGATCACCGCCGAGAAGAAGACCGTACGCCCGGCGGTCGCCACGGCGCCCCCGACGGCGTCCTCGACCTGCTGGGGGGTCAGGTCGGCCGGCAGCACGCCGGGGGCCACCCGGCCCAGCTCCTCGCGGAAGCGGCTCACCAGCAGCAGTCCGTAGTCGATGCAGAGAGCCAACCCCATGACGGTGACGATGTTGACGACCGTGGCGTCCAGGTCGATGACCCACGAAAAGCCGAAGAGCATCGCCAGCGCCCCCGAGATCGAGGCGATCGCGCCCACGATCGGCATCCCCGCGGCGACGAACCCACCGAAGACGACGATCATCAGCAGCAGCGACAACGGCAGCGCCACGCCCTCGCCGACAGCCAGGTCGGTCTTGATCTGACCGACGATGTCGTCGACGAGCAACCCGGTGCCACCGATCCGGATGTCGTCGGCGTGTGGCGCGATGAAGTAGCTGGCCGGGCCGCGCAGCTCGCCCAGCACCTCGCGCTGGACCGCACCTCCGATCTCGGTGCCGGCCTCGACCACGATGAGGAAGCGTCCCGACTCGGGGTCGTTGTCGCCGACCAACGCCCAGGCGCGTGGTGCGCGGGGCCACCCGGGGTGGCTCATCGGCGACGAGACGCGACCGACGCCCTCGATCGCCTCGAGCCGCTCCACGGCGGCTCGCACGGCCAGCGTCAGCTCCGGGTCGGTGAAGTCGACTCCCTCGACCCGCATGAGCAGCGGCAGGGCGCTCTCGTCGGTCGCGGTGACCAGGTCGCGGGCCTGGGTGGCCTGCCCCGGCGCGACGATGTCGCCGGTCTCCAGACGGTCGAAGAGCGACGGGCCGCCGAGGAGACCCAGGCTGGTCGCGAAGCCCACGACGACCAGCACGACCCACGCCACGACGTAGGCGACCCGGTGCCTGGTGGCGTGGCGGCCCAGCCGCAGCAGCAGGGGCGCGTCGGAGCGTTCACGGTCCACGGCGTACACAGTGGCAGGCGCCGCTCGTCGGTGGGAACGGCTACGGTGAGATCCACTCGGGTGACGCGCGACACAGGAGGCGCACGATGGGTGCCATCGGATGAGCCCCGCGGACGTGCCTCATGACGCTCCGCTGCACCTCGTCTTCATGGGGGTCTCCGGCTCCGGCAAGAGCACGGCCATGCTGGCGGTGCGTGACCTGCTCGGCTGGGAGAGCGCCGAGGGAGACGACTTCCACCCACCGGCCAACGTGGCCAAGATGGCGTCCGGTCGCCCGCTGACCGACGCCGACCGGTGGGGATGGCTGGAGTCCTTGGCCGCGTGGACCAAGGAGCGTGACGACGCCGGCACCCCCACGTTGATCAGCTGCTCGGCGCTGCGCCGCTCCTACCGGGACGTGCTCCGCCGCGGCGGCGAGCGGACCTTCTTCGTGCACCTGGTGGGAGACAAGGGCCTGTTGCTGCAGCGCATGGAGAGCCGCGAGCACTTCATGCCCTCGACGCTGCTGGAGTCGCAGCTCGACACTCTCGAGCAGCTCCAGCCCGACGAGGACGGCATGGTCGTCGACGTCGCCCACCCGCCGTCGCTCATCGGCGCCCTGGTGCTGGCCCGGCTCGACCTCGAGCCGCAGGAGCCGCCAGCCGTGCGCTGACGACGGCGGGGCGCCGGGGCGTACGCCTCAGTCGCCCTCGTCGCTGGCGATCGCCTCCTCGGGGCGTCGGGGCAGTTCGGTCTCGATCCAGTCGCGGGCGGCGTCGAAGATGTCGACCTCCTCGCCGGCCTCCTCCGAGAGGCGCCAGCGGTGCTCCATGATCTCGTGGAAGCGCTCGGCCGGCTCCAGCTTGCCGCTGGCCTGCGGCGGCACCATCGCGGTGATCGGCTCGTAGACCCCCTGCAGCCAACGGGCTGCCACCACGTGCCGGTCCTCGCGGCCCAGATCGTGGGAGGCGGTGTAGGCGGCGATGTCGTTGAGCAACCGCCGGGCCTGGTTCTCCTCGACGCCCAGGCCGGTGAGGCCCTGCAGCTCACGCGAGTGGTGGCCCAGCTCGACGACCTTGGGCTGGATCTCGATCCGTTCGCCGTCGTAGTCGGTGACGATGTCGAGCTCGTCGACGTCGAACCCCAGCTCGTTGAGACGCTCGATGCGTTGCTCGATGCGCCACATCTCCTCCAGCCCGAACTCCTCGATGCCCGTGAGCTCACCCATCAGGGCGGAGTAGCGCTCGTGCAGCATCGCGACCACGGCCGCCGGGTCGAGGTCTCCGGCCACCCGGCCCGAGGCCTGGAGGTCCATCAGCTCGGCGAAGATGTTCTCCCCACCCACGGTCAGGTCGTGCTCGCGCATCCGGTCGCTGATCGAGTCGTGCAGCTCGCCGGTCTCGGCATCGACGAGGTAGGCGGCAAACTCTCCAGCGTTGCGCCGGAAGAGCACGTTGCTCAGCGACACGTCACCCCAGTAGAAGCCGGTCAGGTGCAGGCGGGCCAGCAGCACCACGATCGCGTCGACCAGCGCCGGGACCCGCTCGGCGGTCACCCCGTGGCTGAAGAGGCTGCGGTAGGGCAGCGAGTAGGCGAGGTGCTCGGTCATCAGCGCCGCCGGCAGCGGCTCCCCGGCCCGGGACGTACGCCCGGTGACGACGCCCTGTGGCTTCACCGCCGGCAGCTGCAGCTTGTGCAGGTCACGCAGCATCCGGTACTCGGCGAACGCGATCGGCTCCTGGGTCTCCTTGACCGCGTAGACGCGCGTGCCGAGGCGGACGATGCGCACCACGTGGCGCGAGAGGCCGCGGGGGAGGGGCACGACGAACTCGTCGCCCCACTCCTCCAGCGGCAGGTGCCAGGGCAGTCTGACGACGGCCGGGTCCGGCCTCGATGCCACGATCCGCAGCGCCATCCGAGCAGCGTAGAGGGCTGACGGTCACCGGCGCACCTGACGCACTAGGATCGAGCGCGCGTTCGGCGCCAGCCGGCCGCACGCCGCGTTAGCTCAGTTGGCAGAGCACCGTACTTGTAATACGGATGTCGTCGGTTCGATTCCGACACGCGGCTCCATCGGCGGCACCTGCGCGCCATACCTAATTTGATACATGTCACTGGGGCGAAACGTATCCGCCCGGAGCCTGGGCGTTCTACCGTGGAGGGGTCACCGAACCCCCACTCGGCGACCTCCCCGACCTGCGGCGTGGCTCGACCGTCGCGAAGGAACGCCCGTGCTCCTCCACCGTGCCCTCTCCTACCTTGCGGCGACCACCGTTCTCCTGGCGCTCGCCTCGCCCCCGCAGGACGTCGTCGCCCGCTCCGCCGACGCCGCGTCGCGTACGACCGTGGCCGCCGACCGCGTGGTCACCGCCGCCCCCTCCGGCGACCACACCGCGCGCGGCACGAAGGTCATGCGCGCTGGGAGCAGCAGCTCCGAGCTGGCCGGCACCTGGGGCGTCTACCAAGGTCCCGCCGACATGGCGTGGAGCGCCTACGACAAGGCGTCCAAGTCTCGCAAGCGCGAGCTGCAGTGGTTCATCGACCAGCCGCGCGCCGGCTGGATGGGCGCCTGGATCCCCGACCGGGAGATCGCGGCCCGCACCAGGAAGTACATCGAGCTCTCCCAGCACGGCGACCCCGAGGCGCTGGTGCAGATGACGATCTTCCGGATGGATCCTTGGTACACCGCATCGCAGACGCAGGTGCCCACGAAGAAGCAGGTCCGTTCCTACAAGCGCTGGATCCGTCGCTCGGCGCGCGCCATCGGCGACACCCCGACCGCGCTCATGCTCCAGCCCGACGCGACCTTCCTGCGCACCGTGCCGAACTTCAAGAAGTCCGCCGGCCTGATCCGCTTCGCCGCGAAGCGCTACGGCGCGCTGCCGAACACCCGCGTCTACCTGGAGACCGGTGGCTGGGACTGGCCCGCGCCCGGGCAGGGCGGCGTCGACGAGGCCGTACGTCTGTTGGCGGCGATGGGCATGCGGCACGCGGACGGCGTCGTCACCAACACCACGCACTACAACCGCACCGAGTGGGACGTGCGGCGCATCGCCGACATCGTCCGCGCCTTCGAGGCGCGCGGGACCACTGGCCTCAAGGGCATCGTCAACACCTCGTCGAACGGCAACGGGTTCGAGTTCGGCCGCTACGACGGGCCGGACCCCGACCATGCACGCGTCTGCCGCAAGCCCGGGCAGCGAGGCATGTGCGTCACTCTCGGCATCCCGCCGACCACCGACGTCGCTCACCCCGCCTGGGGCCTCGACGAGGAGACCCGGGCGCTGGCCGAGCAGTACGTCGACGCCTACATGTGGGTCGGTCGGCCCTGGCTGAAGCGGCAGAACTCGCCCTTCATGATGCGGCGGACCCGCCACCTGGTCGCCAGCTCGCCCTTCCGGGGGATGTGACCTCCGCCGAGAAGACGCCTCAGCGGACCCGCTTCACCTCGAACTGCATCCGGGGGGTGGCGAAGACGTCCTGCGACTGGATGAGCCGCAGCTCGCGCTCGCCGGAGTCGAGGGTGGCCTGCAGCAGGTCGAAGACGCTCGACGTCGTGGCAGCCAGCGCCTCGGCCAGCGAGCCGGTCTCGTGCAGGTGGGCGGTGAAGAGCGCCGCCGTCACGTCGCCCGAGCCGTTGGCCTTGAAGGGCAGGTGCGGGGTCTGCACGATCCACGCCGACTCGCGGGTCACGGCCATCATCTCGATGGTGCCCTCGGGGCGGTCGGGCCGCTCCACGCTGGTCACCAGCACCGTGCTCGGACCCATGTCCATCGCCAGGTCGGCGGCGGCCAGGGTGGACTCGAGGTCGGTCGGCTCGGTGCCGGTCAGGAAGCCCAGCTCGAACTGGTTGGGCGTGATCGTGTCCGCGACCGGGATGACCTTCTCGCGGATGATCGGCGGGATGCTCGGGTCGACGAAGCAGCCCGACTTCGCGTTGCCCATCACCGGGTCGCAGGTGTAGCGCGCCGCCGGGTGGAGCTCCTTGGTGCGCTTCACCGCGTCGACGATGACGTCGGCGATGCCCGCCCCGCCCTGGTAGCCCGACAGGATCGCGTCGACCTGCGCGAGCCCGCCGCGGTCCTCGATGCCCTGGATCACCGCGCGGACGTCCTCGGGCGCGATCAGCGGGCCACCCCAGGCGCCGTAGCCGGTGTGGTTGGAGAAGTTGACCGTGTGCACCGGCCAGACCTCGTGGCCCCGGCGCTGGAGCGGGAAGACCGCGGCGGAGTTGCCGACGTGTCCGTAGGCGACGTGGGACTGGATCGAGAGGATCTTCACCCGGCGATTGTAGGTCGCCTCACGCGACCTGCAGCGAGCGCTTCGACAGGCCCATCCAGAAGCCGTCGATCTGCTGGGCGCCGGGCTCGTCGGCCTTCGTCGCGGCGCCGAGCGTCACGAAGAGCGGCGTGTAGTGCTCGACCGTCGGGTGGGCGTACGGCATGCCGGGGGCGGCGGTGCGGTACTTCGACAGCTCGTCCACGTCGCCGCGCGCCATCGCCTCCGCGGCCCACGCGTCGAAGTCGACCGACCAGCCGGGCGGGGCCGCCTCGATGCGGAACTCCTTGAGGAAGGGCAGGCCGTGGGTGAGGAACCCCGAGCCGATGATCAGGACGCCCTCGTCGCGCAGCGGACGCAGCCGCTCGCCCAGCGTCATCAAGGTGGCCGGGTCGTGCGTGGGCAGCGACATCTGCACGACGGGGATGTCGGCGTCGGGATACATGATCTTGAGGGGCACCCAGGCGCCGTGGTCGAGGCCGCGGCTGCGGTGCTGGTGCACCGGCACGCCGTGGGGCATCATCGCCGCGATCCGGTCCGACAGGCTCGTGGAGTCCGGGGTGTCGTAGCGCATGTTGTAGTACTTCGGCGCGAAGCCGCCGAAGTCGTAGACCAGCTCGGCGCCGCTGGCACTGAGGCTGATCGGGGCTGCCTCCCAGTGAGCCGAGACGATCAGGATCGCCGTCGGGCGCGGCAGGTCGGTGGCCCACTGCTTCAGCTCGCCCGACCAGATCGGGTCGTCGAGGAGCGGCGGGGCGCCGTGGCCGATGAAGAGGGCGGGCATGCGAGTCATGTCATCCATAATGGTTCAATATTCAACATTATTCCAGTCGCCAGTCGACGGGCGGTCCGCCCTGCTCCTCCAGCATCGCACCGGCACGACTGAAGGGTCGAGAGCCGAAGAAGCCCCGTGAGGCCGACAGCGGCGAGGGGTGCGCCGACTCGATGACCGGGATCGTGCCCAGGCTCGCTCGTGCCCGCTGCGCGTCCCGGCCCCACAGGATCGCCACGCACGGGCCCCCGCGCGCGGCCAGGGCGCGCAGCGCGGCATCGGTGACGGCCTCCCAGCCGCGTCCCCGGTGCGAGCCCGCCGCACCCGGCGTCACCGTGAGCACCCGGTTGAGCAGCAGCACGCCCTGGTCAGCCCAGGGCCGCAGGTCACCGTGGGAGGCACGCGGGATGCCGAGGTCGGCCTCGAGCTCGCGGTAGATGTTGGCCAGGCTGCGCGGCAGCGGGCGTACGTCCGGAGCCACCGCGAAGCTCAACCCGATCGGGTGCCCCGGGGTGGGGTAGGGGTCCTGGCCCAGGATGACGACGCGCACGTCTGCCAACGGTCGCCGGAACGCCTCCAGGATCGACTCGGGCGCCGGCAGGTAGCCGCGACCCGCCGCGACCTCGGCGCACAGGAAGGTGCCCAGCTCGCGCAGCTCGGACTCGACCGGGGCCAGGGCCACCGCCCAGTCCGCGGCCACCAAGCCGCGGCGCACCAGCTCGTCGAGGGTCTCCACCGGTCGCCTCAGGTCGGCGAGCCGGGCGGGGCAGGAGCGACGGGCGTCGGTGCGGCGGCGCGCACCGGGCGGGCGAGCCGCTCGAGGAAGGCGACCAGCAGCGCCTCGCGCACCACCGGCGAAGCCCTGTCCAGCACGGCGTTGACCCGCGCCATCCGCTCGGGCAGCACCACCGCACCCCCGGGGTCGGTCGGCAGCCCTGCGGCAGCGAGCACCGCGTCGAACTCCGCGGGGCCCATGGCGCGCGGGTTGAGCGAGTCGACCACCTCGAGCACACCCGGGTCGACGACCACCGGGCCGGCAGCCACCGCGGCGGCCACCGACTCCTCGAGGTCGAGGAGGAAGCGGTCGACGACCGGCAGTGAGTTCGCGCCGACCGCGAGGTGCAGCGTGGGAGGACGGCCACGGAACGACATCTGCGGCTTCACCGACCAGTCGCGGCTCACCAGCTCGTCGCGCAAGGTGAAGACGTCCATGGTGTCGTCGCAGCCGATCGCGACCAGCGTGGAGTCCGGGGTGGCGGCGACGTGCAGCTGCGGGATCTCGCGCACCCCGGCGACCACCCGGTCCATCGCCTCCAACGCGTGGTCGGCGCACCGGCGCTGCCTCTGGGGCGACACACGTGTCACCACCGCCCACAACCCTGCCAGCGGTGCGGGGGAGCGGGTGGAGAGCATCGTGGTGTTGAGCATGGTGGCGCCCGGCCACCGGGCCGAGGCGTAGAACTGGTGGTGCCGGATCCGGTCGGAGCGGTGCACCAGCAGCGCGGTGCCCTCCGGGGCATGGGGGTGGGTGTCGAGCGAGACCGAGGTGACGCCGGCGACCCGGAAGTCCCACAGCGGCACGTCGCGGCCCGCGCTCTCCGCGTACGGCAGGGCCCACCCGCCGACCCCCGCGTCGACGTGGCAGCGCACCCGCCTGACCCGCGCGCCCTCGGCGATCGCCGCGACCGGGTCGACCACGCCGTGGGCGTGGGAGGGGGCGGAGACGACCACCAGCACCGTCGTGGCATCCATCGCGCGCACCATCGCGACCGGGTCGGGGCGCTGGTCCTCGCCCACCGGCACCACCATCGTGCGCACCCCCAGGTGGTGGGCGGCCTGGTGGAACTCGGGGTGCACCGTCTCCGGCACCACGATCGAGGGTGAGATCACCTCGGGGCGCGAGTCCCGCGCCGCCAGCACGGCCAGCATCACGGCCTCGGCCAGGTCGGCGGTCACCGTGCCCACCGCCTCGGGCGGTGCGTGCAGCAGGTCGGCCACCCAGCCGACGACGTCGTTCTCCATCGCCACCACCGTCGGGAAGGTGGTCGTCTCTGCACCGAACGCCCCGGCGTACGCCGCCAGGGCGTCGCGACCCACCTGCTCGACCTCGTCGACGCCGGCGTCGCGACCGCGTTGCCCGGGGACGTTGAGGGCGTGCGTACCGTCGATCAACGTCTCGCCCGCCTGCAGGGCGCTCCAGCTCGTCGTCGCGGCGTGGGCCGTGCTCACCTCGCCGGCACCGTGGGTCATGTCCCCGACACTAGGCCTCTCCTGGTCACCGCGTCAGTCAATGCGCCGCGCCAGGGGGAGTCGACCTCGCCCTGAGGGGGTAGACCTGTGGTCATGACCCGTCTCACACCCCGATCCGTCGCCGGACTGGCCGCCGCAGCCCTGGGAGGGGTGGTCGTCCACGACCTCACCCAGCGCAAGCACGCGCTCCTGCGCAACTTCCCCGTGATCGGCCACTTCCGCTACTGGGTGGAGACCGTCGGACCCGAGCTGCGGCAGTACATCGTGACCAGCAACGACGAGGAACGACCCTTCTCGCGCGACCAGCGCAGCTGGATCTACGCCAGCTCCAAGGGAGAGAACAACTACGTCGGCTTCGGCACCGACAACGACGTCGAGCGGGTGCCCGGCTATCCGGTCGTGAAGCACCGGACCTTCGCGGGGGAGGGGGCTGCCACCGCGCCGCACGGCGATGAGGGGGTCCCGGTGCCCTCCGCCAAGGTCCTCGGTGGCCCGCGCGGTCGCCGTCACGCCTTCCGGCCCGCCTCCGTGGTCAACGTCTCCGGGATGAGCTTCGGGGCGCTGTCCGCCCCCGCCATCCGCGCGCTCAACGAGGGCGCGGCCAAGGTGGGCTGCCTGCAGAACACCGGCGAGGGGTCGATCGCCCCGGCGCATCGCCACGGTGGCGACCTGGTCTTCCAGATCGGCACCGCCTACTTCGGCTGCCGCGACGAACGCGGCCGCTTCGACCTCGCCCGCCTCGTCGACCTGGTGCAGTCCGCCCCGGTGCGCGCCATCGAGGTCAAGCTCTCGCAGGGCGCCAAGCCCGGCCTCGGCGGCATGCTGCCCGGCGCAAAGGTCGACGAGACGATCGCGGAGATCCGCGGCATCCCGGTGGGGGTCGACTGCGCCTCGCCCAGCCGCCACACCGCCTTCGGTGACGTCGACTCGATGCTCGACTTCGTCGAGATGGTCGCCGACGCCACCGGCCTGCCCGTGGGCATCAAGTCGGCGGTCGGCAACCTCGAGTTCTGGGACGAGCTGGCCGACCAGATGGGTCCTCGCACCCGAGGGGTCGACTTCGTCAACGTCGACGGCGGAGAGGGCGGCACCGGTGCCGCGCCGATGATCTTCGCCGACTCCGTCGCCTACCCCTTCCGCATCGGGTTCTCGGAGGTCTACCGACGCTTCGCGCGGGCCGGACTGACCGACGACCTGACCTTCATCGGCGCCGGCAAGCTCGGGCTCGCGGAGAACGCGCTGGTCGCCTTCGCCCTCGGCGCCGACATGGTCAACGTCGGCCGCGAGGCCATGCTCGCGATCGGGTGCATCCAGGCCCAGAAGTGCCACACCGACCACTGCCCCGTGGGGGTGGCGACGCAGAACCCGCGCTACACCCGCGGCCTCGACCCGGAGCTGAAGAAGGACCGACTGGCCAACTACGTCCTGGCCCTGCGCCGCGACCTGCTGAAGGTCTCGGAGGCCGTCGGCGTCCCGCACCCCGGCCTCATCGGCCCCGACGACATCGACATCCTCGACGGCCAGCGCGCGGCCGTCGGGCTGCGCGAGCTCTACGACTACGAACCTGGGTGGGGCGAGCTCGGCCCGGCCGTGCGCAGAGAGCTGCTGCCCCTCCTCCAGGGCTGAGCCGCCTCCCGGGTCCTTGGCGGAAGCCGGTCAGCCGAGGTCGCCGAGGAAGGTGGCGGCCCAGCGGGCGACGTCGTGCTCCTTGACCTGGGCCCGCATGGCGCGCATCCGGCGACGTCGGTCCTCCGGGGTGGCGCGGCTCGCCTCGAGCAGGGCGTTCTTCATGCCGTTGATGTCGTACGGGTTGACCATCCAGGCCTGACGCAGCTCATGGGCAGCCCCGGCGAACTCAGAGAGCACCAGCGCGCCCTCGTCGTCGAACTTGCACGCCACGTATTCCTTGGCGACGAGGTTCATGCCGTCGCGCAGGGGCGTCACCACCATCACGTCGGCGGCCCGGTAGAGGGCAGCCATCTCCTCGCGCGGGAAGGAGACGTGCTGGTAGTCGATGACCGGGCGCCCCAGTGGGCCGTAGTCGCCGTTGACCCGGCCGACGAGCATGTCGATCTCGTCGCGCAGGCGCCGGTACTGCTCGACCCGTTCGCGCGACGGCGTCGCGACCTGCACGAAGACGCACTCCTCGACGTCGAGGTCGCCCGAGGCGATGAGCTCCGAGTACGCCCGCAGGCGAGCGGTGATGCCCTTGGTGTAGTCGAGGCGGTCGACGCCCAGGAAGACCGTACGCGGGTTGCCGAGGCTCTCGCGGATCTCGGCCACCCGCTTCTCCGTCGCCTCCGAGCGCGCCAGCGTCTCGAACTCCTCGGTGTCGATGGAGATCGGGTAGGCGGCGGCCCGCACGATCCTCCCGTCGGGCAGGAAGACCCGGTCGCCGCGGGTCTCGTGGCCGACGCGCTCGTGCACGAGGCGCACGAAGTTGGCCGCCCCGCCGGGCAGCTGGAAGCCGATCAGGTCGGCTCCGAGCAGGCCCTCGAGGATCTCGCGGCGCCACGGCAGCTGGAGGAAGAGCTCGACGGGCGGGAAGGGGATGTGCAGGTAGAACCCGATCTTGAGGTCGGGACGCAGGTCGCGCAGCATCCGCGGCACGAGCTGCAGCTGGTAGTCCTGCACCCAGACGGTCGCGCCGGGCGCGGCCACCTCGGCGGCCTTCTCGGTGAAGCGACGGTTGACCTCGACGTAGGACTCCCACCACTCCCGGTGGAAGGCGGGCGTGGCCACCACGTCGTGGTAGAGCGGCCAGAGGGTGGCGTTGGAGAAGCCTTCGTAGAACTCCTCCACCTCCTCCGCGCTCAGGGGCACGGGCACCAAGGTGAGGCCGTCGGAGACGAACGGCTCGATCTCCTGGTCCACGCCCCCGGGCCACCCCACCCAGGCGCCGTGGTGCTGGCGCAGCACCGGCTCCAGGGCCGTCACCAGGCCGCCCGGCGAGCGACGCCACGTGCTCGAGCCGTCGGGCGCAGTCACCTCGTCGACGGGCAGCCGGTTGGCCACGATCACGAGCTCTGCCGTGCCGAGTTCAGTCGCGAGGTCAGTCACGCGCTCACCCTATCCATCCCGCGAAGCGGAAAAACGCGGAAGACGGGTCGTCTCGCGACATGCCGTCGCCCCCGCTCCTGCGACTTGAATGACATCGTTGTGGTTCGTCACCTACAGTGGGACTCGTACGCCACGCAGAGCCAGTCGAAGCAGCAGGGGAGACGACATGGACGCCGCCAACGCCCTCCAGGGCAACGGAGGCTCGCCCGCCGGCAGCCTCAGCGACCGTGACCGCGACATCCTCGAGTTCGAGCGCCACTGGTGGAAGTACGCCGGGGCGAAGGAGCAGGCGGTCCGCGAGAAGTTCGACATGAGCTCGACGCGCTACTACCAGGTGCTCAACGCCCTCATCGACAGCGAGGCCGCCCTCGAGGCCGACCCGCTCCTGGTCCGCCGCCTGCGTCGCCTGCGCCAGCAGCGTCAGCGTCAGCGCTCTGCCCGTCGTCTCGGCTTCGAGATCTGATGCCCCGCCGCAACGAGCGCGGGGTCGCCTTCCCCTCGCCGGTCGTGATGCTGAGCGTCATCGCCGTGGCCATGGCCGGCTTCGCCTTCGTGGCGACCATGGACTCGCCCGAGACGGAGCGCAAGGTCGAGAACGTCGCGCAGGAGCGGGTCGACCCGACGCCGACGGCCGAGCCGAGCGCCACGCCGACCAAGAAGGCGAAGCCCAAGCCCAAGATCAACCGCGCCAAGGTCTACGTCGAGGTCTACAACAACTCCGGGATCACCGGTCTGGCCGGCCGGACCGCGGAGAAGATCTCCGCCGCCGGCTGGCAGGTCGTGGGCTCCGACAACTGGGTCGGCCACATCCCCGAGCCCACCGTCTACCACCCGCCGCGCCTGGCCCGCGAGGCCAAGCAGCTCGCGCTCGACCTCGGCATCAGCCGCACCAAGGAGGCGGTGGCGCCGATGAAGCTCGACCGTCTCACCGTCATCCTCACCGGCTGAGGCCTGCTGCCGACTGCGTGAACCGGCTCACGCAACCCTGCTTCGCGTGGGACCGCGTGATTGAGTAGCCGCCATGCAGTTCACCCACCCGGAGACCGCCGCGCTCTACGCCGACGTCGTGGCGGCAGGCCCCGACCTCGTCGTGGGCCTCGACTTCGACGGCACGCTCGCGCCCATCGTGGAGGACCCGACGCAGGCCCACGTGCACCCGGCCGTGCCCGACCTGCTCGTCGAGCTCGCAGACCGCGTCCGTGGGGTCGCGGTCGTCACCGGCCGGCCGGTGCGCCAGGCACTGGCGCTGGGCGACCTGGACGCGGTCGGAACCAGGATCACCGAACGTGGACGCTCGTTCGCGGTGCTGGGCCAGTACGGCAACGAGCGCTGGACCGGCTCCGAGCGACGCGTCGTCTCGCCCCGCCCGCCGGCCGGCCTCGCCGGCTTCCTGCGCGAGGTGCCTGCGCTGCTGCGCCGCGTGGACGCCCGCGACGCCTACGTGGAGTCCAAGGGCCTTGCCATCGCGCTGCACACGCGCCGACTGGACGACCCCGAGGGGGCCTTCTCGCGCCTGCTTCCCGTCGTCTCCGACGCGGCCACCCGTCACGGTCTGGCGATCGAACCGGGTCGTCTCGTCGTCGAGGTGCGGGCGCCCGGCATGCACAAGGGGTTGGCGGTCGCCGGCCTCGCCGAGCAGTGGCAGGCGAAGGGGTTCCTCTTCGCCGGTGACGACCTCGGCGACGTCGAGGCCTTCACCGAGCTCACCGCCATGCGGAGCGACGGCGTCGCGACGATGGCCATCTGCTCCCACGGCGGGGACGGGCCACCCGAGCTCGAGGAGCTGGCCGACCACGTCGTTGACGGCCCCGACGGAGTGGTCGAGTTCCTGCGTCGCCTCGTGGTCGACCTGGACGGCGCCGGCGGGAGTCGCTGAGCCGACGCGTCAGCGCGCCTCGAGCCCCACGATGGCGGCGTTGCCGCGGGAGTCGACGCGCACCTCGGCGATCGCACCGTCGCGCGCCATGGCCTCCTCGATGCGCCTGGCCTCGCGCTGGTCGGCGAACCAGCTCTCGATGCCGCAGCGCAGCGGCCAGCCCGAGGCGCACCGCACGTAGCTGCCGGAGTCGGGCCGGGTGGTGCTCCATCGCGAGCCGACCATCTCCCCGTCGCGCTCGGTGAGCGTGACGTAGATGTCATCGCCCCACTCGTGCTCGAAGTCCTCGGGCGGCTCGAGGTCGGGATACTGCAGGTCGACGTAGGCACCGCGGAAGGGGTCGATCGGGTCCACCGGGTCGACGCTCATCCGGTAGGTCTCCCCAGTCGTCCGGGCGGAGAGCTGCGGGGCGACCCCGACCGCGACCAGGCCGATCTGCACGACGGCCACGACGGCGACCAGCGCCGCGCGCTTCATCGCGCACCTCCCTCGGGCCCGGGAGAGACGGTGCCGGGGGAGTCGGCATCGGCTTCCCCGGGTTCGTCGAGCGCGGCGGCGAGCCGGCGGCGTACGCGGTCGAAGCCCCACCCCGTGGCGAGCAGGACCAGGCCCAGCAGCAGGAAGAGCCAGGCGCCGTCGACGATCGGGGCGAAGACCGCGAAGCTCTGGAAGGTCGTGAAGACCACCAGGGCCAGGGTCGCCACGGCCGGCAGGGTGCGCGAGTCGCGCAGCGTGCCGATGACGGCCACGCCCACGGCGACGGCCACGTAGCCCACCACCGCGACGACGGTGTGCGCCCAGCTCGCGGTGGTGACCTCTTCCACGGAGTCGCCGGCCTCCCACCACACCAGCAGCAGGGCGAGGCCGAGCGCAGCGACGGCGCCGAGGCACTCGACCAGGGTCAGCCGCAGCCGGGCGCGCAGGATCGCGACCACCACGGTGGCGCCGAGCAGGACGCCCAGGGTCACGTTCCACCACCCCGACGACAGGTCGAACCCGTCGTCGACCGGCAGCGCGGCGGCGAAGAGGCCGGCCAGCACCAGGGTCACCCCGAGGGTGCGCCACAGATCGGCGAAGCGGGGCTGCCGGGCCACGTCGAACGCCGCGACACCCAAGGCCGCGACACCGGTGGCAGCGAGCACGAAGGTGACGTCGGCGAACGACGGGTGCGCCGCCAGGCCCTGCCAGATGCTCCACACCACGCCTGCCACCGCTCCGACGGCCAACGGCGCCGTGGCACGGAACGCGTACGCGTGCAGCAGCGCCGCCGCGCCCCACAGGCCGACGAGCTTGGGCTCGTAGGCCGGCACCTGGAGACTCTGCGCGGCCTGGAAGACCAGGCCGCCGACCGCGAAGGCCGCCAGGAGGCGTACGGCACCGACGGCGAGGTGGTGGACGCCGCGGCCCGCCATCACCTCCGCGCCCACCAGCAGGGTCAACCACAGCGCCGCGACCAGCGCGAGACGGCCCAGCGGTGGCACCACGTCGAGGTTGGCGGCCACGAGCCATATGAGGCCCACGCCCACGAAGACGGCGCCGAGGGAGAACAGGAGTCGGGTCAGGGAGAAGGTGCGGGTGGCGTGGTAGCGCGCCAGCACGGTCGACGCCTGGTCGGGGGTGACGATGCCCTCGGAGGTCCAGTGCTCGACCTGGGTGCGCAGCCACTGCAGCTGGCGCGGTGAGACACCCTCGCTCGGCGACCGGGGGGCGCCGGGTGGGGCGGGAGGCGTGGACGTACGTGTCATGGCCCCAGTGTGGACCTCACCGGCGGTCCCGCGACGAGGCCCACAGCCAGAGACGAGGTGGTCTAGACCGGACGGTGAAGAATCCTCCCGTTCTCCGGACGGGTGGCGGCCGACTTGCATACCCTCGACAGGCGGTGTCCTGCAACCGGTCCTACCACCGGTGGACCGCGGAGGGAACACGGAGGATTCATGTCACTTGGACTCAGGCGACGGGGCGAGCGCGGTGCAGCCGCGGTGGAGTTCGCCCTCGTCCTGCCGATCTTCCTGATGCTGCTCTTCGGGATCATCGACTTCGGCTACGCGATCAACCGTGGCTCGATCGTCAACAACGCCGCTCGCGACGCCGTGCGTGAGGCGAGCCTCGGTCAGAGTGCCGCCGACGTGCGCGCCGTGGCCCAGCGGGGTGTCCAGGGGCTGCCCGGCACCGCCATCGCCGTCAGCTGCTCGCTGCCCGACGACTCGCCGTGCGGCAACTTCGACACCGACGCGGTGAGCAACGGCATCGCGCGGGTCACCATCACCTATCGCCACGAGATGTTGACCCCGGTCGGCATCTTCTTCCCGGGGGGCCTGAACCTGAGCCGTCAGGCAGAGATGAGGATCGAATGAGCACGCACCCGGTGGTCGCGCGACTGCGCCGCCTGACGTCGCGACGTCGTGACGAGAAGGGCGCCTACGCCGTCCTCTTCTCGATGATCCTGGTCCTGCTGATCGCGCTCGCGGCGATCTCAGTCGACATCGCCAGCCAGGTCTCGGCCAAGCAGCAGCTCAAGGACACCATGGACGCGGCGGCCCATGCGGGCGCGCTGGCGCTGCCGGAGCGGCAGTTGGAGGCCACGCAGATCGCCCGCACCATGGCGCAGCGCAACGACCCCACCGCAGATGTCGACGCGCGGCTCTACTGCGTCATCGCCTCCACGGGTGGTGACCGGCAGCCGAACCTGGCGCAGATCCCGAGCACCTGCAACCCGGGCGGCACGGCCCCCTACGCCGGCACGGTCTGCAACGACATCATCTGCGCGATCCCCTGCATCCCTTCGCCGACGAACCCGATGATCAGGTGCAACACCATCCAGGTCTCCGACACCAAGGAGGTCGACTACGCCTTCGCGCCGGCCATCGGGCACGATCAGGGTTCCACCGGAGCGGTGGTCTCCACGGCCTGCAAGGGCACGTGTGGCTCTGAGGTGCCAAATCCGATGGACGTCGTGGTGATGGCCGACCGCACGGCGTCGATGGAGCCGGATGACCGCGCCCGCATGGTGCAGGGCATCCGGGAGATGCTCGAGACGATGACCCCCTCGCAGCAGTACGTCGCCTTCGGCACGCTGCACAAGTCGGTGACCGGCTATGCGTCCTGCAAGAGCAACCCCTTCCTGCTGCCCTACCGAGGCAGCGCGCGTGACTACGTCACCCACGGCACCTGGATCCCCGTGCCCTTCAGCAACGACTACCTCAACGGCGAGGACCTCAACAACAACAGCCAGCTGGTCAAGGCGGTGACCTGCCTGCCGGAGTCGCCCTCCGGGCAGTTCGGTACGCACCTGGCGAGCGCCCTCAAGGCGGCTGCGCGCTACGTGCTGGGCATCGACCCCAACAACCTCGGGAGCCTGCCGAACCGTCCCGGGGCCACCAAGGCCGTCATCTTCGAGACCGACGGCATGCCCGACGAGGTGTGGACCAGCTCGACCTCGTCGCGCGACCTCAACGTCGCCGGCGACATCGGTGGTGGACTGCAGAGCGCCGACGGCGAGCAGCCCTGCATCCGGTGGGACTGGTGGGGACGCTGCACCGGTTACGGCAGCACCCTCTACAAGAACACCAACGGCCAGAAGGGCTGCGACAACTTCAGCCACGTCGCCCGCCAGGCCAAGGCCCGCAACGTCACGATCGTGACCATCGGGTTCGGTGACGCCACCATCGCACGGTGCAAGAAGTACGAGCCGCACTCCGGCACGTGGGCCTCGCGCGACGTGCGTGACGTGCTCGCCGAGGCGGCCTCTCCGCACCCGGTCACGGGTCAGCCCAGCGTCGCGACCAGCAACTGCAGCACGGCCGCCCAGCGCGAGGTGGAGAACGGCAACGGAGACTTCTACTTCTGCGCCGCCTCTGGCGATCAGCTCGGCCCGATCTTCAAGACCGCGATGTCGGCCCTGGCCAGCGGGGTCAAGTTCGTGAAGCTGCCACGTTAGCCGTCGTTCCACCACAGTCGGACCGCGTGACGCCGCCCCGGGGACTCCCCGGAGCGGCGTTTGCACTCTCTTGGGTCGAGTGCTAGAACAGTCATTGGCACTCTCCCCGTGAGAGTGACAACCGCGCACCGGTGACGCTGAGGCGCTGGGGACGGCGGGAATGGTCCGCCGACACCCCGGTGTCGTCCGTCGCGGGCAGCCCGCCGGCGCGACCACCCGAACTCCCCAAAGGAATCGCAGGAGTCATGCCTAAGCTGATTGCTTTCAACGAGGAGGCCCGTCGCGGTCTCGAGCGCGGAATGAACACGCTCGCCGACGCGGTCAAGGTGACGCTTGGCCCCAAGGGCCGCAACGTCGTCCTCGAGAAGAAGTGGGGCGCCCCCACGATCACCAACGACGGCGTCTCCATCGCCAAGGAGATCGAGCTCGAGGAGCCGTACGAGAAGATCGGCGCCGAGCTCGTCAAGGAAGTTGCCAAGAAGACCGACGACGTCGCGGGTGACGGCACCACCACCGCCACCGTCCTGGCCCAGGCCATGGTGCGCGAGGGTCTGCGCAACGTCGCCGCCGGCGCCAACCCGATGGGTCTCAAGCGCGGCATCGAGGCTGCGGTCACCGCCGTCTCCGACCAGCTGCTCGAGATGGCCAAGGACGTCGAGACCAAGGAGCAGATCGCTTCGACCGCCTCTATCTCCGCCGCTGACTCCACCGTCGGCGAGATCATCGCCGAGGCGATGGACAAGGTCGGCAAGGAAGGCGTCATCACCGTCGAGGAGTCGAACACCTTCGGCCTCGACCTCGAGCTGACCGAGGGCATGCGGTTCGACAAGGGCTACATCTCGGCCTACTTCGTCACCGACCCCGAGCGCATGGAGACCGTGCTGGAGGACCCCTACGTCCTCATCGCCAACTCCAAGATCAGCAACGTCAAGGACCTGCTGCCCCTCCTTGAGAAGGTCATGCAGTCCGGCAAGCCGCTGGTCATCATCGCCGAGGACGTCGACGGCGAGGCCCTGTCGACCCTGGTCGTCAACAAGATCCGTGGCACCTTCAAGTCCGTCGCCGTCAAGGCCCCGGGCTTCGGTGACCGCCGCAAGGCCATGCTGCAGGACATCGCGATCCTGACCGGTGGCCAGGTCATCTCCGAGGAGGTCGGCCTCAAGCTGGAGACCGCTGGTCTCGAGCTGCTGGGCCAGGCCCGCAAGGTCGTCATCACCAAGGACGAGACCACCATCGTCGAGGGTGCTGGCGACGCCGGCCAGATCGAGGGTCGCGTGAACCAGATCCGCGCCGAGATCGAGAAGTCGGACTCCGACTACGACCGCGAGAAGCTCCAGGAGCGCCTCGCCAAGCTGGCCGGCGGCGTGGCCGTCATCAAGGTCGGCGCGGCCACCGAGGTTGAGCTCAAGGAGCGCAAGCACCGCATCGAGGACGCCGTGCGCAACGCGAAGGCTGCCGTCGAGGAGGGCATCGTCGCCGGTGGTGGCGTCGCCCTGGTGCAGGCTGCTGCCGCTGTCTTCGACGACCTCAAGCTCGAGGGTGACGAGGCCACGGGTGCCAACATCGTCCGCGTCGCCACCGAGGCCCCGCTCAAGCAGATCGCGATCAACGCCGGTCTCGAGGGTGGCGTCGTGTCGGAGAAGGTCCGCAACCTGGAGGCCGGTCACGGTCTCAACGCCGCCACGGGTGAGTACGTCGACATGATCGCCAACGGCATCATCGACCCCGCCAAGGTGACCCGCTCGGCCCTGCAGAACGCTGCGTCCATCGCCGCGCTCTTCCTGACCACCGAGGCCGTCGTGGCCGACAAGCCGGAGAAGGCCGCGCCCATGGGCGGCGACCCGACCGGTGGCATGGGTGGCATGGACTTCTGATCCCACCGGATCGAGTCCCCAGCTCCACGACCGAGGCCCCGTCGCACGCGAGTGCGACGGGGCCTCGGCCCATTTCCGTGGCGGCGGGGGAGCGGTCGCTAGGGTGGCCGCCATGCCAGACCTCTCCCGGCTCCGTGACGTCGACACCCCCGAGTCCCGCGTGCTGCAGTCGGTGGCCACCGGCGCCTTCACGGCCCTCGTCTCGCCCGCGAAGCTGTCGCGGGGTACGCGTACGACGATGCACGCGTTCAGCGGTCTGCTGGGTGCCGGTGCGGGGGCCTTCGTGCTCGCCGGGCAGATGCCTCCGGCGCAGCGGGCGGTCGCGGCCGTGACGCTGGGGGCGTCGCTCTACGGCGCCAGTGCCCTCGGGGTGGTGGCGGACACGAAGGCCGAGCAGTGGCTGCGCGACCGGGGTGTGCGACGCCCTCGTCTGGTCCTGGGCCTCGCCGCCGGCGTCCTCACGTGGTTCACGTCGGCGCCGACGGAGTCCCGCGAAGCGCTCGACACCGACACGCTCGACGCTGACCTGCCCGACACTGAGGAGCGCGACCCCGACTCGCGCTGAGGTGACCCGGTGAGGCATGCTGTGGCATGGCTCACACTCACGAGGCTCCGCGGCGCGTCGCCGTCATCGGGGCCGGCATGGTCGGGCTCTCGACCGCGTGGTTCCTGCAGGAGCGCGGGGTCGACGTCACGGTCCTGGACCGCACCGGCGTCGCGGCCGGTTCGTCATGGGGCAACGCCGGCTGGCTGACCCCCGGCCTGGCCACCCCGCTGCCCGAACCCGCCGTGCTGCGCTACGGCATCCGTGCCGTCATCAGCCCGAGCTCGCCGGTCTACGTGCCACTGGCCGCCGACCGGCGGCTGCTCGAGTTCCTGGTGCGCTTCGCCCGCAACTCCACGATGCCGCGGTGGCGCCGCGCGATGGCGGCGTTGGTGCCGGTCAACTCGCTGGCTCTCGACTCCTTCGACCGGCTGGCCGAGGGCGGGGTGCAGGCCCCGACCCACGAGGCCCGGTCGTTCGTCGCGGCCTACCGCACCGAGGCCGAGCGGGCCACGCTGCTCGAGGAGATCGACCACATCCGGGCCAGCGGCCAGTGGCTCGAGCACGAGGTGCTCACCGGCGACGAGGCCCGCGCGGTGGAGCCGTTGCTCTCCGACGAGGTCGGGGCTGCGCTGCGTCTGCACGGCCAGCGCTACGTGAGCCCGAGCTCCTACCTGGCCGCCCTGGCCACCTCGGTGGAGGAGCGAGGCGCCCGCATCGTGAGCGGGGTGCAGGTGAGCGCCCTGCAACCCGACGGTGGTGGCGTGCGGGTCGCGGGGGAGGGCTACGACGCCGCCGTCGTGGCGACGGGGGCCTGGCTGCCCCAGCTGGCTCGTGCCTGCGGCGTGCGGGTGCCGGTGCAGGCCGGACGCGGCTACTCCTTCACCGTGCCGGTCGAGTCGGCGCCGCACGGTCCGGTCTACTTCCCGGCCCAGCGGGTGGCCTGCACGCCGGCCGGTGACCGGCTCCGGGTCGCGGGGATGATGGAGTTCCGGCCGGCCGACGCCGGTCTCGACACCCGGCGCATCGCCGCGATCGTCGACGCCGCGCGTCCGCTGCTGCGCGGGGCCGACCTCGACCGCCGCCGCGACGAGTGGGTGGGGGCGCGCCCCTGCACGCCCGACGGCCTGCCGCTGGTGGGGCGTACGCGCTCGCCTCGTGTCTACGTCGCGGGTGGCCACGGCATGTGGGGCATCACGCTGGGTCCGGTCACGGGGCGGTTGCTGGCCGACGAGATGGTCAGCGGCGTGCAGCCTCCCGAGCTGGCGCCCTTCGACCCGCTGCGGTGACCGCGACGACGCCCCTGGCGCCGCGCTCGGCCTCCACCATGGAGTGGTTGACGAAGGGATAGTGGCCCGCCTCGGGGAAGGTGAGCTCGACGAACCCGCCCTGGGCGGCCGTCAGGCCCAGCACCTGCGCGCCTCCTTGGCTCCCGCTGCCGGGACGCAGGTGGTGGGCGCCCTCCAGGTAGAGGGCGTCGAACTGTCCGCCGACGACGTGGAACGAGGTGCCCCGGCTCGGGCCCGCGGCGAGCACCCAGAGGCGTACGCGCTCGCCGACGCGCGCGGTCAGCGGGCGGTGGGCATACTGGTCGGCGTAGCCGTTGAAGGCGACGAGGTCGGGCCGCTCGGCGCGGATCTTCTCCATGTCGACCTCGCCGCCCTGCGGGCCCAGGTAGAGCTCCGACTGCACGAGCACGTAGGACCGGTCGACCGGCGCCAGGTCAGACGGTTCGATGACCACGGCGCCGAACATGCCGTTGGCGATGTGGGCCGACATCGGCATCGTGGAGCAGTGGTACATCCAGATCCCCGCGCGCTCGGCGGTGAAGCGGTAGACCAACGACTCACCGGGCGCGATGGTGCGCATCGGCCGGTCAGGTGCCAGTGCCCCGGCGTGGAAGTCGATGGAGTGCCCGATGGTGCCGTCGTTGACCAGGGTGATCTCGAAGACGTCACCGACCCGTCCGTGCAGCACGGGGCCGGGGGCGGTGCCACCGAAGGTCCACAGCCGTTGGGTGATCTCGGGCGCGACCTCGGTCTCCTGCTCGGAGACGGTGAGGGTTCGACGGTGGACCTGCGGGCCGTCCCCGGCCGGCGGCAGCGGTGGGAGGGCCGCGTCGTACGCCTCGAAGTCGGCGTCGGGCTCGCTTCCCAGGGCCGCCGCCACGTCCGGCTGCTCGCCGGCGGTAGCCGGTGCGGCCGCGTGGCCGTGGCCGTGCTGGTCCGGCTCGCGGCCCTCCGCGGGCGGGGTCTGGGCCATAGGGGTGCCGCTCACCCGGACGTCGAGGGTCATGCCCATCTGTCGGTGACCCACCACCGAGCACCATCCCTCGAGCGCCTGCCCGACGACGCCGACCTCCACCGTGGCGGACTCGCCGGGCGCGAGCCGGTCGGTCTTCGCGCCGGTCTCCAGCACCAGGTCGTGGGAGTCGGCGTCATCGGCGTTGACCAGGGTGATCACCAGCGCGTTGCCGGCCGGCACCTCGATCGTGCTGGGCTCGAACCGCATGTCCCGGGCGACGACCTCCACGTGGGTGGTCTCACCGGTGGCCACCACACCTGCGCTGGCCGAGGCGACGGGCTGGTCGAGGGCGGCGGGATCGAGGGCCGCGCCCGCGGCCACGCAGAGCATGACCGTGGCCAGGCCGGCGGCGGCCAGCCCGGTGCGCTGGCCCGCCGGACGGGCGCCGTCAGGGGGCGCGGGGGAGTGCGCCGGATCGTTCACGCCGGCTGTGTCGCCGCCGCTGTCACCCGCGCGGCGGGTCCGGACCGAGACGGCGATGGCCCGCAGCAGGATCGGCACGAAGGCGGCCATCACCCCCACCACGAGGAGGGAGGTGATGACCCGCACCAGGCTCGGCACGCCGGGCAGCGCGCAGACCACGATGCCGGCGTTGGTGGCCACCACCCGGAAGCTGCTGCCGGCGTCGACCGCGCGGTTGGTCGCCCGGACGGCGGCCGGACCGCCGCCGAGGACGACCGGCACCAGGTAGGAGAGCGCGCCCAGCAACACCTGGCCCGCGAAGCCGACCGCCAGCAGCGGGGTCACCAGCGCGGTGCGGGAGTCGACGGCGACCCAGTCCGGGGCGCTGGCCACCATGACCACCAGCGTCACCAGGCAGGCGACGAGCCACCCCAGGGCCGCCGCCACCGACCAGGCCGCGAAGGTCGTCGGGGGCTTGGCGCGCGCCACCCGCACCGCCGGCACGGCCAGCAGGCCGACACCGCCCAGGTAGACCACCAGCCCTGCCGCGTAGCCGAGGCGGAGGTTGACCAGGGCGCTGGTCACCAGGGCGGCCAGGCCAATGAGCAGCACCGGCAACGCCCGGCGCGCTGCCCGACCCGCGGCCTCGTCCATGCGGGTCCGCAGGATCGTCGGCCACAGCGTGACCAGGGTGCCGAGCACCGTCAGGCCGATCCAGCCGAAGACGTTGAGCGCCACGTGGGCGGCGCGGGCCTGTTCGTGCAGCGGTGAGGTCAACCCGCCGGCCATCCAGACGCCCATGCCGGCGCCCACCGGGTGCAGCGCCGCGGCGGCGACGTAGAAGCGTACGGTCGGGGCGAACCGCGAGCCCAGGGCACCGCGGAGCTGCCGGGCGAGCACCACCCCGTGCCACAGCACGGCGCCGGCGAGCGCGACACCGCCCACCAGGGTCACCCACCACCACTCGGCGAGCATCCCGACGACCACCGCGACCACACCGCCGTTGAAGGTGGCCAGCCGTAGGTTCTGGACCCGGCGCGGCGTCGGCGCGCAGCGCAGCAGCGTGTCGGCGAAGTAGCGGCTCCACACCAGGATCGCGTGGCCCACCGCGCCGAGCACGAGCAGGTGGATCATCAGCCACCGGGGCTCGGGCACCCACTGGTGCACGACGGTGGCGACGACCGCAGCGACGAGCCACCCGAGCGTGGGGAGGTCGCGCATCGGCCAGAAGCCGCGGGCCGGACGACTGCTCGAGGTGGGGCGTGGGGTCAGGGTGGTCACGGGCGGGCTCCTGCCGGCACGGGTGGGGTGGCGCGGAGGGCGGCGGCCCCCAGCACGACGAGGAAGAACGAGAGCACGGCGACCACGTTGAGCACCCCGCCGACGGTGTGCGCCAGCCCGGAGCCGAGCGCGTCGCCGAGCCAGAGGCGTACGACCAGGGAGACCTGGAGGAGCCCCGCGGGGAGCCACATGGCCCAGTGGAAGTCGAGCCGGATGCCCGCGACGGCGGGCAGGATCACCGGGGCGTGGGCCATGACCATCGACATGGTGAAGCCCAGGAAGACCGCGTGGACGACCGCGTCGTAGGCGCCCCCCGAGGTCACCGGCCCGACGACCAGCCACACGCCGGCAGCCACGCCCAGCCACACCTGGCCGGCCAGCATGCTGGCGCCCATGAAGCGGGTCAGGCCCCGCCCGCGCACGGTGCGCCGGGCCACGTCGTGGGTCGCCAGCCACCAGGTCAGTCCCGCAAGCGTCAGGCCCACCCCGGCCGCACCCACCCGGGGCCACAGCAGGCTCGCGACCACACAGACGCAGAAGGCAGCCGTGGTCAGCAGCAGGGTCGGCGCGGCCCGCGGTCCCATCGCCAGCCGCGCCAGCTCGAGGCGCTCCCCGACGATGGTGAGCACCAGGAAGCCGGCGAGCCACGGCAGCAGCAGCGGTACGTCCACCCCGCCGCGCCACAGCAGTGCGGCGCCGACGGCGAGCACGGCACCCATCGTCTCCACGAGGACGGCGTCGTCGCGTTGGCGTCGCCACAGGACGGCGGAGACCGTGAGCAGCCCGAGGGCGCCGGCGACGACCAGCCAGGCACCCGGTGCGGCGGTGGCTGCGTGCAGCTGCGCGAGCGTGCCGAGCGACAGTCCGAGCGGAGCGAGCAGCGCCACTGGTCGCCTCAGCGCAACAGCCCGCTCCAGGGAGACCAGGGAGCCGACGAACCCGAGCACCATCAGCACCCCGTGGGAGTCGCGCAGCCGCTCACCGGTGACCGGGGCCCAGGTGTCGAACAGGTCGAGTCCGGCGTCGACGCCCAGGAGCAGGGCGGCGGCGCTGGGCACGACCAAGAGGGCGCGGGGGTGGGGCCGCCGGCCGCTGGAGCGGGCCCGGCTCTTCACGACGACAGGGTTCGCGGGAGGTGCAGCCGGCAGGAGTCGTCGGTGGCAAAGGGTTCGAGCGTGGTGCCGGAGGGGTCGCCGCCGTGCTCGGAGACCATGCCGCGCACCAGGCCCAGGTGGACGGCGCAGACCACCTCGGGGTGCTTGCGCGCCGTGTCGAGCAGGGGGCACCGGGTCAGCTCGACGACGTCGACGGGGGTGTCCCGCGGCGCGAATCCGAACTCCTCCAGGGCCGCGAGGGCCTCGGAGCGCGGGTCGAGGGGGCCGTTCATCCGCGACAGGCGCTGGCGCGCGAGCTCCCGGCCCCAGCCCTCTCCGGCGCGGGCTCCCGCTGCGGCCGGGTCGGGGGCGCTGGTGGCGAGGCCCGAGGCCAGCGTGCTCGCGAGTGCGGCGTACTCCGAGGTGTGCGACTCGTCGGCGGCGGTGTAGAGCCAGGCGGGACGTCCCCGGCCGATCGGCGTGGCCCGTCGGCGGTCCACGAGACCGGTCTCCACCAGGGCCTCGAGGTGTCCTCGCAGGGTGTTGGCGTGCAGTCCGGTGGCCGCGGTGAGCTCGGCCATGCCCAGAGGCTCCGCGGAGCGCGTCAGCAGGTCGAGCACGCGGGTGCGCGAGGGCGACATCGGGGGGCGGCGGGTGCCGGCGGCCGGACGGGGTCCGCGTCGGGGAGGTCGCGACATATTCACGGAGCAAGTGTAGGAAAATCTGCCGCCCCGTCCAATTCTCACGGAGAAAGTGTGGGTATATTCACCACGGGTGCCGACCCGGTGCCCGTTTCCCAACCTGACAGGGGCGTGACCCACACATGAACTCCGACCACGGCGCCGACCGCGCGACCACCGGATCCACCTTCACCATCGCCTCGGACGCCGACTCCGCCCGACCACAGGGGCACTCCTGCGGCTGCGGGGAGGCGCATGGCGCCGGGCACCCCGAGCTCGACGTGCAGACCATCCCGCACGCGATCCGACACGCCACTCTCTTCGGGGCGCTCGACTCACTTGCGTCCGGTCAGGGTGTGATCTTCCGGGCCACCCATGACCCGGTCCCGCTGCTGCGCCAGCTCGAGGAGCGAGCCCCGGGTGCCTTCGCCGTCGACTACCTCGAGGCCGGCCCGGAGCAGTGGCGCCTGCAGTTCTTGCGCACCTGAGCTGCTCGTCGCCGCACCTGGGCGACCCCGCAGCACCCCGAACGTCCTCGTGACCGGCCGCCCAGGCGGCCGGTCACGATGACGTTGACGGGGGATTGGGTGGGGTGGAGGTGTCAGCTCGGGCGCGGGGCTCCCTTGCGGGCGTAGCGCATCCACGTGATGACCACGCACATGACGGCCCAGGCGATGCCGATCGCGTAGAACGCGACCGGACCCAGGGTGGTGACGCCGATGCCGAAGAAGAAGGGCCCGAAGGCGGCGATCGCCGCTGTCCAGCCGATCACGCCGCCGGCCTGCCGCTTCTCGAAGATCATCGGCATCTGCTTGAAGGTGGAGGCGTTGCCGATGCCGGAGAAGAGGAAGATCGCCAGCATCCCCCACAGGAACTGGTTGAAGCCGCTCTCCAGCGTGGCCGCCGACGTGGCGTCGGGCGTCAGCGCCGGGATCGTGAAGGCGATCGCCCCGATCAGACCGATGCCCGAGATCAGCGTCCAGATCGCGCCGCCCATCCGATCGGTCAGGGGAGCGAAGATGACGCGTGCCCCGGCGCCGACCAGCGGGCCGAGGAAGACGTACTTCACGACGTCGGGCACGTCGTAGCCCTCGACCAGCACGGTCGCCTCGGCGCCGGTGCCCTGGACGATGTCGGGGTTGGAGATGCCGTAGAGGTCGGCCATCAGCAGGCCGAACTGGGCCGCCAGGCCGGCGAAGGTGCCGAAGGTCATGATGTAGAGCACGGTCATCAGCCAGGTGTCGACGTTGCCGAAGATGTCGAACTGCTGACGGATGTTGGCCTTGATCGGCACCGACTTCAGCATCGTCCAGGCCAGGATCGACGACAGCACCATCAGCGGGATCCAGATGAAGGCGGCGTTCTGGTACCAGACCTCCTGAGCGTCCTGGCCCGGCATCGAGATGCTCTGCGAGGAGCCGAAGAAGGCGAGCCACGAGAAGCCGATGAGGTAGGGCGTGAGCAGCTGGACCGCGGAGACACCGAAGTTGCCGATGCCGGCCTGCAGACCGAGCGCGGTGCCCTGCTTCGACTTCGGGAAGAAGTAGGAGGTGCTCGGCATGAAGCCCGAGAAGGCGCCACCGCCGATGCCGGCGAGGAAGGCCAGCACCATCAGCTCCCAGTAGGGGGCGGTCGGCTCCTGGACGCGCACCCCCCACCCGAGGGTGGAGAAGACGAGCAGCAACGAGGTGACCGCCACCATCTTGCGGGTGCCCATGATGGGCGGGAGCACCATCCAGACCAGGCGGAAGAGCCCCGCGGAGAGGCCCGGCATCGCGGCCATCCAGTAGAGCTCAGTGGTGGTGAAGGAGTAGCCGAGCGGGTTGAGCTTGGGGATGAGCGCGCTGGGGAGGAACCAGGCCACGAAGGCGAGGAAGAGCCCGAACGTGGTGATCCACAGCGTCTTCCACGCCAGTGGCTTGTCCCACGTCTCCTCGTTCTCCGGATCCCAGTCCTGCAGCCACTCACCGCCGCTGCGGTCGGTGCTCGCCTTGCTCATGCGGGTGCCTCCTCAGGCGTGGGGTGGTCGAGGTGACCCGCGAGCTGCGGGGACTCTCGGTGGAGCATGTGGACGACCGTCCAGTGCATCCACACCGCGCAGACCACGGTGAGGACGAAGAGCACCGCGAAGGTGCTGGTGGGGAAGCCCGACCACGCCTTCGTGTAGGCGAAGAGCGGCGGGAGTGCGAAGCCGCCCAGGCCGCCCAGCATGCCCACCAGGCCGCCGACGGCGCCGACGTTGTCGGGGAAGTACTCCGGGATGTGCTTGAAGACCGCGGCCTTGCCGACGCCCATGGCGCAACCGAGCACGAAGACCAGCACGACGAAGGGCACGAGCCCGAGGGTGTAGGCGAGGTGCTCGGTCTCGCGACCGTCGGCGTGCACGATCGTGATGTGGCCGTTGGGCATCATCAGGATCCCGGAGGTCAGCAGCATCGCCCCGAAGGTCCAGTACATGACCCGGCGGGCGCCGAAGCGGTCCGAGAGCGAGCCGCCCAACGGGCGCAGCAACGAGGCCGGGAAGATGTAGGTGGCGGTGAGCAGCGCCGCGGTCTGCAACGAGACGTCGAAGTTGTCCATGTAGTAGACGGGCAGCCAGGCCGCCAGCGCGACGTACGCCCCGAAGACGGCGACGTAGTAGAGGCTGAAGCGCCACACGCGCATCTGGCGCAGCGGGGCCACCTGCCGGGCGAAGGGCACCCCGGTGCCGGGCTTGAGGTCGTGGCGGGGGGTGCCGAACCACACGGCGGCCGCCATCACCACGAGCAGCGCGGCGTAGACCACGGGCACGAGTCGCCAGCCGCCGTCGATCACGCCGAAGTAGGTGGCGCCGGCGGTGCCGGCGATCAGCGGGGGACCGATGAACTTGGTGACCGAGGCGCCCACGTTGCCGGCGCCGAAGAGGCCGAGCGCGAAGCCCTGGTGCTCGCGCGGCTGCCAGGCGGAGTTCCACGCGATGCCTGCGGAGAAGGCGTTGCCGGCGAAGCCGATCAGGAAGGCCAGCACCAGCAGCACCGCGTAGGAGCTGGCCTGCGAGACCAGGTAGGTCGGCACCGCGGTCAGCAGCAGCAGGCCGGTGAGCACCACGCGTCCGCCCCAGCGGTCGGCGAGCATGCCGGCGGGCAGTCGCCACAGGGAGCCGTTGAGCGCCGCGGCCGCCACGATCCACGACAGCTGGACCTCGCTCAGGCCGAACTCCTCGCGGATCGGCGTCCCGAGGATGCCGAACATGAGCCAGACCGCGAACATCAGGGTGAACGCGATCGTGGAGAGCCAGAGCACGCGATGGCGGCCCGGGCGCTCCCGGTCGAGAGTGGGTGCGGCACCTGGGTCAGCGCCGGTGCTGGCGGGGGGACGATCAGCCATGGGGGGCTCCTGGAAGAGGCCGTGAACGCGTGGTTCCTGCGACGCACGTTACGTATTGATGGCCGTTCGCGTCCAGATTCTTGGGTGTGTGGCGAGGCACGTCCGTGAATATTCGCTCGCCGTGCAAATGCTTGCGATGGCCCCACCGTCGGGGTCATAGTGTCCGCACGAGCGAGACCGTACGAGGCGACCATTCGTGGCCGAAGGGAAGTTCTGTGAGCGACACCAAGCCGGGTTTCGACGGCGGTCTGAGCGATGCACTCGTCGCCAGCCGCCGTTTCTTCACGCGGAGCAAGGTCAGCGACGACCTGCGCACCATCACCGCCAAGGGCGGGCGTGAGGGCGACGCGTTCTACCGGGACCGGTGGGCCCACGACAAGGTGGTGCGGTCGACCCACGGCGTCAACTGCACCGGCTCCTGCTCGTGGAAGGTCTACGTCAAGGACGGGATCATCACCTGGGAGGCGCAGCAGACCGACTACCCGAGCGCCGGCGCCGACCGCCCCGAGTACGAGCCCCGTGGCTGTCCTCGGGGCGCTGCTTTTTCCTGGTACACCTACAGCCCGACCCGGGTGCGCCACCCGTACGTCCGTGGCGTGCTGCTGGACATGTTCCGCGAGGCGAAGGAGCAGTACGGCGACCCGGTGATCGCCTGGGGCTCGATCGTCCAGGACCCGGAGAAGGCGAAGCGCTACAAGTCCGCGCGCGGCAAGGGTGGCCTGGTGCGCGCCACCTGGGACGAGGTCTCCGAGATCGTCGCCGCCGCCCACGTCTACACGGTCAAGCGCTGGGGCCCCGACCGGATCGCCGGCTTCTCGCCGATCCCGGCCATGTCGCCGGTCTCCTACACCTCCGGCGCCCGGTTCCTCGAGCTCATCGGCGCCCCGATGCTGTCGTTCTACGACTGGTACGCCGACCTGCCCAACGCCTCGCCGCAGATGTTCGGCGACCAGACCGACGTGCCCGAGTCCGGCGACTGGTGGGACGCGGGCTACCTCATGATGTGGGGCTCCAACGTCCCGATGACCCGTACGCCCGACGCGCACTGGATGACCGAGGCGCGCTACCGCGGCCAGAAGGTCATCGCCGTGGCGCCGGACTACGCCGAGAACGTCAAGTTCGCCGATGAGTGGGTCACGCCCGCGCCCGGCACCGACGGCGCCCTGGCCATGGGCATGGGGCACGTCATCCTCAAGGAGTTCTTCGCCGGCGACGAGGTGCCCGCCTTCTTCGCCGACTACAACAAGCGTTTCACCGACCTGCCCCACCTCGTGAGCCTCGACGTCGCCGAGGACGGCACCTACCGCCCCGGCAAGTTCCTCGTCGCGGGCGACATCGACCACCCCGAGGGTGGCACCGAGAACACGATGTGGAAGCCCGCGGTGATGGACACGGCCGGCGAGGTGCGCATCCCGCGTGGTTCGCTCGGCCACCGCTTCGGTGCCGAGGGTGAGGGCCAGTGGAACCTCGACCTCGGTGACATCGACCCCCTGCTCACCCTGCACGGCGCCGCGTCGGCCGAGGCCGTCGAGATCGGCCTGCCGCGCTTCGACGCCCCCGACGGCCGGGTCGTGCACGAGTCGCGCGGGGTGCCTGCGGTCCGTGTCGGCGACCGTCTGGTGACCACCGTCCTCGACCTGCTGCTCGCGCAGTACGGCGTGGCTCGCCCCGGCCTGCCCGGCGCGTGGCCCGAGTCGTACGAGGACCCGACGGTCCCCGCCACGCCGGCCTGGCAGGAGCAGCACACCGGCGTGCCTGCTGCTCAGGTCACCCGCCTGGCCCGGGAGTGGGCGCAGAACGCGATCGACACCGAGGGTCGCGGCATGATCCTGCTCGGCGCCGGTGTCAACCACTGGTACCACTCCGACCAGATCTACCGCGCGATCCTCCTGCTCACCACGATCACCGGCACCCAGGGCCGCAACGGCGGTGGCTGGGCGCACTACGTGGGCCAGGAGAAGATCCGCCCGATCATGGGCTTCCAGCACATGGCCTTCGCGCTGGACTGGCAGCGCCCGCCGCGGCACATGAACCAGACGTCCTACTGGTACGTGAACACCTCGCAGTACCGCTACGACACCTTCACCGCCGACGACCTCGACGCCGGCACCGGCTACTTCGCCGGCAAGACCGTGATGGACCTGCTGGCCCAGTCGGCGCGGCTGGGGTGGAGCCCGAGCTACCCGACCTTCGACCGCTCCTCGCTCGCGCTCGCCGACGAGGCCGAGGCCGCGGGCATGGAGGCCGGGCCCTACGTGGCCCAGGAGCTGAAGGAGGGTCGTCTCAAGTTCGCCATCGAGGACCCGGAGGCCGAGGAGAACCACCCCCGCGTGCTGTCGCTGTGGCGCTCCAACCTGCTGGGCAGCTCGGCGAAGGGCAACGAGTACTTCCTGCGTCACCTGCTCGGCACCGACAGCGCGGCGACCGCCAAGGAGGCCGCGCCCGACCAGCGTCCGACGGGCGTGCGGTGGGCCGACGAGGCACCGGAGGGCAAGCTCGACCTGCTGCTCACCCTCGACTTCCGGATGACCTCCAGCACGATCTTCAGCGACGTCGTGCTGCCGGCCGCGACCTGGTACGAGAAGCACGACCTCTCCACCACCGACATGCACCCCTTCGTGCACTCCTTCAACCCGGCGATCGCGCCCCCGTGGCAGACCAAGTCGGACTGGGAGGCGTGGAAGACGATCGCGAAGAAGTTCTCCGAGCTCGCCGTCACCCACCTCGGCACCCGCAAGGACGTCATCGCCAAGCCGCTGTGGCACGACACCCCGGAGGCCATGGCCACCGAGCACGGCGTCGTCAAGGACTGGCGCACCGGCGAGTGCGACCCGGTGCCGGGCAAGACCATGCCCGTCATCGCGGTGGCCGAGCGTGACTACACCGCCATCTACGACAAGATGACGTCGATCGGTCCGCTCCTGGAGAAGATCGGCATGCTCACCAAGGGTGTGGCCTACGACGTGAAGCGGGAGATCGAGATCCTCCGCAAGCGCAACGGCGTGGCCCACGGCGGCGCCGGTGACGGCCAGCCGAAGGTCGAGACCGACGTGCAGATGGCCGACGCGATGCTGCACCTCGCGGGTGTCTCCAACGGCCACCTCGCCACGCAGGGCTTCAAGTTCCTGGAGAAGCGCACCGGCACCCAGCTGGCCGACCTCTCCGCCGAGCACGAGGGCAAGCAGATCACCTTCGCCGACACCCAGGTGGCGCCGGTGCCGGTGATCACCTCACCGGAGTGGTCGGGCTCGGAGAGCGGTGGGCGGCGCTACAGCCCCTTCACCATCAACATCGAGCGGCTCAAGCCCTTCCACACGCTCACCGGGCGCCAGCAGTTCTACGTCGACCACGACTGGTTCCTCGGCACGCGCGAGATGCTGCCGGTCTACCGCCCGCCGCTGAACATGAGCCACCTCTTCGGTGAGCCCGAGCTGGGCACCACCTCCGAGCTGGGTGTCTCGGTGCGCTACCTGACGCCGCACAACAAGTGGTCGATCCACTCCGAGTACCAGGACAACCTCTTCATGCTGTCGCTCTCGCGCGGCGGTCAGTCGGTCTGGATCTCCGACCGTGACGCCGCCAAGGTCGGCATCAAGGACAACGACTGGATCGAGATGGTCAACCGCAACGGCGTGGTGGCTGCCCGTGCCATCGTCAGCCACCGCATGCCGGAGGGCACCGTCTACATGCACCACGCCCAGGACCGGTTGATCGACGTGCCGCTGACCGAGCGGGACGGCAAGCGCGGAGGCATCCACAACTCCCTGACGCGCATCGTGATGAAGCCGAACCACGTGGTCGGCGGATACGCCCAGCTGTCCTACTTCTTCAACTACATCGGCCCGATCGGCAACAACCGGGACGAAGTGACAACCATTCGCAAGCGCCGTACTCCCGTCGAGTACTGAGAAGGAGTGACGACATGCGCGTGATGGCCCAGATGGCCATGGTCATGAACCTGGACAAGTGCATCGGATGCCACACCTGTTCCGTGACCTGCAAGCAGGCGTGGACCAACCGTTCGGGCACCGAGTACGTCTGGTTCAACAACGTCGAGACCCGTCCCGGTCTCGGCTACCCCCGGTCCTACGAGAACCAGGAGGAGTGGAAGGGCGGTTGGGTACGCACTCCCAAGGGCCGCCTGAAGCTGCGGGCCGGCGGGAGGATGAAGAAGCTCGTCACGATCTTCTCCAACCCGAAGATGCCCTCGATCCAGGACTACTACGAGCCCTGGACCTACGACTACGAGACGCTCCTGACGTCGCCGGCGACGAAGAACTTCCCGGTCGCGAAGCCGATCTCGCTGCTCAGCGGCAAGACCATGAACATCGAGTGGTCGGCCAACTGGGACGACGACCTCGCCGGCTCCACCGAGCACGCGGTGCGCGACGAGATGATCAAGGGCATCGAGGACAAGGTCAAGTTCGAGTTCGAGCAGACCTTCATGTTCTACCTGCCGCGCATCTGCGAGCACTGCCTCAACCCGTCGTGCGCCGCGTCGTGCCCCTCGGGCGCGATCTACAAGCGCGAGGAGGACGGCATCGTCCTGGTCGACCAGGACCGCTGCCGCGGCTGGCGCATGTGCGTCTCGGGCTGCCCCTACAAGAAGGTCTACTTCAACCACAAGACCGGCAAGGCCGAGAAGTGCACCTTCTGCTACCCGCGCATCGAGGTCGGCATCCCGACCGTCTGCGCGGAGACCTGCGTCGGTCGTCTGCGCTACATCGGTCTCGTGCTCTACGACGCCGACAAGGTCCTGGAGGCCGCGTCGGTGGAGAACGAGCACGACCTCTACATGGCCCAGCGTGAGTGCTTCCTCGACCCCGAGGACCCCGAGGTGCAGCGCGCCGCGCGCGAGGCCGGCATCCCCGAGGACTGGATCGACGCCGCCCAGCGCTCGCCGGTCTGGGCGCTGATCAACAAGTACGAGGTGGCGCTGCCGCTCCACCCGGAGTACCGCACCATGCCGATGGTCTGGTACATCCCGCCGCTCTCGCCGGTCGTCGACGTCATCAAGGACACCGGTCATGACGCGGAGGACCGGGACAACCTGTTCGCCGCCATCGAAGCCCTGCGGATCCCCGTCGAGTACCTGGCCAACCTCTTCACCGCCGGTGACGTGGGTCCGGTCAACGACGTGCTGCGCAAGCTCGCCGCGATGCGTTCCTACATGCGTGACATCAACCTGGGTCGCGACCCCGACGACTCCATCCCTGCTGCGGTCGGCATGGACGGCGAGTCGATGTACGAGATGTTCCGGCTGCTGGCGATCGCCAAGTACTCCGAGCGCTACGTCATCCCGGCGGCGCACGCCGAGCAGGCGCACGCGCTGGAGGAGATCGGCACCGACTGCCCCGTCTCCGAGTACGGCGGCGGCCAGCAGGGCCTCTTCGGCGAGGGTTCGGGCCGACTCAACCCGGTGGCGGCGGAGAACCTGCAGATGCTCAAGGAGCGCCAGGAGTCCGACGTCAGCGGCGACGTGGCGGGCGGTGACCCGACCGCCGGACGCGTCAACCTGCTCAACTGGGACGGTCGCGGCGTGCCCGAGGGCCTCTTCCCGCCGAAGTCGGGAGGGGCACGATGAAGACACGCAAGAAGCTCGGTCTCGGCCGGCGCAACGAGAAGCGTGACGTCCGCCCGGTCTGGGCGGCCTGTGCCGCGCTGCTCGACTACCCCGACGAGCGGCTCATCGAGGGCCTGGACGGCATCGCCGCCCTGGTGCCCGACGACCCGCACCTGCAGCCCGTCATCGAGCACCTGCGTACGCACTCGTTGCGCGAGCTCCAGGTCGACTACGTCAAGGCGTTCGACCTGACCCGCAAGTGCTCGCCCTACCTGACCTACTTCTCCCACGGCGACACCCGCCGTCGGGGGTTGGCGCTGGTCGAGTTCAAGGAGACCTACCGGGCCGCCGGGGTCGAGTTCGACCCCAGTGAGGACGAGCTGCCCGACCACCTCAGCGTGGTGCTGCAGTTCGGTGCCCTCGTCGACACGGCGGGTGCGCTGAAGCTGTTGCTCGACCACCGCGCGGGCGTGGAGATGCTGCGTCTGGCGCTGGAGAACTTCGACGACGGAGACGGCTCCCCCTGGTGGGGCGTCGTGGCGGCCGTCTGCGCCACCCTCCCGCCGCTCGACGGCGACGAGGCCGACGCCGTACGCCGCCTCGTCGAGGCCGGCCCGCCGGCCGAGGAGGTCGGGCTGGGTGGCTACGGCGACCCTGCCCTCCAGGCGCCGCCTGCTGCAGGACCGACCCTCATCTCATCCGCCCGCATCCCGGTGGGAGCCCCCTGATGGACGTCTTTCTCTGGGTCATCGTGCCCTACCTCTGCCTCGCCACCTTCGTGGTCGGCCACGTGTGGCGCTACCGCTACGACAAGTTCGGCTGGACCACCCGCTCCTCGCAGCTCTACGAGGACAAGATGCTGCGACTCGGCTCGCCGCTCTTCCACTTCGGGATGCTGGGGGTCGTGGGCGGCCACGTGATCGGTCTGCTCATCCCGCGCTCGTGGACCGACGCGGTCGGCATCGACGACCACATGTACCACTACGCCGCCGTCGGTGGCGGGCTGGTCGCCGGGATCGCGGCGACGGTCGGACTGGTCATCCTGATCTACCGGCGCCGCACGGTCGGCCCGGTCTTCAGCGCCACCACGCCGATGGACAAGGTCATGTACTTCTTCCTGGCCGCGGCGATTTTCCTGGGCATGTGGAACACCATCGCCGGGTCGATCTTCACCCTCGGTGGGGAGTACAACTACCGCGAGGGCGTCTCGGTCTGGTACCGCTCGTTCCTGGCCTTCACCCCGGACGCCTCGCTGATGGCGGAGGCCCCGATCGGCTTCCAGCTCCACGCCATGGTGGCCTTCATCCTCTTCGCGCTGTGGCCCTTCACCCGCCTGGTCCACGTCTTCTCGGCGCCGGTCGGCTACCTGACGCGGCCCTACATCGTCTACCGCTCCCGCGACGACGCGATGGGCAGCCGCCCGCAGCGTCGCGGCTGGGACGAGCCGGTGGGCCGCCGCTGAACCCGCTGTGTCGGTGGCGGCCGGACACTAGGGTGTCGGGGCATGAGACGTGTGCTGCCCTGGCTGGTGCTGCTGGGGATGCTGGCCGTGGTCGCGCTGCCGGCTGTCACCTACCTTTTCGAGCAGGACGACGACTCGGGCTACGAGCCGACCCGGATCACCCGCTACAACGCGGTCTTCGAGGTCGACGACGACGGTGACATGGCCGTCACGGAGACGCTGATCGTCCGGTTCCCGGTGGGCGACCGGCACGGGATCTTCCGGTTCTTCGACGAGTACGACGCCGAGGACACCTCGGTGCCGCGCGTGCCGCGCGAGGTCAGCGTCACCCGTAACGGGCGGGCGGAGGAGTTCGAGCGCTCCCGCCAGCACAACGGCCGCTTCCACGTGCTGAAGATCGGCGACGCCGACGAGACGCTGGAGCGCGGGGACCACACCTACGTGATCCGTTACGAGATCGAGGACGTGCTCCTCGACCGGGGTGACGAGGTGAGCCGCTTCTACTGGGACCTCATCCCCGCCGGGTGGGCCCAGCCCATCGACGCGGCCGTGCTCACGGTGCGACTGCCCGCGGCGCCGAGCGGTGATGTCCGGTGTGCCGAGGGGGCCGGGAGCGCGGACAACTGCCGGGCCCGGGTCACCGACAACACGATCACCGTGGAGACCGACGACCTCGAGCCGAACACGCCGGTGACGGTGCAGGCCGACCTTCCCGTCGCCGCTCCGGTGGCCGAGAGCCGCCTCGTCTGGCCGGTGTCGTGGTCGCCGGTGCTCGGCCGCTGGCCTTGGCTCCTGGCGATCGTCGCAATCGTCGCGGTGGCCGTGGGGTGGCTGGGCCGGCGCATCGCCGCTCCCACGTTCGAGGAGCCGCCCGCCTTCCCCCTGCAGTACGCTCCGCCGCCGGACCTGGGGCCCGCGCAGGGTGCCTACCTGCTCACCGAGCGTCCGAGCCGCCACGCCCTGGTGGCCACCCTCATGCACGCCGCCGAACGAGGCGCCGTCCGGTTGGAGCGCGGCGAGGACGAGTGGGTCGTCACCCGCATGCCGGACGCGCTGCGGATCAAGCTCGACCCCCTGACCCGCAAGGTGACCGCCGCCCTGCACCGTGACTCCGACCGTTTCGTGGCCGCCGAGGACGACGTCGAGGCCGGCCGCACGATGCAGACCGTCAAGACCACCCTCGACAAGGACGTCAAGGAGTGGGCGCTGCGCGAGGGTCACCTGGCTCGCGCCGGGTTCGGCAGCGCGGCGGGGGTCGGCGTCGTCGCGGCGGCTGTGGTCTACGTGATCCTGGTCGCCGCGCTGAGCGGGACGATGAGCGTGGTCGCGATGGTGCCGGGTGCCTTCGCGGCCATGGGGCTGCCGGTGCTCTACCCCGGCGCCACGACGAAGCGCACCGACAGCGGGCGCCAGCTCTGGTCGCAGGTGGGTGGCTTCCGCCGGGTGCTCTCGACACCCTCCAGCATCGAGCGCTTCGACTTCTCGGGTCGCGAGGAGCTCTTCACCGCCTACCTGCCGTGGGCGGTGGCCTTCGGGTGCGCGGAGGAGTGGGCCGCGAAGTACCGCACCGAGATGGCCTCCGATCCTCCTGACCCCGTGTGGCTGATCGGTGCCCCCTACTCGCTGACGGGTGGTCCGCAGTCCATGGTCGACAGCTTCTCCTCCACCGTGGGCGGGGCGATCTCCTCCTACCAGGCCACGCAGGCCAGCTCGAGCTCCGGAGGCGGCTTCTCCGGAGGGGGCGGCGGTGGAGGCGGGGGCGGTGGTTCCTGGTGACGTTCGTCTGGGTGCTCACGGGCATCACGGCCCTGCTGCTGCTCGTGGTCGTCACCGGGTTCAACCGGTTGCGCCGGGCCGACCTGGCCGCCCGGGAGGCGATCGGCGGCATCGACGTGCAGCTGACCCGTCGGGCCGAGCTGGTGCCGCGCCTGGTGGAGACGGTCAAGGCCCACGCCGCGCACGAGCAGGGCGTGCTCGGCGAGGTGACCCGGGCGCGTACACAGGTGCAGCGAGCCACCGAGGGTGACGACGTCGGCTCGCGGGCCGAGGCCGACGCCGGGCTCGAGCGATCCTTGGCCGACCTCACCGCGGTCGCCAAGAACTACCCCACGCTGCGCGCGGACGCCACCTTCTCCGAGCTGCTCCGGCAGCTGGCCGACGTCGAGGGGCAGGTCGCCTTCGCGCGGCAGTACTACAACGACACCGTGCGCCGCCTCAACGACCTGGTCGCCACGGTGCCGTGGATGTTCCTCACGGGAGTGGCCCGGGTGCACAGCAGGGACTTCTACGAGGCCCCCGAGGGTCATCGCGAGGTGCCCGGAGCTCCGTTCTGACTCACCCGCCCGGGCCGGCAGCGCTCACCACACGTGGCGCGGGCGGAACTGCACCGAGACCCGCGGGCCGGCGGCGGCCTGCTTCGGCACCGCGTGCTCCCACGTACGTTGGCAGCTCCCGCCCATGACGACCAGGTCGCCGTGGCCCAGCGGCACCGCGATCGAGGATCCGCCGCCTCGCGGACGGAGCACCAGCCGACGCGGGTCGCCGAGGGAGACGATCGCGACCATGGTGTCCTGGTGGCGGCCGCGGCCGAAGGTGTCGCCGTGCCAGGCCACCGAGTCGCGCCCGTCGCGGTAGTAGCAGCAGCCGGCCGACACGAACGGCTCGCCGAGCTCCGGCAGGTAGTGGGCGCTGAGCTCGTCGCGGGCTCGCTCGAGCATCGGGTGGGGGAGGGCGGCCCCGGCGCCGTACTGGTGCACCAGCCGGGGGACGTCGACGACGCGGTCGTACATCTGGCGCCGCTCGGCCCGCCACGGCACCGCGCGCAACATGGTGGCGAAGACCTCGTCGGCATCCGCCAACCAGCCTCGCTGCACGTCGACCCACGCGCCGTGCGCCAACGGGCGCCGCTCGGGACGCAGCGGGACGGGCGCCGCGGACTCGGTGGCGAAGAGCGTGCTCTGGAACTCCATCGCGCCACGATATCGAACACCTGTTCGACGGGCAAGGCTGGAAAGCGGCCTCCGCCGATGCCGGTGGGCACTATCGTGACTCGTCGGCTGCACCGACAGTCACGCAGGGGCAGCGGGGACGGGCCAGTTGGCACGATGGGAGAAGGTGGGGACATGCACGGCGCCGTGGGTCACGCGGCCGAGCCTCCCCATGAGCTCGGCCCTCCGGCCGCGCGCGTCCGCGACCTGGCCCGCGTCTACGGCACCGGCCAGTCACAGGTGCGCGCCCTCGACGGGGTCAGCCTCGACATCGAGGCCGGCGAGTTCACCGCCGTCATGGGGCCGAGCGGCTCGGGCAAGTCGACCTTGATGCACTGTTGTGCGGCGCTCGACAAGGCCGACGCCGGCGAGGTGTGGATCGGCAACCAGGAGATCGGACGCCTGGGTGACGACGCCCTCACCGCGCTGCGGCGCGACGAGATCGGCTTCGTCTTCCAGTCGTTCAACCTGGTGCCGACCCTGACCGCGGAGGAGAACATCCTCCTGCCGCTCTCGATCGCGGGTCGCAAGCCCGACCGCCGGTGGTACCGCAACGTCATCCGCACCGTCGGCCTGGGTGACCGGCTCGACCACAAGCCCAACGAGCTCTCCGGCGGTCAGCAGCAGCGCGTCGCAGTGGCCCGGGCCCTGGTCAGCCGCCCGCGGATCGTCTTCGCCGACGAACCGACCGGCAACCTCGACTCCCACTCCGGGGCCGAGGTGCTGGCCCTCCTGCGTCGCTCGGTCGACGAGCACCGCCAGACCATCGTGATGGTGACCCACGACGCCGTGGCGGCGGCCTACACCGATCGCGTCATCTTCCTCGCCGACGGACGGATCGTCGAGGAGATCCGCCAGCCCACGCGCGAGCGGGTGCTGGAGATCATGACCGCCATGACCGCGGTCGCCCACGAGGTCTGAGCATGCTCCGGGCTGCTCTGAAGAGCCTGCTCGCGCGCAAGGTGCGGCTGGTGATGAGCACCTTCGCGATCGTGCTCGGCGTCGCCTTCGTGGCCGGCACCCTGGTCTTCACCGACACGCTGAACCGCAGCTTCACCGCGCTCTTCGCCTCGACGGTGGGTGACGTCGTGGTCACGCCCGTCACCTCCGACGACGCGGCGTCGATCCCCGGCGGCGCCGGTGCGCCCGGGGCGGGCCAGGGTGGCGCGGGGGCGTCGGAGAGGGACACCCCGACCCTGCCCGCGCGGCTGGTCAAGCGGCTGGCCCGGGTCGAGGGGGCCGCACGGGCCGACGGCAACGTCCTCGACGCCGCGGTCTTCGTCATCGACAAGAACGGCAAGGCCGTGGCCGCCTTCGGGGCGCCGTCGCTGGGGTCCAACTGGACGGGCGCTCCCGCCGGCCAGGGGCTGGTGGGTCTGCAGATCGTGCGCGGCGACCCGCCGAAGCGCCGCGGTGAGGTGGTGCTGGACGCCCTCACGGCCCAGCGGTCGGGCTACGCCGTCGGCGAGGAGGTCACCCTCTTCACCGGTGGTGAGCGTGTCCTGAAGCCCACCCTCGTCGGCATCGCGGACTTCGCCGAAGGGGGATCCTTCAGCGGGGCGACGTGGACCGCCTTCGACACGCGTACGGCGCAACGGCTCTTCCTGGGGGGTCGAAACCGGTTCCACTCCGCCTGGGTCACGGCGGCGCCGGGGGTCACGCAGGAGGAGCTGCGCGACCGGGTGGCCGAGGTGCTTCCTGCTGGCTACGAGGCCCGCACCGGTGACGACGTGGCCGACGAGTCCTCCTCCCTGCTGCTGCAGGGCATCTCCTTCCTCACCACGTTCCTGCTGATCTTCGCGGGCATCTCGCTCGTGGTCGGCGCCTTCCTCATCGTCAACACCTTCTCGATCCTGGTGGCCCAACGCAGCAAGGAGCTGGCGCTCTTCCGGGCGCTCGGCGCCTCGCGCCGCCAGGTGAGCGCCTCGGTGCTGGTGGAGGCGTTCGTGCTGGGCGTGGTCGGGTCGACGCTCGGCATCGGTCTGGGGGTGCTGCTCGCGATGGCGATCCGGACCCTGTTCGGCACCTTCGGGCTCGACCTCTCCGGCCAACCCCTGGTCTTCGCCCCGCGCACCTTCGTGGCGTCCTACGCGGTGGGCATCGTGGTCACGATGGTGGCGGCCTGGTTCCCGGCCCGACGCACGGCCCGCATCGCCCCGATCCAGGCGATGCGCGACGAGGTCGCGTTGCCGGAGACCTCGTTGCGTCGCCGGTTCCTGGGCGGTCTCGCCCTGGGGGCCGCGGGGGGCGGGGCCCTGGCCCTCGGGCTGATGGGCACGGTGGACCGCGCCGGCTGGTTCGTGGGTGGAGGGATCCTGGCGATCCTGCTGGGGGTGTCAGCGGCGGCGCCGGTGATCTGCCAGCCCTTCCTGCTCGGGGCGCGGGCCCTCTTCTCGGCCCTGATGGGCTCGGTGGGTCTCCTGGCCGGGCAGAACTCGCTGCGCAACCCGCGACGGACGACGGCGACGGCCTCGGCGCTCATGATCGGCCTGGCGCTCGCCAGCACGATGGCGATCGTCGGCGACTCGGCCAAGGCCAGCGTCGACCGCGCCCTGGAGACCAACTTCCGCGGCGACTACGTCGTCTCGAGCATCGTGGGTCAGCCGTTCTCGGCCTCGATCGCCCGACGGATGGGTCGGGTCGACGGCGTCGAGAGGGTGGCGCCGGTGCGGTTCACCTTCGGCGAGCTGGAGGGAGGCGAGGGAGGGCGGCCGCAGGGTCTGACCGCAGCCCGACTCCCGGCGCTGCGGGGACTGCTCGGGGTGGAGGTGCTGCGCGGTGACGACTCGCGGTTGGCCCCGGGGACCGTGATCGTGGGGGAGTCCCACGCGGAGCAGGAGGGCCTCGCGGTGGGGGACACCCTCGCGATGCAGGTCAACGGCCGTCGCCTGAGGCTTGACGTGGTCGGCATCTTCGCCGACAACCCGGTGCTTCCCTTCCCGGTCGTCACCGACCCGCGGACGCTGCTGCGCGCGGGCCTGCCCGACCGCGACAACCTGCTGGTGGTCGACGTGACCTCTCCCGGCCCCGTGCTGGAGAGCCAGCTGGAGGGGGTGATCGGCCGGCTCCCCACGTTGACGTTGAAGGACCAGGCCGCCTTCGCGGCGGAGCAGCGCGAGCCGATCGACCAGCTGGTGCTGATGATCTTCGCCCTGCTCGGACTGGCGCTGCTGATCGCGGTGCTCGGCATCGTGAACACGCTGGCCCTCTCGGTGATCGAACGCACCAGGGAGATCGGGCTGTTGCGGGCCATCGGACTGCAACGCAGCCAGCTGCGGCGGATGATCACCGTGGAGTCGGTGGTGATCGCGATGCTGGGTGCGACCCTGGGGGTGGGCCTGGGGGTGGGCTTCGGGATCGCCCTCATGCACTCGCTGCGCGACCAGGGACTCGAGGTCATCTCGGTGCCGTGGGACCAGCTCGCGGCGTTCGGTCTGGTGGCGCTGGTGGTGGGTGTCGTCGCGGCCGTGCTGCCGGCTCGTCGGGCCGCGCAGCTGGACGTGCTGCAGGCCATCGGCACCGACTGAGGGGCCGGCGCGGGGCGGTCAAGCCTTGCCGATTCGCCGGACGTGGGCCTGTGGGCCGACCTATCCTGCCGAGGTGGAGCAAGGGGTCGAGGCGGCGCGAGAGCTGAAGCACGTGGTGGTGCGCGAGCACGTGCGCAGCCTCGTGCAGGGCGCCGCCCCGGGCACTCCGGCGCCGTCGGAGCGGGAGCTCGTCAGCCAGTTCGGCGTGGCCCGGATGACGGTCCGCCAGGCACTGGACGCACTGGTCGTCGAGGGCCTCCTCGAGCGGATGCCCGGCCGTGGCACCTTCGTCGCTCGCCCCCGCCGCGAGCGTGGGCAGGTGACCAGCTTCAGCGAGGTGGTGGCCCGTCGCGGACAGGTGGCGGAGTCGACCACGGTCCTCGCCCGACTCGAGCAGGCCGGGCCCGGTGTGGCTCGGGCGCTGCAGACGGATCCCGGCGCCGCGGTCGTGCACTGGAAGCGGATTCGCCGCGCCGGTGGCGAGACGATCTGCATCCAGGACGCCTACCTCACCCCCGAGACCGTGCCGGGGTTGCTGGACGCGCTGCCCGAGAGCCTCTACCAGGCCCTGGACCGTCACCAGCTGCGTCCGACCTGGTCGGAGGACGCCATCCGTGCGGACCTGGTCAGCGACGAGGAGCGGACGCTGCTCGACCTCACCGGCGAGGACCCGAGCCCCGTCCTGCGGGTCGCCCGCCGGGCGTTGCACGACGAGCGCGTGGTCGAGGTCTCCAGCAGCGTCTACCGCACCGACCGCTTCACCCTCCACCTCCAGCTGGGCCCCGCCAACTGAGCCTGGCCCCGGGCTCTACTCCCGTCCGCGCTGTCCGTTCGAGGGTCGGAGGGGAGTGCCGGACGCACCACTGGCCCGTACGCGTGTGCGTACGGGCTGTGGTCGAGTGCGGTCAGGCTGTGGGTGCGGAGCGTGGGGTCGGGACGGGTGGTGGTTCGCCGTCTGGCCTCTGGGTGAGGTCGTGGGTGCCGTGGCGGTCGCGTCGGAAGCGTTGACCGTGGGGGCTGGTCCACTCGAAGACGCCGCTGGCGGGTGAGGTGAGGCGCCATCCGGTGTGCGTCTTCAACCGGTGGTGAGCGCGGCACAGGGGAGCCAGGTTGTGGGTAGCGGTCAGCCCTGGTTGTGGCCGGTCTTCACCGGCAGCGTCGTGGTCGAAGGGTTCGACGTGGTCGAGGTCGCAGGACCTGGCTGGTCTGGTGCACCACGGGAACACGCAGGTGCGGTCCCGGAGAATGACCTGGCGCCGGAGCCGGTCGGTGGGTTCGTACCTGCTCGTGGTGATCTGTTCGTTGAGGTCGATCACCGGCAGGATCCGCACCTCGGTGTGCGTGCCCCGCACCCACGACCGGACCTGCGACAGCAGGGCCAGTTTCTGGCCGTTCTCGAGGAACCCGATCGGGTTGATCCCGGTGGTGCCGTCGGGCTGGACCTCGGCGGTGAAGTGCAGGTGCAGGTCGACCCGCCGGGCCTTGCGCTGCACCGTTCCGTCGGCGGAGTCGGCGGCGCCAGCCACCGTGCCAGTGCCGTCACTGCCACCGTCGTCGCCTTCGAACTCAGCGTTGGCCAGGTCGAGCGAGGTCTGCTGCCGCGCCAGCTCGCCCAGCGCCATCGACCGCCGCACGTCCAGTGACGCGGTGGAGCCACCGGCCTTGAGCGCCGCCGCGCCCGCGGCGAGGGCGTGGGCGAGGTCGTGCCCGTCGGCGTTCGAGACCTCCGCCTCGATGCGCATCGAACCGGTGAACGGCCCGATCGGGGTGTGGATGTGGACGTACCGGCCGTCGTTGTCCTCATCCCGCGACGGCTCCTGGGCCGCCAACCCGTAGAGCTCGATCGCCTGCGCCACGATGCGCTCCATCTGCGCGCGACCGATCTTCTCCAGGAACGGCGACACCTGCGCGTCGATCCACGCCATCGCCTCCGGCGTCAGGGCAGGGTCGCAGTGGATCGTCGCCTCGGCGACCTGCTTCGCGCGCCACACCGGCACCCGCCCGGACTGCACGCGGCGCCACACCCGCGGCAGGCGGTGGACCATCTCGATCGCCTGGCCGATCAGCTTCTTCGCCGCGTCGGTGGAGATCCCCAACGCAGCCCCGAGCTCGGGGATGCAGAACTCCGCCACCAGCGGCGTGCCGTCACCGGAGATCGGCTCATCACCCAACGGGTGATGGAACGCCGCCGCGTTCCAACCGTCCTCGTCAGCAGGATGCGCCACGGCCCACTCGTACGCGATCGCCAGGAGATCGGCCTCGCCACGCTGCACCACCGAGCGTCGCTGACGCGCCGCACCGAGCAACTCGGCGGCAGTCAGGTCACCCAATTCAGGGGCGACAGTGGCGGTGGCTTCCATGACTCAACCCAACCAGCGTCCACCGACAACTTCGGGCGCATCGTGGGCCCGCCTGCCCCAGCCCTACAGGTCGCTCGCGTCGACGATGCGGTAGGCGTACCCCTGCTCGGCGAGGAACCGCTGCCGGTTCGCGGCGAAGTCGGCATCGACGGTGTCTCGCGACACCAGCGTGTAGAAGTGCGCGGACTTCCCTTCGTCCTTGGGTCGCAGCAGCCGGCCCAGGCGCTGCGCCTCCTCCTGACGCGAGCCGAAGGAACCGCTGACCTGGATCGCGACCTCCGCCGAGGGCAGGTCGATGGAGAAGTTGGCCACCTTGCTGACCACCAGCAGCGAGATCTCACCGGACCGGAAGGCGTCGAAGAGCCGCTGGCGCTCCTTCACGCTCGTCTCGCCCTTGATGACCGGCGCGTCGAGCATCTCGGCGATCTCGTCGAGCTGGTCGATGTACTGCCCGATCACCAGCGTCGGTTGGTCGGAGTGCAGCTCGACCAGACGGCGTACGACCTCGAGCTTGCGCGGCGTGCAGGCCGCCAGACGGTACTTGTCCTCGCTCTCCGCGACGGCGTACGTCAGTCGCTCGGCGTCGGTGAGGCTCACGCGCACCTCGGCGCAGTCGGCGGGCGCGATCCAGCCCTGCGCCTCGATGTCCTTCCACGGGGCGTCGTAGCGCTTGGGCCCGATGAGGGAGAAGACGTCGCCCTCGCGACCGTCCTCGCGCACCAGGGTCGCGGTCAGGCCGATGCGGCGGCGGGCCTGCAGGTCGGCGGTCATCCGGAAGATCGGGGCGGGCAGCAGGTGCACCTCGTCGTAGACGATGAGGCCCCAGTCGCGGGCGTCGAGCAGCTCAAGGTGGGGGTAGACACCTTTCCGCCGAGTCGTCAGCACCTGGTAGGTCGCGATGGTGACGGGCCGGACCTCCTTGACGGCGCCGGAGTACTCGCCGATCTCGTCCTCGGTGAGCGTCGTGCGTCGCAGCAGCTCGTCCTTCCACTGCCGCGCGGAGACGGTGTTGGTGACCAGGATCAGCGTCGTGGCGCGGGCGTGCGCCATGGCGGAGGCGCCGACGATGGTCTTGCCGGCGCCGCAGGGCAGCACCACGACGCCCGAGCCGCCGTGCCAGAACGACTCGGCGGCGTCGCGCTGGTAGTCGCGCAACGCCCAGCCCTCCTCGACCAGGTCGATGGGGTGCGCCTCGCCGTCGACATAGCCTGCCCAGTCCTCCGCGGGCCAGCCCAGCTTGAGCAGGGCCTGCTTGAGGTTGCCGCGCTCGGAGGGGTGCACCGCCACCGTGTCGTCGTCGATGCGGTCGCCGAGCATGCCCTTGATCCGCTTGGCGCGCAGCACCTCCTCCAGCACCGGGCGGTCGGTCGTCACGAGCACGAGCCCGTGCACCGGGTGCTTCTCCAACCGGAGCCGGCCGTAGCGCGCCATCGTCTCGGCGACGTCGACGAGCAGGGCATGGGGCACGGCGTAGCGGCTGTAGGTCAGCAGGGTGTCGACGACCTCCTCGGCGTCGTGGCCCGCGGCGCGCGCGTTCCACAGGCCCAGCGGCGTCAACCGGTAGGTGTGCACGTGCTCCGGCGAGCGCTCCAGCTCGGCGAAGGGCGCGATCGCCCGGCGGCACTCGTGGGCCTGCTCGTGGTCGATCTCCAGCAGCAGCGTCTTGTCGGACTGCACGATCAGGGGGCCGTCGTTCACCCAGCGATCCTACGGGCGTCCGCATGACGACCCGGGCGCGGAAGCGGTCCCGCAGAAAGGCAGGGTGACCGCATGGACTTCAGCCGCGAGCGCCTCGAGGGCAACTGGCTCCACAGGCGTCGGCCGTCGCGGTGGCACGTGGCGTGGCTGCTGCCGCTGGCGTTCGCGCTGTGGGGGCTGGGGTGGGGCTTCGCGGACGGCGTCGCCGAGACACGTGAGGACGTCCGGGCCTGGGAGAACCGGGACGTCCGGGCCGCCTGGGAGAACTCTTCCCGGGGGTGCGTCACGACCCCCTGCTCCACGGCACATCTGGTGGTGGACCTCCGGGTCACGGACGCCGCGAGGGGCCGCGACAACGAGTACGTCACCTACCGGGTGGAGCCGGGGTCAGCGGCCACGCGGGAGGTCCCCATCGACCTCGGCGTCACTGCGCGCCGCCGCATCGACTGGGAGAAGCCCGTCGTGCTCCTGCTGCGCGACGACACGGCGCTGGGCGTCGTCGACGCCTCGGGTGTCGGCTGGGCCAGCTTCCGCGGCCGGCCGCAGGCCGTCGGGTTCGAGGGTCAGGTCGCGGTGTGGTTCGTGCTGATGGGAGTGCTGTGCCTGGCGTGGGTGCCGCAGCAGTGGCGACACCACCGTGCCGACTTCACGACTCCGGGTCTGCCGCAGCTGCGCCTGGCCACGACATCGCTCGTGCTGTCGTTCTGCCTGCTGGTGGTGTTCGCCCTTGCCCGCGCCCCCTGGTGGCTCTCGTGGCCGGGCATGGTGCTGGCGTGGGTGGTGGGACTGGCGTACGCAGGTCGAGCGTGGCGGCAGCTGTGGCGCCACGGTCGTGGTCCCTCGTCCACCGCAGCACCCGAGACGGGGCCGGGCGCTGGGCAGGGAGTCAGTCCGCCGCCTGCCCGACCTTCGTGATCCGGTGCACCGAGAAGGTCCTCTCGTCCTCGCTGCGGTGGTCGTAGGCGAGCAGCTGCCCACCCTCGAGCCGTAGCGGGTCGACGATCCGGTCGGTGCTGGTGCCGTGGTTGTCGACATAGCCGATCAGGACCGTGGCTTCCTGGTCGATCGCGTCGCGCAGCAGTGCCAGGGCAGTCAGGGGAGTGGTGGCAGAGGTGGGTCGCTCGCCCGCCGCGGCGGCGGCCCGGTCACCGGCCCGCACGGCCGCCACGACGCGGGCGACCTGGGCCGTCTCCCGGGCGCGCGCGGTGGCGGTGGGCGAGGGCGTACGTGGGGTGCGGGCGCGCTGCAGGTCGGGTCGCGCGACGTGCACCGTGCCGTCGGCGGCCTCCACGACGGGCGCCTGCCCGAGCTCGCGCAGCCGGGGCAGCAGCAGGTCGACCGGCAGGGCGGAGACGAGCACCGTCGGCGCCAGGCGCCGCAGCTCCAGCGAGGCCGCGCCCGGGTGCAGCAGCAGCTCGGTCAGGGCCTGCTCGTCGTCGGCCCGCAGGAAGGACTCGGCGTGCCCGACGCGGAACGTCCCGAAGGTGCGTACGACGTCGTCGACGAGGTAGGTGAGGGGTTGCGGCACGGGCGTGCGCGAGGTCCGGGCGAGGAAGTCGTGGATCTCCGCTCCCGACCATCCCGCGTCCAGGGCGCGGCGCAACGAGGTGGGGGTGAACCGGTGCACGGTGGCGCCGCCGCGGGACTCCACGTCGGCCAGCAGGTGCACCGCCCGGGCGAGCTCCGGGGTCAGGGGGCCGGGCGCGACGGCCGTCAGGTCGGCCTGCACCAGGAGGTGGTCGACGGGGGCGGGCATCGCCGGGGCGACTGCCTCGGCCGCCGCGGCGACGTCGCCGGCGACGAACGGTGCGGCCCAGGCGGCAGCGGCGCCCATCCCGGTCAAGCCCAGGGCAGCGGCCTCGTCGAGGGCCCAGGCCACCATCTCGTCGCGGGAGGAGGGTCGTCTGGGGCGCAGCCAGCGCAGGCGGGCGACCAGTGAGGGCACCCCCGTGCCGGCCGCGAGCGCGCTCCCGCGGGGCAGGTCCACGAGCTCGCGCAGGGCCATCTCGCGCGCCTCGGGCGCCAGCGCGCTCGAGGAGTCGGGCGCGAGCGCGTTACGGGTGCGTCCGGTGGCGTCCTTCGTGCCGGCGAGGCCGGGCAACCGCATGGTGTGCCACCACGCCTTCGCCAACGTCGCCCACCGCTCGGCCGGGCCCAGCGCTGCCCAGGTGTCGAAGGCGTGGGTGGGCAGCCACGCCGCGACCCCGTCGGTGTCGAACCCCTCCGCCAGCAGCCCCGCGGCCACGGCGACCTCGAGCAGCAGTCCGGCCTGGTGGGCGTCGACGTGCAGCTCGGTCGTCACTGCCTTGAGGTCCCGGACGCCCAGGCCGCCGCTGCGCAGCACCGTGGGTGGGTGCGTGCCCCAGTGGTCCAGGAGCAGCTCGGTGCGTCGTACGCACTCGAAGGCCGCGCCGGCGGCGACGCGGTCGACGAGCGCGGGGTCGCGCTCGGTGGTCGCCAGGGGCGGGACGTCGTCGACGGGGGCGGAGGTGGTGGTGCCGCCACGCAACGCCAGACCCACCTGGCCGGGCAGGTGGTAGGTCTGGTTCTGCGTAGGGACCAGCAGGCCGTGGGCCAGCACCTCCTCGACCGGGCTGGTGGCCTCCTCGGGAGAGTGGGGCGTGCGGGCGCGTCCCGTCGTGGCCTCCCCGCCCTGGTCGGCCACGTGGGTGAGCAGCGCCCGGGCGGGCGCCGAGAGCCGGTCGACGCGTGCGGCCGCCTCGGCACTCGAGAGGGCGTGCGGCACGACGGGGCGCAACCCGCTGACGCCGCGGGAAGTGACGCCCCGCAGGGCGTCGGCCACGCCACCGAGCGTCCGCAGGCCGCTGGTCGAGGGCCACACCAGGGCGAGGGCGAGCAGGTGGTCCAGGGCGTGGCCGGCCACCTCCGGGTCGGCGGCGACCACCGCCAGCAGCTCGTCCCGGGTTGCGTGGCCCAGCACCACGCTGGCGTCGAGCACGGCCAGCTCCAGCACCGTGAGCTCGTCCAGGGCCCGCAGCACCGAGGCTCGCGCGCTCGCGCGAGAGGCCAGCTGCGCCGAGTCGTGGGGGGCGGGGGAGGCGAGGTCGGGGCGGTGGTGCAGCAGGTGGGCCAGGGCCTCGTCGGGCCAGGCGCGCAGGTGGTCCGAGAGCGTCCGGGCAGGCGTGGTCGGCCCCGAGGGCGGGGGCGGACGGTGCGCGGGGACGGACATCCCTCCTACGCTACTCGTCCACCCCTGCGCACCGAGCAGGTCGAGGACAGGACGTCGATGGCACCCCACTCGCAGCCCGGCACGCAGGGACGCCTCCTGCACGCGGCCACCACCCACGTGGGTCTGGTGCGCTCGGTCAACGAGGACGCCCACGCCGCGGCCCCTCCGGTCTTCGTGGTCGCCGACGGCATGGGCGGCCACAGCGGGGGAGACGTGGCCAGCCGCCTGGTGACCGAGGAGTTCTCCCCGTGGGCCGGGCGCACCTTCTCCCCGTCGGGGGGCCGCGAGGCCGTCGTCGCGGCGCTCGTGCGCGCCCAGGCCCGGTTGCGGGCCTACGCAGAGCTGCGTGAGGACGACTCGCGCCTGCAGTACGCCGGCACCACGGTGGTCCTCGCGCTGCTGGTGCAGGGTCCTCGGCGTCCCCAGTGGCTGGTCGCCAACGTGGGCGACTCCCGGGCCTACGCGGCCGGGCCGGCGGGGGTGCAGCAGGTGACCACCGACCACTCGGTGGTGGCGGAGCTCGTGGCGGCCGGGCGCATCACCGAGGAGGAGGCGGCGGTGCACCCCGAACGGCACGTGATCACGCGGGCGCTGAGCAGCCTCGACCTCCCCGAGCCCGACTTCTTCGACCTCGAGGTCGCCGACGCCCCGCGCCTGTTGCTCTGCACCGACGGCGTGAGCGGGTTGGTGGCGCCCGACGACCTGGCCACGATGCTGACCGCCGGCGAGGCGCCGGGCACGACGGCCGAGGCCCTGGTGTCGGCTGCGCTCTCCACAGGCGGCACCGACAACGCCACCGCGCTGGTGGTCGATGTGGTGGGATGAGCGAGTGCCGAGTCGAGGGAGGGACGCCGTGGAGCGCACAGCACGCGACGGTGACTGGATCGGAGTCTTCGGGTCGCAGGTGACGCTGCTGCTGCCCGGCGACGCGCGCGGACGCGCGGCCCGCGCGTGGCCCCTCGTCGACACAGGCGTCGACCTGCGCGGAGTGCTCGAGGACCTCCTCGCCGACGGCCTGGACGGCCTCGGTGACTTCGTCCTGGTGGAGAGTGCCGGCGAGCGCACCCGCGTCGTGGTGCGGGGTGAGGCCGAGGTGACGGCTCACACCGCCGACGGCCCGGTGCGACTGAGCGCCACGGACCGGATCTGGCAGGAGGAGGCCTTCACCGCACTGGTGGCGCTCCACGTGTCACTGCCCGGCGTCGCCCCGATCGAGGCGGAGCACTTCGACGTCAGGGACGGTCTCGGTCGGGTCGGAGGCGTCACGTGGGGCAGCGTGCCCACCGGCGATCGCCCCCGCGACGAGGCTGAGGGCCCCGCGGACCCGGTGGTGATCACCTCACCGCCGCCGTCTCCCGCGCCGTCCGTGCCGAGTCCGGCCCCGCCGCCCCCCGAGCCCCCGGCCCCGTCGCCGCCCCCGTCCCCACTTCCTCCGGCGCCCCGCAGCGTGCCGAACCCGCCGGAGACGACGCCGCTCTCCGCGACGCCCCTCGTGCCCGACTGGCAGGAGGAGCCCACCACCTACCTGACCGAGGACGAGGAGGACGGTGGCCTGGCCGCCCTGGGCTTCGGCCTCGACGACGAGCCGACCGGTCCGCCGGACGACGACGCCGCGTCCTCCGGTGCGGCCACCGGAGCGGTGGCGGTGCTGGTGTTCAGTCACGGAGCGACTGTTCCGGTCGACGGACCGGTGCTGGTCGGTCGGGCGCCGTCGGCGCGGGCAGGCAGTCCCGGGGCCCGTCTGGTGACCGTGCCGAGCCCGCACCAGGAGGTCTCGAGCAACCACGTCGAGATCCGACCCGGTGACGGCCTCGACCTCGGCACCGCCGTGGCCGTCGACCTGGGGTCGACCAACGGCACCGTGGTCGCCCACCCGGGCCTCCCGGCTCGCGACCTCAAGCCGGGGGAGCCGTACGCACTCCTGCCCGGCGCGGTCGTCGACCTCGGCGACGGCGTGCTGGTCGAGGTGCGCCGACCGTGACCCCGGTGGCGACGCCGGCTGACCACCAGCGCCGCCTGCAGGCCTTCCTCCTCGACCAGTGCGTGGTCGTGCTGCCGGCGGCGTGCGTCGCGGCGGCCCTGACGTCGTCGGGCGCCCCGACGACGTGGGCGTGGCTGACCTCGTCGGCGGTGGCCGCCGTCGCGCTCACCCTCACCGGAGCCGTGGCCGGTGCCACCGGACACAGTCCCGGGCGCCGGCTCATGGGCGTACGCCTCGTCGCCGCAGACGGTGCGCGCCCGCTGGGGGCGGTGACGGGCGCCGCGCGGTCGTGGTTGCTGACCCTGGCTGGCCTCCTCACGGCCGGGGCAGGGTGGTGGTGGCTGGCGCTGTCGGTGGTGCGCGACGAGCACGGGCGGGGCCGGGGCTGGCACGACCGCCTCTGCGGCTCCCTGGTCGTGGAGGTGGACGTGGCCGCGGCCGCCGAGGCGCCGGTGCCGGGTGACCCCGTTGCGCGCGTCGAGGGTCTCGACGTCGCGGTGGCCGACGCCCGGCTGCTGGACCTGACGGCGCTGCGGCTGGCGCAGCCGGGTCCGGTGCCGGCTCCGCGCCGTTCGCCGCGGCGACCTCTCCCCGTCCGCTGGCAGCTCGAGGTCGAGGGCGAGCCTCCGGTGGAGGTCACCGGACGGGTCCGGCGAGCCGGAGTGGAGGTGTCGGTGATGTCGGACGGCTCCCTGGTGCTGCGCGACGCGGGCACCGACGGCGGCACGTCACTGGTCCGCGGCGGAGCTGCGCGCACCGTCGAGCCCGGTCGGTCGGCGACGCTGCTGCCCGGTGACCGGTTCCGCGCCGACGCCCGGTGGGTGGAGGTCCTCGGGATCGACGAGGCCGTCGTCCTGCGGTGAGTCCTCGGTGGAGCACCGGGTGCGCCACGGCCTACGCTGGGCCCGGACGACGCGCCGCGGGCGCGAGGAGCGCGAGGAGAGTGCAGTGCCGACTGGCAAGGTGAAGTGGTTCGACGCCGAGAAGGGGTTCGGCTTCCTGTCCCACGACGGTGGGCCCGACGTCTACGTGCACGCCGACGCCCTCCCCGAGGGGGTGACCACGCTCAAGAACGGGGCCCGCGTCGAGTTCGGCATCGCCCAGGGCCGCCGTGGGGAGCAGGCCCTCCAGGTGCGTCTGCTCGACCCGCCCGCCTCGGTCTCGCGCAACCAGCGCAACGCCACGCGCAAGAAGCCCGAGGAGATGGTCACGATCGTGGAGGACCTGATCCGGCTCCTCGACTCCCTCGGTGAGGGCTACCGCCACGGTCGCCACCCCGAGTCCAAGACCGCCCGGCCGACGGCCAAGCTGCTGCGGGCGCTCGCCGACGAGCTCGACCGCTGAGCGTGAGAGGATCGGACGCGTGAACGCCACCCACACCGTCGACCCCGTGCTCGCGGAGGCCGTCGACCTCGCCCGGACGACGCTGCTGCAGGAGGTCCCGGCCGACCAGGTCGGGGAGCACCTGGGCGCCCACGGCGAGCAGGAGGGTGTCCTCACCCACGTCTTCGCCTCCACCCACCCGGGATACGTCGGGTGGCAGTGGGCCGTGACCGTCGCGCGCCCCCCGGGCCAGGAGCACGTCACCGTCGACGAGGTGGTCCTGCTGCCCGGTGCCGAGGCGATCGTGGCGCCCGCCTGGGTGCCCTACAAGGAGCGTCTGCAGCCCGGCGACCTCTCGCCGGGCGACCTGCTGCCGGTCGACGACGACGACCCGCGCCTGGTGCCCACCTACCTGGTGGGCGAGGACCTCGGCGAGGTCGACCGCGCCCAGGTGAAGGGCGTCGCGGCCGACCTGGGCCTCGGGCGGACCCGGGTGCTCTCGACCGAGGGCGTCGACCTGGCGGCCGAGCGGTGGTACTCCGGCGACGGTGGCCCCGAGTCGCCGCTGGCGAAGTCGGCGCCGCAGCAGTGCTGGTCGTGCGGCTTCCTGGTGCGCCTCGGCGGACCGCTCTCGAGGGTCTTCGGCGTCTGCGCCAACGGCAACGCCAACGACGACGGCCGCGTGGTGTCGTACGACCACGGGTGCGGCGCGCACTCGGAGGTCAAGCTCGCCCGCAAGCAGCAGCCGGCCCCGGTGCCCGAGCACGCCTTCGACAGCACGGCCGTCGACTTCGAGCGTTTCTGACGTCGCCCGGTCAGCCCGTCAGGTCGACCGGTCAGCCGGCCCGGCGTCGACCGCCGCCACGTGGCGGCGGTGGAGCGGCTTCCTGCTCGAGACGGCGGTGACGTCGACGACGGCAGGTCTCGATGCCGATCAGGCCCAGGCCCAGGCCGGTGGTGCAGGTCCACAGCCACCAGAGACGACCGCTCTCCTGCAGCACTCCGTAGAAGGGCAGCAGGGCCACGAAGGCGACCGCCCACAGCGCGGTGCCGACCTCGACGGTGCGCACCCCGTCGACGTCGAGGGGCGGCACGTCAGCCACGGCGAAAAACCCGGGGCGGTCCTGCTGGTCACTCACGCGCCCAACCTACCGAACGCCTCGCCCGGCTCGAAACCTCGCTGCAACCAGATCGATGCACGGGCGACCACGGGGCGTGCGATCATTGCGACCCGTGAGCAACGACGTGCAGCAGAAGCCGCCCCCCGCCACCGGCGGGCTCGATCGCTTCTTCAAGATCAGTGAACGGGGTTCGACGGTCGGGCAGGAGGTGCGCGGCGGCCTGGTCACCTTCCTGACGATGGCCTACATCATCATCCTGAACCCGCTGATCCTCGGCTTCGTGCCCGACTCCGAGGGCATGTACCTCGGTGGCGGCACCGAGCCCGGCAGCGGCATCCCGGCGATCGCGGCCGGCACGGCCCTCGTCGCCGGCATCCTCACCCTCGCCATGGGTGCGGTGGCCAACTTCCCGCTGGCGCTGGCAGCCGGTCTGGGTCTCAACGCCTTCGTGGCCAACTCGATCGCGCGCCAGTCGACCTGGGCCGACGCGATGGGTCTGGTCGTCCTCGAGGGTCTGGTGATCCTGGTGCTGGTGATGACCGGCTTCCGCAAGGCCGTCTTCCACGCCGTGCCCCAGCAGCTCAAGGTCGCGATCTCCGTCGGTATCGGCCTCTTCATCGCCCTGGTCGGCTTCGTCGACGCCCGCTTCGTCACCCGCATCCCCGACGAGTTCACCACCACCGTCCCGGTGCAGCTCGGCGTCGGGGGCCACCTCACCGGCTGGCCCGTCCTGATCTTCTGCCTCGGCCTGCTGCTGATGATCGCCCTGTGGGTGCGCCAGGTGCGGGGCGCCATCCTGATCGGCATCGTGGTGGCGACCGTCCTGGCCGTCATCGCCGAGGCCATCGGCGACCTGGGTGCGGCCGGTGCCGACAACCCGGGCGGCTGGTCGCTGAGCGTGCCGACCGTGGGAGACGACGTCTTCGGCCTGCCTGACTTCTCCACCCTCCTGCAGTTCAACCTGTTCGGGGCCTTCAGCTCGGTCGAGGGCGGTGTGCTGGCCGCACTCCTGCTCGTCTTCTCCCTGCTGCTCGCCGACTTCTTCGACACCATGGGCACGATGACCGCCATCGGCGCCGAGGCCGGTCTCAACGATGAGGAGGGCGTCCCGCCCAACGCCCAGCGCATCCTCATGGTCGACTCCGTCGCCGCGATCGCCGGTGGTGCCGCCGGTGTCTCCTCCAACACCTCCTACATCGAGTCGGCGTCGGGTGTCGGTGAGGGTGCCCGCACCGGTCTGGCCTCGGTCGTCACCGGCCTGGTCTTCCTGGTCGCGATGTTCTTCACCCCGCTGGTCGCCCTGATCCCGTCGGAGGCAGCCGTCCCGGCGCTGGTCCTGGTCGGCTTCCTGATGATGCAGCAGGTCACCGAGATCGACTGGCGCGACGTCGAGCTGGCGATCCCGGCGTTCCTGACCATCGTGGTCATGCCGTTCACCTACTCGATCTCCGCCGGCATCGGGGCGGGCTTCGTGGCCTACGTCCTCATCAAGCTGGTGGTCGGCAAGGTGCGCGACATCCACCCGCTGCTGTGGGTCGTCGCGGTGCTCTTCGTCGTCTACTTCGCCTACACGCCGATCAGCTCCTGGGTGAGCTGAGCCCAGTCACACGCAGGCCCGTCGTCCCACCGGGGCGGCGGGCCTGCGGCGTTGCAGGGGGGCGTACGCCGTGACCGGCGACACCGGAGGTGTCGGAATAGTTGCCGACGGCAAGTGGTTGACGTTGATCGGGCCGCGTCGTGCCCGGCCTCCTGCTGGCCGCTCGTCGGCCACCTCGGACCTCCCACTCACGGGCTGCCCCGCGCCGGGCCGTCCCGCTCCCTCCAGCGGCGCAGAAGGAACCACCACCAGTTGAGCCCCACGTTCCGTTCCCTGTCCAACCCCAACTACCGCCTGTACGCAGCCGGTGGCGTCGTCTCCAACGTCGGCACCTGGATGCAGCGCGTCGCCCAGGACTGGCTCGTCCTGGTGCTGACCGCCAACAGTGCGGCGGCCCTGGGCATCACCACGGCGTTGCAGTTCCTGCCGTTCCTGCTGCTGGGGCCCTTCGCCGGGCTGGTCGCCGACCGGTTCCCCAAGCGCCGGGTGCTGCAGGCGACCAACGTGGGCATGGCCCTGCCGGCGCTGGTGCTGGGGCTGCTGGCGGTGACGGGCACGGCGCAGATCTGGCACGTGTACGTCCTCGCGCTCGTGCTGGGGGTCTCCTCGGCGCTGGACGCCCCGGCGCGGCACGCCTTCGTCTCCGAGATCGTGGCCCCCGCTGACCTCACCAACGCCGTGGGCCTCAACTCCGCCTCCTTCAACGCCGCGCGCCTGGTCGGCCCCGGGCTGGCCGGTCTGCTGATCGCCACCTGGGGCGGGGGAGCGACGGCCACCGGCTGGGTGATCCTGCTCAACGCGGTCTCCTACGTCGCGCCGGTGCTCTCCCTGCAACGCCTCGACGTCACCCGGCTGCGGGTGCCGGCCCCGGTGGCCTCGCGCGGCCTCGCCGCGGTGCGGGAGGGTCTGGGCTACGTGCGTCGCCGGCCCGACCTGCTCCTGGTGCTCGCGGTCGTCTTCTTCGTCGGCACCTTCGGGCTCAACTTCCAGATGACGTCGGCGCTGATGGCGACCGAGGTCTTCGACAAGGGCGCCACGGAGTATGGCCTGCTCGGTTCCTTCCTGGCCGTCGGCTCGCTGGCCGGGTCGCTGCTGGCGGCGCGGCGTGAGGTCTTCACCCTGCGCAGCGTCGTGGTCGCGGCCCTCGTCTTCGGCGCCGCGGTGACCCTTGCCGGCGCCGCACCGTCGTACGTCGTCTTCGCGCTGATGTGCCCCGTGCTGGGGGTCAGTGCCCTGGCGCTGATCACCTCGGCCAACGGCTACATGCAGATGAACACCGAACCTGCCCTGCGGGGTCGGGCGATGGCGATCTACCTGATGGTGATGATGGGCGGCACGCCCGCCGGAGCGCCCCTCATCGGATGGGTCGGCGAGGTGTTCGGAGCCCGCTGGACCCTGCTGCTCGGCGGCGTGGCCACGATGGTGGGAGTGGCCGCTGCGGCCGCGTTGCGGCTGTGGGTGGCGCGACGCCCCGTGCAGCACGCGGAGCACGAGCCGTCTCGTTTTGACCCCCTCCTGCGGGAACGAGTAGCCTGATCGCTTGTGTCTGGTATGTCCAGACCCATGCGCGTGCCCGGCTCTCGATGTCGCCGCGCTGAACTATTAGGCACACCGCAACACGGCAACATCCCGAGCCCAGCACCGTGCCGGGCCGTGAGGAAGAAACAGAGAGGGAACCACCAGGTGCCCACCATTCAGCAGTTGGTCCGCAAGGGCCGTCAGGACAAGGTGTCCAAGAACAAGACGCCTGCCCTCAAGGGCTCGCCGCAGCGCCGCGGCGTCTGCACCCGCGTCTACACCACCACCCCGAAGAAGCCGAACTCCGCCCTCCGCAAGGTCGCCCGTGTGCGCCTGTCGAGCGGCGTCGAGGTCACCGCGTACATCCCGGGTGTGGGCCACAACCTGCAGGAGCACTCGATCGTGCTCGTGCGCGGCGGTCGTGTGAAGGACCTGCCGGGTGTGCGTTACAAGATCATCCGCGGCACGCTGGACACCCAGGGCGTCAAGAACCGCAAGCAGGCTCGTAGCCGCTACGGCGCGAAGAAGGAGAAGAGCTGATGCCGCGCAAGGGTCCCGCCCCGAAGCGTCCGCTTGTCGTCGACCCCGTCTACGGCTCGCAGATCGTCACCCAGCTGGTCAGCAAGGTCCTCCAGGACGGCAAGAAGCAGGTTGCCCAGCGCATCGTGTACACCGCCCTCGAGGGTTGCCGTGAGAAGACCGGCACCGACCCCGTCCTCACGCTCAAGCGCGCGCTCGACAACGTCAAGCCCGCCCTCGAGGTGAAGTCCCGCCGCGTCGGTGGTGCCACCTACCAGGTGCCCGTCGAGGTCAAGCCGAACCGCCAGACCACCCTGGCGCTGCGTTGGCTCGTGGGTTACGCCGCCGACCGTCGTGAGAAGACGATGGCCGAGCGTCTGATGAACGAGATCCTCGACGCGAGCAACGGCCTCGGTGCCGCTGTGAAGAAGCGCGAGGACACGCACAAGATGGCCGAGTCGAACAAGGCCTTCGCCCACTACCGCTGGTGACGTCGGGGGGCGTACGTAGCATTGCTCCGTACGCCCCTCACCGCACCGCCCGCCGACTTTAAGGAACTGACTTTCAGTGGCCGTTGACATCACCACGGACCTCACCAAGGTCCGCAACATCGGCATCATGGCGCACATCGACGCCGGCAAGACCACCACGACCGAGCGCATCCTCTTCTACACCGGTATCAACTACAAGATCGGTGACACGCACGAGGGCTCCGCCACCATGGACTGGATGGAGCAGGAGCAGGAGCGTGGCATCACGATCACCTCCGCGGCCACCACGTGCTGGTGGAAGGACCACCAGATCAACATCATCGACACCCCCGGGCACGTCGACTTCACCGTCGAGGTCGAGCGCTCGCTGCGCGTCCTCGACGGCGCCGTCGCGGTCTTCGACGGTGTCGCCGGTGTCGAGCCCCAGTCGATGACGGTGTGGCGCCAGGCCAACAAGTACCAGGTCCCGCGCATGTGCTTCATCAACAAGCTCGACCGCACGGGTGCTGACTTCTACTTCGTCGTCCAGACGATCGTCGACAAGCTCAACGCCAACCCGCTGGTCCTGCAGCTGCCCATCGGTGCCGAGGGCGACTTCATCGGTGTCGTCGACCTCGTTGGCATGCGTGCCCTGACCTGGCGTGGCGAGACCGCGCAGGGTGAGGACTACGTGGTCGAGGAGATCCCGGCCGACCTCGCCGACAAGGCCGCGGAGTACCGCGAGAAGCTGGTCGAGGGCGTCGCCGAGACCGACGACGAGCTCATGGAGCGCTACCTCGAGAACGGTGACGACTTCACCGTCGAGGAGCTCCAGGCCGCGATCCGCAAGGCCACCCTGGCGGGCGAGGTCAACCCGATCCTCACCGGCACGGCCTTCAAGAACAAGGGCGTGCAGCCCCTGCTCGACGCCGTCGTCGCCTACCTCCCCTCGCCCCTCGACATCGAGGCGATCGTGGGCCACAAGCCCAACGACGAGGAGACCGAGGTCCGGCGTCAGCCCAACGACGACGAGCCGCTCGCCGCCCTGGCGTTCAAGATCGCCGCCGACCCCCACCTGGGCAAGCTGACCTTCGTCCGCGTCTACTCGGGCAAGCTGGAGGCCGGTTCCACCGTGCTCAACTCCAGCAACGGCCGCAAGGAGCGCATCGGCAAGGTCTACCAGATGCACGCCAACAAGCGTGAGGAGATCGCGTCGGTCGGTGCCGGCCAGATCGTGGCCGTCATGGGTCTGAAGGACACCAAGACCGGTCACACGCTCTCCGACAACGCCAAGCCGGTCGTGCTCGAGTCGATGACCTTCCCGGCCCCGGTGATCGAGGTCGCCATCGAGCCGAAGACGAAGGGCGACCAGGAGAAGCTGGGCACCGCGATCCAGCGTCTCTCCGACGAGGACCCGACCTTCACCGTCAAGACCGACGAGGAGACCGGCCAGACGATCATCGCCGGCATGGGCGAGCTCCACCTCGAGGTCCTGGTCGACCGCATGCGTCGTGAGTTCAAGGTCGAGGCGACCGTCGGCAAGCCGCAGGTGGCCTACCGCGAGACCATCCGCCGCAAGGTGGAGAACCACGGCTACACGCACAAGAAGCAGACCGGTGGTTCGGGTCAGTTCGCCAAGATCGTCATCTCGATCGAGCCGAACATCGACCCCGAGACCGGCCTCGGTGCGGGCTACGAGTTCGTCAACAACGTGAGCGGTGGTCGTGTGCCGAGGGAGTACATCCCCTCGGTCGACCAGGGTGCTCAGGAGGCCATGCAGTTCGGCATCATGGCCGGCTTCCCGATGGTGGACGTCAAGGTCTCCCTCGAGGACGGCGCCTACCACGACGTCGACTCCTCGGAGCTGGCGTTCAAGATCGCCGGTCTGCAGGGCTTCAAGGAGGCTGCGCAGAAGGCCAAGGCCGTGCTGCTCGAGCCGATGTTCGCGGTCGACGTGACGACGCCGGAGTCCTTCCTCGGCACCGTCATCGGCGACCTCAACTCGCGTCGCGGTCAGATCCGCTCGCAGGAGACGGTCCACGGCGACATCATGGTCAGCGCCCTGGTCCCCCTCTCCGAGATGTTCGGGTACGTTGGCGACCTGAGGTCCAAGACCTCCGGCCAGGCCTCGTACTCCATGGAGTTCGACTCGTACGCCGAGGTTCCCACGAACATCGCCGACGAGATCATCAAGAAGGTTCGTGGCGAGTAATCGCCCCGGATCCTCGGCTGCAACAATTCATTCCACGAGTCAAGTAACAACAACAGGAGGAGCCCACAGTGGCTAAGGCGAAGTTCGAGCGGACCAAGCCGCACGTCAACATCGGAACCATCGGTCACATCGACCATGGCAAGACGACGCTGACGGCAGCGATCTCCAAGGTTCTGGCCGACACGTACCCCGACCTGAACGAGCAGTCGCCGTTCGACAACATCGACAAGGCTCCCGAGGAGCGTCAGCGCGGCATCACGATCTCGATCTCGCACATCGAGTACCAGACCGAGTCGCGCCACTACGCGCACGTCGACTGCCCCGGTCACGCTGACTACATCAAGAACATGATCACCGGTGCCGCGCAGATGGACGGCGCGATCCTGGTGGTTGCCGCGACCGACGGTCCCATGCCCCAGACCCGCGAGCACGTGCTGCTCGCCCGTCAGGTCGGCGTGCCGGCCATGGTCGTTGCTCTCAACAAGTGCGACATGGTCGACGACGAGGAGCTCATCGAGCTCGTCGAGATGGAGGTGCGCGAGCTCCTCAACGAGTACGAGTTCCCCGGCGACGACGTGCCGGTCGTGCGCGTGGCTGCCTTCCCCGCCCTGCAGGGCGAGGAGAAGTGGGCCGACTCGATCCGCGAGCTCATGAAGGCTGTCGACGAGTACATCCCGCAGCCCGAGCGTGACACCGACAAGCCCTTCCTCATGCCCGTCGAGGACGTCTTCACGATCACCGGTCGTGGCACCGTCATCACCGGTCGTATCGAGCGCGGCATCATCAAGGTCAACGAGGAGGTCGAGATCATCGGCATCCGCGAGGAGTCGCAGAAGACCACCGTCACCGGTGTCGAGATGTTCCGCAAGCTGCTCGACGAGGGCCAGGCCGGTGAGAACGTCGGTCTGCTGCTGCGAGGCACCAAGCGCGAGGACGTCGAGCGCGGCATGGTCGTCGTGAAGCCGGGCACCACCACCCCGCACACCGACTTCGAGGCCTCGGTCTACATCCTCTCGAAGGAGGAGGGCGGCCGTCACACGCCGTTCTTCAACAACTACCGCCCGCAGTTCTACTTCCGCACCACCGACGTGACCGGCGTCGTGACCCTCCCCGAGGGCACGGAGATGGTCATGCCCGGTGACAACACGGAGATGACTGTCGAGCTCATCCAGCCCATCGCCATGGACGAGAACCTCAAGTTCTCGATCCGCGAGGGTGGCCGCACCGTGGGTGCCGGCCGCGTCACCAAGATCATCAAGTGACGTCCTGATCCACCTGCTGCGGCCCCGGACCATCGGTCCGGGGCCGCAGTGCATTTCAGGGGCACTACGCTTGGACGGTGATCCCCGCTGAACTGACCGCCGCTCGTGTCGAGGCCGCCGCCGAAGTGCTGGTCGGCGTCGTGCACACCACCCCTCTCGAGCACAGTCCGCGACTCTCCCAGGCGATCGGCGCCGAGGTCCTCCTCAAGAGGGAGAACCGACAGGTCGCCCGTTCCTACAAGGTGCGCGGAGCCTTCCACGGCATTCAGGGTCTGAGCGAGGCCGAGCGGGCCCGCGGCGTGGTCTGCGCCTCCGCCGGCAACTACGCCCAAGGCGTCGCCTGGGCGTGTGCCCGGCTGGGGATCCAGGGCCGCATCTACGTCCCGTCCAACACCCCGCGGCAGAAGCGTCAGCGCATCCTGGCTCTGGGCGGACCGTCGGTGAAGCTGGTCGTCACCGGCTCCAACTACGACGAGGCCTCCATGGCGGCTCGCGAAGACGCCGAGAGCAGCGGCGCCGTCTTCGTCCACCCGTTCGACGACCCGGCGACCATCCTCGGTCAGGGTTCCGTCGCGGTCGAAGCGATGGCCCAGGCCGCCGAGCGGGGTCTGCGGGTGACCACGGTCGTCCTGCCGGTGGGGGGCGGGGGACTGGCTTCGGGCATGTCCGTGTGGCTGAAGGAACGTCACCCCGCCGTGCGCATCATCGGCGTCGAGCCCGCGGGTGCCGCCAGCATGACTGCCGCGCTCGCCGCGGGTCGACCGGTGAAGCTCCCGCACGTCGACACCTTCGTCGACGGCGCCGCGGTCGGCCGCGTCGGGGACCTGACGTACGACGTCGTCAGCGAGCTCGTCGACGAGGTCGTGGCCGTCCCCGAGGGCGCGGTCTGCACCGAGATGCTCGAGCTCTACCAGGTCGACGGCATCATCACCGAGCCGGCGGGCGCGCTGGCGAGCACGTACGCCCTCCAGCTCGCCGGCACCCTGTCGGCGGACGAGGCGGTCATCTGCATCGTCTCCGGTGGCAACAACGACGTCAGCCGCTACGCCGAGATCGTCGAGCGTTCACTGCTGCACGAAGGCCTGCGCCACTACTTCATGGTCACGTTCCCCCAGGAGCCCGGCGCCCTGCGCTACTTCCTGGAGGAGGTGCTCAGCGAGGGGGAGGACATCGTCCTCTTCGAGTACGTCAAGAAGAACAACCGCGAGACCGGACCGGCCCTGGTGGGCGTCGAGCTGGACCGGGCCGACCGGATCACCGGCCTTCTCGAGCGCATGGAGAAGAGCCCGATGCAGATCGAGCAGGTGCCGCCCGGCTCGCCGCTCTTCTCGTTCTTCCTGTGACCAGGCGTAGGCTCCTCGACCGTGCCTGACTCCGTCCGCCCCGCCCGTCCCCACTTCTCGCTGACCGAGGACGGTCGTCCTCTGCGCGAGGTGCTGAGCTACTCCCGGCGGGGGTCGCGCTTCACCCCGCGCCAGGCCGAGGCGTGGGAGGCGCACGCCGCCGACTGGGTCATTCCCGACGAGGCCGTCGACGAGCCGGACTTCTCCCTGGAGCGGTGGTTCGGCCGTCAAGCGCCCCTGATGGTCGAGATCGGGCCCGGGGTCGGTGAGGCCACCGCCGTGCTCGCGGCCGCGAGGCCCGAGGTCAACGTGCTCGCCCTGGAGGTCTGGGTTCCCGGCGTCGCCGACGGACTCTGGCGGGTCGCCGAGGCCGGCGCCACCAACGTCCGCTTCTGCTCCGTCGACGCCGCCTGGCTGGTCGAGCACCTGCTCGCGCCGGGCAGCGTCAGCGAGATGTGGACCTTCTTCCCCGACCCGTGGCACAAGAAGAAGCACAACAAGCGCCGCCTCGTGAACGCCGAGTTCGCCTCGGTGGTCGCCGAGCGCCTCGCCCCGGGCGGCCTGTGGCGCCTGGCCACCGACTGGTTGCCCTACGCCGAGCAGATGCAGGCCGTGCTCGACGCCGAGCCGCGCCTGGCCGGGGGAGTGGTGGAGCGGTGGGAGGAACGCCCGGTGACGAAGTTCGAGCGCAAGGGCCTCGCGGTCGGACGCACCATCACCGACCTCGCCTACCGTCGCGTCTGAGCACGACGTGTGCGCGACCTCACAGTCGGCCTCGGGGGCGGTGCGCGCCACCCGATTTGGAAGTGCGCGCGGGTCTCTGTCAAGATAGGCAAGTTGCTCCGGCGGGTGCCGGGGTGCGTCAACACCACTTGACTACTGAATCGCGTCTCCCGATGGCTGGTCCATCGTGTGCCTGGACTCAGCGGTCACGTGTGCTGAAGCACCGTTCCTGAGTTGTCAGGCCGAGACCCGATCCGACTCCGACGAACCGTCGGATGCCACAGTCCACAACTCAATCCCCGGTCAGTTTTGTCCTCATCAGAGCGACACGCCCGACCGCGGGGGTCGAGGAGCGGAGTGGTGAGAGACAGGCGGTACGGACTCACCCGAGGACGTGTCGAGAGAACAGACCAGGACGCGGCACCTCCCGGGGTGCGAGAGTAAGGACGAGAGAGACCTATGGCGGGACAGAAGATCCGCATCAGGCTCAAGGCCTATGACCACGAGGTGATCGACACCTCGGCGCGCAAGATCGTGGACACCGTCACCCGTACGGGTGCGAAGGTCGCCGGCCCCGTGCCGCTGCCGACCGAGAAGAACGTGTACTGCGTCATTCGCTCGCCCCACAAGTACAAGGACTCGCGCGAGCACTTCGAGATGCGCACCCACAAGCGCCTCATCGACATCATCGACCCCACGCCGAAGACTGTCGACTCGCTCATGCGTCTCGACCTGCCTGCCGGTGTCGACATCGAGATCAAGCTCTGAGGTCTGCCTGATGAGTACTTTCGAACGTAACGTGAAGGGCCTGCTGGGCACGAAGCTCGGCATGACCCAGCTCTGGGACGAGGACAACAAGATCGTCCCCGTCACCGTCGTCGCTGCGGCGACCAACGTCGTGACCCAGGTCCGCCAGCCCGAGACCGACGGCTACGCCGCGGTCCAGATCGGCTTCGGCGAGATCGAGGCCCGCAAGGTGAACAAGCCGGAGGCCGGCCACTTCGCCAAGGCCGGTGTCACCCCCCGTCGCCACGTGGCCGAGATCCGCACCGCTGACGCCGCGAACTACGCCGTCGGCCAGGAGCTGGCCGTCGACCTGTTCGCCGCCGGCGAGGAGATCGACGTCACCGGCACCAGCAAGGGCAAGGGCTTCGCCGGAACCATGAAGCGTCACGGCTTCGCCGGTGTCTCCGCCTCCCACGGTGCCCACCGCAACCACCGCAAGCCCGGCTCGATCGGCGCCTGCGCCACCCCGGGTCGTGTCTTCAAGGGCACGCGCATGTCCGGCCGTATGGGTAACGACGTCGTCACCACCCAGAACGTCACCGTGCACGCCGTGGACGTGGAGAAGGGCCTCATCCTGCTCAAGGGCGCCGTCCCGGGCAACAAGGGTGGTCTCGTGGTGCTGCGTTCCGCCGCCAAGAAGACCCAGGAGGCCTGAGCAACATGGCTGAAAACAACGCGAAGGTTGTCTCCGTCGATCTCCCCGCCGAGATCTTCGACGTCGAGGTCAACGTGCCCCTGATCCACCAGGTCGTCGTGGCGCAGCAGGCTGCTGCTCGCCAGGGCACGCACAAGACCAAGACCCGCGCCGAGGTGCGTGGCGGTGGCCGCAAGCCCTACAAGCAGAAGGGCACCGGTCGCGCCCGTCAGGGCTCGACCCGCGCGCCGCAGTTTGCCGGCGGTGGCGTCGTCCACGGTCCGCAGCCGCGCGACTACTCGCAGCGCACCCCCAAGAAGATGAAGGCCGCCGCGCTGCGTGGCGCCCTCTCGGACCGCGCCCGCCACGGTCGCGTCCACGTCGTCGAGTCGCTCGTCCAGGGCGACAAGCCCTCGACGAAGGCCGCCATCACCGCGCTGACCGGTCTCACCGACCGCAGCCGTTACCTGGTGGTGCTCGAGCGCAGCGACTCGCTGACGTGGCTCTCGCTGCGCAACGCGCCGCAGGTGCACATCGTGGCCGTCGACCAGCTGAACACCTACGACGTGCTGGCTTCCGACGACGTGGTCTTCACCCAGGGCGCCTACGACGTCTTCGTGGCGAGCAAGTCGAAGAACGCCGAGGAGGAGACCAAGTGAGCACCCTGCACAAGGACCACCGCGACATCCTGCTCGCGCCGGTCGTGTCGGAGAAGAGCTACGGCCTCCTCGACGCGAACAAGTACACGTTCATCGTGCACCCCGACGCGAACAAGACCGAGATCAAGATCGCGGTCGAGAAGATCTTCGGCGTCAAGGTCACCTCGGTGAACACGCTGAACCGTCAGGGCAAGACCCGTCGCACCCGCGCCGGCCTGGGCAAGCGCAAGGACACCAAGCGCGCCATCGTCAGCCTCGCTGAGGGTCACCGGATCGACATCTTCGGGGGTCCGGTCTCCTGACCGGGCGCACGAGGGCGAAGAAATAGGACATAGACAATGGCTATCCGCAAGTACAAGCCGACCACCCCGGGCCGTCGTGGCTCCTCGGTGGCCGACTTCGTCGAGATCACCCGGACCACGCCGGAGAAGTCGCTGACCCGTCCCCTTCCCAAGAAGGGCGGCCGCAACAACCAGGGACGCATCACCACGCGTCACCAGGGTGGCGGCCACAAGCGGGCCTACCGCATCATCGACTTCCGCCGCTACGACAAGGACGGCGTGCCGGCCAAGGTCGCTCACATCGAGTACGACCCCAACCGCACCGCCCGCATCGCGCTGCTGCACTACGCCGACGGCGAGAAGCGCTACATCGTGGCGCCGAAGGACCTCGGCCAGGGCACGGTCATCGAGAGCGGCCCCAACGCCGACATCAAGCCGGGCAACAACCTGCCGCTGCGCAACATCCCCGTCGGTACCACCATCCACTGCGTGGAGCTCCGTCCCGGTGGCGGCGCCAAGCTGGCCCGCTCGGCCGGCAACTCCGCCCAGCTGGTGGCTCGTGAGGGCACCAAGGCCACGCTGCGTCTGCCCTCGGGCGAGATGCGTTTCGTCGACGTGCGCTGCCGCGCCACGGTCGGCGAGGTGGGCAACGCCGAGCAGTCGAACATCAACTGGGGCAAGGCCGGCCGCATGCGTTGGAAGGGCAAGCGCCCGACCGTCCGCGGTGTCGTCATGAACCCGGTCGACCACCCGCACGGTGGTGGTGAGGGCAAGACGTCCGGTGGACGTCACCCCGTCTCCCCGTGGGGCAAGCCCGAGGGTCGCACCCGCAAGCGCAAGGCCAGCGACTCCCAGATCATCCGTCGCCGCAAGTCCGGCAAGGGTAGGAAGTAACTGATATGCCTCGTAGCCTGAAGAAGGGCCCCTTCATCGACGGCCACCTCCTCAAGAAGGTGGAAGCCGAGAACGAGAAGGGCACGCAGAACGTCATCAAGACGTGGTCGCGCCGTTCGATGATCCTGCCGAACATGATCGGCCACACCATCGCCGTGCACGACGGACGCAAGCACGTCCCCGTCTTCGTGACCGACTCGATGGTCGGCCACAAGCTGGGCGAGTTCGCCCCCACCCGCACCTACCGCGGGCACGTGAAGGAAGACCGGAAGGGTCGCCGCCGCTGACGCGGGGCGAACCAGGAACTGGAGATAACGAGCAATGAGCGTTACTGAGCGCGTGCGCACCAGCGCCCGCCGCGAGTCGCTGCTCGGCGACCAGCCGGGAGCTTTCGCGAGCGCGCGTTTCGTGCGAATCACCCCCATGAAGGCCCGCCGTGTCGTCGACATGGTCCGCGGTCTTCCCGTCCAGGAGGCCCTGGCCCTGCTGCAGTTCGCGCCGCAGGCCGCCTCCGAGACCGTCTACAAGGTGCTCGAGAGCGCCATCGCCAACGCGGAGACCACGGAGGGCCTCAAGGCCGCCGACCTGGTCCTCACGGTGGCCATGGTCGACGAGGGCCCCACCATGAAGCGCTGGCGTCCCCGTGCGCAGGGTCGTGCGACCCGCATCAACAAGCGCACCAGCCACATCACCCTGGTCGTCCAGCCGGCTGATGTCGCCACGAACGGAAAGGGTGCCTGATGGGCCAGAAGATCAACCCGAACGGCTTCCGCCTCGGCATCAGCACCGACCACAAGTCGCGCTGGTACGCCGACAAGCTGTACAAGTCGTACGTCGGCGAGGACGTCGCGATCCGCAAGCTGCTGTCGAAGGGCATGGAGCGCGCCGGCATCGCGAAGGTCGAGATCGAGCGCACCCGTGACCGCGTCCGTGTGGACATCCACAGCGCGCGCCCCGGCATCGTCATCGGTCGCCGCGGCGCCGAGGCCGACCGCATCCGCGGCGAGCTCGAGAAGCTCACCGGCAAGCAGGTGCAGCTGAACATCCTCGAGGTCAAGAACCCCGAGGTCGACGCGCAGCTGGTCGCCCAGGGCGTCGCCGAGCAGCTCGCCGGTCGTGTGCAGTTCCGTCGTGCCATGCGCAAGGCGATGCAGACCGCGATGCGTTCGGGCGCCAAGGGCATCCGGATCCAGTGCTCCGGTCGACTCAACGGCGCCGAGATGTCGCGCACCGAGTTCTACCGCGAGGGTCGCGTGCCGCTGCACACCCTGCGTGCCGACATCGACTACGGCTTCTACGAGGCCAAGACCACCTTCGGTCGCATCGGCGTCAAGGTGTGGATCTACAAGGGTGAGGTGTCCGGCTCCCGCGCCGAGCGCCAGGCCCAGCAGGCCGCTCGCGCCGGTGCTCCCGGCCGTGGTGGTCGTCCCGCCCGTGGCGGCGAGCGCCCGAACCGCGGTTCGCGCGGCGACCGTGCACCCCGCACCGAGGCTCCGGCTCAGGCCGAGGCTCCCGCAACCGAGGCTCCGGCCGAGGCTGCTTCCACCGGACAGGAGGGCTGAGTTCCATGTTGATGCCCCGTCGTGTCAAGCACCGCAAGCAGCACCACCCCAAGCGGACCGGTATGGCCAAGGGTGGCACCAAGCTCGCGTTCGGTGACTTCGGCATCCAGGCGGTCGAGGGCCACTACGTGACCAACCGCCAGATCGAGTCGGCGCGTATCGCGATGACCCGTCACATCAAGCGTGGTGGAAAGGTGTGGATCAACATCTACCCCGACCGCCCGTTGACCAAGAAGCCTGCCGAGACCCGCATGGGTTCCGGTAAGGGTTCCCCCGAGTGGTGGGTTGCCAACGTCAAGCCCGGCCGCGTCATGTTCGAACTGTCCGGTGTCTCTGAGGACGTTGCTCGCGAGGCCATGCGCCGCGCCATGCACAAGCTCCCCATGAAGTGCCGGTTCATCTCCCGCGAGGCTGGTGAATTCTGATGAGCGACAAGTTGACCGCCGGCACGCTGGACGAGCTGTCCGCCGGCGACCTCGAGGCCAAGCTGCGTGAGGCCAAGGAGGAGCTGTTCAACCTCCGTTTCCAGGCGGCCACCGGCCAGCTGGAGAACAACGGCCGCCTGCGCACGGTCAAGAAGGACATTGCCCGGATCTACACCGTGGTGCGTGAGCGCGAGCTCGGTATCCGTACCGCTCCGGGTGCCGAGAACAAGGAAGAGGCTTCGGCATGAGTGAGCGCAACTCCCGCAAGGTCCGCGAGGGCCTGGTCGTCAGCGACAAGATGGACAAGACCATCACCGTTGCCGTCGAGGACCGCGTGAAGCACGCGCTCTACGGCAAGGTCATGCGTCGCACCTCCAAGCTGAAGGCTCACGACGAGAACAACGAGTGCGGCATCGGCGACCGGGTCCTGATCATGGAGACCCGTCCGCTGTCCGCGACCAAGCGCTGGCGCCTGGTCGAGGTTCTCGAGAAGGCCAAGTGACCTTTCGCCTTCCGGCGAACCACGATTTCCAACCACTAGTTCGGCAAGGCTCGTCGCCCGAGAAGGCGGCGAGAACCGGCTCGACATCCAGGAGAAACCAATGATCCAGCAGGAGTCGCGACTCGGGGTCGCCGACAACACCGGTGCAAAGGAAATCCTCTGCATCCGTGTTCTCGGGGGCTCGGGTCGTCGCTACGCCGGTATCGGCGACACCATCGTCGCCACCGTCAAGGACGCCAACCCCGGCGGCAACGTCAAGAAGGGCGACGTCGTCAAGGCCGTCATCGTGCGCACCAAGAAGGAGCGCCGCCGCCCCGACGGCTCGTACATCCGCTTCGACGAGAACGCCGCGGTGATCCTCAAGAACGACGGCGAGCCCCGTGGAACCCGCATCTTCGGCCCGGTGGGCCGCGAGCTGCGCGAGAAGAAGTTCATGAAGATCATCTCGCTCGCGCCGGAGGTGCTGTGATGGCTAAGAAGGCACCCAGCGTGAACATCAAGAAGGGCGACACCGTCAAGGTCATCGCCGGCAAGGACAAGGGCGCCCAGGGCAAGGTCATCCGCGTCCTCCGCGAGGAGCAGCGCGTGGTGGTCGAGGGTGTGAACCGCATCAAGCGTCACACCAAGGTCGTCAACGACGGTTCGGGCAGCACCGGCGGCATCATCACCGCCGAGGCCCCCATCCACGTCTCCAACGTCATGCTCGTCGAGGGTGACGGAGTGACCCGCGTCGGTTTCCGCCGCGACGAGGTCACCAAGCGCAGCGGCACCGGTGTCGAGTACACCGCCGAGCGCAGTGTCCGCATCTCGCGCAAGACCGGGAAGGAGATCTGAGATGGCTGAGTCCCCCCGTCTGAAGACTCGTTACCGCGAGGAGATCATCCCCGCGCTGAAGTCCGACTTCGACATCGCCAACATCATGCAGGTGCCCGGGCTGACCAAGATCGTGGTCAACATGGGTGTCGGCGAGGCTGCTCGCGACTCGAAGCTCATCGAGGGTGCCATCAAGGACCTGACCGCGATCACCGGTCAGAAGCCCATGGTCACCAAGGCCCGGAAGTCCATCGCGCAGTTCAAGCTGCGTGAGGGCATGCCGATCGGTGCGCACGTCACGCTGCGCGGCGACCGCATGTGGGAGTTCCTGGACCGTCTGCTGTCCCTGGCCCTGCCCCGTATCCGTGACTTCCGCGGTCTCAACGGCAACCAGTTCGACGGCCGTGGCAACTACACCTTCGGTCTCACCGAGCAGGTCATGTTCCACGAGATCGACCAGGACCGGATCGACCGCGTCCGTGGCATGGACATCACCATCGTGACCACGGCCACCAACGACGTCGAGGGTCGGGCGCTGCTCAAGCAGCTCGGCTTCCCCTTCAAGGAGAACTGACATGGCGAAGACTGCTCTCAAGGTGAAGGCGGCCCGCAAGCCGAAGTTCGCGGTGCGCGGCTACACCCGTTGCCAGCGCTGTGGTCGGCCCAAGGCGGTCTACCGCAAGTTCGGCCTCTGCCGCATCTGCCTGCGTGAGATGGCCCACCGCGGCGAGCTGCCCGGCGTGACCAAGTCCTCCTGGTGACCACCCTCAAGACCAACAACCGCTGAAGGTCGACTCCGCCTCGTCGGGGTCGAAACCACAGAGAGAAAGGGCCGAAGCGGCCATGACCATGACTGACCCGATCGCAGACATGCTGACTCGTCTGCGCAACGCCAACCAGGCGTACCACGACGCGGTGTCGATGCCTTACAGCAAGCTGAAGGCCGGCGTCGCCGACATCCTCAAGCAGGAGGGCTACATCTCCTCCTACGAGGTCAAGGAGCCGACCGAGGGCGAGGTGGGCAAGACGCTCACCATCACCCTCAAGTACGGCCGCAACCGCGAGCGGGCCGTCGCCGGCCTCCGCCGCATCTCCAAGCCCGGTCTGCGCGTCTACGCGAAGAGCACCGCACTGCCCAAGGTCCTCGGTGGCCTGGGCGTGGCGATCATCTCGACCAGCCAGGGCCTGCTGACCGACCGCCAGGCGAACCAGAAGGGCGTGGGTGGGGAAGTCCTCGCCTACGTCTGGTAACGACGAGACCGAGAGAGGAAACACGCAATGTCACGCATTGGCAGGCTCCCGATCACGGTTCCGTCCGGAGTGGACGTGCAGATCGACGACAACCTGGTGACGGTCAAGGGGCCCAAGGGCACCCTGAACCACACCCTCCCGGCCCCCATCACCATCACCAAGGGTGAGGACGGCGTCCTGGAGGTCACCCGGCCCAACGACGAGCGCGAGTCGCGTTCGCTGCACGGCCTGAGCCGCACCCTGGTCAACAACATGGTCGTCGGTGTCACCGAGGGCTACGAGAAGAAGCTCGAGATCGTCGGCGTGGGTTACCGCGTCCTGCCGAAGGGCCCGACGCAGCTCGAGTTCCAGCTCGGCTACTCGCACTCGATCGTCTTCGACGCCCCCGAGGGCATCACCTTCACCACCGACGGGCCGACCAAGCTCGCCGTGGTGGGCATCGACAAGCAGCTCGTCGGTGAGACGGCTGCGAAGATCCGCAAGCTCCGCAAGCCCGAGCCGTACAAGGGCAAGGGCGTGCGCTACGCCGGCGAGCACATCCGCCGCAAGGTCGGAAAGGCTGGTAAGTGATCCATGGCTATCTCGCTGTCGAACAACAAGCACACCGCTAACCGCGTTCGCTCGCGTCTGCGCCGTCAGATGCGTGGTCGCAAGAGGATCGCCGGTACGCCGGAGCGTCCCCGCCTCGTGGTGACCCGCTCGTCGAAGCACATCACCGTGCAGGTCGTCGACGACACCGTCGGTCGCACCCTCGCCTCGGCCTCCACCATGGAGTCGGACCTCCGGTCCGCCGAGGGCGACAAGACCGCCAAGGCCCAGCAGGTCGGCACGCTCGTCGCCGAGCGTGCGAAGGCTGCTGGTGTCGAGAGCGTGGTCTTCGACCGCGCGGGCAACAAGTACACCGGTCGCATCGCGGCCCTGGCCGACGCTGCCCGCGAGGGCGGCCTGGCGTTCTGACGCCGGACCACAGAGAAAAGGAAATCTCATGAGCGGAGCTCAGCGCGGACAGCGCGGAGGCGAGCGCCAGTCCGGCGGTCGCAACCGTGACGGTCGTCGCGACCAGAACGCCGACAAGACCCAGTACATCGAGCGCGTCGTCGCCATCAACCGTGTCGCCAAGGTCGTGAAGGGTGGTCGTCGCTTCAGCTTCACCGCCCTCGTGATCGTCGGTGACGGTGAAGGCCTCGTGGGCGTGGGCTACGGCAAGGCCAAGGAAGTTCCCGCGGCCATTGCCAAGGGTGTCGAGGAGGCCAAGAAGCACTTCTTCAAGGTCCCCCGCATCCAGGGCACCATCCCGCACCCGGTCCAGGGTGAGAAGGCTGCCGGTGTGGTCCTGCTGCGTCCGGCCGCCCCCGGTACCGGTGTGATTGCCGGTGGCCCGGTGCGCGCCGTCCTGGAGTGCGCCGGCATCCACGACGTCCTCAGCAAGTCGCTGGGGTCGTCCAACCAGATCAACATCGTGCACGCGACCGTCGAGGCGCTCAAGATGCTCGAGGAGCCCGAGGCCGTGGCCGCCCGCCGTGGTCTGCCCGTCGAGCACGTCACGCCGGCCGCGATCCTGAAGGCTCGTGCGGAGGTGGCTTCCTGATGGCACAGCTCAAGGTCCAGCAGAAGCGCGGCCTGGCCGGTCTGAAGCAGAACCAGCGCGAGACCCTGCGTACGCTCGGTCTCAAGCGGATCGGCGACGTCGTCGTCAAGGAGGACCGCCCCGAGATCCGTGGCATGGTCAACACTGTCCGTCACCTCGTGACGGTTGAGGAGGTGGAGTGACATGAGCGCACTCAAGCTGCACCACCTTCGTCCCGCCCCGGGCGCCAAGACCGCCAAGACCCGTGTGGGTCGTGGTGAGGCGTCGAAGGGTAAGACCGCCGGTCGCGGTACCAAGGGTACGAAGGCTCGCTACCAGGTTCCGGTCGCCTTCGAGGGTGGCCAGATGCCGATCCACATGCGCCTCCCGAAGCTGAAGGGGTTCAAGAACCCGTTCAAGGTGGAGTTCCAGGTCGTCAACCTGGACCGCATCAACGAGCTCTTCCCCGAGGGTGGCACCGTCACCGTCGAGCAGCTCGTCGCCAAGGGCGCGGTGCGCAAGAACCAGCCTGTCAAGGTGCTGGGCCAGGGCGAGATCTCCGTCGCGGTGCAGGTCACCGCCGACGCGGTCTCCGCCTCGGCCAAGGAGAAGATCGAGGCTGCCGGCGGCAGCGTCACCGTCTCCTGACCTGAACAGACGCCCGAGGGCCCGTCTCCCACAGCAGCTGGGGACGGGCCCTCGTCGCGTCCGGTTCCGCCCGGTGTGCGGCTTTCGGGCGTCGAGGAACCTGCTGTTACGCTTCCCGGGGTTCCGTCGGACCTGCTCGTCGAGCGGGTGACGGACCCTGACCACGACACCGCGGCCGCGCCGTGGGAGTCCCTGCTGAGAAAGAGGAACCAGTGCTGGGCGCCTTCGCCAACGCATTCCGCATCCCGGACCTGCGGCGCAAGCTGCTGTTCGTGCTGCTGATCATCACGATCTTCCGGCTCGGCTCGCAGGTGCCCGCTCCCGGGGTCAACGTCGCCAACGTGAGGTCGTGCCTGGACGCCCAGGAGCAGGGCGGCGTCTACGCGCTGATCAACATGTTCTCCGGCGGTGCGCTGCTCCAGCTGACGATCTTCGCGCTGGGGATCATGCCCTACATCACCGCCAGCATCATCCTGCAGCTGCTCGTGGTGGTGATCCCGCGCCTGGAGGCCCTCAAGAAGGAAGGCCAGGCGGGGCAGGCCAAGATCACGCAGTACACGCGTTACCTGACGCTCGGACTGGCCGTTCTGCAGGCCACCGGAATCGTCGCCCTGGCGCGCAGCAAGATGCTGCTGCAGCCCTGCACCCTCGACCTGCTGCACTCGGACTCGACCGCGACCTTCCTGATGGTCGTCATCACGATGACCGCAGGCACCGCCGTGATCATGTGGTTCGGCGAGCTGATCACCGACCGCGGCGTCGGCAACGGCATGTCGATCCTGATCTTCTGCCAGGTCGTCGCGACCTTCCCGGCCTCCCTGTGGCAGGTGCAGCTGACCCAGGGCTGGACGACCTTCGGGATCGTCATGGTCATCGGACTGGTCATCATCGCCGGCGTCATCTTCATCGAGCAGGCGCAGCGTCGCATCCCGGTGCAGTACGCGCGGCGCATGGTGGGGCGCAAGATGTTCGGCGGCTCCTCGACCTACATCCCGTTGAAGGTCAACCAGGCCGGCATCATCCCGGTCATCTTCGCTTCGTCGCTGCTCTACCTGCCCACGATGGCGGCCTCGTTCAACGAGACCGGCAACAACGCGGTGCTGCGGTTCATCAACGACTACTTCCGCGACGGTGACCACCCGCTCTACATGGCGACCTACTTCGCCCTCATCATCTTCTTCACGTACTTCTACGTCTCGATCACCTTCAACCCCGAAGAGGTCGCCGACAACATGAAGAAGTACGGCGGCTTCATCCCCGGGATCCGGGCAGGCAAGCCGACCCAGAACTACCTGTCGTACGTGCTCTCGCGGATCACCTTCCCCGGAGCGTTGTACCTCGGCCTCATCTCGCTGATCCCGCTGATCGCCTTCGCCGCGATCGGTGCCAACCAGAACTTCCCGTTCGGTGGCACGTCCATCCTCATCATGGTCGGCGTCGCCCTGGACACGGTGAAGCAGATCGAGAGCCAGCTCCAGCAGCGCAACTACGAAGGGTTCCTGAGCTGAAATGCGACTGATCATCATGGGCCCGCCCGGAGCGGGCAAGGGCACCCAGGCGGCCTTCATCGCCCAGAGGTACGAGATCCCGGCCGTCTCGACCGGTGACATCTTCCGGGCCAACGTCTCCCAGGGCACGCCCCTGGGCCTCGAGGCCCAGCGCTACATGGACGCCGGCGAGTACGTGCCCGACGAGGTCACCAACTCGATGGTGCGCAACCGCATCGCGGAGGAGGACGCCCGCGGCGGGTTCCTGCTCGACGGCTACCCCCGCACCGTGGCCCAGGTCGCCGAGCTCGACGGCATGCTCGCCGACGCAGGCCTCGAGCTGGACGCCGCCGTGGTGCTGACCGTCGACCGCGACGTGATCGTCGAGCGTCTCCTGCACCGCGCCACCATCGAGGGTCGTGCCGACGACACCGAGGAGGTCATCCGCCGTCGCCAGGAGGTCTACGAGGAGCAGACCGCCCCTCTGGTCGACCTCTACCGCGGCCGTGGCCTGCTGGTCGAGGTCGACGGCCTCGGTGAGGTCGACGAGGTGACCCAGCGGGTCTTCGCGGCCATCGACGGCGCCACCGGGCGCTGAGAGCCTCCTCGCCATGGGCTTCCGGGACCGCGGGGTCGAGATCAAGACCCCCGAGCAGATCGCCGTGATGCGGCGCGCCGGCCTCCTGGTCGGTGAGACGCTGGAGCTGCTGCGCACCTCGGTCCGGGTCGGGATCACCACCGGCGAGCTCGACGCGATCGCCGAGGACCACATCCGGTCCAAGGGCGGCGTGCCGTCGTTCAAGGGATACGGCCACCCGCCGTTCCCGGCCAGCATCTGCGCCTCGGTCAACGACCAGGTCGTCCACGGCATCCCCGGCGGTCGTGCGCTCGCCGAGGGTGACGTGATCTCCATCGACTGCGGCGCGATCGTCGACGGCTGGCACGGCGACGCCGCCATCACGGTGGCGGTCGGTCGCGTGCCGGCCGAGATCGAGGAGCTGATGGAGGTCACCGAGGAGTCGATGTGGCGCGGCATCGCCGCGGCCCGGCTCGGCGGCCGGGTCACCGACATCAGCCACGCGATCGAGGCGTACGTCCGTTCGCGCGGCGACTTCGGCATCCTCGAGGACTACACCGGCCACGGCATCGGCTCCCAGATGCACATGCCGCCCAACGTGCCCAACCACGGGCGTCCCGGGCGCGGGCCCAAGCTCGTGCGCGGCCTCGCCCTGGCCGTGGAGCCGATGATCGCCCTCGGCAGCCAGGACACCTACGTCGAGGACGACGACTGGACGGTCTCGATGTCGGACGGCAAGTGGGCCGCGCACTACGAGCACACGTTCACCCTCACCCCGACCGGCGCGTGGGTGCTCACCGCGCTCGACGGGGGAGAGGCCAAGCTCGCCGAGCTGGGCGTCCCCTTCGGCGGCGCCTGAGCCCGCTGCTCGGTGGCGCCCGCGTCCGCTGTGGTGCCCGCCCGTCGTGGCCAGCGTCCCGATTGGGATTTCTTGCCTGCTGGCAGTAGGCTGGCGAGTCGGCCCAACGTGGGCATGTGCAGTGGTGCCTGAAACGGCTGCCCGCTGACCCTCCGGGGGACGTGGGAAGTGGTACCGCCGCCGGCTTCACGAGGTCCACCCCCAGGCGTCCTGCGTGGGGGAGGTTCCCGGGCCACGGTAGACAACAGATCAACAGATTGTGGAGGACATGCCGAAGAAAGAAGGCGTGATCGAGCTCGAGGGCACCATCACGGAGGCCCTGCCCAATGCCATGTTCCGCGTCGAGCTGAGCAATGGCCACAAGGTTCTCGCCCACATCAGCGGGAAGATGCGTCAGCACTACATCCGGATCCTCCCCGAGGACCGGGTGGTGGTGGAGCTCTCTCCCTACGACCTCACCCGGGGTCGGATCGTCTACCGCTACAAGTAACCAGCCGAACGATCCAGAAAGGCCTCCCCAGTGAAGGTCAACCCCAGCGTCAAGCCGATCTGCGACAAGTGCAAGGTCATTCGTCGTCACGGCCGCGTCATGGTCATCTGCGAGAACCCGCGCCACAAGCAGCGCCAGGGCTGATGACGGGTGGCTCACGCCACCCTCTCGCACGCCCCACCACCCATCGTGATCGCTAGCCGCGGGGAGACCCACGGCGAACCACCTCCGGCGCAACGGCCGGAGCCCGGACGGGCCCCAGGGCTCGTCAGCGGGGCGCGACACGACAGACACCGTTGCGAACAACCCGAAGGGAAATGCCAGAACCATGGCTCGCCTCGTTGGTGTGGACCTCCCGCGCGACAAGCGCATCGAGATCGCACTCACCTACATCTACGGCATCGGCCGTACCCGCTCCCAGCAGCTGCTCGCAGCCACGGGGATCGACCCCAACGCCCGCGTGCACACGCTCGGGGACGAGGAGCTGGTCAAGCTTCGTGACGAGATCGAGGCCAACTTCAAGACCGAGGGTGACCTCCGTCGTGAAGTCCAGGCTGACATCCGCCGCAAGATCGAGATCGGCAGCTACCAGGGTCGCCGCCACCGCATGGGCCTCCCGGTCCGCGGTCAGCGCACCAAGACCAACGCTCGTACCCGCAAGGGCCCGAAGCGGACTGTCGCCGGCAAGAAGAAGAAGTGACGCCTGCCTCACGGCAGCGCTGAACGCCTTCCCGAAGCTTTTCGACCAGAACCTCAACAGGAGTTACTGAATGCCTCCCAAGAGCCGCGCGACCAAGGTCCGCCGCAAGGAGAAGAAGAACGTCGCCCAGGGCGAAGCCCACATCAAGAGCACGTTCAACAACACCATCGTCACGATCACCGACCCCACCGGGGCGGTGATCTCCTGGGCCTCTGCCGGCACCGTCGGCTTCAAGGGTTCGAGGAAGTCCACTCCGTTCGCCGCCCAGATGGCTGCCGAGGCTGCCGGACGTCGCGCGATGGAGCACGGCATGAAGAAGATCGACGTCTTCGTCAAGGGCCCGGGTTCGGGTCGCGAGACGGCGATCCGTTCCCTGGGTGCGATCGGCCTCGAGGTCGGCACCATCCAGGACGTCACGCCTGCCCCGCACAACGGCTGCCGCCCGCCCAAGCGCCGTCGCGTCTGAGCCTTCTGGCCCGGACCCACACGAGACTTCCAAGGAGACTTTGAACAATGGCCCGTTACACCGGCCCCATGTCCAAGAAGTCGCGCCGTCTCGGCGTCGACCTCGTCGGTGGTGACGCTGCTTTCGAGCGTCGCCCCTACCCGCCCGGCCAGCACGGCAAGGGCCGCATCAAGGAGTCGGAGTACCTGCTCCAGCTCCGTGAGAAGCAGAAGGCTCGCTTCTCCTACGGCATCCTCGAGAAGCAGTTCTACCGCTACTACGTCGAGGCGTCGCGTCGCCCCGGCAAGACCGGTGACAACCTGCTGCAGCTCCTCGAGGGCCGCCTGGACAACGTCGTCTACCGCGCCGGGTTCGCCCGCACCCGTCGTCACGCCCGCCAGCTGGTCGTGCACGGCCACTTCAAGGTGAACGGCAAGAAGGTCGACATCCCGTCCTTCCAGGTGTCGCAGTACGACGTCATCGACGTGCGTGAGAAGTCGCTGGAGATGACCCCGTTCATCGTGGCTCGCGAGACCCACGGCGAGCGCGTCGTCCCGGCGTGGCTCGAGGCCGTCCCCTCGCGGATGCGCATCCTCGTGCACCAGCTCCCCACCCGGGCCCAGATCGACCTCCCGGTCCAGGAGCAGCTCATCGTCGAGTTCTACTCGAAGAAGTAATGCTTGACCGGTGGCCGCCCCTCACCGGGCGGCCACCGGAGCACGGCCACGCCACACTTCCTCGTCATTGCAGTTCGGACCCGTCAAATGGTGGGTGGGTCCGGAAAGGAAATCACCAGTGCTTATCGCTCAGCGCCCGACCCTGTCGGAAGAGACCGTCGACGAGTTCCGCTCCCGGTTCGTCATCGAGCCCCTCGAGCCCGGCTTCGGTTACACGCTCGGCAACTCGCTGCGTCGCACCCTGCTCTCCTCCATCCCGGGAGCCTCGGTCACCAGCATCAAGATCGACGGCGTCCTGCACGAGTTCTCGACGGTCGACGGTGTCACCGAGGACGTCACCGAGATCATCCTCAACCTGAAGGGTCTGGTCGTCTCCTCCGAGCACGACGAGCCCGTCACGATGTACCTGCGCAAGTCCGGTGCCGGTGACGTCACCGCTGCCGACATCGCCCCGCCCGCGGGTGTTGAGGTGCACAACCCCGACCTCAAGATCGCCACGCTGTCCGACACGGGCAAGCTGGAGATGGAGCTGGTCGTCGAGCGTGGCCGTGGCTACGTCTCCGCCGTGCAGAACAAGGGTGGCGACAACGAGATCGGCCGCATGCCGGTCGACTCGATCTACAGCCCCGTGCTGAAGGTGACCTACAAGGTCGAGGCCACCCGTGTCGAGCAGCGCACCGACTTCGACAAGTTGGTCATCGACGTCGAGACCAAGCCCTCGATCCGTCCCCGCGACGCCATCGCCTCGGCGGGCAAGACCCTCGTCGAGCTCTTCGGCCTGGCCCGCGAGCTCAACGTCGAGGCCGAGGGCATCGACATCGGCCCCTCGCCCGTCGACGAGCAGCTGGCTGCCGACCTCGCTCTGCCGGTCGAGGACCTGCAGCTGACGGTCCGTTCCTACAACTGCCTCAAGCGCGAGGGCATCCACACCGTGGGTGAGCTCATCGGTCGCTCGGAGCAGGACCTGCTCGACATCCGCAACTTCGGCGCGAAGTCGATCGACGAGGTCAAGGCCAAGCTGGTCGAGATGGGCCTCTCCCTCAAGGACAGCGCGCCGGGCTTCGACCCGCACGCCGCCCTCGCTGCCTACTCCGACGACGACGACGCGTCGTACGTCGAGGACGAGCAGTACTGAGACACGCAGCACCCACCCCCCGGCCACGCACCCGTGACCGGGACCATCTACCCGGGTACCTGGTACGGCCCGGGAGAAGCAGGAGCAACACCAGATGCCTACCCCCAAGAAGGGCACCCGCTTCGGCGGCAGCCCGGCGCACCAGCGCCTGATCCTCTCGAACCTGGCCACCCAGCTCTTCGAGAACGGTCGCATCACCACCACCGAGGCCAAGGCTCGCCTCCTCCGCCCCTACGCGGAGAAGCTGATCACCAAGGCCAAGCGCGGTGACCTGCACAACCGTCGCGAGGTCCTCAAGGTCATCCGGGACAAGGGTGTCGTGCACATCCTCTTCACCGAGATCGCCCCGACCTTCGCCGAGCGCCCGGGTGGCTACACCCGCATCACCAAGATCGGCCCCCGCAAGGGAGACAACGCGCCGATGGCCGTGATCGAGCTGGTGACCGAGGCCTACTCCCCGAAGGCTCCGTCGGCCAAGAAGACCGAGGCTGCCGCCCCGGCTCCCGCCGCCGAGGAGACCCCCGCCGAGGAGACCACGGAGGAGACCGCCGAGGCTCCGGCCGAGGAGGCCCCCGCCGAGGAGTCCACCGAGGAGGCCCCCGAGGCCGCCGCGGAGGAGACCGCCGAGGCTCCGGCCGAGGACGCCGAGAAGGCCTGACGCCCAGCGTCTGCAGGGCCCGCCACCCGAGAGGGTGGCGGGCCCTCTGCCATTTCAGACGTTTCCGGGCCAGCTCCGGGGCATGTCCGGCAGCTGTGTCTGAGGCAGCTGTCATCTGCGGCAGCTGGTCAGCCGCGCGGATGGGGCGCCCGACTCAGTCGTGTGCGAGCGCCCTGGGTGCGCCGCGCAGCCGCGTGCCGCCCAGGTCGGCGTTGACGCCAGCTGCGTAGCCGTCGCGCATGCCCGATCCGGAGAGCTCACGGGGTCGGGCGTTCCGCAGGTGCGGGTAGGCCTGCTGGAGCGTCTCGTCCACGGCGGCGCTCCGGTCAGCCAGCACCAGTCCCGTGGAGTGCCCCGAGGTCGCGTCACGAGACGCGGCTCGGGCCTCCGCCTCCTGCTCGGCGCGCTCCAGACGCGCCGAGATCGACATCCTGAAGCCGGCCAGCCACGACCGCCGGAACGCGGCCTTGTGCTCGCCGCGGGGCACGGGCGTACGCGCGAGCCTGGTCGTCGACTGCAGCAGCAGGCTGGTGAAGAGCAGGTCGGCGCGGTCGAGGTCGCTGGTGTGGCCGAAGAGGTGGACCGAGTGGCTGGCGCGGCCGTCGAGGTCGCGGCGGGTGCGCAACACCGCGCGACAGCGCAGGCGGTGGGCCACGGCGCTCAGCAGCTGCGCCTTGTCGTGGGCGTAGGGCGCCTCGAGGTCGACGACCCGGTCAGCCACCCGGTCGCTGCCCGGGTCGTCGGCAGCGAGCAGGGCCGCGTCGATGCCGTGGTCGGCGATGAGCTGCGCGGCCTTGAGCGTGTAGGTCTCCGCCTCCTGGGGCGAGGCGGCAGGGTCCTCGGCCTTGGCCAGCAGCTTGCGGACCTTCTCCAGCATGACGGTCGGCCGTGCCTTCTGCGGGGTCTCTGACTGGGCGTTCACGGGGCCTCCTCGGCGTCGGTGGTGAGGTGCCCGGAGCCTGCCAGTGGCCACCGACACTGATGATGGTCCAACGGCGGCCCCGCGCGCTCAGGGACACCAGTTCGGCTCCCGGCCCACGAAGGCCATGAGGCGCTCGACCGGCCCTGCGTCGTCGTCGACGGGCACGGCCGGTCCGTACTGCCCGGAGGCGCGCAGCACCTCGTCGAGCGGCTCCATGCCCGCCAGCAGCTGGCTGGCGTGCTCCTCGTCGAGCTGCGCCGGCTGTCCGCTCGCCCGGGCCAGGTCCCACGAGTGCATGAAGACGTCGGTGGTGTAGAGCTGGTCGATGACCTCGCCCAGGGTCCCGGCCGGTGCGTGGGGGTGCATGAAGGGCGAGTCGGCCTGCGCGGGGTCGTCGAGCAGTCGCTGCACCGCCGCACGCTGCTCCTGCCACGCCGCGACGGGGTCGTGGACGGCGGAGTGCCGATGCGTCCACCCGTAGGGAGACCCGGAGTGCACGAACGCAGGCAGCCACGTCGTGAGGTGTTCCACGACGCCGCGGGCGGTCCACTCCGGCACGGGGCTGGGCGCACCCCAGTCGGGCACCCCCTCGACCAGGGCGGTGAAGTGGGCCGCGACGGCGGCGTGACGTGCGGCGGGCTGGTGGGGCAGCATCAGCGGGTGTCTCCTTCGGCGAGCAGGTGGTCGAGCTTCTCGTAACCCTCCCGGACCCCGGCCTCCATGCCCGAGGCGAGCATGGAGTCGCGCGCCTCGAAGGAGCCGCACAGCGAGAAGCTGTGCAGCCGGGTGCGGCCGGCGCCGAGGTCGGTGAAGGTCAGCGTCTCCAGGGCGATCGCCTCGGGCCACTCCTCGAAGCAGAAGGTCTGCACCAGCCGGCGTTCACCCACCTCGGGGAACGTGCCGCGGAAGGCGTACTCCTCGCCGTCGCGCCGCTGCACGTAGCGGTAGGAACCCAGGGTGCGGCACTCCCACGCGTCGATGTGGGTCTCGAGGTCGTGCGGCCCGATCCACCGGGCGAAGAACGCGGGGTCGGTGTGGGCCCGCACGACCTGGGCCGGGTCGGCGGCGAAGTCGCGCCAGATGTGGACGGCCGGGACCTGCTCGTCGGCCACGACGGCGGCGACGGGGAAGTGGTCCCCGGGTGGGGTGGCCGGCGGGACGGTGGGCGCCTCGGGCGTCGTCTCGGTGGTGGACGGGCCGTGCTGGGTGGTGCTCATGATGCGGCCCCCGTTCGGGTGGTGCCGGGTGTGGTGTGGCCGCCGGCGTCGGACGTCTCGGCGTCCGCGAGGTCGGCCAGGACGTCGTCGAGCCGGGCGTACCGCTCCTCGACGCGTCGTCGGTGGCGTTCGAGCCACTTGCTGGTCAGGTGGAGCACGTCGGCCTCGAGGCGCACCGGTCGGCGTTGCGCCTCCCGGCCACGGGTCACGAGCCCGGCGGCCTCCAGCACCTTGAGGTGCTTCGCGACGGCCTGGAGGCTCACGTCGTACGCTCCCGCGAGCTCGCTGAGCGTCGCCTCGCCGTCGCTGAGGCGCACGACCATGTCGCGCCGGGTGGGGTCGGCAAGTGCGGCGAAGACCTTGGAGAGCTCGCTGTTGAGCTCGTCGTCGGGGGTCACGTCGTCGGAGTGGGCCACGCGTTCCTCCTCCCGTGCCGGCCGTGAGACCCATCTGCAGCTCAACCTCACGGTTGAAAACCAACGTACGAGCGGGGGCGTTCCGTTGTCAACCACTTGGTTGAGTGGTGGTGGGTGAGACGATGGGGCGGTGCGCATCCGGATCGACCTCGCCTACGACGGCACCGACTTCTCCGGATGGGCGACCCAGCCTCGGCTGAGGACCGTCCAGGGCACCCTGGAGGCAGCGCTGGCCACGGCGCTGCGGGTGCCTCAGGCGCGCGTCGTGGTGGCGGGGCGTACGGACACCGGAGTGCATGCCCGCGGGCAGGTCGCCCACCTCGACGTCGACGGCGACGTGCTCGCTGCCTCCGCGGGTCGCTCCACCGACCCGCCGCTCGACGCGCTGCTGCGCCGGCTCAACGGCATCCTTCCGGCTGACCTGCGCGTGCACGCGCTCAGCGAGGCGCCGGAGGGATTCGACGCCCGCTTCTCCGCCGTCTGGAGGCGCTACGCCTACCGGGTCGCCGACCGACCCGACCTCGTCGACCCGCTGACGCGGCGCCACGTGCTCGCCTGGCCGCGCCCGCTCGACCTCGACGCCATGAACGCCGCGGGCGCCGAGCTGCTCGGGCTGCGCGACTTCGCGTCGTTCTGCAAGAAGCGTGAGGGCGCGACGACCGTACGCACCCTGCTCGCCCTGGAGTGGACGCGCGACGCCGACGGGGTCGCCGCGGGCCGCGTCGTCGCTGACGCCTTCTGCCACAACATGGTGCGCTCGCTGGTCGGCTGCCTGCTCATGGTGGGGGAGGGGCGCCGTCCGGTCGGGTGGGCGGCGGAGGTGATGGCGGCGGCGCGCCGAGACCCGTCGGTGGCCGTCGTGAAGGCGCACGGACTGACCCTGGAGGAGGTCGGCTACCCCGCCGGCGCCGAGCTCCTCGCCCAGGCGGAGCGCGCCCGCGCGCGCCGTATCGTCGACCCCTCGCCGCCCCTGATGGAGAGTGACGCCCGTGACCAGTGAGCCCCTGAACGGTGAGAGCCAGACCGGTGAGACGCAGGAGCCGGCCGACGAGGCCGGTGAGCACTACTTCACCGCTGACCCCGACGCCCCCTTCGCCCGCGAGCCCTTCACCTGCGAGGTGTGGGGCCACGAGTTCGAGCTGGTCAGCGCGCCCGGTGTCTTCAGTCGCGGCCACCTCGACCACGCCACCGCCGTGCTGCTGCGCGAGCTGGACCCGCCGCCGATGGGACAGTTCCTCGACCTCGGCTGCGGCTACGGGCCGATCGGCATCGCGATCGCGAAGGCGGTGCCGCTGGCCCGGGTGATCGGCGTGGACGTCAACGAGCGGGCTCTCAAGCTGGCCAACGAGAATGCGAAGGCCAACAAGGTGGCCGGCACCTTCGCCGCCGTGACGCCCGACCAGGTGCCCAGCGACTACGTCTTCGACGAGATCTGGTCGAACCCCCCGATCCGCATCGGCAAGGAGGCGCTGCACGCGTTGCTGCTGACCTGGCTGCCACGCCTCGCGCCCGGCGGCCGGATGGTGAGCGTCGTCGGCAAGAACCTCGGGGGCGACTCACTGCAGAAGTGGCTGACGGAGCAGGGGTGGCCGACCACCCGGCTCGCCAGCTCGAAGGGCTTCCGGGTGCTGGAGACGCGGCGACCGTGACGGCCGAGCGCATCCTCGTCGTCGGTGGCGACGCCGCCGGCATGTCCGCCGCCCACCAGATGCTGCGCACGGCGCGCCGCACCGGGCGTACGCTCGAGGTGACGGTGCTCGAGGCCGGTCAGTTCACGTCCTACTCGGCGTGCGGCATCCCCTACCTCGTCTCGGGCGAGGTCGACGAGCTCGACGACCTCGTCGCGAGGACGCCCGAGCAGCACCGGGCCGCCGGCATCGACCTGCGCACGGGGCAGCGCGTCACGCGCCTCGACCTGGACGCCCGCGTCGCCGAGGTCGAGGGCGGTGACGACGTCGCCTTCGACCAGGTGGTCGTGGCGACCGGCGCCTGCCCGCGGATGCCGCAGTGGACCCGGTTGCCCGACGGCGCGCCGGTGGGTGGCGTACGCCCGGCCTCGACGCTGGAGGACGCCCGTGCGTGGGCGCAGGAGCTCGCCCCGGGGGAGCGCGTGGTGGTCGCCGGAGGCGGCTACATCGGCGTGGAGATGGTCGAGGCCGCGGTGCGCCGCGGGCTGCAGGTGACCCTGGTGACGCGGTCGCGGGTGCTGAGCACCTTCGCGCCCGAGGTGGGCGCCGAGGTCGCTCGAGGCATGCGCGAAGTCGGGGTCGAGGTGGTCGAGCACGCCGCCGTGACCGACCTCGAGGTCGAGGACGGTCGGGTCGCGGCCGTGCGGCTGAGGGAGCGCTCGGTGCCGACCGACCACGTGGTCGTGGCCCTGGGCGTGGTGCCGGCGACCGACCTGCTGGCCCACACCGACCTGCTCTCCGAGCGCGGGACCCTGCGTCCCGACGAGACCGGACGTGTGGCCCCCGGTGTCTGGGCCGCGGGCGACTGCTGCGAGGTCCGCACCCGCGACGGGGCCTGGACCTACGCCCCGCTGGGCACCCACGCCAACAAGGCGGGGCGCGCGCTCGGCGACCAGGTGGCCGGCGGCGACCTGACCTTCCCGGGCGTGCTCGGCACGGCCATCACGAGGTTCGCGGTGGGTGAGGTGCACCTCGAGGTGGCCCGCACCGGCATCCTCGACCACCAGGTGGCTGCTCCGGTGGATCCGGTCACCGTCGTCACCCGCGGCACGACGGCCAGCGGCTACATGCCCGAAGCGGCGCCGATCACGATCCGGGTGTCGGCCGACCGGGTGTCGCGTCGGCTGCTCTCGGTCGAGGTGGCTGGCGGGCCGGGTGCGGGCAAGCGCGTCGACGCCGCCGCGGCCGTGCTCTGGCTGCGCGGCAGCGTCGACGACCTCGCCTGGATGGACCTGGCCTACGCCCCGCCGGTGGCGACCGCGTGGGAGGTGCTGCAGATCGCGGCCCGCCGGGTCGCCGAGCTCATCGACCAGCCGGGCTGAAACGCTTCAGCTCGGCCTTGGCCAGCGAGTTCTTGTGCACCTCGTCGGGGCCGTCGGCCAGCCGCAGGGTCCGGATGCCGGCGGCCATCATGGCCAGCGGCGTGTCCTGCGAGACCCCGGCGGCGCCGTGGGCCTGGATCGCCCGGTCGACGATCGTCTGCACCACCTGCGGCGTGGCGATCTTGATGGCCTGGATCTCGGTGTGGGCGCCCCGGGTGCCCACGGTGTCCATCAACCACGCGGTCTTGAGCACCAGCAGCCGCAGCTGCTCGATCTCGACCCGCGACTGGGCGATCCAGTCGCGCACCACGCCCTGCTGGGCCAGGGGGCGTCCGAAGGCGACCCGCTCGCTCGCCCGGGTGCACATGAGCTCGACGGCGCGCTCGGCCATGCCGATGGAACGCATGCAGTGGTGGATGCGGCCGGGCCCGAGCCGCGCCTGGGCGATGGCGAAGCCGGCGCCCTCCTCGCCGATGAGGTTCTCGACCGGTACCCGCACGTCGGTGAAGCGGATCTCGGCGTGGCCGCCGTGCTCGTGGTCGTCGTAGCCGAAGACCTCGAGCGGGCGCACGACCTCGACACCGGGGGTGTCGCGGGGCACCAGGATCATCGACTGCTGGCGATGGCGTGAGGCCTCGGGGTCGGTCTTGCCCATCAGGATGAAGACGGCGCAGTCGGGGTTCATCGCGCCGGTGGTCCACCACTTGTGGCCGTTGATGACGTAGTGGTCGCCGTCGCGCACGATCGAGGTCTCGACGTTGGTCGCGTCGGAGGAGGCCACCGCCGGCTCGGTCATCGCGAAGCCGGAGCGGATCTCCCCGGCGAGCAGCGGGGTGAGCCACTGCTCCTTCTGCTCGGGCGTGCCGAAGAGGTGGAGCACCTCCATGTTGCCGGTGTCGGGCGCCGCGCAGTTCATGGCGGCGGGGGCGAGGTTGCCGCTCCGTCCGCTGATCTCCGCGAGGGGGGCGTACTGCACGTTGGTCAGGCCCGCGCCGACGCCGTCGGGGTCGGCGGAGACCGGCAGGAAGAGGTTCCACAGGCCGCGGCGGCGGGCCTCGGCCTGCAGCTCGCCGACGACGGGCGTACGCGTCCATGCGAAGCGGTCGTCGAGCGCGGCGAGCTGGTCGTCGAAGACGGACTCGGCCGGCAGCACGTGGCTGGCCATGAAGTCCTCCATCTCCGAGACCAGGGCCTTGGTGCGGGAGTCGAACGAGAAGTCCATGTCAGTCCTTTCCTTCGGCGGCGCGCAGTCCGGCCGCCAACAGTGGTTCGACGGCTTCGCCGATGTGCTCGAACCCGCCGCCGACGGTCTGACCGGCACTGAACCGGTGGTGGATCCCCTCGAGGATCGCGGCGAGCTTGTAGTGGGCCAGGCCCAGGTGGAACGCCATCGCGCCGGCCAGCGCGTCGGCGTCCAGACCTCGGGCGGCGGCGTAACGGGCGACGATCGCGTCGCTCGACGGATAGCCCGGCGCGGCGCTGGCGTCGCTGACCCCCAGCGCCGGGACGGTCTCGGCGACCCGGTCGTAGACCAGCAGCAGGGCCAGGTCGGTCAGCGGGTCTCCGAGCGTCGACATCTCCCAGTCGACGACGGCCCTTACGGGCTCGGGCTCGCCGGGCACGGCCAGCAGGTTGTCGAGCCGGTAGTCGCCGTGCACGATCGCGCTCGTGCCGTCGTCGGCCGGCACGTGGGCACCCAGGTGGGCCAGGAGGCGGTCGGCGTCGGGCAGCTCGCGGGTCTTCGACCCCTCCATCTGGCGACCCCACCGCTTCACCTGGCGGGCGAGGAAGCCCTCGGGGCGACCGAAGTCCGACAGCCCCACGGCAGCGGGGCCGACGCTGTGCAGGCGCGCCAGCACGTCGACCATCGCGTCGGCCAGGGCGGCGGTGGTCTCAGCGCCCAGGGCCGTGAGCTGTGCCGCGTCGCGGAAGGGGGTGCCCTCCACCTTCTCCATCACGTAGAAGTCGGCTCCGAGCACGGCGTGGTCGTCACACAGGGCCACGGTCTGCGGCACCGGGACGTCGGTGGGCGCCAGCGCCGACATGACCGTGAACTCGCGGCGCATGTCGTGGGCCGTGGCCTGCACGTGACCCAGCGGCGGTCGACGCACGATCCACTCCTGCGTGCCGTCGCCGACGACGTAGGTCAGGTTTGACTTGCCGCCGGCCACCAGGCTCGCGGTCCAGGTGGACCGGTCGGGGGAGGCGTCGGGGTGCTGGGCGCCGAACCACGTCACGAACGCGTCGAGGTCCAACCCGGGCAGGGAGTCGGTCACGGGATCGGTCACGGGATCGGTCACGAGGTCTCCTCGGGGACGGGGACGGGGGCGGTGGCGTCGAGGTGGCCCTGGATGCGGCGCATCCCGGCGAGCCAGCGGTCGGTCTCGCCGGCGCGGTGCCGGTAGTAGTCGCCGACCTCGGGGTGGGGGAGGACGAGGAAGTGGTCGTCAGCCAGCGAGTCGATCCAGGCCTGGGCGACGTCGTCGGGGGTGAGGACCGCGTCGTAGGAGAGCAGCTCCTTCAGCGGCCCTGCCTCCTCGTAGATGCGGGTGCGTACGCCCTGGGGGCAGATCGCCTGGACCGTCACGCCGCGGTGTCCGTAGGTCGCCGACAGCCACTCCGCGAAGGCGACGGCGGCGTGCTTGGTGACCGAGTAGGGGGCGGCGCCGAGCATGGTCAGCAGGCCGGCTGCCGACGCGGTGACCACGAAGCGCCCACCGCCCGACTCCAGCCACGTCGGCACGAGAGCCCGTGCTGCGCGCACGTGGGCCATCACGTTGACCTCCTGCATGGTCGCCCACGCGTGGTCGGGCATCTCCAGCCAGTCGGTCGGCTCACCGGCCACCCGGTCGAGCCCGGCGTTGGCCATGAAGAGGTCGACCCGGCCCAGCGCGGCGGTCGCGGTGGAGAGGAGCTCGCGTACGCCCTCCTCGCTCGCGCAGTCGCCGGGGGCGGCGGTGCCACCGACCTCGTCGGCCACCGCTCGGGCGGCGTCGGCGTCGAGGTCGTTGACCACCACCCGCGCGCCCTCGGCGGCCAGCCGGCGGGCCAGCGCGGCACCGATGCCGTGACCGGCGCCGGTCACGACCGCGCCGCGACCTGCCAGGGCCTGCTGCGCTGCCGTCGGAGCGGACATCACACGCCGCCGGTGAGGGTCAGCCCACCGTCGACCACGAGGGTCTGGCCGGTCATCCACCCGGCGTCGTCGGAGAGCAGGAAGGCCACGACCGCGCCGATGTCCTCGGGCTCCCCGAGGCGCTTGAGCGGGTAGGCCGAGGCGACCTCGTCCTCGCGGCCCTCGTAGAGCGCGCTGGCGAAGCGGGTCTTGACGACTGCGGGAGCGACGCCGTTGACCCGGACGCGCGGCCCGAGCTCCTCGGCGAGCGACTCGGTCAGGCTGATCAGCGTGGCCTTGCTGGCGCCGTACATCGCGATGCCGGGAGCCGGCTTGAGACCGGCCACCGACGACACGTTGACGACCGCGCCGCCGTGCTCCTTCATCCAGGCGTGGTGGGCGGCCTGGACCCAACCGAGGGCGGCGACCGCGTTGGTGTCGAGGATCTTGCGGGCGACGTCGAGGTCGAGGTCGACCAGCGGGCCGTAGGTGGGGTTGATGCCGGTGTTGTTGACCAGCAGGTCGAGGCGGCCGAAGGTCTCCAGGGTGCGGGCGACGACCTCGTCGCGGTGCTCGGGGTCGCCGGCGTTGCCCGCGACGCCCAAGGCGTGGGCGCTGCCGCCCAGGGCCTCGACCGCCTCGGTCAGCGCCTCGGGCTTGCGCGCGGTGACGACCACTTTCGCGCCTTCCTCGACCAGGCGCTGGGCGATGCCCAGGCCGATGCCCCGGCTGGCGCCGGTGACCACGGCGACCTTCCCTGCGAGTCCTCGCACGTTCTCTCCTCCGTCTGGGGACGCCTCCCTCGCCGGACAACCGGGTCGGGTGCGTCACGTTTCGTTGCGCACTGAATGAGCGCTTGCTTACCCTTGCAGGCATGGCAGTCGCAGTCAATGGCCCGCGTACGGGCGAGCAGGGTGTTCCGGGCGCTGACGCGCGTCGTCGTCTCTTCGACGCGGCGGTCGAGGCGTTCGCCTCCCGGGGGTTCCACGGCACCACCACCCGCGACATCGCGACCGCTGCGGGCATGAGCCCCGGCGCCCTCTACGTGCACCACCGCTCCAAGGAGGACCTGCTGCACGCGATCTCGGCGGCGGGTCACGCCGAGGCGTTGGGGATCTGCCGGGCAGCGGTCGAGGCCGGTGCCACCGCGACCGAGCAGCTGGAGCGGCTCGTGGTCGACTTCGGCCGCTTCCACTGCACCCACCACACCCTGGCGCGGATCGTGAACTACGAGATCTCGTCGCTCTCCCCGGAGCACCGGTTCGAGATCGTCGAGCTGCGCCGCCAGATGGACGCCGTCGTGCGCGACATCGTCGTGCGGGGAGTCGAGGCCGGTGAGTTCACCACCGACTCACCCGCGATGACCGCCGCCGCGGTGCTCTCCCTGGGAATCGACATCGCGCGGTGGTATGACGACGGGCGCGGCTGGTCGGCCGACCGCGTGGCCGAGCACTACCGGACGATGGCGCTGCGGATGGTGGGCGCCCCCGAGGCCCCTACCGCCTGAGTCCGGGGACCCGGAAGCGCCTACTGGTCATCCGTCGCTGATCAGTTCGTGTCGGCGTCGGAGCCGAGCGTCAGGGTGACGCTCTGCTCCTCGCCGTCACGGACGTAGGCCACCTCGACCTCGTCACCGGGGCGGTAGCTGCGCACGGTGGCGACGAGGTCGTCGCCACTGTCGATCAGGTCGTCGCCGATGCGCACGATCACGTCCCCGGCCTCCAGGCCGGCCTCGCCCGCGGCGGCGCCGTCGGTGACCTCGCGGACCAGGGCGCCCATCGTGTCGCCCTCACCACTCGAGGCGTCGGTGACGCTGATGCCGAGCCGGGCGTGGGTGGGGGTCTCGCCGGCCGCCATCTGCTCGACGATCGGCAGGATCTCGTCGATGGGGATCGCGAATCCAAGTCCGATCGAGCCGCCCTCGCCCATGCTGGAGGTGGTGCGGATCGAGGAGTTGATGCCCACCACGCTGCCGGTGAGGTCGACCAGCGGTCCACCGGAGTTGCCGGGGTTGATCGCCGCGTCGGTCTGGATGGCGGGGTAGGTCGTCGAGTCACCGGTGGCGTCGTCGCGGCCGACGCTCACCGGACGGTCGAGGGCGCTGACGATCCCGCTGGTGACCGTCGCGTCGAGGCCGAACGGGGAGCCGATGGCCACCACCTGCTGGCCGACCTGCAGGTTGCCCGACTTGCCGATCGTCGCCGGCACGGCGTCGTCGACGCCCTCGGCCTGGATGACCGCGGTGTCGGTGAGGGGATCGCTGCCCAGGATCCGCGCCTCGGCGCGCCGGCCGTCGGCGAAGGAGACGCGCAGGCTGCCGCCGTCGCCGGCGGCGGAGATCACGTGCTCGTTGGTGAGGATCTGGCCGTCGGAGCTCAGCACGATGCCGCTGCCCGACCCCTGGCCGGAGTCGCCCGCGACGTCGATGCGCACCACCGAGGGCAGCACCTCGGCAGCGACGCCCTCGACCGTGCCGGAGTCACCCGACGACGACCCCTGGTCGACGACCGGTGAGGTCGTCACGGACCCACCCGTCGCGGGCGCGGTGTCGTCGTCCATCCAGTCGTAGGCCGCCGCTCCGCCGAGTCCGCCGACCAGGCCCAGGGCCAGCGCCCCGAGGGCGGCCCCGACGCGCCGGCCACGGCGGGGCCGGGGCACGGTCGCGGAGACGGCCGCGCTGCCCTGCGGGGGAGTCTCGGGGGCAGTGCCCCAGGGCTGGCCCAGAGGCGTCGTGCGCTCGACGTCGTCCTCGGCGTGCGGGCGAGCTCCCGGCGTCTCGCCGTAGAACGTGGGCGGCGGGGTCGGACGCTGGCCGGGCTCGTCGGAGTGGGGGCGCTCGTTGCTCATGACTCCACTCTGCCAAGCGACCCTAGGAACACGCTGAGAGCGGGCTGGGGAGCGGTCAAGACTCCTCGCTGCAGCCCGCACGCAGCACCGCCCCGCGCCGACCGAGGTCGGGCACGGGGCGGTGCTGAAGGGCGTACGCCCGGCGGGCGCAGGGCGTACGCCCTCACGGTGCGGGTGGGCTCAGGCCCAGCGCTCCTCGGCGGGCACGAAGTCGAGCGTGCGGGCGCCGGTGTAGATCTGCTTGGGTCGGGCGATCTTCTGGTCGGAGTCGGTGATGAGCTCGTTCCACTGGGCCAGCCAGCCGGGGGTCCGGCCGATGGCGAAGAGCACCGTGAACATCTCCGGCGGGAACTGGAGCGCCTCATAGATGAGGCCCGAGTAGAAGTCCACGTTGGGGTAGAGCTTGCGCTGGACGAAATACTCGTCCTCCAGCGCGATCTTCTCCAGCTCCTGGGCGATCTCGAGCAGCGGGTTGACCCCCGTGACCTCGAAGACGTCGTCGCAGGCCTTCTTGATGATGGTGGCGCGCGGGTCGTAGTTCTTGTAGACCCGGTGGCCGAAGCCCATCAGGCGCTCGTCGCCGTTCTTCACGCCCTCGATGAAGGCGGGGATGTTCTCCTTCGAGCCGATGCGCTTGAGCATCCGCAGGACCGCCTCGTTGGCGCCGCCGTGGAGCGGGCCGTAGAGGGCGCCGATGCCGGCGGCCACCGCGGAGTAGGGGTCGACCTGGGAGGACCCGACGGAGCGGACCGCGTTGGTCGAGCAGTTCTGCTCGTGGTCGGCGTGCAGGATGAGCAGCACGTCGAGGGCCTTCGCCAGGCGCGGGTCGGCGCCGTACTTGGGCTCCGACATCTTGAAGAGCATCGAGAGGAAGTTCTCGGTGTAGCTCAACGCGTTGTCGGGGTAGATGAACGGCTTGCCCTGGGCGTGGCGGAAGGACCAGGCGCCCAGCGTCGGCATCTTCGCGATCATCCGCACCATCTGCATGTGGCGGTTGTCGGGGTCGGAGATGTTGACGGCCTCGGGATAGAACGTCGACAGGGCCCCCACCGACGCCATCAGCATCCCCATCGGGTGGGCGTCGTAGCGGAAGCCCTGGACGAACTCCTTGACGTTCTCGTGCACGAACGTGTGGTACGTGATCTCGTGCACCCACGACTCGTACTGCTCCTTGGTGGGCAGCTCGCCGTGGATCAGCAGGTAGGCCACCTCGAGGAAGGTCGACTTCTCGGCCAGCTGCTCGATGGGGTAGCCCCGGTACTCCAGGATCCCCTTGTCGCCGTCGATGAAGGTGACGGCTGAACGGCACGACGCGGTGTTGACGAACCCCGGGTCGTAGGTGGCGAGCCCGGGCTCGTCCTCCTTGACCCGGATCTGACCCAGGTCCTTCGCGGCGATCGTGTTGTCGGTGATCGCGATCTCGTACTCCACACCGGTCCGGTTGTCCCGTACGGTCAGGGAGTCTGTCGGCTTGGCCGCTACGTCGGTCACGTCGGCTCCTTGCTTCGCAGTCTGCGCAATTGTGTTTGTCCTCACCAATTTAGTGTGGGCATGTTCGTGAGAGCCACCGGGGGCGGCAGAACGCGTTGATTTGTGGACCGCCTGCGCGCCTGCGTACACTCGTGCGTCGCGACTCCTGCCGCGCTCGCTGCTGCCCCTCGGGTGCCCAGCGGGTGCAGATCCGGACACCTCGCCCCGTCCACGGGGCGGGCAAGCCGGGCCGTGTTCGTCAGAAGCCGCAGCTCCACCACCTGGCCGGACGCCTCCGGACAGGCCCTACGAACGAGAAGGTTCTCGCCGTGCGCACGTACAGCCCGAAGCCCGCTGACATTCAGCGCGAGTGGCACGTCATCGACGCCACCGACGTGGTCCTCGGACGCCTCGCCGTCCAGACCGCCAACCTCCTGCGGGGCAAGCACAAGCCGATGTTCGCCCCCCACGTCGACACCGGTGACTTCGTCATCATCGTCAACGCAGAGAAGATCGCCCTCTCCGGCAGCAAGAAGACCACCAAGATGGCCTACCGCCACTCCGGCTACCCGGGCGGTCTCACCGCCACGCCGTTCGGCGAGCTGCTCGAGAAGGACGCCCGCAAGGCGATCGAGAAGGCTGTGTGGGGCATGCTCCCCAAGAACCGCCTTGGCCGCCAGATGCTCAAGAAGCTCAAGGTCTACGCAGGCCCCCAGCACCCGCACCAGGCCCAGCAGGCCAAGCCGTTCGAGATCTCCCAGGTCTCGCAGTAATCTCCAAGGACGAGTGAGGACTTACCGTGGCTGAGACCACCGAGAACACCCAGAACGAGGTCGAGGAGACCTTCGAGACCAACGCCGAGGGCGTTGCCTACAGCTCCGAGTCCGCCCCTTCGGCCGACGCGCCGCTGAAGGCCGCGACCATCGCCCCCGCCGCGGCCACCGGCCGTCGCAAGGAGGCCGTGGCCCGTGTCCGCATCGTGCCGGGCACCGGTGTGTGGACCATCAACGGTCGCACCATCGAGGACTACTTCCCCAACAAGCTGCACCAGCAGGTCGTCAACGAGCCCTTCGTGACCACCGAGCTCGAGGGCCGCTTCGACGTCATCGCCCGCATCCACGGCGGCGGCATCACCGGTCAGGCCGGCGCCCTGCGCCTCGGTGTGGCGCGTGCGCTCAACGCCGTCGACCTCGAGGCCAACCGCGCGGTGCTGAAGTCCGCCGGACTGCTGACGCGCGACGCCCGCGTGATCGAGCGCAAGAAGGCCGGTCTCAAGAAGGCCCGCAAGGCGCCCCAGTTCAGCAAGCGCTGACCCAGGCCCCTCGCGACACCCCGTCGCTGCACCCCGTCACCGGGGGCAGCCACGGGGTGTCGTGCTTTCCGGGCCGCGTGGCCGCGGTTCGGAGTCGTCGCCGGTCTCCACTAGGGTGCGATGCCATGTCTCGACTCTTCGGAACCGACGGTGTCCGTGGCCTGGCCAACGGCAAGCTGACAGCGGAGCTCGCGCTCGACCTGGCGGTCGCCGCAGCCCACGTGCTGGCCGACCGCGGGGAGTTCGCCGGGCACCGTCCGACGGCCGTCGTGGGACGCGACACCCGCATCTCCGGTCAGTTCCTCGAGGCAGCCGTGGTGGCGGGCCTGGCGTCCGCCGGCGTCGACGTCGTCCTCGTGGGCGTCCTGCCGACGCCCGGAGTCGCCCACCTGACCGGTGCCCTGGGCGCCGACCTCGGCGTCATGCTCTCGGCCTCGCACAACGCCATGCCCGACAACGGCATCAAGTTCCTGGCGCGCGGTGGCAAGAAGCTCGAGGACGCCGTCGAGATCGCCATCGAGCAGCGCCTCGGTGAGCCCTGGGAGCGGCCCACCGGTGCCGACGTCGGTCGCGTCAGCGTGCACCCGAGCGCCGTCGACGACTACGCCGCCCACCTCGTCAGCACCATCGAGAAGCCCCTCGAGGGCCTCACCGTCGTGCTCGACTGTGCCGAGGGCGCGGCCTCCGTCTCTGCCCCGAAGGCGCTCGCCGACGCCGGCGCCACGGTGATCGCCATCCACGCCGAGCCCGACGGCACCAACATCAACGAGGGCTGCGGCTCCACCCACCTGACCGACCTGCAGCAGGCCGTCGTCGCGCACGGCGCCGACGCCGGCTTCGCGCTCGACGGTGACGCCGACCGGTGCCTGGCCGTGGCCGCCGACGGCGAGGTCATCGACGGTGACCAGATCCTCGCGATCCTGGCCCTCGCCCTGGAGGCCAACGGCAAGCTGGCCAAGGACACCGTCGTCGTGACCGTCATGAGCAACCTGGGCTTCGTGCAGGCCATGAAGGCGCACGGCATCGGGGTGCGCCAGACCAAGGTCGGCGACCGCTACGTGCTCGAGGCCATGAACATCTCCGGCTACAGCCTGGGCGGCGAGCAGTCGGGCCACGTGATCCTCTCCGACCACGCCACCACCGGCGACGGCACCCTCACCGCGCTGCACGTGCTGGAGCGCATGGCGACGACCGGTCTCTCCCTCAAGGAGCTCGGGGCCGTGATGGAGAAGCTGCCCCAGGTGCTCGTCAACGTGCCCGACGTCGACAAGGCGCGCGCCGACGAGGACGCGGTCGTGGCTGCCGCGATCGCGGAGGAGGAGGCCCTCCTGGGTGAGCGCGGCCGCATCCTGCTGCGCCCCTCGGGCACCGAGCCCCTGGTCCGGGTGATGGTGGAGGCGCCCACCGCCATCGAGGCCGAGGCCGTCGCCGCCCGGCTCGCCACCGTGGTGAAGGAGCAGCTCGCGCTCTGAGGGGCACCGCCCCGGTCGAGTAGCCGGGCTCTGCCGGCGCCCCGGCGGCTCTGCCATGGTGGGGCGATGGCCACCCTTGACAGCCCCTCCGGTCCGACCGTCGTGCACGTTCGGCGCTCTCCGCGCCGCGTGGCCTGGGGGAGCGTCCTCGCGGTGGTCCTGTCCGTCGTCGTGTGGGTCAGCGGGACGTGGCTTCTCGACGCCTCGTCGCTGGGTTCGGGCGATGGTCTCTTCGGCTACAACTTCGCAGCGGCGATCTACTCAGCGTTCGTCGGTGTGCCGCTCCATGGACTGGTCGCCCTCTTCTCGGGTGGCAGCGGCGGGGACGCGGTCTTCGCCCTCGTCACCATCGCCTCGGCCGGGGTTCTCCTCGCGCCGGGCTGGTTCGCGTGGGACGTGCTGGCGGGCCGCTGACGTGACGCACCCGTGGCCCGTACGCGTGTGCGTACGGGCTGTGGGTGGGGTTGCGGTCAGGCTGTGGGTGCGGCGTTCGGAGTCGCGACGCGTGGAGGTGGCACGACTGGCGCCGTGACGGGTGGTGGTTCGCCGTCCGGCCTCCGGGTGAGGTCGTGCGTGCCGTGTTGGTCGCGGCGGAAGCGCTGGCCGTGGGGGCTGGTCCACTCGAACACCCCGCTGGCGGGTGAGGTGAGTCGCCAACCGGTGTGGGTCTTCAACCGGTGGTGACTGCGACAGAGGGCGGCCAAGTTGTCTGTCCCGGTCGGCCCTGGCTGTGGCCGGCCTTCTCCGCCTGCGTCGTGGTCGAACGGTTCGACGTGGTCGAGATCGCAACTTCTGGCTGGTCTCGTGCACCACGGGAAGACGCAGGTGCGGTCCCGAAGAAGCACTTGGCGTCGGAGCCGTTCGGTCGGTTCGTACCGGTTGGTGGTGATCTGTTCGTTGAGGTCGATGACCGGCAGGATCCGCACCTCGGTGTGCGTGCCCCGCACCCACGACCGGACCTGCGACAGCAGGGCCAGCTTCTGGCCGTTCTCGAGCAACCCGATCGGGTTGATGCCGGTGGTGCCGTCGGGCTGGACCTCGGCGGTGAAGTGCAGGTGCAGGTCGACCCGACGGGCCTTCCGTGCGGCCGCCTCGGCCGAGTCCTGCTCGGGGTCGGCGTCCGCACCGACCAGGTCGAGCGAAGTCTGTTGGCGTGCCAGCTCACCCAGGGCCATCGAGCGGCGCACGTCGAGTGACGCGGTGGAGCCACCGGCCTTGAGTGCCGCCGCCCCAGCAGCAAGCGCCTGGGCCAGGTCGTGCCCGTCAGCGTTCGAGACCTCGGCCTCGATGCGCATCGCGCCGGCGAAGGGTCCGACCGGGGTGTGGATGTGCACGAACCGGCCGTCGTTGTCTGCGTCGAGTGGCTGCTCTTGGGCCGCCAGGCCGTAGAGCTCGATCGCCTGCGCGACGATGCGCTCCATCTGCGCGCGACCGATCTTCTCCAGGAACGGCGCCACCTGCGCGTCGATCCAGGCCATCGCCTCCGGCGTCAGGGCCGGGTCGCAGTGAATCGTGGCCTCGGCCACCTGCTTGGCCCGCCAGACCGGCACCAAGCCGGACTGGACCCGCTTCCACACCCGCGGCAGGCGGTGGACCATCTCGATCGCCTGGCCGATGAGCTTCTTCGCCGCATCCGTCGAGACCCCGAGCGCAGCACCCAGCTCGGGGATGCAGAACTCCGCCACCAACGGCGTGCCGTCACCGGAGATCGGCTCATCACCCAACGGGTGGTGGAACGTGGCCGCGTTCCAACCGTCCTCGTCCGCGGGGTGGGCGACCGCCCACTCGTACGCGACCGCCAACAGGTTCGCCTCTGCCCGCCGCGACGCCGCCTCCTCCCGCCGCGCAGCACCAAGCAGCTCCGCAGCGGTCAGGTCACCCAGCTCGGGGGCGGCAGTGGCGGTGGCTTCCATGACTCAACCCAACCAGCGCCCACCGACAACTACGGCGCGTCCAGCCATGGTGCGGCGGAGGGAGCCGCGACCCCTACAGCTTCCTGAGCCGGACGTACCGCACGGAGTGGTCGGAGTCCTTGCGCAGCACCAGCGTCGCCCGGCTGCGGGTGGGCAGCACGTTCTGCGTCAGGTTCGGTCCGTTGATGGAGTCCCAGATCCGCCGCGCCTCGTCGACCGCGGCGTCGTGGGTGAGCTGGGCGTACTTGGAGAAGTAGGAGGCCGGGTCGCGGAAGGCCGTCTCGCGCAGCCGCAGGAAGCGGTCGACGTACCAGTTGCGGATGTCGCTGAGCGCCGCGTCGACGTAGACGGAGAAGTCGAAGAAGTCGCTGACCGCCAGGCCCGTACGCCCGTCCTCGCGCACCCGCGCGGGCTGCAGGACGTTGAGGCCCTCCACGATGACGATGTCGGGACGGTTGATGACGACCTTCTCGTCGGGCACGACGTCGTAGACGAGGTGGGAGTAGGTGGGGGCCTCGACCTCGTCCTTGCCCGACTTGATGTCGACCACGAACTTCAGCAGCGCCCGCCGGTCGTAGGACTCGGGGAACCCCTTGCGCTGCAGCAGGCCGCGCTTCTCCAGCTCGGCGTTGGGGAAGAGGAAGCCGTCGGTGGTCACCAGCGCGACGTTGGGGTGCTCAGGCCAGTGGGCCAGCATCTGCTGGAGCACGCGTGCGGTGGTCGACTTGCCGACCGCCACCGAGCCCGCGATGCCGATGACGAAGGGCGTACGCGGTGGGTGCTGGCGCAGCAGGAACGCCTCCTGGGCGCGGTGGAGCTGGCTGGCGCTCTCGACGTACATCGACAGCAGACGGGAGAGCGGGAGGTAGACCTGCTCGATCTCGTCCAGGTTGAGCGCGTCGCCCAACCCGCGCAGCTGGTTGATCTCCTCGGTCGTCAGCGGGGAGTGGGTGCCGGTGGCCAACGACGCCCACGCCGCTCGGTCGAGCTCGACGTAGGGTGAGGACTCCTCCGGTGCAGACACGTTGGCATTGTTGCACCGCGCCTGGGGATAGAATCACTCCCCATGTGCGGAATCGTGGGCTACGTGGGGGCCAAGCAGGCGCAGGACGTCGTGATCGAGGGTCTGCGCCGACTGGAGTACCGGGGCTACGACTCCGCCGGGGTGGCGTTGGCCCACGAAGGTTCGGTGGTCTGGGACAAGCGCGCCGGCAAGCTCGCCAACCTCGAGGGAGCGATCGCCACCCAACCGCTGCCCGAGGCGACGACGGGCATCGGTCACACCCGCTGGGCCACCCACGGTGCCCCCAACGACGCCAACGCCCACCCCCACCTGGGGCAGCAGGGCCGCCTGGCGGTCGTGCACAACGGCATCATCGAGAACTTCGCGGCGTTGCGCACCGAGCTGGAGAAGGCCGGTCACGCCCTCAAGTCGGAGACCGACACCGAGATCGCCGCCCACCTGCTCGAGCTCGAGGTCGAGGCAGGTCACGACCTCACCACCGCGATGCAGCGGGTGTGCCAGCGCCTCGAGGGCGCCTTCACCCTGGTTGCGCTCGACGGTGCGGACCCCTCCCGCGTGGTCGCCGCCCGTCGCAACTCCCCGCTGGTGGTCGGTCTGGGCGAGGGCGAGAACTTCCTCGGCTCCGACGTCGCCGCCTTCATCTCCCACACCCGCGAGGCGCTGGAGCTGGGCCAGGACCAGATCGTCACCATCACCGCCGATGGCGTCGAGGTCATCGGCTTCGACGGCACCCCCGCCCAGGGTCAGCAGTACCACGTCGACTGGGACCTGACGGCCGCCGAGAAGGACGGCCACGACTGGTTCATGCGCAAGGAGATCTTCGAGCAGCCCGCCTCGGTGGCCGACTCGCTGCTGGGCCGCCGCGACGAGTCCGGCAGGCTCCAACTCGACGAGATGCGTCTCGACGACTCCGAGCTGCGCGACATCGACAAGATCATCATCATCGCGGCCGGCACCTCGTTCTACGCGGGCATGGTCGCGAAGTACGCCATCGAGCACTGGACCCGGATCAGCGTCGAGGTTGAGCTCGCCAGCGAGTTCCGCTACCGCGACCCGATCCTCACCCAGTCGACCCTGGTGGTCGCGATCAGCCAGTCTGGCGAGACCGCCGACACCCTCCAGGCGATCCGCCACGCGCGCCTGCAGCGCTCCAAGGTGCTGGCGATCTGCAACACCAACGGCTCGACCATCCCGCGGGAGTCCGACGGCGTCATCTACACCCACGCCGGCCCGGAGATCGGGGTCGCCTCCACCAAGGGCTACGTCACCCAGCTGGTGGCCTGCTACCTGCTCGCGCTCTACCTTGCCCAGGTCAAGGGCACGCTCTTCGGCGACGAGATCAACGCGGTCGTCGACCAGCTCGACGAGATGCCCGGCCACATCCAGACGGTGCTCGGCCAGGCCGACCAGGTCTACGACTTCGCCCGCTCCCACGTCGACACCCGGTCGGTGCTCTTCCTGGGCCGTCACGCCGGCTACCCGGTGGCCCTCGAGGGTGCGCTCAAGCTCAAGGAGCTGGCCTACATCCACGCCGAGGGCTTCGCCGCCGGTGAGCTGAAGCACGGTCCGATCGCCCTGATCGAGGAGGGGCTGCCGGTCTTCTGCATCGTGCCCCCGCGGGGCCGCGACCAGCTGCACGACAAAATGCTCAGCGGCATCCAGGAGGTGCGGGCCCGTGGCGCGCACACGATCTGCCTGGCCGAGGCCGACGACACCACGATCGAGCCCTACGCCGACGCCCTGATCCGCCTGCCCAAGGTGCCGGTGCTGCTCCAGCCGCTCGTCGCGGTCATCCCGCTGCAGCTCTTCGCCTGCGAGCTGGCCACCGCGATGGGCCACGACGTCGACCAGCCGCGCAACCTGGCGAAGTCCGTCACCGTCGAGTGACGGCCCGAGCCGTGCGGCGGGAGCGAGAGGTGTCGTCGTGGCGGTGATCGGGATCGGCATCGACGTGGCCGACGTCGCGCGCTTCGGCGCGTCGCTGGAGCGTACGCCCGGCTTGCGCGAGCGGCTCTTCACGCCCGCCGAGGCCGCGCGAGCGGTGGAGTCCCTCGCGGCTCGGTTCGCCGCGAAGGAGGCGCTGGCCAAGGCGCTGGGTGCCCCGCCCGGGTTGGCGTGGCACGACGCCGAGGTCGTCTCCGAGGCGTCGGGCCGCCCGCGCTTCGAGCTGCGTGGTTCGGTGGCCGCCGCGGCGAGCGAGCTGGGGGTCGAGCGGGTGCACCTCTCCCTCTCCCACGACGCCGGAGTGGCCACGGCGATGGTGGTGCTGGAAGGCTGACCTCCGGCTGGTCGCCGCCACCGGTTCAGGCGGTCCAGTGGAGCTCGTTGCCGTGGCCGTGGGCGTGACCGACCATCCGGCCGTCGAGTCCCAGCGCGAACGCCCGGCGTCCTGTCGGCACGTCCGGTCCGGTCGCGGCGATCGACGGCAGCACTCCCGGTGCCTCGTTGCTCACCCAGTGGCAGGCGCCGGCGGCGACCAGGCTGCGTACGAGGTGGTCGTAGCGCTGGCGGTCGTCGGGGGAGAGGTAGGCAATGACGACGCTGTTGAGCACCACGACGGTGCCGTGCCCCGACGCCTCCTCGACCAGCCGCGGCAGCTCGTCGAGCAGGTTGCCCCGGCGCACCGGCGGCGGGTCGGTGCGGGCGACGGCCAGCGCGTGGCGCAGCCGCTCCCGTCGCTCGTCCTGCTCGGGCCAGACCAGCTGCTCGAGCCAGGCCGTCTGCTCGGCGTCGGTGACGTCGAGCGGGTTGAGGTCGACCCCGCAGCGCCACGCCACCTCGGGCACGCGGGCGGGCAGCGGTGCCGGTCCGACGACGCGGCTGCGCAGCGTGCCGGCGGGCGGGCCGTCGGGCTCGAGGCGCACGACGCGGTCGCCCTCGTCGGCGAGCGTCCACTCGTAGGCCCACCGGTCGAGGGTGAGGTTGAGGCCGGCGGACGACCCCACCTCCACCACGGCCAGCGGGCCCTCCACCCGGGCGAGGACGGGCAGGAGGGTGGCGAGTCGGCCCACCTCGTTGGTCTGGGTGGCGTGGCTGAGGATCGTGGCGCGGATCGTGCCGTCGTCGGCCAGCAGTGCCTCACGCAGGGCCGCGTAGGGACCGGGTGCGGGGACGCCGTGGCGGCGGGCAGCGGCGAAGACCAGGTTGGGCTGCTGCTTGATTCCCGGCAGCGTCCCGATCCAGTCGACGACCTCCGGGTCGTCTGCCACGCCCCGCGCCCAGGCGACGAAGGTGGGGGAGTCGCCGGCCTCGCGGGCGAACTCGCTGTAGGCCTCCACGACGTCGCGGTAGGGGTCCATGACCCGATGCTAGGGGGTGCTGCGCCCCACTACGCTCGGGGCCATGAGGCAGGCCCACACCGTCGCTCAGGTCCGTGCAGCCGAGGAGCAGGCCATCGCCGCCGTCGGCGACGAGGCCCTGATGCAGCGTGCCGCGACCGGGCTGGCGGTCGCGGTCGCCGACGAGCTCCGGCGGCGCCGGGGACACACGTACGGCACCCGCGTGCTGCTGCTCGTAGGCGCCGGCAACAACGGGGGCGACGCGCTCTTCGCGGGAGCCTGGCTGGCGCGCCACGGGGTGGCCGTGCGGGCGCTGCCGCTGGCGGAGCACCCGCACGCGCCCGGGCTGGCGGCCCTCCTGGCTGCCGGGGGCCGGGCCGTCGACCTGCCGGGGGCGGTCGGGTTCGACGCCGACCTGCTCGTCGACGGCATCGTCGGCATCGGAGGCAGCCCGGGGCTGCGGCCCGACGCCCAGCAGGCCGTCGAGGCGCTCGCCGGGGTGCCGGTCGTCGCCGTCGACCTGCCCTCGGGGGTGGCCGTCGACACCGGCGAGACCCCGGAGCCCCACGTGCAGGCCGAGGTGACCGTCACCTTTGGCACCCACAAGGTCGCCACTCTGGTCGATCCCGCGGCCGCGGCCTGCGGGGAGGTCCGCCTGGTCGACATCGGCCTGGTCCTGCCGGACGCCGACGTCGAGGCCCTCGAGGCCGCCGACGTCGCGACGCTCCTGCCGGTGCCCGGGCGGGCGTCGCACAAGTACACGCGCGGCGTGGTGGGCGTACGCGCCGGGTCGCGCGCCTACCCGGGCGCGGCGTTGCTCTGCGTCGCCGGTGCGGCCAGCGGGATGGCGGGCATGGTCCGCTACGTCGGGCCCGACGAGGTCGACTCCCGGGTGCGTCAGCGGTTCCCCGAGGTGGTCGGCGCCGGTCGGGTGCAGGCGTGGGCCGTCGGGTCGGGTGGCGACGACGAGGCGGCGGCGGCGCTGGCCGCGGCGTTGGGCGACGACGTCCCGGTGGTCGTCGACGCCGACGCCCTGCGCCACCTGCACCACCGCCGAGGACCCTCGGGCCTCGTCCTGACACCGCACGCGGGGGAGCTCGCCGCGCTGCTCGGTGAACCCCGCGGCGAGGTGGAGGGCGCGCCGCTGCGCCACGCACGAGACGCCGCCCGGCGGTGGGGCGCGGTGGTGCTGCTCAAAGGTCCCCGCACCCTCGTCGCCGACCCCGGCGGACGGGTCCGGGTGAACTCCACCGGCACACCCTGGCTGGCCACCGCCGGCGCCGGCGACGTGCTCACGGGCCTGGTCGGTGCCCTGCTCGCGAGTGGCCTCGACCCCTTCGACGCGGCCAGTGTCGGGGCGTGGTTGCACGGGGCGGCGGCGAGCCGCGCGGGCCGGGGCGGACCCCTGGTTGCCAGTGACGTGGCTCACGCGCTGCCGGAGATCGTCGGCGCGCTCGCCAGCGAGGTGTGAGACTGGGGGGATGAGTGAGCGGGCGCACCCGGCGCGAGCCGAGATCGTCGTCGACCTCGACGCGGTCGCCCACAACGTCTCCACACTCCGCGACCTCGTCGCCCCCGCCGCGCTCATGGCGGTGGTCAAGGCCGACGGCTACGGCCACGGGATGTCCGCCGTGGCGCGCACGGCCCGGGCCGCGGGCGCGACCTGGCTGGGTGTCGCCACGCCCGAGGAGGCCCTAGCGCTGCGCGCGGCCGGCGACACGGGCCGACTGCTCTGTTGGCTGGCCGCCCCCGGCGACTCCTACGAGGAGGTGCTGGCCGCCGACGTCGACGTCGCGGCCTACGACGTCGCCCAGTTCGACGAGGTCGCCGCGGCGGCGGGCCGGGCGGGCGTGACCGCGCGGGTGCACCTCAAGATCGACACGGGCCTCTCCCGCGGGGGAGCCACGGCTGAGCAGTGGCCCGGCCTGTGCGCCCACGCGCGGCAGGTCGAGGCCAGCGGAGCTGTCCGGGTCGTCGGGGTCTGGTCGCACCTCGTGGCCAGCGACGAGCCCGGCCACCCTGTGACCGACCTGCAGGCGAAGGCGTTCGACGAGGCGGTGGCGCTCGCCGAGAAGGCCGGCCTGCAGCTGGAGGTGCGCCACCTGGCCAACTCGGCCGCCGCGATCCACCGCGCCGACCTGAGGCACGACCTGGTGCGCTGCGGCATCTCAATCTACGGGCTCGACCCTGCGCCGGGCGTACCGTCGCCGGTCGACCTGGTGCCGGCGATGACGGTGCAGGGCCGCCTGGCGTTGACCAAGTCGGTGCCGGCCGGGGCGGGGGTCTCCTACGGCCACGCCTGGGTCGCGACCGAGGAGACCACGCTCGGCCTCGTGCCGGTCGGCTACGGCGAGGGAGTGCCGCGAGCCGCGAGTCCGGGAGCGGAGGTCTGGGTCGCCGGGCGTCGGCGGCCGGTGCGCGGCAAGGTCTGCATGGACCAGCTCGTCGTCGACCTGCACGGCGACTCCGTGGCGGCGGGGGAGCGGTACGTACTCTTCGGACCCGGGGACGCCGGCGAACCGACCGCGCAGGACTGGGCGGAGGCCGCCGGCACCATCAACTACGAGATCGTCACCCAGCTCGGCGGGCGCCTGACCCGCCGCTACGTGGGGAAGGACCAGTCGTGAGTCGGCACAGCAAGGCCTGGGGAGTGGCTGCGGGTCTGGTCGGGGTCGCGGCCGCGGGGGCGACCGCGCGGGCGGTGCAACAGATCCAGGCACGCCAGGGCGCCGGTGACGCCACCGAGTTCGGGGCACTGACCTCGCCGTCGCTCAAGGTGGTGGCCGACGACGGCATCGACCTCCACGTGGAGATCGACGAGGCCGACCCGGACCGGCAGACGCCACTCACCGTGGTCTTCGTGCACGGCTACACCCTGAGCCTGCAGGCGTGGCACTTCCAGCGTGCCGCCTACCGCGGTCTGGTGCGGACCGTCTTCTACGACCAGCGCTCCCACGGCCGCTCCGACCGGTCGGCGGGCGAGAACTGCACGATCGCGCAGCTCGGCCGCGACCTCAAGCGCGTCATCGAGACGACCACCGACGGCCCTGTCGTCGTGGTCGGCCACTCCATGGGTGGCATGAGCGTGATCTCGTTGGCCGCCCAGTTCCCCGAGATGTTCGGCAGCAGGATCGTCGGCACCGCCCTGATCGCGACCACGGCCGGTGGCATGGACCCCGGACGGATCCTCTTCCCGATGCTGCCGCTGGGCTCGGTGAGCGGTCAGGCGATCGCCCGACTGGTGCGCGTCCTCGATCGCGGTCACCTGCTCGTCGACCGGCTGCGTGCCACCGGCTTCCGGCTGGCCGAGCTGGTCGTCGACCGGTTCTCCTTCGGCGACGACGTGCCCCGCAACTACGCCGAGTTCGTCTTCGACATGATCGACGCAACGCCCTTCGAGGTGGTCGCCGACTTCTACCCGGCCTTCGCTGCGCTCGACCACTACGACGACCTGGCGGCGCTCGGGCTGGCGCCCTGCACCGTGATCGGTGCCACCACCGACCGCCTGACCAGCATCGGCCACAGCCGCAAGCTGCACTCCCGCATCCCGGGCTCCGACCTCCTCGAGGTGGAAGGCGCGGGTCACATGGTGATCCTGGAGCGCCACGACGAGGTCAACGCCGAGCTCGACCGGCTCTTCGAACGGGCTCTGCACCACGCCCAGGACCTCAAGGAGCGGACCGAGGCATGACCCCGGGCACGAACCCCGTCGTGGAGGTCACCAGCGTGGGTGCGGAGGCGGCCGAGGAGGTGTACGCCGTGGTGCGGGCCGCGTTCGCCGACCGACCGCCCCTCGACCCGCCCGCCGACGCGCTGGGCGAGACGCCCGAGACGATCGCCCGCGCGCTGGGGCGTTCGCGTGGCCTGCTGGCGCGCTCCGACGGCCGTCCGGTCGGGGCCACCTTGCTGGACCGGCGCGGCGACAGCGTCTTCCTGCGCCGGTTCGGGGTGGATCCCCGCGCCCAAGGGCAGCGGGTGGCCTCGTTGCTGCTGGAGGCCGCCGGGCGCCACGTCCCGGGCCAGCGCCGCGTGGGCGTGCTCGCGCGTCCGGAGCTGCCCGCCACCGTCGACTTCTGGCGGGCCAAGGGGTTCGAGGACGGAGGCACCGTGGGTCCGTGCCTCCAGCTGTGGCGCGACCTGCCGACCCGCCACGAGGTGCGCGACGCGGAGGCGATGCGTGACCTTGGGTGGCGCACGGCCCGTCTGCTCGAGCCCGGTGACCTGCTCATGCTCAGTGGTGAGCTGGGTGCCGGCAAGACGACCTTCACCCAGGGCCTGGGTGAAGGGCTCGGGGTGCGTGGGGGCATCACCTCGCCCACCTTCGTGATCGCCAGGGTCCACCCCTCACTGGTGGGTGGGCCCGACCTCGTGCACGTCGACGCCTACCGGCTGGGCGGGATCGAGGAGCTGGACGACCTCGACCTCGACACCGCCCTCGACGAGGCGGTGACCGTGGTCGAGTGGGGCGCGGGGCTGGCCGAGGGCCTGGCCGAGCGACGCCTGGAGGTGCGGATCACCCGGGCGCTCGGCGGGGAGACCACCGGCGACGCAGGTCACGGTGCCGTGCCCGGCGACCTCGCCGACCACGACCCCCGGGTGGTCGAGCTCCACTGGGTCGAGGGTCGGTAACCTCGCAGGATGCTCCTCGCCTTCGACACCGCCACGCCCCTGGTCACGGTGGCGTTGCACGACGGCCGTGACGTCGTGGCCGAGCGGGTCTCCGACCGCCCGATGAAGCACGGTGAGTCCCTGGCGCCGCTGATCGACGCAGTGATGGCTGATGCCGGCCGGGGTCGTCGCGACGTCACCGCGATCGCCGTGGGCGCCGGGCCGGGCCCCTTCACCGGCTTGCGGGTCGGGCTGGTCACCGCCCGCACGCTGGCGTTGGCGCTCGACGTCGAGGTCCGAGCGGTCTGCACGCTCGACGTGCTCGCGGTCGAGGCCCACGAGACCGGTGCGGTCTCCGGCGACTTCCTGGTCGCCACCGACGCCCGCCGCAAGGAGGTCTACGTGGCCTCCTACCGCGACGGCGTACGCGTGCAGGGCCCTGCGGTGCGCAAGCCCGCCGACGTCGCCAGCGACCTGCCGGTGGTCGGTGAGGGAGCGACGCTCTACCCCGACGCGTTCCCGCACGCCGTCGGGCCCGCCCGGCCCAGCGCCGGCTGGCTGGCCCGGGTGGTCGCCGAGGAGCGTGCGGAGCTGCTCGACCCCGAGCCGCTCTACCTGCGCCGCCCCGACGCCGTGGCGCCGGCGGCGCCCAAGCCCGTCTCGTGAGGTCGGTCCGACCGGCCACGACCGACGACCTGGCCGCGGTCACAGCGCTCGACGCGGCGCTCTTCCCCGACGAACCGTGGGACCTGCCGGCCTGGCAGGGGCTGCTCGACACCGCCGGTCGTCGGCTGCTGGTCGCCGCCGACGACGCCGACCGTCCCGTGGGCTACGCCCTGACCGGGCTCGTCGGCGACTTCGCCGAGCTGCTCCGCATCGCGGCCGACCCGACCGTGCGTCGTCGCGGCGTCGCCACCGCGCTGCTCGCCCGCGCCTGCGCCGAGGCCCGCAGCAACGGTGCGGAGCGTCTGCTGCTGGAGGTGGGGGAGGCCAACACCGGCGCTCGGGCCCTCTACGCCGCCGCTGGTTTCGTCGAGATCGACCGCCGCCCCCGCTACTACCGCGACGGCTCCGCCGCGCTCGTCCTCGAGCGGGCGCTGGCCTTCGACACCCACACCTCCGGGAGGATGGACCCATGAGCGACGAACCTCTGGTGCTCGGCATCGAGACCTCCTGCGACGAGACCGGCGTCGGCATCGTGCGGGGCCACACGCTCCTGGCCGACGCGGTCGCCAGCAGCGTCGACGAGCACGCCCGTTTCGGCGGTGTCGTGCCCGAGGTCGCCAGCCGGGCCCACCTCGAGGCGATGGTGCCGACCATCGAGCGGGCCTGCGAGACCGCCGGGATCCGGCTCTCCGACGTCGACGCCATCGCGGTCACGAGTGGCCCGGGGCTGGCCGGTGCGCTGCTCGTCGGCGTCGCAGCCGCCAAGTCGCTGGCCTGGGGCCTGGGCAAGCCGATCTACGGCGTCAACCACCTGGCCGCCCACGTGGCGGTCGACCAGCTCGAGCACGGTCCGCTCCCCGAGCCGTGCCTGGCGATGCTGGTCTCCGGCGGCCACTCCAGCCTGCTGCAGGTCACCGACGTGACGGTGGGCGTCGACCCGCTCGGCGCCACCATCGACGACGCCGCGGGTGAGGCCTTCGACAAGGTCGCCCGCCTGCTGGGGCTGGGCTTCCCCGGCGGTCCGCACATCGACCGGGCCGCGGCCAGCGGCAACAGCGTCGCCATCGACTTCCCCCGTGGCCTGACCTCGCGCCGCGACCTGGAGCGTCACCGCTTCGACTTCTCCTTCTCCGGCCTCAAGACCGCGGTGGCCCGGTGGGTGGAGGCCCAGCAGCGGGCCGGGGCCACCATCGACGTGCCGGACGTGGCCGCCTCCTTCCAGGAGGCCGTCTGCGACGTGCTGACCCGCAAGGCGATCGACGCGGCCGTCACCCACGGCATCGACGACATCCTGATCGGCGGTGGTGTGGCGGCCAACAGCCGGCTGCGGGCGATGGCGACCGCGCGGGCCGAGGCGAAGGGGATCCGGGTGCGGGTGCCACGCCCCGGCCTCTGCACCGACAACGGCGCGATGGTCGCCGCACTCGGTGCCGAGCTCGTCGCACGGGGGCGTACGCCCTCGGCCCTCGACCTGCCGGCGGACTCGAGCCAGCCGATCACCACCGTCGTCGCCTGAGGCGTCGAGGGTGGTGACCGACTGGCTGTCGCTCTCTCGGTCGGTCGGCCTCTCCGGGTGTCAGGGCTGGACCGGGGGAATGAACGGGAAGTCGCCGTCCGTGCCCGGCACCATGTCGGCTGCCTGCTCCACCTCACCGGTGACGGAGACCCGGAAGAGGCGCCACTCCCGGTCGGTGAAGTCGTAGCTGTCGACCACGAGGTGGTCCGACCCCTCCCAGGTCGCGTTGCCGAGGCCTCGGTCGTCCCCGGTCGGGTCGATCCAGAAGAAGACCTTGCCCGTGGCGGCGTCGGCGACCCCGATCCGGCTGGGTCCCCACCCGTCGGAGTCGCGGTCGACCACCGTCATCCAGCGTCCGTCGGGGGAGAAGGACCACACGTGGACGTCGCAGTTCTTCCACCGGGTCTGTCCGTCGGTGCCGAGGTCGATCAGCCTCGTGCACCCGGTGTTCTCGAAGGCGGCGGGCATCTCGGGTCCCGCCGCGAAGTCCTCGTGGGCCGCGCTCACGTGGACCACGGCCTCCGAGACCGGGGTGATCGTCCCGTCGCCGGTGATGACGTCGGGTCCGTTCTCGCTCCCGTAGCTCACGACCACGCGGCAGCCCTCGACGTCGGACTCGTCCACGCAACCCGCCCCGCCGGTCAGGTCGACCGGGTCGCCATGGTTCCCCGGCAGGGTCGCCAGCTCGCGGGTCCGGCCGCTGTCGTCCATCAGCATGAGCGTGCGCCCGGTGGTCCAGGCGACCAGCTCGTGGGTGTCCGAGACCGCAAAGCTCTGGGCCTCGAACTCCCGAAGGATGGCTCCGTCGGCGTCGAGGAGCACCACGGTGCGCTCCACGCCGTTGTCGCGTCCGGCGGCCCAGCGCTCGCCGAGTCGGGCCACCTGGTCGGTGCCGTCGGGCAGCGCGTCGTGAGGCGGGGCGGCGCCCGTGAAGCTCGGGTGTGCCCAGTCGAGCGGGTCGTCCCCGCGCGGGGAGTCCTCCTCCAGCGTGACGTCGTCCCGGGGTGCGGGGACCAGCGACGGGCGCGGCACGGCGGTCGGTGCCTGGGTCGCGGGACCGGGTGTGGCACCCGTGCCGTCGCCGTCCAGGGCCATGAAGCCGGCGGGGGTGAGCACCGCTGCGGCGACCGCGGCGACCGCCACGCCGGTGACGGTGCGACGCCGGCGGACCCGGCGGGCGCCGGCCTTGACGTCGGCCAGGTCGAGGGGCGCGTGGGGGTGTGCAGGCACGTGGTCGCGCAGCGCGGCGCCGAGGCGCTGGCCGGTCAGGTCGTCGTTCATCGGTCCTCCTGGGGGGCGAGGCTGCGGGGCGCGCGGTCGCGCAGGGTGGCGAGGGCTCGGCTGCACTGGGACTTCACGGTGCCGACGGAGACGCCGAGCACCTCGGCGGTCTCGGCCTCGCTGAGCTCCTCGTAGTAGCGCAGGACCACGACGGCCCGTTGCCGGGGGGAGAGGGTCTGCACGAACTCCCAGAGCTCGCGACTGGTGCCCTCGTCATAGTGGTCGCTGGCGCCGCGGTCGGGCACCTCGTACGTGGAGTGCTCGCGCCTCTTGAACGCGCGGCGCCACAGCGACGTGTGCTCGTTGACCAGCACGCGACGGGCATAGCTGTCGATCGAGTCGGCCCTGCTCACCCTGTCCCACGCGAGGTAGACCTTGGCCAGGGCCGTCTGCAGCAGGTCGGCCGCGTCGTGCGGGTTGCCGGTGAGCGCCCAGGCGGTGCGGTGCAGCGCGGGTTGGCGCACCAGAAGCCATGCCTCGAAGTCGGCGTCGCGAGTCACCCCCTTGCCCGCCACCGGTGCCTCCATCTGTGTCGTCGTCACGATCCTGCCTCTCCCACGATGCTGTCCGCCACTGCGTCCGGTCTCCGCGACGCGCCAGCGACGCGTCTCACTGCCCAGACGCCATGGGGACACGCAGGGTTGCACGCGGGCTGGGAGAGGGTGCACGGAGGCACGCGAACTGAGGTGCCTTCGGGGGATGTTGGTGGTGGTAAAGGCGGTGCGGTTGCGCTTGCATGGCGTCGTGGTGTGATGGACGTCTCCACCGTTGAAACGTCCATCAACTACACGACGTAGTAGTTATCTACTACTGTCCGTAGTAGTAGTTCAGTTGGTCGGAACGTCCGGCCGTTGAGCCAGACAAAGGAGTCCCTCATGCGTGCCACACTCGACAAGCTCATCTCCTGGACCGGGATCCTGCTCGCGCTGGTCCTGCTGGTGGCAGGAGGGCTCCTCACCTGGGGCGCCACCTTCATCGGAGACCAGGTCGACCAGCAGTTCGGCGACCAGGACATCACCATGCCGACCAAGGAGGCCATCGAGGCCGACGAGTCACTCTCCGACGAGGACCGTGACACGCTGATGGAGTTCGAGGGCACCACCCTCGACAACGGCCCCAAGGCCCGCGCCTACGCCGACCACTACATCAAGGCCCACATGGAGGCCAGCACCTTCGGCGTCAAGGCAGCGCTGGAGGAGAAGGGCGTCAACACTGACGAGATGACCTTCCCGCTGACCTACGAGTCGGCCGGTGGCGTGGCTCGTGCGGTCGAGGCCGACACCGAGCTCAACGAGGCTGACAAGGCCGAGCTGCTGGAGGCCGTGGGCGCCAACCGCGACTCGCTCTTCAAGGGCAACACCCTGCGCGGTCTGCTCCTCTACGGATACGCCTTCGCCACCATGGGCACCATCGCCGGCTACGCCGCCATCGGCGCCTTCGTCGGAGCTGCCCTCTTCCTGATCCTGGGCATCCTGGGTCTGGTCCACGCTCGCAAGGCCGCCGAGGCCCGAGTCTGAGCTCGGCGCCTGAGCCACACAGGCGCCACCCACAGCGAGACCCCCGCACCTGTCGTGCGGGGGTCTCGTGCTGCGTGGGGTAGGCGCTGCGGTCAGTCGAGGAGGCGGGTGCGGCGCCAGCCCTCGAGGCTGTCCCAGGCCCAGATCACGACAGCTGCCACCAGGACGATCGTGTGGGTCACGCCGGGGTCGAACTCCGCCCACTGCGACTGGGCGTGGGCGATGAAGGCCGGGTTGAGCAGCCGCTCCTCGTAGGCCAACCAGGCGACCGGTGCCGCAAGGATGGCCGCGGTGACGGTGTTGACCACTGCGAAGGGGGTCGTCCAGGTCGCGCCGGCGCGATACTTCACCACCTCGAAGCAGGCCTCCAGGGCCAGCGCCACCAGCACCAGGGGCAGCCAGAAGGACCAGAGGCTCGGGTCGAGCACGGGCAGCCGTTCGCCCGCGTCGGTGACGAACGGCAGCACCTGCTGCCAGACGACGAGGCCAGCGAGGATGCCGAGCCACACGACGTTGGTCACCGTCTCGCCCAACGCCCCCCGTGGGCCGGCGGGCAGCTCGGGCAGCTGCTCGGGGCGCCAGGGCTCGGCGCCGAGGTCGGCCGCGGACGTCTGGTCGCTGCGTTCGACGATCGCGAACGTCACGGTCACCCAGAAGGCGATCTGCACGACGAGGCTGAAGCCGATCCACGCCGCGCGTCCGAGGGCCTCGAGCGGGCCGTCGCCGGTGAGCGAGCCGATGACGGCGGTCGCCGTGACCGCGATGGGCACGGCGACGACGGTGATCGCCTTGAGTGTGCGGACGTAGGTCGGGAAGTGCTCCGGCCCGATCAGGTGCTGCGGCGTGCCTGCGTAGGAAGCGGCGAGGGCGTCCGGGTCGCCGAGCTCGACCAGGGCTGCGTGCTCGGCCGCCTCCGGCGAGAGGGTGGGGTCCTGGACCTGCAGCGAGTCGACCCGGTCGGCGATGTCGGCGCGCAGCTCGAGGGCCACGTCGTCGCGCTGGTCGTCGCCCAGGCGCCGGGTGGCCGCGTGGACGTAGCGTTCGGCCAGGTTGGGGGTCGGGGTGTGGCGGCGGGTGGTGCGCATGGAGGTCACCTCAACTTCTCGATGGATGCGTGCAGGCCCGCCCACTCGGCGAGCAGGGACTCGAGGACGGCGACGCCGTCGTCGGTCGAGCGGTAGAACTTCCGCGGGCGGCTCTCCTCGGTGTTCCACTCGCTGGTGAGCAAGCCCTGCTTCTCGAGCCGGCGCAGCAAGGGGTAGAGGGTGTTGCCGTCGACGGCGAAACCCGCGTCGGCGAGCTGCTCGAGCAGGGCGTAGCCGTAGGTGGGTCGGGTCAGCGTCGCCAGCGCGGCAACCACCACGGTGCCGCGCCGCAGCTCCTGGAGGTGTCCGGCCAGCACGTCATCCCTCATGGCCGAAACAATAGTGTGTCTCACGCACTATTGTCCATGGACCGCCCTCCGGGCGCTCTCGCGTCAGAAGGGGCGCACGTGGAGGACACGGCCGACACCGGCGATGCGGGTCAGCACGATGGTGGCCTCCTCGTCCCCGGTCAGGGCGAGGCGCTTGCGGAGCTGCTCGGGCACGACGTCGACGCCGCGCTTCTTGATCGTCAGCGTGCCGATGTTGCGCTCGGCGAGCGCTGCCTTGAGCTGCTTCTCCCGGAAGGGCAGCTCCTCGATGACGTAGTAGGACTTCATGAAGGGGGAGCGGAAGGAGGCGTCGCTGGTGACGTACGCGATGTGCTCGTCGAGCAGTCCGCCGCCGACGCCCGCGGCGATCGCGGTCACCAGTCCGGCGCGGATCACCGCTCCGTCGGGCTCGTAGAGGTGCTGGGCGAGGTCGACCACGGGGCGGTCTGCCTGCCCCTGGTAGGGGTCGTCCTCGTCGGTGAGGCTGACCAGGCCGTCGCCCGAGATCACGGTGGCGCGACGTCGCACCGTCGCCAGGGCCGGCGACCACAGGGCCGCCTCCTTGACCTCGCCCTGGTCGCTGACCCACTCCGCCTCGACGCCCTCGGGCACGAGGTCGTGGCCGATGCCGGGGGCCACCTTGACCACCGACGTACGGCCCAGCAGGTCGAGCACGAAGGACCACGGGGGCGTCCAGCCCGTCTCGTCGAAGACCCGGCCCCGGGCGCTGCGGCGTGCAGGGTCGGCGAAGGCCGCCCCGAATCCGGAGAGGTCGAGCTCGGTGGAGTCGGCCACCATCGTGGCGCCGGGCAGCCCCAGGGCGTCGAGGTTGGCCTGGGCAATCCGGGCGCGCACGGGGTCGAGGTCGACGCCGGCGGCGGTGAGTCCGGCCCGGGCGAAGGCGACCAGGTCGCCGCCGATGCCGCAGCCCAGGTCGACCACGGAGGAGGGTTGGGCCGCGGCCAGTCGCGCGGCGCGGTGAGCGGCGACCCGCTGGCGCGTGGCCTGCTCCAACCCGTCGGGGGTGAAGTACATCGACAGCGCGTCGTCGCCGAGCTTGGCGACCGCCCTCACGCGCAGCTGCACCTGGGTCAGGGCTGCGGCGGCCCGTTCGGCGTCCGGTTCGACCTTGCGTACGGCGGCGGCCGCGGCGAGCGGGTCACCGTCGTGGTCGGCGTACAGGTGAGAGGCGCGCTCCAGCAGGCGCTGTCCGTCGTCGGTCAGCAGCCACAGGAAGGTGTCGAGGTCCACCCCCGCATCCTCCACCATGGGGCCCCGGTGCACCCGTCTGGCACTCGATTGAGGGGAGTGCTAACGTCTGATCTGGCACTCTCACCTCGAGGGTGCCAAGTGGCCGTGACGGCCTGCGACCCCCGCGACGGCGCAGGCTCGACGGTCCGCCTGCCGACCGGCAGATGCCGAGCCGGCCAGGCACCACGAGACATCACCCAGACATCAGTGGAGAAAGTGGAGGTCGACATCGTGTCGGTCAACATCAAGCCCCTCGAGGACCGGATCGTCGTCAAGCCCCTCGAGGCTGAGCAGACCACGGCTTCCGGCCTGGTCATCCCGGACACCGCCAAGGAGAAGCCCCAGGAGGGCGAGGTCGTGGCCGTGGGCCCCGGCCGCTTCGCGGACAACGGCTCCGACCGCCTCCCGGTCGACGTCGCCGTGGGCGACAAGGTCATCTACAGCAAGTACGGCGGCACCGAGGTCAAGTACTCGGGCGAGGAGTTCCTCATCCTCTCCGCGCGCGACGTGCTGGCGATCGTCGGCTGAAGAAGCAGTCCTGTGACCGGACGTCACGCCGGCGTCGCACCCCACCGTGGTGCCGCCGCGTGACGTCCGTTCGCGTCTCCCGACCCACCTGAGCAAGGAGCAGCAATGCCCAAGATCCTGGAGTTCGACGAGAACGCTCGTCGTGCCCTCGAGCGCGGTGTCGACGCGCTCGCCAACACCGTCAAGGTCACCCTCGGCCCCAAGGGCCGCTACGTCGTGCTCGACAAGAAGTGGGGCGCCCCGACGATCACCAACGACGGCGTCTCCGTCGCGCGCGAGGTCGAGCTGGACGACCCCTTCGAGAACCTCGGTGCCCAGCTCACCAAGGAGGTCGCGACCAAGACCAACGACGTGGCCGGTGACGGCACCACCACCGCGACCGTGCTGGCGCAGGCGATGGTCCACCAGGGCCTCAAGGCCGTGGCCGCCGGCGCCAACCCGATGAGCCTCAAGCGCGGCATGGACGCCGCCGCGGAGGCCGTCAGCGACGCGCTGCGCGAGGCGGCCCGCGAGGTCGACTCCAAGGAGGACATGGCCTCGGTCGCCACGATCTCCTCGCGCGACCCCCACATCGGCGAGCTGCTCGCCGAGTCCTTCGACAAGGTGGGCAAGGACGGTGTCATCACCGTCGACGAGTCCAACACCATGGGCACCGAGCTCGAGTTCACCGAGGGCATGCAGTTCGACAAGGGCTACATCTCGGCCTACTTCGTGAGCGACCCCGAGCGCATGGAGGCCGTCCTGGACGACCCCTACGTGCTGCTCGTCCAGGGGAAGGTCTCCGCGGTCTCCGACCTGGTGCCGCTGCTCGAGAAGGTCATGCAGACCGGCAAGCCGCTCTTCATCCTCGCCGAGGACGTCGAGGGCGAGGCGCTCTCGACCCTGGTCGTCAACAAGATCCGCGGCACCTTCAACGCCGTCGCGGTCAAGTCGCCGGCCTTCGGTGACCGCCGCAAGGCGATGATGCAGGACATCGCCGTGCTGACCGGCGGTCAGGTCGTCGCCCCCGAGGTCGGCCTCAAGCTCGATCAGGTGGGCCTCGAGGTGCTCGGCAAGGCGCGCCGCGTCGTCGTCACCAAGGACAACACCACGATCGTCGACGGCGCCGGTGAGGCCGCGGAGGTCGAGGCCCGGGTCAACCAGATCAAGGCCGAGATCGAGAACACCGACTCCGACTGGGACCGCGAGAAGCTCTCCGAGCGCCTCGCCAAGCTCGCCGGCGGTGTGTGCGTGATCAAGGTCGGCGCCGCCACCGAGGTGGAGCTCAAGGAGAAGAAGCACCGCATCGAGGACGCCGTCTCCGCGACCCGCGCCGCGATCGACGAGGGCATCGTGCCCGGCGGTGGGTCGGCCCTGATCCACGCCGTGCAGGTGCTCGAGGGCGACCTCGGCCTGACCGACGACGAGGCGCTGGGCGTACGCATCGTGCGCAAGGCCGCCGACGAGCCGCTGCGCTGGATCGCCGAGAACGGTGGCGAGAACGGCTACGTCGTCATCACCAAGGTGCGTGAGGGCGGGCAGGCCGAGGGTCCCGAGTTCGGCTACAACGCCGCGACCGAGGAGTACGGCAACCTGGTCACCCAGGGCGTCCTCGACCCGGTCAAGGTCACCCGCTCGGCGCTCGTCAACGCGACCTCGATCGCCGCGATGCTGCTCACCACCGAGACGCTCGTGGTGGAGAAGCCCGAGGACGAGGACGAGGCTCCGGCTGCCGCCGGCCACGGCCACGGCCACGGTCACTGAGCCGCCGACGCCTTTGACGCACGGCCCGCCACCCTCCCGGGTGGCGGGCCGTGCTGTATGTGTGGACGGCGTCGGCAGAGGTGCTGGGCCGGGCCCTGCTTGAAAGCGTCGGTGCGGTGGGGCAGGCTCACCAGCACCTGCCGGGAGGACGTCCCGGCGTCCCCCAGGATGTGAGGTGGCCCGTGCAGCAGGTCAAGGCAGTGGTGGCGCTCCGCAAGGATGCGCCCGTCGAGGTCGTCACGATCAACGTGCCCGACCCGGGCCCCGGTGAGGCCGTGGTGAGGGTGCAGGCCTGCGGGGTCTGCCACACCGACCTGCACTACCGCCAAGGTGGCATCAACGACGACTTCCCCTTCCTGCTCGGCCACGAGGCCGCCGGCATCGTGGAGGCCGTCGGCCAGGGGGTCACCGAGGTGGCCGTCGGCGACTTCGTGGTGCTCAACTGGCGCGCGGTCTGCGGGCAGTGTCGCGCCTGCGACCGTGGCGAGCCGCAGTACTGCTTCGCCACCCACAACGCCACCCAGAAGATGACGTTGGCCGAGGGCGAGCTGGCCGGCACCGAGCTCAGCCCCGCGCTCGGGATCGGGGCGTTCGCCGAGAAGACCCTCGTGGCAGCCGGCCAGTGCACCAAGGTCGACCCCGCCGCTCGGCCCGCCGCCGTCGGCCTCCTCGGCTGCGGCGTGATGGCCGGCCTCGGTGCTGCGATCAACACGGGCGAGGTCACTCGAGGCAAGACCGTCGCCGTGATCGGTTGCGGCGGCGTGGGCATGGCTGCTGTCGCCGGTTCGGTGCTGGCCGGGGCCGCCAAGGTGATCGCCGTCGACATCGATGACCGCAAGCTGGAGAAGGCCCGTGCCATGGGCGCCACCCACACCGTGAACTCTGCGCAGGCCGACCCCGTCGAGGCGATCAAGCAGATCGTGTGCGGCAACGGAGCCGAGGGTGCCGACGTGGTGATCGAGGCGGTCGGTCGCCCGGAGACCTGGAAACAGGCGTTCTACGCCCGTGACCTGGCCGGCACCGTCGTCCTGGTCGGCGTTCCGACGCCCGACATGAAGGTGCCCGACATCCCGCTGATCGACGTCTTCGGACGCGGCGGGGCGCTTAAGTCGTCGTGGTACGGCGACTGCCTGCCCAGTCGCGACTTCCCCATGTTGACCGACCTCTACCTCCAGGGTCGTCTCGACCTGGACGCCTTCGTCACCGAGGAGATCGGGATCGACGACGTCGAGGCCGCGTTCGAGAAGATGCACGGCGGCGACGTGCTGCGCTCCGTCGTCGTGATGGAAGGGGCCTCGCGATGAGTGTGCGTGTGGACCACGCCGTGGTGTCCGGCACCTTCTCCCTCGACGGGGAGACCCACGACGTCGACAACAACGTCTGGGTGGTGGGCGACGACGCCGAGTGCGTCGTCATCGACGCCCCGCACGACGTGGAGGCGATCATGGCCGTCGTCGGAGACCGCAAGGTGAAGGCCATCCTCTGCACCCATGCCCACGACGACCACGTCCGCGTGGCTCCCGAGCTGCGGGAGCGGACCGTGGCCCCGATCCTGCTGCACCCCGACGACCGGCCGCTGTGGGAGCTCACCCACACCGACCACCTCTGGGACGTCGACCTCTCCGACGGTCAGGAGCTGACGGTCGCGGGCACGGTGCTGCGCGTCCTGCACACCCCGGGGCACGCCCCGGGGGCCGTCTGCCTCCACGCCCCCGACCTGGGCTGCGTGTTCACCGGCGACACCCTCTTCGAGGGTGGTCCCGGCGCCACCGGACGCTCCTTCAGCGACGCCGACCTCATCGTGCGGTCGATCCGTCAGCAGCTCTTCGCGCTGCCCGAGGAGACGGTCGTCCACACCGGCCACGGCCCGGACACCACCATCGGCGCCGAGCGGTCTCGGCTGGGGGACTAGACTCGCGGGGTGGAGATTCCGGAGAAGTTTGCATCGCTCGGCCTGACCTACGACGACGTCCTGCTGCTGCCGGGGGAGTCCGACCTCGCGCCTGACGAGATCGACACCACCACTCGCCTGACGCGGGAGATCTCCATCAAGGTCCCGCTGCTCAGCGCCGCCATGGACACCGTGACCGAGTCGCGGATGGCGATCGCCATGGCCCGGCAGGGCGGCATCGGCGTGCTGCACCGCAACCTCTCGATCGAGGACCAGGCCTACCAGGTCGACCTGGTGAAGCGGACGCAGACCGGCATCATCTCCAACCCCGTCACGATCGGCCCCGACGCCACCCTGGAGGAGCTCGACCGCATCTGCGGCGAGTACCGGGTCTCCGGCCTGCCCGTGGTCGAGGCAGGCAACAAGCTGATCGGCATCATCACCAACCGCGACCTGCGCTTCACCCCCGTCGCGGAGTGGGCCACCACCAAGGTCGACGAGGTGATGACGCCGATGCCCCTGATCACCGGCCCCACCGGGATCGACCGTGACGACGCCACCGCCCTGCTGCGCGCCCACAAGCGCGAGCGGCTGCCGCTGGTCGACCCCGACGGCACCCTGACCGGTCTCATCACCGTCAAGGACTTCGTCAAGAGCGAGCAGTTTCCCCACGCCTCCTACGACGCCGACGGCCGCCTCCTGGTCGGCGCGGCCATCGGCTACTTCGGAGACGCCTGGGAGCGCGCCACCACCCTCGTCGAGGCAGGCGTCGACGTGCTCGTCGCCGACACCGCGCACGGACACGTGCACCTCCTGCTCGACATGGTCCGCAGGCTCAAGACCGACCCGGCGACGAAGCACGTCCAGGTCATCGGCGGCAACGTCGCGACCCGCGCCGGCGCCCAGTCGTTCGTCGACGCCGGCGCCGACGCCATCAAGGTCGGTGTCGGGCCGGGCTCGATCTGCACGACCCGCGTCGTCACCGGGGTCGGCGTCCCGCAGGTGAGCGCGGTCTACGAGGCGTCGCTCGCCGCCAGGCCGGCCGGTGTGCCCGTCATCGCCGACGGCGGCATGAAGCACTCGGGTGAGATCGCGAAGGCCATCGTCGCCGGCGCTGACTCCGTCATGCTCGGCTCGCTGCTGGCGGGCTGCGAGGAGTCGCCGGGTGAGCTCGTCTTCGTCAACGGCAAGCAGTTCAAGTCCTACCGGGGCATGGGCTCGTTGGGGGCGATGTCGAGCCGCGGCAAGAAGTCCTACTCCAAGGACCGCTACTTCCAGGCCGAGGTCGTCAGCGACGACAAGATCGTGCCCGAGGGCATCGAGGGTCAGGTGGCCTACCGCGGGCCGTTGGGCGCGGTGTCCCACCAGCTCATCGGTGGTCTCAACCAGTCGATGTTCTACGTCGGCGCCCGCACGATCCCCGAGCTGCAGGAGAAGGGCAAGTTCGTGCGGATCACCTCGGCCTCGCTGAAGGAGAGCCACCCCCACGGCGTGCAGATGACCGTCGAGGCCCCCAACTACTCCGGGATCTGACGTGACCATCGTCCAGGTCACCCGCGACTCCGTGGTCGGTGACGATGAGGTGCGCGCGCCACACGTGGCGGCCGCGCACCTGCGTACCGACGCCCATCTCGGCGACCTCGCCGCCTGGATCGACGAGCACGGATACCTGCGCGGCACGCCGGCCGACGGCGCCTGGCTGCTGCACATGAGCAACCGGGTCGGCCCGGCCGCGGCCCGACTCGCCCTCCGGGCCGACGGTCGCGTCACCGTGGAATGGCTCGGAGATCCGCACCTCCCGCTCGACGGAGTGGGAAGCCTTCACCTGGAGCGGGAACGCTCCGGGGCAGACGTTCTGGGAGACTGAGAGACGTGACCGAGATCGAGATCGGCAAGAACAAGCGCGCGCGCCGCGCCTACGCCTTCGACGACGTGGCCATCGTGCCGTCGCGACGTACGCGTGACCCCGAGGAGGTCAGCACCGCCTGGCAGATCGACGCCTACCGCTTCGACCTGCCCGTGCTCGCCGCCCCCATGGACTCGGTGATGTCGCCGGCCACCGCGATCGAGTTCGGTCGCCTTGGCGGGTTGGGCGTGCTCAACCTGGAGGGTCTGTGGACGCGCTACGAGGACCCCACCGACCTGTTGGAGGAGGTCGCGTCGCTGCGTGGCCTCGACGGCACCCGTCGCCTGCAGGAGATCTACACCGAGCCGATCAAGGCCGAGCTGATCACCGCCCGCCTCAAGCAGATGCGTGAGGCCGGCGTGACGGTGGCCGGGTCGCTCTCGCCGGGTCACACCAAGGAGTTCGCCAAGACCGTGGTCGACGCGGGCGTCGACATGTTCGTCATCCGCGGCACCACCGTCTCGGCCGAGCACGTCTCCTCCAACGCCGAGCCGCTCAACCTCAAGGAGTTCATCTACGAGCTCGACGTGCCGGTGATCGTCGGCGGGTGCGCCACCTACCAGGCTGCCCTCCACCTCATGCGCACCGGAGCCGCGGGCGTGCTGGTCGGCTTCGGGGGCGGCGCCGCGCACACCACCCGTACGGTCCTGGGCATCGCGGTGCCGATGGCCTCCGCGGTCTCCGACGTCGCCGCTGCCCGCCGTGACTACCTCGACGAGTCGGGCGGTCGCTACGTGCACGTCATCGCCGACGGCTCCATCGGTCGCTCCGGCGACATCCCCAAGGCCATCGCCTGCGGCGCCGACGCCGTGATGGTCGGCTCGCCCCTCGCGCGGGCCACCGAGGCGCCGGGCCGCGGGTTCCACTGGGGCAACGAGGCCCACCACGCCGACCTGCCGCGCGGCAAGCGCGTCGAGTTCGAGCCGGTGGGTTCGCTGCGCGAGATCATGTTCGGTCCCTCCCGCGTCGCCGACGGCACCATGAACCTCGTCGGGGCCCTGCGTCGCTCGATGGCGACCACCGGCTACACCGACATCAAGGAGTTCCAGCGCGTCGAGGTCGTCGTCGGCTGATGGACACCCTGCGGGTGGCTGCCGGTCAGGCGCCTGCGGTCTGCGGTGACGTCACGCGCAACGTCGCCACCGCCGTCGACCTGACCCGGCAGGCGGGGGCCCGGGGCGTGCGCCTCCTCGCGCTGCCCGAGGCCTTCCTCACCGGCTACTGCCCCGAGGCGTTCGCCTCGGCCCCACACGTCGACGCCGTGCCCGAGCTGTTGGCGCCGCTCATCGCGGCGGTCCGGGAGACCGGGACCACCGTCGTGCTCAACGCCCCGGTGGCGCGCGAGCGGGGGCGTACGCTCTCGAGCGTCGTGGTCGACGTCGACGGCTCCGTGCGGGTGCCCTACGACAAGCAGCACCTCTCCGGCGACCTGGAGCGCAGCCGCTTCGTCGCCGGTGACCACGGCGCCTCGATCACCGTCGACGGATGGCAGGTCGCGCTCTCGGTCTGCTACGACGGGTCCTTCCCCGAGCACGCGCGCGCCGCGGCCGACGACGGTGCCCGGCTCTACGTAAACTCCGGAGCCTTCTTCGTCGGGGGTGAGCACCGGCGTGACACCTACTACCCGGCGCGCGCCCTCGACAACGGGATCTTCGTGCTCTTCGCCGGCGCGACGGGGGAGTGCGCGCACGGCGACGCCGTCTTCGCGGGCGGTTCGGCGGTCTACGACCCCGAGGGGCGGCCACTGGCCCGCCTCGCCAGGGAGGCAGGACTCGCCGTCGCCGACCTCGACCCGGCCCTGATGGAGGCCACCCGCGCTGCGCACCCCATGCACGCCGACCGGCTGCCCGACCTCGGGGTGCGCCGGCGCGGCTGAGTGCCGCAGCGCCCCGGTCGTCAGGCGCCACCCGCTACCCTCCCGGCATGGCCGCCAACGACGCCCGACTTGCCGTGCTCATCGACGCCGACAACGCCCAGGCGAGCCGGATCGACGCCCTGATGGCGGAGGTCGCCACCCTCGGTACCGCGACCGTCCGTCGCATCTACGGCGACTTCACCACCCCGCAGCTGGGGGGCTGGAAGGCCGCGGCCAACCAGCACGCGATCCAGCCGATGCAGCAGTTCGCCTACACCAAGGGCAAGAACGCCACCGACTCCGCGCTGATCATCGACGCGATGGACCTGCTCTACTCCGACCGGCTCGACGGTTTCGTGCTGGTCTCCTCTGACTCTGACTTCACCCGTCTGGCCGCGCGGCTGCGCGAGTCGGGGATGACGGTCTACGGGGTGGGGGAGCGCAAGACGCCCGAGGCGTTCCGTGCGGCCTGCGACCGCTTCATCTACACCGACGTGATGGGCGTGGCGAGCGCCGACGCGGAGGCGGAGGCCGACCCCGACGCCGCGCCCGAGGTCGACGAGCCCAACCGCCCCACACCACGGCAGTCGAGCAAGCAGCTACGGAGCGACTCTGCTCTCGTCCAGCTGCTGCGGGGCGCGATCGCCTCGGCCTCCGACGACGACGGATGGGCCAACCTCGGCCTGGTGGGCTCGACCGCCGCCAAGCAGTCACCCGACTTCGACTCCCGCAACTGGGGCTACGCGAAGCTGATCGACCTCGTGAGCGCCATCGGCCTCTTCGAGGTCCGCCGTCCCGACGGGGGCAACGGTGGCGGTGCGGTGGAGATCCGGCAGAAGACGAAGGGGTGAGCGGTCGGCCCGCCCCGGCGGTCGGTGTTCACCTGCGTGCAACCAAGGGGTGACAGACTGACGGCGTGACCCAACCGATCGCCCTGAACCCTGACTCCCGCGCTGCAGCGATCGCTGCGATGGCCGACGGCGAGCTCGACGTGCTGGTGGTCGGAGCCGGGGTGGTGGGTGCCGGGGCCGCGCTCGACGCGGTCACCCGTGGCCTGAGCGTCGGGCTGATCGAGCAGCGCGACCTCGCCTCGGGCACCTCGAGCCGCAGCTCGAAGCTGGTGCACGGTGGCCTGCGCTACCTGGAGATGTTCGACTTCGCCCTGGTCAAGGAGGCGCTGGAGGAGCGCGGTCTGCTGCTGACCCGGCTCGCGCCGCACCTCGTGCGTCCGGTCCCGTTCCTCTACCCGCTGCAGCACGCGTGGGAGCGCCCCTACGTGGGCGCCGGGATCGCGCTCTACGACGCCATGGCGATGGCGGGCAAGTACGAGATGGGCGTGCCGCGCCACAAGCACGTCTTCCGCAAGGAGCTCGCGCGCCTCGCGCCGGACGTACGCACCGACGCGCTGCACGGCGCGATCCGCTACTACGACGCGCAGGTCGACGACGCCCGCCTCGTGGTGACGCTGGCGCGCACGGCCGCCAACAACGGCGCCCACGTCGCCACCCGCACCCAGGTCACCGGCTTCCTGCGCGAGGGCGAGCGGATCGTCGGCGTCACCGCGCGCGACCTGGAGAACGGGGTCGACCTCACCGTCCGGGCCCGCACCGTGATCAACGCGGCCGGCGTCTGGACCGACCAGATCCAGGAGATGCTCGGCGGGGAGGGTGCGCTCGACGTCGACGCATCCAAGGGCATCCACCTCGTGGTGCCGCGCGACCGGATCCGCTCCGAGACCGGCTTCATCACCAAGACCCCGCACTCGGTGCTCTTCGTGATCCCGTGGGACCGCCACTGGATCATCGGCACGACCGACACCCCGTGGGACCTCGACCTGGCCCACCCGGCCGCGAGCCGCACCGACATCGACTACCTGCTCGACCAGGTCAACGCGCTGCTGAAGGTGCCGCTCGACCACTCCGACGTGGTGGGGGTGTATGCAGGTCTGCGGCCCCTGCTCAAGCCGCTGCGGAAGGCTGGGGTCGAGGCCGAGACGACGAAGCTCTCCCGCGAGCACACCACGATCAGCCCGATCCCCGGCCTGGTGCTGATCGCCGGCGGCAAGCTCACCACCTACCGGGTGATGGCGCGCGACGCCGTCGACGTGGCGGTGGCCGACGTCGAGGGCGTGCGTCCGTCGCTGACCGACCGGGTACCGCTGGTGGGCGCCTACGGCTTCGAGGCCCGCAGCAACCAGCGGGTCGCACTCTCCCGGGTCACCGGCCTTGAGGTCGGACGCATCGACCGGCTGCTGGGCCGTTACGGCGGCCTGGTCGACGAGGTGCTCGCGCTCGTGGAGCGACGCCCCGAGCTCGGGCGTCCGCTCGAGCACGCCGACGCCTACCTGGCTGCCGAGGTCGTCTACGCGGTCACCCACGAAGGTGCCCGCCACCTCGACGACGTGCTGGCGCGCCGGACCCGCATCTCCATCGAGACGTTCGACCGGGGCACGCTCTGCGCCCGCGAGGTAGCCACCCTGATGGCCGGCGAGCTGGGGTGGAGCCGAGCGGAGGTCGAGCGGGAGGTCGACCACTGGATGCGACGCGTCGAGGCCGAGCGGCAGAGCCAGCTGATGCCCACGGACACGGAGGCGGACGAGGCTCGGGTGCAGGCGCCTGACATCGTGTGAGTCATCTGTCCTGCATCGCGGGGCAGAGGTAGCCGACTATTGTCCAGGTCACATACTCTCGGTCCATGACTGCCAGCCCCGCATCCAGTGGCCCCTCGTCCAGCAGCCCCTTGGGTGACGGCCCCCGCGACCCCGAGCACCACCGCAATGCCAGCTATGCCCTCGACCTCGCCTACGTCGCTGCGCTGACGTCGCGGATCCCGAGCTCGGGCGGCCGCCTGCGCGACCACGTCTCCCCGCTGGGCAACCAGCCCTTGGGGCAGGTGCCGCAGAGCGAGGAGGCCGACGTCGACGCCGCCTTCGTGCGTGCGCGCGCCGCCCAGCGGGCCTGGGCACTGGTGCCGGTGGCCGAGCGGGAGCGGATGCTGCTGCGGCTGCACGACGTCGTGCTGGAGCGTCGCGAGGAGATCTGCGAGGTCATCTGCCTGGAGTCGGGCAAGTCCCGCAAGGACGCCTTCCTCGAGGTCGCCCACCTGGCGATGACGGCGCGCTACTACGGGCGTACGTCGGCCGACCACCTGCGCAGCCGTCGGGTCCCGGGCATGTTCCCGGCGCTGACCCACGTCGAGGTCAACCAGATCCCCAAGGGCGTCGTGGGCATCATCTCGCCCTGGAACTACCCCTTCACCCTCGCGCTCTGCGACGGCCTCCCGGCACTCGCCGCGGGCAACGCGGTGGTCGCCAAGCCCGACCAGCAGACGATCCTGACCGGACTGCTGGGGGCAGAGCTGCTCGAGCAGGCGGGGTTCCCCGCCGACCTCTGGCAGGTCGTCTCCGGCGCCGGCGCCGACGTCGGCACGCCGATGATGGCGCGCGCCGACTACATCTGCTTCACCGGCTCAACCGCCACCGGCAAGAAGATCGCCGCCCAGGCCGCCGAGCGGCTGATCGGGTGCTCCCTCGAGCTCGGCGGCAAGAACCCGATGCTGGTGCTGCGCGACGCCCCGCTCGAGCGGGCCGCCGAGGGCGCGGTGCGCGGGTCCTTCTCCAACTCCGGCCAGCTCTGCATCTCGATGGAGCGCATCTTCGTGGCCGACCAGGTCTACGACCGGTTCGTCGAGCGTTTCGTCTCGCGCACGCAGGCGCTGACCCTCGGGGCGTCGACCGCCTGGGAGGTCGACATGGGCACCCTGGTCAGCCAGGCCCAGCTCGACACGGTCGAGGCGCACGTGGCCGACGCGGTGGCCAAGGGCGCCCGGGTGCTCACCGGTGGCCGGGCCCGCCCCGACCTGGGGCCCTACTACTACGAGCCCACCGTGCTGGAGGGCGTCACCCCGGACATGACCTGCTTCGCCAACGAGACCTTCGGTCCGCTGGTCTCCCTCTACCGCTTCCACGACGAGTCCGAGGCGGTCGACCGGGCCAACGACGGTCTCTACGGCCTCAACGCCTCGATCTACACCCGCGACACCAAGCGGGGTCGCATGCTCGCGCGGCTGCTCAAGGCCGGCACGGTCAACGTCAACGAGCCCTTCGGTGCGGCGTTCGGCTCGCTCGCGGCACCGATGGGCGGCATGCGTGAGTCGGGCCTGGGCCGTCGCCAGGGCGCCGAGGGCATCCTGCGCTACACCGAGACCCAGTCGGTCGGCACGCAGCACGGTCCGGCGATCACCCCGCCGCTGGGCCTGTCGGAGGAGAAGTACGCCGCGATCATGACCACCGCGCTCAAGGTGCTCAAGAAGGTGGGTCGCGCCTGATGGGTGCCACGCACTACGACGTCGTCGTCATCGGTTCGGGCTTCGGAGGATCGGTCAGCGCCCTGCGGCTGAGCGAGAAGGGCTACAAGGTCGGCGTGCTCGAGGCCGGCGCCCGCTTCGCTGACGACGACTTCCCGAGCACCTCGTTCGACCTCAAGCGCTACCTCTTCGCGCCGGCCGCCGGGCTGTACGGCATCCAGCGCATCGACATGGTGCGCGACTGCATGATCCTGGCCGGAGCGGGTGTGGGCGGCGGGTCGCTGGTCTACGCCAACACGCTCTACGAGCCGCTGGATGCCTTCTACTCCGACCCCTCCTGGTCGCACATCACCGACTGGCGGGCCGAGCTGGCGCCCTACTACGACCAGGCCAAGCGCATGCTGGGCGTGGTGACCAACCCGGTGCGTACGCCCTCGGACGACGTGATGGAGAAGGTCGCCGTCGAGATGGGTGTGGGGGAGACCTTCCACCCCACCCCGGTGGGTGTCTTCTTCGGTGGCCCCGGCCAGGCGGAGGGCGAGGAGGTCGAGGACCCCTACTTCGGCGGGGTGGGCCCCGCGCGCAACACCTGCCGCAACTGCGGTGAGTGCATGACGGGGTGCCGCCACAACGCCAAGAACACGCTGGTGAAGAACTACCTCCACCTCGCCGAGCAGCTCGGCGCGGTGGTCCACCCGATGACCACGGTCACGCGCGTACGCCCCCGCGCCGGCGGTGGCTACGAGGTCACCGCGCGCTGGACGAAGGCGAAGCTGTCGCGCCGCACGGCCGTGAAGACGTTCACCTGCGACCAGGTCATCTTCTCGGCGGCCTCGCTGGGCACCCAGAAGCTGCTGCACAAGCTCAAGGCGACCGGTGACCTGCCGCAGGTCTCCGACCGCCTCGGCATGCTGGCGCGCACCAACTCCGAGGCCATCCTGGGCGCGATCGCCCCGGACCGGTCGGTCGACTACAGCTACGGCGTGGCGATCACGTCGTCGTTCCACCCCGATGCCCAGACCCACATCGAGCCGGTGCGCTACGGACGCGGCAGCAACGTGATGTCGCTCCTGCAGACCGTGCTGGCCGACGAGATCCCCGGGGAGGCCCGGGTGAAGACGTGGCTGCGCGAGATGTGGGCCAAACGGCGCGAGGTGCTCGACCTCTACGACCTGCGGCACTGGTCGGAGCGGACGATCATCGCGCTGGTGATGCAGAGCCGCGACAACTCCATCACCACGGTGCCGAAGAAGACGCCGTTCGGATGGTTCATGTCGAGCAGGCAGGGTCACGGCGAGCCCAACCCGACCTACATCCCCGAGGCCTACGACGCGACCCGGCGGATGGCCGACACGGTCCGCGGCACGCCGGGAGGCAACATCGGCGAGCCCTTCAACCGTCCGTTGACCGCCCACTTCATCGGCGGGTGCACGATCGGGGACAGTCCGGAGACGGGCGTCGTCGACCCCTACCAGCGGCTCTACGGCCACGAGGGCGTGCACGTCGTCGACGGGTCGGCCATCTCGGCAAACCTGGGGGTCAACCCGTCGCTGACGATCACCGCCCAGGCCGAGCGCGCCATGGCGTTCTGGCCCAACAAGGGCGAGGCCGACCCGCGTCCGCCGTTGGGGGAGGAGTACCAGCCGATCACGCCGGTCGCTCCTCGCCGTCCGGCCGTGCCGACCCACGCCCCGGGGGCGTTGCGGCTCCCGATCGTGGCGGTGAGCTGACCGTTCGTCGCTCTGCGGCGACCACCCACCGGACAGTCCCCAAGAAATCAGTGAGGATTTACTGAATACAGGGGATTTTCCCCTCCGAATGGGCCATCATGGGGCTATTGCAGGCCCGCAGCATCTCTCCCTCCCTTTTGATGCGCGGGTCGTCGCCCAGCTGGTCTTCACGTCCAGGTGGACGACCAGGGCCCGACCACCCTCCCTCCCGGTCGGGCCCTGGTGCATTTCTGGGCTGGTGCATTTCCGGCTGGTGCATTTCCGGGGTGGGGCAGCGCGTCCCCGGGCGCGGGCCGCGGAGCCTCCGTTCGCTACCATCTGGCCATGAATGCTGCGCTCCCCGAGCACGATCTCGTCCTGGTGGTTGACTTCGGGGCCCAGTACGCCCAGCTGATCGCCCGCCGTGTCCGCGAGGCTCGCGTCTACTCCGAGATCGTGCCGCACGGCACGAGCGTCGAGGAGATGCTCGAGCGCAAGCCGGCCGCCATCATCCTGTCGGGCGGTCCCTCCAGCGTCTACGCCGACGGCGCCCCGGGCGTCGACCCGGCGATCTTCACCTCCGGTGTGCCCGTCTTCGGCATGTGCTACGGGTTCCAGCTCATGGCGCAGGGCCTCGGCGGCGAGGTCGCCTCGACCGGGACGCGCGAGTACGGACGTACGCCGGTGACGGTCAGCCAGCCAGGCACCCTTCTGGAGGGCATGCCGGCCGCGCACAACGTGTGGATGAGCCACGGCGACACGGTCGTCCAGGCCCCGTCGGGCTTCTCCGTGCTGGCCTCGACCGAGGTCACCCCGGTCGCCGCCTTCGAGGACCTCGAGCGGCGCATGGCCGGCGTGCAGTGGCACCCCGAGGTGCTCCACTCCGAGCACGGCCAGCAGGTGCTCGAGCACTTCCTGCACGACATCGCCGGCTGCCGGCAGACGTGGACGATGCTCAACGTCGTCGAGGAGCAGGTCGAGAAGATCCGTGAGCAGGTCGGGGAGGGCCGCGCGATCTGCGCGCTCTCCGGCGGTGTCGACTCCGCGGTGGCTGCCGCGTTGGTGCAGCGTGCCATCGGCGACCGACTCACCTGTGTCTACGTCGACCACGGGATGATGCGCCAGGGCGAGACCGAGCAGGTCCGCAAGGACTTCGAGGAGGTCTTCGACTCCCTCGACGTGGTCGACGCCGAGGACCAGTTCCTGACCGCGTTGGCCGGCGTCACCGAGCCGGAGACGAAGCGCAAGATCATCGGTCATGAGTTCATCCGTACGTTCGAGGCGGCGCAGGTGCGCGTCTTCGGTGACGCGAAGGAGGGCGAGACCGCCTTCCTCGTCCAGGGCACGCTCTACCCCGACGTCGTCGAGTCCGGCGGCGGTGCGGGCACCTCGACCATCAAGTCGCACCACAACGTCGGCGGCCTGCCCGACGACCTCAACTTCGACCTCGTCGAGCCCCTGCGGGCGCTCTTCAAGGACGAGGTCCGCGCGGTCGGCGAGCAGCTCGGCCTGCCCGAGCGCATGGTGTGGCGCCAGCCCTTCCCGGGTCCGGGCCTCGGCATCCGGATCATCGGCGAGGTCACCAAGGACCGGCTCGACACCCTGCGCCAGGCCGACGCCATCGCCCGCGAGGAGCTGACCAAGGCCGGCCTCGACCGCGAGATCTGGCAGATGCCGGTGGTGCTGCTCGCCGACGTGCGCTCGGTGGGCGTGCAGGGCGACGGACGTACGTACGGCCACCCCGTCGTGCTGCGCCCCGTGACCAGCGAGGACGCCATGACCGCCGACTGGGCGCGCCTGCCCTACGAGGTGATGGAGAAGATCTCCACCCGGATCACCAACGAGGTCGCCGAGGTCAACCGCGTCACCATCGACATCACCTCCAAGCCCCCGGGCACCATCGAGTGGGAGTGACCCCCTCCGCCTGACCGCGGGCGTCGCTGCTGGGACGCCCCGCGACAATGGTCGACATGGTTGCGCACAAGAAGGGTTCGCCCGAGGCCAGACCCGCCGTCGTTCCCGCTCCGGGCCAGGCCGTCGTGGTGCGCCTGGACGGGCGCGACGTGGTCGTCTGGTGGGGCAGGGGCCCGGGCGACCGCGAGGTGCTCGCCGCCCGCGACGGCAGGGTGATGACCTGGGAGTCGGTGGAGGCGGCCGTCGCCCACGCCGAGGAGTCGGAGTGGGAGGTCGACTGGGACGCCGGCATCAGCTCGGACCAGGCGACCCTCATGGACTTCACCGGTGCCCAGCGCCGGCTCGAGAGTGAGCGGGCCCCGGTCGCGCCGCAGTCGGCGATGTTCCTGTGGAACTTCGCCACCGACGTCGCCCACACCCTCGGTCTCCCCTTCAATGACAAGGGGCGGCTGGCCGACGAGTGCTACGACAAGCTGACCCGCGCGACCATGCCCGACCACTTCGGCCTCGTCGACCACCGACTGCAGTGGACCCCCGCGGAGTTCAAGGTGGTGCGTCGCATCATGGGTGAGGCGGTGCACGTCGTACGTCTGGGGCTGGGGCTGGCGAAGCAGCGCGGCGCGCGTCCCGACGAGGCGACGCGCCCGCGCTGACCCACGGACGTCACTCCAGCTCGAACCAGACCGAGGGCTCGTCGAAGCCGAACCCCTCGGCCACGGCGTGGGTGGCCTCGACGCCGGCAGGCACCGTGAAGACGCTGCGCACCTCGGCGGTGTCGCCGGGGTTGAGGGTGCTGCCGTCGTACCCCGCCTGCTCGGCCATGCGCCGGCTGTAGCCCGAGTCGTCGTCGGTGGGGGCGTAGGAGGTGCCGTCGGCGGTCACGAGCTTGCCCAGGCCCATCCAGATCGAGTCCGGCTCCTTGGAGGAGTTGGTCCAGGTGCTGGCCACCACGCAGAACTGCTTGCCGTCCGGGGCCTCGACGTCGACGTACTCCTTGGTCTCGTCGGTGTAGTCCCAGTCGGGGTTGCGCTCGGCGTCGGTCAGGGTGTCGGTGCACTCGACGCCGGAGACGACCACGGTGAACATCCCGGAGGTGCCCTCCTCGCCGAGGGCGACCGCGTCCTCGGCGGCGTCGGCCTCCTCCTCGTCGTCACCGAACGAGAGGGAGTCCTCGGAGTCGGAGGAGCCGAAGAGGTCCTCCAGCGAGTCCTCGATCCGCTGGCCGAGGGCGAACCCGGCCGACAGCACGCTGAAGAAGGGGAGCAGCAGGGCGATGGCGACGAAGGGGGCCAGCGCGTTGCGGCGACCGGCGAGCAGCGCCAGCACCGCCAGCGCGACCAGGCAGACGCCGACGAAGAGGGTGAAGACCACGCCGGGGTCGTCGAGCCACCGCACGATCACGTAGCTGCCCGCGACGGTGACCAGCGCCACCACGGCGCCGATGATGCCGAGCACGCCCCCGGTGAGCTGGGAGCCGATGCCGTTCGGCTGGTGGGTCGGCGGCTGCTGGTAGGTCGGTGGCTGGTCGGTCATGGTGTTTCCCCCGGGGTACAGAAGTGCGGACGTGCTGACACGTGCGGCGCCGGTCCTGACTCGCCGGCGCCAGCGCCCAAGGCTAGGGGTGGTGGGGCACTGCTGCGCGCCACCATCCACAGGACGGTTGCGCGCAGTCATCCGGCGCACGGAGTGGTCACAGGGGTCCCCGCCACGACCTGCGTGGGAAGATGCGGGTCATGCGTTCCTCCCTCCGTCTCGTCCTGGCCGTGCTGGTCACGGTCGCCGGTCTGGGGTTGGCCGGCTGCGTGAAGCCGGACAAGGCCGTGGTCGCCTTCCTGCTCGCCTCCTCGCAGGCGGAGCGGTGGCAGGCCGTCGACGAACCCGTCTTCGCCCAGCACCTGGAGGACTCCTGCCGGGGGTGTGACTACCTGACGTGGACCGCCGACGGTGACGCCGAGCGCCAGGCCCAGCAGTTCGACGAGGCGCTCGAGGCCGGCGCCGACGTGATCGTGCTCAACGCGGTCGACGGCGAACGTGCCGCCGAGATGATCGCCGCCGCGGAGGAGGTCCCGGTCATTGCCTACGACCGCTTCCTACCGGGCGCCGACCACTTCGTCTCCGCCGACCCCGCCGTGATCGGGCGACTGATGGCCACCGCACTGGTCGACGCCGTCGGCCGCCGGGCCAGGGTGATGATGGTCAACGGCGCTGCCGGCGATGACAACGCCACCCAGATCCGGGAGGCGGCGCGAGGAGTCTTCCGCCGTCACCGCGTCGAGGTCGTCGCCGAGGCCCGCCCTGACAGCTGGAGCGCGGAGGAGGCCGAGGAGTTCGTCCGGGCCGAGCGGTCACGTCTGGGGCGCGTCGATGCCCTCCTGGTCGGCAACGACACCCAGGCGTCCGGGGTCGTGGCCGCCTTCGACGACCTGGGTCTGGCGCGCGGGCAGCGGCCGTGGATCAGCGGGCAGGACGCCGAGCTCGCGGCCGTGCGTCGACTCGTCGCCGGCGAGCAGGGCATGACGGTCTACAAGCAGATCCGCACCATGGCCCAGCGCGCCGCCGACGCCGCCATCGACCTGATGCTGGGGGAGTCACCCGAGGGCAGCACCGACTACCAGGGCGTCCCGGCGACGCTGGTCGAACCCGTCGCGGTCACGCCGGCCACCGTCGCCGAGACCGTCGTGCGTGACGGGGTGCACACGCTGGACGACATCTGCGACGGCGCCACCCGGCGAGCGTGCGAGGACCTGGCCCTGCGCTGACCTGGCCCTGCGCTGACCCGGCCCTGCGCTGACCCGGCCCTGCGCACCTCCCTCGACGGTTCAGGCGGGGGCCGCGACCGTCGACCCCGCTCCCTGCCGGTCGTCGGCGTAGAGCCCGTCCACCAGCTCGGCGTACTTGCGGCTCACCACCCGGCGCTTCAGCTTGAGGGAGGGCGTCAGCTCCTCCGACTCGGCCGTCCACTCGTGGGCGAGCAGCGCGAACGCCTTGACCTGCTCGGGGCGCGAGAGCTTCTCGTTGGCCCGGTCGACGGCGGCCTGCACCGCGGCCCTGATCTCAGGCTTGGTGGAGAGGTCGGCCAGGTCGGTGAACTCCACGCCCATCTTTTCGGCCATGATCGGCGCCACCTCGCCGTCGAGGGTGAGCACGGCGACGATGTAGGGCCGGTTGTCGCCGATGGCCATCGCGTGGCCGATGAGGGGCGACTCCTTGAGGTGGTTCTCGATGTTGGAGGGAGCGACGTTCTTGCCGACAGAGGTGATGATCAGCTCCTTCTTCCGGTCGATGATGGAGAAGAAGCCGTCGTCGTCCAGGGTGCCGATGTCGCCGGTGTGCAGCCATCCGTCCGCGTCGACGAGGGCCGCGGTCGCCTCGGGGTTGCGGTGGTAGCCGGGCGTGTTGACCGGACCGCGGACCAGCACCTCACCGTCGTCGGCGAGCTTGACCTCCATGCCGGGTGTCGCGACACCCACCGTGCCCATGCGGAAGTGACCGGGACCGTTGACGGTCACTGCTCCACAGGTCTCGGTCATCCCGTAGACGTCGTAGACCTTGAGGCCCAGCCCAGCCATGAACCGGGTCGTCTCCACCGGCATCGGGGCCGAGGCCGAGGCACACCAGCGCACCCGGTCCAGCCCGAGCAGCAGCTTGAGGAATCCCAGGATGGCCTCGTCGGCCTTGGCGTAGGCAGCCTCGATCTCCGGGGTCATCACGCTGCCGGTCTCCTGCGCGGAGACCCACGCCAGCCCTGCGGCCATCGAGTCCTGCACCAGCTTCACGTTGGCGGGGTCGGGGTCGGCCGCCAGCTTGGCCGAGATTCCGGTCTGGATCTTCTCCCAGACGCGGGGCACCCCGAAGAAGGCGGTCGGGCGCACCTCGCCGAGGGTGGCCAGCAGCAGGGTCGGGTCGGCGATGCAGTGCTGGTGACTGCCCTGCATGACGGGTCCGTAGATGCCCAGGACGCGTTCGGCGATGTGGGCGAGCGGCAGGTAGCTCACCTGGATCTGACGGTCGTCGATGAGCCCGGCGGCCTCCATCGTGCTGCGGGCCTCGTAGAGCACGTTGGCGTGGGTGAGCACCACGCCCTTGGGGTTGCCGGTGGTGCCGGAGGTGTAGAGGATCGTGGCCGGGCTCTGCGGGCTGAGCGCGGCGATCCGCTCGTCCAGGCGCTGCGGGGTGTCGCGCCGCAGGGCGCGGCCGGCCGCCACGAGCTCGGCCCAGGTCAGGTAGCGGTCGCCGTCGGGGAGGATGTCCTCGTCGATCACCACCACGGTCAGCTCGGGGTCGGCCTCGATGGCGGTGCGCCAGCGAGCCAGGTGGTCGGCGGTCTCCACGACCACCAGGCGGGCTCCGGAGTGGTTGGCGATGTAGGCCACCTGCTCGGGTGAAGAGGTGTTGTAGATCGACATCGGGATCGCGCCCGCGTGCACGGCACCGAGGTCGGCCAGCACGTGCTCGATGCGGTTGGTCGCCATGATCGCCAGCGGTACGCCCGCGTCGACGCCGAGCGCGACGAAGCCGGCCGCGACGTCTCGCGCGGCCTCCCGGGTCTCGGCCCACGTCAAGGTCCGCCACCCCGACTCCACGTCGTTCCGGTCGGAGTAGCCGGGCTCGTCGCCCCAGGCCTCAGCAGTCTGGTCGAGGTGGTGCACCAGGGTGCGGCCCTCGATGAGGGCCTCGATGCGGGAACGTTCGGTCATCACGTCGGTCATGCGTGCCTCTCGCGGGGTCGAGCGGTGGTCAACGGCCAGATGTGACCTGAGTCTCACCCATGGTGGGCCGAATTGGCGAGGGTTCCGACGCACAAATGCCGCAGGGCCGTCGCTGCGGCGACGGCCCTGCGGGAGGTGGAGCGGATGGTCAGGAGAGCATCTCCTTCACCTGGGCCATGGTGGCGACCGGGTCGGCCGACGCGGGCGTGACCGACAGCGTGGTGACGCCGGCCTCGGCGAAGGCGGCGATGCGCTCACGGACGTACGACTCAGGTCCGACGAGGTTGGCGGCCTCCAGCCACTCCAGCGGAACGAGCGCCTCGGCCTCCTTCTTCTTGCCGGAGAGGTAGAGCTCCTGGATCTGCTCGGCCTCCTTCTCGTAGCCGTACGCCTTGGCGACGTCGTTGTAGAAGTTCTTGCCCTTGGCGCCCATGCCGCCCACGTAGAGCGCGAAGAGCGGACGCGCGAAGTCGAGCATCTGCTTGGTCTCGGGGCCCTCACCGATCGCGACCATCGCGTTGGCCATGATCTGCAGCGGCGCCAACCCCTCCTGACGCTTCGCCTTGCCGGCCTCGAGGGCGTCGCCCCAGACCAGGTGCGCCTTCTCGGGGTGGAACAGGTGCGGGATCCAGCCGTCGGCGATCTCCGCGGTCTGCTCGACGCTCTTGCCGCCCAGCGCCGCGATCCAGATCGGGATGGAGTCGCGCTCGGGGTGGGTGAGCAGCTTGAGCGGCTTGCCCAGCCCGGTGACCGCGCCGTGCTCCTTGGTGAGCGGCAGGTGGAACTCGCCGTCGTTGGTCAGCACCTCGCGCCGGAGGCCACGTCGCACCAGATCGACGATCTCGGCGGTGCGCGCCAGCGGCTTGCGGTAGGGCACGCCGTGGAAGCCCTCGATGACCTGCGGCCCGGAGGCGCCAAGGCCCAGGATCGCGCGGCCGCCCGAGACGTTGTCGAGACCTGCCGCGGTCTGCAGCAGCGCTCCGGGGGTGCGCGAGTAGATGTTGAGGATCGCCGCACCGATCTCGACCGTCTCGGTCCTGGCGGCGAGGTAGCCCATCAGGGTGGGGGAGTCGAAGCCGTAGGCCTCCGCGACCCAGACCTGCTCGAGGCCGGCCTTCTCGTAGGAGACGACCGTGTCGGCCGCGTTGCGGGGGTTGCCGTCGTACATGAGCATGGTGGCGAGCTTCACCGGGCACCTCGATCTTCTGGGGGTTGCGGGCGGTGTGCGGCGGGCAGGCCACACCCTCCCGGACTCTGACAGAAGAACTGTCACGATGGCAAGGACCGTGACGCCGTGGTGAAGGATTCACCGCCCCGTCACTCCCCGGCCTCCCGCGCGCCGGCCAGCGGTCGACCACCCGACCCACCGTCGAGCCATGGACACACTGCTCGCTCCACCGCCCGCCCCGGACGAGTCCCGCAGCCTTCTGGAGCGTCCGCTCGTCGCGGCCCACCGCGGCGCCAGCGGCTACCGCCCCGAGCACACGCTCGAGGCCTACCGCACCGCCATCCGCATGGGTGCCGACGACATCGAGGTCGACCTCGTCCCCACCGCTGACGGTGTCCTCGTGGCCCGTCACGAGAGCGAGCTCTCCCGCACCACCGACGTCGAGCGGGTGCCACGTTTCGCACGCCGCCACCGGGTCGCTTCGGTCGACGGCAAGACCGTGCGCGGCTGGTTCACCGAGGACTTCACCCTCGACGAGGTCAAGCGTCTCACCGCACGCGAGCGCAAGGCGCGGCTCCGGGTCTCGAACACCCTCTACGACGGTCGGGAGGGCGTGCCGACGCTGGACGAGGTCCTGGCGATGGCGACGGCCGAAGGTCTGCGCCGAGGCCGACCCGTCGGCATCCTGCTCGAGCTCAAGAACCCCAGCCACTTCGCCGCGCTGGGCCTCGGGCTCGTCGACCCGTTGCTGGCCGCCCTGCGCCGCCACGACCTCGACCGGCCCGACTCCCCGGTCACGATCATGGCCTTCGAGACCCGGGTGCTGCGCGAGCTCGCGAGCCGGTCGCGGGTGCCGCGCGTGCAGCTCCTGGGCGCGGCGCACCGCACCCCCCGCGACCTGCGTGGCAGCGCCGAGGCCAGGACGTACGCAGAGCTCGCCACGCCCGAGGGCCTGGCGTGGGTGGGCCGGTACGCCCATGGCGTGGGCCCCACCAAGGAGCTGGTGCTGCCGGTCGGGGACGACGGTGCCCACGAGGCCGTGACCCCGCTGGTGCGCGACGCCCACCGCCTCGGACTCACCCTGCAGGTGTGGACGCTGCGGGCCGAGAACCGCTTCTTGCCGCCGGCGTTGCGGGCCGGCGACGACGCCGTGCCGCTGGGCGACATGTCCGGGGAGGTGACCGCGTTCCTACGCGCGGGGGTCGACCGGGTGATCACCGACCACCCCGACATCGCCGTCGCCGCGCGAGACGCGTTCGCGGCGGCGTCCGCCCAGCGTCGTCGCCAGCAGGCCCGCTGAGCCGGCGAGCAGCCAGGGCACCGGCAGCACCCAGCGCAGGTCGTCGAGGGGAAGCCACCCGGCGGTGACGGCCGCCCAGATGGCGGCCAGGCCGGCGAAGGCGATGCCCATCACCAGGTGGGTCAGGTTGACGGGGTGGAACCCGCTCTCGGTCTCGTCCATGGTCAGCTCCGGGATGGGGTGGGTCGGGTCCTGCGGCGTCGTGCTCATCGTCGGACCACCTCGATCTGGCCGACCCCGAGCTCGACGCGCAGGTCGAGTCGCGGTGCCTCCTCCGGGCCGAAGGAGGCGTCGGAGGAGATCGCGATGCCCCCTGCCTCAGGGCGGTCCGGCAGCTGGATCGCTCCCGGGCCACCGACCTCGGCTGCGACGTCGACGCCGAGCTCGTCGGGCACCACGACCAGGACGCGACCCGCCCCGGCCTCGAGGACCACCTCACGGCCGTCGAGCGCGTCGAGGTCGTCGACCTCGGTCAGGTCGAGGCGCAGCTCGCCCCGTCGCAGGTCGTAGGAGGCGCGCACGTCGTCGGCGCTCGCGGGCACGGCCTCGACGAGGCGGCCCGCGGTGTCCCACCGTTCGACGCCCAGGGCGCCGACGGTGGCCACTGTGGCCACCAGGGCGAGGGCGACGATGCCACCGGCGCGGCCCCAGAAGGCGCCCACCAGCAGCATGGTCGCGCAGAGGGCCAGCGCGAGCGCGGGGTAGGCGCTGGCGACCACCGGCACGCCGGCCAGCTCGACGGTGCCGAGCACCCCCATCGCCAGCACGACGAGCGCGAGGGTGAACCAGAAGAGCACCGGACCCCGACGTCGCGGGTCGCGGGGGCGCGCGGGTGTCCAGGTCGGGGCGGGGGCGTACGCCTGCGCCGGCGCGGAGCCGGGGGTCGCCATGGGTGCGGTCGGCGGGGTGGGGGCCGCGGCCGTCGAGGCGACGCGGCTGCGGTCGTACAGCACCCACGCGACCAGGGCGAGGAGGGCCAGCGGCCACGGGAACCAGTAGAGCCCCCAGGAGTCACCGACCAGGGCGAGCCCCGCCAGCACCGCGACCCCGGCGAGCGCGAAGCCACGGCTGCGCTCGTCCAGGTGCAGGGGTGCCCGCTCGTTGCCCTCCTCGGGCAGCAGCAGCCACACAGCGCCGTAGAGCAGGATGCCCGCGCCGCCGAAGAAGGCCAGCACGCCGAAGGCCACCCGCAGCACCAACGGGTCGATGGCGAGGTGGCGGCCCAGCCCGGCGCAGACGCCGGCGACCATCCGGTCGGTGGGCCGCTGCAGCCGGGGCACGTCGCGCACCCGTTCCCAGTCGGGGCCAGGTGGCGGTGCGGTCGTGGTGGTGCCGGCCGGGGGCTCTTCCGGGCCGGGGGTGGTCGTCTCGTCCATGGCTCCAGCCTCGTCGGGTCGCGCGTCCGCGGCCATCGGGGACGACCCTGATCCTGCCCCGGGGTCGGCGGGGCAGCGCCAGGGGTGACCCGGGGGTCACTCCTCATGGTCGCGGAGCCGCAGCTCCTGACACGATGGAGCCACCATGGAGAGTCCGACCGAAGCCGCGCCCTTCCGCCGCGCGACCCGCAACTCCACCGACCCGTTGGTCGGTGGGGTGGCGTCCGGGTTGGCCACCCACCTGGGCGTACCGGTCCTGTGGGTGCGACTGGGCTTCGTGCTGACCACCGCGATCAGCGGGTTGGGCATTGCGCTCTACGCCGCCTGGTGGTTCTTCCTGCCCACCGACGCCCGTTTCGAGGAGGCGGCGCCGGGGTTGGAGAGCGCCTCCCGCGGTGGGCGGCGCCCGCGCGCGCAGCAGCGCTTCGCCGACGCCGGTCTGGCGCTCGCGCTCGGGGCGCTCGGGCTGGGTCTGGTCTTCGCGGTGGAGGCGATCCTGGGGCGAGGCGCGGTGGTGGTGCCGGTGCTGCTGGCCGGGGTCGGGGTGGCGCTCCTGTGGCGTCAGGCCGACGAGGCGCAGCGCGAACGCTGGCTCGACCCGACGGGTCGCGTCGACCCCTTCCGCGCGGTCTTCGGCGCGGGCGGCACCGCGGCGTACGTCCGTCTCGCCGCGGGGGTGGGCCTGCTGCTCGCCGCGGTCGCCGTCTTCGCCCTGACCAGCGGGAGCGTCGCGGTGGCCCGCGAGGTCTGGCTGGCGAGCCTGCTGGGCATCGCCGGCCTGGCCGTCGTGGTCGGTCCGTGGGTGCTGCGCCTGGTCAACGACCTCTCCGCGGAGCGGGCCGAACGCATCCGCACCCAGGAGCGCGCCGACCTGGCCGCCCACCTGCACGACTCGGTGCTGCAGACGCTCGCGCTGGTGCAGCGCAACGCGGGCGACCCGGAGCTGGTCGTACGTCTGGCGCGGGGGCAGGAGCGCGAGCTGCGGGCCTGGCTCTACACCGGGGAGGAGGCCGACGCCGACACCGTCGCCGGTGCCCTGCGGGCGGGCGCCGCCCGGGTCGAGGACGAGCACGGCGTGGTCGTCGACGTGGTCACCGTCGGTGACCGACCCATGGACGAGGCGCTGCGCCCCCTGGTGCACGCGGCACGTGAGGCGATGGTCAACTCCGCCAAGCACGCCGGCACCGGTCGCGTCGACGTCTACGTCGAGGCGAGCCCCGACGCGGTGGAGGCATTCGTGCGCGACCGCGGCGTGGGTTTCGACCCCGACGGGGTGGGCGACGACCGGTGGGGCGTGCGGCACAGCATCATCGACAGGATGGCCCGGCACGGGGGCACGGCGGTGGTCCGCTCCGCTCCCGGCGAGGGCACGGAGGTCCGGCTCCGGATGCCGGTCGAGGAGGATGGATGAACCAGCCGGTGAGGGTCGTCGTCGTCGACGACCACGCGATGTTCCGGGTCGGGGTGCGGGCCGAGCTCCAGTCCACGGCCGGTGGTCAGGTCGACGTGGTCGGTGAGGCCGCCGACGTCGACGAGGCGGTCGCCCAGGTCGCCGCCACCCGACCCGACGTGGTGCTGCTCGACGTGCACCTGCCCGGCGGGGGAGGGGTGGAGGTCATGCGCCGCGTCCACGCCACCACCCCGAGCGGTGCTCCGCGCTTCCTGGCCCTGAGCGTCAGCGACGCGGCGGAGGACGTGATCGGCACGATCCGTGGCGGCGCCCGCGGCTACGTCACCAAGACCATCACCGGCCCCGAGCTGGTCGCGGCGATCGCGCGGGTCGCCGAGGGCGACGCCGTCTTCTCGCCCCGGTTGGCGGGCTTCGTGCTCGACGCCTTCGCCGGCACGATCCAGGTCGCGCAGGTCGACGAGGACCTCGACCGGCTCACGGAGCGGGAGAGGGAGGTGATGCGGCTGATCGCCCGGGGCTACGCCTACAAGGAGGTCGCCAAGGAGCTCTTCATCTCCACCAAGACCGTGGAGACCCACATGTCGTCGGTGCTGCGCAAGCTCCAGCTCAGCTCACGCCACGAGCTGACGAAGTGGGCCTCGGACCGCCGCCTCCTCTGAGCCGGCTCGCCAACGCAACTGTCGGGTTGATGGGGCGACACGCCGGCGCCACACTCATCGGGCCGACAGTTGCGGGGAGGGTGCTCGGTCGCGGTTGCCGACGTGTTGTCGAGAACGGGTAGATTCGCCGGCATGAACACCGTGGGTCTCATCGTCCTCCTCCTCCACCTCGTCGGCATCGCCGCGCTGCTCGGTGGCCTCCTGGCCCAGGCGCGCGACCCCGAGAAGCGCATCACCGGCGTGATCCGCGACGGCGTCGGCACGGCCTTCGTGGCGGGCATCGTGCTGGTCGGTCTGCTCGAGGCCGGCGACGGCGACGTCAACCACATGAAGATCGGCGTGAAGTTCCTCGTCAACCTGGTGGTGCTCGTGCTGGTGATGGCCAACCTGCGCAAGCCGCGCATCCCCAACGGCCTCTACTTCGCGCTGCTGGGCCTGACCCTGCTCAACGTCGTGCTCGCGCTCTTCTGGAGTGGCGGCCACGCCTACTGATCGTCTGCGTCCACCCGAACTCTCCTGACGGCCGTCGCCCCTCCGGGCGGCGGCCGTCAGTCGTCGCCGCGCAGTGAGAACGACCGCAGTCGGTCACCGGAGAACCAGACCCCGCCCACGGTGACCAGCGCCAGTGCGGCCAGGGACCAGGTCATGCTGACGTCGGCGCGGTAGAGGTCGGGGTCGATCGCCGCGGCGACGCGCTGCCCCCACTGGCCCACGCTGAGCCACGAGACGCCCGAGAAGATGGACGAGAGCGTGCCCTCCCACAGCAGCACGAAGAGCAGCCCCGCGACCACGGCGTGCTTCCACACGGTGCTGAGCGCGAGGAAGAGCGCCGTGTACGCGGCCGCGGACAGCGCCGCGCCGGCCGCGCGGGCGAGCGTACGGTCCAGGTCGTCGGGGTCGACGGCCGCACCGACCAGCAGGAGCATCACGGGGCTCAGGACGAGCACCGCAGCGAGCGCGACCACGTACTTGCTGAACGCCACCGCGTGGCGACTGACCGGCTTGGCGAGCAGGTAGACCAAGGATCCGTCGTCCACCTCGGGGCCCATCACCGCGGTCGCGGCGACCAGGGCCAGCAGGGGAAGCACCAGGGAGAGCCCGACGCCGAAGAGCACGTCGGTGGCGTCGGAGGGGGCGGGTGCGACCTGGCGCACGACGAGGGTCAGTGCGAGGAGCGCCGCCGGGAAGAGCAGGAGCAGCACGAAACGCTTGCGCCCCAGCAGGGCGGCCAGCGCGAGGCGCACGATCGTGGGGTTCATCGGCTCACCAGGTAGGAGAAGACGCTCTCGAGGGACTCGTCACTGGGCGTGACCTCGAGCAACGTGATGTCGTGGTCCCGGGCCCACACGGGCAGCGCGTGCACGAAGGTGCCGAGGTCGGAGACCTCGACGTCGAGTCCGCGCCCGGTGGAGAACCGGACCGCCCGCACCGACGGGTCGGCCACCATCGCGGTGGCCAGCGCACGGTCGTCGGAGGTGCGCAGGAAGTACTGGACCGGGCGGTCGGTCATCAACCGGCGGATCGCGCTGAAGTCACCCGAGGCGGCGTGCCGTCCGGCGACCACCACCTCGATGTGGCGGGCCAGCCGCTCGACCTCCTCCAGGATGTGGGAGGAGAAGAGGATGGTGCGCCCGTCCTCACCCATCTCGCGCAGCAGGTCCATCAACTGCAGGCGCTGACGCGGGTCGACGCCGTTGAAGGGTTCGTCGAGCAGCAGCACGGGCGGCTCGTGCACCAGCGCCGCCGCGATCTTGACCCGCTGGCGCATGCCCTTGGAGTAGGTGCCGATGCGGCGGTCGGCCGGCTCCACCATGTCGACGCGCGCCAACGCCTGCTCGGTCGCGGCGCCCGGGTCGTCGAGGCCCTGGAGCTCGGCGTTGGCCCGCACGAACCGTCGTCCCGTCAGGTAGCCGAAGCTGATCTCCCGCTCCGGGACCAGGCCCAGGCTGCGGTAGGAGTCGGTGTGGCGCCAGACCGGTTGGCCGTCGAGCAGCACCTGGCCGCTGGAGGGCGCCAGGAAGCCGGACATCATCGCCATCAGGGTCGTCTTGCCGGCCCCGTTCGGTCCGAGCAGGCCGGTGACCCCCGGGGTGATGCGCATCGTGACGTCGTTGACGGCGACCACGTTGTTGAACCACCGGGAGACCCGGTCGAGCACGATCTCGGCCATCAGCGACCCGCCTTCCTGAAGCGCTGCACCAGGCCGGCGGCGCAGGCGGCCACCACCAGCAGAGCCACCGCGACGTAGAGAGCGACCATGGCGGCGCCTTCGGGCGGGGTGGCCGACTCCACGCCTGCGTCGAGCACGTCGGTCACCCCGTTGACGATGGCCCACGGGGAGAGGAGCCCCGCCAGCTGCCCGATGGTGTCGCTCGCCGACGTCTCGGCGGTGACGAACTGGATCGAGGTCACGACCGTGTGCAGCACCACCAGCACCAGCACCGAGGAGACCACGGCGAAGCCGCGTCGCAGGGCGATGCTGGCGACGAGGCCGGTGATGCTGCCGAGCAGGGTGGCGATGAGCAGGTCGACCGGCAGCGCCTCGAGCAGCGCGAGCGTCTCCTCGCCGACGTCGAGGCCGGCGAGCAGGCCCCCGGCGAAGAGGAGCAGCTGCGGCACGAGCACGAAGAGCAGGATCGCGGTGACCAGGGCGGCGAGCCGGGCCAGGGCGAAGGTCGCCGCGCCCAGGGGCCGCGCCAGGTAGAGCGCGATCGAGCGGCTGCGCAGGTCGCGGGAGAAGATCACCGGGGCCTGGGCCGCCGCGAAGATGCTCACCAGCACCTGCACCGCGTTGGTGTAGCCCAGCGGGCTCAGGAGGGGCTCGTCGGCGCCGACGAAGGCCAGCACGCCGACCATGACGACGGCCGGCAGCATCGCCAGGACGACGAGGATGACGGGCAGCACCTTGGAGCGGCCCGAGCGGCCCAGGCCGAACGCGTGGCGCAACGCCGTCACGTAGAGGGCGAGCGCGATCCTGCCGTCGCCCTCACGCGGGCCCTGGTAGGAGCGGTAGCCGATGTCGTGGATGACACCGCGCGGGGCGGTGTCGCTGCGGGGGTCAGCCACGGGGACCTCCGGCGGTGAAGACGTCCTCGAGGTGGCCGTGGTCCTCCTGGACGCGGACGAGGCCGAGGCCGAGGTCGGCCACGGTGTCGCGCACGACGCGGTGCGCGTCGAGGCTCTCGGGCGGCGGGTCGATGCGTACGCTCCGCCCCGCCGGCCGGCACGGGAGGCCTGCGGCGGCCAGGGCCTCACCCAGTCGGTCGCGCTCCGCCGCACCCCCGAGCACCTCGACCAGCAGGGCGCCGGTGGCGTCGAGGAACTGGCTGGTCGCCGAGGCGCGCAGCAGGTGGCCGCCGTCGAGCACGACGACGTGGTCGCTGACCTTCTCCAGCTCGCCGAGCAGGTGCGAGGTCACCAGCACCGGGATGTCGAAGTCGGTGCCGATGCGGCGCACGAGCGCCAACATGTCGTGGCGCGAGGCGGGGTCCAGGCCGTTGGTCGGCTCGTCCAGCATCACCAGCTGCGGGTCGTGCACCAGGGCCTGGGCGAGCTTGGCGCGCTGCTTCATGCCGGTGGAGTAGGTGCCCAGGAGGCGGTAGCGCTCCTCGGCGAGACCGACGATGCGAAGGATGTCGGCGGTCCGCTCCCGCGCGGGGGCGTGGGGCAGGCCCGACATGCGGGCCAGGTGCACGACGAAGTCGCTGGCGGAGACGTCCGGGGGCAGGCAGTCGTGCTCGGGCATGTAGCCGACGACCCGCCGGATCGCGTGGGACGCGGTGGCCACGTCGTGGCCCAGCACCGTGGCACTGCCCGCGGTGGGGGTCTGGAGTCCGAGGAGGATCTTGATCAGCGTCGACTTGCCTGCGCCGTTGGCGCCGACGAGGCCGGTCACGCCGGTGCCGATCTGCAGGGAGAGGTCCTCCAGGGCCACCACCCGGCCGAAGTCCATGCCCAGGCCCGTCGTGGTGATGACCGGTGTCGTGTCGTGCACCGGTTCACCGTAGCGGTCGCGGACGCCCGAGGTGTCGGCGCCGGGCCGTAGGCTGGCGCCATCATGAACAGCCCCTTCACCATCCCCGGTCTCGAGCACCTGCAGCCCTCCGGTGGGTCCGGTTCGGGCGAGGCGGCGGGCGGGCAGTCTCGGTCCTCCGCCGTCGAGGGTGGTGACGAAGCGCGCGTCGAGCGCGGTCCGCGTGCGGCTTCGCGTGAGCAGCTGCTCGAGGGTCTCAACGACCCGCAGCGCGCGGCCGTCGTCCACGAGGGGGCGCCGCTGCTGGTGGTGGCCGGGGCGGGGTCGGGCAAGACGCGGGTGCTGACCCGCCGCATCGCCTGGCTGGTCGCCGAGCGCGGGGCCCACCCCGGCTCGATCCTGGCGATCACCTTCACCAACAAGGCCGCGGCCGAGATGAAGGAGCGCGTCGAGGAGCTGGTCGGCAAGCGGGCCCGCCTGATGTGGGTCTCGACCTTCCACTCCGCCTGCGTGCGCATCCTGCGCAAGGAGGCCGACAAGCTGGGCTACAAGGCGAGCTTCTCGATCTACGACGCCGCCGACTCCAAGCGCCTCATGGGTCTCGTGCTCAAGGAGCTCGAGCTCGACCCGAAGAAGTACCAGCCCAACGCGGTGCTCAACTGGATCTCCGACCGCAAGAACGAGCTGGTCGATGTCGACGAGGCCGCCAAGCAGGCCTCCAACGCCTTCGAGGAGGCGTACGCCCGGGCGTACCGCACCTACCAGCGGCGGCTCTCCGAGGCCAACGCGATGGACTTCGACGACCTGATCATGGCCACTGTCCACCTCTTCATGGCCTTCCCCGACGTGCGCGAGACCTACCGGCGCCGCTTCCGTCACGTGCTCGTCGACGAGTACCAGGACACCAACCACGCGCAGTACGCGTTGATCCACCAGCTCTGTGCCCACGACCCGGAGGACGACGGCTCGGCGCAGCGCGTCGCTCCTGCGGAGCTGATGGTCGTGGGTGACGCCGACCAGTCGATCTATGCCTTCCGGGGCGCCAACATCCGCAACATCCTCGACTTCGAGAAGGACTTCGCCGACGCGACCTCGATCCTCCTGGAGCAGAACTACCGCTCGACGCAGACGATCCTGGCCACCGCCAACCAGGTCATCGGGCACAACAAGGGCCGCAAGCCCAAGCGGCTGTGGACCGATGCGGGCGACGGCGACAAGATCGTCGGTTGGGTCGCCGACGACGAGCACGCCGAGGCCCGGTTCGTCTCCGACGAGATCGACCGGCTCGTCGACGCCGGAGCCCGGCCCGGTGACGTGGCCGTCTTCTACCGCACCAACGCGCAGTCGCGGGTCTTCGAGGAGATCTTCATGCGCACCGGGCAGCCCTACAAGGTCGTCGGCGGCGTCCGGTTCTACGAGCGCAAGGAGGTCCGCGACGCGCTGGCCTACCTGCGGGTGCTGGTCAACCCGGCTGACGAGATCTCGCTGCGGCGCATCCTCAACACCCCCAAGCGTGGCATCGGCGACCGGGCCGAGGCCTGCGTCTCCGCCTACGCCGAGCGGGAACGGATCACCTTCTTCGAGGCGTTGACGAAGGCCCACCTGGCGCCGGGCATCGCGACGCGGTCGCTGAAGAACATCCAGGGCTTCGTCGACGTGATGACCGAGGTCGCCCAGATGGTCGAGGCCGACGAGCGTCCCGACGTCATCCTGGAGACGATCCTCGACCGTTCCGGCTACCTGGCCGAGCTGGAGGCCTCCGACGACCCGCAGGACGGCACCCGCGTGGAGAACCTAGCCGAGCTCGTCGCCGTGGCGCGGGAGTTCGCCGAAGACCCTCAGGCGGGCCCGTCGGCCGACCCGACCGACGTCGAGGCCGGCACCGTCTCCCCGGGGCTCGGTGACTTCCTGGAGCGGGTGGCCCTGGTGGCCGACAGCGACCAGATTCCCGACGCCGACGACACCGCGGGCGTGGTCACCCTGATGACGCTGCACACGGCGAAGGGGCTCGAGTTCCCCATCGTCTTCCTCACCGGGCTGGAGGACGGCGTCTTCCCCCACATGCGTGCCCTGGGCGACGCGAGCGAGCTGGAGGAGGAGCGTCGTCTCGCCTACGTCGGCATCACCCGCGCGCGGCAGAAGCTGTACGTCTCCCGCGCGGTCGTCCGCTCGGCCTGGGGTGCGCCGTCGCACAACCCGGCCTCCCGCTTCATCGACGAGTTCCCCGTCGACCTGGTGGACTGGAAGCGCACGGCGCAGATGGCCCCACGCCCCCGCACCGAGTACTCCCGCGGCGCGTCCGCGCCGATGGGAGCCCCCACCGCCGCCGGGCGTCGCAACTTCTCCTCCGCAGCGGCCCGGCTCGACGCGGTCTCGAAGGCCACCTCGGCGAGGGAGATCCCGTCGTTGGCCCCCGGCGACCGGGTGGTGCACGACTCGTTCGGGATGGGCACCGTGGTCGCGCTCGAGGGCGTGGCGGAGAAGTCGGTGGCCTCCGTCGACTTCGGGTCGGCGGGCGTCAAGCGCCTGCTGCTGCGTTACGCGCCCCTCGAGAAGCTCTGAGGCCACCGGATCGGTCCACGACACGGCTCGACGCCCTCACGACAACGCGGCCCGTTGGTGTCGCGAGGTGACACCAACGGGCCGCGTTGTGGAGTCGAGGCGAAGCCCCTTCGCGAGGCAGGCCCCTGACGGTCAGGGCTGGAGGCCGTGGGCCAGCAGCGTGCTGTAGGGGTCGACCGGGTCGCCGCCACCGGGGCGGATCTCCAGGTGGAGGTGCGGCCCGGTGGAGTTGCCGGTGCTGCCGACGGCGCCGATGACGTCGCCACCGGTGACCGTCTGGCCGACCGAGACGCCCACGGTGGACTGGTGGCAGTACCAGATCTCCGTGCCGTCCTCGAGGGTGAGCACGGTCATGTAGCCGTAGGACGGGTGGGTGGTGACCTCGGTGATGGTGCCGTTGGCGACCGCGACGAGCGGGGTGCCGGAGGGGGCGGCGAAGTCGAGCCCGGTGTGCACCGTGGACCACAGGTAGCTGGAGAGGCCGAAGGTGGCCGAGAGGCGGTAGCCGGAGACCGGCATGTGCCACTGGTTGGCCTCGATCTTCGCGGCCTCGCGGTTGGCCTGCGCGTGGAGCGTCTGCAGGGTCTTGGAGCGGGCGTTGGCCGCGGCCTCGGCGGCGGCCATGCGCTTGGCGTCGGACTGCTCGGCCTTCGCCTCGCGGCGCGAGTCACGGCTGACGACCTCGCCGCGGTCGGCGAGCACGGCCGAGGCGTCGGTCAACGCGTTGGCGGCGGCGACGTCGGGGGCAGCGACGGTGTCCTGCGCCAGGCCCGGCCCGACCACGGCTCCGGCGATGGAGACGGTCAGGGCGGCGGCACCCGCCACGACGGGCAGGGAGGGCAGGCCCCGGAAGAGGGGCCCGCGGGAGGCTGCGCGCCTGGCGGCGCGGCGCTTGCCGGCGGCGGGGCTGGTCGAGCGGTCGACCGAGGCTGCGGAGGGAAGTCGGGCAGGAACTGCGACATCGATGGTTTCAGCCGCGTAGGGGCTGGGCATGGTGGGTGTGGCGACAGGCTCGGAAACGTGAGAGACCCGGCTCGCCGGGGCAGGCGCCTTGCGGGCGCCGCCCTGGGGGGCGTTCCGGGTCTGGAGGGGCTTGCGGGCACGTTCCGCCGAGGCTGGCCGGCGTGAGCCGCGTTCAGCTCGATGGTTTCCCATGTAGGAGCACCTCTGAGATCGGGGGCGGGGCATGTCGCCGAGGGCAACCCGGGAGACTCTAGTTGAAGCCGCCACCTCGGGGTAATCCTCAGGTTTGACGATTGTGGAACAGCGGCGCCCGTGCTCGCAGGCAAACCGGCGAATCCCACACCCACCGGCCGTGGGTCGGCGCGCGTGGCGTGGTCGACCTCACGCACGCCCCACCTCGTGGCATTGCCGACGACGCGGCGTGACACCCGTCACACGCACGCCTCAGCGGTCGTCTCGAAATCGCGCTGCGCCCCGGGGTCGGTTTAGTGTGCGGAGGTTGGAACGCGCCTCCCTGAACGCCGTTCGGGGCAGCCCGCGCGCTCGCGAACCTAGAGAATTGGGTGGATTCGTGGACCTGATGGAGTACCAGGCGAAGGAGCTCTTCGCCAAGCACGGCGTCGCAACGACCCTCGGTGAGGTCGTCGAGACCGCCGAGGACGCCAAGGCCGCCGCAGAGAAGATCGGCGGCGTGACCGTCGTCAAGGCGCAGGTCAAGGCCGGTGGCCGCGGCAAGGCCGGCGGCGTCAAGATCGCCAAGACCGCGGACGAGGCGTACGAGTACGCCAAGGCCATCCTCGGCATGGAGATCAAGGGCCTCACGGTGAACCGTGTCCTGGTCACCCCGGCGACCCCGCCGGTGGAGGAGTACTACTTCTCCTTCCTGCTGGACCGTGCCAACCGTGGTCACCTCTGCATCGCGTCGGTCGAGGGTGGTGTGGAGATCGAGGAGGTCGCCAAGACCAACCCCGAGGCCGTGCGCCAGATCCGCATCGACGCCCTCGAGGGCGTCACCCCGGAGAAGGCCGCCGCGATCGTCGACGAGGCCAAGTTCCCGGCCGAGCTGCGCGACCAGGCCATCGAGATGGTCCAGAAGCTGTGGCAGGTCTACGTCGAGGAGGACGCCACCCTCGTCGAGGTCAACCCTCTGGCTCGCCTCGAGGGCGACAAGCTGGAGGCCCTCGACGGCAAGGTGTCGCTCGACGAGAACGCCTCCGAGGTGCGTCACCCGCACCACGCCGACTTCGAGATCCGCGAAGAGGCCGACCCGCTGGAGTCGAAGGCCAAGGACAAGGGCCTCAACTACGTCAAGCTCGACGGCCAGGTCGGCATCATCGGCAACGGCGCGGGCCTGGTCATGTCGACCCTCGACGTCGTCGCCTACGCCGGTGAGGCCCACGGTGGCGTCAAGCCCGCCAACTTCCTCGACATCGGTGGCGGCGCCAACGCCAAGGTGATGGCCGACGGCCTCGACGTGATCCTCCACGACCCCCAGGTCAAGAGCGTCTTCGTCAACGTCTTCGGTGGCATCACCGCGTGCGACGAGGTCGCCAACGGCATCGTCGGCGCGCTGGAGATCCTCGGTGACGAGGCCTCCAAGCCGCTGGTCGTGCGTCTCGACGGCAACAACGTCGAGGAGGGTCGTCGCATCCTCAACGACGCGAACCACCCGCTGGTGACGCTGGTCGACACGATGGACGGTGCGGCCGACAAGGCCGCCGAGCTGGCCAACTCCGCCAAGCAGAGCGCCTGAGACAAGGAGAACTTGAAATGACGATCTACCTGAACAAGGACTCCAAGATCATCGTCCAGGGCATCACCGGTGGCATGGGCTCCAAGCACACCGACCTGATGCTCCAGTCGGGCGCCAACATCGTCGGTGGTGTCAACGCCCGCAAGGCCGGCACCACGGTCGAGCTCAACGGTGAGACCCTCCCGGTCTTCGGCACCGTCGAGGAGGCCATGAAGGAGACCGGCGCCGACGTGTCCGTCGCCTTCGTGCCGCCGGCGTTCACCAAGGACGCCTGCATCGAGGCCATCGACGCCGAGATCCCGCTCCTGGTGGTCATCACCGAGGGCGTGCCGGTCCAGGACACCGCTGAGGTGTTCCAGTACCTGCAGGGCAAGAAGACCCGCATGATCGGCCCCAACTGCCCGGGCATCATCAGCCCCGGCGAGTCGCTGGCCGGCATCACCCCGCACACCATCGCGGGCAAGGGTCCGATCGGCCTGGTCTCGAAGTCGGGCACGCTGACCTACCAGATGATGTACGAGCTGCGTGACTTCGGCTTCACCACCGCCATCGGCATCGGCGGAGACCCGATCATCGGCACCACGCACATCGACGCCCTCGAGGCCTTCGAGAACGACCCGGAGACCAAGGCGATCGTGATGATCGGCGAGATCGGCGGCGACGCCGAGGAGCGGGCCGCGGCCTACATCAAGGAGCACGTGACCAAGCCGGTCGTCGGCTACGTCGCGGGCTTCACCGCCCCGGAGGGCAAGACCATGGGCCACGCCGGCGCCATCGTCTCGGGCTCCTCGGGCACCGCGCAGGCGAAGAAGGAGGCCCTCGAGGCCGCTGGCGTGAAGGTCGGCAAGACGCCGTCCGAGACCGCCGAGCTGATGCGCGAGATCATGCAGTCCCTCTGACGCACCTCGTCGAGCGACACCGCGAACGCCCCGGCCATCGGCCGGGGCGTTCGTCGTTGCCGAGGACGTTCGTGCCCCGCTGCGCGAGGCGCGTGGGGCGAGTCCCGTGGCGCGAGGCCGGGTGACTCAGTCAGAGGTCTGGGCGCCGAGCCGCAGCCGGGGCAGTCGCTCCTGCGCGCGTTCGGCGAGGGCGGTGAAGTCCTGGCGCGACATCTGCAGCCGTCCGGCCGGCACGAAGCCGACCTGGGAGACCGAGCGGCCGTGCCTGCTGATCACCATGAGGAACTGCAGGTTGCGGTCGTCGGGCAGGTCGATGTCGAGACCCCAGGCGGTGACCTCGGTGCGCTTGGAGCGCCGGTCGACCAGGCGCGTCACCTCGGTGCCCGGGTCGTCCTCGGCGCAGCGGGCGATCTTGGTGCGCACCCGCTCGACGAAGCGTCGGGCCTGCCGCGCGTTGCGGGTCATCCCCACGGTCTGGGTGAGGCCGAAGCTCGGGTTCCGCTTCGCGGCCTTCGGGAAGAGGAACGTGCGGGTGAGGTCGTGCTTGATGTTCTTCGCGGTGAAGGACGTGTTGTCGCACCGGGTGGCCGCGCGGTTCTCCACGGCCTTCTTCGGTGCGGTGCCGGCCCAGGGTTCCTTCGTGTCCATGGGGGGCAGGTCGAACTCGCTGAGCATGCCCGGCACGATGCCGGCGACGGGCACCTGCTTCGCCTTCGGTCGCGGTGGTGCGGCGCAGGAGTCGGCCCCCTGGGTGCCGCAGAGGGCGTTGACCGACGCCCCCAGCAGGGAGGCGGCCGGCACGGGCGACGGGCGCCAGCCTGGTGTGTCGGAGACGGTGGTGGTGGTGAGCTGTCCGGTGCGGGCGACGGCCACCTGGACGGTGCGGCGTGCGCCGCGCCAGGTGCGCAGCGTGACGACGCCGGCCTGGTCGCCCACCGATGGCAGGGCGTGCACGCCCATCAGCTGGGTGCGCGGGGCGCTGCACCCGGTGAACCAGCCCAGCGCCGTGCGGTAGGCCTCCTTGGCCTCGTCGGCGGTGCGGGAGAGCTCGACCATCTGCACGGCGGTCGCCGGGCCCGCCTTGCCGCGGCGTTTCGCCGGGGTGCCCTCGAAGGTGCGGACGTACGCCCCCAGGCCGTCGGGGTCGGCGAAGCTGGCGCGCTGGCAGGGGAGCACCAGGCCGTTGCCCGTGGTGTTGTCGTGGGTGTCGACGGTGCGCCACTGCAGGCCCCGGTCGACCCTTTCGACCTGACCGCTCTCCAGCAGCACCTCGGAGGCCAGCACCGGCACGGGCGGTGCGGTGTCCACCTTCACCGGGCGGCGGCTGAACCCCTGGTCGGAGAGGGCGGCGTCGTCGTCGCTGCCCTGCGCCACGAGGGTGCCGCTGGCGACCACGAGCGCCAGGGTCGCGAGCACGCCCCCGACCGCGTGCGTACGTCGTCGTGCGGTGCCGGCGCGACGCACGATGCTGGAGCGGGGCCACCGTCCGGTGGCGGCGGTTCGCAGCTCCTCCAGGCAGCCGCCCACGGCGTCGACCTCGCACCCCCGCGCCGAGGCGAACTCGGTCGTCGCGGAGGAGAGCAGGGTCTGGGCCGCGGTGGTCGTGACGCCGATCTCGCGGGCCGCCTCCGCGGGGGCGACGGGGGAGAGGTGGGTCAGCACCAGGGCCTTGCGCTGGTTGAGGGAGAGGCCGTTGAGCGCCTCGAGCGTGCGCGAGACGCCTTCGGCCAGGTGGCGCTCACGGTGCCAGGGTCGGGCCTGGTGGCGGTTGCGGGCGCGGCGCCACACGTGGGGGCGCAGCCAGCCCACCTTGTCCTGCACACGCTGCACGTTGTGCCAGTGGTGCCAGGCGACGGCGAAGGCGTCGCGCACCGCCGTCCGGGAGACCCCCAGGTCGCCGGTCAGGGCGTACGCCTCGACGAGGAGGCGGTCACGGACGTCCTTGTAGAGGGCGTCGAACTCGGCGGCGGGATCCATGGCGTCGACAACCGTACGACGCCCGGCCCAGAGGTCGCACCTCGACGCACCACGCGGCGTGCCTGTTCGGCGGCGTGCCTGTCCCCGAGGCCCGGGCTCAGCGGCGATGATGGCGGGGTCATGGCACCCACACTTCCTCCGTCCGCCGCAGAGGTCACCACCGTCCTGCGGGCCACCCCCTCGCGGGAGGAGTCGTTCCGGCCCAGGTCGGCGCTCACCTGGGGCGTGGTGCATGGCCTGTCGGCGGTCGCCGGACCTCTCCTGCTCGCCGCGGTGCTGGGGCTCGGTGCCTGGTACCTCAGCGACGCCGGCGCGCACGGCAGTGCCGGGGACGCGGTGCACCGCGGAGCCGTCGGGTGGCTGGTGGCCCACGGCTCCGGCTTCTCCGTCGACGGCGTCGCCGTGACGGTGGTTCCGCTGGCGGCCACGCTGCTCGTCGCCGGGTGGGTGTGGCGCAGCGCCCAGCGACTGGGGGAGCGCGTCTGGGCGCACGGCCCGGACGCCCACCGGTTGGGCGACGGCGAGCGGGACTGGACCGTGCCCGTCGCCCTCCTCGGTTTCGCCGCGGCCTACCTGACGACCACCGCGGTGGTCCTCAACCTCCTCAGCAGCCCGACGTTCGACCCGCGGGGCGCCCGCGTGCTCGGCGTCGCCCTCCTGCTCGTGGTGGGGCTCGCGGGCCCCGCGGTCGCGACCGGGTCGGGTCGCGCGGCCGCCTGGGCCTCCCAGCTGCCGCCGGTGCTGCGCCACGCGGTGAGCACGGCCCGGCGGATGCTGGTGTGGTGGCTGCTCACCTGCCTGCTGCTCGTCGTCGTGGCCCTCGGCCTGGGGCTGGGGCAGGCCATCGACACGGTGCAGACCCTGGACCTCTCGGCGGGGGAGACCCTGCAGCTGCTGGTGCTCAACGTGGCTTTCCTGCCCAACGCGACGCTGCTGGGCGGGGCCTTCCTCCTGGGGCCCGGTTTCGCCGTGGGCTCGGCGACCGCGGTGGCCCCCGCGCACGTGACCCTGGGCCCGCTGCCCCTGATGCCGCTCCTCGCCGCCCTCCCTGACCCCGGTGCCACGCCCGCCTGGTGGTCGGCGGCCCCGGCGGTGGCGATCGCGGTGGCCGCGTCGGCGGCGTGGCGCCACCAGAGCGAACGCCCCACCCTGCGGTGGGACGAAGGCGCCCTGCGCAGCTGCGGCGCCGGGTTGCTGGCGGCTTCCGGCTTCGCGCTGCTCAGCGCGGTCGCGGGTGGTGCGCTCGGCCCCGGCCGGTTGCGCGAGAGCGGCGTCGAGGTGACCCAGGTCGCCCTCCACGGCGTCGTCTGGTTCGCGCTGGGAGCGCTCGTCGGCGGCATGGCCATCACGTGGTGGCAGCGGCACACGTCGGTGCCCGTCGAGCCCGCCCCCTAGAATCCGGCGCGTGCCCACCGCAGACCACACCCCCGCGCGCCTCGTCGTCCTCGTGTCCGGATCGGGCACCAACCTCCAGGCGCTGCTCGACGCCTGCGACGACCCGGTCTACGGCGCCAAGGTGGTGGCGGTCGGCTCCGACCGGTTCGACGTGGAGGGGTTGGCCCGCGCGGAGCGGGCCGGCATCCCCACCTTCGTCAAGGAGGTCTCGCAGCACGACTCCCGCGACGCCTGGGACCTGGCCCTGCGCCGCGCGGTGGCCGGCTTCGAGCCCGACCTCGTGGTGCTGGCCGGATTCATGAAGCTGGTCAGCGAGGAGTTCCTGCAGACCTTCGAGCACCGGGTCGTCAACACCCACCCCGCGCTGTCCCCGGCCTTCCCGGGCACGAGCGGCCCGGCCGACGCCCTGGCCTACGGGGTGAAGGTGACCGGCTGCACGCTCTTCGTCGTCGACCCCGGTGTGGACACCGGCCAGATCATCGACCAGCGCGCGGTCGAGGTGCTCGACGACGACACCGTCGAGACCCTGCACGAGCGCATCAAGGTGGCCGAGCGCGCCATGCTCGTCGACTCCGTGGGGCGCATGGTGCGTGAGGGCTGGGCGGTCGAAGGCCGACGCGTACGCATCGGCTGACGTCCCCTAGAATCGTCAGCACACGACTGGCGCAGGTGGGCAACCACCGGGGAGTGGCCCGCAGGGGCGCCGACGAGCATCGACCGCCTGGGTGCTCTCTTCGACGTGACGACGACCCGAGGAGAAGCAGTGTCTTCCGCCACCCCCGCCCATGACCTCCCCGCCTCTGGCGGACATGACCACAGCGCCGACAAGCAGGTCCCGATCCGCCGGGCCCTGGTCTCGGTCTTCGACAAGACCGGTCTGGAGGAGCTCGTCCGCGGTCTGCACGACGCCGGCGTCGAGCTGGTCTCCACCGGCGGCTCCGCAGCCCTGATCGAGAAGCTCGGCCTGCCCGTCACGAAGGTGGAGGACCTCACCGGCTTCCCCGAGTGCCTCGACGGCCGGGTCAAGACGCTGCACCCCCGCGTGCACGCCGGCATCCTGGCCGACCGCCGCCTCCAGGACCACGTCGACCAGCTCGACGAGCTCGGCGTCGCCCCCTTCGACCTCGTGGTCGTCAACCTCTACCCCTTCACCCAGACCGTGGCCTCCGGCGCCACCCCCGACGAGTGCGTCGAGCAGATCGACATCGGTGGGCCCTCGATGGTGCGCGCTGCCGCCAAGAACCACCCGTCGGTCGCCGTCGTCACCGACGTCAAGGCGTACGACCGGGTGCTCGCCGCGGTGGCCGCCGGCGGCTTCACCTACGCCGAGCGCAAGCAGCTGGCCGCCCAGGCCTTCGTGCACACCGCCGCCTACGACGTCGCGGTGGCGAGCTGGATGGGCAACGTGCTCACCGACTCCTCGGTCGACGCAGCCGGCACCTCGACGGGCTTCCCCGCCTGGATCGGCGCCACGTGGAGCAAGCAGGACACGCTGCGCTACGGCGAGAACCCCCATCAGCGCGCGGCCATCTACTCCGACGGCTCGGGCACCGGGCTGGCGGCCGCCGAGCAGCTGCACGGCAAGGAGATGTCCTACAACAACTACGTCGACACCGACGCGGCCCGCCGCGCCGCAGGTGACTTCGAGGGTCCGGCGGTCGCCATCATCAAGCACGCCAACCCGTGTGGGGTGGCCACCGCCGACGACGTCGCGACCGCCCACCGCCTGGCCCACGCCTGCGACCCGGTCTCCGCCTTCGGCGGCGTCATCGCCTCCAACCGTCCGGTCACCGTCGAGATGGCCCGCCAGGTCGCCGACGTCTTCACCGAGGTCATCGTGGCGCCCGGCTACGAGGACGGCGCCGTGGAGATCCTCCAGGCGAAGAAGAACATCCGCATCCTCGTCTGCGGCACCGAGGACGCCAGCGGTGTCGAGACCCGCCCGGTCTCCGGCGGGCTGCTCGTCCAGGAGGCCGACCGCTTCCAGGCCGAGGGTGACGACCCGTCGACCTGGACGCTGGCGACCGGGGAGGCGGCCGACGAGGCCACCCTGCGTGACCTGGCCTTCGCCTGGAAGGCCGTGCGCGCCGCGAAGTCCAACGCGATCCTGCTCGCCAAGGACGGCGGCTCGGTCGGCATCGGCATGGGTCAGGTCAACCGGGTCGACTCCTGCAAGCTGGCCGTCGAGCGTGCCAACACCCTCGCCGAGGACGGTGCCGAGCGCGCCCGCGGCTCGGTGGCGGCCTCCGACGCCTTCTTCCCCTTCGAGGACGGCCCGCAGATCCTGATCGACGCCGGCGTGAAGGCGATCGTCCAGCCCGGCGGCTCGGTGCGCGACGAGCTGACCGTCGAGGCCTGCAAGGCCGCCGGCGTGACGATGTACTTCACCGGCACCCGCCACTTCTTCCACTGATCCGCGAGAGGACCCGACGCTGATGACTGCACGCACGCTCGACGGCACCGCCACCGCGGCCGCGATCAAGGAGGAGCTGCGCGGGCGCATCACCGCGCTCAAGGAGCAGGGCGTCACGCCCGGCCTCGGCACGATCCTGGTCGGTGACGACCCGGGGTCGCGGTGGTACGTCGGCGGCAAGCACAAGGACTGCGCCGAGGTCGGCATCGAGTCCATCCGGATCGACCTGCCCGAGACCGCCTCGCAGGAGGAGATCGAGGACGCCGTCCGCCAGCTCAACGAGGACCCGTCCTGCACCGGCTACATCGTGCAGCTCCCGCTGCCGCGCGGCCGTGACGAGAACCGGGTGCTCGGCCTGATCGACCCGGCCAAGGACGCCGACGGCCTGCACCCCACCAACCTCGGCTGGCTCGTGCTCGGCACGGAGGCTCCGTTGCCGTGCACCCCCTACGGCATCGTCGAGCTGCTGCGTCGCCACGACGTGGAGATCAACGGGGCCGAGGTGGTCGTGGTGGGTCGCGGCGTCACCGTCGGTCGTCCGCTGGGCCTGCTGCTGACCCGTCGTTCGGAGAACGCCACGGTCACGCTCTGCCACACCGGCACCGTCGACCTCGCCGCCCACGTGCGGCGTGCCGACATCGTGGTCGCCGCTGCGGGCGTACCGGGGATCATCACCGGTGACATGGTGAAGCCGGGTGCGGCGCTGCTCGACGTGGGCGTCTCGCGTGTCGACGGCAAGATCGCCGGAGACCTCGCCGACGACGTCTGGGACGTGGCCGGGTTCGTGTCGCCCAACCCCGGTGGGGTGGGGCCGATGACGCGTGCGATGCTGCTCGCCAACGTGGTCTCGATCGCGGAGGCGAAGCTGGCGCGCTCCTCGCGGGGCTGAACGAGGAGGACGCCGTGGCACACGAGGGGCACGACGTGCCTGCGCTCGATCCCGAGGAGTCGGCGCGACCGCGACGCTATCCCTCGACCACGGGTGGTGCTCTCTACCTCGCCATGCTGGTCGTGGTCGTGGCCGGGATCGTGCTGGTCGCACTGGTCTCGTGGCGCCTCGGCGTCCGGGTGGTCGCCGGCGCCCTGGTGGCGGGCGGGGTCCTGAGGCTGGCCCTGCCGGAGGCCGAGGCGGGCATGTTCGCCGTCCGAGGCCGGATCACGGACGCCTCCCTCTACCTCGCCACCGGCGCCGCGCTCATCGCGTTGGCCAGCAGCATCCCCGACCAGCCCGTCTGACCCTCCCCGGCCTTCCCTCACGCACCAACCGAAATGGTCGTGATCCTGCGGGCGGGTTCTAGGTAGTCACGCAACACCTCGAGGTTCGAGGAGTTGTTGTCGATGGCGTATTCGTTCGAGGTACGTG
>NZ_JADCSA010000087.1 GCF_015070385.1 Nocardioides malaquae | reverse complement strand
ATTGAACTCTAACATGAGTCGCTAATAGGGGATAAATTCCATACTGTAATGTAATGCAATGTATGCACTTTATGATGTCTTTGTCAGCACTTGGGTGCTTTTTGTCTTACTGTTGTTTATGTCATGTGTTATATGTTATGCAGCAGTGTCTGTAAGTCCAAGACAAATTTCCTTCGGGACAAAATAAAGTAATCTTGAATCTTGAATCTTGACTGCAAAAAACGGAGTCCACCTGCTAGAACTCTATGTAGGCACGCCCGACACGTTACATAAAGCTATTTTCCCGAGTTACCGGTCGCTGAAAAAAATATTTTTCCTATCGTGCCTACTCCATACATCTCAGTGTCCACGGAAATATCATAGTTTGTGTACATGTATTGAATTGGCGAAATATCTCTCTCTCCTCCTCCTCCTCCTCCACTTTCTCTGCTCCAAAAATGTACTGTTTTCAGAGAGACCGGTTATTTTATAATGTTAATC
>NZ_JADCSA010000823.1 GCF_015070385.1 Nocardioides malaquae | reverse complement strand
AGCTTCGCCCGCGACGGAGAAGCTACCGAGGCTGGACAGTGTCAACACAAACAACACCGACGAGCTAGCGTCGCTACGGAGCCCGACGGAGCATCCCGGCGGCGACGACGACGACGCTACAGGATCCATCAAGTCATCATCATCATCATTGTGGAGTTGTGAGGGGTTGAGTGACTTTGTTTGTGACTGTGTATCGCGACGGCATAGGATAAGCCGATCGCCGCGAATTGACTTTGTTTGCTAGATTAGCT
>NZ_JADCSA010000822.1 GCF_015070385.1 Nocardioides malaquae | reverse complement strand
CTTTCGGGAAACACATCGAGCGTTCATGCAAGAGAATCCACATGGGGATTGGACATACTTTTGCATGCAACGGATCCCCCCTGAAGGCAATAGAATAGAAAGTGACATTGGATGTTCATACACAAGCTGAAAAAATCACACGCTCAGCTGATATGCATCTTATGAAAGAAATATCATTCACCATTCTCGTCTCAGCGCGCCCCCAATCCGTGGCCGCAGTGTCACGGTTGTGTGTGGAATGAGAATAACGG
>NZ_JADCSA010000821.1 GCF_015070385.1 Nocardioides malaquae | reverse complement strand
GATGATCGAGGGGTAGTCGATGTCCGGCAGCACCCCCTGATGCTGGGTACTCTGCCCGGAAACCCGGTAGAACTTGGCCAGGGTCAGCTTCAGCTCGCCATGGTTGAGCGGCTGGATGGTCTGCACGGTGCCTTTGCCGAAGGTCTGGCCACCGATGATCAGCGCGCGGTGGTAGTCCTGCATGGCCCCGGCGAAGATCTCCGATGCCGAGGCCGACAGGCGGTTGACCAGCAGTGCCAGCGGGCCCTTGT
>NZ_JADCSA010000820.1 GCF_015070385.1 Nocardioides malaquae | reverse complement strand
TAATTCCAACAATTAGTTAAAACTGGTGGTTAACAACATTTAACTGCCATACAATAGTCATTTTAACTGCCGATTTACAGGTTTTCAAACTTCTTTGACAAGAGTCAGGTGTTTGAAAGGTCATAATGAGGGAGGGAGAGATTTCACAAAGAAAATAATTTCAGAGAAAAGATAAAAATAACTATCACAATAAATATGGTTATGATTTTGTCATAACCAAAGGGAGGAATGTGTGGAAACTGGTGATAGTT
>NZ_JADCSA010000819.1 GCF_015070385.1 Nocardioides malaquae | reverse complement strand
TCTATTTACACAATGTGTATCGTGTCAGTAACAACAACAGTGGGTACAGCACCGACTTTAAACTGAACGGAATATCACCATATTCCGTTCAGTTGAAAGTCTGTGCTGTATTTGGATTACATTTGGATTGCCATAAAAGGCGATTAAGATGTTTGGATAGGTCTCAGGTGAAACATTACAATGCAGCCTTCGTAAGGTCACATAATTCTTTGTAGCATTTTCTGTGTGTGTTTCATAGCATTACATTTGTG
>NZ_JADCSA010000818.1 GCF_015070385.1 Nocardioides malaquae | reverse complement strand
TGCTGCAGGAAACAGCTGCTTCAGGCGGCAACCAGCTAATGAATTATTCAACATTCCACATGGGGAGTAGGAGGAGCAGTGTTGGGAAATGTCACTTTCAACATGAACTTGTTCAAAGTTCAGTTCAGACCTTTTAAAATGAATTAGTTCTGTTCATCATTCATCTTTCCAAATTTTGAACGAAAAATTCATGGTTTCAGATGAACTTTTGTTCTTTTTTGTTCTTTTTCTCGGGTACAACAGTGAGGAGG
>NZ_JADCSA010000817.1 GCF_015070385.1 Nocardioides malaquae | reverse complement strand
ATATATTGTCTTGCAAAAAATCTCACACACAGGTCCGTAGCAAGGGGGGGAAAGGTCTGACTGAGTTACCAAGGATAGTGTACATAGGGCGGCCCACAGTGAGTCCAGTGAGTATCCAGGGCCCAGAATGTGGTGCTACAGCCCTGCTCACACATATTACACCTAAATTAAACATTCTTAATCCACACAAAAAATAAAAAATAAATCTACTTCTCTTGGGGATCTCTCAGGGACAGCTCGGAAATGAAGCT
>NZ_JADCSA010000816.1 GCF_015070385.1 Nocardioides malaquae | reverse complement strand
TGCTGATACCCGACAAACCACATCACCACGCGCACCGCCACGTCCAGCCCGCAGAGGATCATAAACAGCTTCCGCTTCTGCATCCGGCGCGTCAGCATCGGGGCGACCAGGCACAGCACTGCCGCGACAATCCCCATCACGCCAATCGCCATCTGCAGGCTGCCGTCGCCCAGGTTGTTGATAAAGAAGTAGATATACAGCCCGCCCGCCACGTTATGGAACACGCAGAAGAAGAACGACAGCAGGACGAT
>NZ_JADCSA010000815.1 GCF_015070385.1 Nocardioides malaquae | reverse complement strand
CTTTCCCTAGTTGGACTGATCGGGGGTAGCTACTGGGTGTAAGTGCCGCGCTGCAAGCTTGTAGATCTGCTATGTTTTAAAGAAATTGTGAATGTCTGCAAGGCTTTGGATATTTTGACATTTTTTCAAAACTGCCATTGCGAATATTTGAACAAAATACACCATGAAGCCTGACTAATACAGTGACGATCGAGCCCCTGCGTGGGAGCGGCTGTGTTCTCTACGACAGTGCTCTCACCGTCAGTCTCTGG
>NZ_JADCSA010000814.1 GCF_015070385.1 Nocardioides malaquae | reverse complement strand
CACCAGCGCACGCACACCGGTGAAAAACCTTTCTATTGTGAGCAGTGTGGGAAGGGTTTCTGTGACTTAGGTAACCTAAAGGTACACCAGCGTATCCACACCGGGGAAAAGCCGTTCGGTTGTAAACAGTGTGGGAGGAGTTTCAGTGACTCCGGTAGCCTAAAGAAACACCATCGTGTACACACTGGAGAGAAGCCTTTCTGTTGTAAAAAGTGTGGTAAGAGCTTCTCTGAGTCGAGTAACCTAAAGGT
>NZ_JADCSA010000086.1 GCF_015070385.1 Nocardioides malaquae | reverse complement strand
ACCCTCCATGAGCCGGTTGCCCTCGAAGTCGACGAGGAAGGCGCCCTCGCCGCGCACGGCCTCGGAGATCAGGGGCTGTTGGCCGAGCGAGTCGGCGCCGAGGTACATCACGGTCGGGTGGAACTGCACGAACTCGAGGTCGCGCAACGCCGCCCCGGCGCGCAGCGCGAGCGCCATGCCGTCGCCGGTCGAGACGCTGGGGTTGGTGGAGGCGGAGAAGACTTGCCCCAGTCCGCCGGCCGCCAGGACCACCGCGCGGCAGCGGACCGCGCCGACGCCGTCGTGCTGGCCCTCCCCCATCACGTGGAGCGTCACCCCGGCGACGCCGCCGTCGTCGGCGAGCTGCAGGTCGAGCGCCAACGCGTGCTGGATGACCTCGATCTCGGGCGCGGCCGCGACCGCCGCGATCAGCGCCCGCTGGATCTCCGCGCCCGTGGCGTCGCCGCCGGCGTGCGCGATCCGGTCGCGGTGGTGGCCACCCTCG
>NZ_JADCSA010000813.1 GCF_015070385.1 Nocardioides malaquae | reverse complement strand
TAAATATGCCCAAAGTCGCATATAATAATAAGCGGGCATGACAACACTGGTTTCTGGCTCGGCAGTTTTCTGGCAATACTTTGACACGTTCAGAAGCATACTTTGTGCTCTTAAAGAAGTACTGACATCAAAGAAAAGGGAAATAAACTGCTCTATACGCATTAATATTCAGATGATGTCATTTCGAGTAGCCCAATAAACCAATCAAATTAATTTATTTCAATACTGTACTTTCTCCCCTCTGCTGCAGC
>NZ_JADCSA010000812.1 GCF_015070385.1 Nocardioides malaquae | reverse complement strand
TTACTGTACATGTTTGCAATAAATCTGGTAGCTCGGGTGTTGGCCTCCCATTTTTAATCACTTCTTGTTTTGCCTGAAAGTCCAGTCTTGAGAAATTCCTGATATTTGCAATTAAATCATCCATTTTGGAGAGAGAAGTGCAGCGGTCGCGGTTCACTGTGTTTGTTTTGTTTTTTTCTTTTTTTCTTCTTGGCCAGCATCGCGGGTTCATGAACTTTTGAACTACAGGTGGTTCTCATGCTAGCGCCCCC
>NZ_JADCSA010000811.1 GCF_015070385.1 Nocardioides malaquae | reverse complement strand
GTCTACGATGTTGAGGATCAGGAATTTACCCCATTAAGTAATGTTTCCACTGAAAGTAATCATGTAACTGGACTTCAGATCTGAGCTACAATGAGGTCAGCACAGCAGTCCGTGTCAGAAGCACTTGACTTCCCTCAGATTCCTGTAAAAGCATCCAGGATGTGTATTGCTGTGAGAATTATACGATGTACTATTCAGTGTCTTGCTGAGCACAATGTAAGCAGAAACAATGGGGCTTGAATAATCATGAA
>NZ_JADCSA010000810.1 GCF_015070385.1 Nocardioides malaquae | reverse complement strand
GAATACAAAAACATTTCATATACTTCTATAATCTAGATAGTATAATCCTTTAATCCTCCATCAATAAGTAACAGGATTAATCAGCAAGAGCAATGCTCCACTGGGAATTCTAATTAATTTCCATTGTGTGGCGTCTTAACCCCATGACTTTTCTTAAGTTCCGGAAAGTCCGCAGACCTGGATCCGGACAAACACTAGTCCCCGAGTGGCGGATTTGTTCGTTTCCCCGGAAAGGGGGAGAAGGGGTATTA
>NZ_JADCSA010000809.1 GCF_015070385.1 Nocardioides malaquae | reverse complement strand
CAGTTTTGTGCATTCCAATTATCTGATTGGATGAACCAACCATGGACCGATGAAATCTTAACTACATTGCACAAGCCCAGACCAAGAGGAGCAGCCAACTCAGGGAGTGGGCGGGGACTTTGGGCTGAACCAGGCAAGTTACAAGTAGTTTTGGCTCTGTGGGAGGGGCCAAGTGCTTTTGGCAAAGGATATCCTAATTTCCATAAAGCTTGTCAACTTATGGAAGCACAAAGTGCTCTAAAATATCCAGG
>NZ_JADCSA010000808.1 GCF_015070385.1 Nocardioides malaquae | reverse complement strand
GAATAGTACTTCTCGTGGAAATCTTTCAGCGCCTGCTGCACCGGATTACCAGGTTTGTCGCTTAAAGTTTCGAGGTTACCACCAGAAAACTTTGAACCGGGGTGTGCCGGGTTAATGGTTTCTGCGCTGACCTGTGCCATGCGCATCCCGTCACGCGTACGCGCCATGGTTAATTCAGCGTTCACCGCATTACGCTCACGTTCGGCATATTTCTTGTCGAGCAAAGGTTCAGCAATAGCATCGGCCAGGCG
>NZ_JADCSA010000807.1 GCF_015070385.1 Nocardioides malaquae | reverse complement strand
GGTACAAACACAGTAACGAAGCAACTCGCAGGCTCGTCCATCAAACTCCGCGAATGAAGGTATTTTTTTATTTTTTTTGCCATGCTGGCCTGTTACCAAGACAACCGCTGTGCCCTTGTGTAGCCAGGCAGTGGTATTCTTTTCTAACACTTTTTTTTTTTTGCAGAAAGAAAACCTAAGACTTTGGAGGCTCTGCTAAGAGAGCTGTAGCCTCTCCTCCGATGCTGGCCTGCAGGCTTGGGTTACGCTAGG
>NZ_JADCSA010000806.1 GCF_015070385.1 Nocardioides malaquae | reverse complement strand
GTTCTGCGACCGCCGATCCCGGTACGCAGAACACGCCCTTTTTCGCCAGCCGCTCGCCGGGCCGCACCTTGGCCGTTTCCATCGCCAGCCAGGGCGCAAGGAGGAGGCCCAGCGTCACCGGCGACAGCCACGCCCCCAGCATCGGGTTCAGGAACAACACGCCGAGCAGCTCGACGCCCACCCCGAGATGCCAGTAATAACGCGGCATCGCATCCGCCGCCGCCAGTCCGTCGCGCACCCGGCTTTGCGGGC
>NZ_JADCSA010000805.1 GCF_015070385.1 Nocardioides malaquae | reverse complement strand
TCCGCAACCTATTAATGCAGGTTAAGATTGTGTGCAACACTGCCTCCAAATAGGCTAGGCCTCACGCCACCTGTGATCTTTGGCGATCTCCACAGGGGGCCCCGGACCACAGGTTGGGAATCTAGTCTATATAGTCTCTGCTTGCAGTACCTCTGGTACCAGAGTAACGCAGAGCTTGATTAAATAAACAGAAATATCTTCATGGGTGTCCGTTCCTCATCACTGGCATTCATATAGCTTGCAATATTGCTT
>NZ_JADCSA010000085.1 GCF_015070385.1 Nocardioides malaquae | reverse complement strand
TAACTTTAACAGCTGATTACCCCAATTAAGCTACCAGTCAGCAAGGGGTATCATATCAAAACTTAATCTAGGGATGTATAGGAACAAAAAAAAATCACAATTAGAATTTGCCCTCCCAGGTGGTACCGATATGTTAAATCTTTGGTCTTGGCCCAAGGACTATAACTCCAGTTTGCAGAATCGTCTCGAAGCTTACTGTCTGGAGTAAGTTTTGGATGGCCAATAGGAACGAGCTGTACTGCTGAAGCCCCGCCCCTCTTTCTCCCTATCCTCTCTTCCTATTGGCTGGCCTTTAAACAGCCATAACTCCAGTTTGCAACATGGTACCGTCTCGAAACTTGGTGTCTGGACTTAGACGGCCAATAGGAATGAGCTGTACTGCTGAAGCCCCGCCCCTCCTTCTTCCTATCCTCTCTTCCTATTGGCTGGGCTTTGAACAGCCATAACTCCAGTTTGCAACATGGTACTTTCTCAAAACCGGGTTTGTGG
>NZ_JADCSA010000804.1 GCF_015070385.1 Nocardioides malaquae | reverse complement strand
CTTTTTTTTTTTTTTTTTTTTTTCGCCAGGGAGCCACTAGGGCAGCGCCAAAGAGCCGCATGCGGCTCCGGAGCCGCGGGTTGCCGACCCCTGACTTAGGGTTACCCAATTTCCTATCAAATTGAATTGACTTAGGGCAGGGAGGACAGGTGTTCCCAAAAAAAACTTTTTTTTTTTTTTTTTTTTTTCGCCAGGGGGCCACTAGGGCAGCGCCAAAGAGCCGCATGCGGCTCCGGAGCCGCGGGTTGCCGA
>NZ_JADCSA010000803.1 GCF_015070385.1 Nocardioides malaquae | reverse complement strand
ATAGCATGTTTGGGGGCTGCAGTTGACATTGCTGGTTTAGGAAATATTAATTTAATTTGGCAATCATCAATTACTACAGAACTGTGGTGCAAGTTGGTATTCTGCTAGGGTATAATTCTGCAGCAACCATGATGGTCTGTTCTTTTGGCTTGGCTAGTCTTTGACTATACCTGACCTCTCCGGGACATAATCTTTGAGTGTGAATAATTCAGAGTACATGAGGGCTTTAGGACTAGCAGCCAATTTTGTATC
>NZ_JADCSA010000802.1 GCF_015070385.1 Nocardioides malaquae | reverse complement strand
AAGCAGGATAGGATAGGATTGTGTATTAAAGGAGAGATGATTATGTAACACAACACATTATCTCCTTTTATGGGCTGTTCTGTCTGAGACATCAGCTCTGGTGATGTCGGACTCTGTGTGACCGCAGCTGTTGGTACTACACTGCATTGGGGACATAGGGACAATACACTGCATACGTAGGGACATGGGGACCTACACTGCATACATGGGGAACTACACTGCATACATGGGGACATAGGGACCTACACTGCA
>NZ_JADCSA010000801.1 GCF_015070385.1 Nocardioides malaquae | reverse complement strand
CACTCGCTCTAGTTGTGTTGGCCTTGCATATATGGAATGGAATGATGTAGTTTTATTTAGTGAAACAAAAAGGAAAAATGCCTTTCATCCTCAGATTTGGTGGGAAGAAATCCTGTCAGAATGCTTGCATAAATATATCCCACTTCCCTGATTTGAAGGTAGGCTAACCCTCATTTTAGCAAAACTAAAACATTATATACACAACTTTTCAATTTAACACACACAATTTTTTTTAAGTAGGAGCTAGGCCAC
>NZ_JADCSA010000800.1 GCF_015070385.1 Nocardioides malaquae | reverse complement strand
AAGGTGACATTGATTTTAACCACTTAAAAATTAACGCTTTTCTCTCTTTCTCTCACCAAAGCATCAAGTGGTGGAGATGCAGTGACGGAGAACTGACTTAACAACTCTCAAAAGTCCAAAAGGAAGTGGAGGCTCAGCATGGCTCAGTCTGGCACTCAGGGGCGCCCACTGGTCCTCACTCCAGGGAAATCCCTCAGCTCCACCAATGGGAAGGAAGAAGAGGTGCACACAGGTGAGGCTGAGGAACATTAC
>NZ_JADCSA010000799.1 GCF_015070385.1 Nocardioides malaquae | reverse complement strand
AGAACATGAGAGCGAAAGACTCAAAAACACCGCTTATCGAAGGTTCTGGGGTATCTGATGTTATGCGTCCTTCGCAGTTTGTATCAACGTTTATGAAAGAGCGTTTTGATGGTGGATTTAATATTGAAGAAGTATCTGATACAAGCGGAGATCCATTACCACATATGATTAACAGAACCATGATGCGTATTGAATTACCTGAAGTTTTAAAATCAGGTGATAAATTTTCGTTCAATGTAAAATGGTGGTACA
>NZ_JADCSA010000798.1 GCF_015070385.1 Nocardioides malaquae | reverse complement strand
ATGTGAGTATCGGTGTGTTTGTCTGTTGCGCGCGCTTCAGTGTAAGTGGGTATCAGTGTGTTTGTGTGTGTGTTGCACCTACTCTTACGTGACTGCATTTCAAACTGGCTTAGTGACTGCTTATTGCAGGGAGTGACAATGGGGTTCTGTCCGTGTAGTTCTCTCTTTGACAGCAGCTCCAGCAGCTTCCTGGACGATCCCTCTGACCCGACACACACCAACGCAAAGCTGGACAGAGATCGAGGTCACAAG
>NZ_JADCSA010000797.1 GCF_015070385.1 Nocardioides malaquae | reverse complement strand
ATATCAGAACCGAGAACACAGGAGTGATATTAGAACCAAATATTTCAGGAATCCAGTGGCCGTTCATTTTGCAGAGGCAAAACACTGCATCCCTTAATACCCTACTTCTAAGGAGAGAGGCGCTTTGAATTTTTACACTACACTGTTAATAAGGGCCGCAATGAATCTCTTATATCATACTATTTCTGTAATCTTTATTTATTTTCCACCTCTTCTTAATATTTTGCCACTGTTATTGTTACCACTGTCCAC
>NZ_JADCSA010000796.1 GCF_015070385.1 Nocardioides malaquae | reverse complement strand
AATGAGCATGGTTTGTAAGCAAAGGGTATTTCCAGCAATGTCCTTTTCATTATGTAGGCTAAAAGGAGATATTTAGAACAAAATGATGTAATTTCTAACGGTCAATTTTCCAAGCTCCCTGTCCTTCCACAAATAAGGTTAAAGAATATTGCTCCAATGCCACACGGCAGGCATCCATTTTTGGTTGAGGTGATGGGACGATTCATTCTTTGTTAATATCATGTTTTCTTACCTCAGCCTTGTCGACATTCT
>NZ_JADCSA010000795.1 GCF_015070385.1 Nocardioides malaquae | reverse complement strand
GATCCCAACGAGTGACATGTTTCACATTTGGGTTTTTTATTTCAGCCGTTTTCAAATGCATGACAAGCATCTGAACCCGTGCCCACGATGGAAGCCACAATTCTTCAACATGCATCAATTCTGGGGCTGATGTGAAGCAAGCTCTGCCCGGGAAGTGGCTAAGTCCTACTGCAAAGAGGCTGGGGGCCGGTAATGGAAACCAGATGATGGAGGCGGCCTAACAGAGGTACGTGGGCCCCGGTGTGTTAAGCA
>NZ_JADCSA010000084.1 GCF_015070385.1 Nocardioides malaquae | reverse complement strand
TTGGCCTCCGACTTACCCACATTGCAACGACCACTACAGTGCCACCACTACTGTTAAACTTGTACTGCACCGACAACAACATACCCACACTGGACCGACCGCTACGGGGCCACCACTAGCATTAACATGGTACTGCACCCAACACAACATACCCACAATGCAACGACGGCTATAGTGCCACCACAATTATTAACATGGTACTGCACCCAGAACAACAAACCCAAACTGTACCGACCGCTACAGCGCCACCACTAGTATTAACATGGTACTGCACCCACAACAACATACCCACACTGCACCGACAGCTACAGCGCCACCAATAGTATTAAACTGGTACTGCACCCACAACAACATACCCACTCTGATCCGACCGCTACAGCGCCACCACTATTATTAAACTGGTACTGCACCCACAACAACATACCCACATTAAACCGACGGCTACAGCGCGACCACTAGTATTATCATGGTACTGCATCAAGTCGGATCG
>NZ_JADCSA010000794.1 GCF_015070385.1 Nocardioides malaquae | reverse complement strand
CCTTTCTGAATGCACAAAGTAGGCCGACATTTTAATCATAGGCCTGAGAATAAATTCAGGTGACAACATTAATGAATGCCAATTATGTTCATGAACACATTCTACACTTCAGGCAATGCCCTGAAAAATAATGGGATTCTTTTGTGCACACACCACAGAGCTCATTCCCCCGCTGAGTTGTAACAAAGACTAGAAAAACGGCACTCAACGCCTCTCTGCACACAGCACTACGGTTGGGCTGGCAGCAGAGCA
>NZ_JADCSA010000793.1 GCF_015070385.1 Nocardioides malaquae | reverse complement strand
TATATGTATATGTATAATGCATATCTCTATCTGTCTGTCTTTCTGTCTGTCTGGCTGTCTGTCTGTCTGTCTATCTGTCTGTCTGTAAGTATAGGGCTGTTGCGATCCACGATTCAATTCAACTTTCGATTCTAAGGTCACGATTTGATTCACAATATGATATAGGATGCACTCGTTTTTAAAACCTCCTTTTTACAGCGAGCTATAGGACTATTATTATGACTCTGTCTTCGCTCTTTGCTCAGTGTGTGT
>NZ_JADCSA010000792.1 GCF_015070385.1 Nocardioides malaquae | reverse complement strand
CCCAAGGGCAAGAAGAAAAAGAAGAGCCAAGTCGATCATCATCATAATAACTCATGTGTATGTGCTCCGCCCTAATAATCACAGCACGCAACTTGTGTTGCTGGTGTCCTGCTCATTATATGGTCAGAGCTGAAGCAGAGATCCATGAGCTCCAAACTCATCACATCTTTCTGAATTACAAATGTCCTGCGGTAATGTGTTGTATTTTAAGCGCAATGAATTGCCTTGACGTTGGAATGTGCTGTACAAATG
>NZ_JADCSA010000791.1 GCF_015070385.1 Nocardioides malaquae | reverse complement strand
ACTCGGTCAGAGATGACCCAGATTTTTACTGTTTTATAACGTTGTTTAATAGGCATCACATTCGCTCAGAGAGACATTGCTTTCTCTCTTCCACATGGCCTCCGCTTCTAATTAAAGAAATCTGCGGGCTGAAGAATTCTGTATTAGCAGTTAGCAGAGTGTCACATGTCGCTCTCAACCGCTCATCTGTCTAGGCATTCGCGGTATCTCTGCATTTGTGTTTACAGTGTCTGACTATTCATCTGTACTTCA
>NZ_JADCSA010000790.1 GCF_015070385.1 Nocardioides malaquae | reverse complement strand
CCTAGGTTTCCCCTCAGAATTCATATGACACTGATTTACTACTGTGGCACATCATGAGTCCACTGTGCGCAGCGGTTCTCAAAGGTTTTATTTGCAAAAAGACCACCGTGACTGTACACTCTCAGAGTTACAGACCTGTTATGGTCATCCAGGGCAACCCTCTGTGTTTTCTGGTAATAATATTACTGCCGGCTCGTTTTGTATGTCCGTGGCAAAAATGGAATTCTGACAAAAATGTCCACCGCAAGCCAG
>NZ_JADCSA010000789.1 GCF_015070385.1 Nocardioides malaquae | reverse complement strand
GATACGTTCAAGAGCTTCAAACAGCGTTACCTATAGCACATGAGGTAAAGCTGATGCAGGAAATCCAACTGCTCTGCGTGATTGAGGTTACTTTTACTTATCCTGTGGTTGGCCTGTGTGCAACCAAGAACATTGGTTCCGCAGCAGATGAAGGCAGGAAGGACAGTTTGGACTGCTGGTGTGGTAATATGAAGACTATGGCAAGGATAGTGGAGCATGAAATCCTCACCTAAAGAGACATTCTTCTTGGTC
>NZ_JADCSA010000788.1 GCF_015070385.1 Nocardioides malaquae | reverse complement strand
CCTAACCCCTCCCGCCTGTTTAATGGACTACACGGAAATAAGTACTTATTTAAATAATGACTGTTGCGTGTGCTTTAAACCATCGGGCCGAAAAGTCGAGTCACCGAAGCGAGCGCACGTCTGCCTGTCTATTGCGGTTCACATTCTTACAGCGGATGGGAAGAAAATGTGCGACCGCGAGGAACATTTCTATTTTTACTACGCTCCGGTTTTGCACTCCGAGACAGGGGCCTCGAGTCGGAGTTGATATGG
>NZ_JADCSA010000787.1 GCF_015070385.1 Nocardioides malaquae | reverse complement strand
CAAAGAAGAAATTGCCAGGCGTCGCGATATGCGTAACGATTTAACCTTTACTATCGATCCAAAAGATGCTAAAGATTTCGATGATGCCTTATCCTTTACCTTACTTAAAGATGGTTTGTATGAAATAGGAATTCATATTGCCGATGTATCGCATTACGTTAAGGAAGGTACAGTTTTAGATGATGAAGCTTACGAACGGGCAACCTCTGTTTATTTAGTTGATAGGGTAGTACCTATGTTACCAGAAGTACT
>NZ_JADCSA010000786.1 GCF_015070385.1 Nocardioides malaquae | reverse complement strand
CAAAGTCCCCGCCTCCGAGCGGGGCGCCCGGTGGGCTCGTCGCCTCGATACACTTACCCACTCTCGTCTCCGAACCAGGGCGCACAAACGAAACAAAAGGTACAACTCTTAGCGGTGGATCACTCGGCTCATGCGTCGATGAAGAACGCAGCTAGCTGCGAGAAGTAATGCGAAGTGCACGACACCTTGGTCGTCGTCACTCCGGCCGCACCTTGCCGGCCCGGGGCCATCCAACTCCCCGGCCAAGCGGGC
>NZ_JADCSA010000785.1 GCF_015070385.1 Nocardioides malaquae | reverse complement strand
TATATATAATATGTTGTACGTCTGTAATATATTTATGATATATGTCTATATATAAAAGATGTTATAAGTCTGTAATATAGCTATGATATATGTCTATATGAATTATGTTATAGGTTTGTGATATACCTATGATATATGTCTATACAAAATATGTTATACGTTTGTGATATACCTATGATATATGTCTATATAAAATGTTATACGTTTGTAATATATTTATGATATATGTCTATATATAAAAGATGTTATAAGT
>NZ_JADCSA010000784.1 GCF_015070385.1 Nocardioides malaquae | reverse complement strand
CAATACTTATAGTCAAACTACTTATCTTTAGAGATGCTTCAAAAAATTTCTATGACAAGTGAGTCGAGACTCAATCTTCTACTGTAAATAACATTGTAAAAAAAAATCTAGAGTATTTTTTGACAAATTGGTATCATCTATGAAAAACAGGCAATATTCAAACGAGTCTGGGGCGCTTCCGCGGTATATCAGCGTTCACTATATGGTAAAACACACCGATGTCTGTTCCATCCCTAGCACTAGACTATTCTAA
>NZ_JADCSA010000783.1 GCF_015070385.1 Nocardioides malaquae | reverse complement strand
AAACGCGTTGGATAGCGCCCGGTCATCAACGCGGCGCGACTCGGTGCGCAAGTGGCATTACCGGCATAGCCGTCGGCGAAGGTGACGCCATCATGCCCCAGCGCGTCGATATTGGGCGTCTTGACCAGCCCGCCCGCAACCCCGCCGCCATTGAAGCTGATGTCGTTATAGCCAAGGTCGTCGGGGACAATCAGTACGATGTTGGGCGGGCGCGTGCCAGTTGGAATGGCGGGTGCGGGGCCGCGCTGCCATG
>NZ_JADCSA010000782.1 GCF_015070385.1 Nocardioides malaquae | reverse complement strand
TGCGAGCAAGAACTACAAGGTCGTAGATCTGAGAGTCAGAGCGCAACACCCGAGTGCAACCGAATATAGCGTGAGGTGTCTTTTGGTTCTACAGGATGTCTTTTCCACAGTTTAGTCTATTTTTTGTAAATAAATGTTTATTTTAGTCTTTATATTTAGTCTTATATTTTGTCATCAAACTGTATTAGTTGAAGAAATCAATACAGACAGATAAACACACACACACACACACACACACGCTTGGTTGCATGAT
>NZ_JADCSA010000781.1 GCF_015070385.1 Nocardioides malaquae | reverse complement strand
AAATCCACATGGCCCTTCGAGGCAAGGAAGAAACCGCCTGCCACGGAAAGCACGTTACCGAAAATGATCCCCGGTTTGGTGATTTGGATAAAGTGCTTAACGGACATGCAGTCTTACCTCACTTGGCCAACATTTCGAAGTGGATGCTGAACATGATCCACAGCGACAGGCCGACAAGCAGAGCGATCACCAGGGTGGTGAACAGGAACGTCGAAACGTTGTTGCGTTGCTCTTTCGAGCGGTCCATGTGCAG
>NZ_JADCSA010000780.1 GCF_015070385.1 Nocardioides malaquae | reverse complement strand
CGACCTGGCGGTCACAACTATCCACTGAAGGTATGGCAACATGACTTGAGTCCTCATGCACGCGCGCGCCTTGTGTTGCCATACCTGAACTGACATCAGTGTCACAGTAATTGGGTGTCCAAGATCGCATCGTGTCGCATCACAACATGCTGTGAGCTTGTAGATTGGACTATTTGTGTGTTTGTTTTCTAAATGTTTCCAAACTCTCTACATTTTTAAAGAGGTGGTGCTATACATTTGTACTTTTTCGTAC
>NZ_JADCSA010000779.1 GCF_015070385.1 Nocardioides malaquae | reverse complement strand
GAAATCACCTGGTGTACTGGTAGTGCACAGAAAAATCCTTTGTTGTTCATTTGACTCAGAGTGTTTACAAATGGAACCAAATCGACCCACAATGGTCTGTTTGGTTCCATTTGTACGCTGTCTTGAGTTTACCACCAGGATTTTCATGTGTGTGACACGGTGTGCTCCCACTCAGCCATCTGTGGAACACCACTGGAGACCTCCGTGGTACAGGAAACACTGTTAAGTGTGTGTGTGTTTATGCAGGCATGAA
>NZ_JADCSA010000778.1 GCF_015070385.1 Nocardioides malaquae | reverse complement strand
GACATGTAAAAGGCTGCTCTCTTCGATATGCACCGGGACGGGAGGCATGTTTACGTTTTTAGCACTGGGAGCGACTAACCCTGGCGCCGTTAATGTAAAATGAATATGACACGTCCTGTAAAATAGATTTAGGACAGGAACGCTAATAATCATCAATCAAACCGTCGGCGCGGGGATTTCCTATGGCCACGCCATATCACAGCTCTAATAGCCTATCTTTATTCCCATTCATGCAGATCACATTTCATGAATA
>NZ_JADCSA010000777.1 GCF_015070385.1 Nocardioides malaquae | reverse complement strand
CAATGTCTCTTTATGAGAGAAGCAATTATGAGGGGGTGTGATATCCCCCTCCCCCCGTCCCGTCCTGCCTCGCGTACCCGGCGCGTTCCTCCCCCTTTCATGACTAATAATCAGTCATTACTGCTTCTTTTTTTTTGCTTTTCCCCGAGCAGTCAATTAACATCGACGGCTTTCCAGGAATCGCTAAATGGGGGTGCGCTCTCGCAAGCCGGCCGCGTTTTTCTCTACCTGCAATCTGTCGCCGGGATCTGTC
>NZ_JADCSA010000083.1 GCF_015070385.1 Nocardioides malaquae | reverse complement strand
CCTGTCGCACTTGGGTGCGTGGTGATTTTACTATGTGTCATAACGTCGATGTGCCAGTATTTTGAAAAACCAAAGCGGGCACGCGCCTCGAGGCGTCGCGCGACACTGGAGGCCGTCAACTTAAACCATATAATTAACGATTCTGGCAAGTACGGCTTCGTAACTCGTACGGCGCTGAGTCGACTAGCGGGCCAACGGCCGGACGGCGCGGGCACACGCGCTGACGCGCTTGGGCGCGCGTCCTCGGCCTCAAACCCCGCTGAGTCGGCGCGCCTTCGTCATTAGTCGGAATGGCGGTATGTCGGAATGGAGAAAACCACCCCAAAAAATCAACCCTGGTCTGAAAATAAATACGAAACTGAGTGGCAGAGTGAAAATTTGATTGACATGAAGTGAGCTTGATTTTTTTCTTTTTACTCACACCAAAATTCGCTGCTGAAAAATGCGGCAAAGACCTTAAGCCTTTTGCTGAACATAGCCCATCTAAAGCCG
>NZ_JADCSA010000776.1 GCF_015070385.1 Nocardioides malaquae | reverse complement strand
TCATCGCGGATGATAATTGTCCTCGGTAGTTGAACACGCCTGATTTGTATCATAGCTTAAGAATTAACTCAAAATATTTTCACTTCTTTACCTGAGCGGTTTGATTTTCGTTATGATGACGGAGCGAAAAAGACATTATTATTAGCAAAGGAAGAAAAAACGGGGACAAGCATGGCAAAGCCGATCATCACGCTCAATGGCCTAAAAATCGTCATTATGTTGGGAATGCTGGTCATTATTCTCTGCGGTATCC
>NZ_JADCSA010000775.1 GCF_015070385.1 Nocardioides malaquae | reverse complement strand
ATAGTTCAATTAGATTCGTTATTATTTTCCAAAACTCTTAAATTTACATAAGTTGGTGATAAAATGTTCCTCTGAAGCCAACCAAACAAAAATGTATAACAAACTGGAAATGTGTAATTCACCTTCTTGAAAGTCAAGACTATACTCAGGGCCTCTTCCTGTGATCAATAATCACATATCACATTCTTCCCAAGCATTCTCCCTAATTCATGCATGCGATTAAATAATAGCAAATCTACAAGCTCATCCACTG
>NZ_JADCSA010000774.1 GCF_015070385.1 Nocardioides malaquae | reverse complement strand
TGTGGGGTGTAGCTAATGGCTCCTACACATTGCCCGACTTTGAAGTGGTCGCCGAGTAATTCAGATCGTTAAGTATTTCACACTGTAAGACTTAACTTCCTTGAAATCGTCCGACAAAAGATCGTTGTGATGTCGGCGATGAAATTGATCCCCGACAAGGCATCACACTCTGCAAGATATTTTACCTGATTCACTCCAGACCCGACATATAGCCTGCTCATGCGTATTTCAATGTGTGCGCAAAAAGCTCTCC
>NZ_JADCSA010000773.1 GCF_015070385.1 Nocardioides malaquae | reverse complement strand
TGTCCTCCCTCACCGATAGTATGTATGTTCCAAAAGAGATACAAAACAAGAATGGCTCTTTGCACAAGCCTTTCTTAGAATTTGATTAAAATTATTGAGCCATTTTGCTGCTGGCAAGTTAAACCTCTAACTGATTGTTAACCCTTTTCTCACCAGTCAGAGGTAATAAAACTGCCCACCAGGCACCAGCCCACGCTGTAATGTGTGAAAAGCTATAATCTTGAAATGGTGAAAGAATAATTGTTTGAATGAA
>NZ_JADCSA010000772.1 GCF_015070385.1 Nocardioides malaquae | reverse complement strand
AAGATTGTTAGCCAGATTGCTCCAGAGAGTAAACACTATTCAACCTGCAGCCCCTGTGGCATGTCTATGCCGTCAAGGTCATACTAATAAAAATCTATTTTGTCTACTTTCAGTGTGGACAAAATCTCTGTAAGTTTCTCTCCAAAACCAAAATCATTTCATCATTAATAATTCCACAATAATCCTTTTGTTCAATGGAGTTTGGACCATTCTACTCATGTAGTGTGTTACAAAATCATTGTCTAACTCTAAA
>NZ_JADCSA010000771.1 GCF_015070385.1 Nocardioides malaquae | reverse complement strand
AAGCGGATCGAACCGTCATTTCTACGAATGATTTCAACTTTTTCGTAAGTCATTACCCCATCGTCTTCTAATTCAATGGCTTTTGGCCGCCAGAATAGTTTCAATGCGTGCTGCATAGTGACTTGCATCACATTTTTTTTATCTGTTTTGGGCGGTATTTCTCGCACGTTAAAATAGAAGAGCGTTTCTCTGTCTTTAGGAAGTTGAGCAATTTTTTCCTGAGTTATCATTCTTATTTGAATTTGCTCACTGG
>NZ_JADCSA010000770.1 GCF_015070385.1 Nocardioides malaquae | reverse complement strand
TAACTTAAAAAAAAAACTCTACAGGAGTCAACACTCAGGTATTGGCCGTAGTACCCATAATATCCACAGGATGGGGCACTAGACCTGTGTTCTGTTAACCATGGACACTGACTGGACATGGCAGTAGTGAACACTGCAGTTTCAAAGGGGTTTGGGGATTGGTTAACATTTTTAGGTGTTTGTTTTGTTTTATTTTTAAGACGGGTGCCATGATTTCCCCCCAATTAAACATGATCATCACTCATCAGATATT
>NZ_JADCSA010000769.1 GCF_015070385.1 Nocardioides malaquae | reverse complement strand
TGGGGATTAGCCATGAATCAAATCGAATGGTATATTGTAGCCGAGCAAACGCAGCTCAATTTAGTGCTTGGGTTTCAATCAGCTACAGGGGGCAGGAAAGCGATAAAGGGCTATTTATATTCAATCTATCTAAGGTTACAGCCTGAAAATGTCTAATAATATGGTGAAAGCACAAGGCAGCCCTTTTACACTCATAATTGGCACAATCAAGGTATCGCTGGAAGGAACACTTAAAGGCATGCACTTTGTCTCG
>NZ_JADCSA010000082.1 GCF_015070385.1 Nocardioides malaquae | reverse complement strand
GGTCGGGTGCGGTCAGGCTGTGGGTACTGCGCTCGGAGTCGTGGCGCGTGGAGGCGGGACGGGTGGTCGCGGGACGGGTGGTGGCTCACCGTCCGGCCCCCGGGTGAGGTCGTGGGTGCCGTGGCGGTCGCGTCGGAAGCGTTGGCCGTGGGGACTCGTCCACTCGAAGACGCCGCTGGTGGGTGAGGTGAGTCGCCAGCCGGTGTGCGTCTTCAGTCGGTGGTGGCTGCGACACAGGACGGCCAGGTTGTCTGTTGCGGTCGGCCCTGGCTGTGGCCGGCCTTCTCCGCCTGCGTCGTGGTCGAACGGTTCGACGTGGTCGAGGTCGCAGGACCTCGCTGGGCGGGTGCACCACGGGAACACGCAGGTGCGGTCCCGGAGAATCACCTGCTGGCGGAGCCGGTCGGTGGGTTCGTACCGGCTCGTGGAGAGCTGGGTGTTGAGGTCGATCACCGGCAGGATCCGCACCTCGGTGTGCGTGCCCCGCACCCA
>NZ_JADCSA010000768.1 GCF_015070385.1 Nocardioides malaquae | reverse complement strand
TGGGAGGACGGTAAAAGAAAAAAAAGTGATTATGTGGTACACATGGCTATACGCAAGATAAAACTGGGAGAGAGACATGAAGCTAAGTCGCTAGTGGAACAATAATACCTTGAATATGTGTTTGTGTGCGTCTGTGTCTGTGTGTTTGTGTATTTGTGTGTATGTGCGTATGTGTGTGTGTTTGTGTCCACAGGCTGCAGATCCAACACGCATGCAAAGGCGAGTTTTGCTATATACCTTTGTTTGCAGGCTA
>NZ_JADCSA010000767.1 GCF_015070385.1 Nocardioides malaquae | reverse complement strand
GTAGCGTAGCAACAATTGCCAAGTATTCTGCTTTCTGCACAACTCTCTGCTACACAGTTAGAAATCATTCTTCATCAACATCTTCCTTTACGCCATGCATGGGCTCGAATGATATGGTTCTGTACTGCTGCCATTTTACCTGTTGTGCCATCATTGTACCATAAGACCAAGATGATAGCCTTGGATCAAGGCTATCATCATAGATGTATTTTATTGATTTGGGCATTTTGCACATCATACAAAGGTAAAAGTC
>NZ_JADCSA010000766.1 GCF_015070385.1 Nocardioides malaquae | reverse complement strand
AGCTCCCCTCCGTCGCACATCACTGCAGCCGGACCGCACCCCCGTTGATCAGCAGGCACACGTCCTCGGCGACCAGGACAGGATGACGAGGCTCCTCCAAAAACATCACTTTCCAGCCAAAAATAAACCCACGGCCCTGGTTCTTCCAGCGTGGCAAAAATTCACCAAATCGCACCGGCGTTTCGAAAGCACCATTATGTGGTAGCGAGAGGAGCCTGTTTGTCCTCTATTTCTAGCTATACTAATCCTAAACT
>NZ_JADCSA010000765.1 GCF_015070385.1 Nocardioides malaquae | reverse complement strand
TCTCCCTATGGAAGATATGAGGTGGAGTTACAGAACAGCAAAAACTCACTCGACAGTTACGATATCGTCAGCGGCCGCAAAAGTCGTCTGACTCTCTATCCAGGCAATGTCGCTGTCATTGAGCCAGAGGTGAAGCAGATGGTTACCGTCTCCGGTCGTATCCGTGCGGAAGACGGCACACTGCTGGCTAACGCACGGATTAACAACCATATCGGCCGAACCCGAACCGATGAAAACGGCGAGTTTGTCATGGA
>NZ_JADCSA010000764.1 GCF_015070385.1 Nocardioides malaquae | reverse complement strand
CTAGACAGGCTGGTATACTGTGCTCATCGTCCCAGGCAGCCTGCGTCTATGAGATAAACCAACACCATGATGCAAAGATACGAGGGCCTTTTGTTTCCAGGCACCATCCTTACGGTGGCAAAAACGTGTCTATTCAGAAGCTGAAAAGTGGATTTGGCTGTTATGTGGTTATGCATATTCAATATTAAATTAAGCCACAAATCCCCTCAGCAAAAGGCAAGACTTCAGACTGGAGCTCAGAGGTGGCTTAAGGG
>NZ_JADCSA010000763.1 GCF_015070385.1 Nocardioides malaquae | reverse complement strand
ATTGTGAGAAATGAAAGGTCGCGTGACCTCCAAAGCGAGGATGAGTACGAGATGGACTCCGCCGTGATTAGTCGTCTGTTTTCCCAGATTGCATTTTTGATTTCCTACGAACTCTAATTAAGGAACGCATCATCGCCGTGGAGCTACACAATGTATCGTTATCGAGCTATGACCATGCGCAATAATAATATCACAATTAGTGCTGGCCAAATTAACTAGTTAATCGTGAGTTAATTCGCCAGCGAATTAATCTG
>NZ_JADCSA010000762.1 GCF_015070385.1 Nocardioides malaquae | reverse complement strand
GGTCCTCTCCAGTGTCGTACGAGCTATGATGTTATCAAATAAGGAATATGTGTCAGAATTGTGCTTATAAAGTTTTACATTAGTATGTTATTCTATTAGTTTACGTGCCAATTAACTTGTTGTGTTCTTGATTGGCATGCATTGACAGCATGCTTAGCAATTAGTCAGCCGCAATCATTTGCATCACAGTGATGCAAGTGATAAAACATGGCATTGCCAAGGTGCAACGTTATTAAACCAGCACAAAACCAGCA
>NZ_JADCSA010000761.1 GCF_015070385.1 Nocardioides malaquae | reverse complement strand
ATTACGTTGAAACATTTTCCTATGAAGTCATCCAAAATAGCACATCAAAAGGGTTGTGAACGAGGAAATACTGTAGGCTATGCACCCATAGAATCCAACACCACGTTGAGGTTGGCAGAACAAAGACCGACACCGCTTATTGGGAAATGAAATATTTCTAGATTGTATGAGATTTAAGTTCTTCCAAATCATTGGGGTAGAGGGTGACTCGAGATCACAACAGTGGAATCTGTCTCAGCAAAGACACAGTTTGC
>NZ_JADCSA010000760.1 GCF_015070385.1 Nocardioides malaquae | reverse complement strand
GCAACGATATCAGGTTATTCAACATATTACAGCTTTTTATTCTGAGCAATAGAAATATTGCGATTAATATCCTTATCAATCACAATAAGTTATATCGATTCATCTCCAAAAACATTTTCATCAGTATGATGCAGCCCCGATGCATATTTATGTATGGAAAACTTGCCTACGTACAAGATAAGTCCAGATGGTGAAATACAGTCAGACGTCTGACCTGCTCATTAACACTGGAACACCAATCAAACACACCACTG
>NZ_JADCSA010000081.1 GCF_015070385.1 Nocardioides malaquae | reverse complement strand
TAAGGGAGCTCCGAGGGGCACAACCCCCTTGAACATTCAAATACATCCAATTTTGGTGAAATTTAGACCATATATGTAAATTTGCCCAGCAAAGGCAATGAAACTGGTCCCAATTCTCTAGGTGGCTATGTAAGGGAATTAGGGGGGCCAAAGCCCAAAATTTGTTTGTAATGCGCAGACTGCACCAATCGAATCTAAAATTTCAGGATATATGTCTTAGCCACTGGGAATTTGTTGATTAGTTTTTGGAGAATGTGCGTGCCCCCCTATGGGAGCTATTGGGGAAAAATGCCTCCCCATAAAATTGATATAATGCGATAACTCAAAAACGCCTACACCAATCCTATCCCAAATTTTAGGGTATGTTTATCAGCCAATGAAGATTTGTTGATACGTTTTTGGTGGATGTTGGAGCCCCCCTAAGGGAGCTATGGGGGCAGAAGCCCTACCCCCCAAAATTCAAACACTTCCGATTTTGGTGGAATTTATACCA
>NZ_JADCSA010000759.1 GCF_015070385.1 Nocardioides malaquae | reverse complement strand
TATCAAGAAGGATTTTAAGGGGTATATATCCAGAATGAAGGCATTTAAAAAAGGGTTTCATTATTTTCAGGGCAAAAACAACTACCTCAAAGTGCATTTATGGCACACCAAACCTTTGAACAGGGGTATAGAATTATAGAACGATTCATATGTGGCAAGACCAAGATATCCCACAGTATCAAGAGTCAACAAACCTATGTATTAAATAAACAAACGCGAAGGAGCCTTTCATATAGAATCTGAGTTTGAGAGTA
>NZ_JADCSA010000758.1 GCF_015070385.1 Nocardioides malaquae | reverse complement strand
GTTGCCCAAATATGGAAAGACTGCGAAAGCGTGGATCTGAAAACATGAATTCACAAAATGTGGAGAATATTCACACACAAAAGAAAAACATAACTCGTGGTATGTGAAACATGTTCAGGGATATACTTCCACTATGCTGGCAATAGTGCAAAGGACATTTAGAGCCATCACTAGCCATATAAATAACTTATAATCCCATGCACTGACAGCTAAATCTGTTAATTTGAATAAACTGTGGCCGTTATAATCCACAC
>NZ_JADCSA010000757.1 GCF_015070385.1 Nocardioides malaquae | reverse complement strand
ATAGTGTAATAAGTGTGATAGGTGTAATAGTGCAATAAGTGTAAAATGTAATAGTGCAATACGTGTAATAGTGTAGTAAGTGTAAAAGTGTAATAGTGTTATAAGTGTAATAGTAAAATAGTGCAATAGTGTAATAATTGTAATAGGTGTAATAGTGTAAAAGTGTAATAAGTGTAATAGCGTTCCACCCATCTCCACCCACTTCTCTCCAACAACTTTCACCCATCTCTACCCGCCCCCACCCAATTCCACCC
>NZ_JADCSA010000756.1 GCF_015070385.1 Nocardioides malaquae | reverse complement strand
AAGATAAACCAGTATAAATCATCTTATTGACACAACATAGGTACAAGGTGAAAGTATACAATGTGTTTTACGGTTTATCTATAGAGACGTACAGCATCACAAGTGGATACGATTCATTTGTAGTATGCAGGCACGTGCACGCATAGACATCAATGCTTGAGCCCCTGTCCTTTTATCCGTCTGTAAGAAGTGCCCTCTCCAGACAATGAGTGCAGTTTTACTAGTGAAAGAAACGCAAATGCCTCCCCTTTCCA
>NZ_JADCSA010000755.1 GCF_015070385.1 Nocardioides malaquae | reverse complement strand
GTTAATTTATCATTGCCTTGATGTTGCTGCTGTTGCAGATTGCTGGTGGGATCAATCAGTCGTACTGCAAAATACTTTTTGCCGAAATGAAATGCTATCAAAACAGAGGGTGAAGGCCTGGCTGTTATTTTTCATTGCTCTTCATGATATTGGAAAGTTTGATATACGATTCCAATATAAATCAGCAGAAAGTTGGCTGAAATTAAATCCTGCAACGCCATCACTTAATGGTCCATCAACACAAATGTGCCGTA
>NZ_JADCSA010000754.1 GCF_015070385.1 Nocardioides malaquae | reverse complement strand
AAGGTAAACGCCACCAGAGCACCGAAGTTAATTAACGCTGTGGCGGTAACTAAATCGAAGAACAGCGCCGACAACGCGACAATCCCGACCATAATGACGTTGAGTGCCGGAGTCCGCCATTTTGGGTGCACATAGCCAAACACGCGCTCCGGAAACACATTGTCACGCCCCATCACATACAGCAGACGCGACACGCTGGCATGTGAAGCCAGGCCAGAGGCTAACGTGTTCACAAACGTGGTGCAGAGGAAAAT
>NZ_JADCSA010000753.1 GCF_015070385.1 Nocardioides malaquae | reverse complement strand
AACAGACGTGAATGTGATGCAGTTTGTAGCCTAAACATGTGAAAACGGCAGGTGGTTTGACCAAGGTGAGCAGCTTACAGCCCTGAAAATAGAGACCTGACAGACTCCGGGAGACAGAAAACCATGAGAACTGTTTAAAATGTTTAAACCAATTAGTAAATGGTCTACTACATTGACAAAGGTATGAAAACAACAGCAGAACATCTCATAGTTAACATACAGCTGCGACACGACTTTCCATACAGGTTGTCCAC
>NZ_JADCSA010000752.1 GCF_015070385.1 Nocardioides malaquae | reverse complement strand
AAAACAAAAGCACAAACTCACAGATATTTATTTGTGTTGGCCAAAGTGTCGGGAGGGAGGACTACAGGAGATCGCCGGTGAGTAGGCTATACTGATTTGCTGGGGTGGGTCTTCTTCACCACTATTATTCTTGCACAGTGGTATTTCAGTCAGACTGCAGAACTGGGGGTTTCAAGCACAGAAATGCCCGTGGGGTTTTACTGCAGTATTGCAGGGTGGAAGGAGGAAGTAGAAAGGCACCGCTGTGGACAGGG
>NZ_JADCSA010000751.1 GCF_015070385.1 Nocardioides malaquae | reverse complement strand
TGCTCGACGAAGTATCACCAGAAGCACTAGATCCCGTGTTCCCTCAACACGGGAGCAACAGTGTTGTGTTGTTGAAATAGACTTACAGTAGTCGTCTATTTTCATTGTACATCATGTAACACTGTTTCAATATTCTTTTCAGTGATGATGACGTGGTGTCCTCTGAGGATGAGACATTCCGTGAGGCAGGTGGTCGTGGCCGTGAGGCAGGTGGTCGTGGCAGTGCAGCTGGAAGGACCTCATCAGCTCATGGC
>NZ_JADCSA010000750.1 GCF_015070385.1 Nocardioides malaquae | reverse complement strand
TGTACTTGGCACCTTTTAAAAAAAGGCACTTAGACAGTCTGAGCTGCTCTAGTGCTTTGCTTTCCTTCTCACCATTTGCTGCTGTGTCTTGCGACACTGGACCTGCCTATAAAACATGGCTGATGCTAGGTGGAACTCCTTTTTTCCCCCTCCCTCAACCCATAATAACACAGTGTCCTACAGTTACATAATGTCCAATTGTTAGACGGCTTTGTGGCTGTTACCATGCATTGTTATCCTCAGCGGGTTGTTAT
>NZ_JADCSA010000080.1 GCF_015070385.1 Nocardioides malaquae | reverse complement strand
GGCACACATTTTCACGTTTTTTTTTTTCTTCCAAAATAGCAGATCTACAAGCTTGCAGCGCGGCACATTTTTCCAAAACTAGCAGATCTACAAGCTCGCAGCGTGGCACATAAAAAAAATAGCTGATCTACAAGCGTTGTGAGCTTGTTTATCTGCTTTTTTTGTGAAGAACAATTGGCCGTAGACATATACATAACTCATCAAGTACAGTGCAAATCAGTTCTGTTTTACTGAGCATTATGAAGTGATATTGATGAAGTGACATTGATAAATTCCATATAATATCAAAGTGTTCTGAGGCACCCCTGGACTAGTGTCAAGGCACCCTCGGGTGCCCCGTCACCCACTTTGGGAAACCCTGCTATAGAGATTTCACCTGGGGAACACAGTCACCAGCATGACTGCGATGTTGAGAGCCTGAGAGCAAGGACAGATGCTACGCCACCATTCCAAGCACAAGTTGGTTTAATGGCAGAGAGAATTGTTGAGTTTTA
>NZ_JADCSA010000749.1 GCF_015070385.1 Nocardioides malaquae | reverse complement strand
TTAATAGTTTTATTTGCGTATTTTATTTCTAATGGCTTTTTGTCGTAATTATGATGCATTAGATAATCTAAATCATGTAATGCTCCATATCCATTTGGTAAAACGTTTGCCATTGCTGGACCATTCATCATAGAGTTGAAAACATCAGGTAAAATGGCAAATCCAATGGTTGAAACTCCAACACTGGAATTAATTCCTTTGGAAACCTCTTTAACAATATATGCCATATCTAAAAAAGTACCACTACCTGTTCC
>NZ_JADCSA010000748.1 GCF_015070385.1 Nocardioides malaquae | reverse complement strand
CCTCCGGAATGTTTTTGGGAACTGTTCGAGCCCAGACTATATCCACGGTAATGTGATATGTCTGGCTACGCGAGGCTGCACTAGTGCACATTTTCAGGAATAGAAAGCCTGCTGTTTTTTATTAGCAAGTAACAAAACAACAATCTGTTTTGGCACTAGGACATTATGATCATGGACATCTAGAACTGCGTGTTCCTCCCTCCCTGGGTCTATCCGAAGCCTGCAATACTGCTGGTGACCACATGGGAGAGATG
>NZ_JADCSA010000747.1 GCF_015070385.1 Nocardioides malaquae | reverse complement strand
GTCTGCCTTGATATCGAGAGGTTGGGGTTTGGTTCTCTGGTTGGCTCATACCAAAGTCTATTCAAATGGTAATTGCAGCATCAGTGGATCCTGACATGCTATCATTATAATCAGGAGGTATATATGTACATCAAGTTGCCTCCATGGTTATATTACAGAAACATGGACATATTTGGACATACAAGTTTACCAGCGTTATGAGTTTACAGTAAGTGGCTGGTAATCTAGACAGTGATAGCACAGGCAGCACATCG
>NZ_JADCSA010000746.1 GCF_015070385.1 Nocardioides malaquae | reverse complement strand
GTCAATTCACTTCTGTCTCTCCCATTGTGCTCTGGGATCTCATCTGGTGTAGTTGCCTTGCTGTTTTTCATTCTAGTAAGAGCTCTCATGAATGCTACTCTCTCTCTCTATGCCTCTTGTCAGTCCTGTGTAAGTTGTTCCATTATCCTGGTGATCCCGTGGGCTTTCCTCCTTCAGCAGACCATCAAAGTATTCCTTCCATCTCTTGTGGGACTTCATTTGCATCCTCCATCTGCTTGTTGCCTTAATTGTTC
>NZ_JADCSA010000745.1 GCF_015070385.1 Nocardioides malaquae | reverse complement strand
GGTCTACTTTTGCAAAATACATTTTTGGATCAGAATGCCTCAAATCATGCATGCAGCGTCGGATTGCCGTGAAAGGCTATAGTAGACATGGCACCCTTTTCTCATTGGCCTATTACAGCGCCACCGGGAGGCCACAATAACCTACCTGACCTGACAGAGACCTCTGCTCGGAAGAGCTCTGCTTCTAGTTGCTTCTCATTTTATACTTTACCTGTTTTAACTTGCTTCTCCCCTTCTCTCTCTCTCTCTCTCTC
>NZ_JADCSA010000744.1 GCF_015070385.1 Nocardioides malaquae | reverse complement strand
ATATGGAGTATGGACATATTATAGTCAAAGATCCATAGGACATCAGAGATATATGATGTCAGACACCAGTCATCTACATATTTGGGAAATTTACTATGAAAATATGCCCTTCCGTGAGAACCTGTTCTGATATGGACGCTCCATAAATGGCTAAAGACATAATTCATTAGCAAATCAGGAATATCATCACCTGGATCTCCATATATGAAGATCACAACACTGAACTCATAGAACCCTGGATATCCGTAAATGCAG
>NZ_JADCSA010000743.1 GCF_015070385.1 Nocardioides malaquae | reverse complement strand
CGACTTTGTCTGATGCAAGCCTCTGGACATTTTGACCCGCTTTTCTAAGAATGTCTTCTAAATGCTAGATCTGCTATTTTTTTATCGTGAAAATTTGTCAAAATCTTTGAATATATATTTTTTTAAAGCGAACATTTGTAACTCAAATCTTTCTTTCTTGGGGTCCCTGGAACAAAATATTTTGAGATGGGGATCTGCGGCCAAATACATATAATTCTGGGGATTCTTGACATGAAAAAAAGTTTGAGAACCACT
>NZ_JADCSA010000742.1 GCF_015070385.1 Nocardioides malaquae | reverse complement strand
CCTCACGTGATCATCACGTCCTGAGGGGCGCCAGTGCTCGACCCGGGTGGGGATGTTTTGGACGTCATCACCAGGACGTCTTATGGACGGCTTAGTGGTGACCTCAAACAGCCGTGATTACGGTCTGTGTGGGTGATGAAAAAGCCACATAGATGACGTTCTGGAAATGACGTCCAAATCAACCCCATATCGGCAGTGGTCTTGCCTTGGTATGAACGTCACTAAAGGACGATATCATGACGGTAACAAGACGTT
>NZ_JADCSA010000079.1 GCF_015070385.1 Nocardioides malaquae | reverse complement strand
ACCACTTAGATCCTCTATGCTCAGTAAAACACCGGATTTGCACTGATTGAGTTTTTTTTTCCATCTACACCAACTGTCCTCACCAAAATTAGCAGATCTAATTTAAAGTCGGGGGCCAAGCGGGCTTAGGAAGACAACCTTGATCAACAACTCTTTGGCTCACAGAACGGCATGGCTACGATCCGACTTTACATACACACGCGCACATGCACAAGCGCACCTGCAGTCACATGTATCATGTCACATTGGTGGAAAGTAACTAAGTACATTTACTCAAGTACTGTACTTACAGTAAATACAAATTTGAGAAATCTTTACTTCCAATTAAAATTTGCTTATACTCCAGTCTATCTCAAAGGCAAATATTGTTTGTGACCGAAAGTCACTGTTTACTATGAAAACGTGCATATCTTGTCTGTGTGTGTCCATCACACCAACAAGCCTGTCATCATGTCAACAGTTTGTTGACTGTCAGTCAGTCACACTTGTGAGTAACTGTGATG
>NZ_JADCSA010000741.1 GCF_015070385.1 Nocardioides malaquae | reverse complement strand
GGTGACAAAGGAGAACATTAAACTAGATTAAGCTAGTCTGCAAAACCAATAGTAATAAGATCAATAAATTTAAGTTAAAAAGGCATGTGGAATCTACCTGTTAAACTGACTGTGGTGATAGCCTATGCAGGAATAAGTGTTGCCCGTTTCTTGGGATTTACTGGCTTGAATACTGATATTCAAGATCCATATTCAGCTACTTTTAAAGCTGAGCGGGGACAAAGATAGCTTGTTTTTATTAGGACTTGAAAGATG
>NZ_JADCSA010000740.1 GCF_015070385.1 Nocardioides malaquae | reverse complement strand
GCGAATCGCAGCAATCGGGGTTCGCAGTTCGTGCGAAGCATCAGAAATAAATTGACGCTCATGCTGCAATCGTTGATTTTGCGTGACCAACAGTTCATTAAAGGCCCGACCGAGGTCGTTGATCTCGCGGGGGCTAGCAGGCACGTCTAAGGTGGGCTGGTCGCTATCCGGATTGTTCGATGTGTACTTGGTTGCGTGTAACAGTTTAATGGTTGGGTCACTCAGTCGCAGTGCTAAACGATGGGCCCACCAAGT
>NZ_JADCSA010000739.1 GCF_015070385.1 Nocardioides malaquae | reverse complement strand
GTAAGGATTATAAGTAATGAGTTATTAGACTCCAAACTGATTGGCTAATGCAGGCTGGGGACATTTTATCTAAGTGTTACAACAAAGTCTCAGCAAAGTCTGACCCTTATGCCTACCGGACTGTATCGTACCCTCATTTATTTACTTTTTTGTTATGGTTAAGCAGTGTTTGAACCCAATATGCAACCACTCAGGAGACAGGACAGGTTTAATGCCTCACAGGGCGTTTTACTAAACATCAACAACTCAAAAACA
>NZ_JADCSA010000738.1 GCF_015070385.1 Nocardioides malaquae | reverse complement strand
GGTACTCTCACAAAGAACAGTGATCCTGGTCTCTATACGGCCTCCCCCTGACCAGTCGGGCGCCTGATGGAGAGGGAAAAGGAACCATAGACTCTTTCAAATTTGATCTTAAGTCCCATCTTTTTACCTTGGCATATGTCACTTGACATTAAGAAGGGCCTGTCAGCTACCTTCTTGATTTCTAAAGTAGGTAAACCTCCCATGCAATGCTTTGTTCAAGAGGCAGTAGCATTACAAAGAACCTGAAACCTATAC
>NZ_JADCSA010000737.1 GCF_015070385.1 Nocardioides malaquae | reverse complement strand
TTTGTAGTTGACCTGTTGTTGAGAGAGTTTAATAAAAGACCATTATCCATGTCATCTTTTACAGGGGGAGTTTGATTGATTGATTAAACACTTAGTACGGGGCACAGTCAGACATTAAGGCTAAAAGGATAATACAAAAAAGTCAAGGGGACTCGTTTCCATTGTGGTCCTATGTTACGTCACGGCACAGGGCTTTGTGGCAAAGAACAACTTGTATTTGGGAATAATATTGGTCTTACCCAGATGCCAAAGGTG
>NZ_JADCSA010000736.1 GCF_015070385.1 Nocardioides malaquae | reverse complement strand
GAACAATGAGCAATTTACTTTCTTTGATTGGTTAATTTTGTAGTGATCTCTATTGTGTTAATGAATGAGTGTGGCTGTCAGTGCAGGGACATGCATGCGCACAGTCATGAAAGTTCCATGTTCTACAATAATGCACAACATCTTTTAGACCGCATTGTGTAGATTATTCCATAAAGAATCTCCATAGGAAAGAGAAACAGATTAAACAGGAAATAAATCGTCACCAGAGATTTCAGCACTAGAATGAACTGCTAT
>NZ_JADCSA010000735.1 GCF_015070385.1 Nocardioides malaquae | reverse complement strand
CTCTGAACGTACTTTAGCAGGCTGTTCTCGCTGCATCTCTCAGAGCACAGTCAGGTGACTGAATTTGCAGTGAACGAGCACACAGTGATTAACACTTGTCGCCATGGTGATGTGAACAGCAGCATTTAGAGTTGCACGCAAACATACGTGTCTCCATGACTCCTGTGAGCCCTGGTTTATGCTGACTGATGAAGTTGAACTGCATTAGTTTCCCATTTGAACAAACAGCTTCCATTCGTGATTTCATTGGTGCAC
>NZ_JADCSA010000734.1 GCF_015070385.1 Nocardioides malaquae | reverse complement strand
AGAAACTTTGAGGAAGGGGGAAGAAATGTGACTAAAAGTTTGTCCTGGAAACGATAGTGTTGCGACGCGAGTACGTGATGGGATATGGATATATGGAGTTGCTGTTACCATGGATATATATAAGTATACAATCAACGCGTTTGATGCGACAACGGTGAGTGACGTTGTTTGTTCAAGTAGCCTATGTATTATGTGTGTTTTCTCCCGGATTTTGACGCACTGCAAGAAAAAAGCACATGCGGTATTAGTGGGGGG
>NZ_JADCSA010000733.1 GCF_015070385.1 Nocardioides malaquae | reverse complement strand
ACTACCACTGCTGGCAGTGAGGATCTGCTCTTGACAATAAAACAATTTTACAAGACAATTGCAAATTCATCTGGGGATCCCAAGATAAGAACCTGTAGTTAACTAAAATTCAGATGACAATCCGCAGCTATGCCAATAATTCACAAGCGAAATTACATAGAAACAAAACGAGACCCAAAGCCGCAAATAGCAAGCGAAAAACAGCAACACTGTCTTCCCCTTGCCTGCTTGTTCGCAGTTTAATAAGCACTCCGG
>NZ_JADCSA010000007.1 GCF_015070385.1 Nocardioides malaquae | reverse complement strand
TGTGGGATTCGCCTGGCAGCTGATCTTGCAGCGCTGAGTCCCCACGGCCTTGACGGCCAATAGGAGCATCAGTTTTGCGCACGAACTGCCTTCAGTCTCAGCAGCGGGACACGTTCCAGATCCCGCCAGCCCCGTTCCGAAGCGAGCAAGGTGCGTTCTGGCTCTGACCTGCGTGAATGAACCTCATGCATGTGTTATCGCAGGTCAGGATTAAAGAGTAGAACCCCCAGAGGCCCAAGGCCCCGCGCGGCGGGACCTCTGGGGCGAGCCTACTGTCGTTGGAGCTGACCCGTCGCCGAGGGGCCAGCGCTGCGGACGTTCGTACCCGCGCTCCGGGAATCCCCGCTGAGGGGTCACAGCCCGCCGTGAACTTCCGCCGCAGTGGCCCGGTGCCAGGGACTGGGGTCAGCGTGCGGAGGAGGTGCAATGCTGACGAACATCGTTGCTGGTGTGACTTCGGCAGGTGCCGGCGGGGGCTCCAGAGCGTACGAGGGCGGGTGGACCCGTGACCGCCGCGCCGTCAGGCGCCGATAGGGTCACCCGGGCCCGACCGTCGTCCCTGAAGGGAAACCCGTGTTCACGTTCCTCCTCGCCGTCACGTTGCTGCTCGTCGCCGTGGCGATGTTCGTCGCCGGTCAGGGGCAGGGTCGCAAGCTGGCCGTGCTTCCCCTCATCGCCTCTGTCGTGCTGCTGGCGCTGGCCTGCACCACGATCATCCAGGCCAAGAACGTGGGCGTGCTGACCACCTTCGGCAAGCCGACCCGGTCCCTGCCGGCCGGCCTGCACGTCAAGGCGCCGTGGCAGAAGGTGACGGAGCTCGACGGCACCAAGATCACCAACAAGTACCAGGGCGACGAGCGCATCGAGGTGCGCATCGGCGACGGCACCACCGCGATGGTCGAGACCGCGATCCGCTGGTCGATCGTCGCCGAGAAGGCCGACGAGATCTACGCCGACTACCGCAGCGACGACGTCAACACCAACGTGCGCGAGGCGCTGGTCGAGACCGTCTTCAAGAACGCGATCAACGCCGTCTTCGGCGGCTACAACCCGACCGCCGAGCTGGTCACCGTCGACCCCAACTCCGACAAGCGACTCAACTTCGTGCCTGACTACGACGGCCTGGCCGCGGAGGTCACCGAGTCGATGAAGGAGCGGGTCGCCGCGTCGGGTGGCTACGTGAAGATCGAGTTCGTCACGATCTCGGGCATCAGCCTCTCGCCGGAGACGCAGAAGAAGATCAACGAGTTCCAGGCCGAGGTCGCCCGCACGCAGGTGGCGCTGCAGGCCGAGCGCACCAACCGCGCCCAGGCGGCGGCCAACAAGGCGTTGTCGGACTCGGTCAGCAACAACCCCAACGTGCTGGTCTCGCGCTGCCTCGACACGCTGCAGGCGATGGTCGAGTCGCAGCAGTCGGTGCCGGCGGGCTTCACCTGCTGGCCCGGCGGCGGCGCCAACCTGGTGCTGCCCGGCAACCGCTGAGGTCCGGCCGGCTCAGATCTTCGGCTTCTCCGGCAGCTCGCGTCGGCGGATCTCCCGCAGGGCCTCCTGCGACCCCTCGCGCCACGCCTCGACGGCCTCAGCGACGGCGGCGGCCTGCTCCTCACGCTGGGCGACGAGGGCCTGCCACTGCGGGGTGTCGGTGACCTGGCAGGTCAGCACGCAGGCACCGGCCGCGTCGGCGGCGGCGCGCACGGTGCCGGCGTGCACCGCGAGGGCGTCGGCGAGGGCAGTGATCTCCTCGGCGACCTCGGCGGGCGTGCCGAGGGTGACCACGCGCGTACGCAGCCCGTCGCGCGCGTCGGCGGCCTCGGTCAGAGTGGTGAGGGTCGCGCTGCCCGGACCACCGGGCACGGGCGGGGTGCTGGCGCTGAGGTAGCCGGCGAGGTTCTCGTCGAGCGTCTCGAAGTCGGCGAGCACGGCGTCGATCTCCTCGCGCGCGCCCCGGACGGCCTCGAGGTCCTCCTCCTTGGCGGTACGCGCTCCCTCGGTGGCGTCCTGCCACTCCTGCCAGGCGGTCGCTGCGGCGCTGACCATGGTGTCGGCCGCGGCGAGTCCGGCGGTGACCTCGGCCTGCGCGTCGTCGGGCAGGTCGGTGGCCTCGCGCTCGACCCGGGTGCGGATCGGCTCCCACTCGTTGAGGGTGGCCGGCTTGAGGCGGGTGAGGCGGCTCAGCGCGTCGGCCACCTTCCGGTGCACGTCGATGCCGGCGGTGTCGACGTCCGAACCGCTGAGGCTGTCGATGGCGGCCCCCAGCTCCGTGGCGGCGTTGCGGGACGCGCGGCCCACCTGGCGCAGGTCGGCGACGACCTCGGCGGAGGCGAGGCGGTTGGCGGCCCGGCGCGTACGCTGCCGCGCGCTGCGGCTGGCCTCCTCGCCGACCATCGTGTCGATGCTGCCCACGACGTCGGTGGCGGGGAGGTCCTCGGTGCTGCCGCCGGCAGCGACGATGTCGCCCTCGACGCCCTCGAGCGACTCCAGTCCGTTGCGCAGGTCGCTGCGGGCGGCTCCCCAGACGGTGAAGTCGCGCTCGGCCAGTCCGGCCAGCTGGGCCCCGGCGCGGGCCACGTCCAGCTCGGCGTCGACCGCGCGGCGCACCGACGCGCTCAGTGACGAGGTGTGTCCGTCGGCCGCGTCCCTGCTCTCCTCGAGCAGCGTGGTGGCACCGGCGAGGTCGTCGGCCGCCGCGGCCACGTCGTCGAGCGACTCCGCCGTCTGCAGCTGGGAGGAGGCGGAGACGAAGGAGCCGTGCGCGTCGGCGAACGAGTCGCGGATCGGACCGTCCTGGCTGCGCTGCCACCAGACCCACCCGCCTGCCGCGAGGGCCAGGACGAGCACGAGCACCAGCAGGACGATCCAGCCACGGCCGCGGCGTCGCTCCTCCTCCGCCGGCGCCAGGTCGACCGGGGCGGTCGTGGTCACGACAGCGGTCTCGCTGGTTGCGGGGGAGACGCGCGTGGTGTCGACCGGCGTGGCGACCTGGGTGGCCTCGACCGCCGGGGTGGCGACCCGGGTGGCGTCGACCGCGGGCGTGGCGACCTGGGTGGCCTCGACGGGGGAGTCACCCCGGGCAGCAGCCTCGGCCGCTGCGATCGGGGAGAGGGCCACGGCGACGGTGGCGTCCGTGGAGTCGGCGGCGTCGGAGGCGGGCTCGTCATCCATCTGGATCGCGGGCCGCTCTGCGGTCGACTCGACCTCCGGCTCGCCCTCGGGCTCGGGCTCTGCCTCGTCCTCGGGCTCGGGCTCGGGCTCTGCCTCGGTCTCGGGGGCCGCCCTGTCCTCTGCCTCATCGTCGGCCTCTGGCTCAGTGCTGGCCTCAGACTGCTCATCGGCCTCCGGCTCAGGGTCGACCTCCGGCTCAGGGTCGACCTCCGGCTCAGCGTCGACCTCCGGCTCAGCGTCGACCTCCGGCTCAGCCTCGAGGTCGGCTTCGGAGATCGGAGCGATGACGGGCTCGACGACTCGCACCTCCTGCGTCGGCGTCCCCGCGCTCAGGTCGGCCTGACCGTTGCCGAGCTCGTTGAGTTCGTCGACCTCCGCTGCCTCGTCGGCGGGTTCGTCCTGCTCCGCCGGTTCGTCCTGATCCACACGGGCGTCCTCCTCTGCCGGGTCGTCCTGCTCGGCGGGGGGCTGGTCGCCCCACGCCATGGCGGCCAGGGCGGCCGGCACGACCAGGTCGGGGTCGATGCCGGAGGGTCCGGCCTCGGTGGCCTCGGTGGCCTCGGCGGCCTCCGCCTCCTCGGCGCCGGGCTCCACGTCCGGAGCGGCCGGCGCGTCCAGGTCCTCGGGGCGGGAGAGCAGGGACCCGGTGAGGCGCGGCTGTGCGTCGGGAGTGGTGCTCGCGCCGGGGCGTACGCGCGCGGGCTTGAAGAGGCCGGTGTCCCACAGGTTCGCGGGGATGGCGAGCCGCGGAGTGGTCTCCTCCGTCGCGTCGCCGTCCGCGTGGGCTGGAGCCTCCGCGGGGGTGGTGTCGTCGTCGCCGGTCCCGCCGGTGTGCGTCGTCATGGGTCTTCCCCTGTTCGTGCTGGTGTCCCCTTGGTGACGGTGGCGGAGGCTCCGCCTGCGACCCGTGTCCGGGCGCGATGTCGGCACCGATCATCGCAGGGTCGACCCGCGCGCGAGGAGAGACTCCACGGTGTGGGTCGCGTGGCCTCCTTCACGTGGGGTGCGTGCGGACGCAACCGGACCTCACCCGGGCGTAACGCAAAGTTCACGCAGCGAGTTGAGATTGTCCCGTGGGGGGACTGGTGCGCGGGCCGGAAGTTGGTAGTGTCCCGACTGCAACAGGTGCAGTTCCAGCAGGTAGACGCCCGCGGAGTTCGTGATCCAACGGCGTTCCCTTCTTCGGACTCTTGTCAGAAGTCGGAGCGACGTGTCACCGCATCTGGTGCGGGCCCGTCGAAGTGGCGGGCTCTCGCCCCGACTAAGGAGTACAAGAGCAATGGCTCAGGGCACCGTGAAGTGGTTCAACGCCGAAAAGGGTTTCGGTTTCATCGCGCAGGAAGACGGCGGCGACGACGTCTTCGTGCACTACTCGGCCATCCAGTCGCAGGGCTACAAGTCCCTCGACGAGAACCAGAAGGTTGAGTTCGACGTCACCCAGGGCCCGAAGGGCCCGCAGGCGGAGAACGTTCGCCCCCTCTGATCCGAGTCCGCCGGACGCACCTGTCCGGAGCTTCGGTCACCGAGGCCCCACCCACCGGGTGGGGCCTCGGTGCATTTTGCCGAGGGGGTCAAGACCCCGCGTGGGTGGTCGAGGGCATGCCCCGGTTGGGGGAGATTTCGCGATTCGCCAGTTTCTGCACCCCCTCCGGGGGCACTCTTGGAGGCAAGGACGCGGTGGTCATCCGGACCGATGAGATGACCTCAGCAGCCGCGTCGGCAACGGGTCGTGACCGTGAGGAGGTCAGGTGTTGTTCGATCCCTTCGACGTGACGCTCGAAGACGGCGATCTGTTGGGTGAGGTGGAGTTGACCACCACCTTGATCGTCGCTGCGAGCGAGTCGGATGCCAAGCTCAGTCTCGACGAGATCGACCGCCTCCTGGGCGTCGTCCCGATCCCCCGGCAGCGCTGACGCCCGATTCGAAGCCCGTTTCCGAGAACCCCCGTCCCACGGACGGGGGTTTCGGCGTTCCTGCCCTGCCCCCCTTGAACCTGATACCCCCTGGGGGTATACATGGAGGTATGGCTCACGGCTACCTCGGCGACAAGGCCGCCCACCTCGCCCGTCTGAAGCGGATCGAGGGGCAGGTCCGCGGCCTGCACCGCATGGTCGACGAGGAGAATTACTGCATCGACGTGCTCACCCAGGTCTCCGCGGTCACCAAGGCGTTGGAGTCGGTGAGCCTCGCCCTGCTCGCCGAGCACATGGAGCACTGCGTCGTCGAGGCCGCCCGCGCCGGCGACGAGCAGGCGGGCGTCAAGATCGACGAGGTGATGGCGGCGATCGCCCGCCTCGTCAAGTAGCCCCGGCGGCGCCCTTGGCGCGCCCCGACAGTTCCCTACCGCACCCGTCCACCATCAAGGAGCACCCCATGACGACCGACCACCAGTCCCACACCGAGACCTTCACCGTCACCGGCATGACCTGCGGCCACTGCGTGGCGTCGGTGACCGAGGAGGTCAGCGAGGTGCCCGGCGTGACCGACGTCGACGTCGTGCTCGAGTCCGGGCAGCTGACCGTCACCTCCACCGACCCCGTGGACCGTCCCGCCGTTGTGGCCGCGGTCGCGGAGGCCGGCTACCAGGTGGTCTGAGAGTGACTCCCGGGGTGACCGCCTCGCCGTGGTGGGAGCGTACGCCCGTGCGCCTGGCCGCCTTCGCCCTCGCGGTGGCGGTGGTCTTCGCCCTGGCCTACGCGCTCGGCGCGGCCTACGGACCCGACGAGACACCTCCCGAGGCGCCCGCCCCCAGCCACTCCACGCAGCCACACGCCCAGCCACACGTAGAGGGAAGCGATGACCAGCCCCACGACTGAGCTCGAGCTCGAGATCTCGGGGATGACCTGCGCCTCGTGCGCCCACCGCATCGAGCGCAAGCTCAACAAGCTCGAGGGGGTGAGCGCCAGCGTCAACTACGCCACGGAGAAGGCGTCGGTGAGCCACGCCCCGGAGGTCGACGTGGAGACGCTGCTGGCCACCGTCGAGGCCGCCGGCTACTCCGCCACGTTGCCCCAGCCGCCGCGCAAGGAGCGCGACGCCGAGACGGGGCAGACCGGCCGCGTCGAGCGCGGCGAGGTCGAGCTCGAGGCGCTGCGCCAGCGGCTGGTCGTCTCCGCGCTGCTGAGCCTGCCGGTGATCGTGCTGGCGATGGTGCCGGCGTGGCAGTTCACCCACTGGCAGTGGGCCTCCCTCACCCTGGCCGCCCCTGTCGTGGTCTGGGGCGCCTGGCCCTTCCACCGGGCTGCCTGGACCAACCTGCGCCACGGCGCGGCCACGATGGACACCCTCGTCTCGATGGGGGTGCTGGCTGCCTTCGGCTGGTCGCTCTACGCGCTCTTCCTCGGTTCGGCGGGGGAGCCCGGCATGACCCATGCCTTCGAGCTCACCATCGAGCGCGGTGACCCCTCCATGAACGTCTACCTCGAGGTGGCGGCGGGCGTCACCACCTTCCTGCTGCTCGGCCGGTGGTTCGAGAAGCGGGCCAAGCGTCGGTCGGGTGCCGCCCTGCGGGCGTTGCTGGAGCTGGGCGCCAAGGACGTACGCGTGGTGCGCGGCGGCGTCGAGGTCACGGTTCCGGTGGAGGAGCTGCGCGTCGGCGACGAGTTCGTGGTGCTGCCCGGCGAGAAGGTCGCCACCGACGGAGTGGTCGTCGACGGCACCTCCGCGATCGACACCTCGACCGTGACCGGCGAGTCGGTGCCGCGCGAGGTGGGTCCGGGCGCCGAGGTGGTGGGGGCGACCGTCAACGCCCACGGGCGTCTGCTGGTGCGGGCCACCCGGGTCGGTGCCGACACCCAGCTGGCACAGATGGCGCGCCTGGTCGAGGAGGCGCAGTCGGGCAAGGCCGAGGTGCAGCGTCTGGCCGACCGGGTCTCGGGTGTCTTCGTGCCGGCGGTCCTGCTGCTCGCGGCCGGCACGCTCGGCTGGTGGCTCGGCACGGACGCGGGCGTCGGACCGGCCTTCACCGCCGCAGTGGCCGTGCTGATCGTCGCCTGCCCCTGCGCCCTGGGCCTGGCCACCCCGACCGCGCTGCTGGTCGGCACCGGACGGGGGGCGCAGATGGGCATCCTCATCAAGGGGCCCGAGGTGCTGGAGTCGACCCGGCGGGTCGACACGGTGCTGCTCGACAAGACCGGCACCGTCACCACCGGCGTGATGTCGCTGGTCGACGTGGTGCCGGCCGACGGTGTCGAGGCAGCCCACCTCCAGCGGCTCGCCGCGGCGGTGGAGGCGGGTTCGGAGCACCCGATCGCCCGGGCCGTGGTCGAGGCGACTCCCCAGCGTCCGGTGGCCTCCGGCATCGCGGCGTTGCCCGGTCTCGGGGCCCGAGGCGTGGTCGACGGCACCGAGGTGACGGTGGGTCGTCCCTCGCTCTTCGAGACGGTGCCCCCCGAGGTCGCCGACGCGGTGGCCGCGGCGCAGGCCCAGGGGCGTACGCCCGTGGTCGCCGGCTGGGAGGGCGTCGCCCGCGGTGTGCTCGTCGTCTCCGACACCCTCAAGCCGTCGGCGGTGGAGGGAGTGCAGCAGCTGCGTCGCCTCGGGCTGACTCCCATGCTGGTCACCGGCGACAACGAGGGGGCGGCGCGCGCGGTGGCCGCCGAGGTCGGCATCGACGAGGTGGTCGCCGGGGTGCTGCCGGCGGGCAAGGTCGACGTCGTGACCCGGCTGCAGTCCGAGGGCCGGGTGGTGGCGATGGTCGGCGACGGAGTCAACGACGCTCCCGCCCTGGCGCAGGCCGACCTGGGGCTGGCGATGGGCGCCGGCACCGACGTGGCGATCGAGGCCAGCGACCTCACCCTGGTGCGTGACGACCTGGCCGCCGCCGCCGACGCCGTGCGGCTCTCGCGACGCACCCTGGCGACGATCAGGGGCAACCTGTTCTGGGCGTTCGCCTACAACGTGGCGGCGCTGCCGCTCGCGGCGGCCGGGCTGCTCAACCCCATGCTGGCGGGCGCGGCGATGGCCTTCTCGAGCGTCTTCGTGGTCACCAACTCGCTGCGGTTGAGGCGCTTTCGCTGAGAGCAGTGCCAGAGTGGACCCATGACGGCGGTCGAGCTCTCCGGAATCGTCAAGACCTTCGGGAAGGTCCGCGCCCTCGACGACTTCGACCTGCAGGTCGAGACCGGCGAGGTCCACGGCTTCCTGGGCCCCAACGGCGCCGGCAAGTCCACCGCGATGCGGGTGCTGCTCGGCATGCTGCGCATCGACTCCGGCACTGCGCGCCTCCTCGGCGGCGACCCGTGGAGCCAGGCCGCTGACCTGCACCGACGTCTCGCCTACGTCCCGGGGGAGGTCGCCCTGTGGCCCAACCTCACCGGCGGCGAGGTGATCGACCTGCTGGGCCGGATGCGAGGCGGGCTCGACGAGAAGCGCCGCGACGAGCTCGTCGAACGCTTCGAGCTCGACCCCACCCGCAAGGCCCGCGCCTACTCCAAGGGCAACCGGCAGAAGGTCGCGCTGGTCGCGGCACTGGCGGCCGACGTCGAGCTCTACCTCTTCGACGAGCCCACCGCCGGGCTCGACCCGCTCAAGGAGGCCGAGTTCCAGGAGTGCGTCCACGAGCTGCGCAGCGAGGGCGCCACCGTGCTCCTCTCGAGCCACATCCTGGCCGAGGTGGAGGCGCTCGCCGACCGGGTCACGATCATCCGCGAGGGCCGCGCGGTGCAGTCCGGCACGCTCGCCGCGTTGCGCAGCCACACGCGTACGACCGTGGTCGCCGAGACCGTGCGGCCCGCCGCCGAGCTGGCCGCGCTGCCCGGTGTGCACCACCTGCAGGCCACCGACGGTCGGGTGCGGATGGAGGTCGACAGCAGCGACCTCGACCGGGTGCTGAGCGGGCTGGCCGACCTGGGCGTCGTGGCCCTGCAGGCCCACCCGCCGACGTTGGAGGAGCTCTTCCTGCGTGAGTACGGCGACGAGGTCGCGCCGTCGTGAGCGGCCCGGTCGCCGGCACGTGGCCGCTGGTGCGGCTGCTGCTGCGCCGTGACCGGTTTCGGCTGCCGGTCTGGCTGCTCGCCATCACCGCGGTCACGGGGGCCTCGGCCAACGCGGTGGTCGGGTTCTACGACACCCCGGTGAAGCGGGCCGGCTATGCCGCGACCGTCGAGGACAGCGCGGTCTCCCGCCTCTTCGGGGGCATCCCGCGTGACGCCGACACGATGGGCGGGATCATCTCGATCGAGGTGACCGCGGTGGCGGCGGTGGCGGCCGCCTTCATGGTGATCTTCCTGGTGGTGCGCCACACCCGCGGCGAGGAGGAGTCGGGCCGTGCGGAGCTGCTGCGTGCCACGGTCGTGGGTCGTCACGCGGCGCTGGCGGCGACGGTGCTGGTGGCTGTCGGCGCCTCGGTGGTGCTGGGCATGCTGTTGGCCGCGATCCTGCTGACCGCCGGGGTCGCGGTCTCCGCGGCGGTGCTCTTCGGCGCCGGCATGGTCGGCACGGGCCTGGTCTTCACCGCCGTCGGCGCGGTGGCCGCGCAGGTCGCGGGGCGGGCCCGCCGGGCGGTGGGACTGGCGTCCGCGGTGGTGCTGGTGGCCTTCCTGGTGCGCGGCTACGGCGCGATCGACGAGACGTGGTGGACGTGGGCCTCGCCGTTCGGGTGGCAGGACGAGCTGCGCCCCTTCGGCGACGAGGCCAGGTGGTGGCCGTTGGCGATCCCGGTGGCCACCGCCGGCGTGGTGGGGGTGGTGGCGGCCTGGCTGGCGGCCCACCGCGACTTCGGGGCCGGGTTGGTGGGGGAGCGGCCCGGGCCGGCGCGGGCGTCGGCGTCGCTGGGCACCGTCGTCGGGGTGGCGTGGCGCCAGCAGCGGGGTCTGTGGCTGGGGTGGGTGGTCGCCCTGGTGGTGCTGGGGGCGACCTTCGGCGGCATGAGTCGTGAGGTGCGCACGATGATCGCCTCCAACCCCGAGGTCGCGCAGGTGGTGCTCGGTGACATCGACGACGTGGTGCTCGGCTACCTCGCCTACGTCATCAACTTCCTGGGCGTCGTGGTCGGGGCGTACGCCGTGGTCTCGGCGCTGCGGATGCGTCACGAGGAGGTGGGCGGTCAGGCGGAGTCGGTGCTCGCCGTGGGGGTGTCGCGGCGGCGGTGGTTCCTGGGATGGCTCATGGTCACGTGGGCCACGACCGTGGCGTTGCTGACGATCGTGGGCGTGGCGACTGGGGTGACCCACGGCCTGGTGGAGGACGAGCCCGGGAGGGTCGGCGACCTCGTCGGCGCCACCCTCGGCACCGCACCGTCGGCGCTGCTGCTGGCCTCGGTGGTGGTGCTCCTGCACGGGTGGGTGCCCCGGTGGACGGCGTGGGCGTGGCTCCCGGTCGCGTGGGCGGGCATCCAGGCCTACCTGGGCGACCTGCTCGACTTCCCGGAGTGGGTGCGGGGACTGTCGCCCTACCGCCACCTGGCGCTGCCCCCGGCGGAGGAGTTCGCCTGGGCGCCGGCGCTGGTGCAGCTGGCCCTGGCCGTCGCCCTGTGCGGCCTGGGTCTGGTCGGCTGGCTGCGTCGCGACCTGCGCTGACCGCTCGGGCTGACACACTGACGTCATGGCCGACGTCGACCTCGCCACGAGCAACTACCTGCCGGACGTCATCGCGGCCGGGGCGGTCGTCACCCGCCGCTCACCGGCGACCGGGGAGCGTCAGGTCCTGCTGGTGCACCGTCCCCGCTACGACGACTGGTCCTTCCCGAAGGGCAAGGTCGACCCCGGCGAGCACGTCACGGCGTGCGCCGTGCGTGAGGTCGCCGAGGAGACCGGCGTACGCGTCCGGTTGGGCGCGCCGCTGCTCGACCAGCGTTACCGGGTGGCCGGCGACCGGATGAAGACGGTGCACTACTGGATGGCCCGGGTGGTGGGCGACGACGACGTGTCGCGCTACGCGGCGAACAAGGAGATCGACGTCGTGGAGTGGGTGGACTGGTCGCGCGCGGCCGGCCGCATCACCTACCGCCGTGACCGCGAGGTGCTCGACGACGCGTGGCAGCACCGGCGCGCCACCAAGCCGGTCGTGGTGGTGCGCCACGGCGCCGCACTGGCCCGCAAGCGGTGGGAGGGCGACGACCGCCGGCGTCCGCTCACGCCCGAGGGCCGCGGCCAGGCCGCCGCACTGGCGCCGGTGCTGGGGGCGTACGGGATCACCGACCTGGTCTCGTCGAGCTCGACCCGCTGCGTCGAGACGCTGCAGCCGTACGCCGACAGCAGCGGCCGCGCGCTGCGTACGACCGCCGCGTTGAGCGAGGAGGACGCGACGCCCGCCGGGGTGGCCGAGGTGGTCGCGTCGGTCGCGGGTCGGCGGGCCGCGCTCTGCAGCCACCGGCCGGTGCTGCCGGACGTGCTCGCAGCTCTCGGGGTTGCTCCGACGGCCCTGGAGCCCGGAGGGTTCGTGGTGGTGCACCGACGCCGGAATGAGACCTGGGCCACAGAAACTTACCCGGCTCCCTGAGGGTTTTCCACAACGCTGCTCCGCTGTTCACCGGGCGTTCACCCGACGCGGGCCGACCGGTCACCTCGGTCTCCCACGATCGTCTCGACAACGTAGAGAGATCCAGGAGAAAACCGAAGTGAAGACCGCTTCCCTGCGCCGTGGGATCGTCCCCGGCATCGCCGTGCTCGCCCTTGCTCTGTCCGCCTGCTCCGCCGGCAACGAGGACGGCGGCTCCGCCGAGTCCGGCGACCTCGCCGGCACCCTCAACGGCGGTGGCGCCAGCTCGCAGGAGGCCGCCCAGAGCGCCTGGCGTGCGGGCTTCCAGGAGGCCAACTCCGACGTCACCGTCAACTACGACCCCACCGGGTCGGGCGGCGGCCGTGAGAACTTCGTCTCCGGCGGCTTCGCCTTCGCCGGCTCCGACTCCTACCTCGACAACGACGAGGGCGAGCTGGACGCCGCCACCGAGCAGTGCGCGGCCGACCCGATCGAGATCCCCAACTACGTCTCGCCGATCGCGGTGATCTTCAACGTCGAGGGTGTCGACGAGCTCAACCTGACCCCCGAGGTCATCGCGGGCATCTTCGCCGACAAGATCAAGAAGTGGAACGACCCGGCCATCGCCGAGACGAACCCCGACGCCGATCTGCCCGACGCCACCATCACCGCGGTGCACCGCTCCGACGAGTCGGGCACCACCGGCAACTTCACCCACTACCTCTCGGTCGTGGCCGGCGACGCCTGGACCCACGGCGAGATCGAGGAGTGGCCGATCAAGGCCGGCGAGGGCGCCAACGGCACCTCGGGCGTGGTCTCCGCCGTCACCAACGGCTCCAACACCATCGGCTACGCCGACGCCTCGCAGGCCGGCGAGCTCGGCACCGTCAACGTCAAGGTGGGTGACGACTTCGTCGGTCCGACCGCCGAGGCCGCCGCGAAGATCCTCGAGGTCTCGCCCCGCGTGGAGGGTCGCGCCGACTCCAGCCTCACCTTCGACCTCGACTACGAGACCGACGAGGCCGACACCTACCCGATCGTGCTGACCTCCTACCTGATGGCCTGCCCGACCTACGAGGACGCCGAGACCGCCGACCTGGTCAAGGGCTACCTCAGCTACATCATCAGCGACGAGGGTCAGCAGAAGGCCGCCGAGACCGCCGGCTCGGCCCCGCTCGCCGACTCCCTGGCCGAAGAGGCCCGCGACCTGGTCGAGGGCATCAAGGCGCGCTGACCCACGTGCAGCACCACCGGACGACCCCAGGGGACCTCGTCCCGGCCCACCGGCCGGCGACGGGGTCCCCACGGGGCCGTCCGGACGAGAAAGAAGGACAGCAGTGACCACCTCCACCACGCCGGAGGTCACCGGCCAGGCTCCCACCGGAGCCCGGCGCAAGGGTGACCTCGTCTTCGCCTCCCTGGCGCGGGCCGCAGGCGTCCTCATCGTGCTCGCCCTCGCCGGCGTGGCCGTCTTCCTCACCCTGGAAGGCGTCCCCGCGGTCACGGCACCGGCTGAGCGCATCGGCGCCGACAACATCGTCGTCTACGTCTGGCCGCTGCTCTTCGGCACGCTGCTGGCCGCCACCCTGGCGATCGCCGTCGCCGCCCCGCTGAGCATCGCGCTGGCGCTGGTCATCTCCCACTACGCACCGCGCCGGCTCGCGAAGCCGATCGGCTACCTGATCGACCTGCTCGCCGCCGTGCCGTCGGTCGTCTACGGACTGTGGGGCATCGAGTTCTTCGGCCCCCGCCTCGCGCCCGCCTACGCCTGGCTCGGCGAGCACCTCTCCTGGCTGCCGTTCTTCGAGGGCCCGGCGACCTCGACCGGCCGCACGATCCTCACCGCGGCGCTGGTGCTGGCCATCATGGCGCTGCCGATCATCACCGCGATCTGCCGCGAGATCTTCGCCCAGACTCCGGTCCTGCACCAGGAAGCCGCCCTGGCGCTGGGTGCCACCCGCTGGGAGATGATCCGGATGACCGTCTTCCCCTACGGCCGCTCCGGCATCGTCTCAGCCGTCATGCTCGGCCTCGGGCGCGCGCTGGGCGAGACCATGGCGGTCGCCATGGTGCTCTCCGCGACCGGCGTGGTCACCGTCAACCTGATCTCCTCGGTCAACCCCTCCACGATCGCGGCCAACATCGCGCTGAGCTTCCCCGAGGCCTCCGGCATCAAGGTCAACGTGCTGATCTTCTCCGGCCTGGTGCTCTTCCTGGTCACCTTCGCCGTCAACTTCCTCGGCCGCTGGATCGCGGCGCGGGGCCGCGTGGAAGGAGGGCGCTGACATGTCCGCCACCTCGACCTCGAACCCCACGTCCACCCCGGGGGCGACCCCGCCGGGCCGCGAGCCCGGCGCGACGCCGGCGGCACGCGTACGCCCGCCCCTGTCGCGCCCGCAGCTGCCGCGTTGGGCCCCTGCCCTGGTGGCCGTCGGCGCCCTCGCCGTGGGTGCGCTGCTCGCGATCGTGCTCTCCTGGGGGCCGGTGGCCTCCGCCCTGGTCGCCGCGGTGGTCTTCCACGTGGTGATGCCGGTGTGGTCCCACGCCGTGGAGGGTCCGCGTCGCGCCAAGGACCGGGTCGCCGCCCACGTGGTGTGGACGGCCTTCGCGCTGGCGATGTTCCCGCTCGTCACGCTGCTGTGGCAAGTGCTCTCCAACGGGCTCCCGGTGCTGTCGGCGGAGTTCTTCACCTACTCGATGCGCAACGTCGTCGGTGAGGGCGGCGGGATCTACCACGCCATCATGGGCACGCTCATCATCACGATGTGGGCGACGGTGATCTCGGTGCCGATCGGGGTGCTCGCCGCGATCCACCTCGTCGAGTACGGTCAGGGGTCGCGCCTGGCGAAGTGGATCACCTTCCTCGTCGACGTGATGACCGGCATCCCGTCCATCGTCGCGGGCCTCTTCGCCTACGCCCTCTTCGTGATGATCTTCGGCCCGGGCGTACGCATGGGCATCGGCGGCGCGGTCGCGCTGTCGGTGCTGATGATCCCGGTGGTCGTGCGCTCGACCGAGGAGATGCTCAAGCTCGTGCCCGACGAGCTGCGGGAGGCGTCGTACGCCCTCGGCGTGCCGAAGTGGCGCACCGTCACGAAGGTGGTGCTGCCGACCGCGATGGCCGGCATCGTCACCGGCGTGACCCTGGCGATCGCCCGGGTCGCCGGCGAGACCGCGCCGCTGCTGATCATTGCCGGCGCCACCGACTCGGTGAACTTCAACGCCTTCAGCGAGCGGATGGCGACCCTGCCGGTCTTCATCTACTACAGCTACATGCAGCCCGGCGTGCCGGCGCACTTCGGCCAGGAGCGCGCCTGGGGCGCGGCCCTGGTGCTCATCGCCATCGTGATGGGCCTCAACCTGATCGCCCGCGCGGTCGGCAAGTACTTCGCACCCAAGACCGGTCGCTGACCAGCGACCCAGAGAGAGACACACCATGGCTTCCAGCATCGACGTCAGCGACCTGAACATCTACTACGGCGACTTCCTCGCCGTCGAGGGCGTCAACATGACCATCAAGGCACGGTCGGTCACCGCCTTCATCGGGCCCTCGGGCTGCGGCAAGTCGACGATGCTGCGCACCCTGAACCGGATGCACGAGGTGATCCCCGGTGCGCGCGTCGAGGGCAAGGTCGTCGTCGACGGCCAGGACCTCTACGACGACTCGGTCGACCCGGTGCAGGTGCGCCGTCAGATCGGGATGGTCTTCCAGCGGCCCAACCCGTTTCCGACGATGTCGATCTACGAGAACGTGGTCGCCGGCAACCGGCTCAACGCCAAGCGGATGAAGAAGTCGGAGGCCGACGACATCGTCGAGAAGTCGCTGCGCGGCGCCAACCTCTGGAACGAGGTCAAGGACCGCCTCGACAAGCCCGGCATGGGGCTCTCCGGTGGGCAGCAGCAGCGCCTCTGCATCGCCCGGGCGATCGCGGTGGAGCCCGAGGTGCTGCTGATGGACGAGCCGTGCTCCGCGCTCGACCCGATCTCGACGGCCGCCATCGAGGACCTGATCCTCGAGCTCAAGTCGGACTACACGATCGTGATCGTCACCCACAACATGCAGCAGGCCGCCCGGGTCTCCGACGAGACCGGCTTCTTCAACCTCAAGGCCGCCGGTGAGCCGGGCCACCTGGTCGAGTTCAACTCCACCCAGCAGATGTTCGCCAACCCCGACCAGCCGTCGACGGAGGCCTACATCTCAGGTCGCTTCGGCTGAGCGCGTCAGCGGCGCACGATCCTGACCTTCTTCTTCGTGGTCGACTTCTTCACCGTCGAGGATCCGGAGTAGGTCACCTTCAGGGTGTGGCGACCGACCTTGAGCGGCTTCAGCTTCAGCGTCAGGCGTCCCTCCTTCAGGGTGCCCTTGCCGACGACCCGCTTGCCGACCCGCACCTGCACGGTGCCGGTGGGCGTGGTGTCGGAGGCGGTCACCCGGACCTTCACCTTGACCCGCACCTTGCGCTTGCCCTTCGCCCGCACCTTCTTCGGCACGGTCAGCGCGACCTTTGAGGCGACGGGTCCGCTCGGCGGCGTGACCACCGGCGGCTCCGGGGCGGCGATCACCACGCCTGCGGAGGTGACCTGTGCCGGTGCGTGGCCGGCCAGGGTGCCGGTGGTGAGCACCGTGATCGTGTGGCCGGCGTCGGCCTCGACGACCACGTAGGTCTCGCCGGTCTGACCGGCGAGGGGTACGCCGTCGCGCAGCCACTGGCGGGTGACCCGCACTCCCGCCCGGTCCCAGGTCAGCGCCGGGGCCCGCAGCGTCGCGCCGACGGCCGTGCCGCCGGTGGGGGCGGCGTTGCCGGAGGGCACCGGGGCGGCGCCGGGCAGCACCAGCACGGAGGCGCTGGTGGAGGTGGCCTCGGCATGTCCGGGCTGGGTGCCGGTGTAGCGCAGGCTGATCCGCGACCCCGCGTCGGAGGCGACCACCACGTAGGTCGAGCCCGTGTGTCCCGGGATCGGCACGCCGTCGCGCAGCCACACGTGGGTGGTCTGCACACCTGAGCGGTTCCACGAGGGGGCGACGGCCCGCAGGGTCTCACCGACCCGCGGGGTGCCCTCGACGACCGGTCGGCTCTGCGCGACGGGCGCGTCGCCCGGGGCGATGCTGAGGCCCGCCGACTCGGCGGTGCCCTCCGCGTGGCCCGCTCGGGTGCCGCGCACCCGGGCCGAGACGGTGCGACCGAGGTCGGCGGCCCCCGGGGTGTAGGAGAAACCGGTGGCGCCGGCGACCGGGGTGCCGTCGCGCAGCCACTGGACCGCGGTCACGACCCCGGTCAGGCTCCACGTCGGGGTGGCGACGTGGAGCGTGCCACCGACCTTCGCCGTGCCGGTGAGGGAGGGGCGGGTCAGCACGCTGGGCGCGTCACCGACGCGCACCGTCACCCCGGCGGAGGTCGCCGTGGCGGAGTCGTGCCCGGCCTTCGAGCCGCTGAAGCGCACCGAGAGGGTGCGGTCCAGGTCGGCGGCCGTCGGGACGTACGTCACTGCGGTGGCGCCGGCGATCGGGGTGCCGTCGCGCAGCCACTGCCGCGAGTCGACCACCCCGGGCTGGTCCCAGGTCGGCGCGGTCACGGTGAGCGTACGCCCGACCCGCGGGTCGCCGGTGACGACCGGGTTCGTGCGCACCCGCGGCGCGTCGCCGAGGGTCACGGTGACGGCGTTGCTGGTCACCACGGTGGGGCGTCGGGCCACCAGGGTGCCGGTGACGCGCAGGCTCACCGCCGACCGGACGTCGTCGGGCGTGAGCGTGTAGGTGGTGCCGGTCGCCCCGGAGATGGGCTGGGTGCCGCGCATCCACTGCAGGGTCGTGACGACGCCGGCGCGGTCCCACGCGACGGGGGTGGAGACCAGCGTGGTGCCGACCCGGCCCGGGCCGCTGACGGTGGGCAGCCCGAGGGCCACCGGCCCGGCGCCGGGCTGGCCGACGACCTCGTTGCTCGTGGAGCTGCCGAAGCCGAACTCTGCCGAGTCGCCGGTGGCGACCACGGTCAGGGTGTGGTGCACGTCCTCCTCGCTGACGACGTAGGTCGACGCGGTCGCGGCCTCGATCGGCTCGCCGTCACGCATCCACTGGAAGGTGGTGCGTACGCCCGGGTGGTCCCAGACGGGTGCGGTGACGGTGAGCTCCTCGCCGAGCACGCCGGCGCCGGTGACCCGGGTCGCGACCGTGGCGGTGGGCGGCCCACCGATCGTGTAGGTCTGCCAGCCGCTGCCGCCGATCACCTTGCTGGCGGAGTCGAGCGCCTCGACCCGCCACTCGTAGGTGGCGCCCACGACGATCGCGGTCGGCGCCCACGAGGTCGCGGCGGTGGTCGTCGTGGTGACCGAGGTGGTGCCGACGCGGCGCAGGTGCACCTTGTGGCGCGACGTGCCCTCGACGGCGTCCCACGACAGCGCCAGCGCCCGCGGGCCCACCGTGGCGGCGTCTGCCGGGGTCAGGGGAGTGGGGTGCTCGGCGGCCACGAAGAAGCGCTCCGGGGTGCTCCAGTCACCCGTACGACCGGAGGACTCGATGCGGCGCACGCGCCAGACGTACGCGTTGTCCGACGGGGTCAGAGCGGGCTCGGCGATGCCGTTGGTCCAGGCCGGGCGCTTGCTGCTGCGCGTCTTCACGACCAGGTTGGCGTTGGAGAAGTTGGTGTCCTCGTTGGCCGCGACCTGGATCTCGTAGGCACTCGCGTAGGGCATCGCCTTCCACCGGAACGGCACCGTGCGGTTGACCGTCGCGCCGGCGAGCGGCGAGAGCAGCTCGGGAGCGGGGCTGGTCTTGGTGAAGGCGCGCGACTCCGACCAGCCAAGCTTGTTGCCCGCACCGTCGACCGGCTGGACCCGCCAGTGCAGCGGCCCCTCGGGATAGGTGGTCGTCGCGGAGGTGTAGGTCGTCTGGTCGACCGTCACGTGCTCCAGGGTGGAGCCGAACTGGGGGTCGGTGGAGACCTGCAGCTCGTAGGACATCGCCTCCTGCGAGCTGGTCTCGCTCGTCTCGGAGTAGGTGGTGGCGAGGTTGGTCTCCAGGTAGTCCTTCCAGTCGAAGGTCACCGTGGTGCCGGTGGTCGTCGTCCCGTCCGTCGGGGCGAGCAGCTCCACGCGCGGCGAGGTCTTGCGGAAGGCGTGGTCGGCCGGGTTGACCGTCGAGCGCGGGTCGGGGCCGCACTTCGTGGGCGTCTTGCAGGGCTGGATGAACCAGTGGTAGGCCGTCGAGGCCTGGCTGTCGGGCAGGGCTCCACCGACGTAGGTGGGGCGGGGCGTCCACCGGGTGTTGGTGGTGCTCACGTCAGGGGCCACCAGTCCGGTGGTGAAGTCGGCGTCGCGGGAGACGTGGACCCGGTAGAAGGAGGCGTGGGGCACCGAGTCCCAGTCGAGCACGGGAGTGGTCGGCGTGCTGTCGCACCAGTTGCGGGCGCCGTCGCGCAGCGACTTGGCGCAGACGTCGCCCTCGTCGAGGGCCAGGCCGCTCAGCGCGATGCGCTGGCCGGTGACCGCCTCGAGCGGCCGGACGGTGAAGGTGGCCTCGGGGCCGCGCCCGAGGAAGGTGCCCTCTGAGTCGTAGGCCGAGACCCGCCACACGTAGTTGCCCTCGGCGAGGAAGTAGTCCGAGGTGTCGGTGGCCGCCGGGAACTCCCACTTGGTGGAGAGCACGGGGGCGGTGGCGGTGCTGAGCCAGACCTCGGCGTCGGACTTGCGCACCTCGACGCGGTAGTGGACGGGCAACGGCTCGTTGTTGCGGTCGCGGGTCGTCGAGGGGTGCGGGCTCCAGCTCAGGGAGGGAGCGTCGTAGGTCGCGGGCTTCACCTCCGGGACGAGACGGGGGCCGTTACCGGCCTCCTCGCTGGCGAGGGTGAAGGTGCGGCGGAAGGTGGCGGAGACCCGGCCGAAGGCGTCCTTCGCGGTGAGCGCGTAGGTGTAGCTGCCGTCGTCGAGCTTCGCCGGGGTGTAGGAGGTGGAGCGGGTGGTGGCCGAGTGCACGGTGCGGTTGGACGCGTCGGTGAAGCTGATCGTGTAGGTGGCGGCGTTGTCCACCGCGTCCCAGCTCACGGTCGGCGTGGCGACGGTGGCTGCGGGCGCGGGGGTGCGGACGGTGAAGGCGCTCGAGTCGCGGTAGGTGAAGCGCTGACTCGCGGAGAAGATGCCCTCCACGCCGTCGCGGTCATAGGGCTTGTCGTAGGCCCGGACCTTCCAGTGGTAGACCTCGCCCTCCGAGCCCGGCATGCACCCGTCCCCGCTTTCGCCGGGCGTGTAGGTCGTGCCGACGACCAGGCACTTCTTCGTCACCGGGGAGGGGTCGGTGAAGTTGGGGTCGGTGCTGAGCCACAGCTGGTAGTGCGAGGCGTTGCGCACCGGGGTCCACTGGAAGTAGAGGTCGTCGCCTGCGTGCGTGGTCGTTCCCGAGGAGTCGAACGGGTGCACCAGGGTGGGGGTGTCGCGCCAGACCCGGTCGAACTCGTAGTGGTCCTCGTCGGCCAACCGCACCCACGGCGAGGGGTTGTTGTTGGCGTCGACCGCGCGCACCCGCCAGTAGTACTGGTCGTTGCCGAAGGTCGTACGCGGGGAGAAGCGGGTGCCGAGGATCGCGGCCGGGATGCCGGACTCGGGGCTGGAGAAGTCGTGGTCGTCGTCGACCTCGAGCTCGTAGTGCTTCGCGCCGGCCACGGGCTCCCATTCGAGCACGACGTCGGTGACGTCCTCGTCGTTGCTGGGGCCGACGACCACGGGGGCCGGGAGCGCGAACACCTGGTAGGTGTGGACCTCGGCGGAGAAGTCGCTGAACACGCCGCTGGCGAAGGTTGCGCGGACCCTCCAGTGGTAGGTCTCCTGCGGGTTCTGGTTGGCTGGCACGACCATCGACGTCGACGTCGTGGTGTAGGTCAGCGGGTCGATGAAGTTGGGCTCGGTGTCGATCTCGACGGTGTAGGACTGTGCGCCGGTCAGCGGGGTCCAGGCCAGCAACGGCGGCTCGTCGGGCTGGGTGAGCTCGCTCTCGTCGGCGGGGGAGACCAGGCTCGGTCCGGGCGCGGTCACCACCGTGAACGACGTCTGGCTCCACGGGCTCCACGTGTTGCGGGCGTCCTTGGCGCGGACCCGGACGTGCTGGGTGCCGCTGCGCATCGGGCTGGTCGGCACCGTGATGGTGTTGACCGTGGTGCTGCGCCACTCGGGCGAGGCGAAGCTCGCCTGGTCGTCGACCTGCACCTCGTAGCCGGTGGCTCCCACGGAGGCCTCCCAGGCCAGCTGCGGCAGGGCGGTCACGGGGTCCGCCGGCGCGATGAGCACCGGGGCCTCGACGGTCGAGGCGGTCGCCGGGGTGGGCTGCAGGGTGGCGGCCGCGACGGCCGCGGCGACACCGGCCAGGCCCCACCTGCGCAGCGTCGGGAGTGACGCCTGCGCGCGGGCGCGCGACGGGACGGACGTGGACATGGGGCCCCCTGCAGACAAACCGGCAACAACGTCCCCACGCTAGGCGTGACTGACCGGGCATGACCCGAAAACGGAGGCTCAGTAGCCCGAACGGGCCATGCCTTCGACCCGCTCGTCGGGAAATGGCGGGAGCCCCAGCCAGATGACCGGGGCTCCCGTACGTCTGTGCCTGCTCAGGGCAGGAAGGGCGACAGGATCCAGTAGGAGACGGCAGCGACCAGCGCCGCCATCGGGAAGGTCAGGACCCAGGCCCACACGATCGTCTTGGCGACGCCCCATCGCACGGCGGAGAGGCGCTTCGTGGCGCCCACACCCATCACGGCGGAGGTGATCGTGTGGGTCGTGGAGATCGGGGCCTCCCAGACGTACGCGGTCGTGTAGAGCACGCCGGCGGCGACCGACTCGGCGGCGAAACCGCGCGGCGGGTCAAGGTGGATGATGCGACGGCCGAGCGTGCGCATGATGCGCCAACCGCCGGCCCACGTGCCGAGCGAGATCGCGGCGGCGGCCGAGAAGATCACCCACAGCGGCAGGTCGGCGTCAGCGCTCACGAACGAGCCGGCGAGCAGCGCCAGGAAGATGACACCCATCGTCTTCTGGGCGTCTTGCAGGCCGTGGCCGAGCGCCATCGCGGCGGCCGAGACGGTCTGGGCGATCTTGAAGTTGCGGTTGGCCCGCGCCGGGTTGGCCCGGCGGAAGATCCACATGATCGACAGCATCACGATGAATCCGAGCGAGAAGGCGACGAGCGGCGAGACCAGCATCGGGATGACGACCTTGTTGAGCACCGTCGTCCAGTTGACGAAGACGCTGGCGGCCAGCGCGGCGCCGACGAGGCCACCGATCAGGGCGTGCGACGAGGAGGAGGGCAGGCCGAAGTACCAGGTGATCATGTTCCAGGCGATGGCCCCGATGAGGCCGGCCATCACGATGGTCAGCGCATGCGCACCCGTGCCCGGGTCGATGGTGTCGGAGACGGTCTGGGCGACCTTCTGCCCGAGGAACGCTCCGACGAAGTTCATGACGGCGGCCATGCCGAGCGCCACCCGGGGGGTGAGCGCGCGCGTCGACACCGAGGTGGCGATGGCGTTGGCTGCGTCGTGGAAACCGTTGGTGTAGTCGAAGATCAGGGCAACGACGACGACCGCGATGACGATCGCGAGTTCCATCGGGTCAGGACTCCTTGACCGCGATCTGCTCCACCGTGTTGGCGATCTTCTCGAAGCAGTCGATGGCTCCCTCGAGCGAGGTCACGATGTCCTTGAGCTTGAGCACGTCCATCGGCTCGTACTTGCCGGAGAAGAGGCTGGCCAGGATGCGGCGGAACGACTTGTCGCCCTGGTTCTCGAGACGGTTGATCTCGATCCAGTACTCCGACAGGTCGGCCATCGACTTCAGGCGCGGCATGGCCTCGACGGTCAGCTCGGCGCAGCGCTGGATGACCTCGACCTGGTTGGAGAGCTCGCTCGGCAGCACCGAGGGCTCGTAGAGCAGGATCAGGTCGACGGCCTCGTCCATCATGTCCATGATGTCGTCGAGGCCGGAGGCGAGGTCGTAGATGTCCTCGCGGTCGAAGGGCGTCACGAAGGTCGAGTTGACCTGCTTGATGATCGCGTGCGTGGTCTCGTCGGCGGCGTGCTCGGCGTCGCGCATGCGCGAGGCCACGGTCTCCCGGTCGGCGCCGTCGGCGAGCATCTCGGCGAGGAGGCCGGCACCCGTGAGGATGTGGCCGGCGGACTGTGTGAAGAGTTCGTAGAACGAGGCGTCGACGGGACGGAACTTCAAACCCACGGATAACTCCTGATGAGGAGGACGAGAACGTTCGTCATGCTACGGGTAACGCACGTCGCCGACGCAACTCAGGGGCGCCCCCTGTCGACGCCTGACGTCGGCCTCGACGTCAGCGCCGGCGTCGCTGACGCTCGATCAGGGCCTGCTGGAGATGCGCCTCACCCCGGCGGCGGGTCCACGACCCGTCGGAGGCGAGGTGCCAGGCGTCCGTCGTGGGCGCGAACGCGAGGTCAAGCAGCTCACCCACCCGCTCGGTGAGCGGACCGTCGGGCAGGCGTACGAGCACCTCGACGCGGCGGTCGAGGTTGCGGTGCATGATGTCGGCCGACCCGATCCAGGCCGTCGGCTCCCCGCCGTTGGCGAAGGCGTAGACACGGCTGTGCTCAAGGAAGCGACCGAGCACCGAGCGCACCTCGATGGTCTCCGAGAGCCCCTCGACCCCGGGCCGCAGGGCGCAGATGCCGCGCACCAGCAGCTGGACCTCGACCCCGGCCTGGGAGGCCAGGTAGAGCGCGTCGATCACGGCCTCGTCGACCACCGAGTTGGCCTTCAGCCGGATCCGGGCCGGGCGACCGGCCCGGTGGTGTGCGATCTCGGCGTGGATCGCCTCCACCAGTCCCGAACGCACGGTGTCAGGGGCGACCAGCAGGCGGTCGTAGTGGGGGTTGCGGCCGATGCCGGAGAGCTGGTTGAAGAGGTGGGCGACGTCCTCGCCCACGACGTCGTCGCAGGTGAGCATGCCCAGGTCTTCGTAGAGCCGGGCCGTCTTGGGGTTGTAGTTGCCGGTGCCGATGTGGGTGTAGCGGCGGATGCCGTCCGGCTCCTCGCGCACCACCATCGAGAGCTTGCAGTGGGTCTTGAGCCCGACGACGCCGTGCACGACGTGGCAGCCGGCCTGCTCCAGCTTGCGGGCCCACCGGATGTTGGCCTGCTCGTCGAAGCGCGCCTTGATCTCCACGATCACCAGCACCTGCTTGCCGGCCTCGGCCGCGTCGATCAGGGCGTCGATGATGGGGGAGTCGCCGGAGGTCCGGTAGAGCGTCTGCTTGATCGCGAGCACGTGTGGGTCGGCGGCCGCCTGCTCGATGAAGCGCTGCACCGAGGTCGCGAACGAGTCGTAGGGGTGGTGCAGCAGCACGTTGCCGTGACGGCGTACGGCGTCGAAGACGTCGACCGGCGACGACGACTCGACCTCCGCCAGCTGCGGGTGCGTCGTCGGCACGAAGGTCGGGTAGAGCAGGTCGTCGCGCGGCAGGTCGGCGATGCCGTGCAGCCCCCGCAGGTCGAGCGGCCCGGGCAGACGGAAGACCTCGTCGCGGTCGATGTCGAGCTCGGAGACGAGCAGCTCGAACATCCGCGGCTCCATCGTCTCCTCGACCTCGAGGCGCACCGGCGGGCCGAAGCGGCGGCGCAGCAGCTCCTTCTCCAGGGCCTTGAGGAGGTTCTCGGCGTCGTCCTCCTCGACCTCCAGGTCTTCGTTGCGCGTGACCCGGAAGGTGTGGGTGGCGACGATCTCCATGCCCGGGAAGAGTCGCTTCAGGTGGGCGGAGATCACGTCCTCCAGCGGCACGAACCGCTGGTTGCCCAGGGAGACCAGACGCGCGAACGTCTGGGGCACCTTGACCCGGGCGAAGTGCTCGGTACCGGTCTTGGGGTGGCGCACGATCACGGCCAGGTTGAGGGAGAGGCCGGAGATGTAGGGGAACGGGTGGGCCGGGTCGACGGCCAGCGGCGTGAGCACGGGGAAGACCCGGTCCTTGAAGAACTTCTTGCAGTACTTCTGCTCGTCGCGGTCGAGGTCGTCCCACCGGACCACCTCGATGCCCTCGGCGCTGAGGTCCGGCACCAGCTGGTCGCGGAAGACCTCGGCCTGCCGGCGCATCAGCTCGCCGCTGCGCGCCAGGATCGCCTGCAGCACTTCGCGCGGCAGCATCCCGGAGGCGGCGCGCACGGCGACCCCGGCAGCGATCCGTCGCTTCAGGCCGGCCACGCGCACCATGAAGAACTCGTCGAGGTTGGAGGTGAAGATCGCCAGGAAGCGCGCCCGCTCCAGCAGCGGCAGCTCCGGGTCCTCGGCCAGCTCGAGCACGCGCTGGTTGAAGTGCAGCCAGCTCAGCTCGCGGTCGGCGAACCGGTCGGCGTACGCCTCCACGGCGGCGAGTGCGTCGTGGTCCGGCACGTAGGGCGGGTCGACGTCGAAGGTCTCCGGGGCGTGCCCGAAGGGTTCGCCCTCCAGGGGGCCGTCGTCGAGGGAGGCACCGGTCTTGAGCGACATGTCAGCCAGTGTGGCACCACCGGGTGAACGGCGGGAGTCACTTCTCCAGCAGCAGGGTGATCGGACCGTCGTTGACCGAGCTGACCGCCATGTCGGCGCCGAAGACCCCGCGCTCGACGTGGGTGCCGAGCCGTGCGAGCTCGTCGCAGACCGCGTCGTAGAGCGGTTCGCTGACCTGGCCGGGGGCGGCCGCGCCCCAGCTGGGTCGACGGCCCTTGACGGCGTCGCCGTAGAGGGTGAACTGGCTGACGACCAGCACGGAGGCGCCGACGTCGGCGACCGACTGCTCGTCGCGCAGGAGCCGCAGGTCGCGGATCTTGCGCGCCATCCAGGCGACCTCGTCGGCGCCGTCGGTGTGGGTGACGCCCAGGTAGACGAGCAGGCCGGGCTCACTGAGCGAGCCGACGATCTCGCCGTCGACGGCGACAGAGGCGGAAAGTACGCGCTGGAGGACGGCTCGCACGAAAGATTCTCCTGTTCTCGAGGGCGGGAACGCTTGGGGTGCCGCCGTCACTCTGTCACGATGAGGCATGGCCGCCCCGCTCCTGATCACCGTCGCGCCCACCGGCGCGGAGACCGCGAAGTCCGACTGCCCCGCCCTGCCGACGACCCTCGACGAGCTGGTCGCCACCGCGCAGGAGTGCGAGGCGGCAGGGGCCGCGATGGTCCACGTGCACGTCCGCGACGCCGACCACCGGCCCACCCTCGACCAGGGCGTGCTCACCGAGACCGTCGCCGCGCTGCGGGAGAGCACCGACCTGGTGGTCCAGCTCTCCACCGGTGGCTCGGTGCACGACCCCCTCGCCGAGCGGATGAAGGTGCTCGATGCCGCGCCCGACATGGTCAGCCTGACCATGGGCACGACCAACTTCGGCGACGACGTCTTCATGAACCCGTGGCCGTTCGTCGTCGACCTCCACCGCGCGGCTCGTGAGCGGGGCATCGTGCCCGAGTTCGAGCTCTTCGACCTCGGTCAGGTGCATGCCCTGCGGCGCCTGCTCGACCGCGAGGGGTTGCCGGCCGGCGGACGGGTGCACGTCGACCTGGTGATGGGCGTGCCCGGTGGCATGGATGGCACCACCTCGGCGCTGGTCGCCGCGGTCGCTGACCTGCCCGCCGAGGTCACCTCCTGGTCGGCCACCGGCATCGGCCGCTCGACGCTGCCGGTGATGCTCGCGTCGCTCTCGGCCGGCGGCCACCTGCGGGTCGGCATGGAGGACACCTTGACCTTCGCCCCCGGTGAGCCGGTCACCTCCAACGCCCAGCTCGTACGCCGTGCGGTCGCCGCGGGTGCGCTGGCGCACCGCCCACCCATGTCACCCGCGCAGGCGCGACAGGCCCTGGGCGTCGACGCCGCGCGGGCGGCTCGACAGGGCGGTCAGTAGACGAGGGCCTGGACGCCGTCGCCCAGGACCTCCTCGGCGAAGCCGGCGGCGCCCGCGATGCGTACGCCCTGCACGAGGTCGGCCTCCACGATGCCGCGCCGCGCCGCGCACTGCGAGCAGACGGTGAGGCGACCGGCGCCGACCACGGCGTCACGCAGCTGGGCCAGCGGGGTGGCGAGGTCGAGCTCGAACTCCTCCGCGCGCCCGGGCAGCCCCAGCCACGCCGCCTCACCGGTCAGCCAGAGCGACACCTCCGCCCCCATGGCGACGGCCGCGGAGGCGACCGTGAAGGCCTGGTTGAGGCGCTCGGGGTCCTCCGAGCCGCAGGTGACCTTGATGACGAGTGGGCGAGCCATGGGTCAAGACTAGACTCGGGCGCATGGTGTTCCACCTCCCTGACAACCTGCACCCCAACTGCGGCCCGGTCGCCTGGCTCCTCGGCACGTGGCGCGGCAACGGCCACGGCGACTACCCGACGATCGAGAAGTTCTCCTACGGCCAGGAGCTGATCTTCACCCACGACGGCCGGCCGTTCTTCCACTACATGGCGCGTGCCTGGATCACCGACGACGACGGCAACCGGGTGCGCGACGCGGCCATCGAGACCGGCTTCCTGCGCTGCTTCGACGAGGGCAAGGTCGAGCTGCTGCTGACCCACAACACCGGCATCAGCGAGCTGTGGCACGGTGAGGCCGCCGACGGCAAGCTCGAGCTGGTCACCGACGCCGTGATGCGCTCGGAGTCGGCCAAGGAGGTCGTCGCCGGCAAGCGGATCTACGGCAACGTCAACACCGAGCTGATGTATGCCTACGACATGGCCGCGGTCGGCCAGCCGCTGACGCCCCACCTGTGGGCGCGGCTCAAGCGCGCCTGAGGAGGAGAGCGTGGTCGAGGAGCTCGCGCAGAAGCTGCGCGGCAGCGGTTATCGGATGACGCCGCAGCGCCAGCTGGTGCTGACGGCCGTCGAGGAGCTCGGCCACGCCACCCCGGAGCAGGTGCGCGACCACCTGGCGGGGGCGGTGAACACCTCGACGGTCTACCGCAACCTCGAGGTGCTCGAGGAGCTCGGCCTGGTGCGCCACACCCACCTGACCGACCGGGCACCGACCTACCACTCGGCCCGCGGCGAGGAGCACTTCCACCTGATCTGTCGCGCCTGCCGGCGTGAGGTCGCGGTCCCGGCGGCGCAGGCCGACGACTTCGCGGCCCACCTGCGTCAGGGCTACGGCTTCGTCGCCGACGTGGCCCACGTGGCCATCTTCGGTCGGTGCGAAGACTGCGGCGCCGACGATCCCGAGCGTCCCGATCATGCCGACAGGGCCGGCCGTGCCCACGAGGCTGGTCACCCCACCCAGGAGCACTGAAATGACGAACCCCACACCCGCCACTCCGGACACCCCGCAGAGGCGCAGCCCCTTCCTCGACCTGCCCGGCGCGGTCGCCGCCGACGGTGTCGACGCGGCAGTCGCCGCCCACTACGGCTCCTTCAACGTGGAGCAGCGCCGCCTGGTCTCCGGTGACGGCTTTGTCGACCTCTCCCACCGCGACGTGGTGCGCATCAGCGGACCCGAGCGGCTGACGTGGCTGCACTCCCTCACCAGTCAGTACTTCGAGGGTCTGGCGCCGAAGGTCTGGACCCAGGCGCTGATCCTCTCTCCGCAGGGCCATGTCGAGCACCACTTCGTCGGCGTCGACGACGGCGAGTCCTTCACCGCGCACACCGAGCCCGGCCGGGGCGCCGACCTCGCGCAGTGGCTGGACCGGATGCGTTTCATGACCCGCGTCGAGGTCACCCTCGTCGACGACCTGGCGGTCTGCTGGCGCCCCGGCGCCAGCGAGGAGGAGGACGGCACCTACGACCTCGTGCCCCGCGACCGCCTCGAGGCCTACGCCGCGGCGGCCGGGCCGGCGGCCGGCCTGATGGCGTACGACGCCCTGCGGATCGCGCGCGGCGAACCGCGGCTGGGGGTCGACACCGACCACCGCACGATCCCCAACGAGATGGGCTGGATCGGGCCGGCGGTCCACCTGGAGAAGGGCTGCTACCGCGGGCAGGAGACGGTGGCGCGGGTGCACACGCTGGGTCGTCCACCGCGGCGTCTGACGATGCTGCACCTCGACGGCTCGGAGAACCGCTTGCCCACCGTGGGCGCCGAGGTGCTGCTGGGGGAGAAGGCCGTCGGGTTCGTCGGGTCGTCGGCGCGCCACCACGAGCTGGGGCCGATCGCGCTGGCGCTGCTCAAGCGCAACGTGCCGGTCGACGCCGAGCTGCGGGTCGACACCATCGCCGCGTCGCAGGAGGTCGTGGTCGACCCCGAGGTGGGGCTGCACGTCCGCCCGAAGCTGCGTTGAGCCCTGGGGCCAGTGCCTTGGCTCAGCCCTTCCGCGTGTACATCACGTGGGTGTCGGCGTCGGCGTGGGTGAACCCGAGTCCGGAGTAGGTCTTGACCGCCGCCTCGTTGTCGGCCTCGACGTAGAGCATCACCTCGGTGCAGCCGCTGTCGGCGAGGTGGTGCAGCCCGGCGAGGGTGACGAGCTTGCCGATCCCCTTGCCCTGGGCCTCGGGGGCGACGCCCACGACGTAGACCTCGCCGAGGGTGTCGGAGTGCTTCTTGGTCCAGTGGAAGCCGAGGGTGCCGAGCCCGTCGGCGGGGGCCGCGAGGATCAGCCCGGCCGGGTCGAACCACGGCTCGGCCATGCGTCGGGCCATGTCGACCAGGTCCATGGCGCCCTGCTCGGGGTGGTCGGCGAAGGCGTGGTGGTTGACCCGCAGCACCTCGTAGGAGTCGCCGCTGCGGTGGCCGAAGGGGTGCAGCTCGACGCCCTCGGGCACCACGAGCTCGGGCAGCGGGTCGGCGTCGCCGCCCAGCGGTCGGCGCATCACCCACAGGTCGCGCGTACGCTCCCAGCCCGCGGAGGCGGCCAGGGCTGCGGCCCCCGGGTGGTTGCCGTGACTCCAGGCGCTGGCGAGGTGGGGGTGCGCCTCGACGGCCTGGCTGAGCAGGGCCGTGCCGAGCCCGTGACGGCGCGCCGGCGGGTCGACGACGAGGGTGAGCTCGTTGCCGCGGACCAGGTAGAAGGCGGCGTCGCGGCGCACTGCGGTGAGTTGGCCGGTGCGCAGCGCCATCGTCGTGGCCTCGTCCAGCGGGTGCGCGCCGTCAACCTCCGCGGCGCGGTCGGCGATGGCCTCGATGGTGGGCATGGGAGGAGCCTAGGGCCCGGGGCGTGGGCGCACCCGAGTGACTCGTGGGGTGGGCGTGGCGTCGTGTCCGTCAGGACGACGCCGCGGGCTCCGACTCCTCCTCGCGCTCCTTCTGGAGCACGAAGCGGTAGCCGACGTTGCGTACGGTGCCGATCAGGGTCTCGTGCTCGGGGCCGAGCTTGGCCCGCAGGCGCCTCACGTGCACGTCGACCGTGCGCGTACCCCCGAAATAGTCGTAACCCCAGACCTCCTGCAGCAGCTGTTGGCGGCTGAAGACGCGTCCGGGGTGTTGGGCCAGGAACTTCAGGAGCTCGAACTCCTTGAAGGTGAGGTCGAGCGCTCGACCTCCCAGGCGGGCGGTGTAGGTCGCGTCGTCGACCATCACCTCGCCGCTGCGGATGACGTGGGCGTCTGGGTCCGCGGCCTCCTTGGCGGCGGAGAGGCGCCCGATCGCGAGCCGGATCCGGGCCTCCAGCTCGGCCGGGCCACAGGTGTGCAGCACGACGTCGTCCATGCCCCAGTCGTGCGCGACGACGGCGAGGCCGCCCTCGGTGGCGATGAGCAGCACCGGCACGTCGGCGCCGGTGGTGCGGATCAGCCGGCACAGGTCACGGGCATGGGCCAGGTCCTGGCGACCGTCGACGAGCAGCAGGTCGGCGTCCGGCGCCTCGAGCAGCGCGCTGCCCTCGGCGGGCAGGATCTTGACCTGGTGGCCGAGCAGCGCGAGACCGGGCAACACCTCGGCCGACGGCTGCAGGGCGCTGGTGAGCAGCAGCAGGGCACTCATGGGGCTGCCTCCTCACTCTTGCGGTGTGGGTGAGAATAACTGCCATGGAGACCTCGCGTGGGCAGTCGTCGACAAGTTGGGACGCCGGTGTCGGCGAGATCACGCTCCGATACTGGGCCGGCGCACGGGCCGCGGCAGGCGTGGAGAGGGACGTCGTCGCCGTCCAGGGGCCGGTCACGGTGGCCCGGGCCAGGGAGCACGCCCTCGCGCTGCACCCCGACAGCGAGCAGCTCGCCCGGGTGCTCGCGGTCTGCTCGGTGCTGGTCGACGACCAGCCCGTCGGGCGCCGCGACCCGGGCTCGGTGATGGTGCCCGTCGGCGCCCACGTGGAGTTTCTGCCGCCCTTCGCCGGCGGCTGATCCGTGCCCCTGGTCCGTGAGAGGTGGGAGGGTCAGCGGGCGTCCCAGTGGGCCCGGACCCGCGCCGCGCTGAGCACGCGGTCGTAGATCGACACCGCGTCGAGGTCACCGCGGAAGGCAACGTTGGTGCCGGTGCCGAAGAGGTTGGTGTCGACGTTGCCCTCGCCGATGCGCCAGTGGCCGGAGCTGATCAGCAGCGTGCCGCCCGCGGTTGCCGACCCGGAGGCGACCTGCTGGCCGTCGACGTAGATCGTCACCGCCTGCCGGAAGGAGGAGCGCGCCGCCGCGGTGACGACGACCTGGTGCCACTGGCCGTCGTTGTAGGAGCGCGGCGTGGTGACCGTGCCGCGGGAGAGACCGAGCCACTCGCCGACGATCAGCTGCCCTGATTCGGTCATCAGCAGCGTCCGGTCGGCGACGCCGGAGTTGGCGCCGGTGCTGTTCTCGAAGCCGATGAGGTAGCCGCCGCTCGTCGAGGTGGTGCGGAACCACAGCTCGTAGGAGTAGGCGTTGGGCACCCCGATCGCGGAGTTGTTGAGGATCGCACGCCCGCCCGAGAAGCTCATCGCTGTGCCGGGGTTGCGCGGCAGCGCCCCCGGCGCGCCCCACTGGAAGGACGGGGAGGTCGGCCCGTTGGGGTAGGTCTGCGAGTAGTCGCGCACGGTCGTGCCGGAGGTCTCGTCGAGCAGCCAGAAGCCGCGCGGACTGTCGGCGAGCACGGCGGCGACGTAGGGCAGCAGGGCGCTGGTGGCGGTGAAGGTGTTGCCGGAGTTGCGGGTGGTCCCGCTGAAGGCGGCGTTGGCCGTGCCGAAGGCCGTCGTCGCGACGAGGCAGACGGCGACCAGGCCGGCGAGCGAGCGACCACCCCGCACGAGGACGCCCTCGCGACCCTCCGTCGTCGTCCCACCGTCACCCGGGGCCGCGGTGTCGCGGCGCAGGCCGTCGAGGATGAGTCGGCGCATCGTCCACTTGGGCGGCTCGCCGTCGACGTTGCGGGTGGCGAGCAAGAAGGCGGCCATGGTCAGCGCCAGCCAGATCCCGAGGGGCACCCAGCGGCCCGTCTGCAGCCAGGTGACCGGGAGCCCGACGTAAGGCACGAGCAGGATGGCGCGCGCCTCGACGTCGTCGGGGGTGATCGGGGTGACGTCGGTGGCGCCGTTGGCGTCGCCGGCCGTGGTGTAGGTGTGGTCGTCGCGCAGCTCGACGACACGGTGCACGAGGATCCGCTCCTCGGCCACGCTCGGGTCGTCGAACATGTAGACGCGGCCGACGGCGATCTTCTCGTCGGCGGCGAAGGGCCGGCCAAGGGCCACGTCGCCGACGGCGATCGAGGGCTCCATGGAGCCGGACTTGATGACGTAGGGGTGCCAGCCGAGCAGCATCGGGGCGGCCGCGATGGCGACGAGGGTCAGCAGCATCGCGCGATAGACGCGTGAGCCGACCACGACGGTGAAGACGGCCCACTCGCGCGTGGTCTGGGAGGAGGGCAGGGCCATCTCTCACCTTCCGGGCGTCTCGTGGGGAAGTGGCCCTGGCCGGGCCGCGGGCGGCGACCCCCGGCTGGGGGGCGCCGCCCGATGGACTCAGTTGTTGCGCATCTCCCACTGGAGGTCGAGTCCGGTCGTCTTGCCCTGCAGGGCGTCGATCTGCGTCTGGGTCATGCCGGTGGTGTCGAAGCGCCACGAGAAGCGGTAGGTCCGCTCGCTGACGCCGGCCGGCACGATCCAGCCGCCGAGGGCCGAGTCCCAGCTCTGGGCGGTGGCCAGCGTGGTGAGGGTGACCTCGGGCACGACGGGCTCGCCCTCGACGGGGGTGAAGCCGGCGCAGTTCTGGAAGGTGCCGCCGGTGCCCGCCTCGACCTTCATCTTGATCCGGTTCTCGAGGTCGGAGCCGCTGGAGACCGGGTTGATGGTGTAGCCCTTGACGGTCGACGGCACGCTGGCGTCGGCGGTCAGCTTGATGCAGGCGCTGCCGTTGTCGCCCGGCTTGAGCGCGGTGACCTGGAAACGCGAGGAGCCGCCGTCGTCGTCGGTCAGCTTGACCGAGCCGGTCGACCACTGGTTGCCGGAGTTGCGGGTCTGACCGCTGAAGGCGGCGTAGGAGGCCTGGTAGACCATCGCGCCAGCGGCGACGACAGCGACGGGGGTGGCCATGGCGGCCATGATCTTGCGGGACTTGTTCATGGGGGCTCCTGAGTTGATGAGGGAGGAATGCCGGGACTTCGGCCGCTGCACAACGCAGTGGATGACCCCCGACGGTCGGGCTTCGGCGCCCGGTCAAGCCCCCTGAGGCCGGGTAGCTTGTACGTGATCAACAGTAGAGTTCCCCTTTTTTGGGTGTGGCGTTATGCGGAAAAATGTGGGAATGACGTGAGTGACCTCGTGATTTGCCTGCGGATGCTTCCGTTCGCAGGATGGGCAGATGACGACCGGGCAATGGATTCTCCTCGCGGCCGTCGTCGCGGCCGTGGTCTTCGGGGTGTGGCGGGCAGCGACGGACGGACGGTTCCGGGGCACGCACGCCGTCCGCGGTGCCGACGGCGCCCCGCGGCGTCATACGGACGGTGCGTCGGGTGACACTGGGCGCATGACGTCCGAGGGCCACGCCCCGGGGCGTCATACGGAGGATGCGTCCGGTGACACCGAGCGCATGACGCCGCAGGGGGAGGCCGGGACCGGTTCGGTCGTGGCCGGCACCGAGTGGGCCGAGGCGCTGGGCGAGCGGGCCACGCTGCTGCAGTTCTCGAGCGCCTTCTGCGCCCCGTGCCGGGTGACGCGCCGGACGCTGGCGGAGGTCGCCGAGGAGGTGCCCGGTGTCGTGCATGTCGAGGTCGACGCCGAGTCGCACCTGGAGCTGGTGCGCCGCGTGGGAGTGATGCGTACGCCCACCACGCTGGTGCTCGATGCCACCGGACGTGAGGTGACCCGCGCGGCCGGGGCGCCGACGAAGCAGCAGGTGCTGGCGGCGCTCGCGGCGGTCGACTGACCGCACGACCCGGCAGGCAGCTCGGCTCCCGGACGGCGAGGGCTCCGCGTGGCCCGGCGGTGGAGCAGGTGAACTGCCTGCGGAGCCGAGAGCCTGAGCGGCGCGAATTAAGCACTTCTCACATATTGGGCATATGGTCCACGGAGTGAGATTTCGATTTCGTCGCCGATGGAGCCGCCTCTAGTCTCGGGTCCATGAGTTCGACCTGGTTGACGAAGCGACGCGCAGTGGACCACTGCCGCGTGCGCTCCTCCCTGTGTCGAATGTCCTGAGGCTGACGCCACCCCTGTCGCCCGTCGCGGAGCCCTGAGCCCGCGCGCCCTGACCCGGGTCGTCGGCCGTTCGCCCGTGCGTCCACCCGGCCGCACGCCGTCGGAACCTCACCCAGGGACCAGGACATGACCTCGCTCGACACCCGTACGCCCGGCGCCGGAGCCCCGGCAGCCGCCCCGGCCTTCCCCGAAGGCCGCGTCGATCCTCGCGGCCCCCAGTTCGCGGCCGTGCTCACCACCGGCGTCCTCGCCGTGGTGCTGGCCACTGCGCCGAGTACCTTCGCCACGGTGCTGCTCGCCGTCCAGGCGGTGCTCTTCGCGAGCGGTGCGCTGCTCGGCGTCGCCCGCACCCCCTACGGCTGGCTCTTCCGCACCCTCGTACGCCCCCGGCTCGCCGCCCCGCGCGAGTGGGAGGACGCCGCTCCGCCGCGGTTCGCCCAGACCGTCGGTCTGGTCTTCGCCGTGGTCGGGCTCGTCGGCCTCGCCAGCGGCGCCACGCTCGTCGGCCTGGTCGCCGTCGGGTTCGCCCTCGCGGCGGCGCTGCTCAACGCAGTCTTCGGCTTCTGCCTGGGCTGCGAGATGTACCTGGCACTGCGTCGCCTCACCGGGCCCCGCACGGCCTGACCTCCCAGCTCCACCAGATCCACCCCGACATCACCACCCACATCCCGTTGAAAGAGAGAACCACTCCATGAGCCGCGAAGACTCGCTCGTTTCCGTCCAGTGGGTCGAGGACAACCTCGAGACCCCCGGCGTCGTCCTGATCGAGGTCGACGAGGACACCGCTGCCTACGACAAGGGCCACATCCCGGGCGCGATCAAGCTCGACTGGACCAAGGACCTCCAGGACCAGGTCCGTCGCGACTTCCTCGACAAGCAGGGCTTCGAAAAGCTGCTCTCCTCGCGCGGCGTCTCCAACGACGACCTCGTGGTGCTCTACGGCGGCAACAACAACTGGTTCGCGGCCTACGCCTACTGGTACTTCACCCTCTACGGCCACAAGAACGTCAAGCTCATGGACGGCGGCCGCAAGAAGTGGGAGCTCGACGCCCGCGAGCTGACCAAGGACGTCCCCACCCGCCCGGAGACCGTCTACACGGCCACCGAGCAGGACTCCTCGATCCGCGCCTTCCGTGACGAGGTCGTGGCCGCCATCGGCGTGCAGAACCTGGTCGACGTGCGCAGCCCCGACGAGTTCGCCGGCCGCCTGCTGGCTCCCGCCCACCTGCCGCAGGAGCAGTCGCAGCGCGCCGGTCACATCCCCACCTCGCTCAACGTGCCGTGGAGCAAGAACTGCAACGACGACGGCACCTTCAAGTCCGACGACGAGCTGCGCAAGCTCTACGACGAGGTCGGCATCGACGACTCGAAGGACACCATCGCCCTGTGCCGCATCGGTGAGCGCTCCTCGCTGACCTGGTTCGTGCTGCAGGAGCTGCTGGGCTTTGAGAACGTCAAGAACTACGACGGTTCCTGGACCGAGTACGGCTCGCTCATCGGTGTGCCGATCGTGCTCGGCGACGAGCCCGGCCAGCTCGACGGGCAGGGCGCCTGATGTGCGGCGCGGTTGAGGGCGGCCTGTCGCTCGACGGCGTCAACGTCGCCAAGGAGGCCGTGATCCAGGGCCAGGTGACCCGCGGCGGCGAGCCCGTCGCCACCGGTTACGTGCGCCTGCTCGACAAGAACGGCGACTTCACCGCCGAGGTGCCCCTCTCGGCCAGTGGACACTTCCGCTTCTTCGCGGGCGAAGGTGTCTGGACGCTGCGTACGCTCGCGCCGAAGGCCGAGCCGGTCGACCGCAAGGTCCACGCCAGCGTCGGCAACGTCGCCGAGGTCAACGTCCAGGTCTGACCCCTCGGGCACCATCCGCCCGAGACACTGAACCACCGGGGCTGGGCACGCGATCTGCGTGCCCAGCCCTTGCAGTACCCAGGCAGTACCCAGCCGACCCACCCAACCTGCAGGAGTCAGCAGCATGAACTACCGTCCCGAGACGCTCGCCGTGCACGCCGGCCAGGAGGAGGCCGACCCGGCCACCAACAGCCGTGCGGTGCCGATCTACCAGACCACGTCCTACGTCTTCAACGACACCGAGCACGCGGCCAACCTCTTCGCCCTGGCCGAGCCCGGCAACATCTACACCCGCATCATGAACCCCACGCAGAACGTCTTCGAGGAGCGCATGACCGCCCTCGAGGGTGGCGTCGGGGCGCTGGCGACGGCGTCGGGCTCGTCGGCCATCACCTACGCCGTGCTCAACCTGACCTACGCCGGCGACAACATCGTCGCGCTCTCCACCCTCTACGGCGGCACGTACGCCCTCTTCGCGCACACGCTGCCGCAGTTCGGCATCGAGGTGCGCTTCGTCGACCCGGAGAAGCCCGAGGACCTCGCCAAGGTCGTCGACGAGAAGACCAAGCTGGTCTTCGGTGAGACCGTTGGCAACCCGAAGATCAACGTGATCGACCTCGACGCCTGGTCGGAGGCCGCGCACGCGCAGGGCCTGCCGTTCATCGTCGACAACACCGCCCCGACGCCCTACCTGGTCAAGCCCTTCGACCACGGCGTCGACGTCGTCGTGCACGCGGCGACGAAGTTCATCGGTGGCCACGGCACCTCGATCGGTGGCGTCATCGTCGACTCGGGCAACTTCGACTGGGCGGCGCACTCCGACCGCTTCCCGGGCCTGACGAAGCCGGACGGCGCCTACCACGGCGTCGTGTGGACCGAGGCCGTCGGCAACCTCGCCTACATCATCCGCGCGCGTACGGTGCTGCTGCGCAACACCGGTGCTGCGTCGACGCCGCTCAACAACTGGCTCTTCCTGCAGGGCCTCGAGACGCTCCACCTGCGCATGGAGCGCCACAGCGCCAACGCGCTCGCGGTTGCGCAGTTCCTCCAGGGCCACGACGCGGTCACCTGGGTCTCCTACCCGGGTCTTGCCGACAGCCCCTACAAGGAGGTGCACGACCGGATCGGCACCGGCAAGGGCTACGGCGGCATCCTCTCCTTCGGCCTGAAGTCGGGGCGCGAGGGCGGCAAGAAGTTCATCGAGGCGCTCGAGCTCTTCAGCCACCTGGCCAACATCGGTGACGCGAAGTCGCTGGCGATCCACAACGCCACCACGACGCACAGCCAGCTCACGCCCGAGGAGCTGGAGTCGGCCGGTGTGCCCGAGGAGTTGGTGCGCCTCAGTGTCGGCATCGAGAACGTCGACGACCTGGTCGCCGACCTCGAGCAGGCTCTGGCGGCCAGCACGCAGTGACCCGCTGACGCCCGCCTCGGCGCGGACGCTCGGAGCCCGGTCGCCCCCAGGGGAGGCCGGGCTTCGTCGTGCGGGGAGGTCGGTCAGACCCCGTCGTCGCTCACTGCGTCGCTCGGGTCGTCGCCCCCGTCGTCGTCGGAGCCGACCGCGTCGGGGATCTCGACGACGAACGTGGTGCCGAGACCCTGTCGGCTCTGCACGGTGATCGTGCCACCGTGGGCCTCGACGATCGACTTGGCCACCGAGAGGCCGACACCGAGCCCCTGCAGCGCCTGGTCGTTGGCGGCGGTGGTGCGGTAGAAGCGGTCGAAGACGCGCCGTTGTTCGCTGGCGCTCATGCCGGAGCCGGTGTCGGTGACGCAGAACCGCAGGGTGCTGCCTCCGGCGCCGAGGTTGACCTGCACGGTGCCGCCCGCCGGCGTGTGCTTGAGGGCGTTGGAGACGAGGTTGTCGACGACCTGCTCGAAGCACCCGGGGTCGACGCGGGCCTTGAGGGCCTGCTGCACGCAGGCCTCGAGGCGTACGCCCAACGTCGCCGCCGCGGCGTGGTGGGGGGCGAGCGTGCCCTCCAGGAGCGCGTCCATGTCGGTGGGGCGGCGCTCGACGACGAGCGCCTCGACGCTGCCGGAGGCCTGGAGGAGCTGTCCGACCCGGTTGAGCAGGACGGTGGCGTTGCGCTGCGCGACGGCGAGCATCTTGTGCAGGCCGGAGTCGGCCGGGTCGATCTCGTCCTCCATGAGCTCGTGGTAGCCGATGATCGACGTCAGGGGCGTGCGCAGCTCGTGGGAGACGGTGGTGAGGAACTCCTCGCGCACGCGGATGGAGTCGAGCAGCTCGGTGACCTCGAGTCCGACGATGACGTAGCCGTAGCGCTGGGCGTCGGCACGGTGGATCTGCTTCGACGACAGCAGGTGGGCCACCTGGTCGCCGGGAGGACCGAACCAGATGAGCTCGGAGTCGAACTCCTCGCCCCGGTGGGCGCGCGCCAGGGCGATCTCGTCGACGCCGAGCCGGGTCGTACGGTCGGCGGCATACATGTGCAGCTCGTCGACGAGCTGGCCGTCGGTGTCGATGCCAGCGCGGCCCACGAGCCGCTTGGCGGCCGCGTTGTCCCAGATCAGGGCGCCGTCGTCGTCGTAGGCGACGATCACCGCGTCGATGGTGTCGAGCAGGCCGCGCAGGAGCAGCAGACGGTCCTCCGAGGCCGAGAGATGGCTGCGCAACTCCTCGGCCCGCACCATGAGCTCCTCCTCGCGGCGATGCAAGGTGATGGCGATCTGGTGGGCGCTCACGATCAGCGCGAGCCCCACGAGCCCGACCGGCAGGAGCTGCAGCCACCCCGGGCCGCTGGCGCCAGGCACGCCCACGTCGTGGAGCATCACGAGCAGGACCGCCAGGGCGGACAGGGAGAGCGCGAAGCCGAGGCCGTCAAACTCCCAGACCAGCCAGAGCAGGGGGATGATCAGCACGATCAGCGCCATGGGGGCGACCGGCAGCAGGTCGTGTCCCATGGCGACCAGAGCGGCCAGCGCGAGCACGGGCGCGGCGATGCGCCACCGGGCGTCGAGGAGACGGACCGTCAGGGCGGCGGCCAGGAGGCCTTGGAGGACGAGGAGCGTGAGGCCGGTGTAGGTGGGCCATCCGATGACGTCGCGGTCGGCGAAGGCGATGACGCAGAAGCCGACCACGGCCGTCAGGGCGAAGGTCGCCACCTGCCACACCTCGTAGGAGCGGCGGTAGGAGAGCGGCACCTCGGACGGCACGTGACCTCCTTCGAGGGGTGGGAGTGACGCCAAGCCTAGTGTGGTCCAGGTCACTGCGGGGCTGTTCGGTGCTTGCCCGCCCGCACGCGCGTCCAACCATCCCGGTCGCCTCCGCGCGGGGCGCCGACGGTTGTCCACCCGCACCCCTGGCCGCCCGTCGCCGGCCTGGCGCGTGGGATCATGGTGCGGTGGCCGGCCCCATCGAATACGTGGAGACCCAGCGGGTGGTCCTCTTCGACGAGGGCGACCCGCTGTTGCTGCGTGGCGGCGGTCGCCTTGACCGCGTCGAGGTCGCCTACGAAACCTACGGCGAGCTGTCGCCCGAGCGCGACAACGTGATCTTCGTGTGCCACGCGTTGACCGGCCACGCGCATGCTGCGGGCCTGCACCTGGGCCACAAGAAGCGCGGCTGGTGGGACAACATCATCGGGCCGGGCAAGCCGCTCGACACCGACCGGTTCTTCGTCGTCGCGCCCAACATCCTGGGCGGTTGCTCGGGCACCACGGGCCCGCTGTCGACCGACCCGGCGACCGGCGAGCCCTACTACCTCGACTTCCCGCTGCTGCACATGAGCGACCTGGTCGCGGTGCACCGGCGGCTGATGCGCCATCTCGGCGCGGAGCGGCTGTACGCCGGTGTGGGCGGCTCGCTCGGCGGCATGCAGGTGCTGCAGTGGGTCATCGACGCGCCCGACGAGGTGGAGCGTGCGGTGGTCGTGGCGGCGTCGTCACGGCTGACCACGGAGAACATCGCCTTCTCGTCGGTGGCGCGCACGGCGATCATGAGCGATCCCGAGTTCCACGGTGGTCGCTATGCCGAGCACGGCACCGTGCCGCGGCTGGGTCAGAAGGTCGCGCGCATGATGGCCCACATCACCTACGTCTCCGACCAGTCGCTCGACACCAAGTTTGGTCACCGTCGCGACACGGTGGGCGACGAGATGACGCTGCAGCCCGACTTCGCCGTGGAGCACTACCTGCAGCACCAGGGCGACGTCTTCCTGGACCGGTTCGACGCGCTCAGCTATCTCTACCTGACCCGGCTGCTCGACTACTTCAACCCCTTCGCCGACCCGTGGACCGCCGAGCGGCTGGCGACGACGTCGACCCGCTTCCAGGTGACGTCCTTCGATTCCGACTGGCGCTTCGACACGCGTCAGTCGCTCGCGATGGTGGAGCAGCTGGAGCGCTGCGGCGTCGACGTCGACTTCGAGGAGCTGAGCTCGCCCTTCGGGCACGACTCGTTCCTGCTGCAGCCGCCCGGCTACCACGACCGGGTGGCGCGGTTCCTGAAGGGCTGAGGCCCTCGCCCGGACGGGTTGGGGTTCATCCCACCGGAGGCGTCACAATCTTCACCTCGACCGGCACGGCGAAACCGAGGCCGACAACTTCCCAGGCGGGAGGGGTAGTGGGATCGAGGACTTGGAGCGTGGCCGTCACGGGGGTGTCCTGGCCGAAGAGGTCGGTCGGTTCTCCCCAGGCGATGAACGGGATTCCGATGAACGGCGTCATCTCGCCACCGCGATAGGTGAAGCCGAAGGACCCACTGGTGGAGCTGAGACGACCGTTGGTGAGGGGGCCGTCGTGCTCCCAGCCGAGGGCCTCCCAGGACGGGGTCCTGGGGTCGGGGGCGACGAAGACCGTGCTGCCTCCGGCGGTCCAGTTGCTGGGGAAGTTGATGGTCAACCTCAGCGCCGGGGTTTCCACCGTCTCTGAGCTGGTTACGAACCCGATCGCGCCCTCGGCGGCCCTGAGTGTCGCTCCGGGTTCTGGGTAGTCGACGAGCGTGTCCCAGAGCAGGGCTGATGCCGTGTCGTAGGTCAGTTGGTTGATCGTCGAGGCAGCGTAGGCAGGCGCTGCGGTCGCGAGGGTCACCGCGGGCACGCTCCACAACGCGGTCCGTACGACGCCGCGTCGCGACAGACCTGTGCGCAGCAGCGACGTCGACGAGCCGGTGGGCGCGGGCGTGGGGGACTCGGGAGCGGCAGCCATGGGTGACCTCGTGGAGCAGTGGGAGAGGGAGGCGCGGCGCGGCCGAGTCCGCTGGCGCGTGGTCAGCCTAGTGGCGCGTCGGGCCCCTCGCGCGCGGTTCGGCGAGAATGATCGCTGGCGGGGATGAGTCGGACCGGGTCTAAGCCATCGCACGGCGGTGATGGTGGCTGGAGTCCGACAGCGCCTGGCGTGCGGGCGTCAGTCGACGACGAGGATCGCCCCGGAGAGCGGGGTGAAGCCGGCGGCGGCGACGCTGATCGGCAGCGGGGACTCGTTGAGGGAGGGCTGGAACACAGCGTCCCTCCCGGCGCGGAAGTCGAGCAGGGTGGTGCCGCCGAACAGACCGCCTCCGGGCTGCAGTTCGTTCTGGTAGGTGAAGGTGACCGTGGCGTAGCGAGAGTTGCCCGAGCCGTAGTAGGTGGGGCTGCCGGCCTGCCACCTGTAGGACACGTCCTCCACGATGACGTTGACAGCACTGCCGGCAACATTGGTCACGAAATGGTTGGGGAAGGTCACCGTCACAGCCAGCCCTCCAGCCGGGATGACGGCGGCCGAGTCGGCGGTGCGGACGTGGATGCCAAACACCTGGAGTCGGGTCGGGGTGGCCAACACGTCCCAGTCAGCACCGCCGATGGCAAGGCTGGCGAACGTGTTGGACGCCGCGAAGGCGGGCGCGGCCGCGGCCACGGTGACAGCCGGCACGCTCCAGGCGGCGGCGCGCAGGAGCGTACGGCGGGTGGGCTGCGGCAGGGAGTTCATCGGTGGTCCTCGGGCTCGGGTGACAGCGCCCGGAGGGCCTGGGGCCCTCCCCCGAGAGTGCGCCGACGCCACCACGGCGTCTAGGTCCAATGATCCAGAAGTTCCGGAGTGAAGGCGAATCGGCAGCGTCCGAAAGCGCGTGAGATCCACCACCCCGGCATGGACGCCGCCTCGATCCCCTCGGGCGATCGGCGAGAATCGAACGGATGAAGTCTCCCTGGACCGTCGCCGCGCGCGTCGTGCTGCTCGCGTACGTCATCTTCCTGGCGTGGGTGCTGCTGCGCCCGACCCCCGAGCACGCGTCGAGTGTGGTCGGACGGGTGACCGAGGAGCTGCTGGCCGCCGGAGCGCCGGAGGTGCTGGTGGCGGGCGCCCGCGTGGAGTTCGGGCTCAATGCGTTGATGTTCGCGCCGTTGCCGTTCCTCGGAGCGCTCGCCTTCCCGCGGGTCGGGTGGGGGGAGTGGGTCGCCTGGGCCTTCATCGGGTCGATGGCGGCGGAGCTCTATCAAGGGGCCCTGCTGCCCGGCCGCTCGGCGCAGTTCGTCGACATCGTGGCCAACACCCTCGGTGGCCTCATCGGCTCACTCGCGGCGATCCCGCTCAAGTGGATGACGGGCGCCTACCGTCGCCCGCGGGACCGCCACGGCGTCGAGCATCAGAGCTTGCGGCACTGACCTTCCTTGTCGCCCTCCACGAGGTTGTTGCGGCCGCGCGGCTTGGGCTTGTTGGACTTGCACTGCAGGTTGCCGTTGACCACGTTGCCGCGCACCACGAAGCGGCCGCGGTTGTCGAAGAGCTGGATGTCGCCGTCGACGACTGTGCGCAGGATCTTGCCGCCGCGCCGACCGTCGTCCAGCTGGATGTTGCCCTCGACGACCGAGCGCTGGCCGTCGAGGGGGCGTACGACCACGCGCCGGGCGTCCTCGGCCTGAATGTTGCCGTCGACGGTGACGCCGCGGGCGCGCAGGACGCCGCGGTCCTCGACCTCGACGTTGCCCTCGATGACGGTGCCCTTGAGGACGCAGGTGGCGCCCTTTGGGACGACGAGGTTGTCGTCGACGGGGACGTTGCCGATGCTGCCGCTGCAGACCCGGTCGTCGGCCTGGGCGGGGAGGGCGGTGGCGGTGGCCAGCAGGCTGCCGGCGAGCAGTGGCAGCGCGGCGAGGGCCGCTGCGGCGGTGCGCTTCATGGAGGTCTCCTGAGGACGGGGGCGCCGGAGTGACGCCAACGCCCTGATGTTCTGCCCTGTGGATGAATCCCGGGTGAACGTGGCATGAGGGAGTTCTCATCTGCCACGGCGGTCGCCGCGTGGTGTCCCCACGCAGGGGCCCTGCCTGCTGCTGGTGACGACGTCGAGCACGGGCGTACGTCTCCCGCGACGCTGGGCGCTCCGGTGCCGCCCGGCGCCGGCAAGGGACGCGAAGGACGGGGGTCGCCATGGTTGGACGGTTCGAGGTGGTCGCGCAGGTGCTCGAGCAGGGGGCGGTGCGGTGGGAACGGGTGGCGCGGGGGTTGGCCGATTCCCACGAGGAGTTGTTGGACCTGGTGGTGACTCTGCGGTGGAGTGAGGAGGGGTGGAGCCCGCAGCTGCTCGGTGAGGTCGCGGAGATGGTGGACCGGACCGGGGAGGGCGCGACGCAGGCCTACGCCTGGGCCGACCACCTGCGGGCGTTGGTCGACGACGTCACCACCGTGGACCATCGGGTGGCCGGTGCCGCCGCGCGGCTGTGGCGATGACGGGCGCCGATGACAGGGCAGGAGCCGGGGCGGCTCTGCTGGAGCGCGCTGCTGCTGTGCTCGCCGCGGCGGCGGCCAGGTGGCAGGAGTTCGCCGACGCGGTCGCCCTCGTCGGCCGGCTCGGCTCCTTCGTCGGCCTGGCGGCGGAGGCGTACGCCGCCCAGGTCGCCGCCGCGGGAGATGGCGCGCGACAACGGGCGGCATGGCTGCGACGGGTCGCGCAGGAGTGCTGGGTGGCAGCCGACCTGGCGCGGGCCGGACGGCCGGTCGACCTCGGCGTGGTCGACGAGGTCGCGCGGCGTGACCTGCTGGCGCGGGCGGCGGTCGACGCCGACCTGGTGGCCGGGCGTACGCGCTCGGCGGACGGTCTGCTCGACGGCGCGGAGGTCTCGACGTGGCGCAACGCCCGGGCGGTGGCTGCGGCCGTGGAGGGGCGCGAGGCGGTGGTGTGGGCGTACGACCCCACCGCGCACGGCGGCGACGGCGAGGTGGTCGTCGGGGTCGGGGACGTGCGGCCCGACGGGTCGGCGCGCCACGTGGTGCTGGTGCCGGGAGTGGGCACCGAGGTGGCGGATGCGCCCCGGCAGGTGGCTCGGGTCGAGACGGTCGTTGCCGCGGCCCGCGAGCAGGGGGCCGGGGCGACGTCGGGGTGGTTCTGGTTGGGCTACGACACTCCTGACGGGCCTGGTGACCCGGCGATGCTGACCACGGCCCGGGCGCAGGCCGGGGGCGAGGCTTTCGCCGCGGACCTGGCTCGGTTGCAGGCCGCGCACGGAAACGCGGGAGGGACGTCCGGCTGGACGGCGGTGGGCCACAGTTATGGCGCGACGACGGTCGCCGAGGCCGCTGCCGGATCGGGGCCGGGGCTGGACGTCGACGCCGTGGTCCTGGTGGGAGCGCCGGGGGCGGGGCCGGCGCAGGAGGCCGCCGACCTCGGGGTGTCCCGGGTGTTCGTGGGTCGCGACAGCCGCGACGTGGTGGCGACGGTCGGCGCCGAGGGATGGGTCGCGCCGCCGGGGCTGGGCCGCGACCCGGCGTCGGAGGAGTTCGGGGCGGTCCGGTTCCGGGCCGAGCGGCTCGACCGGGAGCCGTGGCGCGGGTGGGGTGAGGCACACACGGGCTACTTCACGCGCGGCACGGAGTCGGTGGACAACATCGGTGCCGTGGTGGCCGGAGCGTACGCCCGGGTCGAGGTCGCCGAGTCGGCCTTCGATCCGTGGTGGGGGCGGCCGCGGGACCCGGAGTGGATGCGGTCGGTGGGGTGATCCTCAGGCCCGGGCCACGGTGAAGGAGGTGGAGAGTGACGGCAGGTTGGAGGCGTGGGGCATGGTGCTGATCGAGCCGGTCGATCCGGGCCTGATGGAGCCAGCGATCTTGAAGGTGACGGTGGTGGAGGTGTTGCCGGCCAACTGGGTGGGGGCCGTGAGCGTGATGACGATGCCCTGCGAGGTGTTCACCGACGAAGTCCACGCCCCGAGGCCGCTGCCGCCGGAGCCGCTCACCGACTCGTTTCCGTGGAGGGGGTAGCCGTTCAGTGTGAGGACCACCTGCAGCCCCTGGGTGGGGGCGGTCGCGGGGTTGGTGATGGTCACCCGCCCGGTGAAGATGTAGTTGGTTCCGTTGCTGGTGCTGCTGGCCGACCCGTTGGTTGCGCTCAGAGTGGCGGCCATCACGATGATTTCGCCGCCACCTTGCGAGCTGGCGTAGGCCGGCGCGGCGGTGGCGACGGCGACCACGGGCAGGCTCCAAGCGGTGGCGCGGAGCAGGGCGCGTCGCGTCGGGGCGACGGATGCTCGGGGGGCGGCTTCGTGGGCCATGGGGAAGGCTCCTGCGATGTGTTGCCCGTGGGGACAACGGTGCGTGTGGGCTCCCGAGAGTGGTGAAAGTCAACCAACGGCGTGCGTCGGGATTGTGAAGATGCGACAACCCGGGAGCTGTGAGAGGCAAGTTCCCCAACCGGGGGTAGGTCGTTCGTCCCGGCCACATGGCCCGCTTTGCCGGTTCCTACCGAATTGGGCGTAGTCCACCCCCAAGGCCGCCGTGACGCCCGTCACGCCAGCCCGCGAGGCTGGTGAGCCCCGCTGCTGTCCACGGCGGCGACTTCCGTCACCGCGGCCGCCTCGAAGCGGCAGAATCCGAGGGGTGCAGCACCGACCCCGAGCCTGGGCACTCCTGGCGCTGAGCGCGTACGCCCTCGCGCTCGCGGCCGTCCTCCTGCAGCCCTCTGCGGGTGCGGCGATCACCACGGTGGGCGGGGTCTCCGACTGGCTGCGCGAGACCCTGGGCGCGCCGCGCGAGGTGGTGTCCAACGCCCGGGTCGAGTTCGTGCTCAACGCGCTCATGGTGGCGCCGGTGACCTTCCTCGGGTCGTGGCTGCTGCCGCGGTTGAGAGTGGTCGACTGGTGGTTCTACGCCTTCTGCGCCGCGGCGCTGGTGGAGGCCTTCCAGGGCCTCTTCCTGGCTGGCCGCACCGCCGAGTTCGTCGACATCATCGGCAACAGCCTGGGCGCGGCCCTGGGGGCGTGGGCGGCGGTCGGTCGGAGAAACCTGACCGATCGGTCAGGTTTGCCTTCTGGCGCGGCGCGGTAGATTCTCCTCCACCTCGTGGTGACATGAGGTCCAGGTCACATCCCGGGGCTGGAGCTCCGGGCCGGTCAGCAGGAGGTCCTCATGCGCAACAACGGGTCGGAGCCGAAGGTGACGTTGCCCCCCGAGGTGGCGGACTGGATGGGCGCTGACGAGGACACGGCGTTGGCGACCACCCACGTGGGGGTGCCGGGTCAGCGCGGTTGGCGCGAGCGGCTGAAGGACCTCATGGAGGGCTGAGGGTGGTGGGGGCCTGCGGGTTCTCGGTCCACCCGGGTGAGCAGGTAGCATGGCCTCTGCCTTTTGTCTCGGTTCGAGTTCGTCGGTCCGTTGACAGGCTCATCCCGCCCCACGACGGTGGCCGGTTTCAGGACTCGATCGCCAGGAGCAACAACAAGTGCAGACCGTGCCCGTGGACTGTTCTCCCGCAGGGCCGTCCGATTCGACTCTTCCTGCGCCACGTTGATGACGCAGGTTGACCGCTGGCCTCGTCCGGACCGCCGAGGCACTGCTTCCCCGTCGCGCGGCGACACGCCGATCGCCAGTGTCATCATGGCGACCGTCCACCCCCGCGGCGACCAACGCGTCCTCAAGACAATCCGAAGCCTTGAGGCCGCACGTTTCGCAGTGACCGTCATCTGGCTGGGGGAGCAGGACGCCACTCTTGACCTTGGGGCGGCCCGGGAAGAGGTGCTGCCCAACCCCAATCGCACGCTTGCCCGGGTGGCCACCACGCCTCGTCTCTTCTGGCGGGCGTTGAGGGCTCGCGGCGACGTGTTCTACTGCCACGACTTCTACATGCTGCCGTTCGCCTACATCTGGAGGCGCTTCGGCCGTCGTCGGAGGGTCGTTTTCGACTCCCATGAGTTTTATGAGGATCTCTACGCCTCCAAGATCCCGCTCCGGTCACCGCGGCTCCGCGCAAAGGTGGCGCGCTGGCTCGTTGAGCGGACAGTGGCGCCCGCAGATGCCTTCTTCCTGGTGGCCGACGGCATGATCACGGATTCTCGCCCCGAAAAGCCCGTCTACCTGACTCCCAACTTCCCGTCCCGGAGCCTGCTGGGCAAGGAGACCCAGGGCTCAAGCGAGCGTGAAGTCCGCCGCATGATTCACTCCGGCACCATCTCCAGCTCCTACGGGTTGGAAGACCTGGTCATGGCCGCGCGACTCGCTGAGGACAAAGGCCTCGACGTCGAGATCCACGTGGTGGAGCGCTACCTGAACTCTGCCGACGAGCAGTGGTTCAAGGACGTATTGCACAAGCACGGACATCCCGCTCCCATCCGTTTGGTTGCACCGGTGAAGGCTTCGGAGATGGGTCGTCTCCTGGCGCGTTACGGTGCGGGTTTCTCACTCATCCGGCACGTGGGCCAGAATCCGCGCGCCGTCCCCACCAAGTTGTATGAGTACGCCCTCTACGGCCTCCACATCATCGGCAGTGACCTGCCGGCCCAGGCCGAGTTTCTCCGCACCCAGCCGGGAGTCCTCGGCCGTTCGTACGCTGCCGGCGACAGCAGCTCACTCCTGGCCGCGATCGAGGACTACCTCGACCACGGCGTCGACAACGACGTCCGGGACCGCGCCTCGGCCCTGACGTTCAACACCCTTTCCTGGGAAGCGACGTGCGAGCCGTCATTCCGTGAGCTGGCGGAGCTGTGGTACGGCGATCGCTGACGTCGACGGCCGACGGGGGGCGGTCGGGATGAGGGCGGGGTTCTTCTCGCTGCTCGGCGTGGTGACGTCGGGAGGATTCAGGTTCCTCGTCAACCTAGTCATCGGAAGGGTGGCGGGGCCCGCGGTCCTTGCGCAGACAGCTTCCATCCTCTCCTTGGCCCAGATCTCCACGCTGCTGGGGCCCAGCAGCCTTGGGGCGGCGATGACGCGCAACATCAGCGTCGCGAGGACGACGGGCCCTCCGGGCGAGGCGGACCGGATCCGCGCTCATGTCTGGCGCATGCTCTGGGTCAGGGCGCTCTGGATCGCTCCGCTCGCCTTGGGTGCGTACGCGGTGGTCTACCGCCCCTCGGTGACGGCCGTCGCCGTCCTGCTCCCGGTCCTGGTGTCCCTGGGCGTCTACCAGGTGGCCAAGGCGGAGTTGCTCGGCGACTTCGCCTTCAGGAAGGTGGCGGTGATCGAGGTCGCCGGGGTTGTGGTCGGTGTCGCAAGTCTGGTCGCCCTGGTTGTCTCGGGCGTTCGTGACGCCCGGCTGCTGCTTCCCGTGGTGGTGAGCGGCGTGATCTTCGTCGTCGCTCGTGGACGTGTGCGGAGACCAGAGGCCCGGCTGCCGGTGGAGAAGCAGCGCGAACTGCGCGAGTTCGTACGGCTGGGGATCGTCGGCACGCTCGTGAGCGCCGGTTTCATGCACGTTTCCGTGCTTCTCGCGGTGCACGTCGGTGGAGAGGTGGGCGGAGGCATGTATGTGGCCGCCTTCACCTTGGCCACCCCCCTGGCCATGTTCACCACGGCAATGGGGAGTGTGGTGCTGCCCCACCTGTCGGCTCTGGCCACTCGCCATGGTGAGCGCTTGTTGCGTGCCCTGCCCATGTCGCAGCTGATGGCATGGTCGGTGGGTTCCCTCCTCGGTCTGGTGATGTTGTTCTCCGACGAGGTGGTGGCTCTGGTGTGGGGGGCCGCCTACGCTGAAAGTGCCGACCTCTACCCCTTGGTGCTGGGTGCGATCTGCATGACGGCGATCGGCATGCCGACGTCCATCGCGTTGACCGCAGCGGGCAACGACGGCATGCGGATCTCCGCCCGTCTGGGGGCCCTGGGTGCGTGCACCGGGGCGATCGTCTGGTTGCTGACCGTGTCGGGTCTCGACGTGACCGGGGTGGCGGTGGGCTACCTGACCGCAGCCACCGTCACGTCCGTCGCGCCTCTCTTCTTCGTGCACCGTCTCGCGGGGAAGAGGATGCACGTTCGACGACTGTGGCCGTGGGGATGGGGGGCGCTCCTCATTGCCGCAGGTCTGCTCAGGGAGCAGTTCTCCGCGGTCACCGTCTTCGGCATCGCCAGCGTGCTCGTGGTTGCCGCCGTCCTGGGATCAGCCGGCGGAGTGCGGCGGCTTCGCGGGGTGTGAGGCGACGTCGTCCGTCTCGATGACCACGTCGTCCGACGGGGCCGCCGTGTCCGCAGCAGGCGCGGGGGCGGGGCGGCGAGTCGGGAGGGCCCCCGCGAGGAGCAGCACGAGGAGGAGCACCGGCGGCGACGCTGGTTGTGTCGACGTGAGCGCCACGACGCAGAGGTACAGCGCCAGGGCGAGAGCCAGGCGTCCGGGAAGGCTGCGAGTGGCGGAGAGACTCTGCAGAGTGCGGAAGACCGCCACAGTGGCGGTGATGATGAGGAGCGCGGCCATGAGGAAGCCGCCGGCGAGATAGCTCTGCAGGAGCGTCGAGTGGGCAGTCTGGACGCCGAGAATCTCCATCGTGTATTCGCCGAGCCGCATGGATCCGAGGCCGGTCAGGAACGTGTGCTCGTCCCTTGTCTGCGTCAGCAGGTCTGACCACAGGGCACTGCGATTGCTGAGGAGGAGACGGTCCTGAAGGTCATCCAGGAGACGGATCCCCCACGCGGTGCCGATCTGGGCCGTGCCCACCAGGATGGCTGCAGCGACGAGGAGAGTCACTCCTTGCAGCAGTCCCACCTTGACACGGGGAAGCGGCTTCAGGAGCAGGGCGCTCTTCGGGTGGGCGAAGACGTAGAAGACAACGATCGCCACGGGGAGGGCGATCAGGGTGGTGTAGCTGGCCGTCAGTGCCAGGAGGATCGAGCTGAGAAGCACGAGGAGCGCGCCGACGCGGCTGCGGAGCGACGGGAGGGCCAGCAGGATCCCGATGCCGGCGAGGAGGGCGAGTGCGTTGGGGTTCGACCACCCGAAGTAGCGGCCCGGGAGGATGTCGATCCAGACCCGCTTGGTCTCGTCGTAGCCACCAGAGGTCAGCGCGGGCACCAGGAGAAGGGCCAGGAGTGCCAGGAAGCCCCACCTGAGGGCCACGACGAGCCGCGACACGTCCACCTGGTTCATCGCCGAGACGAGGAGTAAAGCGATCAGCGCCAGGCCTGTCGCGAGGACGTATCGGTCGACGACGAGGCTGTGGATCCCTGAGTAGGCGAAGTAGACGCCCGCGGAGAGGGCCAGCGGATCGCGCAGGAGACGTCCGAGGGGGGCCAGGTAGCGGCCCCGGATACCGGCGGCGCCCTCGGCGCGCACCAGCGCGGCGCGCACGGCGACGGCGAGGGCGCAGACGGTCGTGATCGCCAGCCCTGCGTTGCGGTAAGGGGTCGAGCCGCCGAGGGCCTCGACCTCCAGGCTCAGGACGAAGAGCGCGGTCACCAGTCCAACCGCGAGAAGGCCCTCGATCGACACGAGTGCCCGGAGGCGACGAGCAGGGACAGGCAGCGAGCGCATCACCCGGCGTACCTTACCGTCGCTGGGCGACGTCACCGGGCAAGGTCCGCACACTCGGTGATGACCTTGGCCGACCGTCGACCGTCGTGGACCTCTTTGACGAAACGGTGGCCGGCGTCGCGCAGGTCGGTGAGGCGCGTGCGGTCCCTCAGCGAGAGGACCACCTCTCGCAAGGTCTCCGGGTTCGCATCCACGATCGGCACGGGGACGTCGACCTGGGCGCGTACGAAGTCGTTGAGGTTGCCGATGACGACGCAGCCAGCGCGCATGGCTTCCAAGGCGGTGACACCGTAGGAACCGGTGAGCAATTGGTCGATCACGACGTCGCAGGACGCCATCAGGCCGTCCATCTCGTCATGGGGCACCCACTCGGGTGACACGTAGTCGACCATGCCCTCGGCATCCAGTCGGTGCAGCACCGGGTCCACGAACTCTGTGCCCTTGATGGCGGGACGGCGACGGCTGGGGACGTGAAGCACTCGAAGCCGTCCGTCCTTGGGTCCGGGGCGTGGCGATCCTGGAGTGGCGGGGAGCCGCGGGCGACGTGGGGGAAGTGCCAGCGGGAGCCACGTTGCGTCGGGGGCGTCCTGGAGGAGGTCGGGTGTGCTGACGAGGAGGGGCGTGCCGGGGTGGGTCGCCAGGATTGCCTGGGTGCGGGCCACGCCGGCACGCACGGCTGCGAGCCACTCGTCGTCCACGTGGGCGAAGTAGGACCAGTCGTTGTTCTGGCGGTGCAGGTCGGGGGAGCGCAGTTCGGTGCCGTGGGCGATCAGAGCGGTGAAGAGACCTTGGCTGTCTCGGCGGGAGATGACCTCGCTCAGTTCACCCCCAGGGCCTCGAAAGGGGTTCACGAAACCGTCGAGGAAGAGGTGGGAGAGCGTGTTGAGGTAGCGCTCGGCTCTCCGGGCAGAGCCGGGCAGCGGGAGTCGCGGATTGGGGAGGAGGTGGTCGCTCTCGAAGCCGAAGGTGGTCGTCCTCGCCAGCCCACGCGGAAGGGGCCTGAAGGTGAAGGACGTGCTGGGCACACCCTCGTGCGCGCGGACGGCCTCCGCCCAGGCGTGGGCCTGTCCCGCGTAGTTGGCCGGTCCGAAGCCGATCAGGGAGTGCATGTGATGACCAGGCGATCGAGACGTCAAATCACGCGCCGCGACCGAGAGTCACCTGCGTGTCGGCCAGTCCGGTCGGGACGGCCAGGTTGGCGCGTCCATTGAGGAGCACGCGCACCTCGGGCAGGTCGGCGTCGGTGAGCTGCGCGTACTCCGCGTGGTCGGTGTGGACCACGGCGGCGTCGACAGGCGTGCCGAGGGTGTGGGCCTTGAACCCGAGCTTGGCCAACTCGTCGTCGGTGTACATCGGGTCGTGCACGGTGACGGTGGCACCGCGCGACTCCAGCGCGCTCACGGTGTCGAAGACACCGGAGAACGCAGTCTCCTTGACCCCACCGCGGTAGGCGGCGCCGAGCACGACGACGCGGGCTCCGGACAGGTCGCCGTAGTTGGCGGCGAGGACGTCGATGGCGTGCGCCGGCATCGCGGCGTTGGCGGCGCGTGCGGTGCTCACGATGTCGGCGTCGGGGTCCGTGGAGAGGTAGAGGCGCGGGTAGACCGGGATGCAGTGGCCTCCCACGGAGATCCCAGGGGTGTGGATGTGGCTGTAGGGCTGGGAGTTCGACGCGGCGATGACCTCGTAGACGTCGATCCCGTTGGCCTCGGCGAACCGCGAGAACTGGTTGGCCAGGCCGATGTTGACGTCGCGGTAGGTGGTCTCGGCGAGCTTTGCCATCTCCGAGGCCTCCGCGGAGCCCAGGTCCCACACGCCGTTGCCGCGCTCGAGGTCGGGGCGCTCGTCGAAGTCGAGGACGGCGTCGTAGAACTCGCGGGCCTTCTGCGCACCGGCGCGGGTGAGGCCGCCGATGAGCTTGGGATATTTGCGCAGGTCTTCGAAGACCCGACCGGTGAGCACGCGCTCCGGCGAGAAGACGAGGTGGAAGTCCTCGCCCTCCACGAGGCCGCTGATCTTCTCGATCATCGGCTTCCAGCGCGTGCGGGTCGTGCCGACAGGCAGCGTGGTCTCATAGCTCACCAAGGTGCCGGGGCTCAGGTTGGCGGCCAGGTCGCGGGTGGCCGAGTCCATCCAGCCGAAGTCGGGCTTGCTGTCGGCGTCGACGAAGAGCGGCACCACGATGACGATCGCGTCGGCGCCGGGGATGCCGTCGGCGTACTCGGTGGTCGCCCGCAGGTTGCCCGCGGGCACGAGACGCGCGAGGTATTCGTCCAGGTGGGCTTCCCCGGGGAACGGCACGTTGCCGGCGTTGATCGTCGCGACGGTGTCTGCGTTGACGTCGACGCCGACGACCTCGTGGCCCTTGTCGGCGAACTGCGCTGCCAGGGGCAGACCGATCTTGCCCATGCCGATGACGGCGATCTTCACGGTCACAGCTCCTGGTCGATGGTGACGGTGCGCTCTTCACGCGCGGATTGGATGCAGGCGTCGGCCACCGCGACCGTACGCATCCCTTCACGCATGGTGACGATGCGCGAGGCGTCGCCGCGCACGGCGTCGCGGAACCCCTCGTGCTGGACCTTCAACGGCTCGGGTTTCGGGATCGCGAACCGGATCCGGTTGCCCTCTGACACGCCACGGAAGGTCGCCATCTCCTCCCACTCGGTGTCGATCAGGCCGTTCTCGTGGAAGGTGAGCTCGGCATTGAGGGTGTCGGCGACGAACGCACCCTTGTCGCCGGTCACCACGGTCAGACGTTCCTTGAAGGGAGTCAGCCAGTTGACCAAGTGGCTCACCACGGTGCCGCCCACGGTCTTCGCGGTCACTGAGATCAGATCCTCGTGAGGACGACCGCTCTTGTGGGCTGTGTGGGCCGAGACGGTGCGGTACTTGTCCTGCAGCACCCACCCCGTCAGATCGATGTCGTGGGTGGCGAGGTCCTTGACCACGCCCACGTCGGCGATGCGGTTGGGGAAGGGACCTTGGCGACGGGTGGCGACCTGGTAGATCTCGCCGAGCTCGCCGGCGTCGAGACGCTGACGCAGCGCGACCAGCGCCGGGTTGCACCGCTCGATGTGGCCCACCGCATTGACCAGCCCGGCGGACTCGAAGGCGTCCACCAGCTGCTGGCACTCGGGTGTGTCGGTGGCCAGCGGCTTCTCGATCAGCGTGTGCACCCCGGCCGCGGCCAGTTCGAGACCGGTGTCGAGGTGGTAGATCGTCGGCGTCGCCACGACGGCCATGTCGATGCCGATGGCGATCATCTCGGCGACGCTGTCGACCACCTTCGCGTGCCCGGCCATGCCGTGCTTGTCACCGGCGGGGTCAGCGACCGCGACGAGGTCGAGGCCGTCGATGGAGCGCAGCACGCGGGCGTGGTTACGGCCCATCATGCCGATGCCGACGAGGCCCACTCGCAGATCAGTCATCACGCACCTGCCTTCGCCAAGGTGTTGACCGCTTCGACGATGCGCTCCAGGCCGGCTTGGTCGACCGACGGGTGCACCGGCAGCGACAGGCACTCACGTGCCGCCGCGGCGGTCTCGGGCAGCTCGACGTCGACCTGGAAGGGCGCGAGCTCGTGGTTGGGGATCGGGTAGAACATGCCCGAGCCGATGTTGTACTCCGACTTCAGCGCGGCGGCCAGGCCGTCGCGGTCCTCGGGCACCCGCACCGTGTACTGGTGGTAGACGTGCACGGCGCCCTCGCTGACCCGGGGAGCCTGGACGCCGGCGAGGTTCTCGGTGAGGAACGCCGCGTTGGACTGGCGCTTGGCAGTCCAGTCGCCGACCTTCGTCAGCTGCACCCGGCCGATGGCGGCGTGGATGTCGGTCATGCGGTTGTTGAAGCCGACGACCTCGTTCTCGTACTGCCGCTCCATGCCCTGGTTGCGGTAGAGACGCATGGTGCGCTCGATCTCGGCGTTGGCGACAGAGACCATGCCGCCCTCACCGGACGTCATGTTCTTCGTCGGGTAGAGCGAGAACATCGCGAAGTCACCAAACGCGCCGACCGGCGTGCCGTTGAGCGACGCGCCGTGCGCCTGCGCAGCATCCTCGAAGAGGCGCAGCCCGTGGCGGTCCGCGATCTCCTGCAGGGCCGGCATGTTGGCCGGGTGGCCGTAGAGGTGCACCGGCATGATGCCGACGGTCTTGTCGGTGATGGACGCCTCGACGCTGGCCGGGTCGAGGCAGAAAGTCACCGGGTCGATGTCGGCGAAGACCGGGGTGGCGCCGGTCAGGGCGACCGAGTTGGCGGTCGCGGCGAAGGTGAACGACGGGACGATGACTTCGCCACCGGCCTTCACGCCCGACGACAGCAGACCCAGGTGGAGGCCGGAGGTGCCGGAGTTGACCGCGACGCAGGCGCGACCGAGACCGAAGTGCTCGGCGAACTCCTGCTCGAAGGCCGCGACCTCGGGGCCCTGAGCGATCATGCCCGAGCGCATGACGCGGTCGACCGCCTCACGCTCCTCGTCGCCGATGATCGGCTTGGCGGGGGGAATGAACTCGCTCACGGCTGCTCGCCTTCCTTGACGGCCAGGCGACCGTCGGTCTCGATGAATTGCTCGCCCGTGTCGGGGCAGGTGAAGTGGCCGGGCTCGCCCTCGGTCAGGCGGTGACCGGTGCGGCCCACCCATCCGAGCTGGCGCGCCGGCACGCCGGCCACGAGCGCGTGGTCGGGCACGTCCTTGGTGACCACCGACCCGGCAGCGACGAGGGCCCACGCGCCGATCGTCACCGGGGCGACGCAGACTGAGCGAGCGCCGATGGCAGCGCCCTTGCCGATGTGGACACCGGTCGCCTCCCAGTCGGAGGCGGACTTGATGGAGCCGTCCGGGTTGATGGCGCGCGGGTAGGTGTCGTTGGTCAGCACCACGGCGGGGCCGACGAAGACGCCGTCGGCCAGGGTGGCCGGTTCGTACAGCAGGGCGTAGTTCTGCACCTTGCAGTTGTCCCCAAGGGTCACGCCGGAGCCGATGTACGCGCCTCGACCCACGACGCAGTTCTCCCCGAGGGAAGCGTCCTCCCGCACCTGCGCCAGGTGCCAGATCGAGGATCCGTCACCCACGGAGGCACGTTCGTGCACTTCAGCGCTGTCAACGATGCGGATGGAATTCACGACCCTGACCCCCGGTGGCCTCGCATCCAGGAGGCGCTTGAAACTATTGACTGCCCGATTGTGTCAGGTGACCGACCCCAGTCGTGCATGAGGTTGGATCTGCGGAACTTTCTCGCCGCCTCGCGCGCTCGTTCCAGTCGGCGGACCGGCTCAGTCGGTGCCTTTGACGTCGCGCGTGTAGACCTTCTCGGCCACGTCGTCCAGGTCAGGGGCGCGACGGTTGGTGACGATGACGTCGGCGCGGGTCTTGAACTCAGCCAGGTCGTTGACGACCTCGGAGTTGTAGAAGGTGGGCTCGTCCAGAGCAGGCTCGTGGACGATGACCTCGACGCCTTTGGCCTTGATGCGCTTCATGATGCCCTGCACCGAGGACTCCCTGAAGTTGTCGCTGCCGGACTTCATGATGAGGCGGTGGATGCCCACGACTCGGGGGCTACGCGCCAGGATGTCGTTGGCGACGAAGTCCTTGCGGGTCACATTGGCCTCGACGATCGCCCGGATGAGGGTCTGGGGCACGTCGGCATAATTCGCAAGCAGCTGCTTGGAGTCCTTGGGCAGGCAGTAGCCGCCGTAGCCAAAGCTCGGGTTGTTGTAGTGGTCGCCAATGCGGGGGTCGAGCCCGACACCCGTGATGATCTGCCGAGTGTCGAGGCCGTGGCTCAGCGCAAACGAGTCGAGTTCGTTAAAGTAGGCCACGCGCATCGCGAGGTAGGTGTTGGCGAAGAGCTTGATCGCCTCGGCCTCGGTGGGGTCGGTGAAGAGGACCGGCGCGTCCTTGGTCTCGGCGCCCTCGAGCAACAGGGCGGCAAACTTCGATGCTCGCTCCGACTCCTCGCCCACCACGATGCGCGAGGGATGCAGGTTGTCGTGCAACGCCCTGCCCTCGCGAAGGAACTCGGGCGAGAAGATCACGTTGTCGGTCCCGAGGCGCGTGCGCGCCTCCTCGACGAACCCGACCGGAATGGTCGACTTGATGACCATGGTGGCGCTGGGGTTGGCTGCGGCGACCGCTCTTATGACGGAGTCGACCGACGTCGTGTTGAAGTGGTTGGTCGACGGGTCGTAGTTGGTGGGCGTGGCGATGACCACGAACTCGGCGTCGCGGTAGGCGGATTCGGCCGAGTCGGTGAACGCGAGGTCCAGGCGGCGGTGCGCGAGGAAGTCGCTGATGTCGTCGTCGTGGATCGGAGAGATTCCTTGGCGCAGGAGGCTCAACTTCTCGGCGTCGATCTCCACGCCGGTCACCGTGTGGTGCTGGGCGAGCAGCACGGCGTTCGAGAGGCCCACGTAGCCCATGCCCACGACGGCGATGCGAGTCTTGGTCACCGGACGATCCTAGGGGTTCTGAGGGGCGGCGGTGAGCATTGTCCGGCCGGGCCCGTTCCACCCCTTAGGCTTGCCTTCATCGTCCGCGAGGGAAGTGGGGAAGCGTGCACGCATTGACTGCGGCCAACCAGGCCACGGTTCTGGTCACCGGGGGCACCGGATCGTTCGGGTCCACGATGGTGAAGCAGTTGCTCGAGTCCGACGTCCGGGAGATCCGGATCTTCAGCCGCGACGAGCTCAAGCAGGACGACATGCGTCGCGCGCTGGGTGACTCCCGGGTCCGGTTCTACATCGGCGACGTCCGCGACTACGACAGCATCGACCGCGCCACCCGCGGCGTCGACTTCGTCTTCCATGCAGCCGCCCTCAAGCAGGTGCCGAGTTGCGAGTTCTTCCCGCTCGAGGCCGTGAAGACCAACGTCCTGGGCTCCTCCAACGTGATCGAGGCCAGCAACGCCAACGGCGTGACCTCCCTCGTCTGCCTCGGCACCGACAAGGCCGCCTACCCCGTCAACGCGATGGGCATGTCCAAGGCGATGATGGAGAAGGTGGCACAGGCGTTCGCCCGCAACAACCCCACCGCCCGCACGACGGTCTCCACCGTGCGCTACGGCAACGTGATGGCGTCGCGCGGCTCGGTCATCCCGCTCTTCGTGGAGCAGCTGAAGGCGGGCCGGCCCCTCACGCTCACCGACCCGCACATGACGCGCTTCCTGATGTCGCTGGAGGAGGCGGTGCTGCTGGTCGACCACGCCTTCGAGCACGCCGAGCCCGGCGACCTCTTCATCCGCAAGGCGCCGGCTTCCACCGTCGAGGTGCTGGCGAAGGCGGTCGGCAAGGCGATGGGCATCGAGCCCGAGCTCAAGGTGATCGGCACGCGTCATGGCGAGAAGCTGTACGAGACGCTCGCCACCCGCGAGGAGCTCGCGCGCTCCGAGGACCAGGGTGACTACTTCCGCGTCTCGGTGGACGCCCGCGACCTGAACTACGGGCAGTACTTCGACGAGGGCGACCGGGAGGAGTCGACCATCGACGACTACCACTCCCACAACACCGAGCGTCTGGACGTGGACGGCACTGTGGATCTGCTGATGGCGTTGCCCGCGTTCCGTGCGCTGATCGGCGCTGACCGGTGACCGAGTCCCCTCTGCCTTTTGCGCTGCCCGATCTCGGCGAGGCGGAGATTGAGGCCGTGACCGACGCCATCCGTTCCGGTTGGGTGTCGTCCGGCCCCCAGGTGAAGGCGTTCGAGGACGAGTTCGCGGCCCTGTGTGGCGATGGGGTCACTGCAGTCACGGTCAACTCGGCCACCGCCGGCCTGCACCTGGCTCTCGAGGCGATCGGGATTGGTCCGGGCGACGAGGTCCTCGTCCCGACCTGGACCTTCACTGCGACGGCGGAGGTCGTGCGTTATCTGGGTGCGGAGCCGGTGCTCGTGGACGTCGATCCCCGCACCTTCAACATCGACCTCGGAGCGGCCGCCGCAGCGGTCACGCCTCGCACCCGGGCGATCATGCCCGTGCACTTCGCGGGCCTGCCGGTCTCACCGTCGGCCCTCCGGGACTTCGCCGTCACGCACGGCGTCAGGGTCGTGGAAGACGCGGCCCACGCCCTGCCCGCCGCCGCTGAGGGCGAAATGGTCGGTAGCGGCGCGTCTGATGCCACGGTCTTCAGCTTCTACGCCACGAAGACCATCACGACGGGTGAGGGCGGCATGGTGGTGAGCCGCAACGCCGAGGTCACCGACCGGATCAAGGTCATGAGGCTCCACGGCATCAGCCGGGACGCCTTCGACCGTTACCGGTCGTCGGTGCCGTCCTGGCAGTACGAGGTCATCGCGCCGGGATACAAGTACAACCTCACCGACCCCGCGGCCGCCATGGGACGCGTCCAGTTGGCCCGTGCGAGGGAGATGCGTGACCGTCGTGCAGCGATTGCTGCTCGTTACGATGAGGCGTTTGCGGACACCGATCTCCAGCTTCCCGACCACGGCCCCGAGGGCACGCTCCATGCGTGGCACCTCTACGTGGTGCGGGTCCCTCAGGGCGACGATCGCGACGGGTTCATCCGCGCCATGTCAGAGCGCGGTATCGGGACGAGCGTGCACTTCATCCCGCTCCACAAGCATCCCTACTGGCGAGACCGCGGAGCGCTCACCGACGACCAGTTTCCGCAGGCGTCCGCGGAGTTCGAGCGGGTGGTGTCGCTGCCCGTCTTCTCCAGCATGACCGATGCGCAGGTCGAGCGGGTGGTCGAGGCAGTGACTGCGCTGCGGAGCGCCTGATGAAACGCCTGCTGGACGTCGTCGCTGCGGCGGGCGGCCTCTTGCTGACGAGCCCCCTGTTGCTGGTCGCTGCCATCGCGGTGAGGGCGGAGGCGGGTGCGCCGGTGCTCTTCACACAGGAGCGCGTTGGCCGGCACGGCCGCCCCTTCCGCATCCTCAAGTTCCGCACGATGCGCAACGACGTCGGCGGAGCCCAGGTGACGACCGGACACGACCCACGCATCACCCGCTCGGGTCGCTGGCTGCGGTCGACGAAGATCGACGAGTTACCGCAGTTGGTCAACGTGCTCCGAGGCGAGATGAGCCTCGTGGGACCGCGTCCCGAGGTGGCCAAGTACGTCGCCGAGTGGCCCGCCGCGGCGCGGGCGGAGATCCTCTCCGTGCGCCCGGGGATCACCGATCCCGCCTCGATCGCGTTCCGTCGGGAGGCCGAGGAGTTGGCCGAGGTCGTTGACCCCGAGCGTCATTATGTGGAAGTGATCCTGCCGCGCAAGGTCGCGATGTACCGCGACTACGTGCGCACACGCTCGTTCGTCGGCGACCTGAAGATCATTTTCCGCACGCTGCGGACGGTGGCGGAGGACTGACTTGAAGATCGGACTGCTCACGCAGTGGTATGCGCCCGAGCCCGGGCCTGCTTCGCTCCCCACGGGGCTCGCCGAGGGTCTCGCCGCGCGTGGCCACGAGGTCACGGTGCTCACTGGCTTCCCCAACTACCCTCACGGTCGGATTGCGGAGGGCTGGAAGCAGCAACGACGACTCGACTCGCAGGTCAACGGTGTTCACGTGCGGCGGGTGGCGCTCTACCCCAACCACGACCAGTCGGCGCTCCGGCGCGTGGCCAACTACGCGAGCTTCGCCGCTTCGGCCCGGATGTCAGGACTCGATGCCATGGCCGACGTCGACGCGCTCTGGGTCAACTATTCACCGGTGACGGTTGCCTGGCCGATGCTGGCCTTGCATCGACGGGGCATCCCCAGCGTCGTGCATGTCCTCGACCTGTGGCCCGACACCGTGCTCGCCAGCGGTCTCGGTGGAGGCGTCGGTCGGATCGCCGAGCGACCGCTCACCGCGTTGTGTGACCGCATGTACGACGCCGGGTCCGTGGTTGCCTACATCTCGCCCGGTGTCGGCGACGTCCTGGCTTCCCGCGGCGTTCCCCGGGACAAGCTGGCCTACGCACCCATGTGGGCGGACGAGCAGGTGCACCAGCCACAGCCGAGGGCAACCGCGCGTGGGTGGGATGTCGCGGACGACACGCTGACCGTTGCCTACGCCGGCACCCTGGGCGGCGCCCAGGACCTGGAGACCTTGATCGACGCCTGCGCTCGGGTGACCGACCTGGACTTGATGTGCTTGGTGGCCGGTTCGGGGACCCACGAGGACGAGCTGCGGGAGCGTGCACGGCGGGTGGGCGCGAGCAACGTCCGCTTCGTGGGCCGCCTCGACGCCGATGGCATGGCTCGGCTCAACGCGACGGCGGACGTGCACTACGTGGGGCTCAACGACCATCCGCTGGCGGCGACGACGATGCCGAGCAAGGTCCAGGCGGTGCTGGCCAGCGGTCGGCCGATCGTCGGAGCCCTCGTCGGCGACGCCGCCGACGTCGTACGTCAGTCGGGAGGTGCGGCCGTCGCTCCGGGCGACGTCGACGGTCTGGCGCGGCATCTGCGCGAGTTGAGTGGGCAGGGCCGTGAGGAGGCGGCGCGTCGGGGTGTCCTCGCGCGCGATTTCTATGAGCGTGAATTCAGTTTCGACACCGGAGCCTCCCGGGTGGAGGACCTGTTGGTGAAGGCTGCCGGAGGTGGTCGTCGTGGCTGACCCGGTGGTGCGTGAGCTGCGTGAGAGTGACGTGCGAGAGTGCGCTGACCTCCATGTGCGCTCGTTCCCCGGCTTCTTCCTGAGCCAGCTGGGCCCGCGGTTCCTGCAGGAGTTCTACCGCGGTTTCCTGGGAGACCCCAGCGCCATCACGGCGGTGGCGCGGACGCCCGACGGTGCCCTCTTGGGTGCGGTGGTCGGAAGCACGCAGCCGGCTGGCTTCTTCTCCCGGCTGCTGCGCCGCCGGCTCCTCGGTTTCATGGTCGCCTCGGTGGTGGCCGTGCTGCGTCGCCCGACGGCCGCGCCGCGGCTGCTCAAGGCTGTGCTCTACCGAGGCCAGGTGCCGATCGAGGTGGAGGGTGCCCTGCTGAGCTCGATCTGTGTCGAGCCCGCGTCCCAGGCGACCGGCACGGGCTCTCGTCTCATCAGTCGTTTCAGGGAGGCCGCACACGCGGCCGGCATGGGGGCTTACCTCGTCACGGATCGTGACGACAACGAGGCTGCCAACGCCTTCTACTGCCGCAACGGCTGGCAGCTCGCCGGTCAGTACGAGACCCCGGAAGGCCGCCGGATGAACTGCTACGTGCTGCCCGGCCCAGGAGAGGACGCATGACCATGACCCGCATCGCGATCACCGGAGGCTTCGGCTTCCTCGGCTGGCACACCGCCTGCCGCCTGCGCGCCCTGGACAAGGTCGAACCGGTGCGGCTGGGCCGTGACGACTTCGCGGACCCGGACCTGCTCGTGCAGAGGCTTGCCGACGTGGATGCCGTCATCCACATCGCCGGCATCAACCGTGCTGATTCCGACGAGGCCGTCGAGCAGGGCAATGTCGATCTCGCGCGCACGCTCGCGGACGCGTTGACGGAGATCGGCAAGCCGATCGACGTGGTCTTCGCCAACTCCATCCAGGCCGACGTCGACAACGCGTACGGTCGCGGCAAGAAGGTCGCCGGCGAGCTGCTCGGCGCCGCTGTGCGTGACCTCGGTGGTCGCTTCGCCGACCTGCTGCTGCCGAACCTCTTCGGTGAGCACGGCCGCCCCGGCTACAACTCCTTCGTGGCGACCTTCGCCCACGAGGTGGCTGCGGGGCGTACGCCCAGCGTCACCGGCGACCGTGAGATCGAGCTGCTGCACGCCCAGGACGCCGCTGCGGCGCTGATCGACGCCCTGGGCACCGACATCCGCGAGACCGTGCACGGTGAGCCGATCGGCATCGGTCGGGTCCTGGAGCTCTTCCAGGAGTTCCACGCCCTCTACCGGGAGAAGGGCGAGGTGCCCGACATCTCGACCCCGATGCGCCGCAACCTGTTCAACACCTACCGGGCGGCCACCTTCCCCGAGATGTGGCCGGTCTCGCCGCAGGTGCATGCCGACAACCGCGGCGACCTCTTCGAGACGGTCCGTGCCCACGGCGGCACCGGCATGGCGTTCATGTCCACGACCCTGCCGGGCCAGAAGCGCGGCGAGCACTACCACCTGCACAAGGTGGAGCGCTTCTTCGTCGTGAAGGGCGAGGCAGAGATCGAGCTTCGTCGTCTGCTGCACGACGAGGTGGTGACCTTCCGCCTGAGCGGCGACAAGCCGTCATTTGTGGACATGCCCACCCTGTGGGTGCACAACATCCGTAACGTTGGCGACAGCGAGCTCGTCACCATGTTCTGGGCCGATCAACTCCTCGACATGGACAACCCGGATCAATACCCCGAGACCATTGCCCAGGAGGCATCCGCGTGAAGGTCATGACCGTCGTCGGCACCCGCCCGGAGATCATCCGGCTCGCCGCCGTCATCAAGCGACTCGACGCCACCGCGGGCATCGACCACGTCCTGGTGCACACGGGTCAGAACTACGACTACTCGCTCAACCAGGTCTTCTTCGACGACCTCGGTCTGCGGGCCCCCGACCACTACATGGGCGTGGACACCTCCAGCCTGGGCGCCGTGTTGGGGGGAGTGCTCGTGGGCACCGAGAAGGTGCTGCTCGAGGAGAAGCCCGACGCGATGCTGGTGCTGGGCGACACCAACTCGTGTGTGGCCACGGTGATGGGTAAGCGCATGCGGATCCCGACCTACCACATGGAGGCCGGGAACCGCTGCTTCGACGAAAACGTGCCGGAGGAGACCAACCGCCGCCTCGTCGACCACGTGGCCGACTTCAATCTCGCCTACACCGAGCACGCCCGCCGGAACCTGCTGGCCGAGGGCCTTCACCCCCGCCGGATATTGGTGACCGGTTCGCCGATGCGTGAGGTGCTGGAGGAGTTCCGCGACCAGATCGATGCCTCCGACGTCCTCGACCGACTGGGGCTCACCGCGGGGGACTACTTTTTGGTCAGCGCCCACCGCGAGGAGAACGTCGACCTGCCCGAGCGCCTGCAGCAGCTGCTTGAGTGCCTCGTCGCCGTCCGCGAGGCTCACGGCAAGCGCGTCGTCGTCTCCACCCATCCCCGCACTCGCAAACGCCTCGAGGCGCTCAACAGCGGGCTCGACCTCACGGGCATCGACTTCCTGGAACCGTTCGGCTTCCACGACTACAACAAGCTCCAGCTCGAGGCGGCCTGCGTGCTCTCCGACTCCGGCACCATCTCGGAGGAGTCGTCGATCCTGGGCTTTCCCGCGATCACTCTGCGTGACTCCATCGAGCGTCCTGAGGCGCTGGACTCCGGCTCGATCATCATGACCGGCCTGGACGTCGACGACGTCGTGCGCGGCGTCGGTATTGCGATGGCTGATGGTCCAGTCGCCTCGTCGCATCCGGCGGGCTACGAGATCAACGACACGAGCAACCGGGTCGTTCGATTCATCTCGTCGACGGCCGGGCGCCATCGTCAGTGGGCGGGCATTCGGGTCAGTGATCGACCTCGATGACTCCGAATAAGCAGGGGGTAGTGGTACTAGTTGGCGGATATCCCCCTGCCTACCTTGGGGGCGGCCCCATCCGAACGATCGAAGCGATGGTCGAGACTCGTGCGAGTGACGATCAGATCCACGTGATTACGTCCGCTTACGACCACGGGTGTCGCGAACCGCTGGACGTGCCCATAAACACGTGGACGGGGGTCGGCCGGGCAAAGGTCTTCTACGCCGATACACGGTCGTGGCACGGCAGGCTCAGCATCGTGAAGTGTCTGCGGGCGTCAGGAGCAAGGGTGCTCTACTTGAACTCCCTCTTCTCCTACTGGTTCTCCATACTTCCGCTCCTGTTGGTGCGGCTGGGGCTGGTGCATTTCGACTCCGTAGTGGTTGCTCCTCGGGGAGAGTTGGATCCAGGGGCTCTAAGACTGAAGAGTCCGAAGAAGCGTGCGTTCCTGGCAGTGGCCAAGGCGCTCAAGCTCTACGACGACGTGACGTGGCATCTGTCGGCGGAGCTCGAGGCCGCGAACCTACGGGCCATCTTTCCGACCGCGAGGGTGCTCGTGAAAGAGAACGAAACACTCGTCCGTGGCCGGTCGGAAGCTGACGGGGAAATCCGGTGCATGCCGGTGCGTTTTGCCTACCTGGGCCGCGTGTCTCGCAAGAAGCGGGTACATCTGCTTATTCAGGCAGCGGCGCAACTCCCGCGCGGCTCGTACGAACTGTTGGTGTTCGGTGGAGGGGACAGGGACTACATCCAGGAGTGCAAGGACCTGTCTCGCAAGTTGGGAGTGCCCGTGAACTTTTCGGGCCCTGTTCTCCACGACCACGTGGCGGACCTTTTCGACGCCGCGGATTTCGCCTGTTTTCCGACCGCCGGGGAGAACTTCGGGCACGTCATCGCGGAGGCGATGGCACGTGGCTGCCCGGTTGTGGTCGGCGACGTGACTCCTTGGACGAAGCACGTTCGGGCCGGCGGGGGCGTGATTGTCGGGGCCGACGGGGATCCCGCTGCCTGGGCGAAGGTCATGATGGACCTTCTCGTCGAGGACGCTGCAGCACGTGTCGAGCGCCGTCGTGACGCCCTTGCCTCCTTCGAGGCTTGGGAGACGCGCCGCCCGGCCGGGAGCTTCATCGATCAGTTGCTGACTTTGCCCAGAGGCTCGTCTAGCGACGTTTGAAGGGAACACAATTGTGAGGATTGCTCTGCTCACCCAAGGGTTTCAGACGGCGGGAGGGGTGCAGGCGGTTGCGCGGTGGTTGCGCGACGGTTTGGCGACCCGTGGGCATGTGGTTCAAGTTTTCGACGTGGCCTCCGCAAGCTCTTCGTCGTTAAGCCGCCGTCTTGTCTCGCCGAGGACCTGGATCACAGGACCGGTCTTGGAGTCGGGCACTGAGGATAACTTGACGATGGCTGGAGCGGCCTTGGCCGAGTTGGAGCCTTTGCGCTACTTGCCTGTGAAGCAGCTCACCGCGAGGCTGTCCGAGTATGACCTTGTCCAAGTCGTGTGCGGGGGCCCTGCTCTGGCGCGCGTCGCGTCGCGGTCCGGGCGGCCGACGGTCATCCAGGTGGCAACGTTCATGAAGTGGGAGCGTGAATCAATTCACAAGGCGCTGCCCATCGGCCAGCGCTCAGTGAAGACCGCCCTCACGCACTGGGTGACGAGGCTTGAGGTCAGGGCCCTTCGCGAGAGCTCAGCCGTGATGGTCGAGAACGAGCAGATGCTGCAAGGCGTTCGAGAGGCCGCTCCCGGAACCCCAGTGGTGGTGGCGCCGCCGGGGGTTGACACCACGAGATTCAGCCCTTCAGGGGAGTGGAGCCCCACCGGGCCGATCGTGGCATTGGGCAGGCTCGGTGAACATCGCAAGGGGTGGGACCGTGTGTTAAAGGCCTACGCCCACCTCCTGAGCGAGTGGCCAGAGGGTCCCCCCCTTGTTGTCGCGGGCCGGGGAGACCTGACGCCCGCAAACCGTGATCTGATCTCATTTTTGGGGTTGGAAGGGCGCGTCGATGTCAGACACGACCTGCCGCACGATGACTTGGTTGGGCTCCTCAGGGGCGGGAGCATGTTCTGGCAGACTTCGCACGAGGAGGGCCTGGGAATCGCTGCCCTTGAAGCCATGGCATGCGGACTCCCGGTGATTGCCACTGACACGGCCGGAACACGGATGACCATTCGTCACGGACAAACGGGCTACCTCGTATCTCAGGACGACGCAAAGCTGCCGGGCGAGTTTCTGGTCCACTCCCGCGAGATCTTGCAGCAGACCGGCCCGACGATTGCCCGACTGGCACGGGAGGACGTCGTCGCTCGGTTCGACGCTGAGAAGACCCTAGACTCCTTCGAAGAGATCTACCGCTCTGTCGTGTCTTCGGGATCCGAGCTCTGAGCGTGTCTTCGGGATCCGGGCTCTGAGCTCAGGCTCTGGACCCACGTCCGCCCAGCAGTCTGCGCGCGATCTTGCGAGTCGCAAGGCTCGCAAAGTTGAGCGTCGCCAGCAAGGCGGCCTTGGGTTGCCTGATCATGGGTCCTATCGGGACGCTGCGCTCGCCGTGGATCCATCGTGCGATGACCTGCTCGGTGGTGGGGACATCCGTGTCCAGGAGCACTGCTTGACGCGCCTCGCGAACTATCTCGAGACCGCGCCACTCCAGACCAAAGAGAGCTGACGTCTTCGGCGCGTAGGTAATGGGGTAGATCGTCGCACCGAAGAAGCTCCAGATGGCGCTGGAGTGGAGCTTCATGCTGACCACCACGCCACAGCCGGCCATGGCCACGAGGAAGTCCTGGATCCTGGCCGGCTCGTAAACCACAAGCTCGCCCGGCGTGCGGAGGAGACCGAGAACCTCCTTGGTGAACGCGGCGTCGGGCCCCGCAGGCGTCGTCTCGAGGACGAAGGCTTCCACCTCTTCGCAACCGTGACGTCGCGCAACCTCGTCGACCCAGTCCGCCACCTCGCCCGCGTCGAGCCCTGGCCAGGCACGCAGCGCTATTCCGAGTGCATTTCTGGTGCCCTCACCTGGGGATTCCGGGAGCAACCTGCTGACCAGGCTGGGTGTCACGCAGTCTTCTGCGCGCTCCACCGGCCACCCCAGGCGCCGGGGAAACTCTGCGGAGCGGTCGTCGCGGACGTGGAGCTGGTCGAAGGGATTGCGGATCCCGCCCAGGAAGCGAATGGAGCGTGCACTCAAGGGGCCGAATCCCAGGCCGATGCCAAGGACGGGCTTGCCTTCAGGGATGAGGCTGAGCCACTGGTACGGGCGCATGGGGTCATGGACGTCCTGGAAGAGTCCACCGCCACCGAAGATGATCACGTCGCTGGACCCCAGCAGGGCCTTGCGTTCGCGCAGTCCCGCTCGGTTCCGGACAGTTCGTGCCCTCGGGACACCACTCCAGCCCAGGTCGGCGGCGATGCGTGACCAAGGAAGGTGGATCCCGTGTGAAGTGAACTGCACGTGCTTGACGAGTCCGGTAGTGAGGAGTGAGTCGGTGACGGAGATCAGAATCAGATCATCTCCGAGGTTTCCGGCCTCCCCGAGGCACACCACCCCTGCGGTGAGGTCCTGGTTGCGCATGTTCAGGTCTTCCTTCTCGCCAACTTCACGTAACTGGTCCACCAGACGAACACTCCGACGAGTGTCACACATGGAAGAGCCCACGCGGCTCCCGTCAACCCGTAGGTGAGGCCCGCCCAGCACACAGCTCCCACGCGGAGCGACCCTAGTGCTGCTCGGGTCAGGAGGGTGCGCAGGCCCGCTCTGTGGGCTCGGTGGGCGGCGAATGCGATGGAAGTGAAGACGCCGAGGATGGCCTCGAACGCCAGGGGGAGTACGACGGTGGACGCGGTCTGCCATGTCTCGCCGAACAACTGCTCACCCCAGGCGAATGGCAAGAACTGAACGATGACGGCGGCAGGGAGTAGCGCGGCGGCGATGGCCATGCTGGCAAGGAAAGAAAGTTTCGGAGACTGTGCGACGTTGTGGGCAATCCGGCGAATAAAGATTGGCTTGATGGCGTTGCTGGCCAGGTTGATGGGGCTGAGGAGCGTGGCGCCTGCGCGGAGAGGACCGACTAGGGCAGCGCCCCCCAGCGCGCCTAGAGCACTGGTCGCGAATGGCACGGATCCTGAACCAACGAGATAGTCCAACGCATTCACTGCGCGAGGTTTGATCTTCGTCTCCGTGCGGTCGGATTCTCGCAGGACGACGATGAGACTGAGCAACACGACTGCGGTGAGGGCGGACAGATAGGCGAGGAAGAAGGTGATCCCAGGCCAATTCGCGGCGCCCCCCGCAAGGCAGAACAGAATGAAGACGGACGCCCATCCGGCCTCGAGTAGAAGAAGGGAATAGGCGCGGCCCTGAGCTGGCCAAACTGTTCGCACGTACTCGTACGCGCTCATGGAGACCATCCCCCCAGCGGCTAGAACCATGTAGGGGTATCCCTGCCAGAGCCCGACGCCCGCGGCGATACAGGCGGGCGCGAGAGAGAGCTTCACTGAAGCGGCTAGACCGGCGTAGTTGCTGGTTCGTCGGGGACGAAACGCCAACTGGTCCTCTGCCACTGAGGAGCGGATTAGCCCGGTCGTGAGAGTGACGCAGAGAAGAGAAACAGCGAATTCGTTGAATTCCGCCGCGGAACTGGAGCGCCCAACTGACACGCTGAGGCTCAGAGTTGCGAGGCTCGCAGCGGCCGCCGCAGAGATCGCAATCGGTAGTGACCTCACGCGCCGCGCCGAGGGTTGCCGTGGGGCAAGTTGGTCCCTGGGTTGCTCTTGGCCTTCCTAAGGCGACTCCGGTTTGTGCGTTCGAAGAACAAGGTGAAAGCGGCAGCCAAAAAGATGGAAACCACCGCGTTGAGAATACGGACGATGGAGTCCGGATACGAGGCGGAGAACGACATGAAGTAGAGGTAGGACATTCCGCCCAACGCGAGTAGCCAAGCGGAGTTGCTGAATATGAGTCGCGAGAAGAAGAAGCCTAGGAGCGCATAAAATGCAACCAGCGCAGGCCAGCCGTCGAACAGCAAGATATTTCCAGGCATAGTCGCGCTTGTGGAGTTTTGGGGGCTGCCTCCGAGGGCGACGCTCATGCGTGAGCCGGTATCGATCGGTGGCCGGGGGCCGTCGAGTGCAGATGGGAGGATCCCAGTGCGAATGACGGTCAACCAAGATGGTGGCTCCACAGGTGAGCGCGCGTCGCGAAGCAATTTGGCATCGTCGAGTTGTTTGTCGACCCACAATCGTTCGAGACTCGAGTCGCTGCCCCCAAGCGCAGCTGCACTGCCACGAACTTCAACACGGACTTCATTGCGTATCTGTTGAATCGTTGGCCACGCAATCAGCAAAACAATAATCAGGATGGAAAAATTCTTGACCGGAAGGACTCGCGTGATCAGCAGGACGAGCAACACGCAGACGGTGAAAGAGGCAGCCGATCCTACTAGGCCGGCGGCGATGCCAAGTCCAAACTGCAAACCGCATGCAATAAGCGCTGCCCAAATGGCGGTGCGTCGTGAACTTTCGCCGCGCAGGTGGGCCGCAAGAATCAGGAAGATCCCGATGAGTAGCCAAGATGTGAAGGGAGTCGCGAGCGCAACCCACGAGGCCTGGGAGGCACGCCCCAGTTGCACCGCGTAGTTGTGGCTTCCCCCCGCCCATGCCAGACAGGTAGCGATCAGTCCGATCGCGTACACCACTTTGGATGCGAAAAGGGAAGGTCCTTGTGGGAGCGACCTTCCCAGGTTGCGCCGTTTGAGAAACAATTCACCGAAGGCACAGGAAGCGACCAAGCAAGCATACACCGTGGCGATGAAAGGTGACTCGGGGTTCTTGTCGATGATGGCAGGGAACAGTGCGAAGGTGGCGTAGTGCGCCGCGACGATCGTCGTTGCCGGCGCCTTGACGAAGAAGGGAAGGCGAGTGGGCCGACCGGACTCGGACGCAGTTGGCGGCTTCATGAGGAAGATTCCTTCGCCAATATTGCCCGCCTCATTCTTGGGCCCGCCTTGTCTTCAACGAGAGTGCGAATGAGCCAAGCTGCAGTAAGGGATAGTGCTACTGCGACCAAGAACGCGGGCCAAAAGCCTAAATGGGGGCTGATGGCGTTGATTGTAATGTATCCCAGTGACGCGTGCACTAGGTACAGAGGGAAGGTGAGGGATCCAAGCGCTTTAAGCCTCGCGGCTGGCTTTGATGAGATCGCACGACGGTTGCCAGCGGCCATGTAGATCAAAAGGTATATAGAGGTCACTATCGTGACCAAAGGTATGGGCGCAAGGGTGGACCCGTGGTCATTGTTGACGGTCCGAGCAAAGTCAAGAGCGGCCAAGAGAGACAGGCCCCATGTGGCCAGCGCAATTAGAATGGTTTGACGCGGCTTGTAGCCGCGGGCGGCTAGTGCTATCGCGATTCCGCCCGCGAAGTAGTGGCCTGCGTGTGGCTGTAGTACCAGGCTCAGAGGAAGAGGGGCGTCGAAGAGTCTAGCGATCCACCACACGTACAAGCTGGCAGTCCAAGCGGCGGCTAGGTAATAGAATGCGCTAAGCGTTGGACGAATAAGGACGAGGACAAATACAATGGCGTAGAATCTGAGCTCTGCCCACAGGGTCCAGTAAACTGGTTCCACATAAGCTTGGTCGGCAAGATTGGGCACCATTGTGAGGTTGGCCAAGAATTCGGTGACCGTGGGGATTGTGCGCCAAGGGGGTTGAATAAGGCAAACGAGCACAGTGGTAAAGATCACGGCCGCCCAAAATGCGGGGTAGAGTCGGGACGTTCGGGAGGCCACGTATTGGCGGACGCTCTTGCCGTGAGCGCTGTGGAGAATGACCACTCCGGAGATCAGGAAGAATCCGTCTACGCCCAAATATCCGTACTGGGTTATTGATTGGAGCAGTTCTGAGGGCGCGGACTCTACCTTTCCTCCATTGTGGCCGCGGAATGTGTAGTGATACAGGAGAACGCTGAATGCGGCAAGGAACCTGAATGGGTCGAGCATGTATTGACGACTGCTTGTCAATTTGTGCGCGGGGTCCACGTGCCCTATTCCTTCATGCTTCAACGCGGGGAGTCCATTCTGGGAGAATGCGACACTTGCCCCCGTGTGACTCCGGGGAAAGGGCCTACAAATTCCTCATCGCCCGGATTCTAGTCCCTCTTTGATCTTGGGGTTGGTTCGGCGCAGCCCTCGACGTAGACACGCGAGACTCGTGGCCGAGGGATCGCATGCGGGCATGCTCGTCGTCAGTCAGCGCTGTTGATCATGCCGGCACCGACCGTTACGCCGGTCGCCTCGTCGATCAGGATGAAGGATCCGGTGGTCCGGTTCTTCACGTACTCGTCGACGAGCAGCGGCACGGTGGTGCGCAGCTGGACGCGGCCGATCTCGTTGAGACCGAGCTCCTTGGTCTCCTGGTCGCGGTGCAGGGTGTTGATGTCCAGGCGGTACTGGATGTCCTTCACCAAGACACGGCCCGTGCGGGTGGTGTGCTTGATCGCGAGCTTCTGGCGCGGACGCAGCGGCTCGTTGGTCATCCAGCAGATCATCGCGTCGATGTCCTGGCTGGGCTTCGGGGCGTTGTTGACGCGGGCGATCATGTCGCCGCGGCTCACGTCGACGTCGTCCTCCAGGCGCACGGTCACCGACATCGGCGGGAAGGCCTCGGTGATCTCCTGGTCGAAGAGGTCGATGCCGGCGATCTTCGAGGTCATGCCGCTGGGCAGCACGATGACCTCGTCGCCCGGCTTCAGCACGCCACCGGCCACCTGGCCGGCGTAACCACGGTAGTCGTGGAACTCGTCCGACTTCGGACGCACGACGTACTGCACCGGGAAGCGGACGTCGACCAGGTCGCGGTCGCTGGCCACGTGCACGTGCTCGAGGTGGTGCATGAGGGTGGGGCCCTCATACCACGGAGTGTTCTCCGAGCGGTTGACCACGTTGTCGCCCTGCAACGCCGAGATCGGGATGACCTCGAGGTCGGGGATGTTGAGCTTCGTGGCGAACTGGGTGAACTCGGTGTGGATCTGGTTGTAGACGTCTTCGTCCCAGTCGACGAGGTCCATCTTGTTGATCGCCAGCACCAGGTGCGGCACCCGGAGCAGGCTCAGCAGCACGGCGTGGCGGCGCGACTGCTCGGTCAGGCCGTTGCGGGCATCGACCAGCACCAGGCCCAGGTCGGCGGTGGAGGCACCGGTGACCATGTTGCGCGTGTACTGGATGTGGCCGGGGGTGTCGGCGATGATGAACTTGCGCTGCGGCGTCGCGAAGTAGCGGTAGGCCACGTCGATGGTGATGCCCTGCTCGCGCTCCGAACGCAGACCGTCGGTCAGCAGCGACAGGTCGACGTAGTCGTCGCCGCGCTTCTCCGAGGTGCTCTCGATGGCCTCGAGCTGGTCGGCGAAGATCGACTTGGAGTCATAGAGCAGGCGACCGATGAGGGTCGACTTGCCGTCGTCGACGCTGCCGGCCGTCGCGAAGCGAAGGAGGTCCATCTGAGGCTTCTCAGACGTGATCTCGGGGGTGCTCATCAGAAGTAACCTTCCTTCTTGCGGTCCTCCATGGCAGCTTCGGAGAACCGGTCGTCGCCGCGGGTCGCGCCACGCTCGGTCAGGCGCGCCACCGAGATCTCCTCGATGATCGCGTCCAGGGTGTCGGCCTCCGACTCCACGCACCCGGTGAGGGTCATGTCGCCGCAGGTGCGGAAGCGCACGGTGCGCTCCGACACCGTCTCGCCCTCGCGCAGCGGGTTGAGCGGGGTCTCGGTCATCAGCATGCCGTCGCGCTCGAAGACGCGGCGCTGGTGGGCGAAGTAGATCGAGGGGATCTCGATCTCCTCGCGACGGATGTAGTCCCAGATGTCCAGCTCGGTCCAGTTGGAGATCGGGAAGATGCGCATGTGCTCGCCCTCGTGGAGCCGGCCGTTGTAGAGGCTCCACAGCTCGGGGCGCTGGTTCTTCGGGTCCCACTGGCCGAACTCGTCGCGGTGGGAGTAGACGCGCTCCTTGGCGCGGGCCTTCTCCTCGTCGCGGCGGCCACCACCGAAGGCGGCGGTGAAGCCGTTCTCCTCGATGGCGTTGAGCAGCGTCGGGGTCTGCAGCCGGTTGCGGGAGGTCTTGCCGTCGTCGACCACGATGCCGCGCGCGATGGCGTCGTCGATCGAGGCGATGACGAGCTTGACGCCCAGGCGCTGCACCCAGCGGTCGCGGGTCTCGGCGACCTCGGGGAAGTCGAGTCCGTTGTCGATCTGCAGGATCGGGAACGGGATCTTCGCCGGGTAGAAGGCCTTCTCCGCCAGGCGGAGCATGACGATGGAGTCCTTGCCGCCGGAGAACATCAGGACCGGCTTCTCGAACTCTGCGGCGACCTCACGGAAGATGTGGATCGACTCCGCCTCGAGCTGGTCCAGCTGGCTCAGCTGGTAGTCGGCGTGTGTCTGGGTCATGGTGATTCTTTCCGGACCTCTCCTTGGGGCAGCAGCGGCCATCGTAGCCCTGCGCTCGGATTGTGCAGAAACGTGTCTTGCCCGTGTGGCGTGGCGAGACCGGCGGGGCCTCGCAGACGTGGCGGAGGTCGCAACGACGGGAGGGCGTTTGGAGACTGCCTCGGCTGTCCACACTCCCCTGATGCAGCAGTCAGCGTTGCGCCGTGCCTCCGACGCGGTGGGTCGTCGCCCCCTCATTCCGGTGGCTGTCAAGGCTGCCCTGGCCGCGTCGCTGGCGTGGCTGGTGGTGCTGCCCCTGGGCGGGGTCGCCGACAGGTACACCTACTACGCCCCGCTCGGGGCGGTCGTCGTCGTCTCCTCCCGTCTCGGCCAGTCGCTGCGCTGGTCGATCGAGACGGTGCTGGCAATCGGCCTGGGGGCCACGCTGGCGGTCAGCGTTCGATGGGCCGAGGTGCCGGACGTGGTCGGCATCGCGCTCGTCGTCGGCCTCGGCACGCTGGTGGGGGCGTGGCGCCGGGTGGCGTCGATGGGCAGCTGGGTGCCGGTCTCCGGGCTCTTCATCCTCATCGTGGGTCGCGCCGACCCCGACGGCTACGTGCTGGGCTACCTCGGACTGACGGCCATCGGCGCGGCCGTGGGGGTGCTGGTCAACGTGGTCGCGCCACCCCTGCCCCTGGTGGCCACCCGCCACACCCAGGAGCGGCTGCGTGACGTCATCGCCGACCAGATGGAGGGGCTGGCGCGCGGCCTGCTCCGCGACCCGCTGCCGACCTCGGCCGAGTGGCGCGAGGGCGACTACGACATGCACGCGCGCGCCGAGCGTGCCCAGGAGCTGGTGGCGCAGACGCAGGACGCCGCCCAGATGAACTGGCGCGTCCGGAAGTATCGCCAGACCGCGCGACGCATCGTGCGCCAGGACGAGGCGCTGGGAGAGATGACCTTCCTGCTGCGCGAGCTGGTCACGCTGCTCTCCGACGAGGAGCACGCCCACGTCCAGGAGGGCGCGTTGGGGCCGGGCCTTCGCCCCGCGGCCGCCGACGCGCTCACCGCGACCGCCCAGGCGCTCCGCTCGGTCGACGACGCCACCGCCGCCGCGGGGGCGTACGCAGGTGCGACGGAGGCCACCGACCGTCTGGCTGCGGCGATCATGGCGCAGCGCGACGCCGGGGAAGGGGAGTTCTTCGCCGCCGGCAGCCTCGTCCACGGGCTCCGGCGCCTGCTGCGGGCCATCGCCCCCGCCTAGCTGCACCGGGTTTGGCGGCGCCGGGTCTAGCGGCGCCCCCGAGCCGTACGCCCAGCGCGGGGCCCGCCGGCGCGCTGCGGGTCCTCCAGGTCCTCCACCGTCGGGGCGCCATACATCGGCAGGCCCACGGTGCGGCGGATGACGCCCCAGACCAGGGGCACCAGGACGATCATCGCGACGCCGACGGCGACGACCAGCATCGGCGAGGTCTCGTCTTCGCCGGCGCCCAGCGGCGCCCAGCCGGCCTTGTCGAGCAGGGCGACGCCCGACATGGTCAGCACCACCACGATCGCGCGGCGGATGAACGACTGACGCACCTTCGGCGCCAGCTTGGAGCCCCAGATCGTGCCGGGCACCGAACCCAGCACCAGCGGGATGAGGATGCCCCAGTCGATGCCGTGGATGGCGATGTTGGCGATCGCCGCCGCCATCACCAGCGGCACCGCCTGCACCAGGTCGGTGCCGACCAGCTTCACCGCGCTCAGGCCGGGGTAGAGCATCAGCAGGCTGATCATGATGACCGAGCCGGAGCCGACGCTGGTGACGCCGACGAGCAGGCCACCGGCCATGCCGACCAACAGGGTGGGCAGCGGGCGGATCGTCGGGTCGTCGTCCTCCACGTGGGTGCCGCGGCGCACCCGCAGCAGGTTGATGTAGAGCCGCGCGGCGTAGGTGGCGGCCGCCAGCAGCAGCGCGAACCCGATCGCCAGCTTGAGCACCTTGTCGAGCTGCTCGGGCGAGTCGGTGAAGAAGTCGACCAGGTAGGGCCCCAGCAGGGCCGTGGGCACCGACCCGAGGATCAACCACTTCGCCAGCTGCATGTTGGGCGAACCCTCGCGCTTGTGCACGATCGCCCCGCCGGTCTTGTAGACCGCAGCGGCGGTCAGGTCGGCGGTCACCACCGTGGCGGTGTCGCCCACCCCCAGGAAGATCAGCGCCGGGGTCATCAGCGCCCCGCCGCCCATGCCGGTGAGCCCGACCACGACGCCGACGACGAAGCCCGCGATCATCACGGAGAAGAACGACCAGGTCAGCCAGTCGACAACGGTCAACGCTTCCATCGCGCGCTCCTCAGTCCAGGTTCCGGTCGAGCACGAGCGGGGGCAGGGCGACCTGCATCAGCTCGTCGATGCGCTCCGCGGCCTGGCGTGCCGGCCCGCGTCCGCGGCGGTAGGGGTCAGGGATGTCCTGCTCCGGTGTGGCCGGCGCGCGGTTGTCGCCGGCCCACTCGATCAGCGCGCGGCCCCGCAGGTCGGAGCCAGCCACCGTCTCGACCCACTGGCCGAGCGTGAAGATCTTGCGGAACGCGCGCGGGTTGTCGTTGACCAGTCGCTCGACGTGGGAGGCCTCCGCCGTCAGCACGAGGTCGGCGATCTCGACCAGCTCCGAGCTCACCGGATGGCTGCGGAAGCGCTTGAGCCAGGCCTGCGGCACGTCGGCGGGCAGGAACTCCCCGATCACCCGGTCGAAGACCGAGCCCGGGTGCACGTGGGTGCCGGTGGAGGCCACGTCGAGGGAGGTGCCGACCATCTGGCGCGCCGTGAACTCCATGAAGGGGGAGCGGCAGACGTTGGCGGTGCAGACGAAGAGCACGCTCAGGGGCTCGTCGTCCGCGGCGGGCTGGGCGGCGCGAGTCGGTGCGGTCGGGGCGGGCCTGACCTGCGGCGGCGTGGCCTGGGTCGAGGTGACCTCTGCCGTCGGAGCCGGGGTGGGGGCCGTCGCGGGTGTGACCGAGGTTGGGGCGATCGGGGCCACGGGGTCGGCGACGTCGGGGAGACGGCGCTGCGAGGAGAGGGGCAGGTCGAGGTGACCGCTGGCCGCCAGGGCCCGGATCACGTCGTCGAGCGCGTCGGGGATGCTGCGGCCGGTGGTGTCGACGCGTACGTCGGCGTCGTCCGGCTCCTCGTAGGGCGAGGAGATGCCCGTGAACTCCGGGATCTCACCCCGGCGCGCCTTGGCGTAGAGGCCCTTGCGGTCGCGTCGCTCGCACTCCTCGACCGGAGTCGCCACGTGCACCAGGAAGAACGCTCCACCGGCCGACTCGACCATCTCGCGCACCTCGGCGCGGGTCTGGGCGAAGGGGGCGATCGGGCTGCAGACGGCGAGCCCGCCGTGGCGCGAGATCTCCGCGGCCACCCAGCCGATGCGGCGGATGTTGGTCTCGCGGTCGGCCTTCGAGAAGGTGAGCCCGGCCGACAGGTTGCGACGCACCACGTCGCCGTCGAGGCTGGTGACGCTGCGCTCGCCGTGCTCGAGGATGAGGTCCATCAGCGCCTGCGCCAGCGTCGACTTGCCACTGCCCGAGAGCCCGGTGAAGAAGAGGACCAGGCCCTGCTCACCCGGGGCCGGGCGGTCACGGCGTACGACCTCGGCCACCGCAGCGGGGAAGTCGGAGGGCGCCGGGGCGACGCGCCGCTCGGGCAGGGGCCAGACCGGGTCGCCTGCGGCGTAGGTCGCGACGACCTGGTCGCGCAGCCGCGCGTCGGCGGTCCGGGCGGAGTCGGAGTCGCCGTGGGAGGCGAGGGGCACCGCGACGACCACCGCGTCGGGCAGGGCGTCGGCGGCGGCCAGCGTCGCCCGCAGCAGCGCCACCCGCGACAGCGTCGACGTGCCGGCCCCGACCAGGGCCAGCAGGACCACCGGGCCGCGGCGCCGGATCCGGTCGATCTCGTCGGTGGTCAGGGCGTCGTCGACGGGCACCCAGGCGCGACCTGCGTACGCCTCCCTCGCCCGTGCGGGGGAGAGGTGCAGGCGGCGGAAGGGGCCGTACTGCGCGTGCGTCAACGCGGTCAGGGCACCGTCGGGCGCCATGCGCGCCAGGGGCAGGCCCTCGGGGTCGACCAGCTCGAGCGCCTGGCCCTGCAGCTCCTCGGGCAGCGCCAGGGTCACCAGCGCGTCGGGGTTCTGGGGGTCGTCGAAGCGGTCCCGCGGGGCCATCGCCCCCTGCAGCAGCAGCTCGAGGTCGTCGAGCTCGCGCGGCGAGGGGCAGTGCTGGGGGAGGGGCTGGGGCGAGCCGGAGGTGTCGGACACCCGGTCATCATTGCAAGACACACGAATACAGGTGACGAACACCTATTTGAAGTGGACGGCGCGTCCCGCATTTCGGGGATCCGGGGGTCGGGTGACCTGTTTCACCCATCTGTGTGCTTGCAATTGCTAGCAGGTGCTAGCAAACTGGGAGGCATGAGCACGAAGGACCCCGGCGCGAGCGCTCCTGCAGGGAAGCAGGAGAAGAGCACCGTGCTGGGCAAGACCGCCCGCACCGCGAAGGCCGGCGTCGCCGCCGGTGCTGCGGCCGGCTCGCAGGTCGGCGCCGTGGCGGGCGCTCAGGTCGGCAGGATCGGCGACTTCCTGAAGGAGCAGCGCCAGGCCTCGGCCCTGTCGCTGCGTCAGCTCTCCGACCTCGCCGGTGTCTCCAACCCCTACCTGAGCCAGATCGAGCGCGGCCTGCGCAAGCCCTCGGCCGAGGTGCTCAACCAGCTCGCCAAGGCCCTGCGGATCTCCGCGGAGCAGCTCTACGTGCAGGCCGGGCTGATCAGCCCCGAGAGCGTCAGCACGCCCACGAGTGTCGAGGCCGCCGTGCTCGCCGACACCCGACTCAACGCCAGCCAGCGCAAGACCCTGCTGGAGATCCACGCCTCCTTCGTCGCCCTCAACGGCAACGGCGAGACCGAGGCCACCACCGGCGCCTGAGCGCCACCCCATCCGTACGGTCCCGCTGGAGGGGCGGGCCGACACCTAGAGAGGAAGCCATCATGGCCACCATCACCAAGATCGACGTCAAGGCCGTCCGCACCGAGGCCGGTCGCGTCTTCTACGCGGGCGTCGGCGCCAACGACCTCGCCGTCAGCACCGTGCGCGGCGCCGTCGTCGACGTCACCAAGAAGGCCACCACCCGCGTCAGCGGCGTGCAGAACGAGATCGAGGGCCGCGTCGAGGCCGTCAAGAAGGTCGACCTCGCCCCCAAGGCCCTGGTCACCCGCGCCACCGGCCTGGTCGACACCGTGACCGCCGACGCCAAGACCCGCTACGCCGGCCTCGAGGCCGAGGTCAAGGGCGCGCCGGCCAAGGCCCGCACCCTGCTCAACCAGCAGGTCGAGACCGTCACCAGCGCCTACGGCAAGCTCGCCAAGCGCGGCGAGGACGTCGTCACCCGCCTGCGCAAGCAGGAGCGGGTCGCCGGCGCCGTCGACAAGGTCACCGACGTGACCGAGACCCTGGCCGAGCGCGCCGAGCGTCTCACCGACCAGGTCAACGAGCGCGTCGAGAAGGTCACCGAGACCGTCTCCGACGCCGTCGACAAGGTGGGCGACCGCGTCGCCCCCGTGCGCCGCATCATCGCCAAGCGCGCCGGTGAGGTCGAGGAGGTGCTGGAGTTCGCGGCCGAGGAGATCGCCGAGACCGTGACCGAGGGCGCCGAGGACGTGAAGGACGCCGCCACCGACAAGAAGGCCCCGGTGAAGAAGCCGGCCACCCGCAAGGCCCCGGCCAAGCCGGCCGCCAAGGCTCCCGCCGCCAAGCCGGCTGCGAAGTCGACGGCCAAGGCCGCCCCCAAGAAGACGCCGGCCACCAAGGTGACCCAGACCAAGCCGGCCCCGGCCAAGACCGCGGCGAAGTCGACCACCGCCAAGGCGACCCCGGCCAAGGCGACCCCGGCCAAGCCGGCCGCCGCGAAGAAGGCCCCCGCCAAGAAGGCGCCGGCCAAGGTCGAGACGAAGGTGGAGACCAAGGTCGAGGCTCCCAAGGCCTGACCTGCTCGAGGGGCCGCCAGGTCCCGCCCAAGCACCCCCGGAACCCCCGTCGTACGCGGCGGGGGTTCCGTCGTGCCGAAGTGGTCGAGGGCGACCCCGGGGTGAGGCGGCGTCACTAGAGTGCCGTCATGCAACTCGAACGGGCTTTGGTGCTCGCGCCGCACTTCCCGCCGGCCTTCCTGGGCGGGGGTCCGATCCGGACCTTGGAGGCGCTGGTGCCCAGCAGGCCCGACGGCATCCACGTCGACGTCCTGACCGCTGATCGAGACCTCTACCAACGCCGGCCCCTCAACGTGCCTCTCAACGAGTGGGTCGAGAAGGCCTACGGCAGGGTCCGCTACGCCACGCCCACCCTGGCGAACCTCGCTCGAGTCCTGTGGTCCACCCGCGTCGACAGGCCGGACCTCGTCTACCTGAACTCCTTCTTCCACCCCCTCTTCGCCATCGCACCGTGGTTGATGGCCTGCTGTGGCCTCTGGGGTCGGGCCACGATCCTGCTGGCCCCGCGAGGTGAGTTCGGTCAGGACGCCTATCGCCGCAAGGCGCCGAAGAAGCGGGTCGTCGTGGCCCTGCACAAGGTGCTTCGGATGCACCGGCGAGTGATCTGGCACGCCTCGACACCGGACGAGGCGGCCGACATCCGCAGGATCATGGGGCCGGAGGTGCGCATCGTGGTGCGCCGCGACGACACCGACCTGCCCACGACAGCGGTGGTCCCGAGCGAGCGCCAGCCCGGATGTCTGCGCGTGGCCTTCCTGGCGCGGATCGCCCCCATCAAGGGGCTGGACGTCCTGCTGCAGGCGCTGCAGCGCGTGTCCGTGCCGATCGTGCTCGACGTCTACGGGCCCGAGGAGGACCCCAAGTACGCCGCTCGGTGCCGCTCCCTGGCGCGGAGCCTGCCCGACTGCGTCTCCGTCACCTTCGTCGGCGCCATCGACAACTCGGAGGTGGCTGCGACCATCGCTGGCCACGACCTCTCCGCCCTGCCGACCGGCGGCGAGAACTTCGGGCACGCGATCGCCGAGTCGCTGGCAGCGGCGTGTCCGGTGATGTTGCCCGACACCACGTCGTGGACCGAGGTGCTGCGCAACGGGGGCGGGGTCGTCGTCGAGGACCGGGAGCCTGCGACCTGGGCCCGGCAGCTCGAGGCCTACGCCAACGAGGGCCCCGACGCGTGGCGCGAGCGTCGACGGCGCGCGGCGCGGGCCTACGAAGCCTGGATGGCGGAGTCTGACGAGGACCATCTCTTCGACATCCTGAGGGCGCTCTGAGACCAGGCACGAGGGACCCCTCGGTAGGCTGACCGGGTGGACATCTTCGGCCTGCAGAGTGCGGTGCTCCTCGTCGGCTTCCTCATCGCCATCGGAGCCAAGGGCTACGCCTTCGTCATCGCGATGACCTACCCGCCCGAGGCCTACGAGGCCAGCTCCAAGATGACCAAGGTCGCCTGGGGCCTGATCCTCGGCCTCGGCCTCGCCGCACAGCTGATCCTGAGCAACCCGATCGGCATCATCAACATCGTCTTCCTCGTCGCCGCCTTCGTCTTCCTGGCCGACGTACGCCCCGCGTTGCGGCAGCTGACCGGTCGCTGAGGCGGCGCCTGCTGCTCTCACCCCTCCGGGTGAGCGGCAGCTGACCGGTCGACGGTTTTCTGGTCCATTTCCGGTCCTGTCGGTCGTTCGTGCCAAACTGCACCACGGCGGGTCGCTTCTTCGAAGGACCAGGCAACGGACACGTGGGGAGTGGAAGCAGTGGCAGAGTGGATGCCGCGTCTGCAGCGTCAACGGACTCTGGTGGTCGTCACCTTCGACGCCTTCGTCTGGATCGGGTCGTTCCTGGTGTGGATGGCGCTGCGTCTCGAGGGCCAGACCTCCGGAGCCAGCTGGGTCGCCGCCCTGACCCTGGGCGGCGTGGCCGCCCTGCTCCACGTGGCCCTCGGCGCCACGGTGCGCCTGCACCAGGGCCGCAGCAAGCTCGCCAGCCTCGAGGAGGCCGTGCTGCTGGCCGCCGTCACCCTGAGCGTCGGCGCCCTCATCTTCTTCGCCAACCTGGCACCGGTCTGGGTGCCCCGCAGCATCCCTGCAGGCGCCACCCTGCTCACGCTGATCCTGGCGCTCTTCGGCCGCGCCCTGTGGCGTCGTCTGAAGGAGCGCGACCGCCTGCGTGAAGGCAACGGCGACGGCACCCGGGTCCTGCTCATCGGAGCCGGCGAGTCGGGCTACGACCTCGTCGTCTCGATGCTGCGCGACCCCCACCACGAGTGGCGCCCCGTCGGCCTGCTCGACGACGACCCGGCCAAGCGGCACTACCGCATCCGCGGCGTCCCGGTGCTCGGCACCACGGCCCAGCTCTCCGAGATCGCGGAGCGCACCGGAGTCGACACCGTCATCGTCGCGATCCCCAGCGCCGATGCCGCCACCATCGCGCGGCTCAACCTGGCCGGCACCGAGGCCGGTCTCCAGGTCAAGGTGCTGCCTGCGCCCACCGACATGCTCGGCGAGCACGCCGGCATCCGCGACATCCGCGACATCGACCTCAACGACGTGCTGGGCCGCAAGCCGGTCGACACCGACATCGCCGCGATCGCCGACTACATCTCCGGCAAGCGCGTCCTGGTGACCGGCGCCGGTGGCTCCATCGGCTCGGAGCTCTGCCGCCAGATCCACCGGTTCGGGCCGTCGGAGCTGATGATGCTCGACCGCGACGAGTCCGCGCTCCACGCCGTGCAGCTCTCGATCACCGGTCACGGCCTCCTCGACTCCGACGACGTCATCCTCAACGACATCCGCGACATCGACGCCCTGCGCGAGATCTTCACCAAGCGCCGGCCCGAGGTCGTCTTCCACGCCGCCGCCCTCAAGCACCTGCCGATGCTCGAGCAGTTCCCCGCCGAGGCCGTGAAGACCAACGTGCTGGGCACCCGCAACGTGCTCGAGGTCTCCCGCGAGGTCGGGGTGGAGCGCTTCGTCAACATCTCCACCGACAAGGCCGCCAACCCCTCGAGCGTCCTGGGCTACTCCAAGCGCATCGCCGAGAAGATCACCGCCGACGTGGCCAAGGAGGCCCTGGCCGACGGTCACGGCACCTACCTCTCGGTGCGTTTCGGCAACGTGCTCGGCAGCCGCGGCAGCGTGCTGACCGCCTTCGCCTCCCAGATCGCCGCCGGTGGCCCTGTCACCGTCACCCACCCCGACGTCACTCGCTACTTCATGACGATCGTGGAGGCCTGCCAGCTCACCGTGCAGGCCGCCGCGATCGGCGAGCCCGGCGAGGCGCTGGTGCTCGACATGGGCGAGCCGATCAAGATCCTCGACGTGGCCAACCAGCTCATCCGCCAGTCGGGGCGGCCGATCCGCATCGAGTTCACCGGCCTGCGCGAGGGTGAGAAGCTGCACGAGGAGCTCTTCGCCGACGACGAGCCGCAGGACCAGCGTCCGCGCCACGCCGCCGTCTCCCACGTGCCGGTGCCCGGCGTGGGCCACGACGCGGTCGACGCGCTGCCGCTCGGCGGCGAGCGCGAGATGATCGTCGCGGAGCTCGCCCGCCTCTGCTGAGGCAGCCGTGAGACACCCGGCGCGTAGGCTCGCACGTACGGCAGAATCGATGTGCTGACGCGCCGGTAACTTCGCGTTAGCCTGTGCAACCACGCCCCTCGGGGGCGCGATCCGGAGCAGGAGAGAAGAGACGATGGCACTCGAGTCTGAGGAGCGACCCTGGGGGTCCTGGCACGTCATCGACGACGGCAAGGGCTACAAGGTCAAGCGCATCCACGTGAACCCGGGCCAGCGCCTCTCCTACCAGACCCATGAGCACCGCTCGGAGCACTGGGTCGTCATCTTCGGCATGGCCACCTGCGTGATCGACGGCGAGAAGGTCGTGGCTGGTCCCGGCGAGTCCGTCGACGTGGCCAAGGGTGCCGCCCACCGGATCTGCAACGAGCACTCCGAGGAGCTCGTCATCATCGAGGTGCAGCACGGCGCCTACACCGGCGAGGACGACATCTGCCGCATCGAGGACGACTACGGCCGCGAAGAGGCCGTCGCCGCTGGAGCGACCTCCGCCTCCTGAACGACGTCAGCAGCGCGCGGCCGCCCGCTCAACGGGCGAGGTGCTCGCGCAGCGCCGCCAGGGCGTCGCGCGGGGTGAAGCCGGTCGCCTCGATCTTCGAGGTGTCCAGCAGGCTGCGGGCCGGCCGCGGGGCCAGGCCGGGTCGGGTCGCCGCGTAGGCCCCGGTCGAGACGCTCGTGACGTCGTCGGCGTCGCGCCCCTCCAGGTCGAAGACGCTGCGCGCCACGTCGGCCCACGACTGGGGCTCACCGGCGCAGGTGACGTGGTAGGTGCCCCACGCCGCCCCTGACTCGAGCAGGTGACGGGTGGCGCGCGCCAGCTCGGAGGCGAAGGTCAGTCGTCCCACCTGGTCGTCGACCACGCTCGGGGTCGCTCCCTGCTCGGCGAGCCGCTGCATCGTCGCCACGAAGTTGGCCCCCTCGCCGACCACCCACGAGGTGCGCAGCAGGTAGTGGTGCGGCGCCCCCGCGACGGCGAGGTCGCCGGCGGCCTTGCTGGCGCCGTACGCCCCCAACGGCGCCATCGGGTCGGTCTCGCGGTAGCCGCCCGCAGCGGTCGAGGTGCCGTCGAAGACGTAGTCGCTGGAGACGTGCACGAGGGTGAAGCCGTGCTCGCGCGCCAGGGCCGCCAGCCGTGCCGGCGCCTCGGCGTTGGCGGCCCACGCCGCGCGCCGCCCCTCGGGCGTCTCCGCCGCGTCGACGCCCGTGAAGGCCGCCGCGTTGACGACCACGTCGTGCGCCCGCCAGCGCCAGGCGGCCATCGCGGCCGCGTCGGTCACGTCGAGCTGCTCACGCCCGACGACCACGGCGTCGGGGAACTCGGAGGCCAGGGCACGACCGACCTGGCCGTCGCCGCCCAGCACCAGCATGCGCTGGGGAGTGATGGCCGTGGCCGGGTCGAGGATCGGGTTGTGGTGGTCCTTCTCGGAGATCTCGCAGTCGGTCAGCGGGATCGGCCAGGGGATCGCGACCGTCGGGTCGTCCAGGGCGAGCGCCGGGTAGGCGAACCCCTCACGCCAGTGCTGGTTGACGAGGTAGGTGTAGGCCACGTCGTCGGTCAGCGTCTGGTAGGAGTTGCCCACGCCGCGCGGCACGAAGACCGCCACCGACGGGTCCATCTCGATCCAGAAGGTGGCCCCGAACGTCTCGCCCTGACGCATGTCGACCCAGGCGGCGAAGACCCGGCCACTCGCCACCGAGACGAACTTGTCCCACGGCTCGGTGTGGATGCCGCGGGTGACCCCGCGGGCGCCGTTGAACGACAGGTTGTGCTGCACCGGGGCGAAGTCGGGCAGGCCGGCAGCCACCATCTTGGCGCGCTGCCAGTTCTCCTTGAACCAGCCGCGCGGGTCGCGGCGCAGGTCCAGCCGCACCACCAGCAGGCCCGGGATCGGTGTCGTCTCCACGTGGGGGAGAGGGGTCGTGTCACTCACCACGCGCCATCCTGTCGGCTCACGTCACTGGCCCTTCGCTGCGTACGCCGCCTCGGTCGCCGCCTTCGCCGGGCGCCACCACGCCTCGTGGGCGCGGTACCACTCCACGGTCTGGGCCAGGCCCTCGGTGAAGTCGGCGTGCTGGGGGCACCAACCCAGCTCGGTGCGGAGCTTGGTGGCGTCGATGGCGTAGCGCAGGTCGTGACCCGCCCGGTCGGCCACCGACTCGAAGTCGTCACGCGGGCGGCCGAAGACCTCCAGCAGCGTCTGCACCACCTCGAGGTTGGAGCGTTCGCCGTCGGCGCCCACCAGGTAGGTCTCGCCGATGCGCCCCTCGGTCAGGATCGTCCAGACCGCCGAGGAGTGGTCGTCGACGTGGATCCAGTCGCGCACGTTGGCGCCCACACCGTAGAGCCGGGGGCGGCGCCCGTCGATCAGCTCGGTCACCTGACGCGGGATGAACTTCTCCACGTGCTGCCAGGGGCCGTAGTTGTTGGAGCAGTTCGACAGCGTCGCCTGCACGCCGAAGCTGCGCACCCAGGCGCGTACGAGGTGGTCGCTCGCCGCCTTCGAGGCCGAGTAGGGACTCGAAGGCTGGTAGGCCGTCTGCTCGGTGAACCGCTGGGGGTCTTCCGCGCCGGACTCGATAAGCGGGAGGTCGCCGTAGACCTCGTCGGTCGACACGTGGTGGAGCCGGGTGCCGTGGCGGCGCACCGCCTCCAGCAGGGTGAAGGTGCCCACGATGTTGGTCTGCACGAAGGGGCTGGGATCGGTCAGGGAGTTGTCGTTGTGCGACTCGGCCGCGAAGTGCACGACCGCGTCGGCGGAGGCGACCAGGAGGTCGACCACCTCGGCGTCGGCCACGTCACCCACCACCAGGTCCACCCGGGCCGCGGGCAACGATGCCAGCGCCTCGCGGGAGGCCGCGTAGGTCAGCTTGTCGAGCACCGTCACCCGCACGTCGGTGTGGGCGAGGAGGTGGTGCACGAAGTTGGCGCCGATGAAGCCGGCGCCTCCCGTGACCAGGAGGTGCTCCATGCGCCTCAGCCCCGCGTGGCGGTCAGCGTGAAGGACTCGCTCTTGGCGAAGGTCGGCTGCTTCCACAACGCGTGGCCCTGCTTGGTCACGACCCAGTCCGTCGGCACCGAGAAGACCTTCCAGCCCTTCGGCCAGATCACGGTGGTCGAGTGCTGGGCCTTCGACACGGTCGGGTGCGGGTCGACGTCGAGGCGGTAGGTCATCGTGTCGCGCGAGATCGTGGCCGCCCGGGGCACGTCGTAGACCAGCTGCATGCGGGCCGAGTCTCCGGCCCGGGCCACCACGCGCTCGCGCACGTAGGGCCGGTCGAAGTATTCGCCGGTCTCCGAGATCGTCGGGTCGGGGTTGCCGCCCGGGCGTTGCCCGTCGGAGTCGGTGACGGTGAGGCTGCGCACCTGCGCGCCACGGGGCAGGAAGGTCGCCATGAACATGGTCAGGTCGGGGTCGGTGTATTCCGACAGCTGCCCACTCATCAGGCCCGAGGCGGTGTTCTCCACGGTGGCGTCGAGCGTCACGCGGGCCGAGCCGTCGGGGCGCACCTTGACCCGGGAGACCACGTCCTTGCGCTGGAAGTAGTCGGCCTTGGAAGCGAGGATGTTCTGCGTGAAGACGGCCAGGTAGTCGTGGTCGGTCTGGGAGAGGTCGCCGTCGAAGCCGACCTCGCGTGCCGCGGCCTGCTCGTCCTCGTCGCGGAAGTAGAGGGCCAGGTGGCGTTCCTGCGCCGACTGGTTCATCGCCTTCATCGTGCCGACGAAGTCGACACCGGAGAAGAGTCGGTCGGTGAAGGCCGGGATGAGGCGGCGGTTGAGCGACTTGCGCTGCGCCTGCTGCTCCGGGGTGAAGCGGGCGTAGTCGCCCGCCAGCTTCGGCAGCAGGTTGTCGGCGGTGACCTCGCCCACGCCGGCGACCTGGAGGGGACCCGTCGCGCGCAGCACGTGGGAGAGTGCGACCAGGTCGATCGCGATCAGCCCGTCCATGCTCGGGTCGTCGGCGCGCTCACGGCGCAACCACTCCCAGGCGCGCAGCGTCTCCTCGCCCGCGACCGGCCACGACGGCGCCACGTTGGCGTGGGTGATCCGCTCGCTGTAGGGCGAGGCGAAGACGTTGCCCTCGACGTTTTCCCAGAAGCCACGACGGAAGAGCTTCGGGTTGGTGGAGACGTCACGCACCTTGCCGCGGCGCAGCACCCCGTCCTCGACCTCCAGCACCGAGAAGGTGAGCATCGAGCCACCGGAGTACTTCATCTCCGAGGGGTTCATCATCGCCAGCAGATACTTGCGCTCGCCCTTCGCGCCCAGCACGTCGGGCAGCGAGTCGACCAGCGGGCGCATCCGCTTCAGGCCGGAGGCCGCCGGACGCACCTGGTCGAGCGCGGCGTCGCGCTTGCGGGCCGCCATCGTGCCGAGCAGCGGGGCCTCGTCGTGCACGTCCTCCAGCTGCGTACGCGCCTCGAGCACGTGATCCTCGATGCGCTCGACCGAGTCGACCAGCTTGTTCATGGTGGCGAGGTTGATGTTGCCGTCGCGCAGCAGTGTCGACTCGTCGCCGGAGACCTCGGGGTAGATGTCCTCGGCCACCTCCAGGGCGGTGGTCAGCTCGTCCATCGCGGTCGCCAGGCGGCGGGCGTCGCCCACCCCGCGCCCGAAGTACGGCACCAGGCTCAGCACGCGTCCGCTCGCACCGTCGGTCACGTCGGTCACGTCGTCGACGTGCACCCGGGCCGCGGCCACGTGCTCCCAGCCCTCCTCCATGTCGCCGGCCTTGATGGCCTCGGCGGCCTTGGTGAGGTCGGCCTGCGCCTCGGTGGCGTCGGCCTGCACCCCGCGCAGCGGCAGCGCCAGCAGACCCAGGATCACGACGAGGAGAACAAGAGCACCCAGGGAGACCCACACCGGGTGACGACGCACGAAATTCACGCAGCCATGGTGCCATGCGGCTGCGCACCCACTCCGGGGAACCACTCAGAGTGGGCACGCCGACCACCTAGGGTGTGCGCATGCGCGGAATCCTGCTGGCCGGCGGCACCGGGAGCCGGCTGCACCCCATCACCCTGGGGGTGAGCAAGCAGCTGCTGCCGGTCTACGACAAGCCGATGATCCACTACCCCTTGTCGACCCTGATGCTGGCCGGCATCCGCGAGATCCTGGTCATCACCACCCCCCACGACGCCGAGGCGTTCCGGCGCCTCCTCGGAGACGGCTCCCGTTTCGGCATCGAGCTGTCCTACGCCGTGCAGGCCGCGCCCGAGGGGCTCGCGCAGGCCTTCCACATCGGTGCCGACCACGTCGGCGACTCACCCGTCGGGCTCGCGCTCGGCGACAACATCTTCCACGGACCGGGTCTCGGCACCCAGCTCGCCCGCTTCGCCACGCTCGACGGCGCGGCGGTCTTCGGCTACCAGGTCGCCGACCCCAGTTCCTACGGCGTGGTCGAGTTCGACGCCGACGGCCGGGCGGTCTCGCTGGAGGAGAAGCCGGCGCGCCCGCGCAGCCGCTACGCCGTGCCGGGGCTCTACTTCTACGGGCCCGACGTGGTCGCGTACGCCCGTGAGCTCACCCCGTCGGCGCGCGGCGAGCTGGAGATCACCGACCTCAACCGCCGCTACCTCGACGAGGGACGCCTCCACGTCGAGGTGCTGCCGCGCGGCACCGCCTGGCTCGACACCGGCACCTTCGACTCCCTCAACGACGCCAGCAACTTCGTGCGCACCATCGAGCACCGCCAGGGCTTCAAGATCGGCTGCCCCGAGGAGGTCGCCTGGCGGCTCGGGTGGCTCGACGACGACGAGCTCGCGCAGCGGGCCGCGCCGCTGCGAGCCTCCGGCTACGGCGACTACCTGCTCGGCCTGCTCGACGGCCTGTAACGCTTCGCGGCGCTGCGGCGAAGAAGAGGCATGGAGACCGAGAGCCCACCGACCACGATCGGTGCAGACCCCGAGGCGTTCGAGGCGTTCTACCGCGCCCACCTGCCCTACGTCAGCCGCTACGTCGCGCTGCGCACCATCGACCCGCACACCGCCGCCGACCTCACCGCAGAGATCTTCTGCCGGGCCATCAGCGCCGCCAGCACCTACCGGCGCAGCAGCGGCCCCGCCCGCGCCTGGCTGACCGGCATCGCCCGCAACGTCGTGGCCGACCACGCCCGCTCCTCGGCCCGCGAGCACGCGGCGCACGGACGGATCGTCGGCCGGCGCCTGCTCGACGACGACGCGACCGAACGCATCGTCGAGCGGATCAGCGCGCAGGCCTCGGGGCGTACGCTCCTGGCCCACGTCGCGACCCTGCCGCCCGGGCAGCGCGACCTCGTCGAGCTCGTCGCCGTCGACGAGCTCTCCCTCGCTGCGGCCGCCAAGGTCCTCGGCATCAGCGCCGGCACCGCCCGCGTCCGGTGGCACCGCGCCCGCCGCGCGCTGCGCCAAGTGGTGGGGGAGACCCTGCCCGCCACCGCTACTTCTTCCTCTGCTCCGTCCAGCGCCCTGGAGGCGACGTCATGACCAAGCCCACCCTCGACCGTTTCGAGACCGCGCTCCTCGAGGAGCTCAAGACCGAGGTGGCCCGCAACGCCGCTGCTGTCCCCGCACCCCCGCGCCGGCGTCGCCGGGTGCTCGGCTTCAGCCTCGGCGGCGTCGTCGCCGCTGGCGTCACCGCCCTCGGCGTCTCCACCCTGATGCCCAACCCCGCCTTCTCTGTCACCGAGCACAACGGTGAACTGACCGTGAAGGTCAACCGCCTCGAGGGCGCGGAGAACCTCGAGCGCGAGCTCGCCGAGCACGGGGTCACGGCCGACATCACCTTCCTGGCGCCGGGGATGAGGTGCCAGGGCGGGCGCTACGTGGCGGCCGAGGACGTGCGAGGCACGCAGATCTCGATCGGGGGCGAGGACTTCCAGGTCAAGCTCGACTCCGGCGCGGTCCGCAACGACCAGACCTTCGTCCTCTGGGCCTCGGTGCAGCAGTACGAGAACGGCAACCGGTCGTCGGTCGAGTTCGACGTCGCCGAGGGCGCCGTGGTCCCGTGCGAGCCGGAGGCCGACCCGGACTGGTCCACCCCCGTCGACCCCGACATGGGAGCCCCGATCCCGGACTGAGGGGCTGGCGCCGGGGAGGGCTCAGGGGCGGCTGAGGAGCTTCAGGTCGTGGCGGACCATCGCCGCCACGATCTGGTCGAACCGCTTCGTCGGCTGCCACCCCAGCTTGGTGCGGGCCCGCGTGGCGTCACCCACCAGCTCGACCGCGTCGACCGGGCGCAGCAACGACTCGTCGACCCGCACGTAGCTCTCCCAGTCGGCGATGCCGGCCGCCGCGAAGGCCGAACCGACGAAGTCGCGCACCGAGTGGGCCTGGCCGGTCGCCACCACGTAGTCATCGGGCTCGTCGTGCGACCCGGCCCGCAGGAAGGCGTCGACGAAGTCGGGGGCCCACCCCCAGTCGCGACGGGCGTCCAGGTTGCCCAGCACCAGCTCGTCGGCGCGGCCCTTCACGATCGCCGCCACCGTCGAGGTGATCTTGCGGGTCACGAACGTGCGCGGTCGGCGCGGGGACTCGTGGTTGTAGAGGATCAGGCTGGAGGCGTGCAGGCCGCGGGCCCTGGCCTCGCCCACCGCCCGGTGCACGTCGGCCTTCGCCTCGCCGTAGGGACTCGTCGGGGCGATCGGCGTCGACTCGTCCTGCGGCGACACCTCGGGGGTGCCGAACATCTCTGCGCTCGAGGCCTGCACGAAGCGGATCGGGTGACGCTCGTCGCTCAGCTCCTCCACCGCGTCGAGGAGCGCCAGGGCGGCGTCGCGGTTCACCGCGCGGCAGAGCTCCGGCTCCTTCCACGAAGCCGCCACCGAGCTCATCGCTGCCAGGTTGGCCACCGCGTTGGGACGGACCTCGCGCAGCACCTCGCGGACCCGGTCGTGGTCGCTGACGTCCCCGACGTGCAACCTCACGCCGGCCGGCAGGTGCGTGGGGCGCTGCTGCGAGCGTACGAGCCCGTGGACCTCCACGCCCCACTCGGCCAACCGCTCGGCCAGGTAGGAACCGTTCTGCCCTCCGATGCCGGTGACGAAGGCACGACGGAAGCCAGCGCGGGGGACCAGCCGCATCACCCGTTCACCTCCAGCCGGACTGCAACGCTTCGATGTCCGCGTCGACCATCATGCGCACCAGCGACTCGAAGTCGACCTTGGGCTCCCACCCCAGGACCCGCTTCGCCTTCGACGCATCGCCCACCAGTGTGTCCACCTCGGCCGGACGCAGAAACCTCGGATCCTGACGCACGTGACGCTCCCAGTCGCTGATGCCGACGTGGTCGAAGGCGATCGTCACCAGGTCGCGGATCGAGTGGCTGACGCCCGTCGCGATCACGAAGTCGTCGGGCTCCTCCTGCTGGAGCATCAGCCACATCGCCTCGACGTAGTCGCCGGCGAAGCCCCAGTCGCGGCGCGCGTCCAGGTTGCCCAGCACCAGCTCGTCAGCCAGGCCCAGCTTGATCTTCGCCACCGTCTTGGCGACCTTGCGGGTCACGAACTCCTCACCCCGCCGCGGCGACTCGTGGTTGAAGAGGATGCCGGAGCTCGCGTGCATCCCGTAGGACTCGCGGTAGTTGATCGTCATGTAGTGGCCGAAGACCTTGCTCACCCCGTAGGGGCTGCGCGGCCACAGCAGCGTCGTCTCCCGCTGCGGCGTCTCCTGCACCTTGCCGAACATCTCCGAGCTCGACGCCTGGTAGAAGCGCACCTTGCCCAGGTCGTCGCCGGCGTGCAGTCGCACCGCCTCCAGCAGCGTGAGCACCCCCTTGCCGGTGACGTCGGAGGTCAGCGCCGCGTTCTCCCACGAGTAGGCCACGAAGCTGATCGCCCCGAGGTTGTAGACCTCGTCGGGGTTCGACACCGACAACGCCCGCATCAGGCTCGACATGTCGGTCAGGTCGCCGTTGTGCAGGCGTACGTCCGGCACCAGCTCCTCGACCAGCTCGCGGCGCGGGTTGTTCTGGCCGCGGATGATGCCGTGGACCTCGTAGCCCTTCTCCAGCAGGAGCTCAGCCAGGTAGAGGCCGTCCTGGCCGGTGATGCCGGTGACGAGCGCGGTGCGAGGAGACATGGCCCTCAGTCTGTCAGGGCCGCTCGCGGTAGCGTCACCCCTCATGAAGATCCTGGTCACCGGTGGCGCCGGCTACATCGGCTCCCACACCGTGCTCACGCTGCTCGAGAAGGGCCACGAGGTCGAGGTCGTCGACAACTTCGACAACTCCTCGCCCGAGTCGATCCGGCGGGTCGAGCGGCTGACCGGACGCTCGGTCGAGCTCCACGAGATGGACCTGCGCGAGGAGTCGCGGCTCACCGAGCTCTTCGCCGGCGGTGGGTTCGACGCCGTCATCCACTTCGCCGGGCTCAAGGCCGTCGGGGAGTCGGTGGAGAAGCCGGCGCTCTACTACGGCACCAACCTCGAGTCGACGCTCTGCCTGGTGCGCGCGATGGCGGCGTCGTCGACCCGGATCCTCGTCTTCTCCTCCTCGGCCACCGTCTACGGTCCCCGCGCCGAGGTGCCCTACGTGGAGGCGTACGAGCCCCTCGAGGCCACCAACCCATACGGGCGCACCAAGGTGATGATCGAGCACGTGCTCGGTGACGTCGCCGCCGCGGACCCGTCGTGGCGCGTCGGGCTGCTGCGCTACTTCAACCCCGTCGGCGCGCACCCCTCCGGCGAGATCGGCGAGGACCCGGCCGGCATCCCCAACAACCTCACCCCCTACATCGCCCAGGTGGCCGTCGGTCGGTTGGCGCAGCTCGGGGTCTTCGGCGACGACTACGACACCCCCGACGGCACCGGGCTGCGCGACTACATCCACGTGATGGACCTCGCCGAGGGCCACGTCGCCTGCCTGGAGCACCTGGCTGGCCACGACATCTCCTGCCGCGCCTGGAACCTCGGCACCGGTGAGGGCACCTCCGTGCTCGAGGTCGTCGCCGCCTTCGAGAAGGCCTCCGGGGTGGAGATCCCCTATGAGGTGAAGCCGCGCCGCGCCGGTGACCTGGCCCGGTCCTACGCCGACGCCTCCCGAGCGCGCGACGAGCTGGGGTGGGTCGCCACCCGGGGGATCGACGAGATGTGCGCCGACCTGTGGCGCTGGCAGTCGCAGAACCCGCAGGGGTATCGGGGCTGACGCTTCGCCCTCGATTCGGCAGGCAGTCGGGTCGTGGCTGCGCCGAACCGGAGCGTGACGCCACCGCCGCAAGTCCCCAACTGCCTGTTGGGTCGAGGGTTGGGGAGGCCCAGATCCCCGCGGCCATGGAACTCGCCACGATGCGGACATGGATGTGGTCGAGGTCTTGAGGCGGCTCGGCGGAGTCGCGGAGTACGGGGAGCTGCTCGGGCCCTGCTCGGAGTGGCAGGTGCGCCGGGCGGCAACCGACGGTCGGATCACGCGGCTGCGGCGCAACCGCTACGGGTTGGTCGACGTCGGCGCGCACCGCGCCGCAGCCGTCGCCGCCGGGGGCGTGCTCTCGCACCTGAGTGCGGCGGTGGCTTGGGGATGGAAGGTGCAGCACGAGCCTGAGCGACCTTGGGTGACGTTGGCCCGGAACCGGCGCCGGCCCGTCGGCGACCTCGAGGTGAGGTGGTCGGACGTGCCGGACCGGGACGTGAGGCACCACATCACCCGTCCGTTGCGGACCGTCATCGACTGCACCAAGGCGCTGCCCTTCGACGAGGCTCTGGCCGTCGCCGACTCGGCGCTGCGCTCTGGCGAGGTCGACCGACACCAACTGCTGCTGGCCGCGGAGGCCTCGTCGCGCACGGGTCGCAGTCGGGCGATCGCGGTGGTGGACGCCGCGGACGCCGGTGCCGCCAATCCGTTCGAGTCCACCCTGCGGGCCGTGGCGCTTCAGGTGCCCGGTCTCACGGTGGAGACCCAGGGCGAAGTTGAGGGCGTGGGCTTCGTCGACCTGCTCGACCGTCGTCTGGGGATCGTGGTGGAGGGGGAGTCGTTCGAGTTCCACGGCACGTTGCCGGGGCTACGCCGCGACGTGAAGCGCTACACCGCGATGACCCGACGTGGCCTCAGCGTCGTGCGCTTCCTGTGGGAGGAGGCGATGTTCGACCAGGATTACGTGCACGCCGCGCTGATGGACGCTGTCGCTCTCAGGTCATGCGGAGGTGGACCCCTCGATTCAGCAGGCAGTTCGACCCACGGCTGGCAGTTATGAGCCTGCTTCTCGCGTCGCGCAGGCTGAACTGCCTGCGGAATCGAGAGCCCGTGCAGACGGCAGCGTGGATCCAGTTGCCCCAAATCGGGTAGGCCAGCATGTGGGAGTGCAAGTGGCCTGGGTCACATCGATCCCTACTGTCGGGTAGCCACGTACTCGGGCCCGTCGACAGGACCTTCCATGACGCACGACCACGATTCCTCCGCACTCTCCGAGGCGTGTGCCGCTCCGGCTGTCAGGACTCCGATGCTGGGTCGCCGCCGCGTGCTGCAGGCTGCGGCCTGGAGCGTCCCGGCTGTCACGGTGGCCAGCGCCGCACCGGCCTTCGCGACCTCGGGGGAGGCGTTGCAGGCGCTCAGCTTCACCTCCGGCGCGTTCTGGCGTCCGTTGTCGGCCGAGGCGAACTCGTTCGGTGAGGGGTTCTACTGGAGCCTCGTCCCCGAGACCACGATCATGTGGATCACCGCACTCACCAACAACGGTGCCAGTGCGCTCAGCAACGTCCAGCTCGCCCTCTCCGTGCCCCTCGGCACGGCTGCGAAGCGCGACTTCATGGTCCTCGACGCCGGCGGGACCACGACCGTCCCGGCGCTCAACGCGCTGACCAACCGGTCGGCCTCCGGTGTCGGCATCACCGTCCCGCAGCTGCCGGCCAACTCCACGACGACCCTCACGGTCGCGATCGCGGCGCCGAGCGACCTCAGCCGCGGCACCGCGGCAGCCTGGCCGCTGACGGTGACGCCGCCGGCGGCTGGCACGACGACGTCGGTGCCGATCACGACCTACACCGCGTTCCGCAACTCCGTGGGGTAGGTGCGGGCCCGGTCACCGACCCCAATAGGCTCGCCACCGTGAGCGACCAGGACCTCCTCGTGACCAGCGCCGACGGCGTCGTGACCGTCGTCTTCAACCGCCCTCAGCGGCACAACGCCTTCACGAAGGCGATGTACACCGAGATGCTGGACCTCTTCACCGACCTCAAGGACCGACCCGACGTGCGCGTCGTGGTGCTCCGTGGCGCCGGCGGTCGGGCGTTCGCCGCCGGCAACGAGATCTCCGACTTCCTCGAGGCCGACGCGGCTGCCTACGAGGAGTGGATCCGGGAGATGCTGCAGGCGCTCTTCGAGCTGCCGCAGGTCACCATCGCTGCGGTCGACGGCGTCTGCGTCGGGGGTGGCCTCGCGGTCGCCACCCACTGCGACATCCGGATCGCCACGCCGGACTCGCGCTTCGGCTACCCGATCGCGAAGACCCTCGGCAACGCGCTGTCCGGTCCGGTCGTCTACCGCTGCCAGGCCGCGTTCGGTGAGTCGACCACGCGCTCGATGCTGCTGACCGGACGACTGGTCGACGCGGACCGGGCGTATGACCTCGGCGCCCTGGTCGAGGTCACCGAGGACCTCAACGGCTCGATCGACAAGCTGGTGGCCGAGGTGACGGGTGCGTCCGCCACCACCCAGCGGGCCACGAAGCGTCAGCTCAATGCGTACGCGGCTCGCGCCGAGGCCGCGCCCGACTTCGACGAGCAGATGCTGCGCGAGGTCTACACGGGCCCCGACTTCACCGAGGGCGTGCGGGCGTTCCTGGCGAAGGAGAAGCCGAAGTTCGGCCAGGGCGACCACAGCTGACAGTGGGTCACCCCATCTCACCCGACCCCCGGGTCAGCGCAGGAGCGCGCCGATCTCGGTGAGCGCCAGGAGCGCAACGGCCACGGTGAGGGCCAGCGGCGCCCGCCCGCCCCGCGCGCTCGCGCGGAGGCGTACCCGGGCCGAGTGGGCGTAGCGGCCCCGGCTCTCCAGGAAGACCCAGGTGCTGAGGCTGGCGGCGACCACGAGGATCACCAGCGCCGCGACGCCACCGGTCGACCACGTCAGGCGCGCCATCACGGCAGAGGCGGCGATCATCGAGAGCGCCGTACGCTGCCACGCGAGCGCCGTACGTTCGTTCTGGAGACCCGGGTCAGGCAGGTAGCTTGCGGCTCCCGATGCCTGGGCCTCGTCCGGCGCCGACGGGGTCATGCGGTGACCAGTGCAGCGGTGAGTCCGAGCGCCACCAGCACCAGCACGACCGTGAGCACCACGCCGAGCGTGAAGGTCGGCAACGGAGCGCGGCGACGCATCGCGCGCTCCGCCAGCGCCCAGCGCCACCAGGCCGCGACGGTGCACAGGAGGCCGAGGCCGACGAGCACGAGCGCCACCGCGGTCTGCGCCGCGTCGGCCAGCGACAGGTCGACCACGTCGACGGCCACGCCCGCAGCGACGAGGGCGAGCGCCGTGCGGATCCAGGCCAGGAAAGTGCGCTCGTTGGCGAAGCTGAACCGGTAGTCGGGCTCCTCGCCCTCCGCGTAGACCCAGCCGGGCCACCGCTGCTCGCCCGCCATCGCACCTCCTGCTCGTCGTCGCCACCCTAGCCCCGCCGTCCGACAGCTGCGCCCGCCTACGCTGGGGTGGTGACTGACGATTCCTTGGCGGACTGGTCGGCCCGCCACACGCACCACTGGCGCGACTGGGGCCTCGAGGAGTTGCTCGCGGCCAAGGGGGCGACGACGGTGAGCCTGGTCGTCCCGGCGCACAACGAGGCCGCGACTGTCGGCGACGTCGTCACGCGCTGCCGGGAGGTGCTGCTCGAGACGGCCGCGCTGGTCGACGAGGTGGTGGTCATCGACTCCGACTCCACCGACGCGACCTACGAGGTGGCCGCCGACGCCGGGGCCGTCGTGCACCGGGCCGCCGAGGTGCGGCCTGAGTTGGGTGTGCAGCGGGGCAAGGGGGAGGCGATGTGGAAGTCGCAGTTCGTCACGACCGGCGACGTCACCGTCTTCATGGACGCCGACCTGGTCGACTGGGACACCCACTTCGTGCCCGGCCTGCTGGGGCCGCTGCTCACCGACCCGGCCGTGCAGCTGGTCAAGGGGTTCTACCAGCGCCCCGGCGCCGAGGGCCCGTACGAGGGAGGCCGGGTCACCGAGCTCGTGGCTCGTCCCCTGATTGCCCTGCTCTTCCCTCCGCTGGCCGGGCTGGTGCAGCCGTTGGCGGGGGAGTGGGCGGTGCGCCGCGACCACTTCGCGCAGCTGTCGGTGCCGAGTGGCTACGCCGTCGAGCTCGCCGCACTCATCGACACGTGGCGTACGTGCGGGGTCGACGCCATCGCCCAGGTCGACCTGGGGCGTCGCGCCCACAGCCACCAGCCGCTGCTCGACCTCGGCGCGATGGCCACCCAGATCCTCACGGCGGCGTGGGCGCGCTCCACCCACAGCCACCACGCCGAAGCGATCGCGCTCCACCAGTACCTGCCGGGGCCCGACGGTGCACCGCACTCCCGCGCCGTCGAGGTGCCCGTGGTGGAGCGTCCGCCCGCCGCCCCCCTCCTCTGACCCACCGTGCCCGTGGGGTGAGGTCCGGCCACGAGAGGGGGTCGCCTAGGGTCGTGGCGTGGCCCTGAGACTGCGGCGGCACACGTTTGCCGACGACGAGACGCTGATGATGGCGATCGTCAACCGCACGCCCGACTCGTTCTACGACAAGGGCGCCACCTGGGCCGAGGACGCCGCCCGCCAGCGCGTCGATCTGGTGGTCTCCCAGGGTGCCGAGATCGTCGACATCGGCGGCATCAAGGCCGCCCCCGGCGTGGAGATCAGCGCCGCGGAGGAGAAGGCGCGCGTCGTCGACTTCGTCGCCCGCGTGCGCGAGACCCACCCCGGCCTGGTGATCTCCGTCGACACCTGGCGCGCCGAGGTGGCCGACGCGGTCTGCGCGGCCGGCGCCGACGTCATCAACGACGCCTGGGGAGGCGCCGACCCCGAGCTGGTCGACGTCGCGGCCGCCCACGACGCCGCGATCGTCTGCACCCACACCGGCGGTGTGCAGGTGCGCACCCGCCCGCACCGCATCGCGTACGACGACGTGGTCGCCGCCGCAGTCGCCGACACGACCGCCTACGCGGAGCGCGCGCTCGCGGCCGGGGTGGCGCGCGAGTCGATCGTGATCGACCCCGCCCACGACTTCGGCAAGAACACCTTCCACTCCCTCGAGGTCACCCGACGCCTCGGGGAACTGGTCGCCACCGGCTGGCCGGTGCTGGTCTCGCTGAGCAACAAGGACTTCGTCGGGGAGACCCTCGACAAGCCCGTCGGCGAGCGGCTCACCGGCACCCTCGCCGCCACCAGCGTCTGCGCCCTCGCCGGTGCGCGCATCTACCGCGTGCACGAGGTGGTCGAGACCCGCGAGACCGTCGACATGGTGTGGAGCATCGCCGGTCGACGGCGCCCCGCGAGGGCGATCCGGGGGCTGGCATGAACGACGTCCAGCGCGGCAGGCGCGTCGTGGTGGTGCCGCCGGCGCCGGCGTTGTCGCGGGCGTACGCCTCACTCACCGACCCGCTGCCCGAGCTGCGGCGCGCGGTCACCGACGCCGTCGCGTGGCTGCACGGTGACGTGCGCGTGCTCGCCGACGACGACCGGGCCCGGGCGCTGGCCGACGAGCTGCTCGGGCGCCCCGGCGTCGACGCCGGGCGCGACGTGCTGGTGATGGCCAACGGATCGGCCCGCCGCAGCGAGAAGGCCCCCGGCCACCTGGACCCGCGGGCCGCCGAGTTCGACGCGCAGCTCGAGGCGCTGCTCGCCGCCGGAGACCTGGCCGGCCTGGCCGGTGTCGCCGAGGCCGACGCCGAGCTCGCCCACGCACTCCTCGCCTGTGGCCTGGCGGGGTTCGCCCTCCTGCATGCGGAGGGCGTGACTGTCACGAATGTCGAGATCGACCACGCCGGAGACCCCTTCGGCGTCATGTACTGGGTGGTGAGGTTTCAATGCGGATCCTGATGAGTGCGACCGGGCAGACCGGTGACGTCGACGACGCGGGCCTGGCGCAGGCGTACGCCGCCGAACCGGCCGCCGACGGCCTGTGGGTGCGCGTCAACATGATCGCCTCGCTCGACGGTTCCGCGCAGGGGGAGGACGGCGTCACCGACGGCATCAACAACGCCGCCGACAAGCGGGTCTTCCACGCCCTGCGGTCCTACGCCGACGTGGTGGTCGTGGGGGCAGGCACCGCCCGCGCGGAGAACTACGGTCCCGCCGACGGCACGCCGCTGGTCGTGGTCTCCCGCACCGGCGAGATCAACGAGAAGCTGCTCGCGGCGCCCCGCGGCAGCGTCATCCTCGCCACCGTCGAGCACGCCGCCGGCCTGCCCGCGGCCCGGGCCGCGCTGGGCGACGAGAACGTGATGATCCTCGGCGGCTACTCGATCGACTTCACCGCGCTGCGTCGCGAGCTCGCTGCACGGGGCTGGACCCAGGTGCTCGGCGAGGGCGGTCCGCACGTGCTGCGCGACCTGCTGGCCGTCGACGTGGTCGACGAGCTGTGCCTGACGATCGTGCCGCGCGTCGTGGCCGGTGACCACCTGCGCATCGTCGAGGGCCAGCCGATCGACGTCGCCATGGACCCGGTGCTGCTCCTCGAGGAGGAGGGCACGCTGATCGGTCGCTGGAGGGTCAGGCGCTGACAGCTGGCCTGCGGCCACGCGGCGTGGTGGCGCCCGCCGAGCTCGCGCCCACGCGCTGGACGCGCGGGCCGGTCTGTTGCGGACGACGCTGCGCCGGGACCCGCGCCCGACCCGACGACCGACCGTGGCCCGCGTCGCCGGTGTCGCCGGAGGGTCGTCCTCGCCGCGCCCGGTGCAGCCCCCAGAGCACCAGCCCGAGCAGACCGACGAGGGCGACGCGCAGCGACCGGGTGAAGAGCCCCTGCCAGTGGTAGCCGAAGGAGACCGTCGGGCTGGCTTCCGCCTCGCTCGGCACCACGAGGACACCCAGCGACTCACCCGTCAACGGCACCGTGACCTGCTGGGGCCCCGTGCCCGCGGAGCGCTGGCGCCAGACGTCGAGCTCGTCGACGGTGACTCCGGTGCCCCGCAGGAAGCGGCTGCCCTCGCGCAGGCCACCCACCAGGCCCCCGGCGAGCTCCGGGTAGAGCCCGGTGACCCGGTAGTGCTCGGCGCCGTCGAGGAGGTCGTCGAGGTCGACCCGGTGGGCTGCGCCCACGAAGACGCCGCCGGAGGCCTCCGCGGTGACCACCAGGTCCAGGCCGGTCACGTCGGTGAGCACCGGCGCCGTCACCAACGGCACGCCGCGCGCGTCACCGACCTTGTCGGAGACGACCTCCACGGTGTCGTCCGGCCCGCTGAGGGCCGCGCCGGCGAGGCCGACGAGGAGCACGAGCAGGGCTGAGGTGAACCAGAGCAGGTTGGCAAGACGGCGCATGCGGTGGAACCCCCGAGAAGACGGCCTGAGACGTGCAGCCACGGTAGGGGTGGGCAGAGACCGTGTGCGCACACTTCTCCACAGGCAAGACCAGATCGCGGACCTGTGCACGGATGCACTAGGAGGCCGGGAGCTCAGGTGTCAGGAGACCTCGGCCAGGCTGGTGCCGAGCAGCCGCGGCCGGCCCGCCGTCGGCAGGTGGGCCACCGTGGTGAGTCGCAGGCGTGCACCGGGGACGACCACGGTGTGGCGCAGCACCGCGAGGTGGCCGCCGGCGACCTCGACGAGACGTACGGGCGGGGTGCCGGTGGGTGGTGCGGCCACGTCGATCGACCAGACGGGAATCCCGTCGGCCAGCAGCCGCTCGCGGATCCGTCGGGTGCGCCGGTCGAGGCGTACGCCCGTGATCTCGCCGCTCTCCCACCAGCCCTGCACGGCCCACGCCACCTCGTCGCCCCGCCGCACCAGCGCCGCATTGGGCTCGATTGCGCGCTCGACGGTACTGGGCAGGGGCCCGCGGACGCGCACGGTCGCCTCGGTCTGCCACCGGTCCGCGAAGCGGTTGCGCGTCACCAGGCGGAGGCGGCGTGGCTCACCGGAGGCGATGAGGGCCCACATCGGATAGCTGACGAACTCTGGCGCGTAGACGTGGGTGGCGTCCGGCTCCAGCTCCTGACCCTCGGTCAGCGTCATCCCGGTCCGGGTCTCCACCCGGTCGGTCTCCGGTGCGGCTCCGGGCACCGCACACCCCTTGAGGGCGAAGGAGAGGGGCACGAGCACGGCCAGCAGGATGATCTTGCGCTTGTCCCACTGGGGCTTGCGCTCGGCGTCGGCGCCGCCCGGGGCGGAGGCGTCTGCGGCGGGCTCCGCCGGGGTGGGGGTCGCGGTGGCGCCAGAGGCCAGCAGCGCCGAGGCGATCACGGGTGCGGCAATCGCGGGCGCAGCGACGGCCGGCGCGGCGACGATCGGGGCGGTTGACGGGGTGGCGGCGTCACTCGTCATGCCGCGGGGGTAGCGCGGCAGGCTCAGGGACCCACTGGGTGAGCCGGACGCGGGCGCGCCGGAAGCCGGCGATCCGGAGGCGGGCCGGTCGCGCCCCTCGGGCGGGTCGGAGGGCGCGTCGTCGTCGGTCGAGGCGGCGGACTGCGACCGCGAGCGCCCGAATCGACGCAGCCCCCACCCCGCCAGGAGCATCAGCAGACCGGTCACGGCCACGGTGACCTGGATCCAGAAGGCGCCCTGGACGGTCGCGCCGATCGTGAACGTCACCCGGTCACGGGCCCGTCGAGGCACCGCGACCACGTCGAGCGGGGTGCCGTCGAGTGGCACGACCAGCTCGGCCTCCGGCGAACCCGTCGTCCGGTCGAGCCACCCGGTGATCCGGGCGGGCCGCAGGGTGCGACGGGTGGCGCGGGGACCCTCGGTCACCACCCCGCCGACGTCTCCCAACGACATCCGGGTGATCTCGTAGTACCGGCGACCGCCCAGCAGGCTGTCGGTGTCGACGCGGTGGCTCGTGGCGAGGAAGACGCCCCCCTCGGCCTCGGCGCGCACGAGCAGGTCGATGTTGACGAACTTGGTGATCGCCGGGTTGGTGCGCACGGCCAGACCTGCGGCGCGCTCGGGCACTCGCTTCTCGCCGATCACGAGCGTGTCGTCCGGACCCACGAACGTGGCGCTGGCGCCGCCGATGACGACCAGCAGAAGTCCGACGGTCGTGAGGAAGAGGCTCACGCTGCGGAGCATGCGTCCCCTCCCGACCTCGCTGCTCGCGACTGCCTTGCCGCACGAGCAACGTAGCGGACCCGGCCGACGAAGCCGGGATGTGGCACACCCGGGTGGTCCACGTCACGCCCCGCACGGCTAGCATGCGAGACGCGTGGTCCCTCGGTCGTCCTGGCCGAGTGCATCGATCCCCGGACTGGGGCGAAGGACCCCCCGCGGCGACTGGCCGCGGACCCTCGCCCCTGCCTGCCCGACCGCCTCCGGGAGACTCGATGCCTTCTGTCCGTACGCCCCTTCTCGCGACCTGCGCGCTCCTGGCCGCCGGCGTCCTGACCAGTTGTGGGTCCGGGTCGACCGCCACGACCGGCGCCGGCTCCGGGGGCGATGTCGGGGCGCCGGTGACGGTCACGAACTGCGGCACCGAGGTCACCGTGGACTCGCCACCGGAGCGGATCGTCACCATCAAGTCGACCCCCACCGAGCTGGTGCTCGCCCTCGGGCTCGGCGAGCGGATCGTCGGCACTGCGTTCCTGGACGGACCCGTGCCTGAGGAGCTCGCCCCCGAGGATGCGCTGACCGAGATCTCCGACCAGGCGCCCGGGCAGGAGGCCGTGCTCGAGCTGGAGCCCGACCTGGTCTTCGCCGGGTGGGAGTCGAACCTCGCCGCCGACACCGCCGGCGAGCGTGACGTGCTCGCCGACCTCGGCGTGGCGACGTACGTCTCGCCCTCGGCCTGCCAGAGCGAGGGGGCACCGGAGCAGATGACCTACGACCTGCTCTTCGACCACTTCACCGAGGCCGGCGACCTGCTGGGCGCGCAGGAGGCCGCGGCCGAGCTGGTGGCCGAGCAGCGTGCCGAGCTGGACGACCTGGGACGGCTCGCCGAGGAGCCGACCGCACTGTGGTGGTCGTCGGGCACCGACACCCCCTTCGTGGGCGGGGGCACCGGCGCCCCGCAGATGGTGATGGAGCGCGTCGGGCTGGCCAACATCGCCGCCGACGTCGACCAGACCTGGACCTCGCTCGGCTGGGAGGCCGTCGTCGACGCCGATCCCGACGTGCTCGTGCTGGTCGACGCCGACTGGAACTCCGCCGCCCAGAAGATCGAGCACCTGGAGTCGCACCCCGCCACCCGCGAGCTCTCCGCGGTCAAGGCGGGGCGCTACCTCACGGTGCCGTTCCCGGCGGGCGAGGCAGGCGTACGCTCCGTGTCCGCCGCCGCCGGCCTGCTCGCCCAGGCCGAGGAGCTGGGCCTCGACGTGACCGCTGTCGGGGGCGGCGACTGACCCGATGGCGCTGCTGACCCCCACCCGACCCCGCACCGACCCCCGGCCCACCGACCGGGTCGGGGCGGGAGCGCGCGTCGAGGACCTGCGCTTCTGGCTGGTGTGGGTGCCGGTGCTGCTGGGGCTGCTGGTGGCCTCGGTCGCCGTCGCCGTGACGATCGGGGCAGCCGATCTCAGCGTGCGGGAAGTGGCCCAGGTGGTCGGCGCCAAACTCGGCCTCGTCGACTCCGACATCAGCGCCATCCGCACCGGCATCGTGTGGGAGCTGCGGTTGCCACGGGTGCTGACCGCCGCCGCGGTGGGTGCGGGGCTGGCGCTGGCCGGTGCGGTGATGCAGGCCCTGACCCGCAACCCGCTGGCGGACCCCTACCTGCTCGGTCTCTCGTCGGGCGCCTCGACCGGTGCGGTGCTGGTGCTGCTGCTCGGGCTCTCGGCCGCGCTGCCGGTGGCCGCCTTCGTCGGGGCGTTGGCCGCGTTGGTGGCCACGCTGCTGCTCGCGCGCAGCCTCGGCGAGATCACCCCGAGTCGCACCGTGCTCGCCGGACTCGCCGTCTCCTCCTTCGCCGGCGCGATCACCTCGCTGCTGATCTTCTGGAACGCCCGCGGCGACTCCTTCCGTCAGGTGCTCAACTGGCTGCTCGGCTCGCTGGCCGGCGCCGACTGGGCGTCGGTCGCGCTGACCTGGGGAGTCCTGCTCGTCGTCGGCGTGCCGCTGGCGCTGCGCGGGCGCGTGCTGGACGCCTTCGCCTTCGGCGACTCCGCGGCCGCCGCCCTCGGCGTCGACGTGGGGCGTACGCGCTGGGTGCTGCTCGTGGCGACCGCCTTGCTGACGGGCGCGATGGTCGCGGTGAGCGGCTCGATCGGCTTCGTCGGCCTGGTGCTGCCCAATGCCGTACGCCTGCTCGTCGGCTTCGCGCACCGGCGGCTGCTGCCCCTCACCGTGCTGTGCGGCGCGATCTTCATGGTCTGGGTGGACACCGCGGCCCGCACGGTCTTCGACCCCCGCGAGCTGCCCGTCGGCATCATCACCGTGCTGATCGGGGCGCCGATCTTCGTGCTCGTCCTGGTGCGCAACCGGGGGCGGGCATGAGCGCGCGCGAGCTCGTCGTCTCCGGCCTCTCGCGTCGGGTCGGCGACGCCGTGCTGCTGCACGACGCCGCCTTCACCGTGCCGGCCGGGGAGGTGGTCGCCCTGGTCGGCCCCAACGGTGCTGGCAAGTCCAGCCTGCTGCGGGCGATGACCGGGGTGGCGCAGGACGGAGCCAGAGCAGCCATGGGACAGTCGCCCGGCAGCGTCGTGCTCGACGACGTCGACCTCCTGGGGCTGAAGCGGCGTGAGCGGGCACGGCGGATGGCGTTGGTCGAGCAGGAGCTGAAGGCCGAGTTCTCGTTGACGGTGCGTCAGGTGGTGGGCCTGGGGCGGATCCCGCACGAGTCCGGTTGGGCGGTCGCGGCGGGTGACCCGGGGATGGTGGAGGCCGCCATGGCGCGTGCCGGCGTCGCGGCGTGGGGCGACCGGCTGCTCTCCAGCCTGTCGGGAGGCGAGCAGCAGCGGGTGCAGCTGGCCCGGGCGTTGGCCCAGGAGCCGGAGCTGCTGCTGCTCGACGAACCGACCAACCACCTGGACGTGCGGGCCCAGATGGACACGCTCGGGCTGCTGCGTGAGGTCGCGGCGACCGGGGTGAGCGTGGTGGCGGCGTTGCACGACCTCAACCTGGCGGCGGCCTACTGCGACCACGTGGTGGTGCTGGCCGGCGGCCGGGTGCAGGCCGTGGGCGACGTGCGCCGGGTGCTGACCGCCGAGCTCGTCGAAGCCACCTACGGGGTGGGGGTGGACGTGCTCGAGCATCCGCGGACCGGGCGGCCACTGATCGCGTTCTCGCCGGGAGCCGCGGCGGCGTCGGACGTCATCGCCAGCGGTCGCCGGGGCGTACGCCCACGATGACGTCCGCCTAGACTCCCACCGACGAGGAGGTGGTCACCGTGGGTCGAGTCGGCTACGTGGTGCCGGTCGATGCGGTGAGCCCCCGGGAGGCGGTCGACCTCGCGCGGATGGCCGAGCAGGCCGGCTTCGACGGCGTCGTCGCGGCCGACACCTTCCAGCCGTGGCTGCCCAGCCTCGGCCAGGCGCCCCACCTGTGGGCGCTGCTCGGAGCGCTGGCCGAGCACACCTCCGGCGACTTCGGCGCCGGCATGGTCGCCGCCGGCGACCGCCACCACCCCGCTGCCATCGCCCAGGCCGCCGCCACCCTGGCGGCGCTGCACCCGGGACGTCACTGGATCTCGCTGGGCAACGGCGAGGCGCTGCACGAGCACGTGACCGGTGGCTACTGGCCTGAGCCCCCCGAGCGCATCGCGCGACTCTTCGAGGCCGTCGACCTGATCAAGAAGCTCTTCGCCGGCTCCCTCGCCGGACGCGACGTGCGCCACGACGGGCAGCGGTTCTCCCTGGAGTCCGCCCGACTGTGGACGATGCCCGAGCGGCCGCCCGCGGTCCTGGTCGCCACCTCGGGTCCGGTGACGGCCCGCCGCGCCGGCCGTCAGGCCGACGGCCTGCTCGCCGTGGCAGCCCAACCCGCCCAGGCGGAGCAGGTGCTGGAGCGCTTCCGTGAAGGGGCGCGGGAGGTGGGCAAGGACCCGGACGCGATGCCGGCCTGGCTGCACCTCAACGTGAGCTGGGCGAGCACGGAGGCCGACGCCGCAGCGGCGGTGGTGCAGCGCTATCCGATGGCGGCCATGCGATTCGCCCGTGGTGATCTGCGCTCACCGCACGTGGTGGAGCAGATCGCCCGGCTGGTGCGCCCGGAGGACTTCCTCGACCGACTCCCGGTCAGCGCGGACCCCGCGGTGCACCTGGCCGAGATCAAGGCCTACCTCGAGCTGGGCTACGACCGGGTCTTCGTGCACCAGGTGGGCGTGCACCAAGTGGCCTTCCTGGAAGCCTTCGGGCGCGACGTGCTGCCGCACCTGTGAGGCGTCGCAGGGCGTTCGGCGAGTGTTGGGGTCAGGGCGCTGGGTTCGAGTGCGCTGGGCTCGACGCACAGCACGGACGCCACGCCGGGACCGTTGACGAGGTCGGCGGGCTCACCCAGACTGGGCGGCTCCGGTGCCCACCGCACAACCTCAGGAGACTCCCGTGCCCGAAGCCGTCATCGTCGCCACCGCCCGCTCCCCGATCGGACGCGCCAACAAGGGCTCCCTCAAGGACATGCGCCCCGACGACCTGACCCTGCAGATGGTGCAGGCCGCCATGGCGCAGGGGCCCGAGCTTGACCCCTCTCAGATCGACGACCTGATGCTCGGCAACGGCCAGCCGGCCGGCGAGGCGGGCTACAACATCGCCCGCAACGTCGCCGTCATGGCGGGCTGGGACTCCGTGCCCGGCACCACGGTCAACCGCTACTGCTCCTCGAGCCTGCAGACCAGCCGGATGGCGATGCACGCCATCCGGGCCGGGGAGGGCGACGTCTTCATCTCCGCCGGCGTCGAGACCGTGAGCCGCTACGCGAAGGGCACCGCCGACTTCCTGCCCGACACCCAGAACCCGCTCTTCGCCGACGCCGTGGCCCGCACGGCCCAGCTCGCCGAGGGTGGCCGCACCTGGCAGGACCCGCGTGAGCAGGGGCTGCTGCCCGACGTCTACATCGCGATGGGCCAGACCGCGGAGAACGTCGCCCAGCTGCGGGGCGTGAGCCGCCAGGAGCAGGACGAGTTCGGCGTACGCAGCCAGCAGCTCGCCCAGGACGCGATCGCGTCGGGCTTCTGGAAGCAGGACATCACGCCGGTCACCCTGGCCGACGGCACCGTGGTGGACACCGACGACGGCCCCCGCGCCGGGGTCACGATGGAGTCGGTGTCGCAGCTGCAGCCGGTCTTCCGGCCCGACGGCACGGTGACCGCCGGCAACTGCTGCGCGCTCAACGACGGCGCGGCAGCGGTCGTCATCATGTCCGACACCAAGGCCGCGGAGCTCGGGCTGAAGCCGCTGGCGAAGATCCTCTCCACCGGCGTCTCCGGGCTCTCCCCGGAGATCATGGGCCTGGGCCCGGTCGAGGCGAGCAAGCGCGCCCTCGCTCTGGCGGGGATGACGATCGACGACGTCGACCTGGTGGAGATCAACGAGGCCTTCGCCGCCCAGGTGATCCCCTCGGCCCACGAGCTGGGCATCGACTTCGACCGGCTCAACGTCAACGGGGGAGCGATCGCGGTGGGTCACCCCTTCGGCATGACCGGTGCGCGGATCACCACCACGTTGCTCAACTCGCTGGCGTGGCACGACAAGGAGATCGGCCTGGAGACCATGTGCGTGGGTGGCGGTCAGGGCATGGCGATGGTGGTCCAGCGGCTGCGGTGAGCCGTGGGTGAACTTCTGGGGTGAACTCCTGGGCGAGCCCTCGATGGACGTCTGCTCACGCGACCGTGGCGAGGTCGCGGCGGAGCGCAGCCACGGTCGTACGCCGGGCGCGGCTGGCGGCGGCAGTGGTGACGACCACGCCGATCACCGCCCAGACCACCAGACCGGCGACCGGGGCTGCAGAGCCGGCTCCGTCGACCGCCCAGTCGAGCAGCTCGGCCGCGAGCGGCACCGGCAGCAGGTCGTGGAGCAGCTGGACCCCGCCCGGGGCCGCATCCATCGGCAGGAAGCCGGAGACCGTGACCACCTGCAGGGCGGTCGCGGCGGCCAGGACGATCCAGCCGGTCCGCTCGCCGAGAGCCGCCACGCAGGTCTGCGCGAGCGCGGCGAAGGTGACCGCCACGACCGGGACAGCCAGCAGCGCGAGGGCCCACGGGTGGGCAAAGGCGGGGGCGAGCCAGGCGAGACCGCCGACCACCAGGACCGCCTGCACGGCCACGACCAGGACGCCGGCGACGAGGCTGGCGGCCATCACCCGAGTCGCCCGGCCGGCGCGGGCCAGTCGAGCCGGGGCCAGGGCTGGCACCGCGAGGTAGGTCAGGAAGGCCCCGAGCCACAGCGCGAGCGCCGCGACCGCCGGGCCGACGGCGGCGCGCGCGTCGCGCGGGGACGCCTCGTCGCGCGACGCGACGACCGGCTGCGCGATCGCTTCGGCGTCGGCCTGTTGCTTCTCGGCGTCGGCGACGGGGATGGCGTCCACGCCCTTGCGGAGACCCGCGGCGAGGTCACCGCTGCCACCACGCAGTGCGGCTGCGCCGTCGTTGAGCTCACCGGTGCCCGAGGACAGCTCGCCCGCACCGGCGGCCAGGCCGTTGGCGCCCTCCGCGAGGTCGGAGGCACCCGAGGCCGCCTCGCCGGTGGCCCCGGCGAGCGAGCGGGCGCCGTTGGCGAGACGGGCGGAGCCGTCCTTCAGGCCGCGGGTGCCCCGGCGGGCCTCGCCGACGCCGTCGGAGAGCGTCGAGGCGCCACCGGCTACCTTCTCGGCCCCGTCGGCGAGGTCACCCGCACCGTCGGCCAGCGTCGAGGCGCCCTGCTGAAGTTGTTGCACGCCGGAGGCGAGCGAGGGGGCGCTGTCGGCGAAGGTCTGCGTGCCGTCGGCCAGCGCCGCAGCACCCGCGACCAGCGCGTCGGCGTGGGCGCCGCCGGGGCCGATCGCCTCGGCGGTGCCGGCGCACGGCTCCGGCGCGGCGGCCGCCAGGGTGGGGGAGGCGCACGCCTGCGCCCAGCCGCGCAGCACCTGCGCCCACCCGTCCACGCCACCGCTCACCTGGGTCGCGCCCGCGGCGAGCTGCTCCGACTGCTTCGGCAGGCCCGCGGTCTGCTCGGCGAGGGTGTCGAGCCCGGTGGAGAGGTCGTCGGCGCCGTCGGCGAGGTCGCCCGCGCCGTCGGCGAGGTCACGGGTGCCGGTGCGCAGCTGGCCCGCACCGTCGGCGAGCCGGCCGAGACCGCCGTCGAGGTCGGCGACCCCGTCGGCCAAGGTGCGGGTGCCGTCGCTGAGGTCACCGGCGCCGTCGTCGAGCTGGCCGAGGCCTCCGCGCAGGGTCGCGGTCCCGTCAGCCAGCTGGCCGGCACCGGAAGCCAGCTCGCCCGCCCCGCCGTCGAGGGCGCTGACCCCGTTGGCCAACCGGTCGGCACCGTCCGCGAGGTCGTCGGCCCCGTCGGCCGCCTCGCCGAGCTGGTCGCCCAGCTCGGCGGTCTGCGCGTAGAGCCCGGCCAGGTAGGTGGTGGTGACCTGGCGTCCCAGCCGCGCGGCGGCGACCTCGGCGACGTCGGAGCTGATCGCGCCCACGACCGTGCCGTCCGCGCCGTCGGTGGCGACGGTGATGCCGGCCTGCTGGGGCTCGTCGCGGGTCATCCCGGCAAGTCGGGAGGAAAAGTCCTCGGGGATGGTGACGACGGCGTGGAAGGTGCCGTCGGCCAGACCTTCCTCGGCAGTGTCGGCGGAGGCCAGTCGCCACTCCATGCCGGGGTCCTCACCCTCGGCGGGGGCGGTGAGGCCGGCGGCGAGGAGCCTTCCGCCGGCGATCGTCGTGGCGTCGTCGCCCTTGCCGGTGGTGACGGGCTCGTCGAGGTTGACGACGGCGGCGGGCAAGGTGCGTACGCCCTCCACCCGGTCGCCGACCGAGGTCAGGGCCACGCCCGCCACGAGGGCGGGCAGGAGGAGCGCTGCGGCCAGGGCGCCACGCGAGGCGCGGGTGCGGGTGGGGGTGCTCATGCGAGGACCTTCCGGTGGGCGGGGGCGAGGAGGTGGAGGTGCGTGTGGTCCTCCGCGGGCAGGAGCCGGTCGGGCGGGTTGTCCGCGCCGACGACGACGGTGGTGCCGCGCGCGGCGAGCGCAGCGAGGGCGCTCCACCGCTCGGCGCGGACGGAGTCGGCGAGAGGACCCGGGACGTCGAGGCCGTCGACGACCACGAGCGGGGTGCCCTCGGGCAGCGCGGCGAGCTGCTCGGCCCCCGGCCATGTCGGGAACCACCACACGCTCGAGCGCACCGGGGCGGACTCCTCCGGCAGCAGCCGGTCGAGCACCAGCAGGGTGCCGGAGCGAGCGGGCAGGCGGCCGGCGACGGCCGCGAGCAGGGCGCGTCGCGCGACGCGGTCCTGCGCCGTGACGACCTGCAGCGCGCCGGGGCGTACGACCAGGGAGAGCGGGTCGAGGAGCGCGTCGTCGTGCTCGTCGGTGAGCACCAGGTCGAGGGCACGGACGGCGGCGGGACCGTGCTCGGCCACCCACTCCTCGTGCTCGACGTGGTGGGCCAGGCCCTCGCCCTCGACGTCGAGGTGGGGCAGGACGCGGTCGAGGCGCCGCGGCAGCCACCAGGCGCGGTCGCCGAGCAGCGCCATCACCGCGGGCACCAGCGTCATGCGCACGAGGAAGGCGTCGATGAAGACCCCGACCGCGAGCCCGACGGCGATCGGCTTCACGACGGGGTCGGCGTGCGGCACGAAGGCGGCGAAGACGGCGATCATGATGACGGCCGCCGCGGTGACCACGCGGGCGCTGGCGGTGAAGCCGGTGGTGACCGAGCGGCGCGCGTCGCCGGTGTGCACGAACTCCTCGCGCATCTGGGAGACGAGGAAGACCTCGTAGTCCATCGCCAGGCCGAAGAGGACGCCCATCAGCACGATCGGCATGAACGAGATGACGGGGCCGACCTTGGCGACGTTGAGCGCCTCGGCCGCCCAGCCCCACTCGAAGATCGCGGCGACCACGCCGAAGGAGGCGAGCACCGAGAGCAGGTAGCCGACGGTCGCCTTGAGCGGCACGGCGATCGAGCGGAAGACGAGGGTGAGCAGCACCATCGACAGGCCGACGACGACCAGGCCGAACGGCAGCAGGGCGGCGGAAAGACGCTCGGAGACGTCGATGGCCACGGCGGTCTGGCCGGTGACGACGACGTTGCTGACCTCGTACTCCTGCTCCAGCTCGTCGCCCAGGGCCCGCAGGTCGTGGACCAGCTGCGCGGTCTCGGGGTCGGTCTGGCCGGCTTCCGGGACCACCTGGATGATCGCCAGGTCGGCGCTCGGGTTGGGGGTGGCCATGGGCACGGCCGCGACGCCGTCGAGGGCCGCGACCTCGGCCCTGAGGTCGTCGACGAGAGTGAGGGGATCGAGGCTGGCGATGATGTCGCCGGTGACGAGCAGAGGGCTGTTGAAGCCCTGTCCGAAGGTCTCGGAGACGAGGTCGTAGGTCTCGCGCGGCGCGCTGCCCGGCTCCTTCATGCCGTTGTCGGGCAGGCCGAGCGCGAGGTCCTTGGCGGGCACGGCCAGCACGAGCAGCGCCGCGGCGGTGACGACCACGGTGAGCACGGGCACGGCCGTGACGGCGCGGACCCAGCGGGCGCCGAGCGTACGCTGCGCCGTCGGCTCGGCGGTGGCACGACGGGCCGCGCGGGAGCCGCGGCGGGGCCGCAGCTTCTCGCCGAAGACCGCGAGGAGGGCGGGCACCAGGGTGACGGCCACGACCACGGCGACGGCGACGCCGGACGCGGCGGCCAGGCCCATCACGGTGAGGAAGGGGATCCGCGCGACCGCCAGGCCGCAGAGCGCGATGACGACGGTGGCGCCGGCGAAGATCACGGCGCTGCCGGAGGTGGCGACCGAGCGGGCGACGGACTCGGTGACCGCCATGCCCTGGGCCAGCTGGGTGCGGTGCCGGTAGACGATGAAGAGGGCGTAGTCGATGCCGACCGCCAGGCCGATCATCAGAGCCAGGGTCGGGGTCGTCGAGGTGATCGTGGTGGCGCTGGCGACGGCCAGCAGACCTGCCATGGTGACGCCGACTCCGAGGACGGCGGTGAGGATCGGCATCCCGGCGGTGAGCAGCGAGCCGAAGGTGATGGCGAGGACCACCAGCGCGATGACGACGCCGAGGCCCTCGGTGGCGCTGACCGCGACGCCGGTGGTGGTGAAGACCGAGCCGCCGAGGTGGACGTCGAGCTCGCTGCCGTCGGGCAGCTGGGCCGCCTCCTCCAGCGCCGGCACGGTCTCGTCGCCGAGGCCGTCGAGCTTGACGTCGAGGAGCACCTGGGCGAGCGCGTGGCGCCCGTCGTCGGCGACGTTGATCTCGTTGCCCTCGGCGAACGGGTCGACCACCGTGGCGACGTGGTCGACCTGCTCGACCTCGTCGAGGACCGCGCGCACCTCGTCGGCGTGGTCGGCGATCGACTCGCCCTCGGGTGCGACGAAGAGCAGCTGGCCGCTGGTGCCGGCCAGGAGCGGGAAGCGCTCGTCGAGCTGGTCGATGCCGGTCTGCGACTCGGTGCCGGGGATCGTGAGGTCCTCCTCCAGCGAGCCACCGAGGGCGACGGCTGCGCCGCCGAGGGCCAGGAGGAGGACGACCCACCCGATGATCACCCAGCGGGCAGAGGTGGCAGCGGCACGACCGAGGCGGTACAAGTACGAAGACACGTTCAATACGTTAATGTATTGAATACGAAAACGTATCCTCGCGGTTCTGTGTCTCCCACCACATCCGAGACAACGGCGAGGCCCGGGAGGAAGGATGGGGCCATGGCGGTGACGACGAAGACCTCTCGCAGGCGCGAGCACACCCGCGAGCGCCTTCTCGAGGCTGCCACCGACGTCTTTGTCGAGAAGGGGCTCAAGCGTGTCACCGTCGACGACCTCGTCCAGGCCGCCGGCTTTACCCGAGGCGCCTTCTACTCCAACTTCGAGAGCGTCGACGAAGTCTTCTTCGAGGTCTTCGGCCGCCACGCCCGCGCCCTGCTCGACCGCGCGCGGATGGCCATCGACGCCGTGCCCGAGGGTGAGTTCGACGTCGACACCGTCGGCCAGCTCCTCGAGGAGGTGACCTCCGCCGGCGACGCGTGGGTGGTGCTGCACACCGAGTTCACGCTGCTCGCGGTGCGCAACGCCGAGGCCGCCGCGGTGCTCGCCACCGCCTCGGACCCGCTGCGCCGCCAGGTGGCCGAGCTGATCGGGGAGGTGCTCCACCGCCTCGGACGTCGCCCGACCGTGCCCCTCGAGCAGCTCGCCCAGATCGTCTCCGTGCTCCAGGTGCACGCGGCCCTGTTGGCCCAGGTCGGCGACGCGTCCCTGACCGACGGACGGCCCGGCAGCCGAGGGATGAGCGCGCTGCTCGTCGACAAGCTCGTGCGGGGGTTCAGCGAGCCGGTGTGAGGGGCGCCCACCCTTGCGCGCCGCCCCCACGCGCCGCCCAGTTCGGCGTCATCGCCGACGCGTGGGCGCCATGTCCCGCAGCGTGGGTGGATGCCCCAACCTCGCCTCCAGCTCCGCAGCCTGGGCGAGCAGCAGCTCGGCGGCGGCGATGGCGTCGGTGGAGGCCCGGTGGGCGCCGTAGCGGGGCAGGTGGAAGTGGCGGCGCGCGGCGTCGAGCCGCAGGCTGCCCGGCGGTGCCTCGCCCTGCGCGTCGGCGACCAGTCGGTGGTGCAGGCGCAGGGTGTCGACCGCGGTCAGCGGCACCCCGCAGCCCCACTCCCGCTGCACCGCGGCACCGATGAAGTCGAGCTCGATCGGTGCGTGGTGGGCGAGCAGGACGTGACCGCGCAGGGCTGCCAGCAGCTCGGTCAGCGCAGCCACCGGTGCGGCGGCTCCAGCGAGGGCGTCGTCGGTCAGTCCGTGCACGGTCGCCGAGTCGCCGACACCCACGCCCGGCGGCAGGCGCAGCGCGACCTCGCGGGTCTCGGCGAGCACCACCTGTCCGCCGCGCACCGGCACCCACCCGGCGGTGAGCACGTGGTCGCGCCGCGGGTCGAGGCCGGTGGTCTCCAGGTCGACGGCGAGGAAGTCGATCGCGCTCCAGGGCGTGGTCGCGGCGGGCGGGGGAGCCGCAGCCAGGTCGCGGACCGGCCCGGCCGGGTAGTCCTCGGGCCGCGGAGGTCGGCGCCCGGGCCGCCATCCTGGACACCATCCGCGGCGCAGCCCGCCCCTCACACGAACCCCGAGCTCAGCCGTGTCGAGAGCTGCTGCTGGGCGTGGCGCACGACGGCGAAGGCGTCCTTGAGGTCGCGCCGCTGCCGGTCGGTGAGGTCGCGGGGCGCGACCTGGTTGTCGGGCACCAGTCCGCCGCGCACCTGCGCCACCTGGTGGTGCAGCCGCAGGTAGCTCATCAGCTCGAGGGCCACGCGCAGGTCCTCCGCGGTCCGCTCGTCCAGCAGCCCACCCTCCTCGGCGGCCGCGAGACGGGCACTCGTCGACAGGGCGGTCGAGCCGACCCGCAGCGCCTGGACGCGCGCCAGCTGCACGATGATCGAGATGGCGCGCTTGATGTCGAGCGTGTCGCGGTGGTCGCCCTCGTGCTCGAGCACGAACGTACGGAAGAAGCCCAGAGGGGGCCGGGAGCCCAGCGCGCGGGCGACCAGGTGGCTCACCAGGCGGGGGGAGACGTGGTCGGCGGCTGAGCGACGGACCTGCTCGGTCAGGTCGGGGTCGCCGGTGAGGTGGCGCATATCGTGGAAGACAGCCACGTGCAGCACCGCGTCGGGCTGGGGCTCGCGCGACCACGCCGAGAAGTGGCGCCGCCACTCCTGCGGGGTGAGGCGCCACTGGGGGTTGGTGGCCATCACTTCGCCGGGGCAGCGCGGCCAACCGGCCTCCTCCAGCCCGGAGGTGACCCGCTCGGCCAGCGCGGCGAACCAGGCGTCGTGGCCCTCCTCGGCCACCACCAGGGCGTGGTCCTGGTCGGCTGAGAGCGCCTCCTCCTCGCGCGCCGCCGACCCGAGCACGACCCAGCTGTACGCGGTGGGTGGCGGCCCGAGCTCCGCCTCGGCGAGCGCGACGAGACGCCGTCGCACCGCGTCGCCCAGGGCGGTCAGCACCCGCGAGATGTCGCTCGCGGAGACGTCGCTGTCGACCAGCTCACCCAGCACCGCGGGGATCCTGCGGGCCTGCTCGACGACACCGGCGACCGACGTCTGCACGCCGATGTCGGCAGCGAGGTAGACCGGGTTCGACTTCTCCAGCCGCACCAGGTCGGTGGTGGTGACCAGGCCGAGGGGCACCGTCCGTTCGCCGACGACAGGCAGGTGGTGGATCCGGCGCGTCACCATCTCCAACAGCGCCTCGAAGGCCATCGCGTCGGCGCGCAACGTGCGCGGCGGCGAGGTCATCACCTCGCCGACGGGCACGGCCGGGTCGAGCCCGGCCGCCAGCACCCGGGTGCGCAGGTCGCGGTCGGTGACGATGCCGACGAGCTGCTCGTCCTCCACGACCAGGACGCAGGAGACGCCCGCCTCGGTCATCACCCGCGCCGCATCGGCGACCGGAGTGGTCGGCTCCGTGGTCACCGGTGCCCGGGTCAGCAGCGAGCGCACGGGCGTACGCAGCACCGTGTGGCCGCTGCTGGCCTGCTGGAGGTTGCGGATCGCCCGGGTGAGCCGCGTGTGGTGGGCGCCGGCGAAGAACGTCAGGAAGGAGGGGTGCTCGCGGGCGAGCTGCTCGAACCGGTCGGCGGCGAGCACCACCAGCAGGGTGTCCTCCACGGCGACGCTGCGGTAGCGCGTGGGCCGGTGCTCGAGCAGCGAGCTCATGCCGAAGGCGCCTCCGGTGCCGATCCGCTCGATCAGCCCCCCGGCCTCGTCGACGATGTCGACGGCGCCCACGCGCACGACGTACAGGCCGTCACCGTGCAGCCCGACCTCCACGACCACCGAGCCCCGGCGGGCGTAGCGGATCGTGCAGGACCGCGGCAGCCGCTCGAGGACCACCGGCCCGAGCGCGTCGAAGGGAGCGTGCTGGGCCAGGAAGTCCCGGATCTCCGCGAGCTCGACGTCCATGCCTCATCGTGGCACGGAGCGGCGCTCGGCCACGAGCGTGCTCAGGGCACCAGGACGCTCAGGGCCTCCATGATGCACGCCGGCTTCCCGTTGCCCTTGACCTCCACGGTCAGCAGTGAGGTGAGCAGCTCGCCGCCTGCGCCGGGCGCGAGGGAGAGCAGCTCGACGCCCACGCGGATCTCCGAGCCGACAGGGACCGGGGCGGGGAAGCGGACCTTGTTCGAGCCGTAGTTGACGCCCATCCGCAGGCCCTCGACGGTGTAGACCTGCCACATCAGCTGGGGCACGAGCGACAGGGTCAGGTAGCCGTGCGCGATCGTCGAGCCGAACGGTCCCTCCTTGGCGCGTACGGGATCGACATGGATCCACTGGTGGTCGCCGGTGGCGTCGGCGAAGAGGTCGATCTGCTGCTGGGTGACCGTGTGCCACGGGGAGAACCCCAGGTGACTGCCGACGGCGGCACGCAGCTCCTCGATGCCCTGGAACGTCCTCATGTTTCCTCCTGCTCGGGTCGTACGTGGGTGGTGGCGCCGGGCGGTCAGCCCTTGGGGCCGCCGGCCACGTAGATGACCTGGCCGGAGACGAAGCCGGCTTCCTCGCTGAGGAAGAACGAGACGGTGTGGGCGATGTCGGCGGGCTTGCCGGTGCGGGCCACGGGGATGTCCTTGACGGCGTAGGCCTTGAGCTCCTCGAAGCTCATGCCCATGCGCTCGGCGGTGGCCTCGGTCATCTCCGTCTCGATGAAGCCCGGCGCGATGGCGTTGGCGGTCACGCCGTAACGGCCCAGCTCGAGGGCCAGCGACTTGGTGAAGCCCTGGATGCCGGCCTTGGCCGCGGAGTAGTTCGTCTGCCCGCGGTTGCCCAGGGCGGAGGTGCTCGAGAGGTTGACGATGCGACCCCAGCCGGCCTCGGTCATGTGCTTCTGGGTGGCGCGGCTCATGAGAAAGGAACCGCGCAGGTGGACGTCCATCACCGAGTCCCAGTCACTGGTGCTCATCTTGAAGAGCAGGTTGTCGCGGATGATGCCGGCGTTGTTGACCAAGGCGGTCGGCGGTCCGAGCTCGGTGGTGATGCGCGCGACGCCCTCCTCGACGGCCGTCTCGTCGGCGACGTCGATGCCGAGCCCGAGGGCGTTGCCGCCGGCGGCGGTGATCTCGTCGGCGACAGCGACGCAGGCCGCCTCGTCGAGGTCGACCACTGCGACCGCGAAGCCGTCGGTGGCCAGGCGCTGGGCGATGCCCTTGCCGATGCCGCGGGCGGCGCCGGTGACGACGGCGACGCGGGACGCTGCGGACGGTGCGGTGGTGTTCATGGATTCTCCTGGTGGCAGATGGGGTGCAGGGGTGGTGGACGGTGACTCTTCGGACGGGCGGGTCAGGAGCCGCCGGTGAGTGAGACGCCACCGTCCATGACGAGCAGCTGTCCGGTGATCCAGGACGCCTCGTCGGAGAGCAGGAAGGCCACCGCGTCACTCACGTCGCTCGGCACGCCCAGACGCTTGAGGGGGTAGGCGGAGGCCACCTCGTCCTCGCGGCCCTCGTAGAGGGCGGTGGCGAACTTCGTCTTCACCACGGCGGGGGCGACGGCGTTGACCCGGATGTCGGGGCCGAGCTCGACGGCGAGCTCCTGGGTGATGTGGGTGAGCATCGCCTTGGAGGCGCCGTACATGCCGATGCCGGGGGCGGTGCGGAGGCCGGCGATCGAGGAGACGTTGACGATCGCGCCTCCGTGATCACGCATCCAGGCCCCGTGCGCCTCCTGGGCCCAGCCGAGGGCGGAGATGCAGTTGACCTCAACGATCTTGCGAGCTGCGTCGAGGTCGATGCCGATCATCGGTCCGTAGGTGGGGTTGATCCCGGTGTTGTTGACCAGGATGTCGGCGCTGCCGAAGGTCTCCACGGCGCGCCGGATGGTGGTGGCGCGGTGCTGCGCGTCGTCGGTCTGGCCCGCGACTGCGAGGGCGTGCTCCGGACCGCCGAGGCTCTCCACGGCCTCGTCGAGGGCCTCCTGCTTGCGGGCGGTGATCACTACGCGCGCCCCCTCGGAGACGAGGCGTCGGGCGATGGCCAGGCCGATGCCGCGGCTGGCTCCGGTGACGATGGCGGTGCGGCCGGTGAACCTGGGGGTCATCGAGTTCCTCACGGGGGCAGGGGGTGGGACGGGTCGGGTGTCCAGTGAATCCACGGAAGTGTTGACAGCCGCGGGCCCATGGTGCACGTTGTTCACCAGCATTGTCAACGGCCATGTTGACTCCTGTTGAGTCCCTCGGCCGACCCCACGCGTGATCCCCGAGAGGCCTGGATGAACACCCCGACGACGACCGACGTGCGCATCACCACGACCAGACGCCCCGGCGCCGGCGACGTCAGCCTCGCCCTTGACACCTTCGAGCCCACCCATCTGCGCGCGACGGCGACGATGGTCCTGCTCCACGGAGGCGGGCAGTCGCGCGCGCAGTGGAGGGAGGTGGCGACCTCGCTCGCCGAGAAGGGGGTCCGTGTGCTGACGCTCGACCAGCGGGGGCACGGGGAGAGCGACTGGTCCCCGTCGGGCAGCTATGACCTCACCGACTCCGTGGCCGACCTGGCCCTGCTCCTCGACGACCTCGCGGCCGACCTCGTCGGTCCGGTCGTCCTGGTGGGCCACAGCCACGGGGGCAAGGTCGCCCTGACGACCGCCGGTCGGCGGCCGGCCGGCCTGGTCGGGCTGGTGATCATCGACGCGGTGCCCGACATGGTGCCCGACTGGGAGAGCAACGCCTTCTTCCGGCGTACGGCCGACGGGTTCGCCGACCTCGAGGAGGCGGCGCGCGAGATGAGCGGCCTGGTGGGTCGGCCGATGACCCCCGCAGGGCTGGCGCGCGGCCTGAACCAGGAGGCTGACGGCCGCTGGACCTGGCCCTGGGACACCGCAATCGTCGACGCGGTGGCCGACGGGCTCGAGCGCGACACCGAGCTGATGTACGCCCAGGCGCGGCGCACTCAGGTCCCGTCGCTGCTGCTGCGCACCGAGGAGTCCCGCTTCCTCGACGACAGGAACGTCACGGCCTTCTGCGACGCCCTGCCGCAGCTCGACGTGCGGACGCTCCCCGGCACCCAGCACCACCGTCCCTGGGTGCGACCGGACCTCGTCGTCGAGCACCTGCTCGCCTTCCTCGACCTCATCCGGCGTCCGGCGGCGACCGCGACGGCGCTCGGCGACGTGGGCGCGGTGGGCCCGCTCTTCGAGCCCTTCCGACTGGGCGAGCTCGAGCTGGGGTCCCGGATCGTCATGGCGCCGATGACCCGCAACGCGTGCCCCGGTGGGGTGCCCGGCGCCGACGTCGTCGACTACTACGCACGCCGGGTGGCGGCCGGCGTCGGGCTGGTGATCAGCGAGGGCATCTACGTGCCGCACGCGAGCGCCGGCACCTATCCGGACGTCCCGGAGATGGCGGCGCCGGGTGCGGTCGCCGCCTGGCGGGCGGTCACCGACCGGGTGCACGCGGAGGGCGGTCGGATCTTGGCACAGCTGTGGCACGTCGGCGGAGTGCGCCGCGCCGGTCGTCCGCCGGTGCCTGAGGCCCCCGTCGTGAGCCCCTCGGGCATCGACCTGCGCGGTCGTCGCGTCGGCGAGCCGCTGACCACCGTTGAGATCGACGAGATCGTGGCGGCCTACGCGGCGGCTGCGGCGTCGGCGATGGAGGCGGGCTTCGACGGGGTCGAGATCCACGCTGGCCACGGCTACCTGATCGACGAGTTCCAGTGGAGCGGCACCAACCTGCGGCAGGACCGCTTCGGTGGTGACCTGCGGGCCAGGAGCACGCTGGGGGCGCTCGTCACCGCTGCCGTGCGCGACGCGATCGGCCCCGCGGCGCCGCTGTCCTACCGCTTCTCGCAGTGGAAGCTGACCGACTACGAAGCGACCAACGCCGCCGACCCCGACGAGCTGGCTGTGTGGCTGGAGCCCATCGTCGCCGCGGGCGCCAGCGTCCTGCATCCCTCGACGCGGCGCTGCTGGACGCCCGCCTTCGCCGGCTCGGAGCGCACGTTGGCCGGCTGGACGCGTCACCTGACCGGCCTGCCGGTGATCGCCGTCGGGTCGGTCGGGGTCACGGCCCCCTTCCGGTCGGAGAGGGAGGTCGTGGCGCCGGCGGTGCCTTTGTCGCGGGTCGTGGACCTGGTGACGTCGGGGGAGGCCGACCTGGTCGCCGTGGGACGGGCCCTGATCTCCGACGCGCAGTGGGCGGCCAAGGTGCGCGACGGTCGTCCCGAGGCGATCCGCTGGTATCGCAAGGAGCACGAGGCCGAGCTGGGCTGAGGGGCAGCCCTGGCTCGGCCCCGTGGTCGAGCCGGGTCAGCCCACGTGGGGCGGCGTCCGCTTCAGCTCCATGCGTGCGATCGTGCGGCGGTGCACCGCGTCCGGTCCGTCCACCACACGCAGGGCGCGCGCCCACGCGTAGAAGAAGGCCAGGGGAGTGTCGTCGGAGAGCCCGGCCGCCCCGTGGATCTCGATCGCGCGGTCGATGACCGCCACCGCCACGGCCGGGGCCGCGACCTTGATCTCGGAGATCTCCGTGCGGGCGTTCGCTGCCCCACCCTGGTCGATCAGCCACGCGGCCTTCTGCACGAGGAGGCGGGCCTGGTCGATCTCGATGCGCGACTGGGCGATGAGGTCCTGCACGTTGGCCTGCTCCGAGAGGTGCTTGCCGAAGGCGACGCGCGACTTGGCGCGGTCGACCATCAGGGCGAGCGCGCGCTCAGCCATGCCGATGGCCCGCATGGCGTGGTGGATGCGTCCGGGACCCAGACGGGCCTGGGCGATGGCGAAGCCCTCACCCTCGCCGGAGAGCAGGTTGCTCGCGGGCACCCGCACGTCACGGAAGACGATCTCGGAGTGGCCGTGCTGGTCCTGGAAGCCGAAGAGCGGCAGGTGGCGGACGATCTCCACGCCCGGGGTGTCGCGTGGCACCAGGATCATCGACTGTTGTCGGTGCACCTCGGCGGTGGGGTCGGTCTTGCCCATGACGATGAAGATCTTGCAGCGCTCGTCGGCGACGCCGGTGATGAACCACTTGCGCCCGTTGATCACGTAGTCGTCGCCTTCACGCACGATCTGGGTCGTGATGTTGGTGGCGTCGGAGGAGGCGACGTCGGGCTCGGTCATGGCGAAGGCAGAGCGGATCTCGCCCGCCAGGAGCGGCTCCAGCCACTGCGCACGCTGCTCGGGGGTCGCGAAGAGCTCGAGGGTCTCCATGTTGCCGGTGTCCGGGGCGTTGCAGTTGATGGCCTCGGGAGCCAGCACCGGTGACCAGCCCGAGATCTCTGCCACCCCTGCGTACTCGAGGTTGGAGAGTCCCGAGAGCTGGGGGAGGAAGAGGTTCCACAGGCCGCGGCGTCGCGCCTCGGCCTTGAGCTCCTCCATCACGGGCGGGTGCTCGTGCTCACCGTGAGCGCGCAGGTAGTCGCTCCACACGGCTTCGGCGGGGAAGACGTGGGTGCGCATGAAGTCCCACATCTCCTCCGTGGTCTCGAGGGCCTTCTGCGAGGGAGTGAAGTCCATGGTCGTTCCTTTCGGTCAGAGGTGCTGGAGGCCGGCGGCCCCCAGGGCGCGCACCTGGTCGTCGAGGTCGCCGAAGTCCTGGCCGGCCATCGCGCCGGCTCGGGATCGGGCGGCGACGCCCTGCACGATCGCGGCGAACTTGAAGTGGGCGAAGGCCTGGTGGAAGTCGACGGCCGAGAGGTCCGCGCCCGAGACGGCGGCATAGCGGTCCAGCATCTCGGCACGGTTGGCGAACCCGGGCAGGTGGGTGACGCCGGGGATCATCGAGAGCGGCCCCTCGCTGGGGTCGCGCCAGAAGAGCATCAACAGCCCGAGGTCGGTCATGGGGTCGCCGAGCGTGGAGAGCTCCCAGTCGAGCACGGCGTTGATCCGGCCGGGCTCGGCGAGGTCGTAGACGACGTTGTCGAGCCGGTAGTCGCCGTGGATGATCCCGCTGCGGGACTCGGTGGGCACCTCCGCGGCGAGGCGCCGGCCGAGCTCCTCGACCTCCGGCACCTCCTCGAAGCGGCTCTTCTCCCACTGCGAGGTCCAGCGTCGGACCTGGCGCTCCAGGAAGCCCTCGGGCCGGCCGTAGTCGGCGAGACCGACCGCGGCGGGGGTCGACGGCGTGGAGGTGGGCCAGGGTGTCGGCGAAGGCGAAGGAGAGGCGGCGGCGCTCCTCCGGCGTCTCGGCGTATCCCGAGGGCATCCGGTCGCGGATCACGTGGCCCTCCACGCGTTCCATCACGTAGCACGGGACGCCGATCAGCTCGCCCTCGTCGACCAGGAGGACACGGGCGGTCGGGACCGGGGAGTCGGCCAGCGCCTGCTGCACGCGGGCCTCGCGCATCATGTCGTGGGCCGTGGGAAGGAGGTTGCCCTCCGGGGGCCGGCGCAGGATGCACTCTCCGGCTGGGGAGGTGACGGTGAAGGTGAGGTTGGACTTGCCTCCGCTGATGAGGTCGACCCGGAGGTCGAGCCAGCGGTCGTCACCCGAGAGGCGGGCGAGGGCGGGGCCGAGTCGGTCGGCCCCGGCGAGGGTGTGGGCGGGGGTCGTCATGCAGCCCACGGTAGTGATCAAGCGATCGGTCAGACCAGCGGTCTGAGTCAGATGGTTTGGCATAGTGTTCGGTATGACTGAACACGTGCCAGGGGCCGCGCCCGGTGCAGCGCTGCGCAGCGCGCGTGAGTCGCGCGGGGTCAGCCTCCGCGCCCTGGCGCGACAGCTCGGGGTGTCGCCCGCGACCCTCAGCGCGCAGGAGACCGGACGGACGCCCCTGACGGTCCAGCGACTGGCGCAGGCGGCGCAGCTGCTGGACGTCCCGTTGTCGCGGCTGGCCGAGGGGCGACTCACCCTCGTGGGAGCCGAGGGCAGGAGGACGCATCCTCGGCCGGAGGAGCGTCCCGGACGGGACTGGCGCGCCTACCCCGACCTGGGGCTCGACCCGATCCTGGCCGCCGCGCTCGAGGTCTTCGTCGAGAAGGGTTTCCACGGTGCGACCATGCGCGACGTGGCGGCCGCGGCGGGCCTGAGCGTCGCCGGCGTCTACCACCACCACGCCAGCAAGGCGGACCTGCTCATCGACCTCTTCGACCGCGCCATGGTCGAGATCCGGTGGCGCGTCGTGGCGGCCCGGGACCAGACGGAGGGAGAGGTCGAGAAGTTCGGCGCCATGGTCGAGGCGCTGGCGCTCGTGCACGTGGAGCGTCGGCACCTGGTGTTCCTCGGTGCGAGTGAGATGCGCGGGCTGCCCGCGGGCGAGAGAGCCCGTTTCGCCGGGTTGCGCTCCGGGGTGCAGGCCCTGCTCGACGACCAGGCGGTTCGCGCGGTGACGGCGGCGGGAGGGGTCGAGGACCCGGAGACCCTGCGCACCCGGACCCGGGCGATCGCCAGCATGTGCACCTCGCTGCCGAGCTGGTTCCGGGAGGGAGGTGCCACGAGCCCGTCGGAGGTGGCTCGGGAGTACGCCCGCCTGGCCCTCGCCATGCTCGGGATCTGAGGGCGGCGTCAACTACTTTCCACATTAGTGTTGACAGCCATGGGTGCTCGTGGTCACATATCAACACAAGCGTTGATAGGCGATCGGGAGTCCCCATGTTCTACGAATGGTCAGGCCAGACGTTGGCCCGTGTCTTCGACTACACGTGCGCCGAGAAGCCCACCCGCGAAGCCCTGGTGGCGGGTGAGCGTCGGTGGACCTACGCCGAGCTGCAGCACGACGTCTTCCAGGTGGCTGCCGGTCTGCGCGCGATCGGGATCGGCCACGGGAGCAGGGTCGCCGCCATCGTGGGTGCCTCGGAGGAGTTCGCCACGATGGTGCTGGCGCTCCAGCGCCTGGGAGCGGTGCTCATCCCGCTCAACCTGACCTGGACCGCCCGCGAGTTCATCCAGTCCTTCCGGCTCACCGACCCCGACCTGCTCATCACGATGGAGGAGTTCCGGAGCAACCAGGTGCTGGCGGGTCTCGAGGAGGCACTGCCCGGCCTCGCCTCGGGCGTCTTCGGCGAGCTCGAGCTGGAAGAGGCGCCGACGCTGCGCGGCGTCGTCACCGTCCACTCCGACGCCTCCCGGGGCTACGCGCGCACCTTCGCGGACGTCCGTGCGGCGGGGCAGGCGTACGACCGTGACGAGATGCTGCGCCTGACGGACGACGTCTCGCCCGACGACCCCGTGCTCTGCCTCCCCACCTCCGGCTCCACCGGGTTCCCCAAGCCGGTGGTCCACTCCCACTCCAGCTTCCTGTCGAACTGCGCCAACTACGCCGACGCGGTGGAGTTCTCCGAGACCGACGTGATGCTCAACTACGGCACCACCTACCACGCCTCGGGCCAGCTGCTCTTCGTCGTGCCGTGGATCCGGGGCGGCGCCCAGATCCTGCTGGACTGGTTCGAGCCCCAGGTCGCCCTCGAGCTCATCGAGAAGGAGAAGGTCACCGTCACGTGGGGCTTCGACGTGCACTACCTGATGATGGTGCGCCACCCCGAGGTCAGCCGCTACGACCTCAGCAGCCTCACCCGGGCCCTCATGGGCAACGACCCCGCGACGTTCGACGAGATCGCCCAGCTCGGCATCGAGCACCACGGCAACATCTACGGCTGCTCGGAGTACCTCTCCAACGTCTTCCCCTACCGCGACCGCGCCGACCGCGAGCGCATGAAGCAGTCGCACGGCCGTCCGATGGAGGGCGTCGAGCAGAAGATCGTCGACCCCGTCACCGGCGAGCGGGTGCCGACCGGCACCATCGGCGAGATCTGCGTCAAGGGCCCAGGCCTCTTCAAGGGCTACTACAAGATGCCCGACCAGACCGAGGCCGCGATCGACGACGAAGGCTTCTTCCACACCGGTGACTTCGCCTTCGTCGACGACGCCGGCTACACCTACTACCGCGGTCGGCTCAAGGACACCGTGAAGACCGGCGGGGAGAACGTCTCCGCCCGCGAGGTCGAGCTCTTCCTGCAGACCGAGACGCCGTACGTCCGCACCGCGCAGGTCTTCGGGCTGCCCGACCCCAAGTGGGGTGAGGCCGTCACTGCCATGGTCGAGCTGCACGACGGCGTGAGCGTCACCGAGGACGAGCTGCGCGACTTCTGCCGCGGCAAGCTCGCTGGCTACAAGATCCCGAAGCGCTTCGTGATCGTCGGCCACAACGACTGGATCGTGACGCCGACCGGCAAGTTCGACAAGCAGGCCCTGCGCAGCCGCACGTTGCTCGACCTCGAGCAGTCCACCAGCGCCTGACCGGCGCCCTCACCCCCCCCCAAGCGAAGGAACACCTCCGATGGACTTCGACATCTCAGACGAGCAGCAGGCGATGGTCGCCGGTGTGCGCGACGTGCTCCGCGGGCGCTTCAGCCCCTCCCACTTCCGTGAGCTGGAGGACAACTCCGAGTGGCCCTGGGAGGCGATGCAGGCGCTGGGTGACCACGGCTACCTCAGCATCCTGGCCCCCGAGGAGCTGGGTGGCGCCGGAGGCAGCAGCCTCGACGCCATGCTCTGCCTCGAGGAGGCAGCCCGGGTGATGGGTGGTCCGGCGATGGCCTACTTCACCACCATGTGCTTCGGCGTCCGCACCCTGGCCGAGCTCGGGACCCCCCTGCAGCAGGAGAGGATCCTGCCCGGCCTGATGGCCGGCACGAGCTTCGTGGGGCTCTCCCTCACCGAGCCCGACGGCGGCACCGACGTGCTGGGCGCCATGCGTACGCGTGCCAAGCAGGACGCCGACGGCAGCTGGGTGATCAACGGCGCCAAGATCTTCACCACCGGTGCCCACATCGCCGACTACGTGATCGCCGTCGTGCGCACCGACAACTTCGAGAAGCGCGGCAGCTACGGCGTCACCATGTTCCTCGTGCCCACCGACGCCCCGGGCCTGACGATCACCCAGATCCCCCTCTTCGCCCAGCGCACCACGGGTGCCAACAACGTGGTCTTCGACGACGTTCGAGTGCCTGAGGAGATGGTGCTCGGCGAGGTGCACAAGGGTCTCTACTCGCTCTTCAACGTGCTCAACGACGAGCGGATCGGCGCCGCCACCATGGCGCTGGGCATCGCTCAGGCCGCCTTCGACGAGGCGCTGGAGTACGCGAAGACCCGCACCGCGTTCAACCGGCCCATCGGCCAGTTCCAGGCCGTGCAGCACAAGCTCGCCGAGATCTGGGTGCGGCTCCAGGCCGTGCGTCAGACGGTCTACCGGGCGGCGTGGCTGCAGAGCGAGGGGAAGCCGGCGGAGATGGAGTCGTCGGGCGCCAAGCTTCTCGCCTCCGAGACCTGCATCTGGGTGGTCAACGAGTGCATGGACATCCTCGGCGGCTACAGCCACACGCTCGAGTTCAACATGAGCTACTACCTGCGCGACGGGCGCTACACCTTTGCCCCGGTGACCAACAACGCCGTCAAGAACCTCATCGGTGAGCGCCTCGGCCTCCCGAAGTCGTACTGATCCCCCCGACCCACAGATTGGACCGAGAACCATGCAGGAACGCGAGTCCTTCGAGGACTACACCGTCGGTGAGCGACTGGTCAGCCCGTCGCGCACGATCACCGAGAGTGACGTCGTCAACTTCGCCATGATCACCGGCGACTGGCACCCGATCCACGTCGACAAGGAGTATGCGGCGGCCAGCAGCTTCGGCCAGCGGATCGCCCACGGCATGCTCACCATGAGCCTGGGTGGCTCGATGTGCATGTGGATGGGGCCCAACACGTTCGCCCCGAAGAGCTTCATCGCGTTCCTGGCGATGGACGAGATCCGGATGAAGAACCCCACCCTCATCGGCGACACCATCCACTGGGAGGGCGAGGTCGTCGGCCTGGAGCCGAAGAGCAACGGGCGCGGCATCATCACCTACGCCTGCGAGGTCAAGAACCAGCGTGACGAGGTCTGCGCCTCCTACGTGCAGAAGATCCTCGTGGGACGCCGGGCCGACGAGAGCGAGGCCGCCCGATGACTCTTTCCGGACGCGCAGCCATCACCGGCATCGGTGAGACCACCTTCGCCGAGGGCGCCTCGCGCAACCGTCTGGCCCTGGCGCTCGAGGCGATCCAGAAGGCCGCCGACGACGCCGGGATCGCCGTCGAGGACATCGACGGGATCGTCCGCTACTCGATCGACGGCTCGGGCAACGACCAGATCCTGCTCCAGAACCTCGGCATGAAGGACCTCTCCTTCTCCGTCGAGATCCCCTTCTACGGCGGGTCCGGCGCAGCCGCCATCGGCGCCGCTGCAGCGGCGGTCTCCTCGGGCCTGGCCAAGAACGTCATCGTCTACCGGGCGTTCACGCTCTACGACATGACCCACTTCGCGAAGCGGAACTCCGCGACCGTCTGGGCGATGGAGGGTGGAGTCGCCGACTTCATGCGGCCCTACGGCTGGCTCTCGATGATGGACACCTACGCCCTCACCTACGAGACGCACCGCGCCAAGTACGGCACGACCACCGAGCAGCTGGGCGCCATCGCGGTCGCCATCCGCAAGGCGGCCAACCGCAACCCCAACGCGATCCTGCGCGACGTGCCGCTGACGCTCGAGGACCACGCCCGGGCCAACCGGGTGTCGGGACGGTTGGGCGTCGACGACGTGACCCTCAGCGACTGCGAGGGCGCTGCCGCGGTGCTGGTGAGCTCGGTGGAGCAGGCCCGCGACTCCCGCAACAAGCCCGTGGTCATCCACGGCGCGGCGGCCGGCCTCGGCCCGACGCCGTCGCTCAACTGGGAGATGCACCTCTTCAAGGACGACCCGACGGTCTCCCCGGCGCACTACGTCGCCCCAAAGGTCTTCGGCATGGCCGGCGTGAAGCCCGCCGACATCGACGTGGCCCAGATCTACGACTGCTCGACGGTCAACGTCCTGCTCCAGCTGGAGGACTACGGCTTCTGCGCCAAGGGCGAGGGCGGTGCCTTCGTGGAGAACGGCAACGTCGAGCTCGGCGGCTCGCTGCCGATCACGACCAGCGGCGGCATGCTGTCGGAGGCCTCGATCCACGGCTTCAACCACGTGGTCGAGGGCGTGAAGCAGATCCGTGGGACCTCGACGAGCCAGGTCACGGACGCCGAGCTGTGCCTGGTCACGAGCTCGGTCCCGACCCCGACCAGCGCCGTGATTCTCGGCACCGACCGTGGAGGCAACTGATGACCACCAAGTACGACCGCCCGCTCCCGCGCTTCTACGCCAACGGTGCGCGTGAGTTCTACGACGCCGCGAAGAAGCACGAGCTGCGCATCCAGCAGTGCTCGGACTGCAAGAAGTTCCGCTTCCCGCCCCAGCTGATGTGCCCGGCCTGCCGCTCGACCGAGTCGCAGTGGACCCAGGTCTCCGGCCGGGGCACGATCCACACCTTCACCGTGGTGCGTGGCTACGAGCCACGGTCGGTCCCGATGTTCTCGTGGCCGGCCGACCAGTACCCCATCGTCGTGGTGATCGTGGAGCTCGAGGACGCGGGCAGGGCCCACATCGTCTCCAACATGGTCGACTGCGACCCTGACGAGCTCGAGATCGGCATGCCGGTCGAGGTCGTCTTCGACGACGTGACCGACGAGGTCACGCTGCCCAAGTTCCGGCTGGTCGGCAGCGGCGCGGGGGAGGAGTCATGACCTGCGACGTCGAGCGCCACCTCTTCCGGCCCGGCCGGATCGGGACGCTGGAGATCCCCAACCGCGTCGTGCTGCCCCCGATGCTCATGGGCTACGGGAGCGAGGACGGCTTCGTCACCGAGCGTGCCAAGGACTACTACGCCGCTCGGGCCCGGGGTGGCGCCGGGCTGGTCATCGTCGAGGCCTCCATGCCGCTGCCCGGCGGCAAGATGTTCAAGACCTACTTCGACATCAGCGACGACCGTTACCTCCCCGGCCTGACCGAGCTGGCCGGCGTCATCAAGGACAACGGTGCCCGCGCCGCCATCCAGCTGGGTGACGGCGGGCGTGAGGTGCGGCGCGACCTCACCGGACGGGCGCCCATGGGGCCCTCCCCGGTGGCCGCGCGCAAGCGCGAGGTGCCGATCGAGATGACGCTCTCCGACATCCGTGACGCCGTCCGGGGGTTCGCCGAGGCGGCCCACCGGGCCCAGCGGGCCGGCTTCGAGGGTGTCGAGATCCACGGCGCCCACGTCTACCTGCTGAGCCAGTTCCTCTCCGGCTTCACCAACTTCCGCACCGACGAGTACGGCGGCAGCGTGGAGAACCGCTTCCGCATCCTCGTGGACATCGTCAAGGCCACCAAGCGCCTCACGGGCGACGACTTCCCGGTCTGGCTGCGCATCAACGGCGTGGAGTTCGACACGCCCAACGGTGTCACCCTGGAGGAGAGCCGCGCCTTCGCCCGTCTGGCGGAGGAGGCCGGCTACGACGCGATCAGCATCTCGGCCGGGAGCCCGCACTACGAGGCGACCATGCACACGCTGTACACGCCGCCGAAGTTCCTGGTCCCCGTCGCGGCCGCCATCAAGGAAGTCGTCTCCTTCCCGGTGATGGTCGCGGGCAAGCTCACCCCTGAGCAGGGTGAAGATGTCCTGGCGGCCGGCGAGGCCGACTTCATCTGCATCGGCCGGGCGCTCATGGCCGACCCCGACCTGCCGAGGAAGGTGCGTGACGGCCAGCCGGAGGACGTACGTCCGTGCCCGTGCCTGCTGGACTGCGTCAACCGGGGCGTGCTCCGTGACCAGCCGCTGGTCTGCATGTCCAACGCGGCCCTGGGGCGAGAGCGCGAGTACGCCATCGAGCCCGTGGCCGAGCCCGGTCACGTCGTCGTGGTGGGGGCAGGGCCGGCCGGTCTCGAGGCTGCCCTCGTCGCTGCCCAGCGGGGTCACCGGGTCACGCTCCTCGAGCGCGACGCGGAGCTGGGTGGCCAGCTGGTCGTCTCCTCCCGTGCTCCACACAAGAAGGACCTGACCCGCCTCGTCGACTTCTACTCGACCCAGCTCGCCAAGCACGGCGTCGAGGTGGTGACGGGCGAGGAGGCCACCGCGTCCGTGGTCCTGGAGCGGGACCCGACCGCCGTCGTCCTGGCGACGGGGGAGTCCGGCTGTCGCACCACCAGCCAGGGCAGCGTCGCCCAGGTCGACGACCTCCTGACCGGAGAGGTGCCCGACGGTGCGTCCGTCGTGGTGCTCGGTGCCGACACCCGCAGCTGCGAGCTCGCCGACCTCCTCACCGAGGGACGCAGCAACCAGGTGGTCGTCAGCACGGACGGTCGCAAGGTGGCCCCGATGCTGACCGGCATCGTCCGCGGCACGCTGCTGGAGCGGCTGAAGGAGAAGGGCGTCGACCAACGGACCCACACCAGGATCGGTGCGATCACGTCGCGCACGATCGAACTGGTGGGGTCGGAAGGCGTGGAGACGGTCCCCGCGGATCTGCTCGTCCTGAGCGGAGCCAGCACGGTCGACGCGGCCCTGCTGGACGAGCTGCGCCAGGCCGTGCCCAGGACCTACGTGGTGGGCGACGCCGTCGAGAAGGGCGAGCACATCGACGCCATCTCCGAGGGCGCGCGCATCGGTCGCCTGGTCTGATCCTGTCGGTCCGGGTGCTCCTCCCCCACGGAGCACCCGGGCCGACCTCCGGCACCGCCCCTCCCGCCGCTCCTAGAATCGGCGCCACCCGTCGTGAGGAGAAGCATGTCCCAGAGCAACATCGCCCGTCGTCGAGCACTGGCGCAGCAGGAGGGCAACGCCGCCTACCTCGAGAAGCGTGCCCAGGTGGTCTCCGCAGCCACCGTCCTCTTCAAGGAGAAGGGCTTCGACGCCACCACCCTGGGTGACATCGCCGAGGCAGTGAGCATGGACCGCGCCTCGCTCTACTACTACTTCCCCAGCAAGAACGAGATCCTCCAGGAGTCGGTGGCCGGTGTCACCGGCCGCAATCTGGAGATGGTGCGGGGGCTGGGCAGCTCGGACCTGAGCCCCAGCGAGAGGATCCGCAACCTCATCCACAACGCCCTGGTCTCGTTCCACGAGAACTACCCCCAGGTCTTCGTCTACATCCAGGAGGACATGACCCGGATCTCGGACCGGGACGACCCCTGGGCGCAGACGATGCTCAAGCAGACCCGAGAGTTCGAGGAGGCCCTCCTCGACCTCATCCGTGACGGCGTGACCCAGGGGGCCTTCCGGCCCGACCTCAATCCTGTCCTCGTGGCCCACGCCATGTGGGGAATGATCAACTGGACGCACCGGTGGTACCGGCCCGGGCAGTTCGAACCCGCCGAGATCGCCGAGGAGTTCGCGACCGTCTTCCTGCGGGGTGTCGAGCGACGTCCTGAGGACGGGGCGGGGCCCCAGGAGGCCGAGAGGGCCGACGCCCCGACCGACACGGGGGAGCACGACGCTCCGCCCGACTGAACCGACCGAGATGGAGATCCTGTGACCGACCTCGACGAGCTGGCCAGCCGGCTCGAGATCCAGAACGTCATCGCCCGCTACGCGCACGCCGTCGACCGGCGCGACTTCGACACGGTCCGCGAGTGCTACCACGAGGACGCCTACGACGACCACGGTCGCTACAAGGGTGGGCTCGACGGACTGATCGACTACATGCACGCGCTGGCGGCCAAGCTGGTCAGCACCTACCACCTGATGGGGACCCCCTACATCGAGGTGGACGGAGACACGGCCAGGGTCGAGACCTTCTCCATCTACCGACGCGAGCTCATCGGCGACGCACCGGTGCTCTCCGGGTTGCGCTACGCAGACACCTTCGAGCGCCGCGACGGCCGGTGGCGCATCGCGAAGCGGTTGGTGATCCTCGACTGGGAGCACCTGGCCGGTGGCGACCCGCGGATGCCGTGCGGCCCGGAGTGGCTGCGCGGGGCCCTGGGCGAGCAGGACCCCGCGTACGCGATGTTCCAGCGGCCCCAGTCGGCCTGAGGGATTCTCCGTCCACCGCCCGGGCCCTCAGCCCGGGCGGTGCAGCGGGCTCCGGGAGCGGGACAGGAGGTCCTCCGGGTCCCGGTACCCCGGCTCCGCCGACGTGCCGAACGCGGCGGCGATCGCCGCCTGGCGCTCCGCCACCAGCGGGGCGTACTCCGGGTGGCTGAAGACGTGGAGGTCGCCCGCGACGATCGCACGGACCACCCGGTCAGCAACCGAGGCCGGGGCCATCTTCCGGGCGTCCGTCGCCGCCGGGTCGGTGGGCCTCGTGGGCTGCGGCGAGCTCCCGAAGCGGCGCGCCGACTCGTTGAAGGGGGTCGCCACGCCGCCGGGACTCACGACGGAGAGGCCGATCCCGTGCTCCTGCAGCTCGGCAGCCGCCACCTCCGAGAGCGCCACCACGGCGAACTTCGACGCCGCGTACGCCCCGAGACCCGGTGGGGCCAGGAACCCAGCCATGCTGGCGACGTTGACCACGTGCGCAGGGGTGCCTCGCGCGATCATCCGGGGGAGCAACGCCCGCATGCCCAGCAGCGTGCCGACCAGGTTGACGTCGACCACCTGCCGAAACTTCTCCACGGGCAGCTCCCACACCCGCGGCGGTGAGGTCCCGGGGGCGGCGCCCACGCCCATGCCCGCGTTGTTGACGAGCAGGTCGACGGGGCCGACCTGGCGCCACACCTCGTCGACGACCTCCTCCCACGCCTCGGGGGAACTGACGTCGAGGACTCGGGGCAGGACGTCGTCGCTGCCCAGCTCCCGCACCGCATCGGCGAGGGCCTGCTCGTCCTGGTCCGTGACCACCACGCGCATCCCCTCCGCGCGCAGGGCGGAGGTGAGCGCCAGACCGATCCCCCTGGCGCCACCGGTGACCAACGCGGTCCGTCCACGGAGCTCCTGCAACGCCATCAGAAGGCCCCCTCAGGCAGGTCCATGATGGCCAGGTCCGTCCGCTCGGCGACGGCGCGCTCCGCGGTGACTCGCGGGAGCATCGTGGTCGCGAAGAAGGAGGCTGCGGCGACCTTGCCGGAGTAGAAGTCGCGGTCGGCTCCCGTGGCACCGGCGTCGAGCGCGGCGAGGGCGACCTCGGCCTGCCGGAGCAGGAGCCAGGCGCACAGGACGTCACCCATCACCATCAGCAACCGGGTGGCGTTGAGCCCGACCTTGTAGACGGCGCGGGCCTCCTCCCGGGAGGCGGAGAGGTCGTCGGTCATCCGGCGCACCACGGCATGGGCGTCCTCGAGGGCCGTGGCCAGCAGGCCACGCTCGACCTTGAGGCGCTCGTCGCCCTCGGAGGAGGCGATGAAGGACTCGATCTCCCGCGTCAGGTGGCCCAGGGCGCGGCCCTGGTCCTTGACGATCTTGCGGAAGAAGAAGTCCTGGCCCTGGATGGCGGTGGTGCCCTCGTAGAGGGTGTCGATCTTGGCGTCGCGCACGTACTGCTCGATCGGGTACTCCTGCAGGAAGCCGGAGCCGCCGAAGGTCTGCAGCGACTCGGTGCCCAGGAGCACCCAGGAGCGCTCCGAGCCGTAGCCCTTGACGATCGGGAGCAGGAAGTCGTTGACGGCGCCGGCCAGGTCGTCGACCTCGCCCGCGTGCTCGGTGAGCATCACGCTGTCCTGCCAGGAGGCGGTGTAGAGCACCAGCGCACGCATGGCCTCCGCGAAGGACTTCTGGGTCATCAGCGAGCGGCGCACGTCGGGGTGGTGGGTGATGGTGACGCGCGGGGCGGTCTTGTCGGACTGCCGGGTGAGGTCGGCGCCCTGGACGCGGGTCCTGGCGTACTCGAGAGCGTTGAGGTAGCCCGTGGAGAGGGTCGCGATCGCCTTGGTGCCGACCATCATCCGGGCGTACTCGATGACGTCGAACATCTGCGCGATGCCGTCGTGGACCTCGCCCAGGAGCCAGCCCCGAGCGGGCTCGCCGCCGCCGATCTGGGGGTCACCGAAGGTGAGTTCACAGGTGTTGGAGGCCTTCAGGCCCATCTTGTGCTCGACGGCAGTCGCGTAGATCCCGTTGCGCTCACCCGTGAGCTCACCGGTCGCGTGGTCGAAGTGGTGCTTGGGCATCCAGAAGAGGGAGAGGCCCTTGGTGCCGGGGCCGCCGGCACCCTCGACGCCCTCGGGACGGGCGAGCACCAGGTGCACGATGTTCTCGCTCATGTCGTGCTCGCCCGAGGTGATGAAGCGCTTGACGCCGGTGACGTGCCAGGAGCCGTCCTCGTTGGGGGTGGCCTTGGCGCGGCCGGCGCCCACGTCGGAGCCGGCGTCGGGCTCGGTGAGGACCATGGTGGCGGCCCACTGGCGCTCGACCATGATCTGGGCGACGCGGGCGTCCCGCTCGTTGCCGTTGCGCAGCACGAGCTTGCTGAAGGTGGTGCCCACGGCATACATCCACAGCGCGGGGTTGGCGCCCAGGACCATCTCGCCCAGGGCCCAGTTGAGGCTCGAGGGCGCCGGGGTCCCGCCGAGCACCTCGGGGATCTGCAGCCGCCAGAACTCGGCGTCCATCCACGCCCGGTAGCTCGCCGCGAAGGACTCGGGCACCGGGGCGGTGTGGGTGCTGGGGTCGAACACCGGGGGAGTGCGGTCGCTGTCGGCGAAGGAGGCCGCCAGCTCGCCGGTCGCGAGTCGCTCCACCTCGCGCAGGATCTCGCGCGCGCTCTCGGCGTCCAGGTCCGAGAAGGGTCCGCGGCCCAGGACCTCGTCGCGGCCCAGGACCTCGAAGAGGTTGAACTCGATGTCACGCAGGTTGCTCTTGTAGTGGCTCACAGTTGTCCGTTCCAACGGTTCCGGCATCGGCTGACCCCAGCAGGCTAGGCCCAACTCGTCAGTAGATCAACGGAATCGTTGACAGATTCAACGGAAGCGTTGATTCTTTCAACATAAGTGTTGAAAAACTCTTGACGCCCGCGTCAAGTTCGGGCAAGAGTGTGTCTTGCGTCTCACCCGGCCAGCCCGGGCAGGCGTCCCCCCCCGCTTCCCGGCCCCGAGGCCGGTACCCCTACCCCCCGAGGATGTGAGCTGAGTGGCTGAGTTCCTCCAGTTGCTGATCAGCGGTTTGTCGCAAGGGGCCCTCTACGGACTCATCGCGTTGGGATTCGTGATCGTCTTCAAGGCGACCGGGATCCTGAACTTCTCCCACGGAGCAGTGCTGCTCCTGGGGGCCTACGTGGTGACGCGCCTGGCCCACGTCAACTTCCTCCTGGCCCTCGTGGCGGGAGTCGCGGCAGCAGTCGCCCTCAACCTGTTGGTCGAGCGCGTGCTGGTGCGGTCGATGGCAGGCCGCTCCGCGCTGGCGATCACCGTGATGACGATCGGCCTGGACGTCGTGCTGATGACCTTCGCCCGCGGCGAGATCAACACGCAGATCCGCACGGTCGGGGATCCGTGGGGCTCGCAGATGGTCTCCCTGGGAGCCGTCGACATCCCACTGAGCCGCCTGGTGGCCCTCGTCGTCTCGCTGGTCGTGGTGGCGCTCTTCTTCGTGTGGTTCAAGCGCTCCTCGTGGGGCGTGGCCTTCCGGGCCGCCACCGAGCGCCGTGACGTCGCTCCGCTCATGGGCATCCGGCTCAACCGGCTGTCCGTGGTCGCCTGGCTGCTGGCCGGGGTGCTGGCCGTCATCGCCGGTGTCTTCCTCGCGACCTTCCCCTCGGCCGGCGTCAACGTCGACCTGGCCGCCGTCGCCCTGCGTGCCTTCCCGGCGGCGGTGATCGGGGGTCTCGACTCCACGCACGGCGCCATCGTGGGCGGCCTGCTCATCGGCACCGCGGAGATGTTCGCCCAGGGCTACCAGGCGCAGCTCGAGTTCCTCGGCGCCGGCTTCCACGAGGTGCTCACCTACGTGCTGATGGTGGCCGTGCTGTGGTTCCGCCCGGCTGGACTCTTCGGGACCCAGGAGGTCAATCGTGTCTGAAGCCACCCACGCCCACGCCCACACCCGCACCCGCACCCTCAACGCGCTCAAGGGCGCCGGACTCGTGGTGGCCGCGATCCTGGTCATCCTCGCGCCGTCGGTCGCTGGCACCTGGCTGCCCGCACTCATGAACCTGGCTGCCTACGCCGTGGGAGTCGTCGGGTTCAACCTTCTCTACTCGGCCGGTCAGCTCTCCCTGGGCCACGCCTTCTTCATGGGCCTGGGCGGCTTCTCGTACGCCTACCTCGCCGGCCCCAGCACGGCTCGGACCGACGGCCTCGAGCTCGACCCCCTGCTCGCCTTCGTGCTGTCGGCCCTGCTGGTCGGCGTGGTGGGCCTCGCCTTCAGCCCGCTCACCTCCCGTCTCGGGGGTCTGTCGTTGGCGGCCGCCACCCTGGGCCTGGTCTTCCTCGGGGCGCACCTCTTCGGCATGGCCGAGCGGGTCACCGGTGGAACCGCCGGTCGGGTCGTGGAGAACATCCGGTTCGGCGAGTACGAGCTCTACGAGCAGGCCGACATCTGGTACTTCGTGGCCGGTGTGGCGGCGATCTGCTTCGCCTTTGCCGCCCTGGTCTCACGCAGTCGGGTGGGACTCGCCCTCGAGGCGATCCGCGACGGCGAGCACCTGGCCCGCGGCCTGGGGATCAACGTGCGGCGCTACAAGGCCCAGGCGTTCTTCTTCTCCTCCCTCTTCGCCGGCATCAGCGGCATCCTGATCGGTCTCGTCGCGGGTGTCCTGGTGAAGGAGAGCTTCTCGCTCATCCTGGCCATGAACATCCTGATGATGGCGATCCTCGGCGGAGCCTCCGCCGTGGTGGTGGGTGCCGTGGTGGGCAGCGCGCTCTTCGTGCTCCTGCCCGAGTTCCTCCGCCGTTACGGGGACGCACTGCCCTTCCTGGCCCCCGAGGGGGCGGTCACGGGGCTGACGCCGGCCGCAGCAGCGACCTACGTCTTCGGCGCAGCGATCATCCTCGTCCTCATCGTCGAGCCCGACGGCCTCTCGGCCCTGGGGCGACGGATCCGTCACCGCATCGGCCGGGCCCGGGCGTCGCGGTCGTGAACGTTCCCCGTGCCCGGCGGTCCCGGACCACCCGCCCGTCCCACCAGAACCCGCACCACCCCACACCCCGTCAGCAGAAGGAAGTAGGACCCATGAAGCCCATGCGTACCGCCGGAGCCGTTGCCCTGGCCCTCGTCACCGCCGCCAGCCTCGCCGCCTGCAGCAACACCGACGGCGGCTCTGCCGACGCACCCGGTGTCACCGAGGACACCATCAAGCTCGGACACATCACCGACCTCACCGGTCCCTGGGGACCCGTGGGCAAGAAGTACCTGGCGGGTTCCCAGCTCTGGGTCGACGCCGTCAACGACGACGGCGGCGTGTGCGGCCGGGACGTCGAGCTCGTCGTCCGCGACCACAAGAACAACACCCAGGACGCCGTGACCATCTACCGCGAGCTGGAGAACCAGGTGCTCGGCGTGCAGTCGATCCTCGGCTCCGGCCCGATGCTCGCGGTGGCGCCGTCGCTGAACCAGGACAAGGTGCTCGCCTCGTCCTACGCCTGGGACGAGTTCCTCCTCGAGGGCAACGAGACCGTCTTCCTGCCCGGCGCCACCTACGAGGTCAACGCCGTGGCCCTGACCGAGTGGGTCGTGAAGGAGCGTGGCCTCAAGGAGGGCGACACCATCGCACTCCTGCGCTACGACGGCATCTTCGAGGGCGTGCTCACCGGCATGGAGATGGTCGCCGAGGAGTACGGCCTCAACCTCGTGGAGCAGAAGATGCAGGTCACCGACTCCGACTTCACCGCACCGGTCCGCGCCTTCAAGAAGGAGGACGCCAAGATCGTGATGGCTGCGATCGGCACCGCGCACCTCGGCGGGTTCGCCTCGACCGCGGCCTCCCAGGGACTCGAGCCGGCGATCCTCTCCCCGTCGCCGGGCAACTTCGACGAGTCGCTGCTCGAGGGCGCCTCGAAGGAGATCTTCGAGAAGAACTCCTACTTCGCCTCCCCCTTCGCCGCGTGGGACAACGAGAGCGAGGGTGCCGCCGAGGTGCGGGCGGCCTTCGAGAAGTACGGCGAGGGTGAGCCCAACTTCGGCCTCATGCTCGGCTACGCCCAGGCCGAGGTCTTCGGCCGGGTCCTCGAGTCCGGGTGCGAGGACGGCGAGATCACCCGCGAGAGCGTGGCCGACGCGTTCGCCGGCATCGACAGCCTGGAGACCGACGGCATGATGTCGGAGCTCGACTTCACCCGGGGTGAGGGCAAGTCGCAGTCGCTGGAGGTCAGCATCCTGCAGCCCGACAGCAGCGCCACGACCGGTTTCACCGAGGTCCAGGAGCCGTTCGTCAGCGACCTCGTCGTCAAGAACGACCTCTGACCGGCCGATCCCTCGTCCCGACGGAGCCAGAAGAGCAGGAGCAGAGCAGTGTTGGTGGTCAAAGGACTTGAAGTCACCTACGGCGGCGTGGCCGAAGGGCTGCGTGGCGTCGACCTCACGGTCGAGGACGGCCAGCTCGTCACCGTCCTGGGCAGCAACGGCGCCGGCAAGACAACCCTGCTGCGAGCCATCTCCAACGTGCTGAACGCCTTCAACGGCGTCGTCACCGGAGGGTCCATCGACTGGGACGGGCTCAACCTGGTGCGCACCCGGGCCGACCGCATCGTCGGACGGGGCCTCATCCAGGCTCCCGAGGGACGAGGGATCTTCGGACGCCTCACGGTCGAGGAGAACCTGCGTGTCGGAGGCTTCCTCCGATCACGCGCGGACCAGAAGACGCAGCAGGACCACGTCCTGGAGCTCTTCCCCGACCTGTCGGGCCGCCTGCGGGAGCACGCAGGTCTCCTCTCGGGTGGCCAGCAGCAGATGCTGGCCATCGGACGGGCCCTCATGGCCAACCCGAAGGTCCTGCTGCTGGACGAGCCCTCGCTCGGTCTGGCGCCCAAGATCGTCGACGACGTCGCCGACGTGGTGCGACGCATCAACCAGGAGGGGACCACCGTGGTCCTCGTCGAGCAGAACGCGTCGATGGCGCTGAGCATGGCGGACTACGCCTACGTGCTGGAGAACGGGCGGGTCAGCCTGCACGGCCCCGGACCGGAGCTCCGCGACAGCGACGAGGTCCGCCGTCTCTACCTCGGTCAGGGTGCCGAGGAGGCGTTGGACGCCGCTGCAGTCGCCGGGCAGGGCCTCGGCGACGGAACGAAGGAGCAGGCATGAGTGCTGAAGACCGTCCCCAGCAGGGCACCACCGCCCTCCAGCTGCGTGACGTCGACGTCACCTTCGGCGGGGTGCACGCCCTGAGGGGCGTCTCCCTCGACGTCGAGCGCCACACGATCCACGCGGTGATCGGTCCCAACGGTGCCGGCAAGACGACCTTCTTCAACGCCATCTCCGGGATGGTGCGCACCTCGGGTGGCGAGGTCGTCCTCAACGGCGAACGGATCGACGGCTGGTCCGCCGACCGCATCGCCAAGGCCGGCATGGCCCGGACCTTCCAGAACCTGGCCGTCTTCGCCGACCTCACGGTGCGCCAGAACCTCCTGCTGGGTCGGCACGTGCAGACCCGTGCGGGTTGGCTCAGCGCCGGCCTCGCACTCCCGCGGGCCAGGCGTGAGGCGGCCGCCCAGGTGGCGCACGTGGAGGAGGTCGCCCGTCTGGTCGGTCTCGACCACCTGCTGGACCACGGGGGAGGCGACATCTCCTACGGTGACCGCAAGCGGGTTGAGATCGGCCGCGCGCTCTGCATGGAGCCGCAGGTCCTGCTGCTCGACGAGCCCGTCGCGGGGATGAACTCCACCGAGACGGCGCGGATGGCTGCGCTGATGCGCACCATCCGCGACGACATGGGCATCACCCTGCTGCTGGTGGAGCACGACATGGGCATGGTGATGCGCCTGGCCGACCACGTCACGGTGCTCGACTTCGGTCAGGTCGTCTCCTCCGGTCTGCCGGCCGACGTCCAGCAGGACCCGAAGGTGATCGAGGCCTACCTCGGTGCCCGGGGGGCCAGCGACCTGCTCGCAGGTCACTGAGGTCCCCGGCACGCACGGACGACTAAGGGCCGGTCAGCGGTGGCTGACCGGCCCTTCGTCGTGCCTGCCGTGGCAGGTCCTGCTGCGTCAGGTGTTGTAGCCGCCGTCGACGTCGATGGTCTGGCCGCTGACGTAGCTGGCCCGGTCGGAGGCCAGGAAGGCCACCACCTCGGCGATCTCGTGGGACAGGCCGAAGCGCTGCAGCGGGGTGAGACGCTTGGTGATCTCGATCGAGGCCGGGTCGAAGTTGCCGCTCTCGATCAGGGCCACGCCCATCGCGTCCTCGACGACGCCGGGCGCCACCGAGTTGGCGCGGATGCCGAACTTGCCCTCCTCGCGGGCCACGCCGCGCACGATCACCTCGATGCCACCCTTCGGCGCTCCCGACAGGATGTCCTTGACCGGGAACCGGCGCACCGCGACGCTCGTCACGGCCGTGATCGATCCGGCCGTCCGCCGCAGGGACGGAAGACTCGCACGCACCACGTGGAAGAAGGCGTTGAGCTCGGCGTCGACGTGGGAGGTGAACTTCGCGGGCTCCAGCTGACTGATGTAGATCTGGTCCACGAAGGGGCCGCTCGCGTGGACGACCGTCTTCAGGTCGCCGAGGTCGGCGACGACCCGCTCGACCTCGACGGTGACTGCCTCGGCGTCGGTCAGGTCCAGGCGGACGGCCTCGGCCCGGGCGCCGGCGCTCTCGAGCTCGGAGACGAGCTGCTCGGCCTTCGCGGTGTTGGAGTGGTAGGTGAGGACGACGTCGTGCCCGTCGCGGGCCAGGGCCCGGCACGTTGCGGCGCCGATGCCACCGGTGCCACCGGTGACGAAGGCGACGGGCCGGGAGAGCGGGTCGGTCTGGGGGGTGGTCATGGAGGGTCCTTTCGTGGAGTGCGGTCCTGCGCGATCGGACCGGTCAGAGCGACCGGGCGATCAGGACCTTCATGATTTCGTTGGTGCCGCCGTAGATCTTCTGCACGCGGGCCCCCGCGTACAGCTGGGCGATGGGGTACTCGGTGACGTAGCCGTAGCCGCCGAAGAGCTGGAGGCAGCGGTCGATGACGGTGCACTGCATGTCGGTCGACCAGTACTTGAGCCGGGAGACCGTGACGGGGTCCAGGCGCCCCTCCAGATGGAGCGCCACGCAGTGGTCGAGGAAGGTGCGGGCGACCAGCACGTCGGTCGAGCACTCGGCGAGCACGAACTGCGTGTTCTGGTAGTCGATGACCTGCTTGCCGAAGACCTGGCGTTCCTTGACGTAGCGCACGGCTTCCTCGACGGCCGTCTCGGCGAAGGCGACGGCACTGATGCCGATGACGAGCCGTTCTTGCGGGAGCTGCTGCATCATCTGGTAGAAGCCCTGGCCCTCTGCCTCGCCGAGGAGGTGGGAGACCGGGACCCGCAGGTCGATGAACGAGAGCTCGCGGGTGTCCTGGCCGTGCTGGCCGATCTTGCGCAGCACCCTGCCGCGCTCGAACCCCGCGACGTCGTGGCCGTCGGCGTCGGTCACCTCGACGACCACCAGGGAGATGCCTCCTGCGCCCTCGCCGCCCGTGCGGGCCACGAGCAGGACGAGGTCGGCGTGGCCCCCGTTGGTGATGAAGGTCTTGGACCCGTTGACGACGTAGTGGTCGCCGTCGCGTCGGGCGGTCGTGGTGACGGCCTGCAGGTCCGACCCCGTGCCCGGCTCGGTCATCCCGAGGGCGGCGACGAGCTCGCCCGTGGCCATCCGCGGCAGCCACCGACGCTTCTGCTCCTCGGTGCCGAAGGCGTTGAGGTAGTGCGCCACGATCGTGGAGTGGATGCCGTAGCCCAGGGCGTCGTCACCCGATCGGCACTGCTCCCACAGGACTGCGGCCTCGTGCGCGAAGGATCCGCCACCGCCGCCGTACTCCTCGGGGATGCTCACCAGCAACAAGCCGGCCTCTCCCGCCCTGCGCCAGGTCTCACGGTCCACCTGGTGCTGGTCGGCGAACCGCAGTCGGTGCGGGGTCACCTCCTTCGCGAAGAAGGCGCGGGCCAGGTCGGCGGTGTCGGCGACGTCGTCGGGACGCATCCAGGGGGAGGTGTAGGGGGCGGGCGACTTCATGGAGTTCCTCGGGGGGGATGGGGAATGGGTCATTCAGGGACGCCGACGGCCTTGCGCCAGATCCGGGAGAGCGTGTCGATCGCCGTCTGCTCGTCGAGGGGCTCCTGCAGGACGTAGCGGGCGAAGGCGACGTCGGCGACCATGCCGCCGAGCGCCTCCGCGCCGTGGCGGGGGTCGAGGGAGGGATCCCCGACCCCTCGGTCCTGCCAGACCCTGATGGTTGCCTCGATCCGCTCGATGTAGCGCTGACGGACGCGGCGTCGGTAGGCCATGAAGTCCGGGTTGCTCGCGGCCACCTGCTCGAGCACCCGGTGCATGCCGGCGTTGTCCCGGTAGGTGTGCATGAAGCTGGTGATGGTCTCGGTCAACTGCTGTGCCGGGGCCGCTCCCGGGGTCAGGGGCTGTGACGAGACGGCGAGGGAGACGTCGACGAGCTCGTCGACCAGGGCCATCAGCACGTCGTCCTTCGAGGTGAAGTAGGTGTAGAAGGTGCCGTGCGAGACCTTGGCCTCCGTGGCGATGTCGGCCACCCTCACCTCGTAGTAGCTGGTCCGTTCGAAGACCTTCTGCCCCGCTCGGAGCACCTGCTCACGGCGGGCCCATCCGCGAGGGGTGCGCGGCTCGCGGGCCTCGACAGTCACCGGGCGTCCACGTCATGCAGGGGCGGCGGCGGAGTCGGAGGCTGCGCTCCGCAGCACCCGGCGCAGCAGCTTGCCGGACGGGTTGCGGGGGAGTGACTCCACGACCTCGACGGAGGTGGGGCACTTGTAGTGCGCGAGGTTGGCGCGCGCGTGCTCGATGACGGCGTCGGGCTCGAGGGTCGTGCCGGCCGTCGGCACGACGTACGCCTTGGGGGTCTCGCCCCACTTCGGGTGCGCGACGCCGACCACCGCGACCTCGGCCACCTGCGGGTGGGAGGCGATGACGTCCTCGACCTCCGTGGGGAAGATGTTCTCCCCGCCGGAGACGATCATGTCCCCGACCCGGTCGCAGAGGAAGAGGAAGCCGCCCTCGTCCTGCCAGCCCAGGTCGTTGGTGCGCATGTAGCCGTCGTCGGAGAACACCTCGGCGGTCAGCTCCGGCTGCTTGAAGTAGCCCAGCATGGTGCCGACGTACTTCACCCAGACCTCGCCCACCTCTCCCGCCGCCACGGGGGCGCCGATGAAGGGGTCTCGCAGCTGGATCTCGAGGTGGTTGATGGCGCGACCGGCGGACTGGAGGCGCTCGGGGTGGTCGGCGTCGTGGTGGGCGGCCCCGTCGAGCAACGTGATCGTGCCCCAGGTCTCCGTCATGCCGTAGATCTGGACGATCGTGGTGTCGGGAAGCAGGTCCAGGAACTCTCGCAGCAGCGTCGGGCTGATGGGGGAGGCGCCGTAGGAGACCAGCTTGAGGGAGGAGAGGTCGGCCGTCCGGGCCGAGGGGTGGGCGCAGACGCCCTGGATCATGACGGGCGCGACGACCATGGAGGTGACGCCGTGGCGCTCGACGGCGTCGATGATGTCGCCGCCGGAGACCTCGTTCTGCGCGACGATGGCGCCACCGGTGTGCAGGGCTCCCGCCGCTGCGCCGATGCCGCCCACGTGGAACCAGGGCAGCACGGGCATCAGCACGGCGTCCTGGCCCAGGGCCCAGGCGTCGTGGAGGAAGGCCACGGTGGCTCGCATCCCGGCGACGCCGAGCATGACGCCCTTGGGGTTGCCGGAGGTGCCCGAGGTGTAGAGCTGGGCGGCGACGTCGTCGTCGGCCAGCTCGGCGTAGTCCTCCGGGGCGAGGGGGGCGGCCGAGTCGCGCCAAGCGGTCCACTCCAGCTCGGCGCCCTCCGCGCCGTCGCCGACCACGACCACGTGGTCGACGGTCGGGCACTGGGGCACGACGTCCCGTCCCAGGTCCAGGAGCCCGGCCTGGACCACCAGGACGGTCGCCTCCATGTGGGTGACCAGTGACGCGACCTCGCGGGTGCTGAGGCGCCAGTTGACCGGCACGGCCACGGCGCCGAGCATGCCGGCGCCCGTGGTGAGCTCGACCTGCTCGACCGAGTTCTTGCCGAGGTAGGTGAGGCGCGCGCCCTTGTCGATGCCGAGGGAGGCGAGCGCGCCGGCGACGCGCCGGGAGCCCTCGCGGAGGGCGGCGTAGGTCACGGTCCGGTCCTTCTCGATGACCGCGGTGGCATCGGGCGTGCGGTCGGCCCAGGACTCGATCCCGGTAACGAGGGGGTGGTGGGAGGACACGGGGGCTCCTTCTTGCGGCGCAGTGGGGGTGTGACAGCCGTCACGGGAACGCTAGGCCGAATTGAACTTGATGTCAATGTCAAGTTGGACGATGCACCAGTGCCGGCGCCCGCGAGCGTCTCGCGGGCGCCGGGAGGTCAGGAGAGGCGCTCGACGATCATGGCCATGCCCTGGCCGCCGCCCACGCACATCGTCTCCAGTCCGAACTGCTTGTCCTTGACCTGCAGGCCGTTGACCAGGGTGGAGGCGATGCGGGCGCCGGTCATCCCGAAGGGGTGGCCGACGGCGATCGCTCCGCCGTGCACGTTGAGGCGGTCGAAGTCCAGGCCCAGCTCGCGCCCGGAGGCGATGACCTGGGCGGCGAACGCCTCGTTGATCTCGAAGAGGTCGATGTCGTCGACGCCCAGGCCTGCGCGGGCCAGGGCGCGGCGCGAGGCCTCGACCGGTCCCATGCCCATGATCTCGGGGGAGAGCCCGCTGACGGCCGTCGACACGATGCGCGCGAGCGGGGTGAGGCCCAGCTCGCGTGCCTTGGTGTCCGACATGATCACCAGGGCTGCCGCCCCGTCGTTGAGGGGGCAGGCATTGCCGGCGGTCACGCTGCCGCCGGGGCGGAAGACGGGCTCCAGTGCCCCCACCGACTCCATGGTCACGCCGGCGCGCGGGCTGTCGTCGCGGTCGGCCACCCCGCCGTCGGGCAGCTGCACGGGCACAAGGTCGCGCGCCCAGAAGCCGGCGGCCTGCGCTTGCTCGGTGAGGTTCTGGCTGCGCACCGCGAAGGCGTCCTGGTCGGCGCGGCTCACGCCGTAGGTCTCGGCGACGTTCTCGGCGGTGAGGCCCATCGAGATGTAGGCGTCGGGCAGGTCGCCGGAGTCTCGAGGGTCGGTCCACGGCCGACCGGCGGCGACCCGCTCGTCGGTCCGGGCGGCCGCGGCGGCGAAGACGGGGTTCTCGGTGTCCGGCAGGTTGTCGCTGTGCCCCTTGGTGGACCGGCTCACGGTCTCGACCCCGGCCGAGATGAAGACGTCACCCTCGCCGGCGCGGATGGCGTGGAGGGCCATCCGTGTGGACTGCAGGCTCGAGGAGCAGTAGCGGTTGACCGTGGTGCCGGGCAGGTGGTCCATGCCCATGAGGATCGAGACCATCCGGGCCATGTTGAAGCCCGACTCCCCGCCGGGCAGGCCCACTCCGAGGATCAGGTCCTCGACCTCGGTGGGGTCGAGCTCGGGCACCTTGGCGAGCGCCGCCCGGACCGCCACGGCGGTCAGGTCGTCGGGACGCATCTGGGCCAGGGAGCCCTTGAAGGCTCGGCCGATCGGGGTGCGGGCGGTGGAGACGATGACTGCTTCAGGCATGGGGACCTCTGGCTCGAGTGGGGGTGGGCGGGGCCATTCTGGGCACGCGCCCGCGGCTGCGTCAACACTAACGTTGAAAGTTCTCCGCGCGGAGGTTACTGTCCGCTGGTGACACCTCCCGACGACTCGCGCCGCGTTGCCCTCCTGCTGGGACTCCTCATGGGGTTGGGGGCTCTGGGCTCCTCCTCGGTCGCCGTGGTGCTCGTCCTGGTCGGAGAGGATCTCGGGGTCTCCGTCGGGGTGGCTGCCTGGACGATCAGTGGCTACCTGCTCCTCTACGGCGTCTCCACCGCGGTCTACGGCCGCGTGGCCGACGTCGTCGGTGTGCGTACGCCACTGCTCGTCGGCGTGGGGCTGATGACGATCGGGTCCCTGGCGTCTGCGGCCGCTCCGACCTTTGCCGTGCTCATGGTCGGGCGGGTGCTGCAGGGTGTCGGTGCGGCAGCGGTGCCGACCCTCGGGGTGGCCGTGATCACCGGCCGCTACGGAGACGGGGTCAGGGCGCTGGCCCTGGGCCGGTTGGCCGCGATGACGGCTGCCGTCAGCTGCCTGGGCCCGCTCATCGGGGGCGCCGTCGACGCGGTCGCCGGCTGGCGGGGAGTGATGGCGCTTCCTGCCCTCGGCTTCCTCGTCATCCCCTTCGTGTGGCACACGCTCGGCCGCGAGGGTTCCGGCGCCCGCATCGACCCCCTCGGGGCGGTGCTGCTGGCTGCCGCCTCGGGTGGTCTCGTACTGCTGGTCCAGTCACCCTCGTCCGGGCCTGGCGTGGCCCTGCTCGGGGTGACCCTGCTCCTGGTGGGCACTCCGTTGGTCGCCCTCAGGGTCCGACGCCACCCCCACGGCTTCCTGCCGCGGTCCGTCATCACCAACGGCCGGGTCGTGCGGTCCGCCCTCGCCGCGGCGTCGATCCCGGCGTGCTGGTTCGCGCTCCTCGTGGCTGTGCCCACCGTGCTGGTCGAGGAGGGATGGACCCCGTGGGACGTGGGCCTGCTCCTGGTGCCCAGTGCCGTGGTCGCCTTCATGGTCCCCGGCCGCGCGGCGCCGCTGCTCCAGCGGCGAGGGGCTCGTTGGACACTGGGGCTAGCCGCCGTCATCGCCGCCGGAGCGCTGCTGGTGGCAGCCCTGGGCAGCCAGGTCGTGTCGGCCCCGCTCCTGGGACTCTCGGTGGTCGTGCTGGGCGTCGCGTTCGGGGTGGGTCAGCCGGCGATGATGGCCGCGGTCAGCAGTGCCGTGGAGCCCGAGGTGCGCGGCGTCGCTCTCGGCGTCGCCATGCTCGTCTTCATGGTCGGCGGGAGCCTCGGGTCGGCCGTGGTCGCCGGCGTCAGCGCCGTGGCCAGTGTCTCGACTAGCCTGTTGGTCCTGGCGCTCCTGCCGGCGGCGGGCCTGGTCCTGCTCCGGACGGGGCGCCGACGCGTCGGGAGGGCGGGCTCGCGCGGCCACGCCGTCCCCGAGGCGTCCTCGACGACCACGGCACAGTCGTAGGCAACCACGGCACAAGGGGAGGTAACGTCAGGTGGAGCACTCCGACGACACCGACAGGAGCGAGTCGCGGGAGGCCGGTGTCGGGGACGCTGGACCCAAGCGTCCGCGGACCACGCGCGGGGAGCGTACGAGGAGCGCCCTGGTCGCTGCGGCGCGGCGCATCTTCGAGCGCGACGGCTACCTAAACGTCCGCCTCAGCGACATCCCGGCCGAGGCCGGCTGCGCGTCGGGCACGCTCTACACCTACTTCAACGGCAAGGAGGACATCTTCGAGGCGGTCCTCGCCCTGGTCGAGGACGACATGCTCCACGGGGACCGCGACGCGGCACCGTCCTCGGACCCGCTGGACCAGATCCGGAGCGCCAACCGCTCCTACCTCGAGTCCTACCAGCGCCACGCTCTGGTGATGCGCTGCTTCGAGCAGGCCGCGGTCAGTGACCCTCACTTCCAGAAGCTGCGCTCGATGCGCGCCCACCGATTCATCGAACGCAACGCCGCGGCGATCCGCCGGCTCCAGGCCGAAGGGGTCGCCGATCCCGCGCTCGACCCCGAGCTCGCTTCGAAGGCTCTGTCGGCCATGGTGAGCCGCGTCGCCTTCTCCGCCTACGTCCTGGAGGACCCCGTCCCACTGGACGACCTGGTCGAGGTGACCACGCGCCTGTGGGCCAACGCCCTCTGGATCACCGGTCCGCACACCCCCTGACTGCCTCAGACGTTGCGCCGGTACTCACCGCCCACCTCGAAGAACGCCTGGGTCACCTGGCCCAGCGTGCAGACCCGGGCGGCGTCCATCAGCACGGCGAAGACGTTGTCGCCGTTGACCGCGGCCTCCTTCAGCCGGGCCAGCGCCTCGGTCGCCTCGGAGGCGTGGGCGGCCTGCCACTCTCGCACCCGGCGCAGCTGCGACTCCTTCTCGGCCTCGGTGGCGCGGGCGAGCTGGACCGGCCCCGGTGCCTCGCGGCCGTCGGGCGGCAGGAAGGTGTTGACGCCGATGATCGGCAGCGAGCCGTCGTGCTTGCGGTGCTCGTAGAGCATCGACTCGTCCTGGATGCGGCCGCGCTGGTAGCCGGTCTCCATGGCCCCCAGCACGCCGCCACGCTCGTTGATCCGGTCGAACTCCTCCAGCACCGCGGCCTCGACCAGGTCGGTCAGCTCGTCGATGACGAACGAGCCCTGCAGCGGGTTCTCGTTCATCGCCAGGCCCCACTCGCGGTTGATGATCAGCTGGATCGCCAGCGCCCGGCGCACCGACTCCTCCGTCGGGGTGGTGACGGCCTCGTCGTAGGCGTTGGTGTGCAGCGAGTTGGCGTTGTCGTAGATCGCGATCAGCGCCTGCAGCGTGGTGCGGATGTCGTTGAAGTCCATCTCCTGCGCGTGCAACGACCGGCCTGAGGTCTGCACGTGGTACTTCAGCTTCTGGCTGCGCTCGCCGGCGCCGTACTTCTCCTTCATCGTGACCGCCCAGATCCGGCGGGCGACGCGGCCCATCACGGAGTACTCCGGGTCCATGCCGTTGGAGAAGAAGAACGACAGGTTGGGCGCGAAGTCGTCGATCGCCATGCCGCGCGCCAGGTAGGCCTCGACGTAGGTGAAGCCGTTGGCGAGGGTGAAGGCGAGCTGGCTGATGGGGTTCGCCCCGGCCTCGGCGATGTGGTAGCCCGAGATCGACACCGAGTAGAAGTTGCGGACCTTCTCGGCGATGAACCACTCCTGGATGTCGGCCATCATCCGCAGGCTGAACTCGGTGGAGAAGAGGCAGGTGTTCTGGCCCTGGTCCTCCTTGAGGATGTCGGCCTGCACGGTCCCGCGGACGTTGGCGAGGGCGTACGCCCGCAGCTCCGCCTGCTCCTCGGCGGACGGCTCGCGTCCCTCGCGCTCGCGGAACCGCTCGACCTGCTGGTCGATCGCGGTGTTGAGGAAGAAGGCGAGCACGGTCGGAGCCGGGCCGTTGATCGTCATCGAGACGCTCGTCGACGGGTCGACCAGGTCGAAGCCGTCGTAGAGCGCCTTCATGTCATCGAGGGTGGCCACCGAGACGCCGGAGGTGCCGACCTTGCCGTAGACGTCGGGGCGTGGGTCGGGGTCGCGGCCGTAGAGGGTGACGGAGTCGAAGGCGGTCGAGAGCCGGGTCGCCTCGCCGTCGGCCGAGAGCAGCTTGAAGCGGCGGTTGGTGCGGAAGGGGTCGCCCTCTCCCGCGAACATCCGCGCCGGGTCCTCGTTGTCGCGCTTGAAGGCGAAGACGCCGGCGGTGAAGGGGTAGTGGCCGGGCAGGTTCTCCGAGCGCAGGAAGGTCACCAGGTCGCCGTGGTCGGTGAAGCGGGGGAGGGCGACGCGGGGGACCTTGGTGCCGCTCAACGACTCGCGCGTCAGCCGGGTGACGATCTCCTGGTCGCGGACTCGCACCACCTGCTCGTCGCCGGAGTACGCCTCCACGACCGACGGCCACGCGTCGATCTGGTCGGCGACCTCGGGCGCCAGGTCACGCCGGGCCTGCTCCAGCAGCACGCCCACCCCGGCGGCGTCGTGCCCCGCCTGCTCGAGCTCGCGGGCCACGGCGTCGAGGCGCTGGACCCGGCGCGCCGCCTCGGCCTGCTTCTCGGTGCAGCGGTGGTAGGACCGCACGGTCTCGGCGATCTCCGCGAGGTAGCGGACCCGATCGTTGGGCACCACCTGGCGGATCCCGGAGGAGTGGCGCACGGTCACCGGCGCGAGGTGGCCCTCGGAGACCGGCAGTCCGAGGCCGGCGAGCTGGTCGCGCAGGTGCTGGTAGAGCGCCGTGACGCCGTCGTCGTTGAAGGTCGCGGCGCTGGTGCCGAAGACCGGCATCTCCTCGGGGGAGGAGCCGAAGGCCTCCCGGTTGCGCACCATCTGCCGGCCCACGTCGCGCAGCGCGTCGCGGGCGCCACGACGCTCGAACTTGTTGATCGCCACGGTCTCGGCGAAGTCGAGCATGTCGATCTTCTCCAGCTGTGAGGCGGCGCCGAAGTCGGGCGTCATCACGTAGAGCGAGGTGTCGACGAAGGGCACGATCGCGGCGTCGCCCTGGCCGATGCCCGGCGTCTCCACGACCACCAGGTCGAAGCCGGCGGCCTTGACCACGTCGATGACGTCGGCCAGGTGCGCGGGCACCTCGTGGGCGCCGCGGGTGGCCAACGACCGGAAGAAGGTGTGGCCGGGGTCGAGGGCGTTGGCGCGGATCCGGTCGCCCAGCAGCGCCCCACCTCCCTTGCGGCGCGTCGGGTCGACCGCCACCACGGCGATGCGGAGCTTGTCGGCCTGGTCGACGCGGAAGCGGCGCACGAGCTCGTCGGTCAGGCTCGACTTGCCCGACCCGCCCGTGCCCGTGACCCCGAGGACCACGGCCGGGCTCGCCGCCGCGGCCCGCCGGACCTCCGCGAGGAAGTCGTCGTCGAGCCGCCCGGTCTCGGCGCCGGTGAGGGCACGCGCCACGGCGCTGCGGTCGCCGGCCAGCACCGCCTGGACCGTCGCCGGCCGGAGCTGCCACGGGTCGAAGTCGCAGGCCTCGACCACGGAGTTGACCATGCCGACCAGCCCCATGCGCTGGCCGTCGGCGGGGGAGAAGATCGTCACCCCGACCTCGCGGAGCCTGGCGATCTCCTCGGACACGATCACCCCGCCACCCCCACCCACGACCCGGACGTGGTCGGCGCCCGCCGCCCGCAGCTGCTCGACGAGGTAGGTGAAGTACTCCACGTGGCCGCCCTGGTAGGACGAGACCGCGACCCCTTGGGCGTCCTCCTCGAGGGCGGCGTCGACGACCTCCTGCACCGACCGGTTGTGGCCCAGGTGCACCACCTCGCACCCCTGGCTCTGCAGGATCCGCCGCATGATGTTGATCGAGGCGTCGTGGCCGTCGAAAAGGCTCGAGGCGGTGACGATCCGCACCGGGTGGTGCGGCACGTGGAGCTCGGTCCGCTGCGGCGGGGTCGGCTGGTCCATCGGGTGCTCCGAGATTAGTTGGATGTCCTAGTAACTAGATCCTAGGATGTCCTAGCAATTTGCGAAAGGGCCACACCGGCGGAAGTTCGGACCAGGATTGCGCGACGCCCGGCGTGGGGAGTCCACGCGACGGCGAACTTCCGCACGAGTGGCCCCGCGCGCGCTCGGCAGGGGTCAGTCGTGGGGGACGTCGTCGCCGGAGGCGGCCCGCAGCGCGCCGAGCAGCGCGGTCAGCTGTGCGGTCTCGCCCACGCTGATCCCCGGTGCGGCGAAGAGCTCGGCGTTGAGTCGCTCGGTGGCCAGGTCGACCACGTCGCGGCCCGCGGGTGTGATCGAGGCGAGCACCACCCGACCGTCGTGCGGGCCCCGCTCCCGCGCGGCGAACCCCTGCTTCACCAGGCGCCCGACCGCGCTGGTGACGCTGGTGGGGTGCACCTGCAGCAACGAGCCGAGCCGGGTCATCGGCATCGCCCCCGACCGGGTGAAGGCGAGCAGCCGGAGCACCTCGTAGCGCGCGAAGGAGAGATCGAGCGGGCGCAGCACCGCATCGATGCGCTCCATCAGCAGCTGGTGGGCGCGCACCAGCGACGTCACCATCGCCATCCCGTCGGCGGCGTCGGTCCACCCGTGCGCGATCCACTGGCGCCGCGCCTCGGAGATCGGGTCCGCCACCGGGTCGGAGCTCGGCCCGGGGCGCGGGTCCGGGATCGAGGCGGGCATGGAGGAAGAGTAGTGCGACCCCGGGTGGGGCGACCCCCGTACCGTGGCGACGTGCAGTACTACGACCCCCGACCCGTACGCCCGCGCCCACGGTGGCAGGGCGCGGCGGTGCTGAGCGGTGGGTTCGTGGGCCTGTTGTGGGTGCTGGAGGTCATCGACCTGCTGCTGCTCAACCAGACCGACCGCCTGGGGGTGCGGCCCGGTTCCTCCGACGGACTCATGGGCGTCCTCTTCGCGCCCCTGCTGCACTCCGGCTTCCCGCACCTGGCCAACAACACCGTGCCGTTGCTGGTGCTGGGGTTCCTGGTCGCCCTCAACGGGCTCTCGCGGTGGGTGGCGGTCACGGTCACGATCTGGCTCGTCTCCGGCGTGGGCACCTGGCTGGTCGGCGGCTGGGGGTCGGTGCACATCGGCGCCTCGGGCCTCCTCTTCGGCTACCTGGTCTACCTGGTGATCCGGGGCGTGGTGAGCAGGCGCCCGTGGCAGATCCTGCTGGGGGTCGTGGTCTTCCTGGTCTACGGCTCGGTGCTGTGGGGAGTGCTGCCCGGCACGCCGGGGATCTCGTGGCAGATGCACCTCTTCGGCGCCGTCGGAGGCGGCCTCGCGGCCTGGTGGTTGGACAAGCCCGTGCGACGCCAGCCCCGCTCGGTCTACTGAGCCTGCCGGGCGTAGGCCTGCGCCTCCCCGCGCAACGGCGCGGTGGCCCGGGCCATGGCGTGCTCGAACTCCGCGACGGGGCTGTCGGTGACGCCGCGCAACCACCGCTTCAGGACGACGTTGTGGCCGGTGACCACGGCACTGGCGACCAGCTCGGCCTCCAGCTCGGCCGCGGCGTGGTCGCCCAGGTCGGCGGTGATCGCAGCGAAGAACGCACGTCGGTAGCTGCGCTCGACGTCGGTCTCCCGGGCGCGGATGAGGGGCACGTGACCCGCGAGCCGGTGACGGGCCCGCGCACGGTCTCCCTCGGCCAGGAAGTGGTCCAGCACGGTGCGGGCGGCCTGGGTGACGCGGTCGGCGAGGGGGTCGTCGAGGGCCAGGCGGTCCTCGAGGACGCGCAGCATCTCCGCGTGGGCCGGCAGGACGGCGTCCTCCTTGGCGCGGAAGTGCCGGAAGAAGTCCTCGCGCTCGACGCCGGCGCGCTCGACCACCTCGTCGACGGTGGTGGTCTCGAAGCCCTGCTCCTCGAAGAGCTCGAAGGCTGCCTCGACGATGCGTTCACGCGTGGACATGGCCACTCACCCCTGCCCTGGCCGGCGACGGTCTGGCGGCCATCGTAGAGGCCCGCGTGGGGCAGGGGTCACACTTGCGACGTGCCCCATGACGACCAGACTCCTGCCGCCTCCTTCTCCGAGCTGCTGGCCACGCGCCACAGCGCCCGCGCCTTCCGGCCCGAGGAGCTGCCCCAGGAGGTCATCGACGACGTGCTGACCCGCGCGCAGCGCTCGCCGTCGTGGTGCAACACCCAGCCCTGGCAGGTGCACGTGCTCTCCGGGGCGGCGCGCGACCGTTTCTCCAAGACGCTCGGCGAGGCGGTCTTCACACAGCAGCAGACCGCCGACCTCGGACTGCCCGTCTACGCGGGCACGCACGCCGAGCGACGCCGCGAGTCGGGCTACGCCCTCTACGACGCGTTGGGCATCGAGCGCGCCGACCGTGACGCCCGGGCGTTGCAGTCCTTCAAGAACTTCGAGTTCTTCGGTGCCCCCCACGTGCTGGTGCTGACCACGGACGCCGAGCTGGGGACGTACGGCGTCCTGGACTGCGGCGGCTGGTTGACCACCTTCATGATGCTGCTCGCCGAGCGCGGCATCGGGGCCATCGCCCAGGGGGCGATCGCGATGTACTCCGACGTGGTGCGCGACTTCCTCGACCTGCCGGCCGACCGGCAGGTGGTCTGCGCGGTCTCCTTCGGTCTCGAGGACGAGACCGACCCCGTCAACGCCTTCCGCACGTCGCGCGCTCCGCTGGGTGAGGTCGTGCAGCACCTGCGCGACTGAGAGCGGTAACGTCGGCTCCCGGCCGGTCCGCCGGTCAGTCCGAGCCCCGTCCCGCCAGGAGTCTCCATGTCCACCGACCGCATCGTCGTCGTCGACGGCGCCCGCACCCCCACCGGCTCGTTCGGTGGCGTCTTCAAGGACGTGCCCGGCTTCGAGCTGGGCGCCGCAGCCACCGTCGAGGCCATGCGTCGCGCCGGGGTCGAGGGCACCGACATCTCAGAGGTCGTCACCGGCTGCATCGGCCAGGTCGGCCCGGACGCCTACAACGCGCGTCGCGTGGGCATGGCCGCCGGCCTGCCGGAGAGCGTGCCGGCCTTCACCGTCAACCGCCTCTGCGGCTCGGGCCTCCAGGCGATCTGGTCGGCCGCCCAGCAGATGCAGTGGAACGACCTCGACTTCACCGTCGCAGGTGGCAACGAGTCGATGTCGCGGATGCCGTTCTACGACTTCGGTGCCCGCACCGGCTACCGCCTGGGCGACCGCGAGCTCAAGGACGGCACCGTCCTCATGCTGACCGACCCCTTCAGCGGCATCCACATGGGCGTCACCGCCGAGAACGTCGCGGACAAGTACGGCGTCTCCCGCGCCGAGCAGGACGAGTTCGCCGCCGAGTCGCAGCGTCGCGCCGCGACCGCCGAGGCCAAGGCTGCCTTCGCCGAGGAGATCGTGGCCTTCGAGGTGCAGGGCCGCAAGCCCTACACCGTCGAGGTCGACGAGCACCCCAAGCCCGACACCACGGTTGAGACCCTCGCCAAGCTGCGTCCCGCTTTCCGCAAGGACGGCTCGGTCACCGCCGGCAACGCCTCCGGCATCAACGACGGCGCCGCGGCCGTCGTGCTGGCCAAGGAGTCGGCTGCCGCCGAGCGCGGCCTGAAGCCGCTCGTGGCGCTCGAGGCCGTTGCCACCTCGGCGATGGACCCCAAGCTCATGGGCTACGCCCCGTGCGGCGCGATCAGCCAGCTGCTCGAGAAGACCGGGCTCAAGGCCTCCGACATCGACACCGTCGAGCTCAACGAGGCCTTCGCCTCCCAGGCCGTGGCCGTGCGCCGCGACATGGGCTTCACCCCCGAGCAGGTCAACCCCTACGGCGGCGCGATCGCCCTGGGCCACCCGGTCGGCGCCACCGGTGCGATCCTGACCGTGCGCATCGCCAAGGACATGGTCCGCCGCGACCTCGAGACCGGCATCGTCACGATGTGCATCGGTGGCGGCCAGGCGCTGGCCGCGCTCTTCCGCCGGGTCTGACCATGCCCGACGCCGCGCTCGCTCGTCAGCGCCTCGTCGCCCAGGGGCTCATCACCCGTCCTTGGGCGACGCCGGCCGACGCGGTGCGCGCGTTCGGGGCGATGCAGGGCCAGGACCTGCCGGGTGCCATCGCGTCGGCGGCGTTGCGTACGCCGGAGCGCAGCGCCGCGGCGGTCGTCGAGGACCTCGACGCGGGGCGTCTCGTGCGCGGCTACCCGATGCGCGGCACCGTCTTCCTGATGGCCGCCGAGGACGTCACCTGGGTGACCGAGCTCTGCGCCGGCCCGGCTGCCAGGGCCGCCCAGCAACGCCGTTCGCAGCTGGGGCTCGACGAGAGCGACGTCGACCGGGCGCGCGCGTTGGCCCATGAGGTGCTGGCCGACGGCCCGGCCTCGCGCGCCACCCTCTTCGCCCGATGGGACGAGGCCGGCCCCGGCAGCGATGCCGGCAAGGGCTACCACCTGCTCAGTGCCCTGATCCACGAGACGACGCTCTGCTACGGCCCGTGGAACGGCAAGGACCAGGACGTCGTGCTGGCCGAGCGCTGGCTGCCCGAGGGGCGCACCCTCGAGGCGCGCTTCAACTCCGACCGGGTGGCTGCGGTGGCCGAGCTGCTCCGCCGCTACCTGACGACCCACGGTCCGGCGACCGTGCGCGACTTCTCGTGGTGGGCCAAGCTCCCGATGAAGGAGATCCGCGCCGCCCTCGCGCTCGTCGCCGACGACCTGGAGTCCGACGCCGCCACGACCGACGGTGAGGCGCGCTACTGGCGTCCGGGCCTGCTCGACGAGGTGGCCGCCGTCGGTCGGGCCTCCGCGGCGCCACTGCTGCTGCCCGGCTTCGACGAGTTCGTGCTGGGCTACGGCGACCGCCTCTTCGCGATGAGCCAGTCCGAGCACGAGGCGTTGGTGCCGGGCAACAACGGGGTCTTCAAGAAGTCGGTGGTGCGGGGCGGTCGCGTCGTCGGCACGTGGACGCGCACCGGCTCCGCGGGTCGGCGCAAGCTGGTGCTCACCGAGTTCGCGCCGCACTCACCGCGCCAGCTCGCCACCCTGGAGCGTCTCTTCGCCGAGCACCCCTGGGTGAACCCCTGACCCTCAGGCGGGGGTGAGCGGGGAGCCCGCGAGGTCCGCGAAGTCGACGACCTCGTCGGCCACCTGCGCGAGCAGGGCGGCGTCGTGCGAGATCGCCAGCACGCCCAGGCCGGTCTCCGCCACCTCGTGGTCGAGCCGGTGCCACAGCACGGTCTGGGTCAACGCGTCGAGGCTGGCCGAGATCTCGTCCGCGACCAGGTAGCAGGGTCGGGCCAGCAGGGCCCGGGCCAGGTTGACGCGCTGCAGCTCGCCCCCGGAGAGCTCGTGGGAAAACCGGTCCAGCCAGGCGGGGGAGACCAACCCGTGGTGGGCGTCCCACTCCTGCGCCACCCGTTCGGTCACCTGAGCCACTGCCTCGCGGCGTCGGCCGGGCAATGCCTCGGCCAGCACGTCGCGTATCCGCCACCGTGGGTTCATCGCCCGCTCCGGGTGCTGCAGCACGAGCTGCACCGGTCGCGGCCCCGTCCACTCGGCCAGCGGACGACCGTCGACGACCACCGTGCCCGACTCGGGCGTACGCAGCCCCGCGAGCACCGCGGCCAACGTCGACTTGCCCGCGCCGCTCGGCCCGCTGAGGCCCAGCACCCGGCCCGGCTCGAGACGCAGCGAGTGCTCGCGCAGCACCGGTTCGCCGGTGCGCGACCAGCGGTGGGTGAGACGGTCGGCGACGAGCATCAGGCCCCCATCGCTCCGGTCACGCCGGCCACGCCGCCCACGCCGCCCAGACCCGCCACGCCCGCCATGTCGGCCATGCCCGCAGCAGTGCGGGTGTGGTCGTCGGGCATCTGGAACCCGTTGGCGGGCAGCGCCTGCCACAGCGCCCGGCTGTAGGGATGGGCCAACCGCTCACCGTCGCCGGCGAAGGAACTCACGGGAGCCTCCTCCAGCGTGCGCCCCCGGTCGACCACGACGACCCGGTCGGCGACCGTCAGCGCCGCGGTGATCTCGTGGGTGATGAGCAGGACCCCACGCCCCTCGTCGGCCAACCCACGCAGCCGCTGCAGCACGGCCTGCACGCTCTGCGGCGCCAGCCCCGGCGTCGGCTCGTCGGCGATCACCAGCGCAGGGTCGCCGATGAGGGCCATCGCGGTCAGCACGCGGCGCCCCATCCCGCCGGAGAGCTGGTGGGGGTGCAGCCGCAGCACGGAGGCGTCCAGGCCCTGCGTCAGCAACGCCTCGGCCGCGACGCGGCGTGCCTCCCGCCGCGGCGTGCCGGCGAGTCGGGCGGCCCGACGCACCTGGGCCCCGACCGAGGCGGTGGGGTCGAGGTGCGAGAGCGACTGGGGCAGCAGGGCCACCTCGCGACCGGCGAGACGACGGCGGGAGGTGGCGTCGACCTCGGTGCCGCGCCAGGCGACACTGCCGGACTCGACCGCGTTGGGCGGCAGCAGGCCCAGCACGGCGTGGCCCAGCAGGCTCTTGCCGGCCCCCGATGCGCCCACCAGCGCGACCACCTCGCCGGCTCGTACGTCCAGCGACATGTCGACGACCGCCGCCACGTCGCGGCGACGCAGGCCACGGGCGTACTGGGTGAAGGAGACCGCGAGGTGCTCCACCTCGAGCAGCGGGGCGGGCCGTGGCGCGGACGGCGCGGAGGGCAGGGCCGAGAGGGCGGCGGGGTGTCGGTTCACAGGTGGGCACTCCTCGGGTCCACGAGCAGACGGAGGTCGTCACCGATGCGGTCGACCAGCTTCACGACGACCAGCAGGGCGAGACCGGGCAGGGCCGCCAGCCACCAGTGGCCGGCGGAGAGGGAGCGCATCGAGTCCGAGAGCAGGATCCCGATCGCGGGCTGACCGGGGTCAATGCCCAGGCCCAGGAACGACAACGCGGCCTCGTGCAGGATCGCGTGCGGGAACATCAGCACCACGCCCACCGAGAAGTGGGGCAGCAGGTGGGGTGCGAGGTGGTGCCGCGCCACGTGGAGGCGGCTGCGGCCCAGGGCCCGGGAGATCTGCACGTAGTCGGCGCCGGTGGTCTCCCGCGCCTTGGCCACCAGCACCCTGGTCAGCCGCGGCCAGTGGGTCAGGCCCACCGCCAGGACCACCGCCTGGGTGCCGCCGCCGAGCGCGAAGGCCAGCAGGATCAACAGCACGAGGTGGGGCAGCGCCAGGAACAGGTCGACCAGCCAGTCGACGACCGCGGCGCCCACCCGGCCACCGGCCACCGCGACGAGGGCCAGCACCAGCGCGATCGCGCCCGACATCACGGCCGCGACCGTGCCGACCACCAGGCTGAGGCGCAGGCCGACGAGGGTGCGCCACAGCAGGTCGCGGCCGTAGGCGTCGGTGCCGAAGAGGTGATCCAACGAGGGGGCGCGGTGCCGCTCGGCGAGGTCGGTGGCGCCCGCCGGGCCGGTGACGAGCGTGCCGACGACGGCGACCGCGAGCACCAGCAGCCCGGCGACGACCAGGCTGGTGAGCGTGCGCGTACGCCGGTCGCGCCACCGCGGGCCGCGGGAGGCCGCGGGTGCTCCGGGCGTGGAGAGGACGGGGGCGCTCACCGCACGACCTCCTTCGCCTGGGGTGCGACCACGCGATGGGTCACGTCGCCGAGCGCGTTGCCGAGGAAGACGAGCAGTGCGGTGAAGAGGGCGATGCCCATCAACAGGGGGACGTCCTGGCGCAGCGCGGCCGTCGTCGTCGCCTGCCCCAGGCCGGGGTAGGTGAAGACCTGCTCGGCCAGGACGGCACCGCCGATCAGCTCCCCGACCGAGGCGAACTGCAGCATCAGGGCCGGCCCGGCGGCGTTGCGAGCCACCCGGTGCAGCACCAGCCCCGGCGTGCGCTCACCCTGCGAACGGGCGAACGCCACGTGGTCGCTGGCCAGCACCTCGATCGTCGACTGGCGCGTGTGCAGCAGCACCGGCGAGACGCCGACGACGCTCAGCGTCACCGCCGGCAGCAGCAGGTGGTGCAGGCGTTCGAGCAGCGTGACCTCCCCGGGCAGCGCGCCGATCGGAGCCGCGCAGCAGACCGGGGTCCACTGCAGCGAGACCGAGAAGACGTAGAGCAGCAGCAGGCCGATCCAGAAGGTCGGGGCGGAGGCCAGGGTGTAGGCGAACCAGGAGAGCGCCCGGTCGGGCCAGCGGCCCCGGGTGGCTCCCGCCACCAGACCCAGCACGAAGCCGAGCACGCCCGAGAGCAGCCACGCGACGACGAGCAGCGCCAGGCTGGTGGCGAAGCGGTCGGCGATCACGTCGACCACCGGCTCGCCGAAGACCTGGGAGGTGCCGAGGTCACCGCGGACCAGCTGACCGGCCCAGGCGCCGAACCGTTCCAGGGGCGGATCGTCGAGTCCCCAGCGCTCGGCGATCTGCTCCCGCTGCTCGGCGCCGATGGAGGCGGTGTCGGCGCCGACGTAGGCCTCGATCGGGTCGATCGGGGAGGCGGTCAGCAGAACGAAGGTGCCCACAGCCACCGCCACCAGCAGGCTCGCCAGCCGGGCGAGACGGGTCAGCAGACCCATCGCCACCCGGTCAGACCTGCAGTGATCGGCCATCCGTGGCCGTGCGGCTCGACGTGCGGCTCGCCGAGGTCGAGGCAGCTGTCGACGAGGTAGGTGTGCTCCAGGTTGACCAGCCAGGCCCAGGCGGCGTCGGCCGGCGCGGAGAACCCGTTGCCGTCCTTGTCGAGCTGGGCGGCCCTCCAGTGCTTGTTGGCCTCGTCCTGGTCGGTCGCGGCGAGTGCGGCGTCGAGGTGCGCGTCGACGCGGTCGTCGGCGTACAAGCCGGGGTTGAAGAGCTCGATGCCGGCCATCGACGAGTGGTAGAGGTTGTACATCTCGGTCGGGTCGTGGCTGCCCCAGCCGAACAGCACGGCGTCGACGTGCTTGCGCTGCTCGATCTCGTCCCAGCCCACGCCCTCGGTCGCCACCTCGATGCCCGCCTCGGCGAGCATGTCGACGACGCTGAGCGCCAGGCCCTGCCGCAGCGAGTCGCCGGCGGGGTAGAGCAACGTGAACGACGCCTTCGTGCCCTCCTTCTCGACGATGCCGTCGCCGTCGGAGTCCTTCCAACCGGCAGCGGTGAGGAGCGCCTTCGCAGCCTCGGGGTCGCCGTCCTCGACGGCGGTGTCCGGGTTGTGCCAGGGGGAGTGGTCGACCGGGCCCGTCGCGGGGGAGCCGAATCCCTCCAGGACGCCCTCGACGAGCGCCGCGCGGTCGACGGCCACGTTGACCGCGCGACGTACGGCGACGTCGGCGGTCACGTCGTTGCCGATCGGGTGGCCTGCCGGCGAGGTACGTCCCCGGTCGGGCACCGTGGGCAGAGACATGCCGCGGTTGTCGATGGAGGTGACGGCCTCCAGGCGCATCCCGTCGATCTCCTGACCGGCGGCCAGCGAGGCGGGCAGGCCGACCACGTCGACGTCGCCGGTGCGGGCGGCGGCCAAGGAGGCGTCCTCGTCGGTGAAGACGAAGACGAGGCGCTCGAAGTCGGGCTTGTCGCCGTAGTAGGCGTCGTTGCGCTCGACGACGAGCTGCTGCCCCTTCTGCCAGTCGACGAAGGTGAAGGGGCCCGAGCCGACCGGTCGTTGCGCATAGCCCTTGTCGTGGGCGTGCTCGGGCACGATGCCCAGGCTCACCAGTCGGTTGACGAAGGTGGAGCGCGGCTGGTCGAGCCGCAGCTCGACGGTGTCCTCGTCGACGGCCACGGCCTCCTCCAGGCCGGTGACGTCGGTCAGGCCACCCTGCTCGGCGGCCGTGGTGAAGGTGTAGGCGACGTCGTCGGCGGTGACCGGCTCGCCGTCGGTGAAGACGGCGTCGGTGCGCAGGTCGACGGTCCAGGTCAGGCCGTCGTCGCTGACGTGGTAGTCGGTGGCGAGGTCCGTGCCGATGCTCAGGTCGGCGTTGCGGGTCAGCAACGTGGACTGGAAGAGCGGGGAGCCGTAACGACCCCATCCCAGCGTGGGGTCGTAACCCTCCTCGGACTCGCCCCCGATGGCGAGCCGGAGCGTCGTGGGTCGCTCGCCGGTCTCCGCGTCACCGCTGCCGGAGCAGGCGGACAGTCCCGCAGCGGCCAGGGTCAGGGTCACGGCGAGGACGAGGCGGGTCCGCGTTGGGCGGGTGGAACGAGGCACGGGTTCTCCTTGTTGCGAACGATGTGCAACAAGGGTAGCCCCCGGTGGTGCGTGTTGTGGCGCCGGGCGTCACGGCGTACAGTCTTTGTCGAAGGTCTGTCCAAGGTTGAGGTTGAGCGGAGGTGAGCACCGTCTACACCATCAAGCGCGCTGCTGAGATCGTAGGCGTGCCGGTGGCGACGTTGCGCGCCTGGGAGCGCCGCTATCAGGTCGCCGAGCCGCAACGCTCCGAGTCGGGCTACCGGTTGTACGACGACCGGGCGGTGCGCGCCCTGACCTGCATGCAGTCGTTGGTCAACGAGGGGTGGGCGCCCCGTCAGGCCGCCGAGGAGACGCGCCGGCGACTGGGTGAGGAGCGCACCCCTGAGCCCCTGAGCGACGACGACGTGCGCCGCAGCCAGGGCGAGGCCGACCGTCTCCGCTCCCAGGACGTGACCGAGGCGATCGAGGAGCTGCTGCTGGCCGCGGAGCACCTCGACGTCGGTGCGGTCACCCGCCTGCTCGACGCCCGCTACGCGGTCGACTCCTTCGAGAGCGTGACCGACGACTGGTTGATGCCGGCGCTGCACCAGCTCGGCCTGGCCTGGGCCTCGGGCCGGGTCAGCGTGGCCGGGGAGCACATGGTCGCCCACGCGGTCGTGCGCAGGCTCTCGGCGGCCTACGAGGCGGCCGGCACGGCCGGGATCGGGCCCCGGGTGATCGTGGGCCTGGCCCCGAGGTCGCGCCACGAGATCGGGCTGCTGGCCTTCGCGGTGGCGGCACGGCGGGCCGGGCTGGCCACCACCTACGTCGGGGCAGACCTGCCGGTCGATGACTGGGTCTCGGCAGTGCACACCCGCCGGGCCGACGCCGTGGTGCTGGCGGCCAGCATGGAGCGCGACCTCGAGGCGGTGGAGGGAGTGGTCGGATCGCTCGGGACCGCCCGCCCCGAGCTCGTCGTCGCGGTCGGCGGCCAGCTGCAGGACCGCGCCCCGGCCTCGTGCGTACGCCTCGGGCACCGCGTCGGCGAGGGCGCCCGGCTGCTCGCCGAACGTCTCGCCTGACGCCCCCCGTACCTCGCGTCATCGGAGGGTTTCAGTCGCCAGGTGACCGAAACCCTCCGATGACGCCGTGCTGGGTGAGTCGGGTCAGCGCGGAGCCATCCGCAGCGCGCCGTCCATCCGGATGACCTCGCCGTTGAGGTAGTCGTGGTCGATGAGGCTCATCGCGAGCTGGGCGTACTCGTCGGGACGACCCAGGCGCTGCGGGAAGGGCACGCCGGCGGCCAGCCCCGCCCGGAACTCCTCCGACACCGTCGCGAGCATCGGCGTCTCGACGATGCCGGGGGCGATCGTCAGCACGCGGATGCCGTACTGCGCCAGGTCGCGCGCGGCGGGCAGGGTCAGCCCGACCACGCCACCCTTGGACGCGGCGTACGCGGCCTGGCCGACCTGGCCGTCGAAGGCCGCGACCGACGCGGTGTTGATGACGACGCCACGCGCGTCGTGCTCCAACGGCTCGGTGGCGGCGATCTTCTCCGCGGCCAGGGTCATCACGTTGAAGGTGCCGGCGAGGTTGACCTGGAGCACCTTGGCGAAGAACGCCAGGTCGTGCGGACCCTTGCGCCCGAGGATGCGCTGGGAGGGCCCGATGCCGGCGCAGTTGACGACGGTGCGCAGGGGGACGCCCGCGTCGGCGGCGATCTCGACGCCGGCCCGGACCTGCTCGGCGTCGGTCACGTCGACCGGCACGTAGGTGATCGCGTCAACCGACGGCGCGGCGTCGATCGAGGAGGGGAGGTCGAAGGCGAAGACCTTCGCGCCTGCCTTGGCCAGGGCGGCGGCGGTGGCCGCGCCGAGGCCGGAGGCCCCGCCGGTGACGATGGCGGCGGTGTCGGTGACCTGCATGCTGTTCCTTCTCTGTGCGGTGCTGCTCTGTGCGGGTGGGTGGGGGAGGACGGGCGTGGTCAGGCAGGGCCGGTGATCGTGCTCTGGTCGTCGCGGTCGAGCGACCGGGCGATGACCATGCGCTGGATCTGGTTGGTGCCCTCGAAGATCTGCATCACCTTCGCCTCGCGCATGTAGCGCTCGACCGGGAAGTCGCGGGTGTAGCCGAAGCCGCCGAGCACCTGGACGGCGTCGGTGGTCACCTTCATGGCGTTGTCGGTGGCGACCATCTTGGCGATGCTGGCCTCGCGGCTGAAGGGCAGGCCGGCGTCCTTGAGGCGGGCGGCGTGCAGCGTGGTGGCCCGAGCGGTCTGCACGGCGGCCTCCATGTCGGCGAGCAGGAAGCCGAGGCCCTGGTGGTCGATGATCCGCTGGCCGAAGGTCTCGCGCTCCTGGGCGTAGGCGACCGCATGGTCGAGCGCGCCCTGGGCCAGGCCGGTGGCGACGGCCGCGATCCCGAGACGACCGGAGTCGAGGCCGGCCAGGGCGATCCGCAACCCGTCGCCCTCCGCACCGAGGCGGCGGTCGGCGTCCACGCGTACGCCCTCGAGCAGCATCGTCGCGGTCGTGGAGCCGGTGAGCCCCATCTTCTTCTCGGGGTGGTCGGCGCGCAGGCCGGGGGTGTCGGCGGGCACGAGGAAGCAGGAGATGTCGTTGCGTCCGTCGCCGGTGCGGGCCATCACCTTGTAGAAGTCGGCCTCGCCGCCGTGGGTCGTCCACGCCTTCGCGCCGTTCAGGACGTACGCGTCCCCGTCGCGCCGCGCGGTCGTGCGCATGGCCGCGGGGTCGGAGCCGGCGTGCGGCTCGGAGAGGCAGTAGGCCCCGAGCAGGTCGCCGCCGAGCATGTCGGGCAGCCAGCGCTGCTGCTGCTCGGCGGTGCCGAAGCTGGCCAGGCCGAAGCAGGAGAGCGCATGCACGCTCACCCCCACGCCGACCGACGACCAGACCGCACCGATCTCCTCGAGCACCTGGAGGTAGACCTCGTAGGGCTGCCCGCCACCACCGAGCTCCTCGGGGTAGGGCAGGCCCAGGATGCCCATCTGCCCCAGGGTGCGGAAGACGTCGCGCGGGAAGGTCTCGGTGGCCTCGGCCTCGGCGGAGCGGGGCAGCAGCTCCTGCTCGGCCACCCGGCGGACCAGGGCGAGCAGGTCGCGGGCCTCGTCGGTGGGCAGGACGCGGCGTGCGGGCATGGAGGTGCTCCTGGGGAAGGGGGCTCGACGGCTTTGTAGCCTCGGCTCATCATACGTTCGTGGATGACAGGAGATCGCGGTGAGTGACCTGACCGGCAAGACCGTCGCAGTGCTCGGTGGCACCGGGCCCCAGGGGCGTGGACTTGCCCGCCGTTTCGCCGCTGCGGGCCTCGACGTGGTGATCGGTTCGCGGGGCGCGGAGAAGGCGGAGCGGATCGCCGCGGAGCTCTCCGAGGCGATCGGGGTGACGGTGCGCGGCGCCGTCAACGCCGACGCGGCCGCGGCCGGTGACGTGGTGCTCGTCGTGGTGCCCTGGGAGGGGCACGCGGAGCTGCTCACCGAGCTCAAGTCGCAGCTTGCCGGCAAGGTCGTCGTCGACTGCGTCAACCCGCTCGGCTTCGACAAGCAGGGCCCCTACGCGCTGGCCGTGGAGGAGGGGTCAGCGACCCAGCAGGCGGCGGCGATCCTGACGGAGTCGAGGGTGGTCGGGGCCTTCCACAACGTCTCCGCGGTGCTGCTGGAGGACCCGGACGTCGAGCGGATCGAGTGCGACGTGCTCGTGCTGGGTGACGAGCGGGAGGCGACCGACCTCGTGCAGGCACTCGCCGACGCGGTGCCCGGGATGCGCGGGGTCTACGGGGGGCGGCGGCGCAACGCCCACCAGGTGGAGGCCTTCACGGCCAACCTGATCGCCATGAACCGGCGCTACAAGGCGCACGCCGGCCTGCGCATCACCGACGTCTGAGCGATGTCGTCCCGCACGGGGTGTCACGGCGCTAGGTTGGCCTCGTGCGCAAGGAATGGTTGGCACTCTCTGCCGCCGCGCTGGTCACGGGGGCCACGGCGCTCTTCTTCGGCGCCCACCTGACCCCTCGCCCCACGGGTGACGGGCACATCTTCCGGCTGGCCTCGGCCGACCCGGGCCTGTGGACGACCTCGGCGCTGGTGCTCTTCGTCGGCGCCCTCGGGACGCTCTTCGGGATCTCCTGCGCCGTGGTGCTGGTGCAGCGGCGCGGGTTTCGCACGGGCGTCTGTGCGATGGCGTTGATCGCCTTCGCCTCGGTGGTGCTCGCGGGCTTCGCGATGCAGCTGGTGCTGCTCCGGGCGCTCAGCGCGGCCGGGGTGGGGGCCGACGCGCTCGCCGATGCCGTGGGTGACCCCCTGCAGCAGGGGCTGCTGGTGGGCGGCTTCGGCTCGTTCTACCTGGGTGAGCTGCTGCTCGCGCAGGCGTTGTTCCGCGCCGGCACCACCCCCACATGGGTGCCGCTGGCGTTGGTCGCCCATGTGCTGGGCGTGCTGGTGGGCGTCGCGTCGGGAGTCGACGCGCTGGGCGACGCCTCGGCCCTGCTCATGGTCGTCGGACTCGCCGGGGTGGCCGTCTCGGCCAACCGCCCCGACGTGCGCCACCGGGCGGGGGCTCACACATGAGTCACCGGATCTTCGGCCTGCCCGTGGCCGACGTCTACCCCCTCTACGTGAAGAAGGTCGAGCGCAAAGGGCGCTCGGCTGACGAGGTCGACCGGGCGATCTGCTGGCTGACCGGCTTCGACGAGGCGACGCTGCGTCACCACCTCGAGTCGGGCACGACGTTCGAGGAGTTCTTCGCAGCCGCTGAGCTCAACCCCGCCGCCGAGCTCATCACCGGGAGCATCTGCGGGGTGCGGATCACCGAGATCGACGACCCGCTGATGCGGAGGATCCGCTACCTCGACAAGCTCGTGGACGAGATCGCGAAGGGGCGTCCCATGGAGAAGGTGCTGCGCGCCTGACTCTCGTGGCGACCCGTGGCGCCCCGGGTGGCGGATCGAGTCAGTTGACCGAATCCGCACTAAGACCCCGGCGAGCAGGCGTACGGTCGGAAGGAACCACTGGACTCCAGGAGCCACCATGCGGTACCTCGACCTGCCGGAGCAGACCCGCCTGTCGCTGTTGCGCGGCTTCGTGGAGCGCTCGTGGCGCACCCCCGGTCCGGGCGCCGACACCGAGGCGCTGCTGCGGGCGCGCATCGGTGACCCCGTCGCGTACGAGGACGGGTTGCGCCTGCGGGCGGCCGTCGACGCGGTGGCCGCTGCCGGTTCCTTCGCCGAGCTCAACGTGGCCGAGCGGGTCTACGACGACCTCGCCCGCGAGCTCGACGCCCGTTACGGCACGGGTCTGGTCGTCGGGATCGACGAGGGGCTCGAGCTGGGGCTGCGGGGTTTCCGCTGCCAGGGGTTCGCGACCCGTTCGAGCGTGCTGGTGGGCGAGGAGCTGGTGGCGGGCTGACGAGGCCCACCGCCTCGCTCAGTCGGCGGGGTCGAGGCTCTTCGGGGTGCGTTCGCGCAGCCAGGTGGTCGTGCCCGGCGCCACGCCCTTGAGCTTGGGGCGCTCCAGCACCGGGGTGACGACGAGCGCCGCGCCCTCGGTCAGCGACCACTTCAACGCGTGGTAGACGGGCGACAGCGTCTCGTCGCTCTCGACGAGCAGCAGCCCGGGCGCGACCGGGCGTACCTCCCGCCACGGACCCTCCAGACGGCCGACCTCCTCGGGCGTCACCACGTCGGAGGTCCAAGCCAGGAAGACGGTCATGGCCCCATCGTGACGCGCCGGCGGTTGCGGAGCCGGGGAGACTGGCCGGATGGAGGACGTACGCGCACAGCTGGAGGACGAGCGACGCCGTACGCTGCGCCGCCTGGCCGCCCTGACCGGTGACCACGACGCGGTGGTCGCGGCCTCGAAGGACACCAACGCCGACGACGAGCACGACCCCGAGGGCGCCACGATCGCCTTCGAGCGCTCACAGATCGCGGCGCTGGTGCGGCAGGCCGAGGAGCACCTCGGCGCCGTCGACTCCGCCCTGACCCGGCTGGCCGACGGCACCTGGGGCACGTGTCGCTCCTGCGGCGGACCCATCGCTGCAGCCCGGTTGGAGGCGCGTCCGGTGGCGACCGAGTGCATCGACTGTGCCCGCGCGGCGGGCGGTCGACCGCGTCAGTGACGAGAGCGAGGGGGTGTCGCTCGCACCGATGGAGCCCTAGCGTGGCGCCATGACCTCCTTCGTCTCGCACACCTCGGTCGACTGCGCCAACGCCTACGCGCTCGCCCGGTGGTGGAAGGAGCTCCTCGGCTACGTCGAGGACCCCGACGACCCCAACGCGCCCGGCGACGAGGAGTGCGCCACCCAGGTGGCCGACCTCCGCGGGAAGTACGGTCCCGGCACCGGCTGGGTCGTGCTGGCCGACCCCGAGGGCAACGAGTTCTGCATCCTGCGCAGCGAGCAGGAGATCGACCGGGCCTGACGTCTGGGGTCGTGGGCGAGGATGGGGCCATGACCGAGGCATCCCGACCCCGCTGGTTCACCGACACCGACGACAACCACTCGCAGTGGTACGTCGACCGTTTCCGCACGCTCGCCGCCGAGGGCGCCGACCTCGAGGGCGAGGCGCGCTTCGTCGACGCGATGGCGGAGCGGGGAGCGCGGATCCTTGACGCCGGCTGCGGCCCCGGCCGGCTGGCCGGCGCCCTGGCGCGCCGCGGTCACACCGTGGTGGGCCTCGACGCCGACCCGGTGCTCGTCGAGGCGGCCCGCGCCGACCACCCCGGCCCGCAGTTCGACGTCGTCGACCTGAGCCAGCTCACCGTCGCCGACGTCGGGGGCAGCCCCGTCGACCTGGCCGTGAGCGCCGGCAACGTGATGGTCTTCCTGGCGCCGGGCACGGAGCGTACGGTCCTGGCGAACCTCTGCGCGGTCGTACGCCCCGGCGGACGCCTGGTGCTCGGCTTCCGGCGCGACGACCACTACCCGTTCGAGCGTTACGACGCCGACCTGGCCGAGCTCGCCGAGGCCGGCGTGGCCCGGGTCGAGCACCGGTTCTCGACCTGGCACCTGGACCCCTTCGAGGACGACTCCGACTTCGCGGTGACCGTGCTGCGAGTCGGCTGAGACGCCGCTCACCCGCCCGAGGGCTGGACCCCTCCGAGCCGGCCACGGCCGTCCTGCTCTACCGTCACGGCGAAGGTGGCGGGACGGTCTCGTCGCCAGAACGGGGGAACACCATGCGTCACCTCACCCGCCGCGTCGCAGCGGCCGCACTCACCGCCACCCTGGCGGTCTCCGCGGTCGGCTGCTCCGCGCTCGGCGGCAAGCCGTCGAAGGACGAGTACCGCGACGCCCTGTCGGCGAACATGGACGAGCAGGGCGGGAGCGCCGCCGACGACGCCGCCTCGAAGGACTTCCTGGACTGCCTGACCGACAACACCTACGACGACCTCTCGACCGAGGCCGTGCAGGCCGTCGTCGACGAGGACGAGGACTACGAGGCCTCGAAGGAGGACGAGGAGGTCATCGAGAAGGCGTCGAAGACGTGCGTCGAGGAGATGATGGGCGACCTCGAGTCCGAGATGCCCGAGCTGCCCGACATGGAGCTGCCCGACTCCGAGTGACTCGACTCCGAGTGACCCAGGCATGAACGACGGAGCCCTTCAGCCAGTGGCTGAAGGGCTCCGTCGTCTGCGGGGGCGTGACCCGGGCTACGGTCAGCCCTTGGCGGCCTTGCGGGCGCGCGACGCGGTCTTGGCGCGCTCACCGGCGTTGAGCACGACCTTGCGGATGCGCACGGTCTCCGGCGTGACCTCGACGCACTCGTCCTCGCGGCAGAACTCCAGGCACTGCTCCAGCGACAGCTTCTTCGGCGGGATCAGCTTCTCGAAGTTGTCGGAGGTGGCGGAGCGGATGTTGGTCTGCTGCTTCTCCTTGGTGATGTTGACGTCCATGTCGTCGGCGCGCGAGTTCTCGCCGACGATCATGCCCTCGTAGACCTCGGTGGTGGGCTCGAGGAACATCGTGCCGCGCTCCTGCAGCGACGTCATTGCGTACGCGGTCGCGGCGCCGGCGCGGTCGGCGACCAGGGAGCCCGAGGCGCGCGAGCGGATCTCGCCGGCCCACGGCTGGTACTCCTCGAAGACGTGGGCGGCCATGCCGGTGCCGCGGGTGATCGTCATGAACTCGGTGCGGAAGCCGATGAGGCCACGGGCCGGCACGACGAACTCCATGCGGATCCAGCCGGTGCCGTGGTTGGTCATGCCCTCCATGCGGCCCTTGCGGTTGGCGAGGAGCTCGGTGATCGGGCCCAGGTACTCCTCGGGCGCGTCGATGGTGAGGCGCTCGACGGGCTCGTGCACCTTGCCGTCGATGACCTTCGTGACCACCTGCGGCTTGCCCACGGTGAGCTCGTAGCCCTCGCGACGCATCTGCTCGACCAGGATGGCCAGCGCGAGCTCGCCACGGCCCTGGACCTCCCAGGCGTCGGGGCGCTCGGTGGGCAGGACGCGCAGCGAGACGTTGCCGACGAGCTCGGCGTCGAGGCGGTCCTTGACCAGGCGGGCGGTGACCTTCGAGCCCTTGACCCGGCCGGCCAGCGGCGAGGTGTTGGTGCCGATCGTCATCGAGATGGCGGGCTCGTCGACGGTGATCAGCGGCAGGGCCACCGGGTTCTCGGCGTCGGCGATGGTCTCGCCGATCATGATCTCGGGGATGCCCGCGATCGCGACGATGTCGCCGGGGCCGGCCCACTCGCCGGGCACGCGCTCGAGGCCCTCGGTCACGAGGAGCTCGGAGATCTTGACGTTCTTCACGGTGCCGTCGCCGCGCATCCAGGCGACGGTCTGGCCCTTGCGGAGCTCACCCTGGTGGATGCGCAGCAGCGCCAGGCGGCCCAGGAAGGGGGAGGAGTCGAGGTTGGTGACGTGGGCCTGCAGCGGCGCACCCTCGGTGTAGGTGGGGGCCGGGATGGTCTCGAGGATCGTCTTGAAGAGCGGCTCGAGGTTGTCACCCTCCGGGAGGGTCGCGTTCTCCGGCTTCACGGTGGAGGCGATGCCGGCCTTGCCCGAGGCGTAGAGCACCGGGAAGTCGAGCGCCTCGGCGCTGTGGCTGTCGTCGAGCAGGTCCATGAAGAGCTCGTAGGTCTCGTCGACGACCTCGTCGATGCGGGCGTCGCCGCGGTCGACCTTGTTGACGACCAGCACGACCGGCTTGTCGGCGTTGAGCGCCTTGCGCAGCACGAAGCGGGTCTGGGGGAGCGGACCCTCGGAGGCGTCGACCAGCAGCACGATGCCGTCGACCATCGACAGACCGCGCTCGACCTCGCCACCGAAGTCGGCGTGGCCGGGGGTGTCGATGATGTTGATGACCATGCCGTCGGGGGCGCTGGGGCCCGCGTACCGCACGGCGGTGTTCTTGGCGAGGATGGTGATGCCCTTCTCCCGCTCCAGGTCGCCGGAGTCCATCACGCGCTCCGCGACGTTCTCCGCCTCACGTTCGGAGAAGGCGCCGCCCTGACGGAGCATGGCGTCGACCAGGGTCGTCTTTCCGTGGTCGACGTGCGCGACGATGGCGACGTTGCGCAGGTCGTTCCTGCGAAGAGCAGTCATGAGCGTGGGGCATCACTTTCAGATCTCGGGATCGGCCGCCCGAACGGGAAGCCGATCCATCCTACGGGTCGAAGGCCCCGCAACCGGATTCGTCGGCCCCGGTGGGCCGGCCGCACCCTCGTACGCCCTGGGCGAGGGTGAGGCAAGACTTGCCTTCGCTGCGCCGTGACCCGGACCGGCCTACAGTGACCCGCATGAAGCTCACTGCCTCCCTCGAAGATGCGTTCAACCAGCAGATCACCCTCGAGTTCCACGCCTCGCTGGTCTACCGGCAGCTGGCCATCGAGATGGAGATCCACGACCTCCCGGGCATGGCCGGGTGGCTGCGCGCCCAGGCCGACGAGGAGATCGTGCACGCCAACAAGTTCATCGACCACGTCGCCGACCGCGACAACCACCCGCGCATCGGCACCCTCGGGGCTCCCGAGGTCACCGCGACCACCCCGCTGGAGGTCTTCCAGGCGGCGCTGGCCCACGAGGCGAAGGTGTCGGAGTCCATCCGGGCCCTCTACCGTCTGTCGGAGGCCGAGGGCGACCTCGACTCCCGTCCGCTGCTCAACTGGTTCATCGAGGAGCAGATCGAGGAGGAGGCCACGGTCCGTGAGCTCATCGGCCGCCTCGAGATGATCAACGACGACGGCCCCGGTCTCCTGCGCCTGGACGCCGAGCTGGGCAGCCGGACCTCCCCGGGCACCGAGGCGGGCTGAGACGTGCGACCCCGGCCGGGGCGCCCGGACCTGTCGCGCTGGGCCCACCTCGCTGACGTGCCCGTCGCGGACGCGGGGTCCCCGGTCCGGGTCCAGTGGCTGGGGGTGAGCACGGTGCACGTCACCGACGGCACCTCGAGCCTGCTCACCGACGGGTTCTTCTCCCGACCGGGCCTGGCCTCGGTCGCCCTGCGTCGGCTCGTGCCCGACGTGGCGCGCATCGATGAGGCGCTGCTGCTGGCCGGCATCGACCGGCTCGACGCGGTGCTGCCGGTGCACACCCACTTCGACCACGTCATGGACTCCGCGACGGTGGCGCTGCGCACCGGGGCGCGGGTCGTCGGCGGCCGGTCGACCGCCCACGTGGCGCGCGGCCACGGCCTGCCCGAGGATCGCATCACCACCGCGACCGCCGGGGAGCCCCTCGAGCTCGGCTCCTTCGAGGTCACCCTCGTCGAGGGCACCCACTGCCCGCCCGACCGCTTCCCCGGCGAGGTCACGGCCCCGGTGCCGCGCAGGGCGTCCTCACGGGCGTACCGCTGCGGCGAGGCGTGGTCGACGCTCCTCCACCACCGCCCCAGCGGTCGGCGGCTGCTCATCCAGGGCAGTGCCGGCTGCGTGCCAGGGGCGCTCGAGGGCCACAGCGCCGAGGTGGCCTACCTGGGGGTCGGCCAGCTGGGCGTGCAGAGCGAGGACTACACGCGGCAGTACTGGGACGAGACGGTGGGGCGGGTGGGTGCCCGCAGGGTCGTCCTGATCCACCACGACGACTTCTTCCGGCCGCTCACCCGGCCGCTGCGGGCGCTGCCCTACGCCGGCGACGACCTGGGCGTCACGATGGAGCGCCTGACCCGTTACGCCGAGCGTGACGGCGTACGCCTGTCGTTCCCGTCGCTGTGGCAACCGAGCGACCCGTGGGTGGGCGCCGTGGCGGACGCGAGCTGAGTCGTGCTCGCCACCCTCACCGGTCTGGGGCTCTCAGCGGCGGCCGGGCTCAACGCCTACATCCCCTTCCTGGTGGTCGCGCTGGTGGCGCGCTTCACCGACGTCATCACGCTGCCGCCGGCGTGGGCGTGGATCGAGTCGCCGTGGGCGATCGGCATCGGTGTCGTGCTGCTGGCCACCGAGGTGGTGCTCGACAAGGTGCCGATCGTCGACTCCTTCAACGACGTGGTCCAGACGGCGATCCGTCCCGCGAGCGCAGGCATCGTCGTCGCGGCGACGACCGCCGCCCAGGACGTGGAGGAGTCCTGGGACTTCCTGCAGGACAACGCCTGGGTCTCGGTCACCCTGGGCGTCGTGGTGGCGCTCCTCGTGCATGCCACGAAGGCGACCGTACGTCCCGTGGTCGACGCCGGCACCCTTGGTGCGGGCGCGCCGGTGGTCTCGACCGCGGAGGACACCGCCAGCGTCGGTCTCGCCCTCACGGCCATCTTCCTGCCCGTGCTGGCGTTCCTGCTGCTCGTCGGCCTTGTCGTGGTGGCCGTCTGGTCGTGGGGCAGGCTCAGGCGAGGGCGCGGTCGAGCGCGGCCTTGACGTGCAGCGAGGTGGAGGCGAAGACGGGCAGCTCGACGTCGGACTGCTTCACCAGGAGCTCCAGCTCGGTGCAGCCCAGGATCACGCCACCCGCGCCGGCGTCCCACAGCGACTCGATGATCGCGATGGCTTCGCGGCGCGAGGAGTCGGTGACCTTGCCGTGCACCAGCTCGTCGTAGATGACCCGGTCGAGCAGGTCCTGCTGCTCCTCGGTGGGCACCTTCACCTCGAGGCCGTGGGAGGCGATGCGGTCGGTGAAGAAGGTGCGCGAGGTCGAGAACTTGGTGCCGATCAGTCCGACGGACTCGAGACGGTGCTCCTTGGCTGCCTCGGCGACCACGTCGGCGAGGTGGATCAGCGGGATGTCCACGGCGTCCTGCACCTGCTCGGCCACGCGGTGGAAGGCGGTGGTGCACATCAGCAGGAAGTCGGCGCCGGCGCGCTCGACCGCGCGGGCGGCCTCGGAGACGATCTCCGCGACCCCGTCCCACTGCTCGTCGAGCTGCAGGGCGGTGACCTCGGCGAAGTCGACCGACGCCATCACGCTCTTCGCTGACGAGAGGCCGCCGACGCGCTCGGTGACACCCTCGTTGAGGAGCTGGTAGTAGACCGCGCTGGATTCCCAGCTCATGCCGCCAATGAGTCCGATGATCTGCACGAGCGACAGTCTGGCATTGATCCCGCAGAAGGGAAGTGCAACCCCCGCTCGTTCAGCCTTCCGTGACCCGGTGCACCTTGTGCTGGGCGGCCTGGGCGCGCGGGCGTACGACCAGCTCGTCGACGTCCACGTGGCTGGGCAGGGAGGCGATCCACCGGATCGCCTCGGCGACGTCCTCGGCGCGCAGCGGGTCGGGCACGCCGGCGTAGACCGCGTCGGCGGCGGCCCGGTCGCCACCCATCCGCACCAAGGAGAACTCGGGGGTGTGCACCATGCCCGGCGCGACCTCGGAGATCCGCACGGGCTCGCCGCACAGCTCCAGGCGCAGGGTCTGGGTGACAGCCCGGGCGGCGTGCTTGGCGGCCACGTAGCCCGCCCCACGTTCGTAGGCGACCCGGCCGGCCGTGGAGCCGACGGTGACGACGAGGGCGTCGCCGCTGGCGCGCAACGCGGGCAGGAGCGCCTGGGTGACCCGGAGCAGGCCCACGACGTTGACGTCGTACATCTGCCTCCACTGCTCGGGGTCGGCGTCCTCCACGAGGTCGTTGCCGAAGGCGCCGCCGGCGTTGTTGACCAGCACGTGCACCACCGGTCCGCAGGCCTCCGCGAGCTCGGCGACGGAGGCGGGGTCGGTCACGTCGCAGACCACCGCGGTGCCGCCGACCTCGGCGGCGACGGCGCTGATCCGGTCGAGGCGCCGGGCGGCGCAGACCACGTGGAAGCCGTCGCCGGCCAGCGCGCGGGCGGTGGCCGCCCCGATCCCGCTGCCGGCGCCGGTCACGACCGCGACCTTCCTGAGCGGGTCCGGACTGGCGTCGGCAGCGGCGGAGCGGGACACGTCGACGGCGTCAGGCGGGGTCATGGGCCTCATCCTCGCACCGGCGGTGGCAGGATCGGCGACCGTGACCATCATTGCGGCAGCAGACGGATCCGCCCTCGGCAACCCCGGTCCCGCGGGGTGGGGGTGGTACGTCGACCCGTCCTGCTGGGCGTCCGGCGGATGGCCCCACGGCACCAACAACATGGGTGAGCTGACCGCGGTGCTCGACCTGCTGCAGCAGACCGCCGAGGTGGAGGAGGACCTCGAGGTCCTCTGCGACTCCAAGTACGCCATCGACACGATCACCAAGTGGATGGCCGGCTGGAAGAAGAAGGGCTGGAAGAAGGCCGACGGCAAGCCCGTCGCCAACCTCGAGATCGTCCAGGCGCTCGACGTCGCGATGCGCGAGCGGCGCGGCAACGTCTCCTTCACCTGGGTGAAGGGCCATGCCGGCCACACCCTCAACGAGGAGGCCGACCGCATCGCCAACGCGGCGTCGCTGGCCTTCAAGGAGGGGCGTACGCCCGACCCGGGGCCGGGGTGGAGCGGTGGGTCCGACCGTGCCGACGACGCTGCCGACGACACTGCCGACGAGGCTGCCGACGACCTTCCCCACGAGCCGGCGCCCGAGCCGGAGCCCAGCCTCGACGAGGAGCCCGCCCTCGACCCGGTGGAGGCCGCCTGGGCCGCGGAGCGCGCCCTGCTCTCCGACGACGTACGCAGCGACCGCGCGGCGCTGGAGGCCCTGCTGCACCCCGGGTGGACGTTGCTGGCCGACCGGGGCCGGCTGTGGCGCCGCGAGGAGTGGCTCGACCGCGCTGGGCCGGCCGGCGACGTGGAGATCGAGGCGGTGGAGAGCACCGTGGTGGCCGACGGCACCGTGCTGCTGGTGTGGCGTGGCCGCGACCGCCTGGGCAGCGCGCTGCACGCCACGTGGTGGGTCCGTGAGGGCAGTCGGTGGCTGCAACGGTTCCACCACGTCTCCCGGACGTCTGACTAGAGTGGCCCCCTGCACGTCCGGGACCGGGAGGGGAGAACCATGACCGTGCGACAGATCGGTGGGCTGCTCGGCGCCTGCGGCGGAGTGGTGTGGATCGCCCGCTGGGCCGTGGCCCCGGGAGAGGGCGCCGCCGAGGCGCTGCGCTGGGTCGGCCTGGTGCTCGTGCTGCTCGGCCTGGCCTGCGTGGGTCTGACCCTCGTCAAGGGCACGGCGCTGTGGCTCGACGCAGTGGTCGCGGTGGCGGCCCCGGCGCTCTTCTGGGCCGTCTACGAGGTCGTCCGCGGCGAGGTGCGCGGGGCCTTCATCCTGCACGCGCTGCTGGGCGTGGTGTGCCTGCTGGTCGGGGCTGTCACGCTGGTCCGTGACCGCTACGGCGCGGCCGACGAGACCGAGGGCGTCGCTGCCCGCCGCTGAGGCCGCCGAGTCTGCTCCTTGGGTGCCGGGGAAGAATTGGCGGCCGGGACGGGTTGAGCCCTCCGGAGACCGGGCAGACGCACCACGGGTCGCCCCACCGACGTGACCGCGACGGTGCCGTATCCCTGACGGAAGGACGTGGCGTGGACCGTGTGGCGATGATCAGCCTGCACACGTCGCCGCTGGACCAGCCCGGCACCGGTGACGCCGGTGGCATGAACGTCTACGTGATCGAGCTCGCGCGCCGGTTGGCGCGCCGTGGCGTGGAGGTCGACATCTTCACCCGCGCCACCTCCTCGCGGCTGCCCGCGGTGGTCCGGGTCGCCGACGGCATCCAGGTGCGCCACGTGGCCGCCGGGCCGTACGAGGGGCTCGACAAGAACGAGCTGCCCAGCCAGCTGTGCACCTTCGCCCGCGAGGTGCTGCGGGCCGAGGTGGTGCACCCGGTGGGTCACTACGACGTCGTGCACTCGCACTACTGGCTCTCCGGGCAGGTCGGCGCCCTGGCCCGCGACCGGTGGAACGTGCCGCTGGTGCACAGCATGCACACGATGGCGAAGGTCAAGAACGCCGCGCTCGCGGTCGGCGACACCCCCGAGCCGCTCTCCCGGGTGATCGGGGAGGAGCAGGTGGTCGCGGCCGCTGACATGCTGATCGCCAACACCGAGCTCGAGGCCGACCAGCTGGTGCGCCTCTACGGTGCCGACCCCACCCGCGTCGACGTGGTGCCGCCCGGGGTCGACCTGCGCGTCTTCACGCCCCGCCGTGACCGCAGCCGGGTGCGGCGCGAGCTGGGACTGCCCGAGGACGCCTCGGTGCTGCTCTTCGCCGGACGCATCCAGCCGTTGAAGGCCCCCGACGTGCTGCTGCGCGCCGTGGCCGTGCTGCTGGAGCAGGACCCCACGCTGCGCTCGCGCCTCGTCGTGCCCGTGGTCGGCGGGCCCTCCGGGTCGGGCCTGGAGCACCCCGAGTCGTTGGCGGTGCTCGCCTCCGAGCTCGGCATCGACGACGTGGTGCGCTTCGTGCCGCCGGTCGACCAGGGTGAGCTCGCCCGGTGGTACTCGGCAGCCACCGCGGTGGCGGTGCCGTCCTACAACGAGTCGTTCGGCCTGGTCGCGGCCGAGGCCCAGGCCTGCGGCACCCCAGTCGTTGCGGCCGCGGTCGGGGGCCTCACCACGGTCGTGCGCGACGAGGTGAGCGGCCTGCTCGTCGACTCCCACGAGCCGGCGGACTGGGCCCACGCGCTGAGGCGCGTCGTCACCGACGACGTGCTGCAGCAGCGGCTGGCCTCCGGGGCGGTGGAGCAGGCGTCGGGCTTCGCGTGGGAGCGCACCGCCGACCTCACGCTGAAGTCGTACGAGCAGGCGCGGGCGCTGATGGGTGGCGCCGACACGCCGCTGCCCGGGGCGGTCACGAGGAAGGTGGCGATGTGAGCGAGCAGGACGGAACCGGGGCCTGGGCGGGCGACGCCCCGCAGGCCCGCGTCGACGAGGCCGTGGCACAGGTGGTCCGCGACCACTTGCGGCAGGCGGAGATCGACTTCGAGGAGGAGACCCCGGGGGTCTTCTCGTTCAGCCTGCCCGGCGAGCGCAAGCTGCAGACCCCGGTGCGGCTCGACGTCGGGCCGCACGCACTCGGCGTGCACGCCTTCGTGTGCCGCAACCCCGACGAGAACCACGCCGGTGTGCACCGCTGGATGCTGGAGCGCAACCTGCGCATGTACGCCGTCGCCTTCGCGGTCGACGCGGCCGGCGACATCTACCTCGACGCGCGGCTGCCGTTGTCGTCGGTGACCCCGGAGGACCTCGACGCCCTGCTGGGCTCGGTGCTGACCTACGCCGACGAGTCGTTCAACACGCTGCTCGAGCTCGGGTTCGCCACCTCGATCCGCAGGGAGTGGGAGTGGCGCAGGGCCAACAACCAGCCCACGGCCAACCTGGAGGCCTTCCGTGGGTGGCTCGAGGCCGGGGAGCAGCCCGCCGGCTCCTGAGCGAGGGTGACCCTCAGAGGTCGAGCTTGTAGCCGAGTCCGCGCACGGTGACGAGGTAACGCGGCTGGCCGGGATCGGGCTCCAGCTTCGTGCGCAGCCGCTTCACGTGCACGTCCAGGGTCTTGGTGTCGCCGACGTAGTCCGAGCCCCACACGCGGTCGATCAGCTGGCCGCGGGTGAGCACCCGCCCCGGGTTGCGCAGGAACATCTCCAGCAGCTCGAACTCCTTGAGCGGGAGCTTCACCGTCTCGCCGTCGACCGTGACGACGTGGCGCTCCACGTCCATGCGCACCGGGCCGGCCTCGAGGGTGTCGGGCAGCAGCTCGGGCTCTGCGCCGCGGCGCAGGACGGCCCTGATCCGGGCCACGAGCTCGCGCGGGGAGTAGGGCTTGGTGACGTAGTCGTCGGCGCCGAGCTCGAGCCCGACGACCTTGTCGACCTCGTCGTCCTTGGCGCTGACCATGATCACCGGCACCGACGAGGTGGCGCGGATCTGTCGGCAGACCTCCGTGCCGGGCACCCCGGGAAGCATCAGGTCGAGCAGCACGATGTCGGCGCCGTTGCGGTCGAACTCCGCCAGGGCCTCGGTGCCGGTGGCGGCGATCGCCACCTCGTAGCCCTCCTTGCGGAGCATGTAGGCGAGGGCGTCGCTGTAGCTCTCTTCGTCCTCCACGACGAGTACGCGGGTCATCAGATCGTGCCTTCCTGCAGGTCCCCGGTGGTGGGGGAGGCGGGTGCTGCTGCTTCGGTGCCGGGAGTCCCGGTGTCGGTGGCGAGGTGGCGCGGGAGCACGAGGGTGAACGTGGACCCCTGACCCTCCACCGACCAGACCTTGACGTCGCCGCCGTGGGTGGCGGCCACGTGCTTCACGATGGAGAGCCCCAGTCCGGTGCCGCCGGTGGAGCGGTGCCGGGCCGGGTCGACGCGGTAGAACCTCTCGAAGATGCGCTCGATCTCGGCGGGCGCGATGCCGATCCCCTGGTCAATGACCGAGATCTCGACGACTCGTTCGTCGGCCCGGGTCTCCACCACCACGCAGGTGTGGTCGCCGGAGTAGGCGACGGCGTTGGCCACGAGGTTGCTGACCGCCGCCGAGACCAGGTGGGGCACGCCCCGCACGGCCAGACCGGTCTCGCCGCGCACCACCAGGGTGACGTCGCGCGAGGCCGCGTCCAGGGCGGAGGTGTCGACGGCCTCGGCGACCACCTGGTCGAGCGGCACGACGCCCTGCAGGTCGCCGGGGTCGGTGGCCTGCAGCCGGGAGAGCTCGATGACCTGGTGCACCAGCTCGGTGAGTCGGTCGGACTCCACCCGCATGCGGCTGGCGAACCGTCGCACCGCCTCGGGGTCCTCGGCCGCGTCCTCCACGGCCTCGGCGAGGATCTTGATGGCGCCCACGGGTGTCTTCAGCTCGTGGCTCACGTTGGCGACGAAGTCGCGCCGCACCTCCTCGACGCGTCGTTCGCGGGTGCGGTCCTCCAGCATCGCCAGCACCAGGCGCGACCCCAGGGGAGCCACGCGCGCGTTGACCGTGAGGGGTGGCGCCAGGTCTCGCTCGAGGGTCATCTCGCGCTCGCGGATCTGTCCGTCGCGGCGCACCTGGCGCACCAGCTCGGCGAGCTCGGGGATCAGCAGCCGGTCGCCGCGCACCAGGCCCAGGGCGTAGGCCGGGGCGGAGGCCTTCAGCACCGTGTCGTGCTCGTCGACCACCACGCCCGAGCTGCGCAACGTGGAGAGCACCGTCGCCACGCCGGCGGGCAGCAGCGGGGCCGGTTGCGGGGCGGGCCGGTGCTGCAACCGGTCGCTCACGTGCCACCCCAGCACGCCGACGGCGCCGACGACGACGCCGACCAGGGCGGCGAGGGCGGCTTGCAGGGTGGGGTCCACAAGCGTGATCGTACGGCCGTCCGGCTCGTGTCCGTCCGCGGGGAGACGCCGGTCAGGCGCTGTTCATCCGGTGTTCACCGGGTGTCGTCCGCTGGTCACCCGCGCCCCCTACGGTCGGCTCCATGCGTGAGGCCTTCCATGACGAGCTCGACTCCGTCTACACCGACCTGTCCGCCATCTGCGAGCTCGTGACCATCTCGGTCGAGCGCGCCACCAGCGCCCTGCTGACCGCCGACGCCACCCTGGCGGAGCGGGTGATCTCGGCCGACGACGAGATCGACCTGGCGCGCGAGCGGGTGGAGGAGAAGTCCTTCCACCTGCTCTCCCTGCAGGCCCCGGTCGCGGGCGACCTGCGGATGGTCGTCGCCGCCCTGCGGATGGTGGGTGAGCTGGAGCGGATGGGCGACCTGTCGGTGCACGTCGCCAAGATCGCGCGGCTGCGGGTGCCGGAGGTGGCGGTGCCCGAGGACCTGCGCCCGACGCTGTCGCGGATGGCGCGGATCGCCGAGGAGATGGTCACCGACGTCGTCACGATCATCGCCGAGCGGGACGTCTCCGGCATCGACGACCTGCACCCGCGCGAGATGGAGATGGACCGGCTGCGGCGCTCCCTCTTCACGACGATGTTCGCCGAGGACTGGACCCACGGCGTCGAGGCGGCCGTCGACGTGGCGCTGCTGGGTCGTTACTACGAGCGGATCGCCGACCACGCGCTGTCGGTGGCCAACCGGATCGTCTTCGTGGTCACCGGCGAGCCCGCGGTCATCTCCTGACCACAGACGCCGGCGCAGACGCGACGAGGGCCGTACGCACGTGCGTACGGCCCTCGTCGTGTGTCCGGGTGCGCCTCGCGGCGCGGAGCTCAGCGACCCTGGTTGGCGACGGCTGCCGCCGCGGCCGCGGCGGCCTCGGGGTCGAGGTACTCGCCGCCGCGGACCAGCGGCTTGAAGTTCTCGTCGAGGCGGTAGACCAGCGGCATCCCGGTGGGGATGTTGAGGCCGGCGATGTCCTCGTCGCTGATGTCGTCGAGCACCTTCACGATCGCGCGCAGCGAGTTGCCGTGGGCGGCGACCAGGACGGTCAGCCCGTCCTCGAGGTCACCGGTGATCTCGGTCTCGAAGTAGGGCATCAGGCGGGCGATGACGTCCTTGAGGCACTCCGTGCGCGGCAGCTCGTCGCCGAGGCCCGCGTAGCGGGGGTCGCCGACCTGGGAGAACTCGTCGGCGTCGTCGAGGGGCGGCGGCGGGACGTCGAAGGAACGACGCCACGTCATGAACTGCTCCTCGCCGTACTGCTCGAGGGTCTGCTTCTTGTCCTTGCCCTGGAGGGCGCCGTAGTGGCGCTCGTTGAGGCGCCAGTCGCGCTTCACCGGGATCCAGTGCCGGTCGCAGGCGTCGAGGGAGAGGGCGGCGGTGTTGATCGCGCGGCGCTGCAGGGAGGTGTGCACGACGTCGGGCAGGACGCCGGCCTCCTTCATCAGCTCACCGCCGCGGACTGCCTCGGCGCGGCCCTTCTCGGTGAGGGCCACGTCGACCCAGCCGGTGAAGAGGTTCTTGGCGTTCCACTCGCTCTCGCCGTGGCGGAGCAGGACCAGGGTGTAGCTCATCAGTGGCCGCTCTCCTGCTCGAGGTCGTTGCCGCTCTCGCAGCGCTCGGAGCCTGCGGGCACGCCGGCGACCTCCGCGTAGGGGCCGCAGTTGCGGACGACGGGCAGCTTCATCTCGGCCTGCTCGCCGTTGTCGAACATGAAGGTGACGGGCACGAAGTTGCCGGCCTCGAAGTCACCCGAGACGGAGATCGGGGAGTCGGAGGTCGCGAGGTTCTCGAAGCCCTGGGGCGCGAGCTCGACCTCGGCCACCTCGCCGACGGTGAGGCCCTGGCCGCTGAGGCCGGTGAGCGTCACGGTCTCGTCGACCGACTTGTTCGACAGGCTGGCGACCACGACGCCGCCACCCTCGCCGTCGGAGACGACCACGCCGGCCAGCACCGCCACGGTGTTGGAGCGGTCGTTGGCGCCCACGCCCGGCGTGTAGTCACGGTCGGTGGCGTAGTCGAACCCACAGGAACTCAACACGGGCGCGAGGACGAGTGCGAGGGACGCGAGCGCAGTCGTGCGGCGGCAAGGCTTCTGCATGCCTGACAGGGTAGCGGTCGCGAGGACCGGGCGGCGCGCTGGGCCACGACGTGGCCGGTGGCAGGGAGGTCGGCGCCGGACCGGCAGCATCGTGCCCCGTGGTGTTTGGGCCTCGCGGCAGGCGGGTAGAACCCCTCTGCGTCATGTGCTCGTGCACTCCACCGGGGGGCCACCCACCCGTGGCCGAGGCACACGACGAACGCCTCTGTCAAGGGCGAGCGACGGTTGCCGTCGACCCCAAAGTGGCCCCTGACCTGCGGAAACGCTCTTCCGGCCGCCGGTGTGACGTGATACACTTCGGCCCGGAAAGGGGAACTGAACACATGACATACACCGTCGGCGAAACGGTCGTCTACCCGAATCACGGGGCTGCAGTCATCGAGGACATCGAGGTGCGGACGATCAAGGGGGAAGACCGGCAGTACCTGGTCCTCAGGATCATCGCCCAGCAGGACCTCGTGGTCCGCGTCCCGTCCAACAACCTCGACCTGGTGGGCGTCCGCGACGTCGTCGACCAGGCCGGTCTCGACCGGGTCTTCGACATCCTGCGCGCCTCGCAGGTGGAGGAGCCCACGAACTGGTCCCGTCGCTACAAGGCCAACCTGGAGAAGCTGCACAGCGGCGACGTCATGAAGGTCTCCGAGGTCGTCCGCGACCTCTGGCGCCGCGAGCGTGACCGCGGCCTGTCGGCCGGCGAGAAGCGCATGCTGGCCAAGGCGCGTCAGATCCTCGTCTCGGAGCTGGCCCTGGCCGAGAAGACCAACGAGGACAAGGCCGAGGCCATCCTCGACGAGGTCCTGGCCTCCTGACGTGCCCACCGCACTCACCACGACGAGACCCCCGGGAAGCCCCCGGGGGTCTCGTCGTACGGTGGAGACCTGATGGACGAGACCACTTCTCCGGCCGACGCCGCACCCGCTGACTTCGCCGAGCTCGCCGCCTCGATCGACCCCCACGACATCGACCTCGGCGACCTGGCCCCGTTGGGCCTGCTTCTCGACGAGGACCGCGGCTCGCTGCCCTACGCCCTCATCCACGGCGAGGCGCTCGTCGCCTGCGCCGCGTGGGCCCTGGGGGAGGCCGGCGTGCAGCCGGTCGACACCGGCACGACGTGGGAGGAGCTGGCCCTCAGCGGTGAGCCCGTCGTGCTGCACGACCCGTTGTGCCCCATGACGCCGTCCGACTTCATCGCCGCCTGCGTGCTGCGCGCGGTCACCGAGGACGTCGTCGTGGTCGCGGTCCGCCCCGTCACCGACACCGTCAAGACCGTCACCGACGGCACGGTGGGGGAGACGGTCGACCGCGAGGAGCTGCGTGCCCTCGCCTCGCCGGTGGTCCTGCCTGCCTCCGTCGTCGCTGCCCTGCCCTCGTTGCCGGCCGTCCACTTCGAGCAGCTCGTCCCGGCGCTCCGCCAGCACTTCCGGGTCGAGCTGGTCCCCGCGCCCGTCCAGGCCCGCCGGGTGGCGGATGCCGACGACGTCGCCGTGCTCGAGGCGCTCACCCGCCGCTGACCACGGGTCCGGCGCTCGTCAGGGCGCGTGACGCAGCAGGCGGTCCGCGAGGGCGACGTCCTCAGGGAAGGTGACCTTCAGGTTGCGCGACGTCGACGGCACCGCCGCGATGCGTACGCCCTCGGCCATCGCCTCCACGCAGCTCGCCGTGTCCGTGCCCTCGAAGCCCTCCCGGGCTGCGCGGTCGTAGGCGGCCAGCAGCACGTCGGCCCGGAAGGCCTGGGGTGTCTGCACGGCCACCAGGCCCGAGGGTCCGGCCTGGCCGTCGGCCGTCACCACGCCGGCCAACGGCACGCCCGGGAGCGCGCCTCCGCGCTCCGCAGCGGCGGCCAGCACCGCGGAGAAGAGCGCGACCGACCCCAGGGGACGCGCGCCGTCATGGATCGCCACGACCTCCACCTCTCCGGCCGCCACCCACGGCACCAGCACCTGCAGCGCGGCCCACTCCGAGGCGTGACGCGTCGCGCCACCGGTCACCAGCGCGACCTCCGGCGCGGCGTCGTCGGCCGGAAGGTGGGGCACCAGGGCCTCGGTGACCTGCGCCTCCTCGCCGGGGCGAGCGACGACGACCACGCGGCGTACGCCCGGCGTGGCCAGGGCCGTGCGCACCGAGTGCGCGAGCACGGGGGCGTCGAGCAGCGGCAGCAGCACCTTGTTGACCGGAGTGCCGTCGCGGTGGGCGCCGACGCGGGAACCTGATCCGGCGGCCAGGACGACGACCGCGCTCGCCGGGGACGGGGAGGTGCTCATGGGGCACAGGGTATCGGCGAGGTCGACGGGCAGTTTTCACGCCTGAAACACGACGAAACCTCCCCGTCAACGTGGGCGACCTACGCTCGCGGTCCTCACTGGATGAAGGAGTGCGATGACGTCGTCGGTCGATCCGCTCCGCCTCGGGACCACCCATGGGGGGTGACACCTGGCAGGCGGTCTGCGCGCTGGAGGAGATCGAGGTCGAGCGCGGTGTGGCGGCGCTGGTCCACGCGCAGGCCGTCGCCATCTTCCGCACGGCCCGCGACGAGGTGCACGCGCTCGCCAACCAGGACCCCGGCCGCCGGGGTGCCGTGCTCGCGCGGGGCATCGTGGGCCGGCGCGGCAGCGTCGACTTCGTGGCGCTGCCGTTGCACCGCCACGCCTTCGACCTCGCGACCGGGGTCTGCCTGCAAGACCCCACGGTGCGGGTCGCGGTCTACGACACCCGGGTCGTCGACGGCGTCGTGGAGGTCGGGGCCCGGCGTGAGCGGGCGCCGGTGCCGACGGTGGTCAGGCGCCCGCGTCGGGGTGCGCCGGTCCGACGACCAGAGCTGTCGCGATGGCCGCCACTCCCTCGCCGCGGCCGGTGAGGCCCAGGCCGTCGGTGGTGGTGGCGCTCAGCGACACCGGGGCGCCGGCGGCCTCGGTCAGGGCGGCGGCGGCCTCGTCGCGTCGCGCCCCCAGCCGTGGCCGGTTGCCGACCACCTGCACGGCGACGTTGCCGATCTCGTATCCGGCGGCCCGCACACGACGCGCGGTCTCGGCCAGGAGCGTACGCCCGGACGCGCCCGCCCACTCGGGCGCCGACGTGCCGAAGTGGCTGCCGAGGTCGCCCAGGCCGGCGGCGGAGAAGAGTGCGTCGCAGGCCGCGTGGGCGGCGACGTCGGCGTCGGAGTGGCCCTCCAGGCCGAGGGCCTCGTCGGGCCAGTGGAGCCCGGCCAGGTGCATGGGCCGACCCTCGACGAGGCGGTGCACGTCGGTGCCGATGCCGACGCGGGGGAGCAGCGCGGGAGGCTGTGCGGATGCCTGAGCGGGGTGCGGGGCCGGGTCGTGGGTCACCCCCCGATCATGCCTGAGGGAGAATCCTCTCCATGACCTCGACGCGAGCATGGGCGGCCGCCGGAGCCGTCACCGGCGGCACGGCGATCGCCGTGAGCCAGCTGGCCGCGTCGGTGCTGTCGGTGCGCGAGTCCCCGCTCGTCGCGGTGGCCGAGGTCGCCACCCGGGCCACCCCGGGCATCGTCGCCACCGAGGCCGTGGAGCTGCTCGCGGGCCTGGCCAAGCCCCTGCTCGTGGTGGGTGTGGTGCTCGCGGTCGGTGCACTCTTCGCCGTGGCCGGCGCGCTGTGGCCGCAGCGGCGCGCGCTCTCGGTGGGCCTGGTCGCCACGGTGGCCGCCGTCGGGCTGGGGGCGGTGGTGCTGCGCAACGGCACCGGGGCGACCGAGACCCTGCCGATCGGGTTGGGCGCGGCGACCTGGCTGCTCGCCATGACCGCCTTCACCGTGGTGGCGCGGCGCCAGGGCGACGCGACCCCTGCGATCCCTGCGCCGTCCGCGACCCCCGCGCCCGGGCGACGGGGCTTCCTGGCCACGCTGGGCGTGGTCGGTCTGGTGGGCGTCTGCTCCGGCGTGACGGCCCGGTGGGTCGAGGGCGGCAAGTCGGCGGTCCAGGACATGCGGCGCCTGCTGCGGATCCCCGGCGTGACGCAGCGCTCGGCGCCTCGCCGCGCGCGCATCGACGTGCCGGGCGTGACGCCCTGGCAGACCCCCAACGACGACTTCTACCGGGTGCACACCGCGATCGCGGTGCCGGCGATCGACCCGGCCACCTGGAAGCTGCGCATCCACGGCATGGTCGAGCGGGAGGTCGTGCTGACCTACGACGAGGTGATCTCCCGGGGGCTGGTCGAGGCGTGGGTGACGCTCGGTTGTGTCTCCAACGAGGTCGGCGGTCCGCTGCTGGGCAACGCCTGGTGGAGCGGGGTGCCGACTCGCGACCTGCTGGCCCTGGCCGGTCCGGCGGCAGGCGCCGACGCCGTGCTGCAGACCTCCGAGGACGGCTGGACCTGCTCGACCCCGCTCGACGCCCTCACCGACGAGCGCGGCGGCATGCTGGCGGTCGCGATGAACGGTGAGCCCCTCCCGCTCGAGCACGGATTCCCGGCCCGGACGGTGGTCCCGGGTCTTTACGGCTACACCTCGGCGTGCAAGTGGGTCGTCGACTGGGAGGTCACCCGGTTCGCCGACGTCGAGGCCTACTGGACGCAGCGTGACTGGGCCGAGCGGGCGCCCATGCGCCTCTCCTCGCGCATCGACGTGCCCCTGGCTGGCGAGGAGCTGCTGGTCGGACCGGTGACGGTGGCCGGGGTGGCCTGGCTTCCCGGCACCGGCGTCGCCGACGTGCAGGTCTCCCTCGACGGGGGTGCCTGGACGTCGGGACGCCTGGCCGCGCCCGTCACCCGCAACACCTGGGTGCAGTGGGCCGCCGACCTCGAGGTGGGGCCGGGGCCGCACACGGTGCGCGTACGCGCGGTGAGCGACGACGGCGAGGTGCAGACCGGCGTCCGGCGCGACCCGCTGCCCGACGGCGCCACGGGGTGGCACGAGGTCGAGTTCACCGCGGTGGAGGAGGCCCCGCTCTGAGGCGGCGGCGTCAGTCCTCGAGCACGTAGGTGAGCCCGCCGGACTTCGTCAGCCAGGCCTTCTCGAACTGGGCGCGGTCGTAGGTGCGTCGCACGCTGGCGTTGTCGGGGGCGGCCGGGTCGTTGACCACCACGTCGCCGGACTCGGTGAAGCCGACGAGCACCATGAGGTGGCCGGCGGTGGCGGAGATCGGGGCGCCGCGCAGCTCGCCACGGTCGAAGGCCACCGACACGATCAGCGGGGTGCCCGCCCGGACGTACTTCTCGGCGGCCCGCAGCTGCGGCAGCCGGGTGACGCGCGCGTGCGGCACGCGCAGCCCTGCGTACGCCGTGTTGAACGCCCAGTTGCCCGTGCCGCGGTAGCCGTGGTCGTAGGTCATCGACGCGGTCCAGTCGACGATGGCGTCGGCGTGCCCCGGCTTGAACCGGTGACCCTTGCGCGGGTTGGCGCCGTAGTGCTCCAGCACCATCGCCGTGGAGGTGGGGGAGCACCAGGCCTCGCCGCCGTTGCCCCACTCGGGGTGGTGGCCGCGGTGCACCATCTGCGAGTAGCGCGGCACGTCGATGACGGTGCCGGCGGCCTTGCCCGGCTTCGAGGTCCGGCTGCGGGCGACCACGTGGCTGGCCATCGCGCCGACCCGCTCGAGTCGCGGCTTCGCCGTCTTCCCCTCGGGACGCAGCAGCACGACCCGGACCTGCCACCCGGTGGCCCCGGTGGCGGCGTTGGTGCGCACGGTGTCGACGGCGACGCGAGCGAGGTCGTCGGTCTGCGCGTCGAGGCTGGTGCGGGCGAAGTGCTTGGTGACGCGGGCCCATCGGGCGACGGTGTCCCAGGTGCCGCGGACGGTGCGGCCGTCGGCCCCCTTCGTGCGCAGCCGGACCCTGACCTCGACGAGGCTGCGACCGGGGGTGCGGGCCTGCCAGGAGGGGATGAGCTCGGTGAAGGCAAACGACTCGTCGACCCACGGTGAGGTCCAGGTGGCGGCGTCGTAGCGCTGCCCGGCGATGCGGCGCACGCGCCTCGGGTCCGTGAGGCGCACGGTGTCACCGACGACGCTCGCCCCGTTGCGGCGGCCGAGCCCGAAGTCGTCGCCGACCTCGAAGGAGGTGTCGGCCACCTTCGTGGCCTTCGGCAGGCTGACGTCCGTCCGTGCTGCGGCCGGCGCCGCGGCGCCACCGGCGACCACTCCGGCGCCAGCCACCGTCAGGGTCACCGCGGTCGCAGTGAGCCGTGCGGTGAGCCCCGAGGTGAGTCCTGGGGTGAGCACGGAGAACGGTCGGGAGATCAGCTGCAGCAGACGCACCCCGAGACCATAAGTCACACCAGTCCCACCCGTCACGGAAATGTCGGCTCGCGATGCGTACGCCCGGCCCCTTCGCCCCTAGACTCGCGGGCGTGAGCCTGCGCATCTACGACACCGCGACCCGAGAGGTCCGTGACTTCGTCCCCCTCGTCGAGGGCAAGGTCGGTCTCTACGTCTGTGGCCTCACGGTCCAGAGCGAGCCGCACGTGGGCCACGTGCGCTCGGGCGTCAACTTCGACGTGCTGCAGCGCTGGCTGCGCGTGCTCGGCAACGACGTCACCTTCATCCGCAACACCACCGACATCGCGGACAAGATCCTCGCCAAGGCCGCCGAGCAGGGCCGCCCCTGGTACAACCTCGCCTACGCCATGCACCGCGAGCTGACGCAGGCGTACGCCTCGCTCAACGTCGCACCGCCGACCTACGAGCCCGCGGCGACCGGTCACGTGCCCGAGATGGTCGAGCTGATCGAGACGCTCATCGCGCGCGGCCACGCCTACGCGGCCGAGGACGGCTCCGGCGACGTCTACTTCGACGTCCGCTCCTTCGGCGACTACGGCGCGCTGACCCGGCAGAAGGTCGACGACATGGAGGCGGCCGCCGACGCCGACCCGCGCGGCAAGCGCGACCCGCGCGACTTCGCGCTGTGGAAGGGGTGGAAGGAGGCCTCCGAGCCGCGCACCGCCTCGTGGCCCTCGCCGTGGGGCCGCGGACGCCCCGGCTGGCACATCGAGTGCTCCGCCATGGCCGGCAAGTATCTCGGCGACGCCTTCGACATCCACGGCGGCGGCATGGACCTGCGCTTCCCGCACCACGAGAACGAGCAGGCCCAGTCCCGCGCCGCGGGCCAGGGCTTCGCGCAGTACTGGATGCACAACGCCTGGATCACCACCGCCGGCGAGAAGATGAGCAAGTCGCTCGGCAACTCGCTCACCATCCCGGCCGTGCTGCAGAAGTACCGCGGCATCGAGCTGCGCTACTACCTCGTGCAGGCCCACTACCGCAGCCACGTCGAGTTCTCCTTCGAGGCGCTCGACGAGGCCGTGCAGGCGTTCGGTCGCATCGAGTCGTTCCTCGAGCGGGCCGGTGCGGCCGGAGCCACCCCGACCACGGCCGGCAGCGTCGCCGTTGCCGACCTGCCGGCGGGCTTCGTGGACGCCATGAACGACGACATCGGCACCCCGGCCGCCGTCGCGCTGCTGCACGACACCGTGCGGGCGGGCAACAAGGCGCTCGCCGAGGGCGACGCCGCGGGAGTGCAGGACGCGGTGCAAGCCGTGACGTCGATGCTCGACGTGCTGGGCCTGCACCCCGGGGACGAGGCCTGGGCCACCGGCGCCTCCGACGACACCGCCCGCCTCACCGAGGCGGTCGACGCCCTGGTCGCCGGTCTGCTCGAGCAGCGCCAGCAGGCCCGAGCCACCAAGGACTTCGCCGCTGCCGACGCGATCCGCGACCGGATCAAGGCAGCCGGCATCGAGATCGAGGACACTCCCTCGGGGCCGCGCTGGTCCCTGGGCCAGTCCTCACCCAACTGAGACGAGGACCGCATGGCAGGCAACTCCCAGCGCAAGGGCGCCATCCGCAAGCAGAAGAAGGGTGCCACCACCGGCACCGGCGGCCACGTGCGCCGCAGCCTGGAGGGCAAGGGGCCGACCCCCAAGGCCTCCGAGCGGCCCTACCACAAGCAGTACAAGATCAAGCAGGCCGCCGAGAAGGCCGCCGCGAAGGGCGGATCCAAGCCGCGCCGGGCCACCAAGAGCACCGACGCCGAGTGGGCCGCGGGCCGCAACTCCGTGCTCGAGGTGCTGCGCGCCGGCATCCCGGTGACGAACGTCTACGTCGCCGAGGGGGCCGAGCGCGACGGCCGGCTCCGCGAGGCCTTCAAGCTCGCCGCCGAGCAGGGCCTCACCATGCTCGAGGTCACCCGCGGCGAGATGGACCGGATGACCGGCGGCGCCGTGCACCAGGGCCTGGCCGCGCGCCTGCCCGCCTACGAGTACGCCCACGCCGACGACCTGCTCGAGCGCGCGGCCGACCTCGAGGAGGTGCCGCTCGTGGTGGCCCTCGACTCGGTGACCGACCCCCGCAACCTGGGCGCGGTCGTCCGGTCGGCGGCCGGCTTCGGCGCCCACGGCGTGCTCATCCCCGAGCGCCGGGCCGCGGGCATGACCGCCTCGGCGTGGAAGACCTCGGCCGGGGCGGCTGCACGGATCCCGATCGCGCAGACGGTCAACCTGGTCCGCCAGCTCAAGGCCTACCAGGCCGCGGGCTGCATGGTCGTCGGGCTCGACGCCGAGGGTGACGTCACCCTGCCCGAGCTCTGCGCGCCCGAGGGGCTGGCCGACGGCCCGTTGGTCGTGGTGGTGGGCTCGGAGGGCAAGGGCCTCTCGCGCCTGGTCGCCGAGACCTGCGACCAGATCGTCTCCATCCCGATGGTCAACGAGCTCGAGTCGCTCAACGCCGGCGTGGCCGCCTCGGTCACGTTGTACGCGGTCTCGCAGGCGCGCGGCTGACCCACGCTCCGCGAGCCACGCAGCCGTCACCGCCGCCTGCGTAGGGTCGTCTCGTGCTGGTGCGTGTGACGAGACCCCGCCTGCTGCGGTGGGCTGCGCTGCTGGCCGTCTGGTGGATCCTCGGCGCGTGCGTGGCGGTGCTGCTCTTCCTCAACGGCAGTCGCAGCGTCGCTGTCGCTGGCCACGACGCGCAGGTCTCGCCCACGCTGGGGCGCCACGTGGTGCTGGAGACCGGTCCGGTGCTGCCGGACGTACGCCTGGAGTCACCGGTGTGGCTGGGTGTGCAGATCGAGCTCGGCAAGACCGACGCGGAGTCGACCGAGGAGCTCTTCTCCCGCTACGCACTGATCGCCTCCAACGTCGAGCCGCAGGTGGCCCAGGTGGGGCGCGCGCTGCAGGAGCTGGCCTGGTCCTCGGCGTTGCGGGGTGCCGCCGCGGGGTCGTTGCCGGTCATCGTCTACCTGCTGCTGGGGCCCGGTCGGCGCCGGGAGGTGTGGGAAGAGCTGCGTGGCCTGCGCCCTCGTCCGGTGCTGGCGGTGGCGCTGGTCGTGGCCTCGGGCGTGGCCCTGTGGCAGCCCTGGTGGCGCGACGAGGGCGCGGTTGCCGCCGAGCGCGAGTGGATCGCGCTGGAGGAGTTCCTGGGCGGCCAGGTGCCCGTGCCCGAGCAGGCGCGCGGTGTGGAGCTGAGCGCCGGGTCGACCACCAGCGGCACCCAACGTCTGGTCGCCAGTGCGGTGGACACCTACGGCAAGTCCCAGGTCTTCTACGACACCGCCGTGCAGGATGCCGCTGAGCTCGCGGTGCGCGAGCCCGACGAGGACGAGACCGTGGTGCTGCTCGTCACCGACCGGCACGACAACGTGGGCATGGACCGGGTCGCCCGGGCGGTGGCGGACCGGGCCGGCGCGACGGCCGTCTTCGGGGGAGGGGACGACACCTCCACGGGCAGGCCGTGGGAGGCCTTCTCGTTGGACTCCATGCAGGAGACCTTCGGTGACCTGGACCGCTGGTTCGTGACCGGCAACCACGACCACGGCTCCTTCGTCGGCGACCACCTGGCCGACGCCGGGTGGACCCGTCTGGCGGGCGAGGTGGTGGAGGGCCCCGCCGGTGGGCGACTGCTCGGGGTGCCGGACCCCCGCAGCTCCGGTCTGGGCAACTGGCGCGACGAGACCGACCTGAGCTTCGACGAGGTCGCCGAGCAGGTGGCCGACACCGCCTGCGCGGCCCACGACGAAGGCGAGCGGGTGCACACGATCCTGGTCCACGACGCCAACCTGGCCAAGGTGGCGCTCGAGCGCGGATGCGCCGACCTGGCGGTGGGCGGGCACACCCACGTGCCCGACGGTCCCACGCTGGTGGAGGGGGAGAACGGCGAGCTGGGCTACACCTGGACCAACGGGACCACCGGCGGTGCGGCGTACGCGATCGCGGTGGGCTCGAAGCCACGACGCGACGCCTCGATGACCCTGCTGACCTATGCGGAGGGTGGACGCCCGGTGGGCCTCCAGCTGGTCACCCTGCGCACCAACGGTCGTTTCGAGGTCGCCGACTTCGAGGAGCTGCGCTACCCCCAGGGGGTGTGAGGGCGGGCGCGTGCCCGGCCGTTCGCCGCGTCGACGTGGTGCACTTCACGCGCCGATCGGACGCCGAGGATTGGCATACCATACCCAAGTTTGGGGATAGTAGGGGGGTACGCCTCTATGGCCGCCCCCAGAGCAGCGGCCAGGTTCTCGGGAGGAACCCATGCGTCGTCTTCTTGTCCTCTTCGTCGCGCTCGCGCTGGTCGCGTTCAGCGCCGGTGCCGCGTCGGCCATGCGCAAGGGAAGTCGCGGCGACGACGTGATGCGCGGCAACGCCAAGGCCAACACCATGCACTCCTTCGCCGGCGACGACCGGGTCTCGGGACTGCGCGGCAACGACACGATCTTCGCCGGCCCCGGCACCGACCAGGTGTGGGGCGGACCGGGCCGCGACAACATCCTGCTCGGCCCCGACGACGACCGCGGCAAGGGTGACCGCGGCAACGACCGGCTGGTCGGTCAGGGCGGCCACGACCGCCTCTGGGGTGGTGCGGGGCGTGACGTGATCCAGGCCGGCCCCGACAACGACTGGCTGCACGGCGGCCCCGGTGACGACAACATCAAGATCGCCACCGGTCTGGGCCTCCAGGGCGGTGAGGGCGACGACGAGATCTATGGCGGACCGGGCAACGACACCGCCATGGGCGGCCCCGGCATCGACGAGATCTTCGGCGGCGAGGACCACGACCTGCTCTACGGCAACGACGGCGACGACCTGCTGCACGGTGACGACGGCAACGACGAGATGTTCGGCAACCCCGGTGCGGACGAGATGCACGGTGACGACGGCAGCGACATCGTCTTCGGCGGCGACGGCAACGACGTCCTCTTCGGCGGTGCCGGTGACGACGTGCGTACCCGCGCCGGCAAGCCCAACGAGCCCGGCGGTGTCTACGGTGGTGCGGGTGACGACCTCGCCTTCGGCGGCGAGGGCCACGACCACGTCTCCGGTGGCGCCGGCAACGACAAGGTCTACGGCGGCGCGGGCAACGACCACATGGACGGCGACATGGGCGACGACCTGCTGATCGACGGTGCCGGCCACGACAACGACGTGAGCGGCGACGAGGGCAACGACGTCTTCTACATGGGGCCCGGCCGCGACCAGGTCTACGGTGAGGAGGGCAACGACGTCATCTACGTGCTGCCCGACGGCGACCACGACCGCATCCACTGCAACATGGGCTACGACCGGGTCTACTTCGTGGGCTACCAGGACCCCGAGGACGCGATCCAGAACTACTCCGGCTACGACGACTGTGAGGTCGTCGAGGTGATCGGCTGGGACGAGGTGCCCGCCGACTGGCCCTACGGCCCGGACGCGGTCGACGCCGAGGCGGAGGCCCGCGCCGAGGCGCGCTCGCCCTACGCCGTGAGGCGTTGATCAGTACAGCGCCTTCAGGCGCTCAGCAGTCCCGCAGCGCGGGCCGGCGCTGCGTACTCGACGGCCAGCGTCTCCACCGTGTGGTGGGCGTTGAGGCCCGACGGGTTGGGCACCACCCACAGCTCGGCACCGGCCAACCTCTCCGGCTGGAGCCCCGTCACCGCCTTCGGCAGGCCGAACGCCTGTCGGTAGGCGGTGATCCCGGCCACCGCGACCACCCGCGGGGCGGCCCGTTCGACCGTCGCTCGCAGCTGCTCCGCCCCGACGCGCAGCTCCTCGCGGGTCAGCTCGTCGGCCCGGGCGGTGGCCCGGCGCACCAGGTTGGTGATGCCGATGCCGCGACCACGGACGTACGCCCGGTCCTCGTCGCTCATCCCGGCCGCCGGGTCGATCGCGCGCTCGAGGATCCCGGCGCGCAGCAGCGCCGGGTAGAACCGGTTGACGGGGTGGGCGAAGTGGGTCTGCGTCGCCGCGGTCCACAGGCCGGGGTTGATGCCGACGAAGAGCAGGCGGACGTCGTCGCCGATCAGGTCCGGCACCTCCGCGTCGCGGAAGGACTCGAGCTCGGCGCGGGAGAAGCGGGCCATGGCCAGTGAGGGTAGCCAGTCCAAGCCGGCTGGTCCTCGGCGGGAACCGGTCGGGCGCGGCTATCGTCTCATCACCATGGACACTCACCTCGCCTCCCGCCGCCTCGCCACCCTCGCCGGTCTCGCGCTCTGTGGCGCGCTGGTGAGCGCCTGTGGCTCCGACGAGCCCGCCGACGAGCCCTCTGCCGAGCCCACACCCAGCGTGACCGCCGAGCCGTCGGGCGGCACCGTGCCCGCCCCCCGCAGCGGAGAGGTCGACTTCACCGAGTTGGCGGCCTTCTCCCAGGCGCGACTGCGCATGGAGCCGGGCACCGCCACTCCGCTCACCTCCGAGGAGGCCGTGCGTGACTGGCTGCCGGCCAACGCGCCGGCCCGCCTGGTGCGCAAGGTCGACGCCGCCGCCGCACAGGTCGGCGACGGGACGACGGCCTACGGGCTGGTCCTGGCCGTGGGCTGCGACGCGCCGAAGGACTACACGGTCGAGCTGATCGACGGAGGTCTCAACGTCGTCGTCGAGAAGAGCATGGCCACCGCCACCCAGTGCCTGGTGCCGACCACGTGGCTGGCGGTCGTCGCCGTCGACGCGGCTCCCTGAGGTCGTTTCGGCGTGGGCGTCTGGAACACCTTCGTCGAGGGCGACAACCTCGCGGTGATGCAGGGTCTGGCGCCCGGCAGCATCGACCTGGTCGTGACCGACCCGCCCTACAACACCGGCTCGCTCTTCTCCTACGTCGACGACTTCCGCGGCGCCGACGGGGGACGCGCCGGCCGGCACGCGGCCTGGGTGGACTTCATGCGGCCGCGGCTGGAGGCGATGCGGGCGGTGCTCGCCCCCACCGGTGCGCTCGCCATCAGCATCGACGACAACGAGCAGGCGCGGCTCCGACTGCTGCTCGACGAGGTCTTCGGGGAGCACAACTTCCTGGCGCAGGTGGTGGTCAACCTCAACCCCAAGGGACGGCAGCTGGGAGGAGGATTCGCGACCGACCACGAGTACCTCCTCGTCTACGCCCGTGAGGCGAGGTCGTGCCTGCTCGACGCCCGGACCTCCGACACCGTCGACCCCGCAGACTTCGGGCTGCGCACCGACGACGGTCGGGCCTACCGGCGCCTGCCGCTGCGCAACACCAACAAGAAGTTCAACCCCGTGACCTCCCCGAGCCTGCACTTCCCGGTGTGGGGCGACCCTGAATCCGGGCGCGTCGCCACGACCCCCTTCGAGGGCGCCGTGGAGGTCCTGCCGGTCTTCGGTGACGGCCGGCCCGCCGTCTGGCGCTGGTCGCGTCCGCGCATCGACGAACGCCCCGACGACCTCGAGTGCCGGGAGATCAAGGGCCGGCAGGGAGCACGCGTCGACGTCTTCCAGCGTGACTGGCTCGAGTCGCCCGGCGGGCGGCGCAAGAAGTTGCGCACCATCTGGCACTCCGAGGAGGTCGGCTCCACGGACACGGCGGTCGCCGAGCTCAAGCAGCTGGTCGGCCACGTCTTCGAGTCGCCCAAGCCGACCGGTCTGGTGCGCCGGGTGCTGCGCACGATGCCGGCCGACGCCCGGGTGCTGGACCCCTTCGCCGGCAGCGGTACAACCGGCCACGCGGTCGCGCTGCTCAACGCCGCCGACGGGGGCAGCCGCACCTGCCTCTCGGTCAACGTCGCCGAGCCGGTGCGCCCGGGGTCGAACGCCGACCTCGCCGGTCTGCGTACGGTCGCCGACATCACCCGCGCGCGGTTGCGCGCCGTCGCCGAGCACGTCGGTGGCGGCCTGGAGGAGCGCTGAGCACGACGGGGCCGACGGCCCCCTAGGATCGCGGCCATGGACACCCTCGCCGAGATCACCGAGGTGGCCCGCCTGCGGGCCGAGCGCGACCACCTGACGGCGCGGCACGCCGCCGCCAGCCAAGAGGTCGAGCTCCTCGAGGAACGCGTCCAGCAGGCGTCGCAGCACCTCGCCGCCGAACGCCGCGACGTCGAGAAGCTCGAGTCGATGTCGCTGACCCGGGTCCTCTCGGCCGTGCGTGGCCGTCGACTCGACGACCTCGACCGCGAGCAGGCCGAGGCGCGCGCCGCGGAGTACGCGTACGCCACCGAGCACGCCCGGTGGCAGGCCGCGCTGCGCGAGCAGGCGGAGCTGGTGCGCCGGCTCAACGGGCTGGGGCTGCTCGACGAGCGGTGGGCGGCGGCGCTGTCGGCGCGGGAGGCCGAGCTGGCGCCCGACAGCGTGGAGGGAGCCCGGTTGGCCGAGGTGGCGGAGGCGACGGGACGCCTGGAGGCCGACCGGCAGGAGGTCGTCGAGGCCCTGACCGCCTGCCGACACGCCGGACAGGTGCTCGCCGCCGCGGCCAAGCACCTGGGCCAGGCCGGCAACTGGGCCACCTACGACACCTTCTTCGGCGGCGGGCTGATGGCCGACATGGTCAAGCACCAGAAACTCGACCGGGCCGCCGAGCTGCTCCGCGACGCCGACGCCGCGCTGCACCACCTCGCGACCGAGCTCGCCGACGTCGGCATCGGCCCGGTCGGCGGGGTGGGGGTCACCGAGCTGACCAAGGTCTTCGACGTGTGGTTCGACAACATCTTCAGCGACTGGTCGGTGGCCACCCGGATCGACGGGGCGAGCCGGCGCGTCAACCACACCCTGCAGACCCTGGCCCACCTCGACGCCGAGCTGTGCGCGCGCCTGTCGGCGATCGACGAGCGGCGCACCCGACTGGCCCAGGAGCGCGAGGAGCTTCTGCAGGCGTAGCGCTGCCGCGCTGCGCGCGACGTCATCGGAGGAGTTCAGGCACCAGGTGACCAGAAACCTCCGATGACGCCAGATGTACGGGCCTCACGGACATTGGTCGCAGCGGAGCAGCTCTCCGGTCCACCCGCGAAGCCGGAGCAGCTCGGCGAGGTGGACGGCGGTGCGGCACGGTGTGTGGAACACCTGTCCCCACCCGATCCGCACGGTGTGGAAGCCGGCCAGCGCGGCAGTGACGTCGCGCTCGAGGTCGACGTAGCGTTCCCGCGCGAGCGAGTGGTACGCCCGACTGTCGAGCTCGACGACGACGCGCCCGCCCTCGTACTTCACGTCGCGGCGTTCGGCCTGCCCCACGAGCCGGCTCTGACGCTGCCCCACCGGAAGCCCGTGGGCCCGTTCGACCCGCACGAGGTAGCCGTGCTCGAGCGCCGAGTCGGTGCCCAGCTCCAGGTCGCGCAGCAGCTGTCGCAGGTGAGCCCGGTGGCGCAGCTTCGGACGCACCTCCAACGCGTCTCGCAGACGTCCCGGGGTGACCAGACGGGACTGGACCGCGTCGGTCACCGCCGCGATCCGGTCGAGCTCGCCACGCGCGGCACCCGCTGTGTCCAGGACCGCGAGCTCGATCTTCATCCGGGGTGGGGAGGCCTGCAGGCGGGCGACGCTGGCGAGCCGGCTGACTCGGTGGACGACGACGCCGTCCGGAGGGTCCACCCGGCGGAGCTCGTCGACTGCCACGTGAAGGGGGCCGGGTGGGGAGTCGGACCGGGAGCGTTCAGCGGCGAGGGCCGACGGGCCCCACAGTGCGGCGGGATGGAGGAACAGGACAGCAGCCCACGCCCGCTGCCGCCACGACAGCGGACCCGTGTGCGCCACGAAGACGCCACGGTGCACGGCGGTGAGGTCACGGCGGCGCAGCATCCGGCGTACGTCGTGGTCACCCAGCCCCAGGGCCAGCAGCTGTCGCCGGGCCACCAGACCTTCCTGACGCCGCGTCAGCTCCTCCCAGTCCACCCCGACATCGTCCCGCGATCCGAGCCTCGCCGTGGATGGCCTGTGGAGAGTCACCCCTACGCGACGTCATCGGAGGACTTCAGTCACCAGGTGACCAGAAACCTCCGATGACGCGAGGTGCACGGGCCCTGCAGCTCAGGCCAACGACTCGCGCAGCTCGGTGACCACCGAGTCGACGACCGCCACGAGGTCACCACCGGTCGCCGCGGCCACCGCGCGCTGGCGCTGGTAGGAGGCGCCACGGCGGAGGAGGTCGTCGACGCTGCGCAGCTCCTCGACGCAGTCCAGGCGGCGGGCGACCGGTTCGAGGCGCTCCAGCGTGTCGGCCAGGTCGTCGGTGACCAGCTTCTCGTTGCTCTGCGCGTCGAGGATGACGATCGCGTCGAGCCCGTAGCGGGCGGCGCGCCACTTGTTCTCCTGCACGTGCCAGGGCGGCAGGGTGCCGACCTCCTCGCCGGCCGCCAACCGGTCGTCGAGGTCGATGGCCAGGCAGTGCACGAGCGCGGTCAGGGCGCCGAGCTCCTCCAGCGTGGAGACACCGTCGCAGACCCGGTGCTCGACCGTGCCCAGGTGGGGTGCCGGACGCACGTCCCACCGGATCTCGGAGAGCTCGTCGATGACGCCGGTGGTGAGCTGGTCGTGCGCGAAGGCCTCGTACTCCGCCCAGTCGGTGAACTGGAAGGGCAGGCCCGCGGTCGGCAGCTGCTGGAACATCAGGGCCCGGGTGGAGGCGTAGCCGGTGTCGACCCCCGCCCAGACCGGCGACGAGGCGGAGAGGGCCAGCAGGTGGGGGTAGTGGTTGAGCAGCCCGTTGAGCACGCCCAGCACCCGCCCCCGCTCGGGCAGGCCGACGTGCACGTGCACGCCCCAGATCAGCATCTGACGCCCCCACCACTGGGTGCGGTTGATCAGCTCCTCGTAGCGGTGCCCGCTGCTCAGCTGCTGTCCCGACCAGCTCGCGAAGGGGTGCGCCCCGGCGCCGAAGAGGTCCAGGCCCAGCTCGTCGGCCACCGGCAGCACGGCGCGCAGGGTGTCGCGCATCTGCCCGGTGGCCTGCCGGGCGTTGTCGCAGACACCGGTCACCACCTCGACCGTGTTGCGCAGCAGCTCGCGGTGGAGTCGCTCGGGGTGGGGGAGGTGCGGCTGGGCAGCGGCGAAGAGGTCGCTCGCCCGGTTGGCGAGGTCGCGGCTGGTGCGGTCGACCAGCGCCAGCTCCCACTCCACGCCCACGGTGGGTCGGGGCGACGGCGTGAAGTCGATGCGCACGAGCCCACCCTAGGGGAGCGGTCGCCACCCGTGACGTCATCGCGCGGGTGCGTGGGGGCGTACGCCCGCGATGACGCCCCGGGTGTGGGCGCCGCCGCCGTTGGGGACGACTGGCACCATGTCCAAGGTGCCTCACCCAGACGAGACCGACGTCAAGGAACTGAACCTCTCCATCGACCTCTGCCTGCGCATCGGCGAGATGCTGCTCAGCAACGGCGCGGGCGCGGCCGACGTCACCGCAACCATGCGGGCGGTCGCCCAGCACCTGGGCCTGCGCCACCACATCGACATCGACGTGACCTTCACCCAGGTCTCGATGAGCTACCAGTACGACCCGTCCGAGCCGACGCTGGTGATGATCCGGCAGGTCTACCAGCGCACCATCGACTACGACGACGTCACCAAGGTCGACCACCTCGTGCGCGACCTGCTGGCCGGCGAGCTCGACCTCTACCTGGCGCGCAACCGGATGGCCACGATCGTCTCGGTGGGGCCCTCCACGCCGCGGTGGGCGATCAGCGTGGCGACGGGCGTGACCGGCGCCTCGGTCGGCCTCTTCCTCGGCGGCGACTGGCTGGTGGTGACGGTCGCGTTCGTGGCCGCCGTCCTCATCGACCGGATCCAGCTCGTGCTCGCCAAGCAGCGGCTGCCCAACTTCTACCTGCAGGTGGTGGGCGGCGTCGTCGCGAGCCTGATCGCGGTGGCGGTCGCAGCCACCCCGCTCGACGCCGACCCGTCGCTGGTGGTCACCGCCAACATCATCATCCTGCTCGCCGGCATCGGTTTCATGGGCGCCCTGCAGGATGCGCTCTCAGGCTTCTACCTGACCGGCACCGCACGCATCACCGAGGCGATGATGGCCACCGTCGGCATCGTCGCCGGTGTCAGTGGCGGACTCTCCTTCGGCAAGCTCATCGGCGTCGACATCGGACGCTACGAGCCCGGGCTCTCGGGATGGCAGGACATCGGCGTGCTGGTGCTCGGTTCGGCGCTCTGCGCGGCCGCCTTCGCCTTCTCGGTCTACGCGCCCCGCCGCTCGTTGCTGCCGATCGCGGCGATCGGCGGCGTCGCCGCCGCGATCTACCGCCTCGTCGTCGACACCGGGCTCGACCGTCCGTGGGCAGCGGCCGGTGCGGCCCTGGCGATCGGCCTCGTGGCGTACGCCGTCGCGGGACGCGTGCGAGTGCCCCCGCTCGTGGTGGTCGTGCCCGCCGTCGTCCCGCTGCTGCCGGGTCTCTCGATCTACCGCGGACTCTCGCTGCTCACGCAGGAGGGCGCCTCCACGTCCGAGGGCCTGCTCGCCATGGCGACGGCCGGTTCGGTGGCGCTCGCGCTGGCCTCCGGCGTCATCCTCGGCGAGTTCGTCGCCCAGCCGGTCAAGCGTGAGGCGCGCCGCCTCGAGCAACGCCTTGCCGGGCCCCGGCTCGTGGGAGTGTTCCGGCCCCGCTCGCGCGCCAGCGAGCGGGAACGGCGTCGACGCCGCCGCGACGAGGGATCGGTCGTCGAAGAGCTGTGAGCGGAGGCTGAGGCGATCGGCTCAGGACGACTCGAACCGCTTGGCGAACCGCGCCACCACGTCCTGGTAGCGGGCACCGACCAGGCGGGCGAGGTGGTGCACCACGTGGGCGTCGGCGCCCACCAGCAGGCGCGCCCGACCCTTCAGCATGCCCTCGAGGATCACCCGCGCCGCCTCGTCGGCGGTGGTGCGCGCCAGCTTCTCGTCGAAGCGGCGGGCGGTCTCGGCCAGGTCGTGGCGCCCCGCGGCGCGGCCGTTGCGGGCGATGCCGGTCCGGATCCCGCCGGGGTGCACGACGGTCACCTGCACCGGGTGGCCGGCGACCAGCATCTCCTCCCGCAGCGACTCGCTCAGGCCGCGCACCGCGTACTTCGAAGCGTTGTAGAGGCTCTGCGACGGCATCGAGACCAGGCCGAAGAGCGAGGAGATGTTGACGAGGTGACCGTCGCCCGAGGCGATCAGGTGGGGCAGGAAGGCGCGGGAGCCGTGCACCACGCCCCAGAAGTTCACCCCCATGATCCACTCCATGTCGGCGGGGTCGAGCTCGGCGAAGTCACCGGTGAGCGAGACGCCGGCGTTGTTGACCACGGCGTCCACCCAGCCGTAGTGCGCCGCCACCTCCGCGGCCCAGGCCTCGACCGCCGCGCGGTCACTGACGTCGACGACCCGGGTGTGCACGCCCTTGGCGCCCGCGGCGGTGGCCTGCTCGCCGGTCTGCGCCAACCCGGTCGCGTCGACGTCGCTGAGCGCCAGCCGGGCGCCGCAGCCCGCAGCCCGTAGCGCCAGGGCACGACCGATGCCTGACGCCGCTCCGGTGATGACCACGACCTTGCCCTGGAGGGTGTGCATGGCCAGACCGTAGCGGTCCGCCGCGCAGGGGGCGACGAGCCCGGCCCTGACGTGGGACGATGCCGACATGGACCAGAGCCGAGGAGAGTCCCACGCCCGGATCGGGTCGGCCGTCGAGCTCTCGCGCGACGAGTGCTGGCAGCTGCTCTCGACCCAGCAGGTCGGTCGCGTCGCCTACGTCGGCGACGACGGCCCGCGCATCGTGCCGGTCAACTACGTCCTGCGCGAGGGCCACGTCGAGTTCCGCACCACGTCCTACTCCGAGCTGGCCACCCATGCCCCCGGCCACCCGGTGGCCTTCGAGGTCGACGAGCTGGACACCGCCCACCACGCCGGCTGGAGCGTCGTCGTGACGGGTCGTTGCGAGCGGGCGATGGACGAGTTCAACACCGTCTTCTCCTCGCCCACCGAGCAGAGCGCCACCCCGTGGGCCGGAGGCCGCCGACCCATGGTGCTGCGCATCGAGGTCGGTCACGTCTCCGGACGCCACGTGGGCGAGACCGGCTGGCACCACCCCGAGCCGCGCCGGTCCTGAACTGCGCCGTCCAGACTGACGCAGGCACAATGGGGTCCACGATGTCCGCACCCCCGCAGCAGCCTGACCAGCCCGTGACCGCCGGCGCCCCCCGCGGTGACGGTCAGCCCTTCGAGGGGCTCCGGATCACCTACCCCGAGCACCTGCCGGTCTCGCAGCGTCGCGACGACATCGCCGAGGCGATCCGCGACCACCAGGTCGTGATCGTGGCGGGTGAGACCGGGTCGGGCAAGACCACCCAGCTGCCCAAGATCTGTCTTGAGCTCGGTCGTGGGCGGCGTCGCGGGCGCGGCGACAAGGCCACGGGCGGGTTGATCGGACACACCCAGCCTCGCCGGATCGCTGCCCGCTCGGTCGCGGAGCGGATCAGCGAGGAGCTGGCCGCCGACGGCATCGGCACCGGCCTGGGCGACGTCGTCGGCTACCAGGTGCGTTTCACCGACCAGACCTCACGCTCGAGTCGGGTCAAGCTGATGACCGACGGCATCCTGCTCGCCGAGCTCCAGCGTGACCGGATGCTGCGCAAGTACGACACGATCATCATCGACGAGGCCCACGAGCGCAGCCTCAACATCGACTTCCTCCTCGGCTACCTGCGTCGGCTGCTGCCGAAGCGGCCCGACCTCAAGCTGATCGTCACCTCGGCCACCATCGACGTGGAGCGCTTCGCCCGCCACTTCGCCGACCGCGACGGCACACCCGCACCCATCGTCGAGGTCTCCGGGCGGACGTACCCCGTCGAGGTCCGTTACCGCCCGCTCATGGAGCTCTCCTCGACCGACGAGGAGGGCGAGACCGTCGTCCGTGACCAGACCGAGGCGATCGTCGACGCGGTGCGTGAGCTGTCGGCCGAGGGCCCCGGCGACGTGCTCGTCTTCCTGCCCGGCGAGCGGGAGATCCGTGACACCGCCGACGCCTTCGACGCGCTGAAGTCTGACCGGCTCGAGATCGTGCCGCTCTACTCGCGGCTCTCCGCCGCCGAGCAGCACCGCGTCTTCTCGTCGCACCCCTCGACGGTGCGCCGTGTGGTGCTGGCGACCAACGTCGCGGAGACGTCGCTGACGGTGCCGGGCATCAAGTACGTCGTCGACACCGGCGTCGCGCGCATCTCGCGCTACTCGGCGCGCACCAAGGTGCAGCGGCTGCCGATCGAGCCGATCAGCCAGGCGTCGGCCAACCAGCGTTCGGGGCGCTGCGGCCGCGTCAGCGAGGGCATCGCCATCCGGCTCTACTCGGAGGAGGACTTCGAGGGGCGCCCCGAGTTCACCGACCCCGAGATCCTGCGCACCAACCTCGCCAGCGTCATCCTGCAGATGACCGGGCTCGGGCTCGGCGACATCGGGCGGTTCCCCTTCGTCGAGCCGCCGGACAAGCGCAACGTCACCGCGGGCGTACAGCTGCTCGAGGAGCTCGGCGCGTTCCGCGTGAATCAGCAGGGCGCCTTCCGCGTCGGCGGCGCTGCCCCGGGACGTCATACGGAGGGAGCCTCCCAGCGCCCCGACCGTATGACGTCCGAGCGGCAGGGGCCGCGGCTCACCAAGATCGGCCAGCGGCTCGCCCGGCTGCCGATCGACCCGCGGCTGGGCCGGATGATCCTCGAGGCCGAGCGGCTCGGTTGCGTGCGCGACGTCATCGTCATCGCGGCCGCCCTGTCGCTGCAGGACCCGCGCGAACGGCCGGCCGAGGCGCAGGCCCAGGCCGACCAGCTGCACGCCCGCTTCAAGGACAAGAGCTCCGACTTCCTCACCTGGCTCAACCTGTGGCAGTACCTGAAGACCCAGCAGAAGGAGCTCTCGTCGTCGGCCTTCCGCCGGATGTGCCGCCGCGAGCACCTCAACTACCTGCGCGTGCGCGAGTGGCAGGACTTCGAGTCGCAGCTGCGCCAAGTCTGCAAGGAGATGAAGGTCGACCTCGGCGCGCCCACCAAGGTCGGTGAGAGCGGTGGCGCCGCCTACGACGCCGACGGCATCCACCAGGCGCTGCTCTCGGGCCTGCTCTCCCACATCGGCGCGCTGGAGGAGCGCGAACGCCCCCGCCCCGGGGCGAAGCCGACCGAGCGGCGGGCGATGCGCGAGTACGTCGGTGCTCGCGGCGCGCGGTTCGCGATCTTCCCCGGCTCGGCGCTCAAGGGCGTCAACCCGGCCTTCGTGATGGCTGGCGAGCTCGTCGAGACCTCGCGGTTGTGGGCGCGGCAGAACGCTGCGATCAAGCCGGAGTGGGCCGAGCGTCTCGGTTCCCACCTGGTGCGGCGCAGCTATTCGGAGCCGCACTGGTCGAAGAAGCGGGCCGCCGTCACGGCGATGGAGAAGGTGACGCTCTACGGGGTGCCGCTGGTCTCCGACCGACCCGTCAACTACGGCCGCATCGATCCCGAGCTCTCCCGCGAGCTCTTCATCCGCCACGCTCTGGTGCAGGGGGAGTGGGGCGAGCTGACCTCGGGTCGGCACCGCTTCTTCACCCGCAACAACGAGCTGCTCGCCGAGGCCGAGGAGCTCGAGCACCGGGCGCGGCGACGCGACATCGTGGTCGACGAGCACACCCTCTTCGACTTCTACGACCAGCGGATCCCGGCCGACGTCGTCTCCGGCGCCCACTTCAACGCGTGGTGGAAGGACGAGCGGCGCAAGCGGCCCGAGCTGCTCACCTTCGACCTGGAGATGCTGACCAACGAGGCGGCCGATGAGGTCGCCGCCAGCGACTTCCCGACCCAGTGGCACGGTGACGCGCTGACCTTCTCGCTCAGCTACCACTTCGAGCCGGGTGCCGCCGACGACGGCATCACCATCGAGGTGCCGGTCGCCACCCTCAACCAGGTCGAGGCCGACGACTTCTCCTGGCTGGTGCCGGGGTTGCGCGAGGAGCTCGTGGTCAACCTGGTCCGCACGTTGCCCAAGCACCTGCGGGTCTCGTTCGTGCCGGCGCCCAACACGGCCAAGGCGTTCCTGGCGGCGGTGCCCCCGGGCGAGGAACCGCTCCTCGACTCGCTCGAGCGTTTCCTGCGCGCCACCACCGGAGTGCACGTGCCGCGCGAGGCGTGGCAGCTCGACAAGCTGCCCGACCACCTGCGTCCGACCTTCCGGGTCGTGGGCGACGACGGCGCGGTGGCTGCCACCGGCAAGGACCTCGACGCCCTCAAGGCGCCGTTGCGGCCGAAGTTCGCGGCGGCGATGGCGGAGGTCGCCCAGGACACCGGGGTCACCTCGACCGGGCAGACGTCGTGGACGTTCGGCACCATCGAGGAGTCGTTCACCCAGCGGCGCGCCGGTCACGAGGTGCGGGGATTCCCGGCCCTGGTCGACGAGGGCCGCACCGTGGGTCTGGGGGTCTTCGGGTCCGCCGACGAAGCCGCGGCGCGGCACCGCCTGGGCGTACGCCGCCTGCTGCTGCTCGCGCTGCCGAGTGCGGAGCCGCTGCTGGGCCGGCTCTCCAACCTGGAGAAGCTGGCGCTGGCCTCCTCGCCCTACACGAACGTGCAGGAGATGGTCGAGGACCTGCGTGCGGCGGTCGTGGGCGACCTGGTCGACGCGCGACCCGCGGTCCGCGACGAGGCGGCGTACGACGCCCTGCTCGCTGCGGCGCGTGACGAGCTGGAGCGCATGATGCCCCGGGCCCTCGACGACCTGGCGACGGTGCTGGCCGGGTGGCGCGAGGCCGAGAAGGCGCTCTCGGGCCGCGCCGAGATCCAGACCCTGCCGGCGTTGACCGACATGAAGGGTCAGCTCGAGCGCCTCGTGCACCGGGGCTTCCTCGGTGAGGCCGGTCTGGCCCAGGTGCGCCACTACCCCCGCTACCTGGCCGCGATCGTCCAGCGGCGCGAGAAGCTGGCCGGCCAGGTCGCGCGCGACCGGCAGCTGATGGACCAGGTGGGTGACCTCCAGGCCGCCCACCTGCACCAGGTGGCGGCGCTGCCCGAGGGCCGTCCTCCGCACGAGTCGCTGCGGAAGGTGCGCTGGATGCTGGAGGAGTACCGGGTGCAGCTGTGGGCGCAGCAGCTCGGCACCGCCCAGACCGTCAGCGACCAGCGGATCCGCAAGCTGCTCGGGTGAGGTCGTGGCGCGTGGCGCCGGGCGTAGCCTGACGACATGGACGAACCGCGCTCGACCCCCCGACGCCACCACCGTCCGATCGTGCGGACGGACGCCTTCTTCGACGACCGCACCGGGGCCGACCCCGCCGCGATGCGCGAGGCCGGTGAGCTGGCTGCGACCGTGCTGGTGAGGGGCGTACGCCGCTCCGGCGACGAGGTGCTCATCGACCGGGTGGTGCGGCTGGCCGAGACCGAGGGGCTCGAGGTGCTCGCCGACATCTGGTCGGGCTGCCCGAGCGACTCGCTGGCCGGCACCCTGTGGCGGCTCTACCTGCTGACCTCCTGGGTGCGCAGCAACCCGCAGAGCGTGGCCGAGGAGTTCCGGGCCGGTCGTGACACCGCCCAGGCCGCCGGCGTGGTGGCCGGGATCGCCGACCCTCCGGGGCCCGAGCAGGTGATGGTGATGATCGACGAGGTGCTCCACGGCATCGTGCGGGGCGACTTCGTCGACGTGCTGCACCGGGCCGCGGCCTTCGCCCACGTGGTGGCGACGGGGCGGGCCCACCTGGGGCACGCCAGCCACGCCGAGACCGTGCGCATGCTCCAGCTCGCCGAGCAGCTGGAGGCGGCCTCACGCCTCGAGTCGCGCGGAGCGCTGGTCTGATCCCGATCGCCGACCTACACTGAGGGGGCACCGGGCTGCGGCAGCCCCGGGTCCCACAATTAGCCGCCTAGAGCGGCCACGCGCCGAGAGGCGCTCCCAGCCCGGTGCACCCCCTCCCTCGCCCCGGCGCGCTGCGGCGATGCCACGGTTGACGGCTGGTCGACGCCGGGCCGACGTGCACCGGATCGGTAGGCTGACCCGGCGGTCGCGCCCGGCGCCACCGCGTCCGCACGCCGCGAGAGAGAAGAACTGCTCCATGACCACCCGTCGCCCCGTCCTCGCCCTGGTCTCCCTACTCACCGTGGGGCTCGTCGCTGCCGGGTGCACCGACGGTGGCACCACCGCTCCGGAGCCCGGTCCGCAGGAGCCGACCGTGAAGGCGGAGCCCGACACGATCACCTTCGGTGCCTTCGGCACGGAGGAGGAGATGGTGGCGTGGGACGCGGTGCTGCGCGACTTCAACCAGGGCAACGACGCGACCCGTGCCTCACTGGTGGAGTGGACCAGCCGGGAGGCGGCCCGCGAGGCCCTGGCGAAGGGCGACCCGGACCAGGTGCCCGACGTCTTCCTGCTCTCGCGCCAGGACCTGCGGATGGTCATGGAGGAGGAGCTCAACCGGCCGGTGAGTGAGCTGCTCGACGAGCGCGGCGTCGACTTCGGCGACAAGTTCTCCCGCGACGCGGTCGAGTCGTTCAGCTTCGACGGCGACCTGCAGTGCATGGCCTACTCGATCTCGCCGACGGTGATGTACCTCAACGAGCAGCTCATCGACTTCGACGTCATGAAGCAGCGCGGGATGGCCGTCTCCAACCGGTGGGACCGCTGGTGGATGCAGGACTTCGCGGCGGCCGCGAAGTTCGGCACGAAGCCGCGCCGCGGTGTGGCCGGCGTGCACATCGAGCCGACGGTCGAGGGGCTGGCGCCCTTCATCCACTCAGGCGGCGGCAAGGTCTTCGACGACGAGCGCAACCCCACGACGTTGGCCTTCTCCTCCGACGAGACACGCGAGGCGTTGGAGCAGGCCCTGCCGGTGCTCCGCGACGCGAGCCTGACCCTGTCGGAGCAGCGGCTGGAGAAGCGTGACGCCCTGGAGTGGTTCACGCGCGGCAAGGTGGCGATGATCGCCGGCGAGCGGGGTCTCGTGCCCGAGCTGCGCGGCCACAAGGACCTCGCCTTCAACGTCATGCCGATGCCCTACCTCGGCAACGCCGCCACCACCGGCGACGTCAACGGTCTCTGCCTCTCCGCCGCCACGCGTACGCCCGGTCAGGCCGCCGACCTCATCGCGCACCTCGTCAGCGACGAGGCCACGGCCGAGGTCACCCGGGCGGGGGCGACCGTGCCGGCCAACCTCACGGTGGCGGCCTCCGAGGACTTCCTGCAGCCGGAGCAGCGTCCGGAGCGGGCCCGGGTCTTCAACTCCGTCGTGCGAGGCATCGCGTTCCCGCCGTTGCTGGAGTCGTGGGAAGAGCTCGAGTCGGCCGTGGCGCCGCACGTGCGCCGGCTGCTGCTCGAGCCCGGCGAGATCGACCTGGAGGAGATCACCGAGCTGATCGACGAGGCGTCGCGCTCGGTCCTCGACCCGGAGTACGTCGACCCGGAGTCCGAGGGTGAGGGCGAGGGCGAGGGCGACCGAGAGGCTCCGTCGGAGGACGCCTCCGAGACCCCCTGACCCGTTTGCGCGGCCCGTAGGTGTCACCCAGTGACACCTACGGGCCGCACAGAGGGAACGGGGTCGCGCGGTGGTGACCCGTGGTTCAGGAGGCGGGCGGCTCGGGTACGTCCGCGGCGAGCGTCGCCTCCACTAGCGCGTCGGTGACCAGGTCGAGCTGCCACGGACGCGCGCCGTAGCCCGCGAGCTGCTCGCGCATCTCGACGGCCAGGGCGGCGGGCTCACGGGTCGCCGGGGGAGTCCACATGGCGCGGCGTACGTAGTCGGGCGTGATCAGGTTCTCCACCGGCACCGAGTGCTCCTCGGCGATGCGCAGCGTCGCCTCCCGCGCGGCCTTGAAGCGGCGGTCGGCGACCGGGTCCCGGTCGGCCCAGGCCTTCGGCGGCGGCGGTCCGTCGCCCCGCAGGGTGCGGGGCGGAAGGTCGCCCTCGGGCACCTGCAGACCTGCCGCCACGGCGTCGAGCCACTTCTGCGCGTAGCGGTCGGCGCCTCGGCCGTGGAAGCCCTTCGTGCCCAGCAGGGCGTTCCGGTTCTGCGGCTGGGCGGCAGCGACCGCGACCAGGGCGGAGTCCGGCACGATCCGCCCCGGCGTCACGTCGCGCTGCCGGGCGATCTCGTCGCGGGTCTCCCACAGGGCGCGGGCCACCGCCAGGGCCCGCCGGCTGCGCAGGCTGTGGAGGCCGGACGTACGCCGCCACGCGTCGACGCGCACGGTGGGGCGGAAGTCGAGCAGGTGGGTGAACTCCTGCTGCGCCCACTCCCACTTGCCGGCTGACTCCAGCTCGCGCTGCATGTGGTCGCGCAGCTCGACGAGCACCTCGACGTCGAGCGCGGCGTACTCCAGCCAGGCGTCCGGCAGGGGACGCTTCGACCAGTCGGCCGCCGAGTGCTCCTTGCGCATCCGCAGCCCGAGCACCTCCTCGACCAGGGTCGCCAGCCCGACGCGGGGGAGGCCCAGCAGTCGGCCCGCCAGCTCGGTGTCGAAGATGGTCGTGGGCTCCAGGCCCGCCTCCCGCAGGCACGGCAGGTCCTGGGTGGCGGCGTGCAGGATCCACTCCTCGTCGCCCATCGCCTCGGCGAGCAGCGGCAGCTCCTGGCCGAAGGCTGCGGGGTCGACGAGCCAGGTGCCGGAGTCGCCGCGGCGCAGCTGGATCAGGTACGCCCGCTGCGAGTAGCGGTAGCCCGACGCGCGCTCCGCGTCCAGGGCGATGGGGCCGGTGGCGGCGGCGAGCGCGTCGCAGGCCTCCTCGAGGCGCGAGGGGGTGTCGACGACGTCGGGGATGCCGCCGCTCAGCGTCAGCAGCGGGGCAGGCTCAGGAGCGGTCGTGCCCGCACCCTCGTCGTAGGGACCGGTCTCGGGTGCGTCGTCGTCTGTCATGGGGTGGTGGAGCTCCGCTGTGCGCGTCGTTGGGGGAAGGCGGCCACGCCTTCGGGCACCGGCGGGAGGCCGACTGCCGTGCAGAGAAGTTCACCCCATGCCTCCACGTGGGTGTGCAGGGAGGTCTGGTCGTCGTCGACGTCGGGGGTCCAGGACGCGCGGATCTCGAGCTGGGCCGTGCCCGGTTCGTCGTCCATCTGCCCGAAGCTCTCGGTGGCCACCCGGGTCACGGTGCCGGAGGCGGCTCGCCAGGTGGCGCCGTGCGCGGTGAGCGCGTCGGTGAGCCACGTCCAGGCCACCTCGCCCAGCAGGGGGTCGTTGACCAGCTCGGGGTCGATCTGGGCGCGGGCATAGGCGACCAGCCGGAAGGTGCCCTGCCACACGTCGTTGCCCGCCGGTTCGTGCAGCAGGATGAGGCGGCCGGTGCCGACCTCGTCGTCGTCGACCTCGACGTCGGCGCTCAGGGCGGCCGAGAAGGGGGCGATCCGTTGCGGCGCCGGCATCTCCTCGAGGGAGACCTCCTGACGCACCCGGGCTCGACGCAGCTCCTCGAGCGCCGCCGTGAAGGCGACCGGCGTTTCGCCCACCCCTGACCCCGGGCGGCCCTGAGAGTGCACGACCATGGCCCCACGCTAGGTCAGGGCCACCGCAGCGATGTGCCAACACGCCGCTGGCCTGCGATGATCGGGGGGTGAGCCCCTCCCCCGCAGCAGCCGACAGTGTCTTCCTCGCCGCCGCCCGTGGGGAGGAGGTGAGCCACACGCCGGTCTGGTTCATGCGCCAGGCGGGCCGGTCGTTGCCGGAGTACCTCAAGGTCCGCGAGGGCGTCGCCATGCTCGACTCCTGCATGGACCCCGACCTCGTCGTCGAGATCACCATGCAGCCCGTGCGCCGCTACGGCGTCGACGCGGCCATCTTCTTCTCCGACATCGTGCTGCCGCTGAAGTCGGTCGGTGTCGACCTCGACATCGTGCCCGGCGTCGGCCCCGTGATCGCCGAACCGGTGCGCACGCTGGCCGACGTCGAGCGCATCCCCGACCTCACCCCCGACCAGGTGCCCTACATCACCCAGGCCGTCGAGGGCCTCGTCGGCGAGCTCGGCGCGACCCCGCTGATCGGCTTCGCCGGTGCCCCCTTCACCGTCGCCTCCTACCTGGTCGAGGGCGGTCCGTCGAAGGACCACGCGAAGACCAAGGCCATGATGCTGGGCGCCCCCGATGTGTGGGACGCGTTGATGCGCAAGATCGGCCAGATCGCCGCGGCCTACCTCAAGGTCCAGGTCGACGCCGGCGCCTCGGCGGTGCAGCTCTTCGACTCCTGGGCGGGCGCGCTGACCCCGCAGGACTACGTCGAGCACGTCATGCCCCACTCCGCGCGGGTCCTGGCTGCCGCCGGCGAGCTGGGCGTGCCGCGCATCCACTTCGGCGTGGGCACCACCAACCTGCTCACCCTGATGGGTGAGGCGGGTGCCGACGTGGTCGGCATCGACTGGCGTACGCCCCTGGAGCGCGGCATCGAGCTCGTCGGGCCGGAGCGCGCGGTGCAGGGCAACCTCGACCCGGCCCTCGTCTTCGCCCCCACCGAGGTGATGACGGCGCGGGCCGGAGCGATCATCGAGGCCGGCCGCAAGGCCAAGGGCCACATCTTCAACCTGGGCCACGGCGTCATCCCCAGCACCGACCCCGACCAGCTCAAGAAGCTGACGGACTTCGTGCACGAGTACCCGCTGGGCTGAGGCGTGCCGCTGCAGGATCAGGGCGCCAGCGCGCCGGTCGTCGTGGTCGGGGCCGGTATCGCCGGGCTGGCCGCTGCCCGCGCGCTGGCCGAGGCGGGCGAGGAGGTCCTGCTGCTGGAGGCCAGCGACCACCTGGGCGGCAAGCTCCGGACCAGCGAGGTCGCAGGCGTCCGGGTCGACGTCGGTGCCGAGGCGATGCTCAACCGTCGTCCCGAGGGCGTCGACCTGGCCCGGGCCGTCGGGCTGGCACTGGAGCACCCGACCGTGGCGTCCTCACGCATCTGGACCCGCGGCGCCCTGCGGCCGTTGCCCCGCTCACTGATGGGTGTGCCGCTCGACCTGGCGGCGCTGGAGGCCTCCGGCGTGCTCTCCGAGGAGGGGCTGGAGCGGGTGAGGCGTGAGCCGTCGCTGCCGCCCCTCGACCTGGCGGGCGCCGACGTGTCGGTGGGTGACCTGGTGGCGCAGCGGTTCGGTGACGAGGTCGTCGACCGGCTGGTCGAGCCCTTGCTCGGCGGGGTCTACGCCGGTGACGCGCGCCAGCTCTCCGCCCGCGCCTGCATCCCGCAGCTCGTCGCCTTCGCCGAGCGGGGCTCGCTGCTCGAGCAGGCCGCCGCGATCCCCACGACCTACGACGTGCCGGTCTTCGCCGGCATCGCCGGCGGCATGGGGTCGTGGCCCCGGCGCATCGTCGACGACGTCTCGGGCCTGCGGGTGCGCACCGGGGTCACGGTGCGCGAGCTCACGCGTACGCCCTCGGGCTGGCGGCTGGTGGTCGGGCCGACGACGGCGCCCGAGGCGATCGAGGCGCGCGCCGTCGTGCTCGCGACGCCCGGCGCCCCCACCGCGCGGTTGCTCGCGGAGGTGGCTCCGGCGGCGAGCGCGGACCTGGCGGGTGTCGAGTACTCCTCCATGGTCGTGGTGACCTTCGCCTTCGACGTCAGCGACGTGGCCGGGCTGGACGCGACCGGCTCGTCGGGCTTCCTGGTGCCCCCGACGGAGGCCCGCCGCATCAAGGCCTCCACGTTCGCCTTCGCGAAGTGGGGCTGGATCCGCAGGGCCGGTGCCGCCGCGGGCGTCGCCCACCTGCGTACGTCGCTGGGCCGGCACGGCGAGGCCACCGCGCTGCAGGCCAGCGACGACGAGCTCGTGGCCTGGTCGTTGGCCGACCTGGCCGAGGCCACCGGGCTGCGGGCACGACCGGTCGACGTGCACGTGCAGCGCTGGGGTGGCGGACTGCCGCAGTATGCGCTCGGGCACCTGGAGACCGTGGCGCGGGTGCGTGCCGCTCTTCCGGAGGGGCTCGTCGTGGCCGGGGCGGCCTACGACGGTGTCGGCATCCCTGCGGTGATCGGGTCTGCGCAGCGCGCGGTGGCGGATTTGCTCGCGCACCTGCGTGACCTGCCTCGCTGACCTGCGGGGTGTGGCCACACCCACGTCGAACCCGTCCTCGGGCAGGGGCACAATGGCTGCATGAGTGACGCGCAGCCTGAAGCGAAGACCAACGCCGCCCGCATCAACGAGCTCAACGACACGATCCGCTACACGATGTGGTCGGTCTTCAAGCTGCGTGACGTGCTCGGGGAGGCCGACCGCGCCGCAGAGGCCACCGAGGTCGAGCGCCTCTTCGCCGACCTGGCGGGGGAGGACGTCAAGGTCCGTGGCATCTACGACGTCTCCGGGCTGCGCGCCGACGCCGACGTGATGGTCTGGTGGCACGCCGAGGACTCGGTGCAGCTGCAGTCGGCCTACAACCGCTTCCGCCGCACCGCCTTCGGCTCGCGCCTGGAGCCGGTGTGGTCGCAGATGGCGCTGCACCGTCCCGCGGAGTTCAACCGCAGCCACATCCCGGCGTTCCTGGCCGACGAGACGCCGCGCAAGCACATCTGCGTCTACCCGTTCGTGCGCTCCTACGAGTGGTACCTCCTCGAGGACTCCGAGCGGCGCCGGATGCTCTCCGAGCACGGTCAGATGGCGCGCGACTACGTCGACGTGCGTGCCAACACGGTCGCGTCGTTCGCGCTGGGTGACTACGAGTGGATGCTGGCCTTCGAGGCCGACGAGCTCTACCGCATCGTCGACCTCATGCGTCACCTGCGGGCCTCTGACGCGCGACGCCACGTGCGCGAGGAGGTGCCGTTCTACACCGGCGCCCGCGTCGAGGTGGCCGAGCTGCTCGACCTGCTGCCCTGATGGCCGGCGGCAGCGTCGGCTTCGGCGTGCCGCCGGAGCGTGCGTACGACTTCCTCGTCGACCCCACGCAACGGCCGCGCTGGCAGTCGTCGCTGCGCGCCGTCGAGCTGCTCGACGGGTGGCGGCCCGGCGACCCGGTGGAGGCCGGGTTGCGCTGGGTCGACGTGACCTGGCCCGGGTTGCGGCCCCGGATGACGCTGACCGAGGCCGAGCGTCCGGAGCGGTGGTCGGAGTCGGGCGTGTGGCGCGCGTTCTCCGCCGACCTGACCCTGACGTTCGCGGCGACGCCCTTCGGATGCCGCGTGCACGCCGATTTCGAGGTGCGCGCCGCCGGCGTGTGGGCGCCGCTGGGGCGCGTGGCGACCGCTGCGGGCGTACGCCCCGTGCTCGCCGACCTGCGTCGGGCCGCGCGCGACCTGGGCGTGGGGTAGCCCGTCAGTCCTTCTCGTGGAGGCGGATGCTGAGCGAGTTGATGCAGTAGCGGTCGCCGGTCGGGGTGCCGTAGCCATCGGGGAAGACGTGGCCCAGGTGCGACCCGCAGCTGGCGCAGCGCACCTCGACCCGCTTCATGCCGAACGAAGTGTCCTCGATGTACTCGATCGTGTCGGTGATCGGCTGGTAGAAGCTCGGCCACCCGCAGCCGGAGTGGAACTTGGTGTCGGAGACGAAGAGCTCCGCGTCGCACGCCCGGCACGAGTAGGTGCCCGGGGTGTCCGTCTGGTCGTACTCGCCGGTGAAGGCGCGCTCGGTGCCGGCCTCGCGGAGCACGTGGAACTCCTCCGGCGTCAGCTGCTCACGCCACTCGGCGTCCGTCTTCTCCACCTGGTAACCCATGCGGTCAAGCCTACGAGGGTGGGGAAGCGGGGACGGGGCCACGCAGTTCCCGACGTCTCAGTTGTGGTTGTAGCCGTGGGGACGGCGAGTCAGCAGTGCCCGCTTGAAGTGGGACTCGGCGGCGTCCGCGTCGGCGGTCGGGGTGCTTGGTCCGAAGACCCGCAGAAGGCTGAAGACGAAGTGATCCCGGGCCGCAGGATCGACCTCGGCGAGCTCCAGCAGCCCTGTGTTGCCGCCGTGCCCGTCGCGGGCGTACGTGGCCCAGCGCCCGAGGATGCGCTCGGAGCCATCGGCCTTGCCCACGTAGAGCCGTCCGTTCAGAGAGTCGGCGATCAGGTAGATGCCTTGAACGGATCCGAGGGCTGTCCGCCACGACGTGTACCGGGAGTCTTCGACCACGGATGTCAGCTCACCGAAGGTCAGCACCAGGTCGTCGAAGCCGGGGGCGGTCCGTGAGCTCCCCGCGGTTCTCGTAGGCGACCCCTTGCACGCGGGTGTAGTCCAGCACGGCTTGGGGCGTGAGGGCTCCGGGAGTGAGTCCGCCGGGCGTGTAGGTGTGCCGCAGCATGACGACGTCACGGGGCTCGATCTCTGCAGCGGCGAGCACGTGTCCGAGGTTGAGGTCGCCGGTGAGGGAGGTGGTCACACCGTCCAGCATGGCGGACGCAACCGCGGCAGGGGAGTGGTTCGGCATTGGCAAAGTTGTCGGCGCCCTCCGGTTGAGTTGACCCATGGACGAGGACCTCACCCCGAGCGCTTTGCTCGACGAGCTGCGGATGCGCCATGTCGTGGTGGCTGCGGCGCAGGTGGAGGAGCTCGAGGGTGTGTACGCGTGGGCGCTCGCGCACCCGGCGCTGGGGGATGCGGGGGTGTTGTCGCGCGACGAGTTCCCGGCCGGGGACGGCGC
>NZ_JADCSA010000078.1 GCF_015070385.1 Nocardioides malaquae | reverse complement strand
CACCCCAACTTTCTGTCTACCATTAGTTGCTCAGCCTATGGACACTTGAATTCATGGATTGTTTTATCATTTGCTGGTTTGTTTTGTGGCAAGACAATATATTGACAATGTAATGTGCCGCTTTTATCCTATTATCCCGGTTCCCACAGTTTCTAGTTGCATTGAAACTGCCATAGGGAAATCTTAGATCGCCTCATATAACAACTGTGTTATGTGAGGCCACGAGCAAAACTCCGAATGCTTCCGTATTCGACCCCCGTGCGCAGTTTGATTATTCCATCCCATATAGCTTTAGTGGCTGTAACTATGGCGACAATAGCAGCACCGTTGGCCCACTCGCAGCGAAAATGTTCACACATACTCCCTAAGTGGCTCAACCTCTGCACCACATTTTTCACATGGGCCTGTTCTAGCACCACCATGAGGCTGATATTTACAAAACATACTTTTGGACAGTACTCCTACATATTTTGTCCAAAAAACTCCATCCACGGTGTGCTGGAT
>NZ_JADCSA010000732.1 GCF_015070385.1 Nocardioides malaquae | reverse complement strand
ATGCATTTTGAAATATTAACCCCTTCATGGCCAGGACAACAAAATCTTTAAACTGAGATATTGTGATATTGTACATAAATCAAATCAAATGCATCAGATCTACTTCTACAACGTCTAATAGTGGAACTGGTCATATAAATTATGTTTCCTTTTTGATTAATGCATATTAACCCTTTCAGGCCAACCATCATTTAGTTATTAAGCCTTAAATACCCGTAACAAAAATATTCAATTATTAAGGGTTTTATGGCATTT
>NZ_JADCSA010000731.1 GCF_015070385.1 Nocardioides malaquae | reverse complement strand
GTTCATTGGAATTATGTGGAGCACTTGAATTCAATTTAATTCAATAGATGCCTTGAATGTTACAAACATTGCGGCTGAATACACAGCTGACTGCTTCATGTAATCAATTCCCAAAAGATCCCCAAACCTGCTGTTTTTGGGAGCGCTGGTTTCACTTCATGCAACCTCCACTTTGAGTCGCGGGACGGAGCATAAATATAGCATGAATTAGGCTTCATGCATAGCAGCTTGGTGAGCTCCACTGCCGTGTGATTA
>NZ_JADCSA010000730.1 GCF_015070385.1 Nocardioides malaquae | reverse complement strand
ATGAATCCATCTATATATAAATATCAATCCTCTTGTGTCCACTGCATGTGCGGTCAGACGCGTGCTACGTGACCCTGGACCGCAACAGCGCCAGCACGGAGCTGCAGGTGTCGGAGGACGGCAGGCGGGCGGTCCGCCAGTGGAGGGACCACCCGTACCCGGCCCACACAGAGAGGTTCCAGCGCTGCCCCCAGGTGCTCTGCAGGGAGGGGCTGTGGCTGGAGCGCTTCTACTGGGAGGTGGAGTGGAGCGGAG
>NZ_JADCSA010000729.1 GCF_015070385.1 Nocardioides malaquae | reverse complement strand
AACGGCCGCGAATCGTGGATCAATCAAACACCATTCACACCGTCCATAAGTCGTTTGCGACGAGGGGCTATTAACATATCAAAGATTACAGAACCGGACGAGTGTCAATAGCACAAATTAACAAAGAAATCAGGATATAATGGTCAATCAACCCGTCCTCCTCTCGCTCCGAACCAGCTGTGTCTGTAAACTTCACACATCTTGCATGTCTCCTCTGATCAGACCAGCTGACCCGTTGACAGCTCTTTATGTCAT
>NZ_JADCSA010000728.1 GCF_015070385.1 Nocardioides malaquae | reverse complement strand
GGATGCAGGATAAATATGAGAAATTGGAAGCGATGAAACGAGCAGACAAAATTGGCACCGGAACATCATAAAATTGAGGCTGATGAAATGGGTACTCTGTCCTGATTGGATGCAATTTGGCAACCCACCTGGAAATGTATTTTTTTCTGTTTATTGAACAGATGGAGAGACATCCCTGTCACTGAACAAACACTCCATAGCCATGATTTCTACCTGAATAAAGTGCTCTAACCTTTTAGAAAGAATATATAAGTT
>NZ_JADCSA010000727.1 GCF_015070385.1 Nocardioides malaquae | reverse complement strand
GTACTGAAACAGCACTTCTGAAGGTTTTAAATGACATTCGTATAAACACAGACAACGGCTTGTGTACAGTTTTAGTTTTATTAGATCTTTCTGCAGCATTTGACACTATTGATCACAGCATTTTAATTGATCGTTTAGAAAATTGGGTGGGGGTGACGGGGTCAGCACTGGAATGGTTCAGATCCTATCTATGTGACAGATCATTCACCGTGGCAGCAGGGAATGTGTCCTCCAGCCCAGCGGACATAACCTGTG
>NZ_JADCSA010000726.1 GCF_015070385.1 Nocardioides malaquae | reverse complement strand
GGCAGGCTCTCACTCTGTTCATTCTGTTTCCTGCTTCCCTCACACTGTAAAACGAAGAAGATGCTGAAAACACCCAAACTTTGAACTGTGATTGCGGATAAACCGTGCAACGCTTTCGAATACCGCTTGAACCGCGCTAAAGTCCCCGCCCACGTCTGCGTTTTTACGTTAAAATTTTCTACGTTACAGTATGCCAGAGTAATGTGGCGCCAAAGTTTCCGTTTTTTCTCTGTGGTTCTCCGAAGTCCGTGGCCC
>NZ_JADCSA010000725.1 GCF_015070385.1 Nocardioides malaquae | reverse complement strand
CGCAGATCGTAACCGGTAAGAAAGCGGTTAAGTTTGGGGAAGTTGTCGATAATTAACTGGCGTTGCTGACGGCAACGTTGATAAACCGTGTTATAAATTCGCCCGATTGTGGTATTGGATTTACCCAGCGTTTCCGCCAATTCGACGGGTAAAGGTTGCGTATCGAGAATATCGCCCCCCAACAACACCGCGCGTACGCCAAGTACGTGATCTGACGTTTTGCCATAGACCAGCGATCCCTGACCGGATGCATCG
>NZ_JADCSA010000077.1 GCF_015070385.1 Nocardioides malaquae | reverse complement strand
CTGCACAAGTTAAACATCCAAATGAAATATAAAGAGGAAAGTATTGGGGAAATCAATAATGAACACAAACTAGAGAGATGCAATTCTTGGAAATTGCAAGTGTGGTTGCCATTATATGGAGACTAACTTATCTAATGTTTTGCAAATTAAGTCAATGGGGAAACTTAATTCTCTAATAAATTAATGTCCATATAGGGAGATCTCTGTGTCAGTCCTTGTCCTGTGACGTCAGACATATATGATGTCAGTCACCTCCATATTTGGGAGAAGTTTATTTTTTGCATTTTCCCATTCAAGTCAATGGAGAAAATTAATTCACGAATAAATTAATATAAATTAAACTATACAACGTATCTCTTAGCAAAATGATAGCACACGACTCCCGGTGAAGCCGGTCGATTTGACATATGGCTCGAGTGTGTGGCTCAAAAACTGTCAAACCTGTAGTCACAGCCCTTAGTGCAGGGCCCCTTACCAAAGTCGCAGGCCAGGCGGGCTTTGGAAG
>NZ_JADCSA010000724.1 GCF_015070385.1 Nocardioides malaquae | reverse complement strand
CCGCGGGGTCTTAGGAAGACAACCTTGACCACCCACTCCTTGGCCCACAGAACGTCATGGCTGTGATCTGACTTATTCTCTTGGTGTTCATGGCTGCCAGTTCCCACCTGATGTTGTGTGGGAGTTCAGACTGAGACAGATCGTACTGAAGAACTGCTAGCTTACATAACGTCTTCAGACTAGGACTCAAGTCTAGGATGTACAGATCATTGGGTGTTGCTCCGTAGAGGATGACACGATCTCCAACAATGCAACA
>NZ_JADCSA010000723.1 GCF_015070385.1 Nocardioides malaquae | reverse complement strand
AAGGATCTTGTACTTCATGTGGTCGCTTGCCGCAACTTTCATTTATGACGTATCTTATCTATGATGACTTCACATTTAGGCAAGGTTTCAGAGCCCCCCTGACTTCCATTATAAATTGAAAGTGAAATATTTTATGAATTCTAAAATATTTACAAAATTACAGTCTTACACATGACCTTCAGATGTATGATGTTTTTTTTTATTTTTTATCCATTAGCCAAATGTGGTGTTGGGAAGCTTAGTAAAATATCCCTTT
>NZ_JADCSA010000722.1 GCF_015070385.1 Nocardioides malaquae | reverse complement strand
CTACAGACATTTACCAATACAAAAATCACATCGAGCCTTCGTCCCTTCTAATGAGTACGATATACAAGGATCAGCCGATCGGCCCATGGCCTAGCTAGTGCCGTGTTGGGGAGTCGAACTGGTAACCTCTCGGTAACAAATCCGACCCTCTAACCACGAGGCCACCGCATCCATTGGACAGTGCTGTGTGTGGACAGTTCAGGAACCCCATCATTGGTGAATCCAAGCTCCTGAAAAGTTGCAATGAAAGCCATGG
>NZ_JADCSA010000721.1 GCF_015070385.1 Nocardioides malaquae | reverse complement strand
CAGTCATTGTAGTCTGACAGGCAAAATTATTATTGCTATCACAGCTAACAAGTATACCTGGCGTTGTCTGGTTTATTTTTAGGCTGTAAATCACTTTTATATTGTCTTTATTGATATACAGAAACAACAGCACCATAGCCATACATATAGCCATAATAAAAAGGATAACACGAATCTTTTTCTTCAGATAAAATAAAATCTCAATCAGATCGATATCCTGTTTGATTTGTTCACGCATAATATATCCAGAGAATAA
>NZ_JADCSA010000720.1 GCF_015070385.1 Nocardioides malaquae | reverse complement strand
GCCTCAAATAGAATCCTAATCACTTGTTTTAGTGGGCTACATGCCATGTGATGGTGGACTTAATTTTAAATTAGATATATCCTCTAAAACTGTCTTAAATTGGTGACAATTTGAGTAGAAAAAGTACAAACCTTTTCCCGGCAGCCCCTAAAATTGAGCTATGGGGGCCCGAAACCGAGCTATGGGGGCCATACGATTTGGGCGGCGGCGCCCTTCGGGCGCCGCCAATTTTAGGGACCCCATAGCTCTCTTAGTA
>NZ_JADCSA010000719.1 GCF_015070385.1 Nocardioides malaquae | reverse complement strand
CTGGAACTATAAACGAAGAGAGATAGACGAGACCAACAACGCCGCCTTTCTTCCCTTGCGCGGCGAGGTCTTTGCGCGCGAAGCCCTTGTCGCTCTCTGTTCCGGGGACGCCGGCGTATGAGTGCATCAACAGGATGACGTTCCTTTTGCTGGATATAAGGGGTTCAAGATATTGTCTCTGGATATGCTCAGCATCATCATATGCCGTTGTCGAGGCAGGCCCGCCAGCTGAAGGGAGGGTTATTGTTTCGGCTTC
>NZ_JADCSA010000718.1 GCF_015070385.1 Nocardioides malaquae | reverse complement strand
CTGTTGTTTACATGAGAGAGAAACACTTCAAACTACACAACACACACTTCCTGGACAAACTGGCTGAATAAATACATTGACTCAGTAGGAATGCCATTTGGCTGGAATGTACATTTAAAAAAATTAATACACAGTGTAGTAGAAATAGAGCATTTATTTAAGTTACATTATAATTATCATTCATCAATTTGTGTTTCCAAACCCATACCTAAAGTCAACTATATTTAATGTAATCCCTAAATGTAATGATTTGAAG
>NZ_JADCSA010000717.1 GCF_015070385.1 Nocardioides malaquae | reverse complement strand
AACACGCCAGAGAGAGGCAGAAACCCAAAGACTCACACTGGGTCGGGTGCTCCTGTGAATGTGCCCTGCACTGACTAGTTACTCCTATAGCTCTGAACATTTATCCGTGTTATCTCTGACCTTTCTGTGTCCTTTCAATAAAACTGTAATTTTCAGTAAAAATTGTGTGACGAATAAATGGATATTTGTGGAGAAAACAACCTTGAGTACGTGCTACTTTCTAAACAATAACGATAAAACAATGGTGATCTTTAAC
>NZ_JADCSA010000716.1 GCF_015070385.1 Nocardioides malaquae | reverse complement strand
AACGGCGGATAAGCTGGCGATTCAGCGGATCAAGCCCCTGTAGTGGTTCATCGAGAATAAGCAACGTCGGATGTTTCACCAGTGCGCGGACAATCAGCGCCAGACGCTGCTGTCCCCAGGAAAGACTATGGAACGGAGCGTCAGCCGTGCGTTTATCAATGCCGAGAATATCCAGCCACTGCTGCACCAGTTTTTGCTGGCGATCCGAAACGGCCTGATAAATGCCAATCGAATCAAAATAGCCAGAAAGAATCAC
>NZ_JADCSA010000076.1 GCF_015070385.1 Nocardioides malaquae | reverse complement strand
CAAGATAGAGCAACGTTTTAACGAACTGAAAAACTGTTTCTCTGTGAATTCAGTTAGTTCCCAGGAGCCTGCTCTTGTAATATGTGTACTTTTAAAGATTTATCAAAATTTGGTGAGCCGAATCTGAGTAACATGGTGAATTCGGTTAGTTCCCAATAGGTCGCAGTAGTAATAAGTGGACTGTTCGGGATATAGAAAAATTTTCACGACTGGAATCAAAATTTGTAGGCGAATTCAGTTAGTTCCGAATGGGACATGCTTGTATGAGTTTGCTTTTCAATATAGAGCAACATTTTGTAGAACGGAATCTAAGTATCATGGTGAATTCAGTAGGTTCCCAATAGGATTCGCATGTAATAAGCTTGTTATTCAAGATAGAGCAACGTTTTAACGAACTGAAACACTGTTTCTTTGTGAATTCAGTTAGTTCCTAGTAGCAGGCCCTTGTAATATGAGTACTTTTAAAGATTTATCAAAATTTGGTGAGCAGAATCTCAGTAACATG
>NZ_JADCSA010000715.1 GCF_015070385.1 Nocardioides malaquae | reverse complement strand
ATCAGCTCGGCGGGGAAAGCTAAAACAGACTGTGGCTCCATCAACTGCTAGGCCCGGCTCTCTGGCTCTCCTCTGCTCACCCTGCAGTGAGAGAGCCAGCGTATACAGGTCGAAAGTGGAATGATAATCCTCTTTTTTTGGCCTTGTGTCTTACATCTCAGGCTTGTCCTCTGAGAGGGAAAAGTAATTCATGGAATCGATCTATATACGACTTTGTTCCATGTCGAGGATTGATCTCTCTTCATTTGCCGGAAGA
>NZ_JADCSA010000714.1 GCF_015070385.1 Nocardioides malaquae | reverse complement strand
CGTACACAGCATTAAAAAACCCATAACATGATGACATGAAAAAACAAACATCACATCATTCGCCAAGTCTTGTTCCTTACCATCTGAGGGTTGCTGCTGTGGTCATCAATGCTGATGGCGGCCATGAACGGACTGAGTTCTATGTCCTCGTCGTCACAGGTCACATGGACAGCGTACTCTCCTGGCTCCGTGGGCCAATAGCGCACATCACAGGACCCGTCGTTCTGGTCCTCACATTCTATCTTGGCCTGGGACG
>NZ_JADCSA010000713.1 GCF_015070385.1 Nocardioides malaquae | reverse complement strand
CCATATCGGAATATTTATCATAATCAGCGGGATTCGTAACAATATATTTTCGCTGCGATCTTTCATAGCAAATCCCTGTCAAAGTCCATGATATAAAAATGTCTCTTCAAAAGAATTACATTCTTTAAAAAGTAATTCTTTATTGCTATATATCGCAGAGACAACCTCAATATCACACTCCATACGTGCTTTCTCCAGATGATTTGGGAAGTATTGAATTTCTTTTATCTTATTATCGCCACAATTAAACAGCTTA
>NZ_JADCSA010000712.1 GCF_015070385.1 Nocardioides malaquae | reverse complement strand
ATACACTACTATCACAGGCTACGTTACATGATACAGTGGAATATAAAGAGCTGATCAGTCCACATACAGAGGGTAAAAGATCACAGCAGATCGTTACAATAACAACAACTGGCTCTTAAAAGTACGAGTCACTTACCCGGGTGTTTAAAAGAAGTAAGGCGGTCCAAACAGTACACCGGGCATCTAAAGAGGAAAGAAGAAGCCCTTTTAAAAACAAAACAATGATCAAGTTGTGATCATCATGTCCACTTCCACA
>NZ_JADCSA010000711.1 GCF_015070385.1 Nocardioides malaquae | reverse complement strand
ACATTTCCAACACTATTATTAATATTTGTACTCCAAAGGCCCATTAACACTGGGAGCGATAATTATAAAGATAACGATAAATAGCATTTACATCATTTATGTCCACGGTATCGTTGTGTACGCGTGGTACGCGTTAACTTCAACTCGTTATCCTGCCCCGGTGTGAATTGACCTTTACTGCAGTAAAAAAGGCTAAAAAGTACAGATATTTTTCTCCACACTGTATGTTTACTCTTGTTTTAAATACATTTAAAAT
>NZ_JADCSA010000710.1 GCF_015070385.1 Nocardioides malaquae | reverse complement strand
AGAGATGTACTTGGGTAAGGTAAACGTAGCCTACTTAGGCTACAGCCACACCAAAATCCTGAGAGGATTCCTCCAGTCCACTTGAATGGGAATGAGGAGTATTTCCGCAGCCAGAGGATTTTGGTGTGGCTGTACGGGCGGATTCACACTGCGGTCTTAATGATTCGAACTTTTGCGGATACGGATGCCTCGTCCTCGCTTGGCTGTATTCACATTGCCCAAGATTATACATAACATAGCCCACTGTGTGTGCCCC
>NZ_JADCSA010000709.1 GCF_015070385.1 Nocardioides malaquae | reverse complement strand
CTCTCTCTTTAATGCACAATGTTAAATAAATGGATTGACATATCCAAAAATGATGCAACAGTCCTGGACATTGAATTTGCTATGCATGCAACTGGGCTGACTAAAGTCAACCCAGGTGCCCCTCTCTGAGGCAGTTACAGGTAAAGGCTCTACAAAGCCCCTGAGGCTTGTGTTATGCTTTTAGCATATGCTTTCACTATACTATCTGTACTAATTGATAAAGTAATATGTAATAAAGTATTCAATCAAGTATTCA
>NZ_JADCSA010000708.1 GCF_015070385.1 Nocardioides malaquae | reverse complement strand
CATGCAAACGTCCGTGTCACGTACAAACCAAAAGACAAGCACTAGATCAAGACCCTGACAAGGCGGGCAGCAGGTAAAGAGATGTGATTAGTCTTCGCTGTGAATTGTGCGTCGCCGGATAATAGAAATTCCGTTTGGACGAGAGAGGGTGAAATGCTGAGAAACCGAAATCCCAGTTTTCTCGACACAGAGAATGAGGGCTTAATGTGAAGCAGTGACAAGCTAGGCTTGGCTCCCGCTGCCTGAAAGCAGACAG
>NZ_JADCSA010000075.1 GCF_015070385.1 Nocardioides malaquae | reverse complement strand
CATAAAGCTGCCATTATTTACGCTATTTTCATTGATAACATAGAGCTCAGACAGCAATAATGACAATTTGGTTGGTCTACAGTGGCAGCACAATGCACATTTAACATGGATTGAATGACACAATCTGACTGTCTAGCAGTGTGCTGATTAAAACCTGTGAAAATGTTTTTTAATAGCATAAATGTGTTTTTAAAGTTACAGACTGAAGTATCTTAATGGGACAAAGCCGTTTGTTGTCAGCTTTGTGGCGGTGAAAAAGGACAAAAATCACATTTGATTACATTATTTTAAGGAAAACATGTATTCCTTTTACCCCCAAACAAATCGAAATCGAAAATCGGTTTTCAGATAAATAAATCAGGATTTTATTTTTAGGCAAAATCGAACAGCCCTAGCGCCAACAGCTTCCCCAGGCGAGAATGTCGTCGGGTCAACAGGTTTGGCGATGATGTGACATCACAACATCGTAATGTAAGGACATATTTGGAGATGCCGGTCCATCTATGT
>NZ_JADCSA010000707.1 GCF_015070385.1 Nocardioides malaquae | reverse complement strand
CTTCAGTTTTAATCTCTAATTTTTCAATATTTAGGCAGTCAACATTGAATGTATCTTTCACGTAATTCTTAATATCCTGGATTTGAGTGTCTCTATGCACTCTCCCGAGAAAAACGTCAAGTGTTCTTTTCACTGCCCTAAATGAAGCACCCTCACCACCTTTACGAGCACCTCTCAATCTCACACTGCCACCACCAGTTCCCGACAGTGAATTTCTTACAGGAACAACTTGTTTTGAACCCCTGACACTATTTAA
>NZ_JADCSA010000706.1 GCF_015070385.1 Nocardioides malaquae | reverse complement strand
ATCATTGTGGTCAGAACAACACGTCTAGACGCAGTAAGACATGGGTATGATTGCACCTTTTCTCTCCACAAGGAATCCAACGTGACATTTTCTCGCTGCGACCACAGAAGCCTCAACACCATCATGTTTGTTGATCTCGTATCTATGTATCTGTGTAAACAGACATTAGAACCCACACCAGATAGCTTTATCTCCATATTTCATCTTTTGGCAGAATCTTGTTGTTGTTGTTAGGTTCAACTAGGAGACAGTATAG
>NZ_JADCSA010000705.1 GCF_015070385.1 Nocardioides malaquae | reverse complement strand
ACCTGAATATTGACCAATAACCCGGTTCGAAGAGAGGTATGGAGCGCATATAAACGTAGCCAGTGAGATGTTTGCATCTCCCGGGCAGTGTGTATTTGGCAAGTTCGTGAACAGAAAGTTGCTGCTGAGCTTTTATTACAACAACTGACCAGAACCATCCCATTCCATACCCACTATGCTCTGTTTTACAGTTTGTCTGGCAGTGTAACATTATTGGCAGCTCTGCTCTTTGGCACATTGGCTGTGAAAAAATCTT
>NZ_JADCSA010000704.1 GCF_015070385.1 Nocardioides malaquae | reverse complement strand
GGGGTAACCGGGCATTTTGAACATCCGGTACAGTCCACTCAGAAGCATCAAGGAATATTGCACGACATTTATCAGAGGTAATATATTGTTTCACAGTGTTTATGAGAGGGTATATATATAGCAGTGTAGAATAGAGGTAATATTGCACCGACATTTATAAGAGGGTATAAAATGCACTGTAGAATAGGATATCAGTGATTGCACTTAGTTATAAGACGTTTGCTACATGATTTTCAGCACAGAATTGCAGGTTAAA
>NZ_JADCSA010000703.1 GCF_015070385.1 Nocardioides malaquae | reverse complement strand
GCTAACCTATCACCATATTCTGCGCGACGAAGAAAACACCCGTTTTCGCCATACTTCGACGACCACATCGGTACGCGCTTTCAATAACCAGATGGCCTGGCTGCGTGACAGGGGATACGCGACACTGAGCATGGTGCAGCTGGAAGGCTACGTGAAGAATAAGATCAATCTCCCTGCGCGAGCGGTGGTGATTACCTTTGATGATGGCCTCAAGTCGGTGAGCCGCTATGCGTATCCTGTGTTGAAACAATATGGC
>NZ_JADCSA010000702.1 GCF_015070385.1 Nocardioides malaquae | reverse complement strand
CTAGGGGGCGCAATCGCGAAAAAAAACTTTATTTTCGGCCTAACGGCCATTTTGTTTTTTCAAGAGTCAAATCTGATGGTCCCCACCCCCACTAAGTCGACCCTTGCGCATCTCGTGGACACCTTGTTTTTTTCTGTACGACCACCAGAGGCGCTATTGTGCTCTATTTGGCTCTGGGAGCAATTCGAAAATGCACTAAGTGTTTTGTCCAAAATCTTGCACCTGGAATCAAGTCAGGAGCACGTTTCAGACCATT
>NZ_JADCSA010000701.1 GCF_015070385.1 Nocardioides malaquae | reverse complement strand
TGATCACCCTTATCTATCTTCTTGCCCTGTTTCGTTTTTTCTTTGCTCTTTCCGGGCTGGATACCGGAAGTCCGTTTGCGGGAGTCGGTGCCAGTCGCGAGTTGACGCTCGGCATTCTGGTCGAACCAATGCTTATTCTCTCACTGCTGGTATTGGCGCTGATAGCAGGTTCCACGCATATCGAGATGATCAGCAATACGCTGGCGATGGGCTGGAACTCGCCGCTAACCACCGTACTGGCGTTACTGGCCTGTGG
>NZ_JADCSA010000700.1 GCF_015070385.1 Nocardioides malaquae | reverse complement strand
AACGTTTTGTTATACAAAGCGATCGTGCGCGCTGCCGCTGGCGCCCCACAGCCGTAACGATACTAACGAATCGCTAGTGGAGGTGAAATCAAATAAAACATTCGTAGCCTGGCGTGACATACTCGTTTAAGAGACTGAGGAAATAAACACAGCTAATCAGGAAAATCAACCAGTGTGCTCGCCTGAGTCGCCTCACCACCACCTCCACCACCACTTCACTTCGGCTATTCACGCAGTAGCACCCAGTCCCGCAATG
>NZ_JADCSA010000699.1 GCF_015070385.1 Nocardioides malaquae | reverse complement strand
GTCAAGGATTCCATTGATATGATGTACAACATCATAAACTGTTCAAGTGAATAATTAATGGTCAATTTGGTGATGTTGTGAGGTAGTTCACTGTTTTTGTCCAAGCATTTTTTACTTTTTCATAAAAGTATGAAACTTGGTACACTTGTACAGTTTGGGACCCTGAACATTGTCAGATATAGAGCCATCGCAAAAACGCCCCCTGGTGGCCATGGCGGCCATTTTACTTTCCGCCACTACCAAATAATGTATTTTG
>NZ_JADCSA010000698.1 GCF_015070385.1 Nocardioides malaquae | reverse complement strand
CTCTGCCTCTGCTCAAATCGACTCTCTCACTCTGAGGAAGGCAGTTGCATATCAGTAGGCAGAGATCTTCACACGTTTCTGGGGCTGATGAGAAAGATTGGATCAGACCACCAGCGTCAAAGACATTAGCTGCACCCTTTGGTGTATCCAGAAACAAAGAAGGACAAATTGTTTCTCTAATACTTGAAGCAGTGTTGACTTGTCCGTTTTGAGATGACATTTATCTGGTATTGCGAGTGCTCATGGGATAACAACG
>NZ_JADCSA010000074.1 GCF_015070385.1 Nocardioides malaquae | reverse complement strand
CAGTCAGCTCTTTTCCTATCACATATCTGCTGATCATTACATCACACTGTCATAATCCAATCAGAGCCCTTGCTCTGTGAGGGCGGCACCTTAATGGCTTTATGGCAGGATATTGTTGATGGCTTTGCTTGTTTTTTATTTGCTGCTGCTTAGCTGCCTCCTCCACCCCAGCCTCCACCTTTTGTCCTAACCCGGGACCAGAGTCACTGTCTTGTAATGACGGGGCTTGGAAGACTCTGGATCCGCCGGATCGACCGTGGGTCGGCTCGCAGAGCCACCCCACGCACCAATCAGAGCGCGGTATTCATGGATACCGTGTGTACTTCCGCAGTTATGAAACAATGACGCCACGCTCGAAAAATAAACAACATTGAACAAGCGCTCGTTTTCGTGCTTTCAATAGGTGAACAGAAACACAGAAGTGCACATGAGCTACTGATGATATAAATAGTGAAAACGAGTGAAAATATGAATCCGAAATTGACAGATTCATTATATAAAAGACATGTAG
>NZ_JADCSA010000697.1 GCF_015070385.1 Nocardioides malaquae | reverse complement strand
CGTCCCTCATCCGGTCTTCAGTTCCGTAAAGCGGCCAACCTGCATGACAATAAAAAAAAGAAAATAGCATTGAAGACTATGATTTCACAGAAACGTGTTAATTTCTTATAAGAGTGGATATCCATCCATCCATCATTGTCGCCGTCAGATGGAAGCCTATTTTTCAGGAAATTAAAAAAACAAAACAGATCCAATATAGTTATTATAGAGTCAAAAGTTACATTATTTTTCTATTGGTTCAGTATTTATCAAAGCC
>NZ_JADCSA010000696.1 GCF_015070385.1 Nocardioides malaquae | reverse complement strand
GTGACTTGTGAAAAGTTATTCCCACAAGGGGAGAGTGGAATGAATCAGTATATTTATTAAATAAAGTTTAGAGCTCTTGGAGTCACTGCCACATGCAAAAGCAAATCGAATGGAAAAATATTGTATCGGTGAGTAGTAAATAAACCTGCATAGTGACAGCTCATACTGTATAGTTTTAATCAAAACAGTGTAGTAATTGTCATAGCCTATCTGACATTACAAAAGTATGCATTAGACCACTGCCACCATTTGATAC
>NZ_JADCSA010000695.1 GCF_015070385.1 Nocardioides malaquae | reverse complement strand
CCAGTGTGTTACATAGAGCCTGACCCATGCCTGATTTTTGGGTCTTATTTTGGAGAGTCCTAGAGACCAGCGGTTTTGAACGACATTTTGTCAAAAAGTGCAAAAATCTGTATATCTATTTGAACATTTAAAAAAAAAAACTAAAATAGCCAATCTACGAGCTCACAACATTGCGTATTTTTTTTTACATTTCTGAAAACCTTTGAAAAATGTTTGCCTGTGACATTTAGGCATGACATGCCCAAATTAGGGACAC
>NZ_JADCSA010000694.1 GCF_015070385.1 Nocardioides malaquae | reverse complement strand
CGCAGAGCGGAGTCGCTCGCCGACCAGGGCTGATCCACAGTTGCATCGCTAGAGGGTATATTAGTTCTTGTCGGCAAGAGACACCGTCCTGCGACACGGTATAAATTATGCTAAAGAATTTATTATGATCACACTGTTTTGTAAATTGAGCTATATTTTTGACCACATACAGTACATGGTAATCCAGGGTTATTTATTGCCATTTGGTCCTCTGAAATAGTAGTGGAAATTGTAAAAAAAAAGAAAAATACTTTTG
>NZ_JADCSA010000693.1 GCF_015070385.1 Nocardioides malaquae | reverse complement strand
GATGGCCAACTCGACACCTCTGATTGCTTCACCTCAGCCCCCAAACGTGATAACGATGATGACACGAACGGAGAAGAAGGTTCTGTCTCGCATAATGATGACAAAATAGAGGACGAGGAGGGTGATATCAGTGGTTTGATAAATTCAGATGGAGAGGAAGAGAATTGGAAGCCTGTTATAATCGGTAAGTGGCAGCAAATTCCCAGTGATTATGATAATGCAAATGATCATCAGTAATATTTTTCATCCATATCAT
>NZ_JADCSA010000692.1 GCF_015070385.1 Nocardioides malaquae | reverse complement strand
ACTTTGAGAAACGCTTATCACAATGTCCACAATGGAAAGTTTTTTTTTTCCCGCTTATGGATACGCTGGTGTCTTTTCAGGTAATTTGACTGACTGAAACAATTGTAACGTTTGCACTGAAAAGCTCTTTCACCTGTGTGGTAACGCTGATGTATCTTCATTTGAGATGACAAGTTGAAACTCTTGTTACAGTGTTTACACTGGAAAGGTGTCTCTCCTGTGTGCACATGCTGGTGCCTCTTCAGTTGAGATGAAG
>NZ_JADCSA010000691.1 GCF_015070385.1 Nocardioides malaquae | reverse complement strand
CCACCGCACCAGCACCTTCCACATCCACCACCACCAGCGATGCCACAACAGAAAAGGCGCCCGCATACCCGACCTCCTCCCGCCGTGGCGTCAAGGACTGGGACAAGCTGGCGTCGGGGCTGACGGCCAAGAAGAAGAAGTCCGCATCCAAATCGAAAGGCAAAGCCAAAGCAGACGGCGACAAGGCTGCAGACGCGGAGGAGTCCGACGGTGCGGAATCCATCGACTCGGACTACGGCACGGGCGACCCCGTCGAC
>NZ_JADCSA010000690.1 GCF_015070385.1 Nocardioides malaquae | reverse complement strand
GGGGCCTGGGTCCCCATACACGCCTGGGCCCTTGGTGGCAGGTGCTTTTGTCCTGGCCATCATTTGGGGGGGGGTAACTCTTAACCTGGTTTCATGTCCGCGCCCGGGCCATTATTTGAGATGAATTTTATCTTAACTTGGTTTCATGTAGATTTAGCAATTTATTTTAGTATTTATGTTGCATAACGTGGTGCACCGCAAAAAGCAAATCTACAAGCTCACTGCGAGCGAGAGAGAGCGAGCGTCAATCCCGGGTT
>NZ_JADCSA010000073.1 GCF_015070385.1 Nocardioides malaquae | reverse complement strand
AGCTCTCAGGAATGATAAAATACACCGTAACACAAAGGCCTCAAGTGTCTTATTGCAATTCTAAAACGGTTACAATATGGATACAACATGAATCAAATCATAAACATCTCCATTCCATAACAAAGCAGAAAAAGGATTTGAGAGTAAATCAAGCGCTCCCTTCTCTGGTTCAGCTTCACTACACTGTGGAAAGAAGTATCGCACCTGTGTTTGATATCAACTGATTAGAGGTGTGCCTTTATAGTGTGTTTTAGGCACTGGTCTGATCAGCAACCAGCCAATCAGAATCAAGTATTGGAAGGCACCGTTTTAGAATGTGAACTATTCTACTTTTGGGATCGGCTATGAATGTACTGTATTTGCAGTTCATTACTGTGTGTCTTTAATGGGGTGTCTATGTGCTGCAGTCCGATTTTGCCGCTTCGGGGACACTAAATAAACTAACCTTGAATCTGCCGTGCTCTAAAACAGCACCTCTACCCCTGAGCCACTGCTGTCCCAGAATTAAAGG
>NZ_JADCSA010000689.1 GCF_015070385.1 Nocardioides malaquae | reverse complement strand
AGCCTGCTTTCAGTGTGAACTCTGTACATGTAATAAATAATGTAGTGAGTGTAATTTTTTATGATTATTCCATTTTCAATAGAACTTCTACAAAGAAAAGAAGAGAGAGGACATTTACATCCGGTGAGTGATATGAAAGCACACTGATCTGCGCACAGTGGGTTGGAAAAGGTAGCCTTTTCATAATGCATTTTGATTTGAATTCTCATTTCACTTTTGCACAGAGTAAGTTGAATTATGATTAGATATTGTATTCT
>NZ_JADCSA010000688.1 GCF_015070385.1 Nocardioides malaquae | reverse complement strand
AAAAAGAATACAAGCACGTAATTTCTTGCCACGCTGTGAGCCTGTACATCTGTTATTTAAAAATAAAATGAAATAAATAAAATCTTGAAAGCGAGCAAACCTCCGATTTAGTTGGCATTTTGTAGAATCGGCCTCAGGCCAAAATAAATCTCAGAGACCCTCCAATGATGGTTGCGTATCTGAGTCTCAAGGCACACACGGTACACAGTACATACGTAGGAGAACACATGGGCTTCAGTAGTTGCTTTGCCTCGGGC
>NZ_JADCSA010000687.1 GCF_015070385.1 Nocardioides malaquae | reverse complement strand
GGCCATATCACGCCAACAAGAACTGTTTATCTTCACATTCAACGGATCAAAAACAGTAAAAATCGTGCATTTACTGTAACAAGTCCAGTCATATACTGTAGGTTAAAATTGTTAAATTGTTGACTATTCTCTAGTCTATAGCCAAAGTATATTTTATGTAAATGTAAAATGCGACATGTATGGCAAATGTTCTTTTACACAGTACATGCACGGGCGTGGCAGCATTTCGTTTCTCCCTAATTATGCATATGGAGAAA
>NZ_JADCSA010000686.1 GCF_015070385.1 Nocardioides malaquae | reverse complement strand
CTACCACTTTCTGAGGTTGCATCTTCTCAATGCCTACTACCTTTTCCTGGCCTTCCTTTATGATGCTAACAAAAGAAAGAAGGGGTCTCCTGAGCGCTACGATGCCTTCATCTCCTACAACGTTCACGATGAGCTCTGGGTTTACAGAGAATTGCTTCCAGTGCTGGAGGGAGAGCAAGGCTGGAGACTCTGTCTGCACCACCGAGACTTCCTGCCAGGTACAAACCACTCTCTAGGGTGCCAGCATGTGTTTGGAT
>NZ_JADCSA010000685.1 GCF_015070385.1 Nocardioides malaquae | reverse complement strand
CGTGCAGACCGTGCGTTCCTCCTTCAACAACATTAATGCATCTATCAGTAGCATTATCGCCTACAAACAAGCCGTAGTTTCCGCTCAAAGCTCATTAGACGCGATGGAAGCGGGCTACTCGGTCGGTACGCGTACCATTGTTGATGTGTTGGATGCGACCACCACGTTGTACAACGCCAAGCAAGAGCTGGCGAATGCGCGTTATAACTACCTGATTAATCAGCTGAATATTAAATCAGCTCTGGGTACGTTGAACG
>NZ_JADCSA010000684.1 GCF_015070385.1 Nocardioides malaquae | reverse complement strand
CCTGCGCATCATGAATCAAAATAGCTGTCTTATTTGAGGGGGGGCTGGGAGAAGCCTGCGCAGTGAATACTAAGCGCAGAGCGGCTTGACATTGAAAGCTCACAGCGCGGAAGGAAGCGCCGGTCGCCGCGTTTATAGGAGGCGAATATCATCACAGGTAAAGCGAGAAGTGGAATCCGCGCTCCGCTGGTCCGCTACGCGCCTACCGCCCGACCAGCAGGGCATCCTGCTTAGGAGATGATAGCTGTGCTTACAGT
>NZ_JADCSA010000683.1 GCF_015070385.1 Nocardioides malaquae | reverse complement strand
GTAGGTATGGATATCAAGTTACTAGAAGTGTGTGAGTGAAGCTCCAATGTGCTAATGTACTTAAATCTATGGTGTGGTGTACTTTTATGGCAACAGATAGAGAGCACTGAAGTCTGACGTAATTTACGCATCCTACCCCCCCTCTGAATTCCGATAGACTTCATTAATATCCTGTGTTCCAAAAATAAACAAATGAGCCCAGTGGTTTGACATAAAGCATCAACTAAGGGCGAGGAAACTAACATTATTGCCACTAG
>NZ_JADCSA010000682.1 GCF_015070385.1 Nocardioides malaquae | reverse complement strand
TATTGTCTTCAATACGCAGCAAAAAACAGGAAACCAGTTCGCCGCGCTGCTGCTTACCGCAGTTGAGGAATGTTGGCGTGGCTGGCTGAAAGCGTCCTGACAGCATTTCATCGGTCAGTTGCAACGCCAGCGTCTCATCGCCTTGTGCCAGCGTCAGCGCCACCATCGTTACTCGATCGGCAAAATCTTCCAGATAACGTTTACCGTCGAATGTCTTCAACGTATAGCTGGTGTAAAACTTCCATGCCCCGAGGAAT
>NZ_JADCSA010000681.1 GCF_015070385.1 Nocardioides malaquae | reverse complement strand
GATATTCAACAATTAATGAAGCGTTTAATCCATTGGAGTGAAAATAATTTTTAATTACCATAGAGATAATTTTGCTATCAAAAGTGTAAAAACAAAAAATTGTAACTAATTATAAAAGCTGCTCCCATTACAGGGAGTAGCTTTTTTTTATTATTTGTCACTCTTTAGTCCAAAAAATGCGTCTTATTAATATACGCTTTGGTATATCCAAAGACCTAAACTTAATAAAACTATATGAACAAGAAAGCATTAACATT
>NZ_JADCSA010000072.1 GCF_015070385.1 Nocardioides malaquae | reverse complement strand
TCATCACCAGTGTTCATGATAAAACAACACATTTTGTTCAACTCGGTCTGTGTCTCATAGGAGAGCTGTGGGCAGTTCAGGAATCCTCGCCCAGTGACATCATCATTTGTCAGATTATTTTTTTCAAACAAGAATTTTTGAAAATTATTCAGATTTTTATCATTGTGAGAACAATGGCTTCCACTTTAAAATTGCAACTTTTCAGGAATATAAAGCCTACAGTTTCTATTAGCTTGGATTCCCCATCGATGATGTCACTGGGCGAGGATTCCTGAACTGTCCACAGCTCACAGACATTTTTTTTTATTTTTTAATCATGAACATTCGTGAGGAACAATTGTATGAAGAGTGGTTGAAAAGTGGTGAAGTCGTCCTTTAACCCGCGCCGGGGCAGCCTGGAACATTGTTATATTGCCTCGTTTTTGATAAAATCACTTTTAAAAAATTTATGTCCGAGTCAGAGACGAGTAAACCACTCCCTTTTCACTCCATTTTCACTGCTCCGCCCACT
>NZ_JADCSA010000680.1 GCF_015070385.1 Nocardioides malaquae | reverse complement strand
GTACAGCTGGTCTTACTACCAGGCTATAGGTAGTATTAGTTTCACATGGTTTCTCAGGTATAAGATTGTCCCTCATTGGATTGCTATTTTGAAAACCAGCTGTACTCTTGAGTTGAGAGACACTGATCTGTTAGCTTTTGTAATCCTTTTGCCAATTATTTGTTAAGCATATCTCTGCCTTTTTTGTTTTAAATCCTCTGGCATTGGCCCTTCTGGCTGTTCCAAAGTCTAAAACGCCATCAGGCCATTGCCACTAG
>NZ_JADCSA010000679.1 GCF_015070385.1 Nocardioides malaquae | reverse complement strand
CCTGGTGCACCAGCTCCGTGATGTTCTTCACTGTGAGATGCCTGGTGCAGAGCAATGAGGAGGATTATGGATCTACAGTTAAAAACCCATTAAGACCTGGAACTCGTCCGTGTCGCGTTGGACTCGAACCGCTTTAACCATTATTTTATGCTTTAGCTATTGAAAAACAGCAGATCTCCAAGCACACTGCGAGCTTGTAGATCTGCTATTTTAGAAAAAACGTGAAAACGTGTGCAAGTCTTTGAATGTTTTGACCC
>NZ_JADCSA010000678.1 GCF_015070385.1 Nocardioides malaquae | reverse complement strand
CAGTTAGTTCCCATAGCCACAAATGAGGAGATAATTCCGCGCTTACCTTTTGGCGCATATTCCGCCAGCATCGTACCGGCACCGGAAATTTCCGCACCTGCACCCAACCCCTGAATAATACGCAACGTCACCAGCAAGATGGGTGCAAAAACACCAATCTGTGCATAGGTCGGTAACACACCAATTAAGGTGGTACAGATCCCCATCATGGTGATGGTAATAAAGAGCACTTTTTTACGCCCTATTCTGTCGCCCAT
>NZ_JADCSA010000677.1 GCF_015070385.1 Nocardioides malaquae | reverse complement strand
TGTCGGGGTACAAACCTCCTATCTCCATGTTTCTGTTTTGCTTTCTTTTCTTTCACACAAATCGTCATGCGACTTTGTTGTATGACAGCGCAGATCCGCCGAAAAATAGCAGACGGCTTGAACAGTAGATTGGCTACTATTTTTTAAGATAATTATTTTTATGTGAAATCAGAATGAGGTTTATTGCTACCTCGCAGGTTTGCAGGTGGAGACAAGCGTATGAAATTATTCTAACCAACTTTTATCCAAAGTGAAAG
>NZ_JADCSA010000676.1 GCF_015070385.1 Nocardioides malaquae | reverse complement strand
GGCATACACACCGCTTTCGCGCAGGCACAGCAGCACCAGCGGGAACGGGTTACGACGAATTTTCCACCACACCAGCAATGGGTTAACCACCAGCGCCACCAGTAACATACAGCCAACCAGCACGACCAGCAGTTGCGCGTAGCCCCACAGTGTGGAGAAACCGGTGGGTGCCAGGGTAGAAGAAACCAGCCCAAAAATCCCAATCGGTGCGAAGCGAATGACCAGTTTCACCATAAAGGTAACGGCATTCGACATAT
>NZ_JADCSA010000675.1 GCF_015070385.1 Nocardioides malaquae | reverse complement strand
TTATATGGCAACTTTACAAAGCTTTGTGGTAATTCGCGCAAGTGTTGCAGAAAAAAGAAGAAGAAAATAAAACATCTGTACGGAAAAGGGAGAAGGTCGAATGTCACACATATCACCTCATGTATAACATGCGAATGTGATACATACACATGTGATACAGACGCTGGTAAGAGATCATAGGCTTTCATATAGGTACAGTGACGGATTTATTGAAGATTTACTTCCTGGGGCGGCCCCATTTAAGAATGCATAAATAT
>NZ_JADCSA010000674.1 GCF_015070385.1 Nocardioides malaquae | reverse complement strand
GCACATTTAACAAACGACAATTAAGAACCGAATAATGACAATCCTCTAAGGGGCGGGGATGGGTTGGTCAACCACTACATCAATTATAGGCAGGGACGGACTGGGACATAAATTCAGCCCTGGCATCTTAGCCCAGACCGGCCCACCACAACCAGCGCGCAGGTACTCTACCGACTCGTCGGGTTGAGGTCGAGGCACATACATGAGGTCTTAATACCACCGAACAACATAAGTGATAACTACACAACCCAGACAAC
>NZ_JADCSA010000673.1 GCF_015070385.1 Nocardioides malaquae | reverse complement strand
TGATTTATTAATTTATATTATTATTATTATTATTTCAAGTATGTATTAAAGCCCCGTTTCATACTTTCAAGATGATGAGTACTCAGATTGTTATAATTTAAGTATACTTGGACGCCAACGCATTTGTGCTTTTATTCAAGTAAGAGTAAGAAGCAGTAATGGAGCAACAAAGCTGTCAACTATTAAGCGGGTAGATCAACAAAAAAGAGAAAAGAAAAGAGATGTACAATTGAAAATAAATAAATAATACTTCTCCC
>NZ_JADCSA010000071.1 GCF_015070385.1 Nocardioides malaquae | reverse complement strand
GAACTTGAATAAAACTAAGGGAAAAAAAGGTAAAATTAATGTAATAATTCCACAATTGTAATATAGTTGTCTATTTTTCAGCCATGTCTTTTCAAAGTCCAAGCATACTGTTTTCAGTAATTTCTGATCAAAAAGATTTTGTCCCCCAAACCAAAATCATTTGGTGTGACACTAGTTTGGAAAACTTCAACGGGCAATTGTTTGGACATTTATCGCAATACCTTGACAGGTGTCTGAGGTGATTTATCATTTTAACTTTTTCATGAAATACCATCTAGTTGGAACTCTGACAAATGAGTCTCTTCTGGGTGTCTGTTGGTGTGACGCCTTTTTCAATAAAACAGCTAAAGTTATTTGATGTTTTGGTCATATTTATATGTAAAGCTAGATTGCTATGTCATAGCTAGCATGCTGTTAGCATGATAATGTGTAGTTAGTAGCTTCCAGGGCAGCCTAAATGCAGAAAACATCATATGGTGTGACACTCTATCATAGTGGTGTGACATACTGTATC
>NZ_JADCSA010000672.1 GCF_015070385.1 Nocardioides malaquae | reverse complement strand
CTTACACAAGGTGTTAGCTAAATGTATAATAGATGAGAGGGCGAAAGGCGCCTCAGTGCGGCCGAAGAGTTAATATGCAAGTTGTCCTATGAGAGTAAGCATGAGTGTCTTGACTGTTGTTGTGGCGCAGTGCACAAAGTATATGGATATGTGGATATGGACATACAGAACGCTGCTGTATCTGTCTGAAAAGAAAGGATGTGCATCCTGTAGAGAAGGCAGACAGACAATCAGAAGAAAGATTGAGCTATGAAAGG
>NZ_JADCSA010000671.1 GCF_015070385.1 Nocardioides malaquae | reverse complement strand
CCCAGCCTATAGTGGTTCTGAGGCGGTTCCAGGGTGCACCACAACGGTTGGTCTTTTAGCGCTCCGGCCTGCCTTCAAATGCGGCTGTCTGGGGGGTCTCCTTCAGGGGGGCTAGCTGCGCTCCCCCTTGCTCCCCCACAAATTAAGCACTGAGTATAGTCTTTTTTATGTCTAAGTTAAAAAATTGAGGACAGCTGGGATAAGATCTGCATGACTTCAGATCGTCACCAAAGCATTTACCTGAACAGTTTCACCCAT
>NZ_JADCSA010000670.1 GCF_015070385.1 Nocardioides malaquae | reverse complement strand
GCCCTAGTGCACATGACAGCCTATCTGGCTCGTCAGGGCTTGGTGGGAGTGCAGACTGCTTTGGCCGTTAGGCTTAGAAGGACGGAACAGAGAGATAATTGCCCAAGGTCTCACTTGTACCCGCACGCACAGTCGCACACACACAGACACCAGCACGCACACATGCATGCATGCGCACACACATACACAGAAGAGGAGGAGACCAAGACTCGGCCTGAGGCGGTAGATAGCGAGGATGTTTTACTGAAGAAGATCATG
>NZ_JADCSA010000669.1 GCF_015070385.1 Nocardioides malaquae | reverse complement strand
TAATTGGAGTTCGCCCTGTCTCTTCGCTTCTAAATCTGACGGCTCGGATCGCTTTTGTACCGATTATCGAAAAGTGAATGGGGTTACAAAACCTGACTGTTATCCTCTGCCTAGGATAGATGACTGTGTAGACAACGTTGGTGGTGCTAAGTATGTCACGAAACTCGACTTACTGAAAGGTTATTGGCAGGTGCCGTTAACACCTAGGGCTCAAGCTATATCTGCCTTTGTGACCCCTGACGCTTTTCTAGAGTACAC
>NZ_JADCSA010000668.1 GCF_015070385.1 Nocardioides malaquae | reverse complement strand
TGTGATGCAGGGAACACAACACAGCAAAACCCTTGAGCCTATCGTTGTTTCAAACCTCAAGAAAATACTGTTTAAAACATGACAATTAACACAGAGGATAAACCAGCTTGATATCCACCACACTCCGCCATAGTATAATGGTGTTCATGGCTTCACGGACGTTGTGTTCTAAAACGTTATTGATTACTTAATGGCTGTTGGTTTTTGATATTATGGTGTGTTTAATTGATTATGTATTGTAATAGTGTCTCTACCAGA
>NZ_JADCSA010000667.1 GCF_015070385.1 Nocardioides malaquae | reverse complement strand
GCTGAAGATATTTCTCTTATATACACAGTATCTTAAAACGAGCCGTAAATATATGTTTGTGCTCTAGAGCTTACAGGCCACACACGCGCGCACACGCATTTACAGAGAGAGACAGACAAATACAGACAGGCTATGACCTTTGAGAGATCCAAAGAATCTTCATTCGCTGGATCCTAGACGGAGTCTATACGACGGTAAGGCTTTCAGCATCGGAAGAAAGAGGTTGGGAAAAAGGACATTTGATCACTATGCAAGATC
>NZ_JADCSA010000666.1 GCF_015070385.1 Nocardioides malaquae | reverse complement strand
GTAGCCCAAAAGAGTGATATTTTATTGTTGAGTGTCTGATTGAATGCTTAACAGTACCTGGTGTGTTTCAGTAGATTGGGCTGGACCATAGTCAGGATGCCTGGGGGGGTCAGGATGTGCTTTTGCTATTTGTGTTGTGGTAATATGAAGGACAATGAATATCATTATTGTAATGTATTTATGTCTGCTAAATTATTGGTATTCACATATTTATACTGTTTTAGCCTACCCCATAGAATGGAGCAGTCCAGGCTCATT
>NZ_JADCSA010000665.1 GCF_015070385.1 Nocardioides malaquae | reverse complement strand
GATAGTATCCAGCAGCACTAAAACTAGTCCCAAAAAAATCAAATTTAGCATTAAAATTCACCTCATTTGCTCCAGATATAGAGTTCCAAATTCCACCTTGAAAAATATACTTTTCTTGTTTTGGAATAGACGCTAAAACCGTATTCGAATTATCATAAATCTCCTTACCAAAAACTTTATAATTGGCTGAATTTATTCTTCCTATAACTCTTGCCACTGGTGCACTCTGAATAGCTCTTTGTATCACTTTAGAAAGTA
>NZ_JADCSA010000664.1 GCF_015070385.1 Nocardioides malaquae | reverse complement strand
CACCAGCAAAAACGCCAGAAATTGCTCTCTGTCCATAAATATAGGCGTATGCCTCTCAGCTTCTTCCCTCGGTTGTTCGACTTCAGCTTGTCTCCTCGTCCTTTCTTCCCTCCTCTCCACTCTCTTCACTGCTTCGGCATAAGATAATCCTTTCTTTTGCGTTCTGACCTTATTCACTTTTATTTCTTGAGCTTGTCTTGGCCCCTGCATTATGGCCCCTGCATTATGCTCTCCTCCAAACAGTAGGCCTTGAGCCTG
>NZ_JADCSA010000663.1 GCF_015070385.1 Nocardioides malaquae | reverse complement strand
GGTGATGCTTATGCTTCAGTTTATGTTACATCAGAAATACGTTGGACACAGCGTCTGACACGGAAAGGTGGTAAGTTGGTTCTGCCGACAAGCACCGGGCTCAGACCATAGTTATACTGTACTGGCAGCCACAAGAACAAGTTGAACCATAACAGATTTGGCTGTAACATAGGCCTGTTATACACCAGTGATTGTAAAATATCAACAACGATAACAGCGTAACATAATCTCTTCCTCAATCTGCTAGTTTGGATGTGC
>NZ_JADCSA010000070.1 GCF_015070385.1 Nocardioides malaquae | reverse complement strand
ACCCACATGCCCGCGCGCCCCCTCCCGCCTCTGATCGCCTCCCCATGTGTGTGTGTGTGTGTGTGTGTGTGTGTGTGTGTGCGTGTGTGTGTGTGTGTGTGTGTGCGTGTGTATGCAGTGGTGGACAGTAACGGAGTAAATTTACTTGAGTACTGTACTTAAGTACAGATTCTGGGGATTTGGACTTTACTCGAGTATTAGATTTCTTTGGTACTTATTACTCTTACTCGAATACATTTCCAAGGCAAAGATTTTTACTCTTACTCGAGTTAATTTCTAGGAAGGCTCATGAGTACTGAGTACTTTTAGGTTAGCTGTTTTTTTTTTGTTTCGTTTTTTTTCCTAAAATGCAATTGTGTTCGTCAAAGAAGGAAACCTATCACATATATATGAATTGTGAAAAAAATGGCAGTAATTCATGTGAAAAAATATGAATTTACTCTTACTCTTACTTTTCCTAAGTCGGAGGCCACGCGGCCTTAGGAAGACAATAAACTTTTACAACTCCTTGGCACAC
>NZ_JADCSA010000662.1 GCF_015070385.1 Nocardioides malaquae | reverse complement strand
CTGGGATCACGATCACAGATGCAATATCAAACCGATGGCTCCGAAAAAATAACAGGCGAAAGCCCACCGTTTATTTAGACAAATTAAATCATGCTGACAAAGATCTACAGTAGTCGCTTGTTCTCTACAGTAAAATGTTCTCTCCTTTCCTTTTTTTCTTTTTTGTGTGTGTTTATCCAGTCGATGGGAGTGCATATGTACATTCTCATCCAGAGCAGTCCTACAAGTGCATTGGAAAGAGGAAAAAAGAAAGTGAGG
>NZ_JADCSA010000661.1 GCF_015070385.1 Nocardioides malaquae | reverse complement strand
CAGATTGAGAAATATAGAAATCACTGATGTGCTTTGAGATCTTCTAAGAACTGAGAACTAAACAAATCCAATGTTGTAACATTAAGGATCGGTTAGAAAAGTAAACGTTACAAACAAGTAAAGGAGAAGAACAAGTAAGCTTTCTTAAAGTACCTACTATATTGAAAGGATCTTTAAATAAGTAAATAAGTAATGAAATATATACGCAGATAGAGAGATAGATACACAGAAACCTAAGAAACTGCTGCGCAGGTTAGC
>NZ_JADCSA010000660.1 GCF_015070385.1 Nocardioides malaquae | reverse complement strand
GATGGTGTTACGTAAACCATATTAAGACCACAGAATCATGAGCACCATTAAATGATTAATTCTATGGGCTAATTTCTGCATTTGAAAACATACTTTGCGATATCCTACCAGTTCTGTTGCAGTCACCATAACTCAGCATTCCGTTTAATGCTGTTGAGTTAATTGATTTCTCTTCTCTTCCTCCATTTTAATGAATTGTTGTGTGAATTCAAATCTAGGATGGATTAAAATAGCTGGAAGGTAGACAGAAACATTGTG
>NZ_JADCSA010000659.1 GCF_015070385.1 Nocardioides malaquae | reverse complement strand
CATGAAAAAAAGTGAATGCCAAATGGGGTGCCTCAATAGGCTTCCGGGTTTGATGATGATGTCATATGCATACCCTATATCAGCTACTGGCTTTGTTTGTTTTCATGAGGGAATTAGAGAAGATTCATTGGCAATTCTACTACAACTTCTATTGTATACAGTTGACCATGATGGGAACTCAGATTGGAGTGAGACTGCATTGATTATTGCCGTCATTGCAATACATATACTTTTCACTGTCTTGATTTTTGTCATTTA
>NZ_JADCSA010000658.1 GCF_015070385.1 Nocardioides malaquae | reverse complement strand
TGAAGATGAAAGTAAACGTTATGGTTGGAAAGCCATAAAAAACAAGGATTCGGTTCAAAATTATGGCACAGCCTATTGGATAGGGCAAGATAAAAAAGCTATTAATAACCTTGAAGGTGACGACTCCAAAATTATCATGGATCGGCTTATCCCGTTCATAGAAAAAGCACATCAAAATTCGATACCATTTTTCTCCACAGTATGGCTGCATACACCACATCTTCCTGTGGTAAGTGATAGTTTACACCGGAGTAAGTA
>NZ_JADCSA010000657.1 GCF_015070385.1 Nocardioides malaquae | reverse complement strand
CGCCGCCGCCATCATTCTATTCGCGAGCACTACCAACGCCTGAATTACAGGACAGTGAAACATTCTAGAATTATCACACCCTCTCCCCACTACAGCCATTACGATTGCCCTCGCACTTAAAGTGGGCCTTGCACCAACCCACTTCTGACTTCCCGAAGTCCTACAAGGGTTAGACCTTACCACCGGACTACTCCTGTCTACCTGACAAAAACTAGCCCCCTTTGCCCTTATCACCCAACTCAACTCAACTACCCCTGC
>NZ_JADCSA010000656.1 GCF_015070385.1 Nocardioides malaquae | reverse complement strand
CAGATGTCCTTAAGGAATGTGTTGAGACTATTCCGAACCCATCCATCCACAATCCGTATTTTGAGGACAGAAGCCGATATGGCAAGTGGGATGAGTAAGGACATGCAGTGTCTAATTGGAGGACTTAGGGAGCTCCATAGTGTTGTACTAGAGAAGCTACTCACCAGTCCTACTGAGGAACAAGCAAGGGGCCGCTATTTGCAAGAACTGTCTGTGCGCCATGGCAAGAATATGGAGCTGGTGGCTTCACTAGAAACA
>NZ_JADCSA010000655.1 GCF_015070385.1 Nocardioides malaquae | reverse complement strand
ATAGTTCCATCTCTGTGGAAAAGGGCAATTATTATTCCCCTCCCCCAAAAACCTGTCCCACGAGAAAATAACGATTATAGACCAGTAGCCTTGACGTCCACTGTTGTGAAGTGCCTTGAAAAGGTGACAGTGTGGATGCTGAAGTCAAATTTATCAGTTCACCTATAGAGACAACCGTGGCACTGATGATGCAGTTCTTACCATAAACATTACATTCTCGCACAACTTGAAAATGCCAAGGCATACAGTATGTCAGAC
>NZ_JADCSA010000654.1 GCF_015070385.1 Nocardioides malaquae | reverse complement strand
AGCTGGAGATTGCCAACCTGGGTTATTGGATTCTTACAGTTAACTTACGTCCACTATTAGAAAAAAGAAATACAGTTTCGTGCTGTGGTAGTATTAGACTGCTCCACCTCCATGTAAAGGTGAACTTACTTTGAAGACTGTCTAGGAAGGGGCAAATTGCAATGCCCCTTCCCATCTTCGAAACAATATGATCAATCTGATCAGACCAACACAATAAATTATCTAATTTCACACCCAGTGAAGTGCAGTGGCATACCT
>NZ_JADCSA010000069.1 GCF_015070385.1 Nocardioides malaquae | reverse complement strand
CCGTGACTTGAGCTTAAAGTTTTGTGAGTTTTCAAGTACGTTTAGCACCTCAAAAACGCGATTCATTAGGGGGAAGACGGAAGAAGAAGAAAAATCACACCCACGTGTGAAGTGAGCGATGCCGGCTGCGCAACAGCTCTGATAGCCTGTTTGATGTCCTTCAATTACATTATGCCATTATCATGTGCCCAGTGTGTGTCTGTGTATTTTTGCGAAACAGCGCCGTTCAGTGGTCATTAGCGGTAGCGCAGACAGCGCAGGCTTCAGGACGGAGACCCACCCGGAGACCCGGAGACCCGGAGACCCACCCGGAGACCCACATACCCATTCATAGGAGCAACAAAGGTGCACCACAAGGAACTGTGCTCTCTCCCTTCCTCTTCACTCTCTACACCTCTGACTTCCGCCATGACTCTAAGACCTGTCACCTGCAGAAGTTTTCGGATGATACGGTGGTCGTGGGCCGCATCACCGACGACAACACCAGGGAGCACGAGGGGGTGGTGCGTGGCTTTGT
>NZ_JADCSA010000653.1 GCF_015070385.1 Nocardioides malaquae | reverse complement strand
GTCTATGTATGTTATTATATGTAAAATGTATGCATTTTTCCTTCGTCAAATTTCTTTCTCGGTTTTGCCTTTCTAATTTCCAAGGAGTATATTTTTATTTTTATTTTTTATTTTTTGCCCCTCAGACCCTTAAAGTGAGATACGGTCATAAAAACATCAAATAAACTGCTGATCTACAAGCTCACTGTTCTGTCAATGCGCTGTAACTCTACTGTCTTGTTAACTACTAGAAGGAGGTGCGCCTTCGGCTATGACTCT
>NZ_JADCSA010000652.1 GCF_015070385.1 Nocardioides malaquae | reverse complement strand
ACCTTTGTCACGGCGAGCAGCAACCTGGAGCTGGGATTTGGCATCGCACTGGCCGTCGCGTTGCACAATATCCCTGAAGGTCTGGCAGTGGCAGGCCCGGTTTATGCGGCAACGGGGTCTAAACGCACCGCGATTCTGTGGGCGGGGATTTCTGGACTAGCAGAAATTCTTGGTGGTGTGCTGGCGTGGTTAATCCTCGGTAGCATGATTTCCCCGGTGGTCATGGCGGCAATCATGGCGGCGGTTGCAGGAATTATG
>NZ_JADCSA010000651.1 GCF_015070385.1 Nocardioides malaquae | reverse complement strand
TGTTTTTTTTTCCTTCGTTGTGACGAACGGTTGTTTGCTATGTTTGGATGATATTGAGGGATTAGTTGCTTAGCCCGTGAAATTATGTGCCAACGGGGAAGGGAAGAAATGTAAACTTCAGAATTTGAGTCACAAGGTTTTCCCTCTGTAACAGTGAGTGAAAGGCAAAGAGGCGGTTAATTCACACATGTAAGATCTCAGTAATTGTTCTATTCTCAAAGGTAAAAAAAAAAAGCATTGTACACCATAAAATTCTCG
>NZ_JADCSA010000650.1 GCF_015070385.1 Nocardioides malaquae | reverse complement strand
TAACACAACTATACGATGTCAACTATAAGAGTGCTACTAGGAAAATGTATGATGACCTTAACAGGTGGAGCGTGCTTCCCCTAGACCTCGGTGGCAGAATAAGATCAGTCAAAATGGTGATCTTACCCAGATTATTATACTTATTCTTGTCATTACCAGTGGAAATACCCATGAAACAATTCAGAGAGTGGAATAAACATATTTCACGTTTTATTTGGGACAAGAAAAGACCAAGGGTGAGATTTTCTACCCTGCAAC
>NZ_JADCSA010000649.1 GCF_015070385.1 Nocardioides malaquae | reverse complement strand
AGATAAGTCTCATCTGGAATTGGAATTGTTCTTCGGTGCGTATTTCTTCCCCATAGTAGAGGTCCTATCGAGTTTACAATTTATACAGATGCACCCCCCAACACAATTAAGGCCTTGCGTAGGCTATGACAGAAATATTTGAAAGCGCGCAGCTTTTGAGTTATCTGCACAGGCCTGTTGTTAACATAAGGATTAATATAGGCTGTGATATATAGGCATTTCTCCTCCCAGTAACAATCAGTACAGAGCAGTAGAAAT
>NZ_JADCSA010000648.1 GCF_015070385.1 Nocardioides malaquae | reverse complement strand
CTAGGCCAGTGCAGTGGGCGCCCTATAATGCACATACCCCTGTAGTAAAGCACTAGTTTGGATAATGGATACAGGTGCTATATGAGAGCGTCATTTAACCTGCCAGTGAATCTCTCCAAATAGGGGTTGGTATGGAAAGTGGATTTGTGGGTCCACGGCATGGAAGACGTTTGAGAGCCACAGTCATAAAGTAATAATCATTTCACATCATTTACTGTTTCATGTATCCTGCAGGCTGCACTCAGTCTCAGTCACACA
>NZ_JADCSA010000647.1 GCF_015070385.1 Nocardioides malaquae | reverse complement strand
GTTTGAGCACCTCTGACACAGAAAAGTAGCATTTAGAAGACATTTTCAGAATCTCAAACATTTTCATGCCAGGGCCCCCCAAAATAATTGTCCACGGGACCCCAATCTGAGATGTTGGGCCATTTTTCAAATTTCAAATAGTCAATGTAAATAGAGTTTGAATCGTTAAAACTGAGGTAGCTTCTTTTACAAGCTCGTTTTCTCTCACTAAATCTGGCAACACTGACGTGCGCTTGGCTTTGGCGTGCACGCCTGCCT
>NZ_JADCSA010000646.1 GCF_015070385.1 Nocardioides malaquae | reverse complement strand
ATTAGTGATGCAGCCAGGTGCATTTCCATCCAGCACGTAAACACCACCGTTCACCTGGCTGTCAGGTTCAACAGCCCAGAACCCGGGAGCTCTGCTCACCTCTCCAATGATGCCAATTTACTCCCAACTCTATATCGTTCTGTTGTCGAATAAACTTAAAGTAATAGTATCTCAAATTTGTTCTTACAGTTTTTCACGATTGTTAAAACACAAAATTGAAAATTTGGCACAATTAGCACAACCTTAACTTCATGTGCC
>NZ_JADCSA010000645.1 GCF_015070385.1 Nocardioides malaquae | reverse complement strand
GAAACACAAGGGAGCAAAATGGGAAACTGAACTATACTGGGAAACACTAAACTAATCACAAGTAGATTCAGATCATGGACATACTCACATAACAACAATAACTAATAAACAGGCTTACAGCAGGATATACAAAGGCAAGAACACACAGCATCACTGACTATAACCTGACAAGGGAACACTGAACACAGGGATGTTTAAATAGACACAGACTAACACATGATCACTGTTGCCAGATGGGAAATGTTGAAATATCGTACT
>NZ_JADCSA010000644.1 GCF_015070385.1 Nocardioides malaquae | reverse complement strand
AATCCAGAACAGCCTAGAGCTAAAGCGTTGTCCCTCAATGTCGTAATAATGGCAACTTAATTGGACCCAACATTATCCTAAAAACTCGTGTCTCGACTATTCTTACCCTTGGAGAGTAAATTCCCACAGTTAGTTATAAAAGTTAATGACAAAGCACCCGGCTCTTGTCACACGCCAACTAATTCTTCGTTTTAAGCGTCTCAACACCGGGATCGGGGCCGTATTCTAAATCCTCACTTAAGTTGTGAGATTATCCCA
>NZ_JADCSA010000006.1 GCF_015070385.1 Nocardioides malaquae | reverse complement strand
CACGTCACCCTCGCAACTGGCGCCACCGTCTCCGGATCCCCCACGCGAGCGGGAGCCGGTGTCCTGAGTGACGACCTGATGCGACTCTATTCGAACACCAGTTCGAACGCAACCCCTCGCCGCCCAGTTCAGTCCCCCGCCGAACCGACCGGGGCCTCGGCCAGTGCCGGGCCGTGGAGGATCCGGTCGACCTCGATGCGGATCGCCACTCGGTGGGGGTTCTCCGACGGCTGCCGGTAGCGCCGTCCGTAGAGCTCGACCGCCCGCGCCACCGACTCGGCGTCACTCACCACCCGCGCCGTGCCCTCGATGGTCGACCACTTGGGCCCCGCCACCTGGCAGACGGCCACCCGGGCGCCCTCGGGAGAATCCTGCGCGGCCTCGACGTTGCGCACCTTGCGCGACCCGGCCCGCGTGATGACCCAGGCGCACTCCTGCTCGACGTCGAGCGTCACGCCCACGGGCACGACGTGGGGGCGGCCGTCGGGCCGCAACGTGGTCAACGTGTTGAGGACGTAGTCGTCGTAGAACTCACGGATCGGTCCGGGCACGGAGTCCCAGCCGGGTCGGAAGAAGGTCATGGCGCCATTGTGACGGCCGGACCCTCACGTGGCGGGGCTGGTCAGGGGGTGGTGGTCACCGTGTACATCGCGGCGGCGTCGTCGCCCCCCGTGAGGCTGACGGAGACCGTGACGTCACCCTTCTTGGCGGTGAACATGATGAACTGCTGGCCCTTGCTCTTGCTGGTCATCCGGTCACCCACCGTGTAGCCCGACTCCTCGAAGCCGGAGGTCAGGTGGGTCACCTCCGCGTCGAAGTCCACGTCGGCCAGCGTCATCGTCACGAAGAGGTCCTCTCCCTGGGTGCTGGAGGAGACGATCGAGAAGTCGCTCTCGGGCAGGGGTACGTCGGAGGGGAAGGCGTCGGGCAGGTCGAGGTCCTCGCCGTAGGAGGTCGTGCCCTCGTCGGTCTCGACCTTGACGCTGCCGTCGTCGGAGTCGACGTCGACGTCGGCCGAACCGTCACTCTCGACGGCGCGCTCGATCGCCTCCTCGCTCGCCTTCTCCGCCACCTCACCGCAGCCACCCAGCGCCAGAGCGAGCGCGAGGAGGAGGGCCGGGGCCAGCACGCGGGCGCCACGTCGGGTCATGCCACCACTGAACCTGTCACGACTGCTCACGTCACCCTCCTGACGGTCACGACGTCACTGCGACCTGTGACGCCCCTCCAGTCTGGCACTGCCGCAGCGCCCCCGCCACACCTGGCGGGCAAAGGTTTGTGGGCAGAATCGACCCCATGAGCACGTCTCCGGCCACTCACTCCCCGAGCCCCACCCGCGCCGCGAGCGGCGTCCTGACGGCTCTTGCGGTCGACGCCCTGCTGGTCGTCGTCTTCGCGCTGCTGGGGGCGCGTACGCACCACGACGGCGAGCTGGGGCCAGGGGCGGTTGCCGACGTGGCTTGGCCTTTCCTCGTGTCCCTGCTGGCGGGCCACCTGGCGCTGGGGCTGGCCCGACGCGTGCCGGCGACCGTCTCGTCGGGAGCCGTGGTGTGGGTGACGACCCTGGTGGGTGGCATGGTGCTGCGCCGCGCGACGGGCGACGGCACTGCGCTCGCCTTCGTGGTGGTGGCGACCGCCTTCACGCTGGCGACACTCGTGGGCTGGCGCCTGCTCGTCCTGCTCCTTGCGCGGGTCCGCGTCCGTTCCTGACGCTCGCTCGCCGGCACGACGGCGCACGCCGACCCATCCGTCGAGGCGTCGGCAACGAACAGCATCTGTGCCGACACCCACGAGAACCACCGCGCGTCATGGACTCCACGGACTTGTCGCGACCTGCTTCGGCATGGCCCTGGCGCACCTGCTGGCTGCCCTCACCGTGCCCGACGCCTCCCCCGTCTACGCAGTCGGATCCACCGTCGTCGACCTGACCCCGACGCCGCTGAAGGAGTGGGCCATCCGTCAGTTCGGGACCGCCGACAAGGCCGTCCTGCTGGGCAGTGTCGTGGTGGTCGTCCTGCTCCTCGCTGCCCTGGCAGGCGTCGTGGCGCGGCGCCGGCCGGCTCTCGGGGTCGGCGCACTGGTCGTCCTGGCCGGACTGGCCACGACGGCCGCCGTGACGCGACCCGGAGCGGGTGCCCTCGACCTCGTCCCCGGCGTCGCGGCCGCGGTGAGCGGCGCCGGCGTGCTGCTCTGGCTCGTGCGGTGGGAGGCGCGTACAGCTCCGGCGACCGACCCGGGACCTATCGACGACAGTGCGATCGAAAGGAGTGCTGCCGACCAGTCTGCGGGACCGAGCCGACGCGGGGTGCTGCTGGCCAGCGCCGGCCTCACCGCCGTCGCGGCCGGCCTGGCCACCACCGGCGAGTGGATGCTCCGTCGCGCACGGCAGATCGCCGACGTCGTGCTCCCCAGGGCCGCCGACCCGGCCGGACCGTTTCCGACGGGCCTCGAGGAGACCGTCCCAGGGGTGACACCCCTGCGGACGCCGAGCGGAGAGTTCTACCGGATCGACACCCGCCTCATGCTGCCGCGCGTCGACGTCGACTCCTGGTCGTTGACGATCGACGGAGACGTCGCACGCGAGGTGAGCTTCACCTTCGACGAGCTGACCGCGATGCCGCTGACGGAGCGCGACATCACCCTCACCTGTGTCTCCAACGAGGTCGGAGGGCAGTACGTCGGAAGTGCTCGCTGGCTCGGGGTCCCGCTGCGCGACCTGCTTGAGCGAGCCGGGATCGAGGACACCGGGGCCGACCAGATCCTCTCCACCGACGTCGACGGGATGACCCTCTCGACCCCGCTCACGGTGGCCCTCGACGGGCGTGACTCGATGATCGCCCTCGGCATGAACGGCTCCGCGCTGCCGCTGCAGCACGGCTTCCCGGCACGCATGGTGGTGCCGGGTCTCTACGGCTTCGTCTCGGCCTGCAAGTGGATCACCCGCATGACGCTGACCACCTACGACGCCGAGCAGGCCTACTGGACCGAACGGGAGTGGGCGACCGACGCCCCGATCCGGGTCGCCAGCCGCATCGACACCCCGAAGGCGTTGTCCCGGCAGGAGGCCGGAGAGCTGGTCATCGGCGGCATCGCCTGGGCCCAGCGCGTCGGCATCGAGCGCGTCGAGGTGCGCATCGACGGCCAGGCGTGGCGCGAGGCCGTGATGGGCCCGGACGTCAACGACGACCACTGGCGGCAGTGGTACCTGCCGTGGCGGGCCGAGCCCGGCACCCACTACCTGGCCTGCCGGGCGATCGCGAAGGACGGCACCGTGCAGGAGGCAGTGCGGCGCACGCCCTTCCCCAGTGGCTCCAGCGGCATCCAGGAGATCGCCGTCACCGTCACCTGAGGCGTACGGGCCGCGGAGGGATCGTGGAGCCTGACCGGCCGACCTGTGGCCTCAGCAGACCTCGCCGAGGGCGTACTCGCCGGTGACGCCCCCGTCACCGCGACTGGTGAGGATGAGCGAGGCATCCACCGCGGGCGCCTCCGCCGTCGCAGCACGACTCATGCGCAGTGCCACGACCTGGGTCACGACCGGAGGCAACGCGACCTCCTCGGCGAAGCCGAGGTCGGCGCCCTCCTCGACCTGGTGGTCCACCTCGGAGACCGAGGAGACGAGGCGCGTCTGGAGACCTCGCGACTTCGCCTCGAGCTCGAGGTCCGCGGCCGCGAGCTGGGCATCGGTGCCCCAGTCCAGGAAGGTGACGGTGCAGGTCCGGCGGTGCACCGCGATCACCGACGCGTCATCGGGCAGGGGAAGGGCTCCGGACCACCAGTCCGGCAGCTTCAGCGGTGAGGCCGCCCTCGGGGCGGCGGCCGCCCGGGCCTTGGCCGGGGCGCGCGCGGCCGGCGCCCCGGGCTGCGACTCGTCGGCCGAGGGCGAGCACGCCGCCAGCCCACCGGCCACCAGCGCACCGGCGACCAGCGCCGCGGCCGCACGGTGGGAGCGGTTGACCCCTCGTCCTCGACAGCGCACGTTGACCTCCGGCAGAGCCGGACGGCGTTGACCTCCGGCAGAGCCGGATCGCGGCAGCCCGCGGCGACCTCGATGTCCGGCTGCCGCGATCATGGACCATCCACGGACCGGCGCGGGCAGAGTTCACCGAGGATCCCCAAGAAGACGTAGCCCTCTTGGGGGTCAGGTGACGGTGACCTGCCCCGCCTCGACGTGCCAGCGCCGGTCGACGCTGACGTTGTCGAGCAGTCGCCGGTCGTGGGAGACCAGCAGGTCGACCCGCGGGCCTGGAGCAACGCCATCGCTGCCCAGGTGAGCTCACCACCGCAAAGTCGACCCACGGGGCTGGCGACGTGGTCGGCCTTCGCCAACAGCGTCCGCACGACAGCCCGCACAAGGTCCGGCACGACCCCTCGAACGCGTCGGCCATCCGCAGCGCGTCGTCCAGGCGATGGGCACAGGACGTCTTGCAGCTCTCAGCCCTCCGAGGGAGGCCCAACCGCCGAAGTAGCCGGCCGGTGGACCCGTCCGGTCAGTGCCGGGCTGTGCAGAATCCGGTCGACCTCGATGCGGACGGCGACCCCCTGCTCGTCGTCGTCCAGGCAGCGCTAGCGGGCGGCGTAGAGCCCGACAGCACGGGCGACCGAGTCGGCGTCGGTCACCACCTGCGCGACGCCTTCGATGGTCGACCACCTGGAGCCGGCCAACTGGCAGACGGCCACGCGCGCTCCCCCGGGAGTGCTGTGGGCCGCCTCGATGTTGCGCACCTTCCGTGACTTAGCGCGCGTGACGATCCAGGCGCACCACGCTCGACGTCCAGCATCAACCCCACCGGCACGACGTGTGGCCCTCCGTCAGGAAGGATCGTCGTCAACGTGCTCACTAGGTGCTCGTCGTAGAACTCGCGGAGCGCGTCGGGCACGGCATCCCAGCCGGGACGGAAGTACGTCATGGCATCCCGCCGTCGACCTGGCCTCCGCCGAGGAGGCGGGTGATGGCGACGCTGAACACGACCCACGCCCCGATCAGCAGGGCACCGATGACCACCAGCGCTGTCCGGGCGCCCGTCACGGTCGCGAGGGCACCACCAAAGATCGCACCCAAGGGCATGGCGCCGAAGGCCATCGTGCGGAACGCGGCGCTCGCCCGCCCCATGGCCGAGGCGTGGACGCGTCGCTGGCGCTCCGTGATGCTGTAGATGTTGTAGATCGTCAGCCCGAACCCGTAGCAGCAGAAGGACGAGACGACCAGTACCGAGGTGCTCCACCCGTTCCCCTCGGCCAGCGGCGTCAGGAGGGGGCCGAAGGACGCGGCACCCAGTCCCAGGACGAGCACCCGGACCTGGCCGATCCACCGTCCCACCCAGTCAGCCGCCAGCGAGCCGGCGACGGCGCCGATGCTTCCTAGGCCGATGCACAGGCCGATGACGTCAGTCGTCATGCCCAGCTCCCGCACGGCGAAGACCATGAACACGGTGACGAATGCCTGTTCGCAGAAGTTGAACCACGCTCCCTCCAGCAGCATGGCCCTGAGCACGCGCTCGCGCCACAGGACGCGGAACCCGGCAGTGAACCGCCGCACGAAGCTGTCCTGGGCGTCGGTCCGCTCCTCCCGCTTCTCCGGAGTCCTGACCGACGCGAAGGACACGGCCGCGTACAGGTAGGTCAGGCTGTCCAGTCCCAGGGCGATTGCGGGACTCAGCACCTTCATGAGCCATCCGCCCAGACCAGCGCCCGCCACCTGAGCCACCGAGTACGAAGTCTGCACGCGAGAGTTCGCGGCCACCAGGTGGCGCGCAGGCACCACGCTTGGGAAGTAGGCGTACCAGGCCACCTCGAACATGGAGGACAGCGTGCCGAGGGCCAGGGCACACATGACGAGGGACCAGAACCCCAGCACGTCCGTGACGACGAGCACCGCCAGCAGGGCCAGGAGGACCGCTCGCGCGAGGCTCGTGCCGATCAGGACCGGTCGTCTCGGGATGGAATCCACCAGGTGCCCGAGGATGGGGCCGACCACCAGGATCGGCGCCAGCTGTGCAGCGGAGATCAGGCCGAGCTGGGTTGGACTGACGCCGAGGTTGAGCACGGCGACGAGCGGGATCGTGACCTGTGAGATGACGGTGCCCACCATCGACACCGAGTTGCCACCCCACAACCGCATGAAGTCCTTGTTCTGCGAGAGGCGCTCCTCGGGGACGGACTCTCCGGACAGGACGACCTCATCGGTCTCTGCATCACTCACGCGGACCTCAGCCTCCTTTCGATCAGGAGCAGGGTCTGCTGGAGGACAGCCTCGGCACCCGGCTCCTCGGGGACCCTCAGCACCAAGCGCAGCTGGTCGGACCAGAGGGCACGGAAGTAGAAGCGGGGACCGGTTGCCAGGGGCATCCGCTCCGTCTGGACGTGGGTGCCCCTGCAGGGGGCGCAGGGTCTCGCGCCGCCACTGTCCACCGGGGCTGCAGCCAGCTGCACGAGGTTGAACGACGGAAGGAAGTCCAGGTCACGGGGATCCAGCCCTTCCGCACCCAGGACCCGCTCCAGCTCCTCGACGTCGTATACCCCGGCACGCATCGCCAGCATCAACTCGCGCGCCACCTCCGCGAGGGACGCCCCCTCGACCGGGAGGACGATCGGCGCCCACTGGTTCATGGAGGTGACGATTCGAGCGCGGTCCTCCCCCAGGCGGTTCGAGACCATGGTGCGCAGCACTCGCCTCCCCCCGTCACCGTCGGTGCGCTCCAGCGCAGAGACGAAGGCATGGAGCAGGACGGCCGAGACGGGCACGCGTTCCTCCTCGGACCGCTGCACCACGGTGTCGCGGAGGTCGCACGAGCGCAGGGTCGCCTCGAGCACCCGGTCGTGGTCCGGCGCGGGCGGAAACCCTTCCGCCAGGGCTGAGCGCCATCGACGTAGGGCTCGCTCAGCGCTTCGTAGTCCGGCACTCCTCGTCTCGAGCTCGACGAGCGTCCGAGCCCCGTGCGAGGTCGTGTCGGCCAGCGCCTCTCCTGCCAGGAGGCGAGCGAGATCCTGGACGAGGACGGTCAGCCCGTGGGCGTCGGTCCCGAGGTGGTGGACGACGACGACGACGTGGTCGGCCACCCCTCCACGGGTGACCAGCGCCGCGGACCACGGAAGCCCTGTCCACAGGGGCAGGGGCCGTCGACGCAGACGGGCCAGAGGATTCGCCTCGTCGCCCACCTCCTCGCAGGTGAGCGGGAGCTCGACCTCCTCGAGAGCAAGGATGCGTTGACGTGGACGCGCACCCGCATCCCCACGCTCGAACCGTGTCCGCAGGATCTCGTGCCTCGCAGCCAGCTGCTCCAGGGCGCAGCGCAGGTCCCGCTCGCCCGTGTGCGGCGCGACGGAGAACGAGTCCGCCAGGACGGTGCGTGCCTGGACCTCGGCATGCAGCTCCCGGATGTCGCGCCACACCGAGACCTGGCCCAGCGACAACGCGCAGCTGTCTCCCGAGGACGACCTGGCGGACGCCGCAACCACGTCAGTCATCGGGCTCCGCCCGGAAGACGGCTCGCGTGGTGGCCTCGGCGAGGGCGCGGTCGGTCTCCTCGACCGAGTCGCCCACGGCGATCAGTGCGCCGAACCTGCCCACGGCCGCACGGGGCGGAAGGACGAGCTTCTGTCCCGGACGAGCGAGGGGGATGGCGGAGTGGATTCCGTCGACCTCGGCACACCCGGTCATGTCGACCTCCGCGACGACGCAGTCGCGCTCTGGGTAGAGGAACACGACCTGGGCGACGCTGTCGCGCAACGGCATGTGCTCCGGTGAGCGACCCAGGGCGATGTCCACGGCACAACCGACCAGGTCGACGCCCGTCGCGAGCTCCCCCAACAGCGGGATGAAGTCACCGCCCAGACGACAGTTCAGCTCGACCAGCCGGGGCCCGGCCGACGTCAGGCGAACCTCGGCGTGCGTCACCCCTGCCACGATGCCGAGGCGTGCGTGGACCTTGAGCATCAGCTCCTGGACGTCACCCGCCCAGGGCTCGTGGCGCCACGGGCGGACGACGTGGCCGACCTCCTCGAAGGACGGGGCGTACCCGACCCGTTTGTGGGCGACGTTGGCGGCGGTGGCGATCCCGTCGACGACCGTGCAGTCGACACTGAGCTCCGTCCCGTCCAGGTACTCCTCGACCAGCACCCCAGCCTCGTTCATGAGCCCCGGGAAGCCGGAGGACGCCACGGTGTTGTACGCCTGCTCGAGTTGCGCGAGGGAGTCGACGCGTGTCACTCCGGCACTGCCGGCGAGCGACCTCGGCTTGAGCACGAGGGGGAACCCCAGATCGTCGGCGGCCGCACGGCCCCCCGCGAGGTCGTGGACGAGACGGAACCTGACTCCCAGGCCCTCCTCCCTCTCCAGGGTGGTGCGAGTGCGGAACTTGTCCCGGCAGTTGGCCACGCCTTCGGCGGACGCACCCGGCACCCCGATCTCGTCTGCCAGCTGCGCCACCTCGCCCACGACGGACTCGTCCCAGGTCATCACTCCGACGGCCGGCCCCCCGGCCAGTTCGGCCACCTTGGAGCTCACGATCTCGGCCATCCCCTCCGCGCTCGTGCGGTGGTACGTCGCGTCGCAGTAGGCACGCTGCCAAGTGGCGGGCGAGCGGTTGACCAAGCTCACCCGCGCCTTGCGTGCCGCGCTGGCCATGGCGTATTCACGGTAGGCCTCGCCGCCGCTCCCCACCAGGACGAGCACGTCCTCGGGTACGGGGACACAGGTGAGCCTGACCCTTTCCGCAGCGGCGCGGACCTGTTCCTCGACCACCTGCGAGGTTGCGCCCGCGAAACGGAAGCGGGCGGCGTTGGCATAGCCACCCCCGGCGTGGATCATGGTGCCGGGCGCCGGGACGGAGGCAGAGGCCGCAGACCGCTCCGCGCCCGCCGTGTCCACGGCCTCGACGATGCACGGACGGTTCACCTGCGGCGGCACGAGCAGCCACCCGCCCACGGCGTCCGCGTCCGTCGTGCCGTCGCCGACGAGGTCCTCGAGGGGACGTCCGACCTGGAGGCCCACCGCGACCTCCAGGAGGTCGATCCCGTGGACCTCCCGCCACAGCATGGGAATCTCGGCACCCCCCGCACGACAGGCGACCTCGACCACCGAGAACTCGTCATCGCCCAGGTCGAAGAGCTCGGCGTGGAACACCACCGGCCGGCGCGTGAGAGCCCCGAGCAGCCGCTCGACCACATCCCCCGCGGCCTTGACGGTCCGCGGGTCTTCCAGCTCGAAGGATCCAAGTGATCGGCCGGTCTCGTAGGCCATGCAGGTGCCGAGGTAGCGAGACACGCGCGGCACGACCAGCTGACGCCCGTCGAAGAGCCCGTCCACGTGGACGATGGGTGCGTCGACGAACGACTGGACGACGAGGTCCTCGTCCGGGTCGATCCGGTGTACCTCGCTCGGACCGGAGAGTCTTCTCACGCCCGTGCTGCCGGTGCCTCCACGGGGCTTGAGGACCACGGGCCACCCATGGCGCGCCCCGAAGGCGAGCACATCGTCGGCGTCCCGAGCCGGTGAGGTCGCCGGGGCGCGGAGACCGGCCTCGGTCGCCAACCTGTGCATCTCGTACTTGTCGCGGAAGGGAGCGAGGTCGTCGGGCCTGTCGCCCGGAACCCCCAGGGCCTCCCTGACCTCCGCGGCGACGTCGAGGTCCCCCTCGTGCAGGGCCACCACCGCACACAGAGGGCCGTGACGCTCCACGAGGCGCCGTGCCGCGTCCACGATGACCGCTCGGTCGTCCGCGTCGTTGACCAGCGCTCCACTGGTCTCCACCACCACCGAGGACGCAGCGGTGGGCGGCACCTCCGCCGCCGCAGCAGGGACAGAGATGTAACTGACGGCGACGGTGTCGTGATCGATGTAGGACTCATAGGGCGCCAGCGCCCTGCCGTACCTGTTGATGACGACGACGTGCTCTCGAGCGGCTTGGGACATGTCTCCTCCGGAGGGGTTTCGCCCGTCATGAACTGCTCGACGAGCTGGCGACGCGGACCTGGTTCCTGGTCACGCCATGGAGCGGAGCTCCTCGAGACCCAGGACGTCACGAGCGTGGAACCCGGGGGCTCCGGCGTTGGCGAAGACAACGACCATCCCTCTCCGGTCCTCGGACGAGGTGTTGGGTCCGCTGGCGTGGACGAACAGGCGGTCCCACATCACTGAGTCCCCCGGAGCGAGGTGGAACTCGTGCCGCTCACCCAAGGTGTCGGACACGTGCGTCAGGGTGTCGTGCCAAGGGTGCTCGGCATCGGGGGCGTGCTCGATCACTCCTCCCGCGTGAGACCTCGGGTAGCCGTGGAGTCCCCCGTTGCGTGGCCCCACGTCCGTGAGTGCCGTCCACATGCTGAAGGCACCCGGGTAGTCGTGGGTCCACAACGCCTGGTCCTGATGAGGCGCGACGTGCGTCCCCACCTGGGCCGGCTTCAGAAACGCCGCGTGCAGGATGATCGCGGCCTGCGGGCCGATGAGGTCCTCCGCCAGGTCCGGGGCACCCATACGGTTCAGGATCGGCCCGAAGAAGCCCGGGTCGTTCCAGATCAGGCGACGCAGCTTCCGCAGTCGCCTGGTGTCGCCCTCCCCGTCGTACTGCGCCTGGTATCCGGGGGAGATGCGAGCACCCGAGTCCATGCGGTCGAAGTGCTCCAACAACGCGATCCGGTCATCGTCCTCGAGACGCTGTCCGAGCTCCGCGAAACCCTCCGCCGCCCATGCGGTGACGTCGTGCTCAACCACTGTTGCCTCCATCAGTTCGAGATCATTTCTTGCCAACGGACCATGGCCGCTCGTCGATCGAGCTTCTCCTGGCCGAGTCGTGCCAACGGTTCTGCTGTGAGGACCACGCGGCGGGGCGCCCGCTGTCGCCCGAGCGTCGCGCTGAGCTCCTTCTGGATCGCCTCCGCGGCGGGGACTGTGGGGGCGAAGACGATCAGTCCGACGTCCTCACCGGTCGGGAGGTCGAGTCGTACGGCGACGCTCTCCACGACTCCGGGGATCTGTCCGGCGGCCTCCTCGATCTCGTGCAGGTAGATCGTGAAGCCGCCCTTGAGGACCACGTCCTTGCGACGGCCCGTGATCCAGTACCGGCCCTCTGCGTCCCGCCGACCGAGGTCGCCCGAGCGGACCCACCCCTCGCGCAGCAACGCCGCTGTGTCCTCGTCGTTGTCGTAGTAGCCGCAGCTCTGCGACGGACCGGAAAGCTCGATCTCCCCCTCGCCCTCGCCCTCGACCACCGCTCCTTGGGCGTCTCGCAGGCGGGCCGACACCGTCACGGGCACCCCGATCGAGTGCGTGCCCCTGCCGTCCTCCAGGTCGCCGAAGAAGGCGGCGAACGCGACCTCGGTCATGCCGTAGACGTTGAGCAGGACGGCGTCGAAGCGGTCCTGGAAGAGAGACTGACCAGCGGCCGAGAGAGGCGCCCCGCCGCTCAGGCACGTGACGACCTCGCCCCCGGGGTCCTGTCCCATGCGGTTGAGGAGCTCCACCAGGGGCGGCACGAGGTAGGTGAGCTGGACACCATGCTCCCGGAGGAGCCTCCAGTGGTCTCGGGCCGACGTGAGCCCGAGCTCCGGCAGGACCACGACCGACATTCCCATGACGGCAGGCCACAGGTAGGTCATGCCGAGGACCCCGAGGCCGGACATCCTCATGCTGGCCCCGAAGACCATGGGCTGGTGCCCGAGGTGTTCGCGCATCTTCACGCCTGCGGTCTCGTACGCGTGCAGGAGCTGACCGTGAGTCAGCACGACGCCCTTGGGTGAGGACGTCGACCCCGACGTGTAGCTGATCATCGCCGTGTCGGCGGGCAGAGCAGGTGCATCCGGGTTCGCGAGGGCATTCGGCGAAACACCCCCTGAGTCGAGGAGGTGGGTCGCGCCGGAGCGCGTCAGCACCACCTCCCTCACTTGGCTCCCCCACTCACTGTCGACGGGGACCACCACTCCGCCCTGAGACCAGACCGCCAGGACCGAAGGGACCAGGTCCGGGTGGTCCCTCATGGTCACGGCGACGCGGGCCCGGGGAGGCAACGCCAGGGAGATCTCCCGGGCGCGGTCGACAAGCTGCGCCCAGGTGAACGTGACCTGGTGCGGCGCGCGCGCATGGACGAGCGCGGGGGCACCCGGCGTACGGACAGCCCTCTCCAGATAGACCTCGAGCAGCGTCATGTCCGCTCCATCCGCGCCAGGACGCAGTCCGCGGGACCAGTCGCCAGAGCGAGCACCTCGGTGACGTGCGCCCCGAGGTCAGCCAGGTTCACCAGGATGTCGGGCGTGCCCAGGTGGCTCAGGCGCCCGACGTTGGAAGTGAACACCTCCTCCACTCCCAGGGTGCTGGCGAAGAGCCTGAGGGTCGGCAGGCCATAGTTGTTGCAGACGAGCACCTGGGGCTGGGCCCCGGCGGCCGCACTGGGACGCAATGTCTTGAGTGCCCGCCCCAGGGCCACCAACGACGGGCCGAAGTCCTCGGCGGCGTCGAACTCGGAGATGCCGAGGAATGCCTGGCGTCGCATCCAGTCCAGCCTCCACCCCGCCCCGCCCACGCTCACGATGCAGCTCGCGACGCCATCACCGATCGCAGAGATCGACGGCGCCAGGACGCGGGAGTCGTCGTCCCTCAAGGCCCCGACCGCCACGACGAGCACGGAGTCGGCGCGCTGTGCCTCGACGAGGAGGGAGGCGTACTCCAGCGCACTCATCACGGCCGCACAGCCGCCGAACGTCATGGCGGTGAGGGAGGCGTGGCCCAACCCGAGGTCCGACAGGAGCCGGTGCAGTCGGCCTCTCAACTGCTCGTGCCCCGCCCGTGACTCCGTGCTCGTCATCGTCTCGGTCGCCACCAGGACGTGGTCCACGGTGTCCACCCGGACCGAGGCCAGGGTCTCCCTGACCGACAACTCCACCAGTGAGAACTGGTCCTCCGTCAGCGGGCAGAACCGCTGTCCTCGCGCGTAGAGCGCCTCGGCCATCTCGGCCGAGATGCTCGGGACCTCCTCGAGGAGGGTTCCTGTGCCCACTGCTGTGGCCAGGGAGGAGATCACGCTCACTGCGCCACCGGGTGCCACGACACACCCATGCCGTGGGGGTTCATGCGGCCGAGCAGCATCCGGCGCCCCGTGGGCCACAGCTCACAGGTCAGCTCGACCACGCTCGAGTCGTCGGCGGTCGGCTCCATGGAGACCCACGCGAACGGCCTGTCCTCGGTGGCCGACTCCCCGAGCTCACGGACCGTGGAGACGAACTCGTCGCGCGCCGCCGGGTCGAAGTAGGGCAGGACGATCGAATGGAAGACGACGGTCGCCACCCCCACGTCACCTCCGCGGGCGACCTCTTTCACCCACGGTGTGGCGTCCGACCGGTCGATCCGGAGCGGCGGCTGCGACCGAGCCACCTTGATGGCAGCACGGACGCGTCGCCCACGGTCGACGTGCTCGGGCCAGACGAACGACTCCAGGAGTTGGGCCGAGGCGTCCTGGTGCACGTCGATCGGGTTGAGGTCGCAGCCCCGTCGCTCGACGACGTCGGCCTGGACGGTGGGCGGCGCCCCGTGCGCGAACTGCCCTACGAGTTTCAACGGCGAGTCCGCGGGCCCCCACGACGACGTCCCGGCGTCGACGTAGTACTGGTCCATCAGGAGGTTCAGTCCCCCGCTCGCCCCCACCTCGAGCAGGCGCACCGGAAGGCCGATCTCGGTGGCGACGAAGTTGATCGCGGCGGACAGCGGTGCCGCCCGGCTCACCTCGTTTGTCTGGACGCCGATCTTCATCTCGTTCGACACCTGCGCCAGGTTCGCCTTGAGGAAGTCGATGAACTCCCCTGCCACGCGACTCGTGTCCGTTTCGCCCCCGAGCACGGGGTAGCGCTGGCGGATCCAGGGGGCTGACTGGGCCAGCGCCACCCGGTTCACCGCACCGAACAGGCGAAGGCAGAGCGCCGACTGGACGGGGTCCTGCTCCTCGGACGTCAGGAGCTTGGTGACGACGTCGTCACGCCCGAGCCGTGCGAGGAGCTCGTCGATGAGCGCCACGTACGTAGGTGCACCGTTCTTCTCGCACAGGCGTCGCTGCCACTCGCAGCCCGCCTGCACCTCGGCGATGGTGAGCGTCATGCCATCACCAGCTCGCGGTAGGCGGTGCGGAGGGAGGCGAGGTCCTTGGCCGAGGCCTGCGCCGGGTCGATGGCGGTGCCCGTCAGCTCCTCGAGGAAGAAGAAGAACTCAAGGACGAGGAGCGAGTCGAGCAAACCCGACTCGATCAGCTCCGTGTCGGCGTCGACTGCCGCGGCCCCCTCCCCGAGCCGCTGCCGGAGGAACGTGGCCGCCGATTCCATGAACTGCTGTTCCGAGATCACTCGTGACTCCTCTGTGGTCCGGTCGCGAAGGCCAGGGCGACCTGCGCGACGTCGTGCGTGAATTCGTGTCCCACTCCGGGAACGGTGACGTGGCGGGCCCGCACGGCACCCACGTCCGTGCGGACGTCCTCGGTGCGGACGAACGGGTCGTCCTCGCCGGTGACGGTCAGCACCTCCTCGCAGGGCGGGGCGCCGTCGGGAAGGCGGCCGCACGCGAGGACAACCCGGTGACACAGGGGGCTGTGCCGCAGGAGCGCGGCAGCGACCGACGCCCCCTGCGAGAAGCCCACGAGGACGGTCCGGTCCGGGGAGGCTCCGTGCCTCGCCTGTGCGGCTCGTACGAGCCGGGCCACGTCGGGGGAGACCTCCCTGGACCACTGCCGCACCAGGTCCATCTGCGAGGTAAGCGGATACCAGGCACGCCCTCGTCCCACCAGGGAAGCGCGGACGGGCCCGTCGGGCGCCTCCAAGGGCACGGATTCGTGCCCGGCGCTGAGCGCCTGGGCCATGTCCGCGCCAGTGCCTCCGTAACCGTGCAGGGCGATCAGCAGGGTGGTCATCCCCGTGACTCCAGCCAAGTGAGCCAGTGGATCGTGGAGAGGAGGTTGAAGGCGGTGGGAAAGGCAGATTCCTGGCCGCCGGCAAGGCGCTTCCGCAGCGTCTGGACACCGTCCGGGCATACTCCGAGGCAGTCGTTCAGGAGGCCCACCGAGTCCGCGAGTTCGGCATCGACCCGCGGCAGTAGGCTGCCACCGAGCCACCGTGCCACCGGCGCCCTGAATGGGATCTTCGGCACCTCTCGCCGGCCTTCGCCCACGAGGTCGGAGAAGGCCTCCCGCAGTGCGACCTTGGTCTCACCGCCCCGCACGAGCTGCGAAGGGGTCAGACGGGACGCCAGTGCGGGCACACCTCCGTGGAGGAACGGTGTCCTGCCTTCGATGCCCTGTGCCATCAGCAGGTGGTCGGTGCGCCGCAGCAGGGGTTCGAGGCTGTGTTGGAGTTCGTGACTGCGCACGACCTCGCAGGCAGGTCCCTCGGGAAGCTCACCTCGGAAGGTCTCAACGGCCTCCTCGACGACGTCACAGCCCAGAAGCTCCGTGGCCATGGTGCGCCGTTCCTCGGCGAGGTAGAAGTCCAGGGCGGTCGCGTGCTGTCCCGACCGCAGGTTGGCATACCTCTGGTAACCCCCGAAGAGTTCGTCCGCACCCTCCCCCACGACGAGGACGGTGATGCCGCTCTCACGAGCGAGGCGCGCCAGGCGGGCGTACATCGGGAGACTCGACATGCCGGTCGGCTCACCCATGACCTGCACCGCGGAAGGCAGTTCGTCGAGCAGGTCGGCTGCCTCGAAGGGCGTCCAGCTGTGCTGCCACGAGCGGGTGCCCGAGAGGCCCAGCTCAGCTAGTTCCCGGACCCCATCACTGCTGCCCTCGGGGCAGATGCTGACCGTGGGGAGGTCAGTGACCCCCCGCTCGGCGAGAAGTGCCGCCAAGATCGTGGAGTCCAGGCCACCGCTCAAGGCCAACCCGATCGGTCGGTCGGCGAGCAGGACCCGGTCGACGGCCACAGAGACCGCCTCCCGGAGCTCCGCCGCGGACGGAGTCCCGTTCCCCACCGGCTCGGGCACCGCCACGCCACCGTGCCGGGTGGAGACGACCTTCCCCCCGGACACCGTGAGTCGCTCACCGGGCCGCACCGGACGGATCCCCTCGAAGAAGGAGCCACCGTCCACGACCCTCCGCCCGGTCACCAGGAACTGGGCGAACGCCTCTCTCCGGACAGGGGCCGGCCCGAAGGCGTCAAGCAGTGGGGTGACCTCCGAGGCGATGGCGACGCCCTCGTCGGACTCCCGCACGAAGAGCGGTTTGATCCCGAGGGGGTCCCGCGCGACCTCGAGCCGACCGTCCCGCGTGGCGCTGACCACCGCGTACATGCCATCTGCACCGGGTGCGCAGGCGAGTGCCTCCTCGAGGCCCCCGGCGGGCGTACGACCGCCCGCGTGGTAGACCTCACCGTTCAAGGCGTGCACCTCGTCGCCGGCGGTGAAGGGTACGTCGTCGGACGCCGCGCTGCGGACCCTCAGTCGCGCCATCCCGATGGATGACGAGCCCCGTTCCAGGACACCGCTCCCGTCCGGACCCCGATGGTTCAGCTGCGCCAGGAGTCGCGCCGTCAGGGCGGCCGAGCCCTCGGGGTCACGCAGGCTCACGGCCGCAATTCCACACACGGGTCATACCCCCACGGGGTCGAGCAGGCTGGAGTTGTAGTCACCGGCCAAGACGTAGTTGAGGTAGGTGCCGGCACCGCCGACCACGCGGTAGCTGTGCCTCACGCCCGCCGGGATGAACACCGAGGCCGGGCTCTGGACGGTGAAGTACTCCCCGTCGAGGCTGACCTCCGTCCTGAGTCCCTGGTAGTCGTCGTCGGCACCGAGGAAGACGAAAAGGCTGTCGCAGTGATGCACGTGCTCGTCGACGTGCCCGGCACCGTACTCGTCCAGACGCGGGATCCGGCGGGCGATGCAGTACTGCCCGGAGCCGGGGACGAATCTCTCGTCGACGAGAACGAACCGATCGCCCGGGCCCGCACGGTGGTAGCGCAGCTCCTCCGCCGAGATGATCGGAGGGTTGACGATCCACTCGTTCGGGACGGGTGGCAGCGGGTTGCCGCCCAGCACCCGCTCGACGCCGAAGCGCGCCGGATCGATCCACTCGTACGTCTCCGGATCCCGGCCGACAGCCGTCACGTGCAGTTTCGCGACGTGCCGGAAAGCATTGGCACCCACGACCGGCCGGCGGTCATCGGGGGCGGACCGGGAGTACGCCCCAACCCGACGGCTCAGGTCTCGCATCGTCTCGCCGGCGGGAAGCTCTCTGCCGTCGCGGTATGCGAGGTTGGCCAGGAGCGTCGTCAGGTCGACGATCCCGGCCCGCTCGCCCAGACCGTTGACCGAGGTGGAGATCCAGTTCGCCCCGGCATCCATGGCAGCGAGCGCGTTGGCCATGGCCAGGCCGCGATCGTCGTGCAGGTGTACCTCGAGGTCCGCCTGCCCCACAGCAGCCCTCAGCGACTGGACGACCTCCGCGATGCGCGTGGGTTCCAGTATTCCCACTGTGTCGGAGAGGCAGACCCTGGCGGCCCCGGCCGCGAGGGCGATTGCGTTGGCCTCGAGCATGACCTCGAGGTCCGTACGACTTCCGTCCTCCACGGTGAACCGCACCGCGAGCCCACGCTCACGGGCACAGGACACTGACTCCTCGATCCTGCGGAAGAGGTCGTCGCGTGAGCAACCCGGCATACGGCTCGCCATCGACAGGGGGTTGACGCCGAGGAAGATGCCGACCCACTCCGCTCCCGACTTGGCCACGGCGTCGACGTCGGCCTCCAGCGCCCGGGCGTGGCCGAGCACAGGAATGCGCCCCTCTAGCGCGTCGACCACGGCCGATACTCGATACAGCTCCTCGCTGCCGATGCCAGGGTGCCCACACTCGACGGTGGCGACCCCGCACCCGGCCAACTGCAGCGCAACCTCGATGCTCTGCTCCACCGAGAAGGTGCCGCCTGCGCTCTGCATCCCCTCCCGCAGGGTCGCGTCGATGATCTTCACCTGTCGCTGCTGCACGTCATTCCCCCATCACGTCGGCGGGCCACACACCACCGCGGTACTGTCCCCGACCCGTGGCTCCGAAGAGAGGCGCGTACTCCGGCGGCAGCTCCGGGCTCTCGTGAAAGCTCAGCCACAGGCGGACGAGCAGGCGCCCGCCCTCCCCTGTCCGGTCCCTGAAGGCCGCCCTGGCGTGCAGCAGGTGGAAGTTGTTGATCAACTGGAGGTCCCCCGGCCGAAGGTCCATTGCCAGGGAGACTTCGGGCCGGTGCAGGACCTCGTCGAGGAAATCCATCGCCTCGACCTGCCTCGGTGTGAGGCGCGGAGCGTCGGCGTGACGCTGGGACCCCTCGATGAACCGCCGCACGTACCGCGCGGCGAAGTCACCGTCGGTCCGGCTGAAGACGGGCAGCGGGATCCATGCCGCATCGCCCTCGCGCTGCTCGTCGCGCTGGTCGTTGGGGAACGGGCCGTACAGGACCGACAGCAGGTCGGGACGCTCGGCCAGCACGATGTCGTGGAGCGCCTTGCTCGAGACGACCTGACTGCCCCCTCCTTCCTCGGCAGCACGGATGCAGAGGAGCCCGATCACGTCGGTGCGGTCCGCGTGGAACGGAAGGGCACTCGCGCTGCGATGACCCCGTTGGTTCGGCTCGCTGATGTCTGCGCCCCGGTCGGCCACCTCCACGACGTATTGACCGGCCTTGGTCTGGGAGACGGGGCGCCCGAGCAGGGACCCCAACATCCAGTAGGCACCGACGGCCTCATCGCCCAACGGGAACCCGTTCAGCAGCACCATCCCCAAGTTTCCCGCGAGACGACTGCGCACCTCTGCTGCGAACCGTTGCAGCGCTCTCGAGGTGACCGGAAGGAGCTCACCGACACGGTCCGGGTACGCCGGGTCCACGTCGCGGGCGAGTGCCACCAGCTCGTCGGCTACCTCTGACGGCACCTCCAAGCGCCAACGGCCCGGATCGGTGGACAGCTCAGCACCGAGCCAGCCGTGGCCCACGGGGGTGACGGCGCTGTCGACGACGGTCATGACTGCTCCTCCATCCAGGACTCCAGGCCGGCACCGTGACGGTGACGCAGCGCCAGGACGATGCGGTCGAGCCCGAAAGCGACGCAAGCGCTGTGCAGCTCTTGCCCCTGCGGGTCGGTGATGTCAAAGGTCTCCCCGAAGTGCGCCTTGTGGTAATTGGCCGAGGCCACTGCTTGCTCCAGACCGTCGGCCACGGCGACCATGGCCTCCCACTTGAGTTGCTGGCCGAGCTGGGTCTGAGCCATGAGGCGCCCAGGGCGACCGAAGAACGGGTCGGACGCGGGAGCAAGAGTGGGCTCCAGGCCGAGACTGGTCAGCCACTGCGCCATCTTGTCCAGCTGAATGTCACGCCAGGCCGTCAGTTCGTCGGCGGGGCCGATTCTCACCACTTCGTACATGCGGAACGACCGCAGCCGTCCCGGTTCACTGGACGCCTCGGCCCGGAAGCAGGGGGCCTCCACGCCGAAGGTCAGTGACCGATCGAGCACCCTGTCGGCCACCAACGGGTAGACGTGGTGGCATGCCGCCGGCGTGAGGACGAGGTCCGTCGCGGCGGGGTCACCGCCGTTCGGTGCAGCGTGAACGCTGCCGAGGAGCTGGGGAAACGTGTCCGGGTAGCCTGCACGCTCCGCCGTCCCGCGAGCCATCACCGGGGGCGCCAAGAAGTGGTCGGAGCGGTCACAGTCGAAGACGGCGCCCAGTTGCGACCTGAGCAGTTGCAGCAGTCGCTCCGTCGGGGCCGAGGTCAGCTCCACGCCCCACCCGAGGTCAAGGTCAGTGGCGGTCACGAGTCGCCTCGCAAGGTCAAGAGCAGCTGGGCATTGTTCTCCATGAGCCTGCGATTTCCAATCATGAGGGGAGCGCTGTGGATGTCTCTCAAAATCCGCGCGATCGAATGGGGGCCTGTCTCAGCGAAGGCCGGCATGCCGCACGAACGCAGGGCCAGTCCGACGACCTCCACCGCGGTCTCGGAGACTCCCACCTTCAGGGCGTTCATCTCGAGAGCCAGGGCGAACGTCGACCTGGCCTCTCCTTCCAGGACCGGCTGCGCCGCTCGCAGGCCCGAGTCCAGCTGCGCACCAGCCGCCGCGAGGAGAACGTGGGCCCGCGCGAGCACAGGGTCGGCAGTGGACCTGGCCTTCGCCATGGCGAGGGCGCGACTCACGGCCTCCTGGGCCAGCCCGATCCAGACGGCCGACCAGAGGACGTGCGAAAGGGGAACCATCGTGCTGCCCGCGATTTCCGCGAACGGGACCGGAAATACCTGGTCGGGATCAAACTGGGCCTCCACCTGGAAGGGAGGACTGCAGGTCCCCCGCATGCCCAGCACGTCCCACTCCCCGGTCCGGTTGAGGGTCACCTGCTCCCGGACCGCGAGGACCGCGACCTGATCGCTCCCTCCCGTCTCGTCGTCACGGCGCGCGGTAATCAGGTAGGCCTGCGCGTGCTCGCCGTAGGACACCGTCGGCGCTCGCTTGGAGAGGTGATGTCCTCCATCGCTCACACCCGCCTTGCTGCGGCGCAGGTTGCCGCCGACACCCACCTCGCTGGTGACCGAGGCGATGAGCCACTGCTCCCGCAGCGCACGGTCCAGCAGGGGCAAGGTCGGATGGTGCCTCACCAGGCAGGCGAGCTGGACCTGGTGCATGGCCCAGATCATCGCGGTCGATCCACAGGCCCGCGCCAACCTCTCGGCCACCACCACCATCTCCGACACGGACATACGGTGCGCCGCGCTCAACAGGTCGTTCTCGCGCAGTGACTCCACGGCCTCGTGCGGGAAGCGTGCCTCGCGGTCCACCGCTCGTGCGTGCGCCGCAGCGACGGCGACGACACGGGTCAGCGGATCCGTCGGCTGGTGGGCACCCCTGGGCGGCGAGCTGTCCTCGGCCCGGACGCTCATCGAGCCGACGCGCCGTTGGACTCGAGGACCGCCGAAAGCGTCCGAATGCTCCTGAACGTCTCGAAGGTCAACGCCTCGTCCGGCAGCTCGACCTGGAACTTCTCTTCGAGTACGAGGAGCAGCTGGACGCTGGTCAGCGAGTCCATGCCAGCAGCCCAGAGGTCTCCGTCCTCCTCGATGGAGAAGGCGATGTCCGCCAGCGCTGGAAGTCCGACCATAGTCGTACGAATTTCTTGCACCACAAAATAAACCCTTGCCCGAGATGGCCCTACCGGTCGGTAGGTGAGTGACTGCCTCAATCAAGCCTTTGGCTGCGGCTCACGTCAATGGCGTCCCACATGTTGTCTATGCGGTGGAATTAAGCTTGCCAAGCGCTATAGAGGCCCTGCTCCATCATCAAAGTTGATGATGGAGCAGGGCCCCTCTCGCCTGAAAGCTGTTTGGGGCGTATGGGTCGCAGTCAGGGAAAAACGGGGGCCATGCGGACCGTCGCTGCCCTGGTCCCGGGAGTCGCCGCGTGGCTCACCATGCTGGTCGCCGGCTGTTACCGCGGCGCCTGACCAGCGACGGCACGGCACCGGCCTTCGTGCTGATCGTTACCGGCCCACCCTCGCCACGCTGCTGGGCCGGCGGCTCGTCGCCCTCGTGGCACGGCGTCACCGAGATCCAACCGCTGAGCCGCGGGTGAGCGTCAGACGCGTATGACGCGCCCCGACTCTACGTGCCAACGCTGGTCCACCTCGACGTTCTCCAGCAGCCGACGGTCGTGCGAGACCAGCAGCAGCGTGCCGGGGTAGGACTCCAGCGCCTGCTCGAGCTGCTCGATCGCCGGCAGGTCGAGGTGGTTGGTCGGCTCGTCGAGCACCAGCAGGTTGACCCCGCGCGCCTGCAGCAGCGCCATCGCCGCTCGGGTCCGTTCGCCACCTGACAGTCGGCCCACCGGGCTGGCCACGTGGTCGGCCTTCAGGCCAAACTTCGCCAGCAGCGTCCGCACGTCGGCCGGTGCCATCTCCGACACCACCGCCTCGAACGCCTCCCCCAGCGGCAGCGCGTCGTCGAGCCCGGTGCGCGCCTGGTCGATGCGGCCGACCTGCACCGAGGCACCCAACGAGGCGCGTCCCTCGTCGGGGGCGACCTCGCCCAGCAGCACCGCCAGGAGCGTCGACTTGCCGGCGCCGTTGGGTCCGGTGACCTGGATCCGGTCGCCGGCGTCGACCTGCAGCGAGACAGGCCCGAGGGTGAAGTCGCCGCTGGGGTCGTCCGGCGTCGAGCTGCGGCGTACGACCACCCCGTCGAGCACGGCGGCGACCGACGACCCGCGGGGCGCGGCAGCGATGTCGAACTGCAGCACCCACTCCTTGCGCGGCTCGGCGACCTCGTCGAGCCGGGCGATCCGCGACTCCATCTGGCGCACCTTCTGCGCCTGCTTCTCGCTCGACTCGGCCTGCGCACGGCGGCGGATCTTGTCGTTGTCGGGACTCTTCCTCATCGCGTTGCGTACGCCCTGCGAGCTCCACTCGCGGGTGGTGCGGGCCCGCGCCACCAGGTCGGCCTTCGTCGACGCGAACTCCTCGTAGGCCTCACGCGCGTGCCGCTTCGCCACCGCCCGCTCGGCCAGGAACGACTCGTAGCCACCGTCGTGGACGGTGACCTCCTGCTGGGCCAGGTCGAGCTCCACGACGCGGGTCGCGCAGCGCGCCAGGAACTCGCGGTCGTGGGAGACGAGGACGACGCCGGCGCGCAGCCCCTGCACGAACCTCTCCAGCACCTCCAGCCCGTCGAGGTCGAGGTCGTTGGTCGGTTCGTCGAGCAGCACCACGTCGAAGCGGCTGAGAAGCAGCGCCGCCAGCGCGACCCGCGCCGCCTGCCCACCCGAGAGGGAGGTCATCGCCGCGTCCGGGCCGACGTCCAGCCCGAGGTCGGCAAGCACCTTCGGCATCCGGTCCTCGAGGTCGGCGGCACCCGACGCCATCCAGCGGTCGAACGCCGCCGCGTAGGCCTCGTCGGCGCCGGGAAGCCCGGTGCCCAGGGCGAGGGAGCTCTGCTCCATCTCCACCGTGGCGTCGCTGGCCCCGGTGCGGCGCGCCAGGTAGGCGGCCACGGTCTCTCCCGGCACCCGCTCGTGCTCCTGGGGCAACCAGCCGACGAAGGCGTCCGCCGGGGCGTACGACACCGAGCCCGACAGCGGCTCCAGGTCGCCGGCCAGGATCCGCAGCAACGTCGACTTGCCCGACCCGTTGGCGCCCAGCACCCCGACGACGTCACCCGGTGCCACGACGAGGTCGAGGCCGTCGAAGAGGGTGCGGTGGCCGTGGCCGCCGGCCAGGTCCTTCGCGACGAGGGTTGCGCTCACCCGGACAGCCTAGAAGGCCACCCGCGCCGCCCCCGCAGACCGACGCCGCCCACGGACCGTGGAGGGCAAGGGGTGAGCAGTCGACGAAATTCCTTGAACTTTCTTCCAGCCGGACCAATCCGCCCCGGCGCTCGCTCCGAACTCCCCGTGACGGCAGCAACACGCAGCCGTCAGGCACTGACCGTGAACCATCCGCACGAAAGGCATTCGTCATGAAGCTCTCGCACCGTTCCGTCGGCCTGGCCGCCCTGGCCCTCACCGTCTCCCTCGGCCTCTCGGCCTGCGCCGAGGACGAGGACTCCTCCGCCAACGACACCGCCGAGACCCCGGCCGCCACCCCCACGCCGATGGAGGACGACTCCACCGCCCCCGCCGCTGACGCCGCCTTCGGCCCGGCCTGCGACCAGCTGCCCGCCGAGGGTGACGGATCGGCCGCCACCATGGCCGACCAGCCCGTCGCCACCGCCGCCGCCGGCAACCCCCTGCTGACCACCCTCGTCTCCGCCATCCAGGAGGCCGGTCTGGTCGACACCCTCAACTCCGCCGAGGCCCTCACCGTCTTCGCGCCCACCGACGACGCCTTCGCCAAGATCCCCGAGAAGGACCTCAACGCGCTGCTCGCCGACAAGGAGGCCCTCACCGAGGTGCTGACCCACCACGTCGTGGGCGCCGAGGCCGGCCCCGACGCCATCGCCGGTGACCACGAGACGCTCAACGGCACCACCGTGACCGTCGAGGGCTCGGGCGAGGACTGGACGGTCGACGAGGCCGCCATCGTCTGTGGCAACATCGACACGGCCAACGCGAAGGTCTACGTCATCGACACGGTGCTCATGCCCTGAGCACCTCAGGTGCTGACGACCCCCTGAGCGACCACCCCTACTGAGGATCGCCGTGGACCATCTCCGGCCCGTGCCGCCCCCCGAGGACTCCGCCCCCGCGGAGCCCTCGGGGGCGCTGGCCCCCGCCTCGACGGCCGGCACCGTCGGTCCGGCCGAGCTGGCCGACCTGCTGCGCGCCTCGGCCCGCGGCGACCAGGCAGCCTTCGCCCGCTTCTACGAGGCGACGAGCGCGAGGGCGTACGGCATGGCCCTGCGGGTGGTCCGCAACCCGGCCCACGCGCAGGAGGTCACCCAGGAGGCCTACCTGGAGGTGTGGCGCCAGAGCGCCCGCCACGACAGCAGCCGCGGCTCGGCGATGGCCTGGCTGATGACGATCGTGCACCGCACCGCGGTCGACCGGGTGCGCTCCACAGAGAGCGCCACCCGTCGCGACCAGGTCTGGGAGCGCGAGAGTCGCGAGGTCGACCACGACCAGACGCTCGAGGCGGCACAGGCCTCGCTCGAGGGCCAGAGGGTCCGTCGGGCGATGGCCGAGCTGACACCCATGCAACGCGAGGCCGTCGAGCTGGCCTACTTCGGCGGCTACACCCACACAGAGGTCGCCGCCATGCTCGAGGTGCCACTGGGCACCGCCAAGACCCGAATCCGAGACGGCCTGATCAGGCTCCGAGACACCCTGGGGGTGGGCACACCATGAGCGACTTCCACCTGCTCACGGGCGTCTACGCCCTGGATGCCGTCGACGACGCCGAGCGCGAGCACTTCGAGCGCCACCTGGCCGACTGCGAGGAGTGCGCCGAGGAGGTCGACTCGTTGCGCGAGGCGGCCGCCCTGCTGACCGAGCTCACGGCGGTGACCGCACCGCCGGCCCTGACCGACGACGTACGCAGCGCGGTCGCGCAGGTCCGTCCGTTGCCGCCCGTGGTGCGTCGCCGCGTACTCCCGCGGCAGCGCGCCGGACTGCTCGCCGCCGCGGCAGCCGTCGTGGTCGCCGGCGCCGGCGTGGCCGTGTGGAGCTCGCTGGGCGACGGGCCTGACTCCACCACCCACACCCCGACGGTGGCCGAGCGGGTGCTCGCCGCCGACGACGCGCAGCGTGAGGTCGTCGACCTCGGGGAGGCCGGTCGCGCCACCGTGGTGCGCTCGGTCTCGCAGGACCGCGCAGTGCTGCTAACCGAGGACATGGTCGCCCCGCCGCGCGGCAAGGTCTACCAGGTCTGGTTCGCCACGCCGCAGGACGACATGGTGCCCGCCGGCGTCATGGCCCGCACGCCTGACCAGACGCTGGTGCTCGACGGCTCCGCCCGCGACGCCACCGGCGTCGGCATCACCGTCGAGCCGATCGGCGGGTCGAAGGCCCCGACCTCGGACCCGATCGTGCTCTTCGACCTTGCCGAGAGCTGAGCCTCACGCCGTCGGGCGCCGGCACAGCCGCAATCGCAGGCGTCAGCGAGGGAGCGGAGCCTTCCTCACCGCAGCGATCGCGGCGTGGGCGTCGGACCAGGTCATGTGGCCGCGTGCCGCCGCCAGCATGGTGCGCACGGTGTAGGCGGTCACGTAGGAGTGGCGCGTCGGGTAGAGCTCGCTCAGCCGCTCCGTGGTGAACCTCTTCGTGGTGCCGAAGAGGCCGCAGATGAAGTTGCCCGCCTCGGTCGAGGAGTTGCCCAGCCCGGAGTGGGTGGCGACCGGCACGTCGAGGTCTGGCAGGCGTACGCCTCCCTTGGCGTTGCCGTCGCGGTCGCGCTGGATGACGTTGTCGACGATCTCGATCGGCTTGGCGGCGGGCGGACGGATGCCGAAGGTGACCCAGCGGTCCATCGCCGCGTAGGCCGCGTTGGCGGCGTGGCGGAAGGGGAAGTCGTTGACCGGCTTGTCGCAGCCCATCAGCCAGGCCACGCCCTCCGGGGTGGTCTCCTTGCCGAGCGTCGACTCGACCGTGTGGACGTCGGCGTGGGCCGAACCGGCCACCTCCCAGGTGTGCACCTTGCCGCGGTTGGGCTGACGCACCGACTCCCAGTTGCCGAGGTCGCCCTCGGTCTGGAGCTGGAAGACGGGCACGCCGACGTCGGTGCGGATCGTCGGCGAGTAGTCACCGAAGAAGCCGTCCTCGGCCAGCGGCGCGGAGGGCGCGTAGCGCGAGTGGATGAGGAACCCGTCGAAGACCCGGTCGGCACGGTGCAGGGCGTTGACGTAGGTCGTCAGCCGGAAGGCCGACTGCGACTCACCGGAGGCGATCACCTTGCGCGGGCGCAGGCCGTCGAGCATCTCGGCCGCCTGCTTGCGCACGGCCCTCCCGGCCTGGGCGTAGATGTCGTAGCTGAAGGCATCGGAGGTGATCTCCAGGGGCTCGTAGCGCGGGTCGTTGCGCTTGGCGGCCTCCACACCGGCTCGCTGGGCGGAGACCCCGACCCAGGCGGCCCCGCTGGCCAGGATCCGGTCGCGAGCCTGGACGAAGCTGGGCGCCACGTCGGCGCCCGTGCTGACGTTGAGCCACTCCACCCACACCGTGCCGTTGAAGCGCCTCGGGTCCTCCGGACGGTTGACGATCAACCGGGTGGTGAAGGGCACGTCGGCGCGGTCGACCTCAGCCTCCCACTTGCCGTCGGGCCCCCACTCGCCGACCTCGCTGTAGGAGTCGGCCTCGCCGGAGAGGAAGAACTCGGACTCCACGTAGCCGGCCGGGGCGGTCAGGTCGCCGATCGAAGCCTGGGGCCGCCCTTCGGGCGCCCGGACCAGGCCGTCGGTGTCGGCGACGCTCCGCCCGGAAGGGGAGTCGGGAAGGGCCTGCGCCCCGGGGACCAGGGCAGCTGGTGCCGCCACCAGCGCAGCGGCGAGAGTCAGGGTGGTGGCGAGCAGGCGCGTGCGCACAGACATGTGGGTTCCCTCCCAAGATCCCGGCCGCGCCCTCCAGCACGACTGATCATGTCTAGCGGGTTCCGACGCCTCAGCACAATGGGCGCAGCGCCTCACGATTCAGCGGCTCACAAGGAGACTTCACCGACGGGCAGACCTCGACCCGCGCCACAGGCTCGAGGCGGCGAGCGCCATCAGTCCCAAAACGAGCAACGCGGTGCTCACCCACTTCGCCGCTTGTTCGTCCACCAAGGACCAAGTGCCGACCAGGAGCATCACCGCGATGACGACGACCCACCCATGGCGGCCCAGCCACGTGCCCAGCGTGTCCATGATGATCACCTCGATGTGCAGTGGATGGAGAGACAACTGATCCCATCAACGCTTACGGGTCGTGGTCATCACGATGATCACCACGGCCATGGCCGAGGTCAGCGCCATGATGATCAGGGGCAGGGCCATTCCAAACATCTGAAGTTCACTCCTCTCGCGACGCCGGACGCGGGCCATGTGATTGAGCGGTCCTGCGGGTGTTGCGGCGGGCTGTCGACCGGCCCCCAGGAGCCAATCATGGAACTGACCTGGCGGCAACCAGGACAAGGCGCTCGCGAGCCAATGGGCCGGGCCCGGGGCTCACGATTCAGCAGGCAGTTCACGGCGCCACCCGCCCCCGCTGAGCGGGGACAGACGATGTCGCGGGTCGAAATGCCTGCCGAATCGAGTGCGTGAGGCCGGAAAGACGACAGCCGCCCGGCGCTGGGAGGTGGCCGGGCGGCTGTCGGGTTCTGCGGGGGGGGGGGTGACTCAGTAGGACTTCGGCAGCCCCAGCGAGTGCATCGCCACGAAGTTGAGGATCATCTCCCGGCTGACCGGGGCGATCCGGCCGAGGCGGGCGGCGACCATCATGTTGGCCAGGCCGTACTCGACGGTGAGGCCGTTGCCGCCGTGGGTGTGGACGGCGATGTCGGTGGCGGTGCAGGCGATCTCGCCCCCGGCGTACTTGGCCATGTTGGCGTACTCACCGGCACCGAAGTCGTCACCGGCGTCATACATCGCGGCGGCCTTCTGCCACAGCAGGCGAGCCTGCTCCAGCTCGATCTTGGCCTTGGCGAGCGGGTGCGCGATGCCCTGGTGGGAGCCGATCGGCGCCTTCCAGACGGTGCGGGTCTTGGCGTACTCCACGGCCCGGTCGATGGCGAACTTCGCCATGCCGCAGGAGAAGGCCGCGCCCATGATCCGCTCGGGGTTGAGGCCGGCGAAGAGCTGCACCAGGCCGGCGTCCTCGTCGCCGACGAGCGCGTCGGCGGGCACCCGGACGTCGTCGATGAAGAGGGTGAACTGCTTCTCCGGCGCCGACCAGGCCATGTCGATGACCTGCTTGGAGAAGCCGTCGGCGTCGGTCGGCACCACGAAGAGCGCCGGCTTGAGCTTGCCGGTCTTCGCGTCCTCGGTGCGCGAGACGATGAGGACGTACTGCGCCTCGTCGACACCGGAGATGTAGGTCTTCTGGCCCTTGAGCACCCACTCGTCACCGTCGCGGCTCGCGGTGGTGGTGATGTTGTGGGAGTTGGAGCCGGCGTCGGCCTCGGTGATGCCGAAGGCCATCGTGATGGAGCCGTCAGCGATGCCGGGCAGCCAGCGCTGCTTCTGCTCGTCGGTGCCGTAGCGACCGATGATGGAGCCGCAGATGGCCTGGCTCACGACCATCATCAGCAGCGGGGCACCCTGGCCGGCGGCCTCCTCGAGCACCGCGGCCAGGTCGGACATGCCGCCGCCACCGCCGCCGTACTCCTCGGGAATGTTGACGCCGAGGAAGCCGTTGCGGCCCATCTCCATCCACAGCTCGGTGGTCTTGCCACCCTCGCGGGCCTGCTTCTCGACGTACTCGCGGCCGTACTTGCCGGCGAGCTTGGCGACGGCCTCACGCAGCGCGACGCGCTCCTCGGGCTCGGTGAACGCAACGGTCATGCCTCTGCTCCTTCTGCACTGTCGGAGTCGCCCTCGACGACTGCGAGGACGTCGCCGGCGCCGACCTGGCTGCCGGGCTTCACGTTGATGCTGGCGACCACACCGTCGGTGGGGGCCGCGATGGTGTGCTGCATCTTCATCGCCTCCATGACCAGGACGGTCTGGCCGGCGGTGACCTGCTGCCCTTCCTCGACCGCCACGGAGATGACGCTTCCGGGCATCGGCGCGAGCAGCGAACCCGTGGCGACCTGGTCGGCCGGGTCCACGAAGCGCGGCACCTTGGTGAGCTTGACGTAGCCGCTCGGCGAGTCGACGTGGACCACCGGGGCGGTGACGTCACCGGCGTCGATCGCGACGGCGTACGTCACGGCGACGCCGTCGTGCTCGAGGGTCACCGAGGTCGTCGACGCAGCGAGCACGGTGCCGGCGGCACCGGAGTAGCCGTCGCGGCCGCCGTACCACTCCACGCGGACCGGCTCGTCCGCTCCGTCGAGGGCGAGCTCCGTCACCTGCGGGGCGGAGACGATGTTGCGCCACGCCACCGGGATGCCGCGCTGCACGGTGCGGGCCTCACGGGCGCGCTCCATCAGGGCGACGGTGGCGGCGAAGGCGGAGCGCTCCACCAGGGTCTCGTCGACGCCGGTGCTGCGGGTGGCGAGCTGCTGGACCTCGAAGAAGTCGGTGGAGACGTCACCGGCCGCGAAGACCGGGTGGCGCAGCACCTCGACGAGCAGGTCGCGGTTGGTGGTGAGGCCGTGGACCTTGGCCTTGGCCAGCACGCCGGCGAGCTGGCGCAGGGCATGCTCGCGGGTGGCGGCGTGGACGATCACCTTGGCGAGCATCGCGTCGTAGTGCGTGCCGACCTCGGAGCCGGCGACGAAGCCGGTGTCGAGGCGCAGGCCGCCGGGGGTGGCGCCCGTGGCCGGGTTGGCGAACTCGGTCTGGACGCCCGGGATCTCGAAGGAGGCGAGCGTGCCCGACTGGGGCTGCCAGTCGTTGGCCGGGTCCTCGGCGTAGAGGCGGACCTCGACCGCGTGGCCCTGCGGCTCACCGACCTCGACGGAGACCGTACGACCCTCGGCGACGGCAATCTGCTGCTCGACCAGGTCGACGCCGAAGATCGCCTCGGAGACCGGGTGCTCCACCTGGAGACGGGTGTTCATCTCCAGGAACCAGAAGCGGGTCGGGTCGTTCGCGTCGACGAGGAACTCGACGGTTCCGGCGCCGACGTAGTCGATCGCCGCGGCGGCGTTGCGAGCCGCGTCGTGGAGCGCGGCGCGGGTCTCCTCGGAGAGGCCGGGGGCCGGGGCCTCCTCGATGACCTTCTGGTGGCGACGCTGGATGGAGCAGTCGCGCTCGCCGTAGACGGCGACGTTGCCGGCGCGGTCACCGACGACCTGCACCTCGACGTGGCGGCCGTGCTCGACGTACGGCTCGACGAAGACGGTGCCGTCGCCGAACGCGGACGCCGCCTCGGCCGACGCCTTCTCGACCTCGGAGGCCAGGTCGGCGAGGTCGCGGACGATGCGCATGCCGCGACCGCCACCGCCGGCGCTGGCCTTGACCAGCAGCGGCAGGTCGGCCTCGGTGGCCGTGGTGCCGAGGTCGGCGAGCGCGGGCACGCCGGCGGCCTCCATCAGCTTCTTCGACTCGATCTTGGAGCCCATCGAGACGATCGACTCCGGGTCGGGGCCGATCCAGGCGATGCCGGCGGCGATGACCTCGCGGGCGAAGTCGGCGTTCTCCGAGAGGAAGCCGTAGCCGGGGTGGATGGCGTCGGCGCCAGTCTTCTTCGCGGCCTCGATGACGAGGTCGGCGCGCAGGTAGGTCTCCGCCGGGGTGTTGCCCGGCAGGCGGACCGCCTGGTCGGCCTCGGCGACGAACGGCAGGCCGGCGTCGGCGTCGGAGTGCACCGCGACCGTCTCGATGCCGAGGCGGCGCGCCGTGGTGAAGACCCGGCGGGCGATCTCGCCGCGGTTGGCGACGAGGACGCGGGTGATCGTGCGCGGGGGGATGGCTGGTCTGGTGGTGTCAGTCATGGGTTTTCACTCACATCCTGAAGACGCCGAAGCGGTCGGTGCCCTCGGTGGGGACGGTGTCGATGGCGGAGAAGGCGATGCCCAGCACGGTGCGGGTGTCGCGGGGGTCGATGACGCCGTCGTCGTAGAGCATCCCGCTCAGCACGTAGGGCAGCGACTGCTCCTCGACCATCTGCTCGACGAAGGCACGCATGCCGGCGTCGGCCTCCTCGTCGAACGGCTTGCCCTTCGCCTCCGAGGCGGCACGCGAGACGATCGAGAGCACGCCCGCGAGCTGGGCCGGACCCATGACGGCCGACTTCGCGTTGGGCCAGGTGAAGAGGAACCGCGGGTCGTACGCGCGTCCGTTCATGCCGTAGTTGCCGGCGCCGTAGGACGAGCCGATCAGCACGGAGATGTGCGGCACGGTCGAGTTGGAGACCGCGTTGATCATCGCTGCGCCGTGCTTGATGATGCCGCCCTGCTCGTATTCCTTGCCGACCATGTAGCCGGTGGTGTTGTGCAGGAAGAGCAGCGGGGTGTTCTTCGCGTTGGCCAGCTGGATGAACTGGGTCGCCTTCTGCGCCTCCTCGGAGAAGAGGACGCCCTGGGCGTTGGCCAGGATGCCGATCTCGCGCCCGTGCAGGCGGGCCCACCCGGTGACGAGCGAGGAGCCGTAGAGCGGCTTGAACTCGTCGAAGGGCACGGCGTTGCCCTCGGAGACACCGTCGACGATGCGGACGATGACGTCACGCGGGTCGAAGGGCTCCTTGAGGTCGGTGGGGATCAGGTCGAGCAGCGTCTCCGGGTCGTGCTCGGGCTCTGCCCAAGAAAGACCGGCAGCCGTACGCTCGCCCTCCGGACGCGCCTTCTTCCAGTTGAGGCGGGCGACGATGCGGCGGCCGAGGCGGATCGCGTCGCGCTCGTCCTCGGCCAGGTAGTCGGCCAGGCCCGAGATGCGGGCGTGCATCTCGGCGCCACCCAGCTCCTCGTCGTCGGTCTCCTCACCGGTGGCCATCTTGACCAGGGGCGGGCCGGCCAGGAAGACCTTCGCCTGCTCCTTGACCATGACGGTGTAGTCGCTCAAGCCGGGCACGTAGGCGCCACCGGCGGTCGAGTTGCCGAAGACCAGCGCGATGGTGGGCTGGCGACGACCCGAGGCGCGGGCCAGATCGCGGAAGATCTTTCCGCCGGGGATGAAGATCTCCTTCTGCGTGGGCAGGTCGGCACCGGCCGACTCGACCAGGGAGATCTGCGGAAGGTTGTTCTCCTCGGCGATCTGCGCGGCCCGGAAGGTCTTCTTCAGCGTCCACGGGTTCGAGGCGCCACCCTTCACGGTGGGGTCGTTGGCGGAGATCATGCACTCCACGCCCTCGACGACGCCGATGCCGCAGACGGTGGAGGCGCCGACGGTGAAGTCGGAGCCCCAGCCGGCCAGCGGGCTCAGCTCGAGGAACGCGGTGCCCTCGTCGATGAGCAGCTCGATGCGCTCACGCGGCAGCAGCTTGCCGCGCTTGTGGTGGCGCTCGATGTACTTCTCGCCACCTCCGGCGACGGCCTTCGCGTGCTGGGAGTCGAGGTCGGCGAGCTTGCCGAGCAGATGGGCCCTGCGCTGCTCCTCGACGGTGAGCTCCTCCGTGGCCTCGGCCTCGGTGGCTTCAGTGGTGGTCTCGGTCATTTCGCATATCCCAACAGCTTGGCGGCAAGGTCAGTGAGCACTTCGGTGGCGCCTCCACCGATCGGCAGCAGCCGGGCGTCGCGGTAGTGCCGCTCCACCTCGGTGCCGTGCATGTAGCCGGTCCCGCCGTGCAGCTGCACGGCCTGGTCGCAGACGTAGGTCGCGGCGTTGCAGGCGGTCTCCTTCGCCAGGCACGCCTGGGCGATGACGGCCTCGGTGGGGCCTCCGGCGTCGACGTACTGCTGGGCGACGAGGTGGGTGTAGGCCTTGGCGGCCTCCACCTGGCGACGCATCTCGACGAGCTTGTGGCGCACCACCTGGCGGCTGATCAGCGGCTTGCCGAAGGTGTCACGCTCACGGCAGTAGTCGACCGTCAGGGCGAGCGAACGCTCGGCGATGCCGTAGCCGTGGATGGCCAGGGCCATCCGCTCGACGACGAACTGCTCGGCGATGTACCAGAAGCCGGCGTTCTCGTCGCCGACCAGGTTCTGCACCGGCACGCGCACGTCGACGTAGGAGATCTCTCCGGTGTCGGAGGAGTGCCAACCCATCTTCTGCAGCTTGCGGTCGACCGTGAAGCCGGGGGTGTCGGTCGGCACCACGATCATCGAGATGCCGCCGGCGCCCGGGCCACCGGTGCGGACGGCGGTGGTGACGAAGTCGGCACGGGTGGCGGAGGTGATGAAGGTCTTCGACCCGTTGATCACCCAGTGGTCACCCTCACGCACCGCGGTGGTGCGGATGTTGCCGACGTCGGAGCCGCCGCCGGGCTCGGTGATCCCGAGCGAACCGATCATCTCGCCGGCGAGCGTGGGGCGGACGTACGTGTCGATCAGGTGGTCGGAGCCGTGCGCCACGATGTGCGGGCAGGCGATGCCGTGAGTGAACAGCGCGGACATCAGGCCCGAGGTCGCGCCCTCGGAGAACATGCCCTCCTGCAGCGCGACGGTGTCGAGCAGCCCGCCGCCGGAGCCACCGACGGACTCGGGGAACGAGACCCCGAGCAGCCCGGCGGCCGCGGCCTTGACGTGGAGCTCGCGCGGGAGGGCACCGGCGTCCTCCCACTCCTGAATGTGGGGGGCGATCTCCCGGCGGGTGAACTCGGCAGCTGCGGCCTTGAGCGCAGCGCGGTCCTCCACCGAGGAGAGTTCTTCGGCGACTGCCGTCACAGCAGGCCTCCTTCGACAGTGACGAAACGGGATCGGACCCACTCGCCCAGGGCCTTGGCCTGGGGGTCGACGCGGGTGGACGCGGCGACGCCTGCCCCGAGCAGGCGGTGGATGACGACGTTGACGGCGCCCAGCTGGGGCAGGGCGTAGACGTCGACGTCGAGGTCGGCGGCCTCGGGCACGAGCTCGCGGACGCGCTCGGGCGTCACGAAGTCGAGCAGCCAGGCCACCCGGGCGGCGTACTTCACGTCGGACTCGGCCCCGTTGTCACGCGGGATCCAGAGGCCGAGGTTGGCGTTGCCGCCCTTGTCGCCGGAGCGGGCGTGCACGAGGCGACCCAGCGGGACGGTCTCACCCTCGGCGGTGGCGGGCACGACCGTCGCGGCCCCGCGGGAGGCCGTGCGGCCGGCGTCAGCGACGCCGTCGAGCGGGGCGTACGCGGTGGGGTCGGCGATGAGCTCCCGGGTGCCGTCGGCGTGCACGAGGGTGTGCGCGACCTCGCTGCGGGAGACGTACTCCGGGCGGTAGATGCCGTAGGGCGATGCCGGGGTGGGCGGGCCGACGAGGGTGCAGCCGGGGTAGGAGGCAAGCGCGATCTCGACGGCGGGGGCGGTGAAGCCCTTGCCGGCAACCTTGGCGTCGGCGTCGAGGCACATGACCCGCAGGATCGTGGCGGCCTCGGCCATCGTGGCCGGGTCGTCGACGGGCGGCGGGCCCTCGGACCAGACGACCGTGGCGGGAGCCTTGTCGCCCCACGCCTCGGTGACCTGGCGCTTGATCCAGTCGACCTTCTCGTCGGTGTCGAGGCCGGTGATCAGGAACTCCATCGAGTTGCGCCAACCCCCGAGCTCGTTGACGCAGACCTTGAGGGTCTCCGGCGGGGCCTGGCCGGTCACGTGGGCGATCGCGACCCGGTCCTCGCCCTCCTGGCTGACCTCGATCGAGGTCAGGTCGGCGGTGGCGTCGGGGCCCAGGTAGAGGCCGGACTGGATCTCGTAGACCAGCTGCGCGGTGACGGTGTCGACGGTGACCGCGCCGCCGGTGCCGGCATGCTTGGTGATCACGCTGGCGCCGTCGGCGGCGATCTCGGCGATCGGGAAGCCCATCGCCTTCGCCCGCGCGCCCTTCGGCAGCGCGAGGAAGCCCGAGAAGTTGCCACCGGTGGCGTGGGTGCCGCACTCGATGACGTGGCCGGCGACCATCGCGCCGGCGATCGCGTCGTGGTCGTCGAGCGTCCAGCCGTGGTGGGCGGCGGCGGGGCCGACGATCACCGAGGCATCGGTCACGCGGCCGGTCACGACGACGTCGGCGCCGGCGTTGAGCGCAGCGGTGATGCCGAAGCCACCCAGGTAGGCGTTGGCGGTCAGCGCGTTCGTGAAGCCGAGCTCGGCCGACTTCGGTCGCAGGTCATCGCCCTCGACGTGGGCGATCTTCACGTCCAGGCCGAGCCCGGTCGAGACCTCACGCAGCTTGTCGGCCAGGCCGGCGGGGTTGAGTCCGCCGGCGTTGGTGACGACCTTGACGCCCTTCTCCAGCGCGGTGCCCAGCGCGTCCTCGCACTGGCGTACGAAGGTGCGGGCGTAGCCGAGGTTCGGGTCCTTGAAGGTGTCGCGGCCCAGGATGAGCATGGTCAGCTCGGCGAGGTAGTCGCCGGTCAGGTAGTCGAGCGGTCCCCCCTCGAGCATCTCGCGGAAGGCGGACAGCCGGTCGCCGTAGAAGCCGGAGCAGTTGCCGATGATCGCGGGACGGGCCGCGGAGCTGTCGGTGCTCACTGGTCGTCCCCCTTCGGGGCGCGGCCACCGCCGGCGGGACCGGCGAACGCCTGGGCGATGGTGAGCCACTGCTCGGCGTCGGCGCCGGTGGCGACCAGGTCGGTGTCGTCGCGGTGCACGCGCTGGGTGACCAGTCGGCAGAAGTCGAGGGCCGAGCCGGTGACCTTCTGCGCGGCGTCCTCGGGGCCGTACGTCCACACCTCGCCCGACGGGGCGGTCAGCTCGACGCGGAACTCCTCGGCCGGGGCCTCGAGCTCGTTGTTCTTGAACGAGTAGTTGCGGGTGCGCACGCCGATGTGGGCGACGTGGCGGATCCGGTCGGTCGGCTCCAGCTCGACACCGAGGGCGTCGGCGACGTCGAGCCCGTGGGCCCAGGTCTCCATGAAGCGGGCGCTCGCCATCGAGGCGGGCGACATCGGCGGGCCGAACCACATCATCTTCTCGCCCTCGGGAAACTCCCGCAGTGTCTGGACCAGCGCCGGGCGGGCGGCGCGCCAGCGGGCGAGCAGGTCGGCGGGAGCCGCCTCGGCGCCCTGGAGCGCCATCTCGTCGACGTACCCGGTGGGGTTCATGATCGCGCCCATCACCTCGGCGTCCCACGCCTCCTTGTCGCGTGCCGCCTTGACGGCAACCTCGTCGGTCCAGGCGAGGTGGGCGATGGTGGTGGCGACGTCCCAGCCCTCGGCAGGGGTGGCGGTGCGCCACTCGTCGTCACTCAGGCCGGCGACGAGCTCGTCGAGCCGGTCGCCTTCGGCGGCCAGGTCAGCCAGCACTCCTGTGAGCACGCTGTCAGGCACGGTCACGCTCCTTGGGGGTCGATGGATCTGTGGGGGTCTGGAGAAGGGCTGGAGCGATGCCCCCCGTCATGCGTTGCGAGCCAGTTGGGCGTCGAGGGTGACCGCCCAGGCGTCGAGGATCCGGCCGCGGCGGCGCGCGTCGTCGGAGATGGTGTTGGCCAGGCCGAGGCCACGCACGAGGTCGAGGGTGGCCTGGACGAGCTCGCGGGTGCCGCGGGCCGAGCCGTCGACGCCCAGTGCCGCGGCGGTGAGCTCGTGGGCCTGGCGACCCACGCGCTGCTCGAGTGGACCGACGGCCTCGGCGAGGGTGGGGTCGGTGCGGGCGGCGACCCACAACTCGAGCGCCGCGGCGAAGATCGGCGAGGTGAAGTGCTCGGCGAGCAGCTCCAGCACCGCACGCGTACGCCGCTCCCCCGTGGGGGCGTCGGCGAGCGCGGCGGCGAGCTCGCCGGCGCGGGTGTCGGCGATGTGGGCGACGGCAGCGACGACGAGGTCGTTCTTGGTCGGGAAGTGGTGGAGCTGGGCGCCGCGGGAGACCCCGGCTCTCTGACTGACCAGCGTGGTCGAGGTGCCGGAGAATCCGTGCTCCACCAGGCACTCCACCGTCGCCTCGAGGAGGCGGGCCCGCATGGCACGGGTGCGTTCCTCCTGGGGGACGCGTGTCGGCGAGGTGCTCATGGCGGCAAGCCTGCAACGGCGACTTACAAACAGTCAAGCCTGTTGGTAAGTTTTCTCGGACATTACCGGTCTGGACCGTTGCACCGAGCTGTCACCGAGACTCACTAGGGTGTGCCTCACGCGAGGGGCCGGGTCAGGACGCCCGGACGAGAAGGAGGCGGCGTGTCGACCTACGGCAACGACCCGAACAATCCCTACGGCCAGGACCCCCAGGGGCAGCCAAGCCAGGACCCTTACGGGCAGCCCGGCGGCCAGCAGCCCGGTTACGGCCAGCCGAACTACGGGCAGCAGGGCGGCTACGGCCAGCCCGACTACGGCCAGGCACCCCCGCCCCCGCCCGGGGGCCCCGGGTACGGCGGTGGAGGTGGTGGTGGCGGCGGCTACAGCGTCAGCAACGCCTTCTCGTGGGCCTGGAACAAGTTCAAGGCCAACGCCGCGATGATGATCGGTCTCGTGCTGGCCTTCTTCGTCGTGGTCTTCATCGTGTCGTTGGTGAGCAGCTTCATCACCGGTGGGTTCAGCTCCTCCAACGAGGTCACCGTCAACGACGACGGCACGGTCGACTTCGGCGGCGTCGGCGCAGCGGCCGGCGTCAGCAGCATCGGCTCCATCCTGAGCAACCTCCTCACGACGCTGATCAGCCTCTTCTTCATGGCGCTGCTGGTGCGTGGAGCCCTCAACGTGGCCAACGGCCAGGGATTCACCAACCTCACCCAGGGCATCGACTGGCTGCAGATCCTGATCGCGTCGCTGATCATCAGCGTCGCGACCACGATCGGACTCATCCTCTGCGTCCTGCCCGGTCTGGTCGTCGGCCTGCTGACGATGTTCACCAACTACTTCATCATCGACAAGAACCAGAGCGCGCTGGAGGCCATCAAGTCCAGCTTCAACCTGGTCAAGGACAACGTGGGGTCGGTGCTCCTCTTCGTCCTGCTGTCGATCGTCGCCACCGTCGCCGGCCTGCTCGCCTGCTGCATCGGCATCGTGGTGGCCACGCCCATCGTGATCCTGGCGCAGGCCTACACCTACCGCACCCTGCAGGGTGAGCCGGTCGCTCCCTGAGCCTGACCGGCACCGCGCCGAGCGGCGCAGCACAGGACCCGCCCGGACTTGCCCGGGCGGGTTCTGTACGTCCGGGCCCGGGCCGGACTTCCCGCACCGACCGCACCTTTGCCACACTCGCCCCCATGACTGCCGCCACGCCGCGCCCCTCGCAGACCACGTTGATCACCGGAGCCTCGAGCGGGCTCGGGGCCGAGATGGCACGCCAGCTGGCCGCCCGGGGTCACGACCTCGCGCTCTGCGCCCGACGGACAGAGCGTCTCGAGGAGCTGCGTACGGAGATCCTCGCCGCTCACCCGGAGCGGAAGGTGTCGGTGCGGGCGCTGGACGTCGACGACCACGACGCAGTCTTCGAGGTCTTCCGTGCCTTCCGCGACGAGTTCGCCGCCGACGGCCGCGCGATCGACCGGGTGGTCGTCAACGCGGGGATCGGCAAGGGCGCTCCCCTGGGCACGGGGCGCTTCGACGCCAACCGCGACACGGCGATGACCAACTTCATCGGCGCGCTGGCCCAGACCGAGGCCGCCATGGAGATCTTCCGGGCGCAGGACGGCGGTCACCTGGTGATGATCTCCAGCGTCTCCGCCAAGCGTGGGATGCCGAAGGCGATGACCGCCTACGCCGCCACCAAGGCGGGCGTGGCCCACCTGGCCGAAGGGCTGCGCACGGAGCTGCACAGCAAGCCGCAGTACCGGATCTCCGTGATCCACCCCGGTTTCATCATCTCCGAGATGAGCGACCCGAACCGCAAGCCCGGTCTGCTCATGGCCTCCACGGAGCGGGGAACCACCGCGATCGTCGACGCGATCGTGAAGGAGAAGAAGTCGGTCTCCGTGCCGGGTTGGCCCTGGACGCCGGTCGCGGCCGTCCTCAAGGTGGCGCCGCTCGGCCTGGTCCGGAAGATGGTCTGACTCCGGACGATGGTCTGACGTCGCCGGCACCGGGCGTACGCCTCAGCGGTAGGTGACCTGCTCGCGGGTCAGGTGGTCGTGGCCGTTGAACTGGACCAGGCTCATCCCGCGCCGACCGACGAGGATCTTGGTGATCGAGGCGTTGACCATCACCGGCATCAGGCGACGGTAGGCGGCCTGCCCCCCGTCGAGGAGCCCAGCGCTGAGGCTGGCGATCGGGCCGCCGGAGGTGAAGACCACGGCGGTGCCGTGCTCGGCGACCGCGGCGAGGGCGCCGGAGGTGCGGGCGGTGAACTCGGCGTACGGCTCCTGGCCCGGCTCGAGCTCCTCGCCGGCCAGCCAGCGGTCGGTCGCGGCCTCGTACCAAGCCTGGAACTCGCGCGCGTCCGTCAGGCTGCTGCGCGCCATCCGCGCGGCGCTGCCGACCATCTCGAACTCGTCCCACCTCGGGTCCACCTCGACGGGCGCGTCCCACCCGGCCACCGCGACCGCGTGCTCGGCGGTCTCCCGCTGGCGACGGAGCTCGCCGTGGACGACCAGCTCGGGGGTCAGGCCGGCGAGCGCCCGGCCGAGCGCCACGGCCTGCTCCTGCCCCACGGCGGAGAGCCGGTCGTAGTCGTCGGTCCCGAAGGACGCCTGTCCATGGCGGATGAGCAGCACCTGTCCCATGCGGGTCACTCTCTCAGGAGATGGCCGCGTCCTCACCGGCGCACCGCTCCAGCACGCGGACGGCGTCGCGAAGGACCAGGCTCCACCGACACGGCCGGCTGACACGCCGGGACGCCGCAGGAGCGGCACGGGCTCAGCGCAGCACGCGAGCCAGGAACTGGCGGGTCCGCTCCTCGCGCGGCGCGGAGAAGATCTGCTCGGGTGGCCCCTGCTCGAGGATCCGTCCGCCGTCGAGGAAGCAGACCTTGGTGGCGACGTCCCGGGCGAAGTCCATCTCGTGGGTGGCCAGGATCATCGTGGTGCCCTCGGCCGCCAGCGCCCTCACCGCCCGGAGCACGTCGCCGACCAGCTCAGGGTCCAGGGCGGCGGTGATCTCGTCGAGCAGCAGCAAAGACGGGCCGGTCGCCAGGGCCCGCACCAGGGCGACGCGTTGCTGCTGGCCACCGGAGAGCCGGTCGGGGTGCACGTCAGCCTTGTCGGCCAGCCCGAACTGCTCCAGCAGCACCCGCGCCCGCGCCTGGGCCCCCCGCCTCGGGACCCGGTGGACGCGACGCGGCGACAGGGTGACGTTGTCGAGCACCGTCAGGTGCGGGAAGAGGTTGTAGGCCTGGAAGACCATCCCCATCCGGGCGTGAACCGCCCGGCGGTCGACGCGCGGGTCGGAGATCTCACGGCCCTCGAAGTCGATCATGCCGTCGTCGACGTCCTCGAGCAGGTTGAGGCAGCGCAGCAGCGTCGACTTGCCGGAGCCCGACGCCCCGATCAGGCAGACCACGTCCCCGGCGGCGACGTCGAGAGAGACGTCGTCGAGCACGACCTTGGGGCCGTAGGCCTTGCGTACGCCCCGCACCCGCAGCAGCGGCTCGCTCATCTCGCCCCCGCCCGCTCGCGCTCGGCGTAGCGCCGCTGCAGCCGGTCGGTGAACCGGGCCAGCGGGATCGTCAACGCCACGAAGAAGGCCGCCACCACGACCATGGCGGTGTAGTTGAAGTGGTAGTTGCCGTAGTCGCGGGCCGAGAAGACGGCGTCGAAGATGCCGATCGTCGAGACCAGCGCCGTGTCCTTCTGCAGCGACACGAAGTCGTTGAGCAGCGGGGGGACCACGCGGCGTACGGCCTGGGGCACGATCACGTGGCGCATCGCCTGCACCCGGCTGAGCCCCAGCGTCTGCGCGCTCGCCCACTGCGAGGGGTGGATCGACTCGATGCCGGCGCGGAAGACCTCCGCGACGTAGGCACCGTAGGAGAGCACCAGCGCGACCAGCGCCCAGAAGAAGAGGTCGTTGGTGACCCCGGAGAGGCCCAGCGCGGGGATGCCGAAGCCGCAGAGCAGCACCAGCAGGATGGTCGGGATGCCGCGGAAGAGGTCGGTGTAGCCGATGGCCACCAGCCGCAACGGCGTCAACCACGCCGACGTGCTCTGCCGCGAGAGCGCCACCAGCAGGCCCAGCACCAAGATGATCGGCTCGGCGATGAGGAACATCTTCACGTTGACCCAGAAGCCGGCCAGGATCGCGGGGAAGGAGTCGCGCGCGTGCTCGGGCGAGAAGAACGTCTCCTGCACCCGCTCCCAGCCGGGCAGCTGGGTGGTGCCGACCGCCAGCGCGCCGAAGACGACGACCGTGACGGTCGAGGCGATGAGGAGCTGGCGACGTCGCAGGTTACGCCGGACCGCGCGGCGGGCGAGCTCGCGCTCGCTCGGCTGCCAGGCGGCAGCGCTCCGGCCGCCGGCCGGCGCACCCGTGTCGTTCACGTGGACTCAGTCAGGAAGCAGCAGCGTCGTGATCAGTCGAGGACCGGGACGTCAGCGGTCTCGGAGAGCCACTCCTGCTCCAGCGCGGCCAGGGTGCCGTCCTCCCCCAGCTCCGCGAGCGCGGCGTCGACGCAGCCGACCAGAGCGTTGCCCTTCTCGAAGAGCAGGCCGAACTCCTCCGTCGCGTCGTCCTCGTAGGCGAACTGACCCATGACCGTGGAGCCCTCGATCTCGGCCGCGCTGATGTAGAGCGCCGTCGGCAGGTCGGCGACGATCGCGTCGACCTGACCGTTGAGCAGTGCCTGCTTGGCCGCGTTGGTGTCCTCGAAGACCAGCGGCTGCGCCGTCGGCTCGACCTCCTCGCGCACGGCCGTCAGCGACGTGGTGCCGGTCTGCGCGCCCAGCTTGAAATCCTTCAGCGCGTCGAGGTCGGCGACCTTCGCGGCCGCGGAGTCCTTGAGCGCGACGATCGCCTGGGTGGGCTCGTAATAGCCCTCGGAGAAGTCGACGACCTTCTTCCGCTCCTCGGTGATCGAGATCTGGTTGATGTCGAAGTCGAACTTCTTCGCACCGGGGGCGTAGGAGTTGTTGAAGGGCACCTTGACCCACTCCACGTCGGCGGCCTCGAAGCCCAGCTTCTCCGCGACCGCGTAGGCGACGGCGGACTCGAAGCCCCGGCCGTTGGACGGGTCGTTGTCGGCGAACCACGGCTCGTAGGCCGGCGAGTCGGTGCCCACGGTGAGCGTGCCGGCGGACATCACCTTGTCCGCCGCGCACTCAGCGGGGTCCGTCACCTCGGCGGTGGGGGTCGAGCCGGCGTCGGGCTCCTCCTCGGCCGGGGCACAGGCGGCGAGCGCCAGAGCGAGGGGCAAGGAGACGACGGCGGCAGTACCACGGATACGCATGTGCTGAATGGTAGATGTTCAGGCAGCCACGGTGGTCACGACCACCGCTCGCGCGGACGCATCGGTCCAGACCAGCCCGGCCCGGACCCAGGCCGTGACCGACCACGCCAGGAAGGGCAGGGCCAGCAGCACCACGACCGGCCACGGCGCCGCCCACGACGCCGTGGAGAAGACCATCGCGGTCAGCGTGGTGCTCAACGCCAGCTTCGCGGAGTAGCCGACCATCACGGTCGGCGGCGCAGGGGTGGCCCGCGCCGAGCGCAGGTCGACGGCGAAGGGGCGCCGCACCGACCAGCGCATGGCCGCCGAGACGACCTGCACCGTCACCACCAGGACCAGACAGACGATCGCGGCGGCCTCAGAGGCGGTCGGAGCGCCCGCCCGCAGCGAGGCGAGGAAGACCGTGATCAGCGAAGCGAAGAGCAGCCACTCGGCCATCACCCAACTGCGCGCCGTCCACACGTGCATCGGGTCGACCGGCAGGCTCTCGCGCCACAGGCCACCACGCCCGTCCAACGAGAACGCGTTGACGCCGTAGAGCAGGGCACCACCACTGGCGACCAGGCCGGGCAGGATCACGATGTTGTCCCAGGCCAGCGATCCGGCGAAGGCGATCAAGCCCGGACCGACCGCCAGCACCAGCATGCCGCGGCGCATCGGCACCGCCCGCCACACCGACGCCCGGTCGATGCGCACCAGCACCAACCACGGGCTCGACGGGGTCGGCCGCGCCTGGAAGTGCTTCGTCTCGACCTTGACCTCGTCACGGGTCATCCTGCGGACAGCTGCGTGGCAGGCGGCTCCGCCCAGCACCAGCGCCACCGCGGTGATCGCCAGCAGCGCCGCGATCGCCCCGACCCACGAGGCGCTGAAGCCCTGGAGGCCGGCGACCACGAGCTGCAGCGTCGGCACGGCGTCGAGCACGGTGCTCAAGTGGCCGGCGACCTGCAGCCACCCCAGGAAGAGCGCCAGGGCGACCCCGGACGTACGCACCACGACGACGCCGTGGCGGCGCCGGCGCACCGCCTCGACGGACCAGGCGACGACCTGGCCGAGCGCGGTGGCCGCGACGATCCACAGCACCATGATCGAGAGCAGCCACGGGAACGCGTCCCAGCCGTGGGCGAAGGTGGTGGCCCCGAGCAGGAACCACGCCTGGATGATCCACCCGATGTTGAGCGGCGCCATCAGCAGCGCACCCAGGTGGTCGGTCGTCGGACTGATCGGGTGGGAGACGGCGTGCTCGCCCGAGAGCAGCTCACGACCACCGCCCGAGGCGATCGCGGCGGCGATCGTCAGACCCAGGAATCCGACCATGAAGGTCGGCAGCAGCAGGAAGGTGTTGAAGGCCATCCCGTCCCCGCCAGCCCCCGGGGCGAGCGCCGGGCCCACGACGGCGGCCGTGGTCAGGCCGACCAGCAGCAGCCACGCCGTGCGCACCACGGCTGGACGCCGGACGGTGCCGGCGCGGAAGCGCAGCAGGTGGCGGGTGTCGGCGACGGCACGACGGATCTCAGCCGGCGCCCACGGCGCGGCGGAACCCGCGTACTCCCGGACGGCGGGAGCAGCCTCAGTCGAGGAGGGCGCGATAGGCATCGGCGCCGGCCTCCCCCCGCAGGTCGAGGGCGTCCATGTCGGCGACCCGCGCGCCACCGCGCAGGACCAGGGCCGTCGTGCACGCCTCGATGGCCAGCTCGCGCAGGTGCGTGGAGAGCAGCACCGCCGCACCCCGGGCCCGGGCGTCGGAGACCACGTCGAAGGTGGCCTCCACCCCGATCGGGTCGACGCCGTCGAACGGCTCGTCGAGCAGCAGCACGTCGGGCTCGTGGAAGGCAGCCAGGATCACCGAGAGCCGCCGCCCCATGCCGTGGGAGAAGCCGGCGGTGACGCGGTGGGCCACGTCGCCGAGCTCGAAGCGCTCCAGCAGGTCACGCGCCCGCGCCTCCCAGTCGGTCATCCGGCGCAACGCCGCGGAGAGCTGGAGGTGCTCCCACGGGGTCGCCCGCGGCACGAGCCCACCCACGTCGGGGCAGTAGCCGACGGCACGCTTGACCCCCAGCGGGTCCTTCGTGACGTCGATGCCGGCCACGAGGACGCGGCCGCTGGTCGGTGGCACCACCCCGGCGAGCACCCGCATGGTGGTCGACTTGCCGGCGCCGTTGCGGCCCAGCAGGGCGGTGGCGCGGCCGGGCAGCGCCTCGAAGCCGACGCCGACGACGGCCTCGACCTCCCCGAACCTGACGTGCAGGTCGTCGACCACGACGGCGGGGGGCGGGGTGGCGGAGGCGTGCGGGGACGACCCGGACGCAGGGAGGGGCTGTGTCACCCGTCGATTCTCCCCGGATCGTGACCGACGCGCGGGGGTTTCGCCGAGAGCGGATCCGACCGGAGATGCGAGGCTGCTCCCATGCACTTCGTCGGAGTCGACCTCGCCTGGGGGGAACGCAGGCCCACCGGGCTGGCGGTCCTCGACGACGCCGGGCAGCTGGTGCACCTGGCCAGCGTCGTCACCGACGAGGAGATCGTCGCCTCCCTCGAGCCCTACACCGACGACGCGTGCGTGGTCGCGCTCGACGCCCCGCTCGTCGTCACCAACCCGACCGGCAACCGGCCCGCCGAGCGGGCTCTCAACAAGGTGTTCGCCGCCTTCGACGCCGGCGCCCACCCCGTCAACACCGGGCGGGCCGAGTTCGCCGAGCAGCCCCGCGGCGCCCGGTTGGCCGAGCGTCTGGGCCTCGACCTCGACCCCGCCTCCTCGCGCACCCGGCGGGCCATCGAGGTCTACCCGCACGCTGCCACGATCTCGCTCTTCCGACTCGGCCGCACGCTGAAGTACAAGCAGAAGACCGGCCGCGGCCTCGAGCAGCTGCGCGCCGAGCTGCTCGTGCTGCTGGGCCTGGTCGAGTCACTGGCCACCGCCGATCCCCCGCTCGTGCTCGACCCGCCGGCCGCCCCCGACGCCTGGGCCCAGCTGCGTACGGCCGTGGAGACCGCCGGGCGCAAGAGCGACCTGCGCGTGGCCGAGGACCAGGTCGACGCCGTGGTCTGCGCCTACGTGGCACTCTTCGCGACGCGCCGCCCGGAGGAGACCGCCACCTTCGGTGACGCCGCCACCGGCGCGATCGTCACCCCCGCGCTGCCGGAGGGGCACTCCCCCGCCAAGCGCGGCCGCCGACGGACGCCGGTCGCCGACCCCGGCACGGCGGTGCGGGAGTACGCCGAGCAGCTGCCCGCCCTGCGCGCCGCCACCACCGAGTGGGTCGACCTGGTGCGCGCGATGCTCGACGACGCCGGCATCAACTACCTGACGGTGGACGGGCGGGCCAAGTCGCTCAGCTCGTTCGCCGCCAAGGCCACCCGCCTCGTCGACGGGGTGCCCGCCTTCAGCGATCCGCTGCGCCAGATCCACGACCAGGTGGGCCTGCGCGTCATCACCTACGTGGAGAGCGACGTGCAGGCGGTCGTCGACGTGCTCACCGACCAGGTGAGCGTGCTCGACGACCGCGACATGGGGGTCGAGACCGCCAGCGAGGGCCGCTTCGGCTACTCCAGCCGCCACCTGCAGATCGGCCTCGACGCCACCCGGGATGCGGAGCGGCCCCAGCTGGCCGGTCGCAGCGCCCAGGTGCAGGTGCGCACGGTGCTCCAGCACGCCTGGGCGGAGTTCGAGCACGACATCCGCTACAAGGGCTCCATCCCCGAGGAGCATGCCCCCGACCTGGACCGTCGCTTCACCCTGGCTGCCGGGTTGCTGGAGCTGGCCGACCGCGAGTTCTCCATGATCCGCGAGCGGCTGATGTCCCCCGGAGAGACCGGCGGAGACCTCGAGGAGAGTCTGGACCAAGAGCTCAGCGCAGACCCCCGCATCACGCCCCGCGAGCTGGCCGCCTTCCTCGCCGGGCAGTATGCCGACGCCGGTTGGTCTCGCACCGACCACTACGCATGGATCGGAGCGCTGGCGCTCGAGCTCGGCATCACCTCGCTGCGCGAGCTGGGCGAGGTGATCCGCTCCGTCGACGCCGACCTGCTGGCCAGCCGGATGGGCTACCGCTACCCGCCCGGCGCGGTGCGCCGACTCGACGACGCCCTGCTGTGGACCTACGGCGACACCTACGTGCAGCTGCGCGACAACTCCCACCGGGTCGACTCCCTGCGGGCCAGGCTCGCCAAGATGCGCGGGGAGTGACCACCACGTCGGAAGCTCGCGCGTTGTGGCGGCGTATGGGCCCAATGGGGGCCGAGTCTCCGACACGGTGGTGGTCGAACTCGCTGCGGGTACTGCCGGTGCTCGGGATGTCTGCGGCGTGCACCGGCGCCGAGCCGGAGTCCGGTTCCGGGTCCGGGCCGGCCCAGGAAATGGCCGGACGGGGAGGGAACCTCGCGGCTCCCTCCCCGTCCGTAAGCAACTCAGCGCGTCACGCACTGCGCCTTCTCACTGCACTTTTCACTGGGGCAGCGACTCACCCTTCGCGGCGAGACCCTCCAGGTAGGCGCCCGGCTCGAAGCGGTCGCCGTAGGTGGCGGCCAGCTCCTTCGCGCGCTTGATGAAGGCGTCCAGACCGACCGAGCCGTCGGCAGCCTCGTAGCCGGTGATGAACTGCGCCGCACCACCGAGGCGGGCCGGGAAGCCGATGCCCATGATGGAGCCGATGTTGGCGTCGGCGGCGGAGGTGATGACACCCTCCTCGAAGCACTTCGCGGTCTCGAGGGCCTCGATGAAGAGCATCCGCTCCTGGATGTCGACGAAGGGGATCTGCTCCTCGCTGGGCGGGAACTCCTCCTTCAGGCCGGGCCAGAGCTTGGCGCGCTTGCCGGACTCGTCGTAGTCGTAGAAGCCCTTGCCGACCAGGCGCGAGGAGCGACCGAGCTCGATCATCCGGTCGACGACCGTCTTCGAGGCGTCGTTGGGCACCTGGATGCCCGCCTTCTCCATGGCCGCCTCGGTGGCCTTGCGGATCTTGACCATCAGCTCGAGGTTGAGCTCGTCGGAGATCTGCAACGGCCCGACCGGGAAGCCGGCCATGGTCGCGGCCCGCTCCAGCGAGACCGGGTGGACGCCCTCGCCGAGCATCCGCAGACCCTCGTTGATCTGCACGCCGATGACCCGCGAGGTGTAGAAGCCACGCGAGTCGTTGACCACGATCGGCGTCTTGCGGATCATCTGGACCACGTCGTACGCCTTCGCGAGCGTCGCGTCGGAGGTCTCCTCGCCGCGGATGATCTCCACCAGCGGCATCTTGTCGACCGGCGAGAAGAAGTGCAGGCCGATGAAGTCGGCGGGACGGTCCACACCCTTGGCCAGGCCGGTGATCGGCAGGGTCGAGGTGTTGGAGCACAGCAGCGCGTCGGGGGCGACGTTCGGCAGGACCTCGGCGTAGACCTTCGCCTTCAGCTCGGGGTCCTCGAAGACCGCCTCGATGACCAGGTCGGCGCCGGCGGCATCGGCTGCGTCGGCGGTCGGGGTGATCCGGGCAAGGAGCGCGTCGGACTTCTCCTGGGTGAGCTTGCCGCGGGAGACACCCTTCTCGTTGATCTTCGCGGAGTAGGCCTTGCCCTTCTCGGCGTTCTCGAGGGAGACGTCCTTGAGCACGACCTCCATGCCGGCGCGGGCGCAGACGTAGGCGATGCCCGCGCCCATCATCCCGGCGCCGAGCACGACCACCTTCTTGGCGACGTACTTCTCGAAGCCGTCGGGACGCATCGCGCCCGAGTTGATGGCCTGCAGGTCGACGAAGAACGCCTTGATCATGTTCTGGGCGTTCTGGCCGGTGACCAGCGAGACGAAGTAGCGCGACTCGATGCGCGAGGCGGTGTCGAAGTCGGTCGTGGCGCCCTCGACGGCGGCCGACATGATCGCCTTCTGCGCCGGGTAGTCAGCACCCTTGAGCTGCTTCTGCAGCAGGGCCGGGAAGGCCGGCAGGAAGGAGGCGAGCGCCGGCGAGGACGGCTTGCCGCCGGGCATCTTGTAGCCGGGGCGGTCCCACGGCTGCGTGGCCGCGGCCTCGTCACCGGCGTTGTCGAGCACCCACTGGCGCGCGGCCGGCAGGAGCTCCTCCTGGGTGGCGACGAGGGCGTCGACGAGGCCCTTCTCCTTCGCCTGGGCCGCCTTGAAGCGCGGACCCTGGAGCAGGATCTCCATCAGGGCGGTCTGCAGGCCGAACATGCGCACGGTGCGGGTCACGCCGCCGCCACCGGGCAGCAGGCCGAGGCTGGCCTCGGGCAGGCCCACCTGGACGCCGGAGGAGTCGACGGCGATGCGGTGGTTGGCGGCCAGCGCGATCTCGAGGCCACCGCCGAGGGCGGCGCCGTTGATCGCGGCGACGACGGGGACGGGGAGGGTCTCGAGCTTGCGCAGGGTGGCCTTGATGCCCTCGACCTCGGCGAAGAACCGCTCGGGCGTGCCCTCACCGGAGGTCATGGCCTTGAGGTCACCGCCGGCGAAGAAGGTCTTCTTGGCCGACGCGATGACGACGCCCTTGACGTCGCCGGCCTCGACCTCGGTGGCGAGCCGGTCGACGACGGCGGCCATCGAGCGGGCGTACAGCTCGTTCATTGTGTTGGCCGACTGGTTCGGGTCGTCCAGGGTCAGGGTGACGACGCCGTCGGCGTCGCGCTCGTAGCGGACCGCGGTCTCGGTCTGGTTCTCGGTGCTCATCAGTTCAGTTCCTTCTCTCAACCCGACTCAGACCAGCTCGACGATGGTGGCGATGCCCATGCCGCCGCCGACGCAGAGCGTGGCGAGGCCGCGACGCTGGCCGCGACGCTCGAGCTCGTCGATCAGGGTGCCGAGGATCATGGCGCCGGTGGCGCCGAGGGGGTGGCCCATGGCGATGGCGCCGCCGTTGACGTTGGTGATCGAGTCGTCGATGCCCATGTCGCGCATGAAGCGCATGGCGACGGCGGCGAACGCCTCGTTGATCTCGAAGAGGTCGATGTCGGAGACGCTCAGGTTGGCCTTGGCCAGCGCCTTCTTGGCGGCGGGGCCGGGGCCCGTCAGCATGATGACCGGGTCGGCGCCGGAGACGGCCGTGGCGAGCACGCGGGCCCGCGGCGTGAGGCCGAGGTCCTTGCCGACCTGCTCGGAGCCGATGGCGACCAGGGCCGCGCCGTCGACGATGCCGGAGGAGTTGCCGGCGTGGTGGACGTGGTCGATCTCCTCGAGCCAGTGGTACTTCTGCAGCGCCACCTCGTCGAAGCCGGCGTCGCGGCCGATCTGGGCGAACGACGGCTTGAGCTTGGCGAGCGACTCGGCGGAGGTGCCGGGACGGATCGTCTCGTCACGGTCGAGCACGACCAGGCCGTTGATGTCGCGCACGGGCACGACGGAGTTGGCGAAGTAGCCCTTCTCCCACGCCTCGGCCGCACGCGCGTGCGACTGCGCGGCGTACGCGTCGACGTCGGTGCGGCTGAAGCCTTCGACGGTGGCGATCAGGTCGGCGCCGATGCCCTGGGGCACGAAGGAGGACTTGAACGCGGTGGCCGGGTCCTGGGCCCACGGGCCGCCGTCGGAGCCCATCGGGACGCGCGACATCGACTCGACACCGCCGGCGAGGATGAGGTCCTCGAAGCCGGAGCGCACGCGCTGGGCAGCCTGGTTGACGGCCTCGAGGCCGGAGGCGCAGAAGCGGTTGAGCTGCACGCCCGCGACCTCGTCGGGGTAGCCGGCGGCGAGCGCAGCGGTCTTCGCGATGTCGGCGCCCTGCTCGCCGATCGGGGAGACGACGCCGAGCACGACGTCGTCGACGCGACCCGGGTCGAAGCCGGGGTTGCGGTCCTTGACCGCGTCGAGGAGGCCGACCGCGAGGTCGATCGGCTTCACCTCGTGGAGGGTGCCGTTGGCCTTGCCCCGCCCACGCGGCGTCCGGATGTGGTCGTACACGAATGCTTCTGCCATGACCGTCCTTGGTGATCGTGTTGGTGCGCCGATTGTGACATTATCGGTGTCACGGTCGTCAAGGGGTGCCACGGAATCCGGCGCCCCGACCTTCCCGTGCGGCGCGCACGAGGGCCAGATCCAGCGAGAGGGAGACGCGATGGCGGACCAGGACGTCGACACACCCGTGGAGCCGCGCGACGCCCTGCGCGACCTGCTCACCCTCGACGAGCTGACCGCCCGGGTGGGGATGAGCGTGCGCAACGTGCGCTTCTACACCACCAAGGGCCTGGTGCCCCCGCCGATCCGCCGTGGCCGGTCGGGCTACTACACGCCCGCGCACGTCGCCCGCCTGGAGCTCGTCCAGGAGCTGCAGGCCCACGGCTTCACCCTCGCGGCCATCGAGAAGTACGTGGCCGCGATCCCCGAGGACGCCTCCGCCGAGGAGATCGCCATGCAGCGCACGATGCAGGCCCCGTGGATGGCCGACCGGCCCGTACGCCTGACGCGCGCCGAGCTGGACTCGCGCGCCGGGCGTGAGCTCACCGACGACGAGCTCACCACCCTGGAGGAGATGGAGATCACCCTGCCCTGCGGCGACGGCACCTACGAGGTGGCGCTCACCCAGTTCTCCGTCGGCCTGGGCCTGCTCGAGATCGGCTACCCCGCCGCGGCCGCCCGCGCCGGCCGCGAGCTCTACGCCCGCCACGGCAAGGAGCTCGCCGAGGAGCTGCTCGCGGTCTTCCGCACCCAGGTCTGGCCGACGTACAAGGAGGCCGGCATGACCCGCGAGCGCCTCTCCGAGGTCGTCGCGCGGATCAAGCCGCTCTCCATCACCTCGCTGGTCTCCGCCTACGAGACCGCGATGGACGAGGCCACCCGGGCCGACATCGTCCACCGCGGTCGCTGAGGCTCAGTCGATCCGCGCCACCATCGGCAGGCGCGACCGGGAGAAGAGCCAGACCACCGCCGCGGAGAACAACGGCAGCGCGACGACCAGGGAGCCGATCAACACCCACGGCACGTCCAGGTAGGGACCGGTCGGAGCAAACCCGTAGTCCGTGACTGTCATCGATCGGGAGAGCGCCAGCCCCGGCACGAATCCGACCAGAGCGCCGAGCACGGCCCCGACCGAGGCGATCATCAGGGCATACGACGCCGCGACGGACCGTCGGGTCCGCGGCGACCCACCCACCGCCGAGACGGTGGCCAGGTCAGGCTTGGCGTCGGCCAGCGACAGGAACGTCGCCGTCAGCGTGCCGGCGAGCATCAGCAGGGCGCCGACCACACCCAGGACCCAGATCAGCACGACCACGTCCGCGTCGCGTTGGAAGCCGCGCTCGACCTGGAGGTGGGCGCGCGCACTGACGTCGCGCACCGCCCCCGCCAGCGTCCGCTCGTCGGCGGCGTCGAGCTGGCTGGTCACCGCCAGACCGATGGGCTTCACCGCACCGTCGGCGAAGCGGCTCTCCAGCGACGTCGGCACGATGACCTGCGCCCACGGCGAACCTGCCACGCGCACGACTTCCGCAGGCATCGTCACGCGGTCAACGACCCGGTCCTCGCCACCCTCCCACTGCCGGTGGACGAGGATGACCTCCTCGAACGCCCTGCGGGGCTCGCGGTTCCCCAGGACCACGGCCTTTCCGGTTGCCAGCACCGCCGCGATCTCCTCACGCTCAGCAGCGCTCAGGGTCATGTCCGACGGCGCGTCCTGGACCAGGATCGAGCTGCCGAAGCTGGAGCCGTAGGACTCCAGAAGATGAAGGTCACGTCCTCGGTCGTTGCGGATCATCCAATAGCTGTTGCTCTGGTGGCCGTAGACCTCCTCGGCCCCCCGCACCCGCACCACCTCTGCGCTCGGCAGCGCCGTGGTCGCCGCGGACTCGATCTCGTCCCACGGCGGCTCGTCGCCGGGCTCCATCAACTCGGTGTCGAAGGTGACCAGACCCGTCCCGAGCGCGGTCATCGGCATGTAGGTCTCCTGGTTCTCCAACTCGTCGCTGGCGACGCTGATGCCCAGAGCGACCACTCCGGCCACCGTCGCGGCCACGGCAGCGATCGCCGGGACCGTCCGCGTCCGGTGCCGCGCGGCGTCACGGGTGGCATACCGCATCGGCAGCGGGAGGCGGCGGGCGGAACGGGCCACCAGCCCGACCAGGGCCGGCACCACCAGGATCATCCCGATCATGGTCACCACCGCGGAGGCCGACATCAACACCGGTCCCAGGTCTTGCTGACGCTGGGCGCCGATGACCGCTCCGGTGACCCCCAGCCCCAGGACCAGGACACCGATCACCGGGACCTGCAGTTTCGGGGCCCCGTCGGACCGGCGACCCGCCAACGCGGCCACGACGTCCTGGCGCGAGGTCAACCATGCCGGTACGACCGCGGCGAGCAGGGCCGAGGCCAACCCGAAGGCGCCGACCACCAGCAACACCAACCACGGCACGTCGAAGGGGCCGAAGCGCTCCCACATGAGCCCCTGCGCCCACGGCATGACGGCGGCCGCCACCGGGACGCTGAGCACCAACCCTGCCAGGGTGGCGACGAACCCCAGGACCACACCGGCAGCGAGGATGACGCGACGGGCCTGCCGCGGCGTGCCACCAGAGGCGGCGACGAGCGCGAGCGTACGCGTGTGGTGGCGCGCCATGACGGCGAACGCCGGCCCGGCCAGCAGCACCACCTCGAGCAGCACCATCGTGATGATCATCGCCACGACGGCCATGTACTCCACCTGCTCCGCGGAGGAGGAGTACATGCCCTCGTCCTCCTTGTAGGGCACCTCGGAGTCCGGGGGCGGGTCGGTGACCACGGCCCGGGAGAAGACGACGAACTTTTCGTCGTTGAGCTCCAGGACCTCGTCCCAGGTGACCGGGTCACCACCCACCAGCCATGTCGTGCCCCACCACTGGTCGCGTTCGGGCGCGTCGGCCGCCAGCAGCGACCCCGGCGGCCCGTACGCGATCGTGTTGTTGACGTCGGTGGCGTCGCGGACCACGCCGACCACCGAGGGGGCTGGCTCCACGCCGCTGACCGGGAAGGCAGAACCGATGTCGAACCCGGCGGCGAGCAGCTCCTCGGTCACGACGACCTCGTCGGGCGCCCCGGGAAGCCGACCGTCGACCACCTCGACCAGGCCGGCCAACAGCGGATCGCTCCACTCCCCCTCGCGCACGTCCACGAGGGAGGGCGCACCATCGGGAAGAAGCACGGTCGAGGAGGAGCTCAACAGTTGCTGCACCGGGCGGTCGTCACCCAGGAGGGCGGCCAGCTCCGTCGCCCCGGGGAGCTTGCGGGACGAGCCGTCGCCACCCACGAAGTTGACCCCCTCGCGTGGGTCGGGCAACTGCAGGACCTGCTCGGTGCCCTCGCTCCAGATCTGGGCCTGCGCCACGTCGCCGAGCTCACGCCCGATGCGTTCGGCCCCCCGCACGTCGGCGGTCATCACCACGATGGCGCCCGACGAGACCAGCAGCACCGGCAGCGCGATCAGCGCCAGGACCAGCGCGCTGCGGGCCTTGTGGCGCCGCACGTCGCGCCAGGCGACGCGCAGGGCCATGCCCCAGCCCGCTCGCCACCCCGCTCCAGGGGCACTCATCGCAACACCTGGGCGCCGACGCCCACGCTGGCGCCGGACTCGTCGACGACCAGGCCGTCACGCAGGTAGACGACGCGGTCGGCCCAGGCAGCGTGACGGGCCTCGTGGGTCACGAGCACCCCCGCGGCGCCGGCGTCGCAGAAGTCGCGCAGCACCCGCAGCACCTCCTCGCCGGTCTCGGTGTCGAGCGCGCCGGTCGGCTCGTCGGCCAGGATCAGGCGGCGCTCGCCCACCACGGCGCGAGCGATGGCGACGCGTTGCTGCTGACCGCCCGACATCTCGTCGGGGAAGCGGTCGGCGAGCTCGGTGATGCCGACCCGCTCGAGGGCGACCAGCGCGGCCTCGCGGGCGTCGCGACGGGAGTCGCCGTCGAGTTCGCGCGGCAGCGCCACGTTCTCCGCGGCGGTGAGCGCCGGGATGAGGTTGTAGTCCTGGAAGACGTAGCCCACGGACGTACGCCGCACGCGGGCGCGGCCGGCGCCGTCGAGGGTGTTGAGGTCGGTGCCCTCGATGACGACGCGGCCGGTGCTCGGGGTGTCGAGGCCGCCGGCGAGGTTGAGCAGGGTCGACTTGCCCGAGCCCGAGGGGCCCATGACGGCGACGAGCTCGCCGGGGCGGGCGGTGAAGGTGACGCCGCGCAAGGCGTTGACGGCGAGCACGCCGTCGCCGTGCACGCGGGTCACGTCGTCGAGGTGGAGCACGGCAGAGGTGAGGACGTTCATCGGGTCTCCCCAGGGGTGACGGCGGGGCGCGTCGCCCCGGAGCTGTGGTCGAGGGCGGCGCGGCGCAGCCGGTTCTCGCAGTGGTCGAGCCAGCGGATCTCGGCCTCGGTGTCGAAGATGAGCGAGTCGAGCACCAGGCCGTGGGCGAGGCCGGCGGTGCTGCCCGGCTCAGGGGTGTGGGCGCGCTTGGCGCGGGTGTGCTCCTGCAGCGCGGCCATCGTGGCCGAGCGCTGCTGCTGCACGAGGTGACCGATGTCGACCCCGGGCAGGGTCACGGCCAGCGCCAGCTTGATGGCGAGCTCGTCGCGCGGCGGGTGGGCCCGGGGGACGGGGGTGGCGAACCACGTCGCCACCTCCGCCCGCCCGGCCTCGGTGATCCGATAGCTGACCTGGCGCTCCCCCGCACCGTCGGTCTGCCCGGACCCCGCTGACGCTTCGGCGTCGTCACCGGCCACCACCTCGACCAGCCGGTCACGCTCGAGCCGCGACAGGGTCTGGTAGACCTGCCCGACGTTGAGCGGCCAGGTGGCCCCCGTGCGCTGCTCGAACTCCGCCCGCAGCTGGTAGCCGTACATGGGTCCCTGCTCCAGCAGGGCCAGCAACGAGTGCTTGATCGACATGCGCACCCCCTCTCGAGCCGTCCTCCGCTCGACGGATTTCGAGTGGATACCGGGTATGTATAGCAGGTATGCATACCCGGTATCCAGTTGTTCAGCCCGCGCGCCATCGGCGCACGCGTCAGCACAGGGCAATTTGCGAAATGATCGAACGGTCGATCATTTCGGCGGGACCCCTGCGCCGAGGCGCGGGCGACGAGAGGAGTGGGCCGACTCCTCAACAGGAACCGGCGACGCCGAGCAGCAGGCTCAGTCGCGAGGAGTGATGCGCGTCCAGGGCTTTGTCAGGTCGAAGCGCCGCCCGGTCATCTCGGTCGGGGTGATCTCGACGACGTTGTACTTGAAGTCCGCCACCCACGGTCGCAGCGGCACGTTCTCCGAGCGGTGGGCCTCGTCCTCGGGCAGCAGGCGCGCGGTGCCGCGCACAATGACACTGGCGGCCTTCGCGTCGTCGTACTCGTCGATCTCGAAGGCCACGTCGGGGTTCATCACGATACCGAGCAGCTTCGAGCCCTCGGCGGTGCGGAAGAGCAGGGTCCGGTGGTCGACCGCGTAGTTGATCGGCGCGATGTGCACCTCGTCGGCGAGGTGGAAGGCGAGGCGGCCGAACTCATGGGAGCGCAGGAACTCCCAGCACTCGTCCTCGTCCATGATCCGGGGCGCGTCGGCGGTCATGGGGCCAACCTACTCCCCCGCCGGCGCGGGGAGGGAGTGGCGGTCAGCGACCCCGGCTGAACGACGCGGCGCTGTGGCTCGACGAGCCGCCGGAGCGGTTGCCACCCCGGGCGCCGCCGGAGCGACCGCCGGAGCGCTGGCCACCCTGGCCGCCTTGACCGGCACCTGCCTGGGCGCGACCGCCGGAGCGGCCACCGCCGCTGCCCTGGCCGCCACCCTGCTTGGGCTGACCCGAGCGGGTGTTCGGGCTGTTGCCCGCCTTGCGGCGCTGACGGTTGCGACCGCCCGACTTGGGGGCGCCGGACGACTGCGCCTGCACGGGGGCGGGCGCCTCGTAGCCACCGGGCACGAGGACCCGGTCGCCGGGCGCGAGGCTGGCCAGCACCGGGTGCTTGGCGGAGTCCAGCTTGGTCGTCGTCGGCTTGATGCCCGCGAGACGGGTCAGCGAGCGGACGTCCTTGACCTGGTCGTCGGTCATCAGCGTGACGACGGTGCCCTCGGCGCCGGCGCGGGCGGTGCGGCCCGAGCGGTGCAGGTAGGCCTTGTGCTCCGACGGCGGGTCGGCGTGGATGACCAGCGCGACGTCGTCGACGTGGATGCCGCGGGCGGCGACGTCGGTGGCGACGAGCGTCGCGGCCTTGCCGGAGTGGAAGGCCTCCATGTTCCGCGTACGCGCGTTCTGCGACAGGTTGCCGTGCAGGTCGACCGCAGGCACGCCGTTCTTGTTGAGCTGGCGGGCCAGCGCCTTGGCGCCGTGCTTGGTGCGGGTGAAGACGACCGTACGCCCCGGCGCGCTCGCCAGGTCGACGAGCACCGGCAGGCGGTGGTCGCGGTTGATGTGCAGCACGTGGTGGCTCATCTTCGCCACCGGCGACTGCGCGGAGTCGGCCTCGTGGGTGACCGGGTTGGTCAGGTAGCGCTTGACGAGCACGTTGATCGCACCGTCGAGCGTGGCCGAGAAGAGCAGGCGCTGACCCGACTGCGGGGTCTTGTCCATGATCCGCTTCACGCCGGGCAGGAAGCCCAGGTCGGCCATGTGGTCGGCCTCGTCGAGGATGGTGACCTCGACCGCGGAGAGGTCGCAGTGGCCCTGACCCATGAGGTCCTCGAGGCGGCCGGGAGCGGCCACGACGACGTCGACACCCCGCTTGAGGGCGTTGACCTGCGGGCCCTGGCCCACGCCGCCGAAGACGGTCTGGACCGTGAGCCCGGCGACGCGCGCCAGCGGCTCGAGGGAGTCCTTGATCTGGGTGACCAGCTCACGGGTGGGGGCGAGGATGATCGCGCGCGGCTTGTTCGGCATCGCGGGCAGCTTGGCCGCGTCGAGGCGGGCCACCAACGGCAGCACGAAGGCGTACGTCTTCCCGGAGCCGGTGCGGCCACGGCCGAGGACGTCGCGTCCGGCCAGCGAGTCGGGAAGCGTGGCTTCCTGGATCGGGGTGGGGGAGGTGATGCCCTGCGCGGCGAGGACGTCGGACAGCGCAGCGGGCACGCCGAGTTCGGCGAAGTTCATGTGGAGATCTCATCTGTGCGGGTGTCTCACCAACGCACTTCCGCCGGCTGGCGGAGCTGGCAACCCTGGGTCTACCTGGGGCTGCGGCGCACCTCGCGAGGCGAGGCCGGGGCTCCCGACGGGAGACCAGGGACGATCGAGGCAAGACTGGACGATGCGTCTGTTTCCCCAGCCTACGTGGCGCGGGCTGTCGCTGGGCAATCGGGCGCGCCGCCGACTACGTCACACCCGCCCCACGCAGGCCTCGGCGCTGCGCCTGAGCGACTAGTCGCCGCCCCCACCCTCGGTCTCCTCGCCACCCTTGGCGGGCGTCAGGTTGATCTGCAGTCCCTCGGCGGCGTGCACCTCGGTCACCCCGGTCTCCTCGGCCTTGGTGAGCCGGACCGTCGTGCGGGCGAGGAACTCGTCGGCACCCACCCGACGCACGTCGATGCCGACCATGCCGTCGCCGGAGGCATGGGGACTCAGCTGGGCCACCATCCCCTCGAGCACGAAGCGGCCGTCCTCGTCGGTGGTGTCGGTGTCGATCGACAACAGCTCCGGCGCAGCGGTCGCCCCGCCCTGCGGCGCGGGCCAGACCCACAGCTCGAGCTCGACGCCCGCGGCGGGCTCACCGCCGTCGAGCAGCACGCCCGAGGCCACCTCCTGCACGTCGTCGTCGCTGCCCTCCGCGTCACCGCCGCAGCCCGCACTGCCCCACGCGACGCCGGCCACGAGCAGCATCGCTCCCACCTTGCGCCGCCACGACCCGACAGGTCTCTTGCTCGCCCAGCTCACGCGTCCCCCATGCATGCCACCAGTCGCCTCCCCCGCGACTGCCTACCGAACGGTAACCGGCACCTCGCCCGGTGTCACCCACGTCCGCCCACCGGGCTGGACCACCTGCCCGGCCGGCCCCTCACCGCTGGACGGCGGCCCCGGAGTCGATGAGGGCCTCGACGTCGTCGATGCCCCACGCGGTCAGCGCCGCCCGGGTGTCGGCGCCGCGGTTCGACGGCGGCGTCGAGAGGGTGGCCGGCGTGCGCGAGAAGCGCGGCGCCGGCGCCGGCTGCAGCACGCCGCCCGGGGCGACGTAGGTCTCGCGCGCCGCCATGTGGGGGTGGGCGGCCGCCTCGGTGAGCGTCAGCACGGGGGCCACGCAGGCGTCGGAACCGTCGAAGACCGCGGTCCACTCCTCCTGCGTACGCTCCGCGAAGCGCGCCGCGATCGCTTCACGGATCGCAGGAGCCTGGGCAGGGTCGTTGCGGTCGGGCAGGTCGAGCTCGGCGAGACGGCAGAACTCGTCCCAGAACTGGGGCTCGAGCGCACCCAGCGTCATGTGGCCGCCGTCGGCGGTCTCGTAGAGGTCGTACCACGGAGCGCCGCCGTCGAGCGGGCCCGTGCCACGACCACCGGCCACGCCCATGCCGGCGAAGGTGGCGGCCATCGCGTTGAGGTGGGCGGCGCCGTCGACGATGGCGGCGTCGACCACCTGCCCCTCCCCCGAGAGTCGCGCCTGCAGCAGCGCGGCGAGCACCCCGATGACGAGGTAGGTCGAGCCGCCGCCGAAGTCGCCGACGAGGTTGGTCGGGAAGTGGGGACGGGAGGGGTCCTGGCCGAGCCCGTGGAGCACGCCGGCGAGGGCGATGTAGTTCATGTCGTGGCCGGCCGCGTGGGCCAGCGGACCCTCCTGGCCCCAGCCGGTCATCCGGCCGTAGACCAGGCGGGGGTTGCGGGCCAGGCACGCGTCGGGACCGAGGCCGAGTCGCTCGGTGACCCCGGGGCGCATGCCCTCCACGAGCACGTCGGCGGTCTCGACGAGGCGGAGCACGGTCTCGACGGCCGCGGGGTCCTTGAGGTCGAGCGCGACGCTCGGCCGGCCACGGTTGAGCAGGTCGGCGCTGCCGAAGTCGAAGGTGCCGCCGCTGGAGCGCTCGACGCGGATCACGTCGGCGCCGAGGTCGGCCAGCAGCATGCAGGCGTGCGGACCCGGGCCGATGCCGGCGAGCTCCACGACCCGCACCCCGCGCAGCGGACCGGTCCCCTGTCCGAGTTCGTACGTCATGGTCGGGAGTGTGACAGAAGAACTGTCACGGTCAACACCCCTCCGCGCCGGACGGCATCGGAGACACGCGGAGGAAGGTCCCGGATGGGCGGCGTGTCGCAGCTGGACCGGGGCCTTTCCCCTGTCGATCTACGGCGAGCCCTGACCGATAGGACCTTGCAACTCGTTGCATAGGTGTGGCACGCTCCTCCCGTGGCCCTCGAACACGCACTCCTCGTCGCGCTCAGCGAGAAACCCGGCTCCGGGCTCGAGCTGACGCGCCGCTTCGAGCGCTCCTTCGGCTACTTCTGGCACGCCACCCACCAGCAGATCTACCGCGTGCTCGGCCGCCTGGTCGACGCCGGCGAGCTCGACGTCGAGGTCGTCGCCCAGACCGGTCGCCCGGACAAGAAGGTCTACCGGGTCAACGAGGCCGGGCAGCGCGCGCTGGCCGACTGGCTCGCCACCTCCACGCCGCTGGAGCCACTGCGCAGCGAGGTCGCGGTCAAGATGCGCGGCGCCTCCTTCGGCGACCGCGCAGCCGTGCTGGCCGGCCTGCGTGAGCACCTCGACGACCACCGCGTACGCCTGGAGCACTACCAGCGGCTCGCCGCGGCGTACGGCCTCGACCCGGGCAGCGACCTTCCCGGCGCCGCCCGCCACCTCGAGGGGGCGACCCTCGACCAGTACCTCGTGCTGCGCGGTGGCATCCGCCTCGAGGAGTTCTGGATCGGGTGGATCACCGACTACCTCGACGCCCACTCCACCAACCCCGAACCCGACCCAGGGAGCACCCGATGAGCCACGACCACCTGCTGAGCCCGATCACCCTCGGTCCGCTGACGCTGCGCAACCGCATCGTCATGGGCTCCATGCACACCGGGCTGGAGGACCGTGCGCGCGACCTCGACCGCTTCACCGCCTACCTGGCCGAGCGCGCCCGGGGCGGCACCGGCCTCATCGTCACCGGCGGCTTCGCGCCCAACAAGCGCGGCTGGCTCAAGCCGCTCGGCTCGGAGATGTCGAGCCCGCGCCACGCGCGACGCCACGGCCAGGTCACCGACGCCGTGCACGCCGAGGGCGGCGCGATCGCGCTGCAGGTGCTGCACGCCGGGCGGTACGCCTACCACCCCTTCCAGGTGGGCGCCTCGACGAAGAAGTCGCCGATCACCCCCTTCAAGCCCTCCGCCCTCTCGTCGAAGGCCGTCGACCGCACCGCCACCGACTTCGCGAAGGCCATCGCCCTGGCGAAGCAGGCCGGCTACGACGCCGTCGAGGTCATGGGCTCCGAGGGCTACCTCATCAACCAGTTCATCGCCGCCCGCACCAACGACCGCACCGACGCCTGGGGCGGCAGCGCCGAGAAGCGGATGCGCTTCCCCGTCGAGGTCGTGCGCCGCGCCCGTGAGCTGGTCGGCGACTTCCCGATCATGTACCGCATCTCCCTGCTCGACCTCGTCGAGGACGGCCAGACCTGGGAGGAGACCGTCGAGCTGGCCCACCGCCTCGAGGCGGCCGGCGTCACCGTGCTCAACACCGGCATCGGCTGGCACGAGGCGCGCGTGCCCACGATCATCACGCAGGTGCCGCGCGGCGCGTGGCGCGACGTCACCGCCCGGCTCAAGGCCGCCGTCGACGTGCCGGTCTGCGCCTCCAACCGGATCAACACCCCCGACCTGGCCGACGAGATCATCGCCTCGGGCGACGCCGACCTCGTCTCGATGGCCCGTCCGCTGCTCGCCGACCCCGAGTTCGCGAAGAAGACCGCCGAGGGTCGCACCGACGAGATCAACACCTGCATCGCCTGCAACCAGGCCTGCCTCGACCACATCTTCGTCAACAAGGAGGCCTCCTGCCTGGTCAACCCGCGCGCCTGCCGCGAGACCGAGCTGGTGCTCGGCCCGGTGCGTACGGCCGCGACGGTCGCCGTCGTCGGCGCCGGACCGGCGGGCCTGGCCACCGCGGTCTCCGCCGCCGAGCGTGGCCACCGGGTCACCCTCTTCGAGGCCTCCGGCGAGCTGGGCGGCCAGTTCCGCCTGGCGATGCAGGTGCCCGGCAAGGAGGACTTCGCCGACACACTGCGCTACTACCGCCGCCGCCTCGAGGTGCTGGGGGTCGACGTACGCCTCCACACGCGCGCCACGGCCGACGACCTGGCCGACTTCGACCACGTCGTCGTCTCCACCGGCGTGGTGCCGCGGGTGCCGGCGATCGAGGGCATCGACCACCCCAAGGCGGTCTCCTACGCCGACGTGCTCAACGGCTCCGTCACCCCCGGCGAGCGGGTTGCCGTCATCGGGGCGGGCGGCATCGGCGTCGACGTCTCCCACTTCCTCACCCACGTCGAGACCGACCTCGAGGGCTGGAAGGCGCAGTGGGGCGTCGGCGACCCGTCGCTGCACCGCGGCGGACTCACCGAGAAGAAGCCGCGCGAGGTGGCCCGCGAGGTCACCCTCGTGCAGCGCAAGGAGACCCCGATCGGCATCGGCCTGGGCAAGACCTCGGGCTGGGCGCACCGGGCCGTGCTGAAGCAGTCGGGCGTGACCCAGGTGATCGGCGCGAGCTACGACCGCATCGACGACGCCGGCCTGCACGTCACCGTCGACGGCGAGCCGCGGGTCATCGAGGCCGACCACGTCGTCGTCTGCGCCGGCCAGGAGTCGGTCCGTGACCTGTACGACGCCCTCAGCGGCTCGCGTACGACCCCCGACGCGCAGTGGCTCCACCTCGTCGGCGGCGCCGACGTGGCCGCGGAGCTCGACGCCAAGCGGGCGATCCTGCAGGGCACCGAGGTGGCGGCAGCCCTCTGACTACCTAGACTCGCCGCGTGACGAAGACGAAGATCTCGGTCGCCGGCCTCGGCTACGTCGGCCTCTCGGTCGCGGTGCTGCTGGCCCGCCACCACCGGGTGGTCGGCCTCGACCTCGACGCCGACCGGGTCGCGCTGCTCCAGCAGGGCACCAGCCCGATCCACGACCCCGAGATCTCCCGCTTCCTCGCCAGCGAGGAGCTCGACCTCACCTTCACCACCGACCCGGCGACCGCCCACGCCGACGCCGAGTTCGTGGTGATCGCGACGCCGACCAACTACGACCCCGAGACCACCTACTTCGACACCTCCAGCGTCGAGGCCGTCATCACCCAGGTCCGCGAGCTCAACCCCGACACCACGATGGTCGTGAAGTCGACCGTGCCGGTCGGCTTCATCCAGGACGTGCGCGCACGGCTCGGCACCGACGACGTGCTCTTCTCCCCGGAGTTCCTGCGCGAGGGCCAGGCGCTGGCCGACAACCTGCGACCCTCGCGCATCGTCGTGGGCGAACGCTCCGAACGCGGCCGCCGCTTCGCCGAGCTGCTGCTCGAGGGCGCCGACGTCGACGACGTGCCGGTGCTGCTCACCGAGCCCACCGAGGCCGAAGCCATCAAGCTCTTCGCCAACACCTACCTGGCGATGCGGGTGGCCTACTTCAACGAGCTCGACTCCTTCGCGCTCGCCCGCGGCCTCGACACCCGCCAGATCATCGAGGGCGTCAGCCTCGACCCGCGCATCGGCGACCACTACAACAACCCCTCCTTCGGCTACGGCGGCTACTGCCTGCCCAAGGACTCCAAGCAGCTGCTGGCCAACTACTCCGACGTGCCGCAGACCCTGATCCGGGCCGTGGTCGAGGCCAACGCCACCCGCAAGGACTACATCGCCGACGACGTCCTGGCCCGTGACCCCGAGGTCGTGGGCATCCACCGGCTGATCATGAAGGCCGGCAGCGACAACTTCCGCGAGTCGTCGGTGCAGGGCGTGATGCAGCGCCTGGTCGAGCGTGGTGTCGAGGTCATCGTGCACGAGCCCGAGCTCGACGCCGAGACCTTCGGGGGCTGCGAGGTGGTCAACGACCTGGCCGTCTTCAAGGCCCGCGCCGACGTCGTGGTTGCCAACCGCTTCACCGACGACCTGGCCGACGTCGCGGAGAAGGTCTACACCCGCGACCTCTCCGGCACCGACTGACCCGACGGCCGCCCGGCTCAGCCGTCGCCGCGTGAGCGGCGACCCAGCCCCAGCCCCAACCGGGTGCGGGGCGACGAGCTCGCGCGTACGCCCTGGGTCGCGGCCTCCGCCGTGCCCTGTGGTCGTGGCGTGGCGGGGCGCAACGGTCCGCGCTGCACCTTGGCCCGGCCCGCGGCGATCTCGCGCTGGGCCCGCGCCCAGGACTCGGCGCGGTCCATCTGGCGCAGGTCCTGGTTGCGGAAGCGGGGCACCTCGCGCTCCTCCAGCGGCTGCCAACCAGCCTCGAGGGCAGCGACGTCGTGCGCGCCGAAGGCCTCGGCGACCAGCGCGTCGGCCTCGGCGCCGCGCGCACCGTGCCACGCGGCCCGTCCGTAGGCCGCCACCCGCTCCATGCGGGCGACCTCGCGGCCGTCGGCGGAGAGGAAGCGGCGCAGCCCCAGACGCGTACGCTCCATGTCGTAGGCCCAGGCGCGCACCGCCGGCACCGCGGGCGCAAGGTCGCTGGCGTGCAGGGTCAACCGGTAGACCGCCCGCGCGGGCGCAGCCAGCCGGGGGTCGTCGGGCTCGACCAGGTCGACCCGCGGCTCCTCGCGGAACCACCGGTGCGTGACGCCCAGCTCGCGGGCCGGGTCGTGCAGCGGCGAGACCCGGCGGTCGTCGAGGCTGCTCCAGCGACCGACGAGCAGGACGCGCAGGTCGAGCATGTCGGAGTCGAGCAGGGCGTCGACGCACTGGGTGACGCTCTCGAGCTGACCCTCGGCGTCACCGTCGGCGCGCACCACGACCTCCACGTAGGGCACCCGGTAGGAGCGGCCGTAGCGGTTGCGCCGCGAGCGCAGCGACGGGACGTGGTCGGCGAAGTCGGCGTGGTTGTAGCGGTTGACCAGTGCGGAGTGCTCCATGGCGTGGGTGAACCCCAGGTGCCACGCGCGGGCCTCGTGGTCGGGCAGCAGCACCGCACCGGCCTGCGCCAGCCGGAAGCCGAACTCGGTGTCCTCGCCCAGACGCAGGCGCCGCTGCAGCCCACCCGCCGCCTCCGCCATCGCCCGACTCATCGAGACGGTGGCGCCGACGACGCTGCGGAAGCTGCCCCACCCACCCGTGGTCAGGTCGTCGGTCTCGGCCCACAGCTCCTCGACCCACCCGTGCGGCACGGAGGTCTCCCAGTCGTGCAGGGTGGCGATCGAGCCGTCGACCACCCGGTCACGCACCTCGGCGGGCGTCAGCGGCACCTCGGGGTCGACGAAGCGCTTGGTGCCCAGCACCACGGCGTGGTCGATGACGTGGTGCCAGCGTGCGTGGGCCTCCAGGTGGTGACCGAAGACCAGCATGTCGTCGTCGAGCCACACGATGATCTCGCCGTCGGAGGCCTCCACCCCGGTCTGGATCGCGTTGGCGCGGCCCCAGCCCTCCTCCACCCGCACCACGCGGGTGCGCTCGGGGCGCAGCTCGGGCAGCTCCACCGGGGCGGGGTTGCCGTCGTCGACGACCAGCACCTCGACCAGCTCGGAGGGATAGGTCTGCCCGGCCAGCGCCGCGAGCACGGGCGCGAGCTTGGTCGGGTTCCATGCGGGCATGACGACGCTGACGGTCTTCGTCGGCGTCCAGCCACCGAGCGCCGCGACCGACAGGGAACGCCAGTCGTTGCCGCGCACCAGCGGTTGTCTCACAGCGCCTCCTGCGGGGGACGGAAGCCGGGCCAGGAGTGGCCGAGGGTGCCCGGGGCCCGGAAGTTGTCGGGGTCGCCGGCCCAGGTGTGGCCGTGGCCGTGGCGGCGCAGCACGTAGTTGAGGCCGTGGCCGCGATAGATCGTGCCGCCGGAGGCGCGCACCCGCTCCAGCAGCTGGGCGTCGACCCACCGGCGTACGGGCCGGAACCAACCCACCTCGCGCAGCAGGTCGCGCCCCAGCAGCATGGTGCCGCCGGCCACGAAGGTGGTCGAGCACTCGCTGGCGTTGGTGCGCCACAGCGTCTCGTCCGACTCCTCCAGGTGCACGAACTCCGCCGCCGAGCCGACCACGTCGGCGCCCGAGCAGCGCCGCGCCATCAGCAGGTCGTGGACCGTGTGTGGGGAGTACCAGTCGTCGTCGTCCATCTTCATCACGACGTCGTGGGAGGCGGCACGCGCCGCGGCCGTCAGCACGTCACCGAAGAGCACGTCGTCGCCGAAGGAGAGCAGCGTGGGCGCAGTGCCGAGCAGCTCGCCGAGGCGGCCCGGGTCGGCCTCGAAGCCGTGGGTGGCGACGACCAGCTCGACGCGGGCGCCCATCTGGGCGGCGACCCGCGCGACGGCGCCCTCGAGCTCGTGCTCGCGCTTGGTGGCCAGCAGGATGCTCACGCCGGGCAGCGCAGCGCTCGCGCCCTCGCCGGCGCTGACTCCCCGGACCCCTGCGCTCGTGGCCAGCGCGTGACGCCGCACCAGGGTCGAGTGGTGGTCGAAGGTGGCCCGCCGCAGCTTCACCGACCAGGCCTCGCGCGCCAGCGCGTCGTCGAGGTCGGGCGGCGCGACGAGCAGCTCGGCCACCGCGGGCGCCAGCCCTCGCGGCTGCCCGGTGACCAGGGGCGGCACGCCGGCCATCGTGAGCGCGAGCAGGTCGTGGGTGGTCGTGGTGGCCGCGTCGACGCGTACGGCCCGGTGGTCGCGCAGTCGGCGCACCACCTGCTCGGTGACCACGCCGTGGGTCAGCAGGTCGGCCAGGTCGACGTCACCCTTGCCCGGCGTGCGGCGCCACCCACGCGGGGAGTGGACGCGCTCGTCGACGGGTGCGACCTCAGGCTCGGCGACGACCACGGGCGGGCGGGCCAGGATCGGGTGCACGTCGGGGGTCGCGGAGACCGACCCGGGGCCGGGGGTGACCACCACGTCGGGCGGCACCACGCGGTCGGGGTCCACCGCGGCGGTCAGGTCGTCGAGCACCTGCGCGTGCGGGTCGAGGCCGGGCTCCGGGCGGGCACCGACGTACGCCGTCACGAGCGGCGAGCGGTCGGGCAGCGAGGTCGGCACGGCCTGGCGCGCCACCTCCTGCAGCACCTGGCGCGCCGGCACGGGCCGGCCGAAGGAGAGCGTCAGCAGGGCACCGCGCCCGGGTCGGGTCAGCTGCCGGGCCTCGAGGTGGCGCAACGGCGCCCACCCCGGCGGCGGGACCAGGGTGACCGGCTGACGATGTCCGGCCAGCCACACGCCCAGGTCGGTGACCGGCCCCGGGTCGGGCATCCCGGCCGCCGAGCGGCGCAGCGTGGCGCGGTCGAGGGTGACCAGCAGCACCGACTGCCAGGCCGGCTCCTCGTCGGCGGGCCAGGTGGCCGGCAGGTCGTGCTCCCACAGGTGCACCACCCGCGCACCGGCCTCCGACTCGGCGGAGGAGAGCGCGTCGGGCAACGCGGCGAGCGCCTCGGGCTCGGCGACCAGCACCAGGGTCGTACCGGCCCAGGACCGCACCTGGTCGACCAGCGGTCCGGGCCGCTGGCGTGCGCCCGAGGAGGAGGCGACCCGGTCGGTGGAGGCACCAGGGTCGGAGGCGGTGGAGGCGGTGGTCTCGCCGGCTGCGAGGTCGCTCGTCGGGCCAGATCGACGTCGCCGGGAGCGACCTCCCGCGCGCGAAGTCCAAGCCATGCGCCAGAGGATATCCGCCCGCGGGTGGGCCGCCGCGTCAGCGGTCGAGCGGCTGCCCGGCGATGAACTCCGCATACCAGTCGAAGGAGCGCTTGGGCGTGCGTACGCCCGTGGCGGGGTCGACGTGCACGAGGCCGTAGCGCTGGGAGAAGCCGTCGCCCCAGTTGAACTGGTCGAGCAGCGACCAGTGGTAGTAGGCGCGCACGTCGACGCCGCGGTTGATCGCCTGCGACAGCGCCGTCAGGTAGCCCTGCAGGTAGTCGATACGGCGCTGGTCGTCGACCACGCCGTCGGCGTCGGGGCCGTCGTTGACCGCCACCCCGGACTCGGTGATCATCAGCGGCGGCAACGCGGCGCGGTAGCGGGCGCGGAAGGTCATCAACCACTCACGCAGGGAGTCCGGCACGATCGGCCAGCCCGCGTCGGAGGTCGGATGCCCCACCACGTGCTTGGCCTCGAAGGGCATGTCGTGACCCTCGGGCGAGACCCCGATGCGCACCGGGTTGTAGAAGTTGACCCCGTAGAAGTCGAGCGGCTGGCGGATGGTGCTCAGGTCACCCGGCTGGAGCAGGTCGCCGAGCACCTCGTCGATGCCGGTCGGGTAGCGGCCCAGGAGCATCGGCTCCACGAAGCAGGCGTTCCACAGCAGGTCGAAGAGCTTGGCCGCGCCGGTGTCCTCGGGCGCCTCGCTGGCCGGCCAGACCGGCATGTGGTGGGTCGCGCACCCCACGCTGGTCGCGCCGGCCGCACGCAGCGCGCGTACGCCCAGGCCGTGGGCCAGGAGCATGTGGTGGGCGGCGTAGATGCAGTCGAGGCCCCACTGCTTGCCGGGCGCGTGCACCCCCAGCCCGTGGCCCAGCACCGTGGCCACGTTGGGGTCGTTGATCGGCACCCAATGGGTGACCCGGTCGGCCAGCCGCTCCGCCACCACGCCCGCGTAGTCGGCGAACGCCTGGACGGTGGCCCGGTTGACCCAGCCCCCGTCGGACTGGAGGCTTTGGGGCAGGTCGAAGTGGTGCAGGGTGACCATCGGCTCGATGCCGGCCTCCAGCAACCGGTCGACGACCCCGTCGTAGTGGTCGAGGCCCTTCGCGTTGACCTCCCCGCGACCCTCGGGCACCACCCGGGACCACGAGATCGAGAAGCGGTGCGACTGCACGCCGAGGCGCGCCAGCAGCGCGACGTCCTCGTCGACGCGGTGGTAGTGGTCGGCCGCGACGTCGCCGTTCTGGTCGCCACTGGTGTGGCCGGGCGTGTGCGAGAAGGTGTCCCAGACGCTGGGTCCTCGACCGTCCTCGGCGGCGGCCCCCTCGGAGGGATAAGCCGACAGACCGGTCCCGAACCGGAAGCCGGCCGGGAAGAGGGGGAGCTCGGAGGCACCCCGGCTTGATCCTGCCTCGGTCACCCGAGGACGATAACCGCATGCAGACGCGCCTGTACCCCGGATCCGAAAGGTGCGCGACCCAGTCGGCGGACCGGGTCACGCGCCACTCCTTCTCGTTCGGGGAGCACTACGACCCCGACAACCTCGCCTTCGGACCGATGCGCTGCCACGACGACCACCGCTTGTCGTGGGGCGCCGGCTTCGAGGAGCACACCCACTCCGGCGTCGAGCTGGTGACCTGGGTGCTGCACGGTCAGCTGGTGCACACCGACTCCCTGGGGCACCGGACCCTGCTCCCCGCGGGCACGGTGCAGGTGCAGTCGGCCGGCAGCGGGATCCGCCACTCGGAGTTCGCGGACACCTCACCCGAGCCGACCCGCTTCGTGCAGACCTGGCTGGTGCCCGACGAGCCCGACGGTCCCCCGGCGACGTTCGTCGCCTCGGGCATGCGCTCGGGCCGGCTGACGCCGGTGGCGGGCGTGGGCGCCCAGGTGCCGATCGGCACAGCCGGGGCCACCCTGTGGGCCGGCACCCTGGCGCCGGGCGAGCCCCACGACCATCCGGTCTGCCCGATGCAGCACCTCTTCGTGGCCTCGGGCGAGGTGCGGTGGCAACCGGCGGGCGGCGAGGCGGTCGTGCTGGGCGCCGGTGACGCGCTGCGCGTCACCGAGGCCGACGACGTGGAGGCCACGCTCACCCCGACCCGCGAGAGCGACGTCCTGATCTGGACGTTTGGGCCGCCGAACCCGGGGTAGATCCTCCGCAGACCCGCTGAGCGGGTTGACCGCCCGCTCGCCTGAGCAGGCACGCAGGCCCTCGCTGACCCCATGCAGCGAGGGCCTGTTGTCGTCCACGGGCACTACCGGCGTGCTAGGTTAGGTGAACAGAAGGTGAACAGGAGGTGACCCATGGTCAACGTGAAGCCGCTTCACGGCCGCCCGGTCGAGATGACCTGGGTGCCGGTGCGCGACCGCGAGGGTCGGGTCCACATGGAGGCCCGCTGGCACACCCAGCCCCCCACCGACGCCACACGCCCCGCCTGACGGCGTACGACACGACTCATCCAACCGAAGCCCCGCAGTGTTCACTGCGGGGCTTCGTCGCGTCCGCCTGCCGCACCGCGTCAGGATGGAGTGACCCGCCTCACACACTTGCGCGGAATGGCCACCCGTGCCATCCTGTTACTTAGTTGAACGTTGAACAACAACCACCACGACTTCGGGAGCCACCACCATGGGCATCTTCAACCGCAGCAAGAACACCGAGACCTTCGACGCCCCCACGCAGGCCGTGCAGGACATCACCGGCGACTACACCATCGACCCGTCGCACACCCGCCTCGGCTTCTCGGCCCGCCACGCCATGGTCACCACGGTCCGCGGCCAGTTCACCGACTTCTCCGGCACCGCGCACGTCGACACCGCCAACCCGGCCAACTCGTCGGTCTCCGTGACCATCCAGACCGCCAGCATCGACACCGGCTCCGAGGACCGCGACGGCCACCTGCGCTCCGCCGACTTCTTCGACGCCGACAACAACCCCACCATCACCTTCACCTCGACCAAGGTCGAGCGCGACGGCACCGACTGGGAGGTCACCGGCGACCTCACGATCAAGGGCGTCTCCAAGCCCGTCACGATCGTCTTCGAGGAGAACGGCTCCGCCCAGGACCCCTTCGGCAACGTCCGCATCGGCTTCGAGGGCCAGACCGCGATCAACCGCAAGGACTGGGACCTCACCTGGAACGCCGCGCTCGAGACCGGTGGCGTCCTCGTCTCCGAGAAGATCAAGCTCGAGTTCGACGTCTCGGCGATCAAGAACGCCTGACCCACGCGCGGCCTCAGCGCCGCGACCTGAGTCCCGCAACTGTCGGGATGATGAGCCGACACGCCAGTGGCGGCCACATCATCTCGACAGTTGCCATTTCGGGGGCTACGCACCAACTGGTGGCTCGGAGACGGCTGCGCCCCGCACCGCGTCTCCGCTCCACCACTTGCGCAGGCGGCTCGTCTCATGGGGTCGCGCGGCGCCACCCGTCGCCCGGGGGCGGCCCCACCCGGGGTTCCAGCGGGTAGGCCGTCGAGACGGTCCGCGGCCCCTGGACCGCGACGAGCTGCCATCCCGCCTCCCCGTGCTCGACATCGATCCGCATCGAGAGGTCCTGCACCGGCTGCGGGTGCGACCGCCAGGTCACCGCGCCGGCCAGCTCCACCTGCACCTGCTGGTCGTCGCCCGTCGCGACCGAGCGCACCCAGACCGCCCGGTCGTGGTCGAGCCGACGCTTCCCCGCCGACACCCAGGCGTCGCAGTGGCTCTTCGTCAGCCCCTCCACCTGCTGCTCGGGCAGACGTGGTCCGTGCCGCTGCAGCAACGACTGCAGGTCCCCCAAGTCGCGGGAGTCGAGCGCGTGCGTCGCCCAGCCCAGGGCGTACGCCTCCGCTCCCGCCCGCGTGCTCGGCCCCGCGGCGAGTGCGTCAAGGTCCTCGGCACTGACCCGCGTGGCGGGCAGGGTCGGCGCGTCGTCCACTACGTCATCCGCAGTGCCGTCGAGCGGTGCGACCGGGGTGAGGACGGCCCGGTCGTACGCCCGGTTGAGCAGTACGCACCGGCCCGTGGGGTTGTCGAGGTCCTCCGTGCCGAGCACCTCGCCAGCGAGCGAGCACCCCGTCGACACCACCACGACGAGCAGCGCCACTCCCGCAGCCAGGCACGACCGTCGACCCATCGTTCCCCCTCAGCCAGCGCCACCGTGGAGCCGACCGGCCCATCCCAACACGGGATGCGGGGCCGGCACCTGAGTAGACAGGCTCACCCGACAACGCCCGTGAGGGCGAGGGGGGTCAGCCCTTGTGGCGGGGCTTCTTGTAGCCGCCCTCGCGCTTGTCGTAGCCGCCCTCGCGCTTCTTGTAGCCGCCGTCGCGCTTGGGACCGTTGTCCTTGGCGAGCTCGATGAGCTTGCCGGAGATGCGGGTGTCGCGCAGCTTGTCCCAGGCGTCGGCCGGGAGGTTGGCGGGAAGGTCGACCAGCGAGTGGTCCATCCGGATGTCGATGCGGCCGAAGTCGCTGCGGCCCAGGCCCCCCTCGTTGGCGAGCGCGCCGACGATCTGGCGGGGCTCGACCTTGTGGCGCTTGCCGACCGAGATGCGGTAGGTGACGAGGTCGTCGCGCTGCTGGCGCGGAGCACGGTCGCGGCGCTCGCCACGCTCGGGACGCCCGCCACGGTCGCGGCGGTCGCCGCCACGGTCGTCGCGCTCGCGCGGCGTGTGCAGCACCTCCTGCTTGGGGTCGAGCAGCAGCGGCTGGTCGCCCTGCATGACCGAGACCAGGGCGGCAGCCACGTCGACCTCGGGCACGTCGTACTCGGCGACGTAGTGCTTGACGACGTCGCGGAAGAACTCGATCTTGTCGCCCTCGGCCAGCGCCGCGGTGATGGCGTCGTCGAAGCGGGAGAGACGCGTCTGGTTGACGTCGTCGACGCTCGGCAGCTGCATCTGGGTCAGCGGCTGGCGGGTGGCCTTCTCGATCGCGCGCAACAGGTGGCGCTCACGCGGGGTGACGAAGGCGATCGAGTCACCCGTACGCCCGGCGCGGCCGGTGCGGCCGATGCGGTGCACGTAGGACTCGGTGTCGGTGGGGATGTCGAAGTTGACGACGTGGCTGATCCGCTCGACGTCGAGGCCGCGGGCGGCGACGTCGGTGGCGACGAGGATGTCGAGCTTGGCGTCGCGCAGCTGGTTGATGGTGCGCTCGCGCTGCACCTGGGCGACGTCGCCGTTGATCGCGGCGGCGTTGTAGCCGCGGGCGCGCAGCTTCTCGGCGAGCACCTCGGTGACCTGCTTGGTGCGCACGAAGATGATCATCGCCTCGAAGTTCTCGACCTCGAGGATACGGGTCAGCGCGTCGACCTTCTGCGGATAGCTGACCATCAGGTAGCGCTGGGTGATGTTGGCCGACGTGGTCGTCTTCGTCTTGACCGTGACCTCGGCCGGGTCGTTGAGGTGCTTCTTCGAGATGCGGCGGATCTGGGCCGGCATCGTCGCGGAGAAGAGCGCGACCTGCTTGGTGTCAGGGGTGTCGGCCAGGATCGTCTCGACGTCCTCGGCGAAGCCCATCTTGAGCATCTCGTCGGCCTCGTCGAGCACCAGGAACTTCAGCTCGCTCAGGTCGAGCGTGCCCTTCTCCAGGTGGTCCATGATCCGGCCCGGGGTGCCGACCACGACGTGCACGCCACGGCGCAGCGCGGAGAGCTGCACGCCGTAGCCCTGGCCGCCGTAGACCGGCAGCACCCGGACGCCGGGCAGCTTGGCGGAGTAGCGCTCGAACGCCTCCGAGACCTGGAGCGCGAGCTCGCGGGTCGGGGCAAGCACCAGCGCCTGCGGCGTCTTCTGCGACAGGTCGAGGTTGGAGAGGATCGGCAGCGCGAAGGCGGCCGTCTTGCCGGTGCCGGTCTGGGCGAGGCCGACGACGTCGCGGCCCTCGAGCAGGGTGGGGATCGTGGCTGCCTGGATCGGCGAGGGGGTCTCGTAGCCGACCGCCGTGATCGCCTTGAGGACCTTGGGGTCGAGGCCGAGGTCGGCGAAGGTGAGGGCTGCCTCGCCCTCCGTGGTGTCGACGGCAGGGCCAGGCGCAGAGTCACTCATGGCTCCACGGTAGTCGCCCGCGGCGAGCGAGCAAGATTTCTCACCTACGCGACATCGGTCACCCGCAGCCGAGCGCCGGCCGTCACGCGCATCCCGGTGCAGCCGTCACCACGTCCAGCGGAGCCCCACCACGCCCGGACCGAAGTCGTCGCGGGCCACCCGCGCGACGCCCCCCTGGGGCACCACCTCACCGGCGCGCTCCTCCACGTCGTCACGGCTGAACCCCTGCCAGGTGCTCGGGGCGTGCTCGGGGTCGAAGACCACGGCCACACTGATCCGCTCGGCGCGGTGCAGGAGCCGGTGCTCGTAGACGGTGTCGGGAGCGACGTCCTCGGGCAGGTGGGTGCGGTGCACCGTGGTCACGCTCTCCTGGGCCCGCAGCGGCACGGGCAGCACCAGGGCCGCGGCGAAGACGCCGTCGGCGAGGTCGGAGTAGGTGGGTCCGAGGCGGCAACCACTCACCGGCTCCACCCGGGCCCGACTCCGGCTGGGGGAGGCGGTGATCAGCACGGCGGGAAAGGTGTCGACGCCGTCGACCTGGGCGACCCACTCCGTGCGCTGGGTGATCCGGCGCTCCACGCCCCGGGCGTCGAGCTCGAGCACCAGGTCGACGCTGCGCTCGACGAGCTGCCCGGTGCGTTCGAGGCCGAGGGCCGTGCGGGCCCGGTCGACGGCGGCCGCGGCGCGGGCGTCGCGAGAGCCACCGACCTCCTCGACGGCGAGGAGGTCGCCGTCCGGACCGGGTGCGCGGTCGGCGGCGAGGTCGGTGACGACCGGGGACGACGACGCGGGCTGACGCTGCTCACCGAGGCGCCGCGGGGTCGCGGTCGGGTCGACCCAGCGCGACAGGTGGCCCGCGGGCGCGGTCAGCACCTCCTCGAGCACCCGGACGGCGGTGAGGTGGTCGACGCCCGCAGGGGCTGCCGTGCCGGACCGCCAGGCGGCGAGCAGGGGCGTACTCACGTGTACGCCGCGCTCGGTCAGGTGCAGCGAGAGCCCACGCAGCGACGAGCGGCGAGCAGCCAGCAGCGCGCGGAAGTCGCGCGCGAATCCCTGGCCGTCGACGACCTCGCCGACCGGACCGACACCCTCGATGCCACCCTCAGCCAGCCCGTTGCGTTCGTGTTCCCCCATGAACATGTCCTCCCGGAGCGCGGAGGGCCACCGGCCCCGTGCGCCCTCACCACAATAGGGGTTGAGGAGGAGGCGGATCGAGTGCGTCCATACCCCATTTGGCGTGTCGGGCGTCACAAGAACCCCCCGAGCTCCTTCGGTGAGGTCACCGATTGGGGTGATGCCCGTGACAGGAGTGACTGACTAGCGTCCGGGCTTGACCTTCCCCCGTCAGCAACGAGGACCTGATCGTGACGATCTTCGCCCCCATCACCGTGCCTGCCCCGCGCACGGCCCCCGAGACTGACCTGCAGGCCGTGACGCCCCTGATGTCGGACTACCTGACCGACGGCGTCCACCAGGACAAGTTCTCCCTGACCGGAATCACCCTCACCCCGTCGGCCGCGGCCGGGCGGCTGCGCCTCGACGAGTTCGGTCTCTCACCGGAGGACGTCGGCGGCTTCCACCTCACCGCCCCCACGTGCTTCCGGATGGCCGGCCAGCTGGTCGTCATCCACACCCACTGGCTCGCCGGCCTCGAGCAGAAGGCGTTCGAGGTCTGGGTGCGCGACCACACCATGCGCCACAACCGTCCGGTGCGCGACCACCAGGACATCGACCTCACGATGACGTTGACCGCGGCCCGCACCGCCCACCGCCACCCCTCGCTGCTGCGCGTCGAGTACTCCGCGCAGATCGGGCAGGGCGACGTCGTCGGCACCACCACCAGCTTCGTCGACCTGACCCCGCACCCCGAGGCCCTCACCCAGGTGCGGGCGAGCCTGCGAACGGCCGGCGTGTGGACCGACTAGGCCCCGGGGCCCCCGACGCCGCGGAGCGCGGGACGACGCCGTCGCCGGTGCGGGCGATGGTCGGGGCCACCAACCTGCCCCGGCAGCTCAACGTGGCCGGCGCCGGCCCGCTCGGCGTCTCCGCCCACGAGACCATGCGGCTCCTGGTGGACGCCCACCACACCGGTGGCTACTCCGGGCGCGACACCCTGCTCGACCTGTACGCCGAGTCCCGCGCTCGGGTCGCGACCCTGATGGGCACCCTGCCGGGCCTGCTCTCCTTCCAGCCCAGCGTCTCCAGCGTCGTCACGATGCTGTCGCGCTCGGTGCCGTTGGCCGCCGGCGACGAGGTGCTCACCTGGGACGTGGAGTACGGCTCCAACATCCGCGCCTGGCACGTGCGGGCCCGCGAGGTCGGCGCCGAGCTGGTGCGGGTGCAGCCGCCTCTCGACGAGCGGTGGGACACCGGCCTGCTCCTGGAGCAGGTCACCGAGCGCACCGCCGTGGTGACGGTCTCCTCGATCCAGAGCTTCGACGGCTCTGCCACCGACCTGTACGCCCTGCGTCATGCCTGCGACGAGGTCGGGGCACTGCTGCTGGTCGACGTGAGCCAGCACCTCGGCATCGCCGACGTCACGCAGGCCGTCGCGCTGGCCGACGCGGCCTACGCCTCGGCCCACAAGTGGCTGCTCGGGCCCGTCGGGATCGCGGTGGCCGCCTTCACCCCGGAGCTGGTCCGGCGCCTCACGCCACCGGCGTACGGCGCCTCCAGCATCGACATCGTCCAGGCGGCGGAGGCGGCGATCTGGTTCGACCCCACCGCCCCGTTGCGCGACGACGTGGCGCTGCTCGAGGCCGGTACGCCCCCGCTGATCGCCGCCGTCACCACCGGCGCCGCCGCCCATGCGATGTCGCAGGTCGGCGTCGACCGGGTGCACGCGGCCGCGATGGGCGTCCGGGCGCTGCTCGCCGACCACCTCGTCTCCCTGGGGTTGCAGCCGGTGCCGACCACGGTCGACCCGGTCAGCCCGATCATCGCCCTGCGGCCCGCGCCCGACCGCCTCGCCCGGCTCGTCGAGGGGTTGCGTCGCGAACGCTTCCACTTCATCGTGCGGGGCGACATCCTGCGCTTCTCGCCGTGGGCGATGGACGACGACGAGGTCGAGGAGATGCTCACCGGGATCGAGAGGGCCGCGGCCGTCTGGTAGAACGCGGTGATGAGCCAGACCCCGTCCCCGGCCGATGACCGGACCGTCACCGAACCCGGACGCAGTGGTCTGGTCATCGCGGTGCTCGCGGCGGCCGGCATGGCCGTGGCCCTCCAGCAGACGCTGGTCGTCCCGCTGGTGCCGCACATGCCGTCGATCTTCGGCACCACCGTGGACACCGGGTCGTGGCTGCTGACCATCACGTTGCTGGCGGGCGCGGTAGCCACCCCGATCGTCACCAAGCTGGCCGACATGTACGGCAAGCGACGGATGATCATGCTCGCCCTCAGCCTGATGCTGGCGGGCTCGCTGTTGCTCGCGCTGACCACGAGCCTGGCCCTGGCCCTGACCGGCCGGGCGCTGCAGGGGTTGGCGGCGGCCGTCATCCCCATCGGGATCTCGATCCTGCGCGACGAACTGCCGAAGGAGCGCGTCGGATTCGGCATCGCCCTCATGAGCGCCACCCTCGGCATCGGCGGTGGTCTGGGCCTCCCGCTCTCGGGCTTCCTCTACGACAGCATCGGGTGGGCCTCGATCTTCTGGGTCTCGGCAGCCGTGACGGCCACGATCCTGCTGGCCGTCATGCGATTCGTGCCGGAGTCGCCCGTACGCAGCCCCGGCAGCTTCGACCTCGTCGGTGCCGTGGTGCTCTCCATGGGGCTCACGGCGGTGATGCTGGTGATCTCGAAGGGCACCGTGTGGGGCTGGGTCTCGACGCCGACCGTGTTGCTCGCAACGGCCGGCGTCGTGACGTTCGCGCTCTGGGTGCCGATGCAGCTGCGCCGCAGCGAGCCGATGGTCGACCTGCGCACCACGGCCAGCCGCCCGGTGCTGCTGACCAACATCGCCTCGGTGCTGGTGACGATGGGCATGATGGCCAACGGCCTGCTGACCATCCCCTTCCTGGAAGCCCCGGTCTCCACCGGCCACGGCTTCGGCGTCTCGGTGATGACGGCCGGCCTGCTGATGGCCCCCTCCGGGCTGGCGATGGTGGCCTTCGCCCCCGTGTCCGGCCTGATGCTCAACCGCCTCGGGGGCCGGGTGACCCTGATCGTCGGGGCGCTGGTGGTGGCTGTCTCCTACCTGGCGCGCCCGCTCGGCGACGAGGCGCTGTGGCAGGTCGTCGTGCTCTCCACCCTCACCGGCCTGGGGGCGGCCATCGCGTTCGCGGCCATGCCGGCGCTGATCATGTCGGCGGTGCCGATCACCGAGACGGCGTCGGCCAACGGCATCAACTCCCTGATGCGGGCGGTCGGCATGGCGACGGCCAGCGCCGGCACCGCAGCCCTCTTCGCGACCCTCACCACCACGGCCGTGGTCGACGGGGCGAGGGTGCCGGTGCCGTCGACCGAGGCCTACTCGATCGGCTTCCTGCTCTGCGGTCTCTTCGGGGCGGTCGCGGCCGTGGTGGCCGCATTCATCCCGACCGGCGGCGGCGTCGGCAGCGTGCCGGAGCCCGGACGAGGCACCGAGAAGGTCGTGGCGGGCCGCATCGTGCTGGGCACGCCGCGCCACGAGCAGGTGCTCGGCACCGTCGTGCTCACCCGGCCCGACGGCCAGCAGGTCGACTGGGCGCGTCCCGACTTTGACGGCCACTTCGCCCTGGCCTATCCCCATGACGGCCGCTACCTCATGGTGGCCACCGCCCGCGGGTGGGCGCCCAGGGTCACCGTCACCGACCTGGCCGGCGAGGAGGCCGTGGTGGAGGTGGTGCTCGCCGACCGACTCACCGTGCACGGCACCGTGACCCTTCAGGGTGCACCCGCTGTCGGAGCCACGGTGACGATGTTCGAGGGCACGGGCGAGCACACCGGTCACACCACGACCGACGACCGTGGCGCGTTCGAGTTCGCGCTTCCCCCGGCCGGGGTCTACCTGGTCGCGGCGGCGCTGCCGGAAACCGGCGAGTCACGGGCCAGGAAGGTCACGGTGACGGCCGAGTCGGTCGCCGTCGACCTGGAGCTGCTGCGCGAGACCAACGACGCTCCCGCCTGACCGACGACGTCATGCGGAGCGAGCCACCCAGCACCCCCTCCGCATGACGCCGCCGGCCCCGTATGACGCCGTGCCCCAGCGCCGCCTCAGTCCGCGGTCAGCCCGGCCGCCGGGGAGACCCGGGTCGCCTGACGGGCCGGCAGCACGCTGGCCGCCGTCCCGAGGACGCCCGCCGCCGCGAGGATCGCGAGCAGCGCCGGCACGGGCACGGCGAACGAGTGCTCCACCAGCCCGACGACCATCACCTTCACGCCCACCCAGGCGAAGAGCAGGCCCACCGCGACGCCCAGCAGCGACGCCACGCCCGCCAGCAGCGCGCCCTCGACCGCGAGCACCCGGCGCAGCTGGCTGCGGGTCAGGCCCATGGCGCGGAGCAGCGCGTTCTCCCGGGTCCGCTCCAGCACCGACAGGCCGAGGGTGTTGACGATGCCGATGAGGGCGATGACGACGCCGACCGACAGCAGCCCCAGCGCGGCCCCGGTGAGGACCTTCATCTGGGTCTCGACCCAGGCCCGCTCGGCGAAGCCGACGACCAGGCTGCTGCCCACCTCGGCTCCCACCCGGGCCAAGCCCGTCTCCAGGTCGCCGGCGTCGGCGTCGTCGACGGCGCGCACCCAGACCGCGCGGGTCTCGGGGGCGTCCGTCCACTCGGCGAGCGTCTCCTCCGGCACGAGCAGGCCGGGGCCATAGCTGTTGTCCGAGGCGGCCCGGACCCGGTGGACGGTGCCGTCGACGGTCACCGACAGCAGCCCGGTCTCGTAGTAGCGCTCCTGCGCGCGCGGCGCCATCGCGTCGACCACGAGGTGCGAGACCACGGCCTCGGAGTCGCCGAACGGGTCGAAGTCGTCGTCGCGCACCACGGCGCCGTCGGTCGCACCGGCCCCGATGCCGACGACCGGCACCCGCTGACCGCCGACGGTGGCCAGCACGCCCGGCAGGGCGACGGCCTCGGCGACCTCCCCGAGCTGCTCCACGCCGGCGACGACCGCGTCGTCGTAGGGCGCGCGGCCGTCGGCGACCATGATCGCGTCGACCGGGTGGCTGGCGTCGTTGTCAGCATCGATCGCCGCGGAGATCACCCCGAGGCCGGTGAGCATGGCGACGGTGAGCGTCACGCCGACCATCAGCGAGGCGGTGGCCGTGGCCGTACGCCGCGGGTTGCGCGTCGCGTTGGAGGTGGCGAGCCGCACCACGGAGGCGCCCCGACCCCACCCGGCCAACCGGCCCAGCAGCCGGACCAGCGCCGGGACCACGACCGGCCCCAGGAGCAGCACGCCGGCGAAGAAGACGCCGCCACCGGCGACCATGCGCGCCAGCTCGACCCCCTCGGTGCTGCGCTCGGCGGCCTGGGCGAGCAGCACCCCGCCCCCGGCCAGCAGCAGCACGCCGAGCAGGAGCCGGAGCCGTCCTGCCCCGCTGCGGGCGTCGAAGCCCCCGAGCGGTCGCAGGGCGGCGAGCGGGCTGACCCGGGTGGCGGCCCGGGTGGGCAGCCAGGCCGCGACGATGCTCACGAGGACACCGAAGACCATGGCCGCGGCGATCCACCACCAACGGAAGGAAGCCTGCCCGAGCTCCTCCCACCGGGCCCCGACAAGGATGGCGGCGACCACGGAGAGTCCGACGCCGAGGGCCACGCCCAGGACGGACGAGACCACCCCGAGGGCGAGCGCCTCGAGCCGGATCGAGCGCCGCAGCTGCCTGCGGGTCACGCCGACGCAGCGGAGCAGGGCGAAGTCGCGGGCCCGCTGGGCGAAGAGGATGGCGAAGGTGTTGGCGATGACCAGGACGGCGACGCCGAGGGCGATCGCGGCGAAGAAGGAGACCAGCAGCGCGATCACGTCGACGCCCTGGGTGATGCGCGACTGCAGCTCGGCGACGTACTCGTCGGCGGTGCTGACCGCGCCGGCGTCGCCGACCACCTCCGTCGCGACGTCCGGGGGCCCGTTCCACAGCACCGCGTCGACCCACGGCTGGAGCCGGCTGAGGTCCTGCCAGGGCAGGTAGAGGTCGGAGGAGACCCCGACCGCGGCGGCCGCCACCCCGACGACCGTGGTGGTGACGGCGGCCTCGCCGTGACCGATGACGACCTCGTCACCGACGGCCAGGACCTCGGCGGCCACCACGCGTTCGTCGACCAGCGCCTCCCCGCGACCCGTCGGGTGGCGGCCCTCCAGGAGCTCCTGCCAGCGCAGGTCGGGGTGGCGGGCCGCCGTGGCGACGGTGACGTCGTGGGTGCGGCCGTCGTGGCGCAGCGTCTCCCAGGTCATGGCGGCCGGCTCGGCGGCGAAGCCGCCCCGGTCGGCGGCGGCGAGCAGCGCCCCGACCTGCTCGGAGTCGGTGTGGACCACATGGTCGACGCCGGCGTAGGGCTTGCCCACGTCGGCGGTCATGCCGTCACGCAGGGCACCGGCCAGTCCCTCGGTGGTGACGATGAAGGCGACGCCGATGATCACGGCGAGCGCGCTGGCGACGTAGCGCCGGGTGTGGTGCCGCAGCGAGGCGAGCAGGACGGTGCGCATCACGCCACCCGGCGGCGCAGCGCCGCGGTGAGCACGTCGACGGTCGGCTCCACGAGGTGAGCGGAGACGGCGCCGTCGTGCAGCACGACGACCTCGTCGGCGTAGGCGGCGGCCTCCAGCTCGTGGGTCACCATCACGACCGTCATGCCGGCCTCGTGCACGCTGCGGCGCAGGTGCCCGAGGATCTCGGCGCTGGCCTCGGAGTCGAGGTTGCCGGTGGGTTCGTCGGCGAAGACGATGTCGGGGTCGCAGACCAGCGCGCGGGCGATGGCGACGCGCTGCTGCTGCCCGCCGGAGAGCTCGCTGGGGCGGTGGCCGAGCCGGTCGGCGAGCCCCAGGAGGGTGACCACGGCGTCGTAACGGTCACGGTCGACGGAGCGTCCGGCCAGCTCGAGGGGCAGCAGGATGTTCTGGCCGGCGGTCAGCATCGGCAGCAGGTTGAACGCCTGGAAGACGAAGCCGATGTGCTCGCGGCGGAAGAGGGTCAGCGCGGTGTCGTCGAGACCGGCGAGGCGGCGGCCCGCGACCTCGACCTCCCCCGCGGTGGCGGCGTCGAGGCCGGCGAGGCAGTGCATCAGGGTCGACTTGCCGGAGCCCGAGGGCCCCATGATCGCGGTGAACCGGGCGCGCGAGATCTCCAGGTCGACGCCGCGCAGCGCGTGGACGAGGTTGTCGCCCTGGCCGTAGGTCTTGGTGAGCCCGGTCGCGCGGGCGGCCGGGGCGGCACTCGGGCTGCTGGTCGGGCTGGGGGTCTGGCTGCCGATCGGGCTGCCGGTGGAGGGACTGGGGAAGGCTGCGGTACTCATGGCTCCAGCCTCGTCGCCAACGGGGGCATGCGCGTCGGCCTGCGGGACGGTCCTGCGGTCCTCCCGGAGGAGTACGCCCGTCCCCGCCGTCCTCCCGTGGGAGGAGGCGCCCGGTGGCCGGAGCCCGGCTCAGGGCGTGACGAGGCCGGTCTCGTAGGCGAGCACCACCAACTGCACCCGGTCGCGCGAGCCCGTCTTGGCCAGCAGGCGCCCGACGTGCGTCTTGACGGTGGTCTCGGCGACGACGAGCTCGGCGGCGACCTCGGAGTTCGTCAGGCCCTGGGCGACCAGGCGGAGCACCTCGGTCTCCCGCTCGGTCAGGCCGGCGAGCCGGACGTCGTGCGCCGACGCCTGCGGGAAGGCCGGGTCAGGCAGGGCGGCGAAGTGGTCGAGCAGGCGGCGGGTGGTGCTGGGCGCCACGACGGCGTCGCCGGCCTGCACCGAGCGGATCGCGCCGAGGAGCTCGGGCGGGGTCGCGTCCTTGAGGAGGAACGCCGACGCGCCGGCGCGGATCGCGGCGAAGGCGTACTCGTCGAGGTCGAAGGTGGTCAGCACGATCACCCGCGGCGGTTCCGGCTCGGCGAGGAGGCGTCGGGTGGCCTCGACGCCGTCCATCCGCGGCATCCGGACGTCCATCAGCACCACGTCGGCCGCGGTGACGGCGAGCTGGGCGAGGGCCTGGCCGCCGTCGCCGGCGTCGCCGACGACGACCATGTCAGGCTGGCTGTCGACGAGCATCCGGAAGCCGGCCCGCACCATCTCCTGGTCGTCGACCAGGAAGACCCGGATCGGGTCCTGGTCGGGGGTCGCGGTCACAGCGGGATCCTCGCATCCACGACCCAGCCGCCCCCGACGGCCGGTCCGGCGTCGAGCTCGCCGCCGTGCACCCCGACCCGTTCGCGCATCCCGACCAGGCCGTGGCCGGTCCCGTCCGGTGCGGTCGGGGGGTCCCCGGCGGCGCCGCGCCCGTCGTCGGCGACGTGCACGCGTACGGCCTCGCGCTCGACGGTGACGCGCAGCCGCACCGTGGCCTGCGGTCCGGCGTGCTTGCGGACGTTGGTGAGCGCCTCCTGCACGACGCGGTAGGTCGCCAGCCCGACGCCCTCCGGCACCGTCGGCCACTCCTCTGGCAGGTCGGCCTCGACCGGGGTGCCGGCGGCAACCGCCTCGTCGACCAGGTGCGGCACGTCGTCGAGCCTCGGCTGGGGGCGCGTGCCCGACTCCTCGGTGCGCAGCAGCCCGAGCAGGCGGCGCATCTCGGCGAGCGAGGAGCGGCCGGTGTCGGCGATGGTGCCGAGCGTGGTCACCGCCACGTCGGGGTTCTGCGCGGCGGCGTAGCGCGCGCCGTCGGCCTGGACCACGATCACGGAGAGGCCGTGGGCGACCACGTCGTGCATCTCGCGGGCGATCCGGGCGCGCTCGTCCTGGGCGGCGAGTGCGACGTCGCGCTCGGCCATCCGCCGGGTCTGCTCGGCCTGCTCGACGAGGCCGCGCACGTAGCGGTCGCGCTGGCTGCCGGCGACGCCGAGCGCCCACGGCGAGACCGCGAGGCCGGCGCAGGCCAGGGCCGGGGCGACCATGCTGTCGACCCGGGTGGCGGTCGTGGGCGCCCAGCTCGTCCACGCCCAGGCGGCGACGAGGCAGGCGCAGAGGATCACGACCAGGCTGACCGGCCGGCCCCACCGGCTGCCCCAACGTCCGACCGAGTAGGCGGCGACCGGGAAGGCGAGCTGGCCGACGATCGGCTGGTCGGTGACGAGGAGCTGGGTGGCGGAGGCGGCGGCGACGGCCACGAAGACGAGGGTGGGGCGGCTGCGGCGCCACCACAGCAGCGCGACCTGCGCGCCGGAGAGGACGGCCTCGGGCAGCTCGCCGGCCAGGGCGTGGAGGGTGCTGAGTCCGAGGAGCCCCAGGACGAGGAGTGCGTCGAACCACCGGCGGGCGCGGGGGCCGAGGGTCCAGGGCAGCACGGGTTCCACCGGGCGATCGTAGGTGGCGTGGGCGGACGGCCGCGTCCTCCTGCGGGAGGACCCTGCCCGCCGCCCACCCCGCGGACGTCATCACGGACGTACGCCTCGGCAACCGGTCACGATGACGTCCCGCGGCGGGCGCGGTGGGACAATTCGCGGGTGAACGCGCAGCACCCCGAGCAGGACACCCCGCAGCAGCCGGTCGACGGCATCGACCCCGACGAGCTGGCGACCGCGATCAAGGTCCTCCGCGCCCTGCCGGCGCTCGGGCCCGAGCACCCGGACGTACGCCTCATGAAGCGCGAGGCGTCCTACATGTACAAGCTCGTGAAGAAGTCGCGTCGCGCCGAGATCCGCCAGGAACGGATACGCCACGACCAGAGCATCATCGAGAAGACCGCCACCGGGTCGCCGATGCGCATCGACGACGAGACCGCCGGCATCCCGCTGGTCTCGACCGCGCAGGGCGCCTTCGCCGGTGAGCTGATCACCGCGCGGGGCTGCTACATCTGCAAGGAGGACTTCACCCTCGTCGACGCCTTCTACCACTGGCTCTGCCCGAAGTGCGCGGCGATGAGCCACGCCAAGCGCGACCAGGGCACCGACCTCACCGGCAGGCGCGCCCTGCTCACCGGTGGCCGGGCCAAGATCGGCATGTACATCGCGCTGCGTCTGCTGCGCGACGGCGCGCACACCACGATCACCACGCGCTTCCCCAAGGACGCCGTGCGCCGCTTCTCCGCGATGGAAGACTCGGGCGACTGGATCCACCGGCTCAAGGTGGTCGGCATCGACCTGCGCGACCCCACCCAGGTGATCTCGCTGGCCGACGACGTCGCCGCCGCGGGCCCGCTCGACATCCTCATCAACAACGCCTGCCAGACCGTACGCCGCACGCCGGGGTCGTACGCCCCCCTCACCGAGGGCGAGCTGGCGCCGCTGCCCGAGGGCATCGCGCTTCCGGAGATGGTCGCCTTCGACCGGATCTCCGAGGCCCACCCGGCCGCGATCGCCGGCGCCCTGGCCGACGTCGCGGTCGCCCACCACGAGGGCGAGACTCCCGAGTCGGCGCTGGCCGCCCACAACGCCGCGTCGCTGACCGCGCTCGCGCTCAAGGCGGGCAACGCCTCGCTGGAGGCGCACGTCGCCGGCACCGCGGTCGACGCCGGCGGGCTGCTTCCCGACGTGCAGCTCAACAACTCGTGGACCCAGACGGTCGACGAGGTCGACCCGCTGGAGCTGCTCGAGGTGCAGCTGTGCAACTCGATCGCGCCCTTCCTGCTGGTCTCGCGGTTGCGCCCCGCGCTCGCCGAGGCCGCCCGCCGGGCGCCCTCGAAGCGGGCGTACGTCGTCAACGTCTCGGCGATGGAGGGGCAGTTCTCGCGCCGCTACAAGGGGCCGGGCCACCCGCACACCAACATGGCGAAGGCCGCGCTCAACATGATGACGCGCACCAGCTCGGGCGAGATGTTCGAGACCGACAAGATCCTGATGACGGCCGTCGACACCGGCTGGATCACCGACGAGCGGCCGCACCACGAGAAGCTGCGGATCGCCGCGGAGGGCTGGCACGCGCCGCTCGACCTGGTCGACGGGGCCGCGCGGGTCTACGACCCGATCGTGATGGGTGAGCAGGGTGAGGACATCTACGGCTGCTTCGTGAAGGACTACAAGCCGTCTCCCTGGTGACCCCCGGAGACGCACAGGGAGTGTGGGCGCCGCGCCCATAGGCCGCCCCCGCACTCGCTCCTAGTGTGAGCCGGGACACATCCCTCGGGGGGCCAGGTGTTCGACGTCGTCGGCGCCGGCGCCCATGTCCTTCACGGAGCACACCCATGAACAGACGATCGCACTTCCTCGGGGCCCTGGCAGCCAGCCTGACCCTCATCCTCTCGATGGTCGGCTTCGCGCCGTCCGCCTCGGCCGACAGTCCCTACGAACGGGGGCCGGACCCGACCCAGTCGAGCATCGAGGCCCGCCGGGGACCCTTCGCCGTCACGTCGACGTCGATCTCCGACTTCTCCACCCCGGGCTTCGGCTCGGCGACCGTCACCTACCCGACCTCGACCAGCCAGGGCACCTTCGGCGCGGTCGCGATCTCCCCCGGCTACACCGCCTCGGAGTCGACCATCGCGTGGCTCGGACCGCGGCTCGCCTCCCACGGTTTCGTGGTGATCACCTTCAACACGCAGACCCGCCTCGACCAGCCCGCCTCGCGCGGTGACCAGCTCCTGGCGGCGCTCGACTACCTGACGCAGCGCTCGTCGACCGCGATCCGGTCGCGCATCGATCCCACCCGTCTGGCCGTGATCGGCCACTCGATGGGCGGCGGCGGCACGCTCGAGGCGGCCAAGGACCGGCCCTCGCTCAAGGCCACCGTCGGCCTGACGCCCTGGAACCTCGACAAGACGTGGCCCGAGATCCGGACGCCCAGCCTCATCATCGGCGCGGAGAACGACTCGGTCGCCTCCGTCAGCTCGCACGCGATCCCCTTCTACCAGTCGATCCCGTCCTCGACGAGCAAGGCGTACCTCGAGCTCAACAACGCGAGCCACTTCGCGCCCAACACCGAGGACACCACGATCGCCTGGTCCACGATCAGCTGGCTGAAGACCTACGTCGACGACGACGACCGCTACCGGCAGTTCCTCTGCCCCGGCCCCCGGGCCTCGACCTTCGGCGAGATCTCGGACTACCGCAACACCTGCAGCAACTGACACCCGCTGTCACCGCGACGTCATCGTGGGTGGTCGCCCCCGCGGCCACCCACGATGACGTCCGGCGTCGGACACGGCCGGGGTCAGACACGGCCGGGGTCAGACACGGCCGGGGTCAGTCGGAGACCGGTACGTCGTGGGTGGTCACCACGTCGTTGGCGGCGGCCCAGGCGCTGATGTCCCGCTTCTCGATCGCGGCCGCCATCAGGTCGGGGAAGAGGTCCGGGGTGCAGGCGAAGGACGGTACGCCCACCTCGGCGAGCGCGGCGGCGTGCTGGTGGTCGTAGGACGGCGCCCCCGAGTCGCTGAGCGCGAGCAGCGCGACCATGGTGGCGCCGGAGTCGACGACCTGGCGGGCCCGGCGCAGCATCTCGTCGGCGATGCCGCCCTCGTAGAGGTCGCTGATGAGCACCAGCACCGTGTCGGGCGGCTGGGTGATCTGGTTTTGGCAGTAGGCCAGCGCCCGGTTGATGTCGGTGCCGCCACCGAGCTGGACGCCGAAGAGCACGTCGACGGGGTCGTCCATGTCGTCGGTCAGGTCCACCACCTCCGTGTCGAAGACGACCATCCGGGTGCGCACCGAGCGCAGCGACGCCAGCACCGCGCCGAAGACCGAGCTGAAGACCACCGACTCCGCCATCGACCCGGACTGGTCGACGCAGAGGATGATCTCGCGCTGCACCTGCTGCTGGCGGCGGGCATGGCCGACCAGCCGCTCCGGCACGACCGTGCGGTGCTCGGGCAGGTAGTGCTTCAGGTTGGCGGCGATGGTCCGCGGCCAGTCGACGTCGGCGAAGCGGGGACGGCGGGTGCGCGAGGACCGGTCGAGCGCACCACTGACGGCCTGCACCGTCCGCTGCCGCAACCGCTCCTCGAGGGCGTCGGTCACGGTGCGTACGACCTGGCGCGCGGTCTCCTTGGACCGTTCCGGGATCGCGCGCCCCAGGCCCACGAGGGTCGAGACCAGCGCGACGTCGGGCTGGACGGCCTGCATCGTCTCCGGCTCGAGCAGGAGCTCGCGCAGGCCCAGGCGCTCCATCGCGTCGGCCTGCATCACCTGCACCACCGAGGAGGGGAAGTAGGTCCGGATGTCGCCCAGCCAGGAGGCAACCCGCGGGGCGGAGCGGCCCAGCCCTGCACGGCGGTCACCGTCGTAGAGCGCCTTCAACGCCCCGTCGCGCCGCTGGTCGTCGGTCGAGAGCGCGACCGGCTGCCCATCGGCGCCCACCAAGGTCTCGCCGGCGTCGTCGCCGAGCACCAGCCTCCACCGGGTCAACCGGTCCCGGCCCTGAGGCACGTCGTGGGCGACGTCCTGCGCCACGTCCTGGGCCGCGTCCTGGGGCACGTCCTGGGGCACGTCGGGCTCACTCATGCGCCCACCTCCTGGGTCTCGTCGATCCGGGGCCACCCGACCAGCCGGGCGACGGCCCCGATCCCGGGCCACGCGTGGTCCAGCCGGATCCCGGCCTCGACGGGTCGCTGCGCGGCACGACCGCGCTGGGCGAGCCGGGTGCCGAGCGCACGCCGTTCGGCGGGTGACCAGTCGGCGAAGGAGCGGCGCACCAAGGGCAGCAGGTCGTCGAAGTCGCCCTCGGTCAGGGAGGAGACCCAGTCGTCGACGAGCGCCAGCAGGGTCGCGTCGTGCACCAGCAGCGTGGCGTCGCCGGCCAGGAAGCCGGTCAGCCAGGCCGCTGCCACCGGGGCCGGCACCGTCCGGCTCAACCGGCGCGACATCGTGGCCGCGACCTCGTCGACCTCCCACTGCCCGGCGTCGAGCAGGATCCGGGCGGCGCGTCCGGCGACCGTGCCGTGCACGTGCTCCGGGGCGGCGACCGCAGCCAGCGCGGCGTACCACTCACGGTCCAGCTCCTCCTCGGCCAGCAGCGCCAACCCCCGTTGGGCGCCGTCGAGGTCGGTCCGCAGCTGGGTGGCCGCGTCGTCGTCGAGCGAGGCGCAGGCGGTGGGCAGACCGACGCAGGCACGCACCACCATCGTCTCCAGGATGGTGCGGACCTGGCCGGTGTCGACGCCGCGGACGTCGCCGTAGCGGCAGGTGGTGGCGAGCGGCTCGACCGTACGCAGCAGCGCGGGCACGTCGTGCTGCAACGCGGCGCGCTCCTCCAGCGCCGCCAGCACCGCACGGACCGCCTCGGGCAGGTCGGCCACCAGGCTCTGCTGGACGAGGGTCGCCAGCGTGGCCAGGTCGGCGGTCGCTGCGGCCCGGTCGGCGACCCGACCCGCCGCAGCGGTCTCGACGGTCGTGCCCCACACTCCTGCCACGACGAGGTCGACGACGAGCTCGGGGCGCCACTCCAGGCTCCACGCCTCCTTGAAGGTGCCGGTGCTGGAGGTCGCGACGCGCTCGCCCCAGTCGACGCCGAGCAGCTCGAGGCGGTGCAGCAGCACCGAGCGGGCCAGGTGGTTGGGCTTGCGCAGGTCGAGCTCGGAGACGGCGGCGGTCGCGCTGACCTTCATCCGCAGCGCCTTCTGCTGCCGCGTGAGGTCGGCGGTCAGCGGCACGACGGGCGCCGAGTCGGGCACCTGGCCGAGCTCCTCGCCCACCACCACGCGGCGGTGGACGGCGTCCAGCGGCGCCCGGTGACCCTCGCAGAGCACCACCTCGGCGGCGTCGTCGAGCTCGGCGAGACCGACCGAGGGCCGCCCGCGCAACGCGGCCAGGGTGTGCGCGAGCCGGGTGGCCTCGACGACGGAGGCGGTGGAGGCGTCCCAGTCGGCGCGGCGCAGCTCGTGGGCGACCCGGACCAGCCACGTGGTGGCCACGTCGGCCCGGGGAGGTGCCCCCTCGGCGCGGGAGTCAGGGTGGCCGTCGCCCAGTCCGCTCTCGACCAGTCCGCTCTCCGCGAGCCAGTGGGCGAAGAGGTGCTGGTACCAGCCCGGCGAGCTGACACCTGCGCCGTAGCCGGAGTGGAGGCTGAGCCGGGCCGAGGTCCACGGCGCCCAGGCGGCGGCCACCTTCACCTTCGGCAGCCCCTTGACCAGGGCGTTGTCGCGGGTGGCCGGTGGGAACGACTCCGGCACCAGGACCGGCGCGTGCATCGCTCCGCAGACGACGGCGATGCGACCCTCGTCGCCGACCTCCTTCATCGCCGCGCGCAGCACCCTGCGCATCCATGCCTCGCGCCGCTGGTCCTCGACGACGCGGGGGTCGTCGTCGGGGCGGGGGTCGCGGGCACGGACCTCCGCCATCGCCTCGCGCACTGCGTCGAACCGGTCGGCGGCCGCCTCGTGGCGCTGCTCGACGGCGTCCTCCCACCAGCGTTCCGGGTCGTCGTAGCCCGCCGCGGCGGCAAGCATCCCGATCGGGTCGAGGTGGAGGCGCTCGACCACCTCGTCGACCTCGACCTCGTCGGCCACCTCGCCCTCAGCCTCGTCGGTGGCCTCGTCGGCGGCTGCCTCGACCGCGGCCTGCAGCTCCTGCTCCTTCAGCCCCAGCACGTGGGTCGCGGGCAGGTCGAGGAAGCGGACCTCGACACCGTGGGTCAGCGCCCACCGGATCGCCACCCACTCCGGCGAGAACTCGGCGAAGGGGTAGAAGGCCGACAGCTGCGGCGCGTGCGGCGCGTAGACGAGCGCCGCCACCGGCGGACACATCTGCTCGTCGCCGGCCAGCGCCACGATGCCGTCGAGCTCGGGCGGGCCCTCGACGAGCAGCAGGTCGGGCGGTCGCTCGCTGAGGGCAGCCAGCACCGACCGGGCCGACCCGGGGCCGTGGTGCCGGATCCCGAGCACGTCGACCGCGGCGCCGGAGGTGGACCGTGCCATCGACTCAGCCCAGGTCGCGGCAGGCGCGGTAGAGGTCCTGCCACTCGGGACGTTGCCGGACCACGGTCTCGAGGTACTCCTGCCAGACCACGCGGTCCTGCACCGGGTCCTTGACAACCGCACCCAGCAGTCCGGCGGCCACGTCGTCGGCGCCCATCCGGCCGTCACCGAAGTGGGCGGCCAACGCGAGGCCGTTGGTGACGACGCTGATCGCCTCGGCGGTCGACAGCGTCGCGGTCGGCGACTTCACGGTGGTCCGCCGGTCCTCGGTGACACCGCCGCGCAGCTCGCGCATCACCTGCACCACACGGCTGATCTCCGACAGCGACGCCAGGTCTGCGGGCAGGTCGAGCGAGGCGCCCAGGGAGACGACGCGGCTGCGGACGATCTCGACCTCCTGCTCCAACGAGTCGGGCAACGGCAGCACGACCGTGTTGAAGCGGCGCCGCAGCGCGGAGGAGAGCTCGTTGACGCCCTTGTCGCGGTTGTTGGCGGTGGCGATCACGTTGAATCCGCGCTTCGCCTGCACCTCGACGTCGAGCTCGGGCACCGGCAGGGTCTTCTCCGACAGGATGCTGATCAGGGCGTCCTGCACGTCGGAGGGGATGCGGGTCAGCTCCTCGACGCGCACCAGGGACCCCGACTCCATCGCCCGCATCACCGGGCCGGGCACCAGCGCGTCACGCGACGGTCCCTCGGCCAGCAGCCGGGCGTAGTTCCAGCCGTAGCGCAGCGCCTCCTCCTGGGTGCCGGCGGTGCCCTGCACCACGAGCGTGGAGGTGCCGCTGACGGCGGCAGCGAGGTGCTCACCGACCCACGACTTGGCGGTGCCGGGCACGCCCAGCAGGAGCAACGCCCGGTCGGTGGCGAGCGAGGAGACCGCGAGCTCGACGAGGCGCCGCTGGCCGACGTACTTGGGCGTGATGACGGTGCCGTCGGGCAGCTCGCCGCCCAGCAGGTAGGTCGTCACCGCCCACGGCGAGAGCCGCCACGACGGTGGGCGCTGCCGGTCGTCGTGGGCCGCGAGCGCGGCCAGCTCGTCGGCGTAGGCCTGCTCGGCGTGCAGCCGGAGGACGTCGGTGGTGTCGGTCATCGGAAGGCCTCCGTGAGGGTGTGCTGGAACTCGTGGAGCTGCAGGACGTCGGCGAGCAGCTTGCGGCGGTCGATGCCGTGGACCCGGTCGACCAGCGACCGGACGTCGGCGTGCACGTCGGCCGGCAGGGCGTGGGCGAGTACGGGTGCGACGTGGTGGACGACCTCGGGCCGCTGCGGGTCGGCCAGCGCCTGCAGCACGGCGCGGGCCACCTCCGGCTCCCACGGGTGGGGGCCGGCGCGCAGCAGGTCGCCGGTGGCGGGCGGCAGGGGTCGCTTCGCCAGCCCGGCGAGCACCAGGGTCCGGCGGGTGGCGGCGGGCAGCAGCGGGTGGAGGCGGGGGTCGGCGACGCCGGCCCCGTGCAGCGCCTGGGCCCACTCCGGGTCGCGGGTGCGGACCACCGCCTCGGTGAGCAGCCCCAGCAGGGTCGTGTCGCCGCGCAGCATCGCCACCGTCGCGGCGGGTGGTCGGTCGGTGACGTCGGTCCAGGTCGTCAGCGGCGCCTCCTCGACGAGCTGGCGCAGCCACCCGGCGCGCTGCTGCACGGTCGGCGTGCCCTTCGCCGGGGCGAGCCCGTCCCGCACGCCCGCGGCGTCCGGCGCGTCCGGCACCGCCACCTCGAGACGCCGACGCAGGGCACCGCTGACGGTGAGCAGCCCCGCGAGCCGGGCACCCATCCGCTGGCTGCGGGCACTGCCGGGCAGGTCGGCGAGGAGGCCGGCGGCGCGGCGGCGTACGCCCGCGGCACGGTCGTCGAGCGCCGACTCCAGCAGCGGCTCGTCGTCCGGGGAGAGGCCGACGGCGAGCACGGCGAGCAGGTCGGCGCGCTGCTTCGCGCCGTACGTCCCCACGTGCTGCTCCAGCGCCGCCCGCGCCTGCTGCGGGTCGTGCGCGCGGGCCCGAGTGAGCAGCTCGACCGCCTCGCGCACGGGCAGCGCGGTCCACAGCGTGGTCCAGTCGGGCGGCAGGGCACCGCCCAGCTGGCCCGCGACGGCCTGCCCGGCCACGGAGTCGGCGGCGGCCAGGTCCACGTCGGGGTGCAGGGCGGCGAACCACCGGCCGCGCGCGCCGATCGCGGCGGCGAGGTCGGCGCGCGCGGAGGCCGGCACGAAGCGGGAGGTCAGCAGGCCGGGCAGCAGCCGCGGCGGCACCCGCTGCCCAGTCCGCACGGCGTGGGCCAGCCAGGCGGCCACCATCTGCTTGGTCTGCGCCGCCCCGAAGGGCGACTGTCCGAGCAGGAGGTCGAGCAGCTGCTCGGCACGCTGCCCCACCACCGGCAGGTCGTCGGAGGGGGCGACCTCGAAGGGCACGGCCTCCACCGGGGGTCGGGTGCCGGTGCGGGCCACCACGTCGGCGAGCGCCGCCGCCGACAGCAGCGCCTGCTCCCGGCTGCCGGGCGGACGGGCGGCCAGCCCCCAGCCGGCGGGCACGGCCGGCGCCTCCCGGCGCGCGGTGCCGACCAGCGCGGCGGCGCGCAGCTCCTCGGTCCACTCGTGCAGGGTCGTCACAGCGGCACCGCCCCGTCGTCGGACCAGACCGTCAGCGGCAGGAACTGGTGCCCGCCCCACTCGCCGAAGACGTCGGCGGGGCGCCCGCCGGTCAGTGCGACCAGGCTCCACAGCTCCGGACCGGCCACCAGCGGCACCGCGGCGCCGTCGGCGTCGACGAGCTGCCAGCGCCGGTGGTCGGCGTCGGCCGGCGCGGGCCGCACGGCGCCGAGGAGGGCGGGCACACGCGTACGCCACGGGGCCGCGGCCAGCGACTCGCCCGCCGCCGCGACGAGCGCGGCGATGGTCGAGGCGCTCTCCGCCGCGTCGGCACGGGCCGCCACGCCGACGCTGGTCGGCAGGTCGACGAAGAGCGCGCGCCGGGGCGGCAGGCCGGGGTAGCGGGCAACCTCGACGTCGATCACCGCACCGCTCAGCTGCGGCACCGCGAGACTCTGGCCCTGTCCGGCGAAGTCGAGCACCTGGACCACCTCGCCGTCACCGTGGCGCAGCCAGGTCCGCTGGGACTGCAGCGTGCCGTCGTCACTGCGGTGCGCCCCCAGCACGGTCCACGGACCGGGCCGGGAGTCGGCGTCACGGACCTCGGCCGACGGCAGCGCCCAGCCGACCGCGACCCGGACCTCGGCCTGCTCCTCGGGCGAGAGCGCGTCACGTCCGAGCCAGGCGGCGGTGACGGTCCACAGCCGGCCCACCTCGGGCAGCAGGGTCTCGTCCCAGTCCGGCCGGGCGGCCAGATCGCCGAGCCGTCGGACGCGTTCGGCCAGGCCGGGCACCTGGGCGTCGACCAGGCGGGCCGCCGCACCGTCCCACCAGCCGTGGCCCTGGCGCCGCGCAGAGGCCAGACCGCCACGCACCAGGTCCTCCAGCCAGAGCCGGAGGTCCTCGACGCCGGCGTCCATCCGCGCCAGGCGCTCGGCGACCCGCCTGGCCCGGGCCTGCTCGTCGACGGGTGCCGTCGGGGCGTCGGCGCGCGCCTCGCGGTCCGCCTGCGCGGCCACCTTCGCGGCTCGGCCGGCCGCCCACTCACCGGCGTGCTCCGCGACCTGGCCGGACTCGTCGAGGACGCCGTCGGACCAGAGCATGAGCAGGGCGAGGCCGTGCTTGCAGGGGAACTTCCGGCTGGGGCAGGAGCAGCGGTAGGCGGGCGCGAGCACGTCGATGCTCACCTGGTAGGGCTTCTTGCCGCTGCCCTGGCACTGACCCCACACGAGGGAGTCGGTGCACCCGGTCTCGCGCCACGGACCGGGGTGGGCCAGCTTGCGGGCAGCCGTCAGCGAGGCCGCGTCGGGGGCGGCCGCCTGCACCTGGTCATGCGTCCATCGAGCCATCGCCGGTCATCCAACCAGCGACGGCCGACAACGGGACCCCGAACGGCCAGATCCCCTGTCTCGGGATCAGGCCGCCGCGCCGGCGATGTTGACCATCCAGTGGATGCCGAACTTGTCGGTGAGCATCCCGAACTCGTCTCCCCACGGCGCCTGGGCCAACGGTTCGTCGACGCTGCCACCCTCCGCGAGGCCGGAGAAGTAGCCGCGCAGCGCAGCAGCGTCGCCGGCGTCGCCGGAGATCGAGAGGGAGACGTTGCTGCCGACGGTCACCTGGACCATCTCGGACGGAGCGTCAGCGACCATCAGCACGAAACCCGCAGGGGTGTCGAGCCGGGCGTGCATCACCTGGTCGGCGAACGGACCCTCCATGCCGCTCTCGCCGAACGTGGTGACCTGCGGAGTGCCGCCGAGCACCGATGCGTAGAACTCCACGGCTTCACGCGCGCGGCCGTCGACGAGGTTGACGTAGGGGGTGAGCATGCTGGCCATGGAGTCCTCCGGGTGCGTCGGTGGGTGAACCCTTCGACGCCAGTGCTCCCGCGGCCCACCGACAACGGCCACGGCGCCCGCGGGTCAGGCCTCGGGCAGCTGCGGCGGGTCGGTCGGCTCGGCCGGGGCACTGGGCGTACGCCGCTGCGCCAGCTTGTCGAGCCCCCCGAGGAGGGTGTCGCGCACCTGGGTGACCTTGTCGGCGTACTTGCCCTCGGTCTTGTCGTTGATCGCGCCGGTGGCCTTCTCCAGCCACCCCTGCACGTCGTCGCGGCGCTCGTGGGCGACGTCGCCGGCCTTCGTGACGGCTTCCTGCACCAGCTTCTCGCCCTCGTCGACCAGGTCGGTGAGCTGCTTCTCGACGTCGACGTCCTTGATCTTGGCCTTGATGTTGTCGGCGAACGACATGGTTCCTCCTCAGACGAGCGGTCTGGCTCCGCGCCGGGGCCCGAACCACCAGCGTAGGCCCGGCCCCCACACCAGGCTCGCCGTGAGATCGTGGGCGCCGTGGACCCCTTCGTGATCGCCCTCGCCTTCGCGACCATCTTCGTGGTCGAGCTGCCGGACAAGACGTTCATCGCGACCCTGGTGCTGAGCACCCGCTTCCGGCCGCTCTTCGTGTGGATCGGCGTCGGACTGGCCTTCGCCGTGCAGACCGGCATCGCGGTGGCCCTGGGCAAGGCCGCCTCGTTCCTGCCCGACGACGTCGTACGCGGCGCCGCGGCGCTGCTCTTCGCCGTCGGGGCGGTGTTGCTGCTGCGCGAGGCGCGCACTGCCGACTCGGAGGAGTCGGAGACCGAGGAGGAGTTCGCGGCGAAGGCGGCGGCCCGCGGCGAGGTGCACGGCGGCAAGGTGGTCCTGACGTCCTTCATCGTGCTCTTCGCCGCCGAGTGGGGCGACCTGTCGCAGCTGTTGACCCTCTCACTCGTCGCCCGCCACGACGACCCCGTCTCGGTCTTCGTGGGGGCGTGGGCCGCACTGCTGGCGGTCTCCGGACTGGCCGTGATCGTGGGCCGGATCCTGCTCGCCAAGGTGAAGCTCTCGGTCCTCCACTACCTCGGGGCGGCCGTCTGCACAGCCCTCGCCAGCTTCACCGTCTACGAGCTCGTCGCGGGCTGAGCCACCTCCCGGCCCGCTGGCTGGTGTCATACGTTCCGGCTGGCGTCATACGGACGGTGTCGACGGTGGCTCCCTTCGTATGACGCGAGCGGAGAGTGCGCCACGAGCGGGGGTGCGCCAACGAGCGAGGGTGGCCGGCGCGAACGGGGGCGGCCCGGGCAAATGAAGAGGACCTACGGGGAAAACTCTCTTGTCGCAGGTCAAGAGGTCGAGCAACGGCTTCAAATAACGCGCAGTGACCGTTTCAGTAACGCGCATCGTCGTGCCGCGTGCTTCCCCGTCCCTAGCGGTTCGGCGTAGTGTGGGCACATGAATGCGCCAGCGAGTGTGGAGGCCGTCGCGGTGAGGCACGGCGTGCCTGCTGTTGCGCTGGCTGAGGCGTTGGATGACGACCTCGGCGGAACGGCGACGCTGTCTGCTGGTGAGGTGGAGTTCCTCGCCGGGCACGGTGGCGTACCCGTGGAGGTGATCACTTCGCCTGAACTGCGTCGCGCTGCGCTCGTGGAGCGGGAGCGAGCGTCGCGTGCCGATTGGGCGCACGTGGTGGAGACCGCGTTGACGACCGCAGAGGTCGTTGACCGGTTCACTTGGTCGGCGACGAAGGTGTCGCGTCTCGTGCGAAGCCGGGACCTGTACGTAGTGAAGGGCGTCGGCCCGAGGCGCGGGAACGTGTTCCCGGCGTGGCAGTTCGTCGAAGATGGAGTCGTGCCCGGCTTGAGGCACGTCCTGTTACGTCTACCTTGGGACTGGCTCCCCGTCGACGTTGAGCATTGGATGACCACGGCGAACGAGAATCTCCCTGATGATGTGTCCCCGCTGGAATGGTTGATCGGCGGCGGTGCCCCAGAGGATGCTTCTGTGGCGTTCACTACTGACCTGATTGCTTGGTAACGCAACCTCCCGTTGCTGGGCCTATGCGACGGCGGGCACACGACAGGAGGTGCTGGGCAGTCACCAGAGGTTTTGGTAGAACCCGAGGAGGCTGCTGGCGAGCATGATGGCTTGGACCGCGTTTCCTGAGGTCAGTTGGCCGTCGGCGACGGTGTGAACGGTGGCGTGCCGGTTGTACATGCTGCGGTCGCTCTTCTTGTACTCCTCGCTGTAGGTCTTGATGTGAGCAGTTGGAAGAGGTAGCAGGAAGAAGGCATCCCGGAAGTCGTGCTTCGTGTCGATGTAAGCGTGGCCTTCGTCCGCATTCTTGAGTTGTGGGTTGTTGGGGTGTCGAGAGACGAGGCCATCGAGAATCACCGTGGCGAGGGCTTGGGCTGCCTCATGGTGGCCGTCGCGGTAGGTGGCAATGGCCGAACGAATGAGCACTCCCTTCTGAGGTAGGTCATCGTTGACGCTGAGGGAGATCACGTCGTCACAAGCGTCGAAGATGCTTTCCGCGCGCTGAACGAGGATCTTCTTGCGTGCCGCGCTGTCCGCTGCCTCAACCAGCAGAGTTGCGGTCTCTGGGTCGGTGACAAGCGCGAAGGGGATGGCTTCTTCACGCATGAGGGTCAAAGCGATGCTGATGTCGATCTCGATCCCGCGCAGGTTACGTGGCTTGAATCGTTCGATCAGGCGCGAGAAGCGGTCGAGGTCGAGGTCGAGGTCGAGGTTAAGCAGCGACTTGAGGTGTTCCGCCAGCCCGAAGTCAAAGTCTGGTACGCGCGAGCCCTTCAGCGATGTCTGGAAGGCCGGAGCGAACCTCGCGGTCACCGCTGGATGGCTGGCGAGCATCCGTGTCAGGCTCGGGTAGGTCGGCTGCTGGAACGCGCTGCTCGCGAGGGACGCTGCTCTTAGGCGGTCGATGTCGAAGTCGAACTTGGGCGTCTCGACACGTGGCATGAAGTTGGCGACGATGTTGTTCATCTGAGCCTTGTGGCTCTCGGTCAAGTTCGCGTACGCCGCTGCGCCGAGTCCGTCGAAGTTGAAGTTGTTGAACGTCCCCTTCGGAATCAGGTTGGACGCATCTGCGGCCCGCTTGAGCATCGCCCTGTTCGACTCAGTAATTCGGGCCATGGTGCTCTGGAAGTGGTTGGGGAACTTGAACCGTTCGATGCCGTAGCCCCTCGCTCCAAGTGCCCCGAGGTTGGCGGCGCTGCCAACTCCGCGACGTGTAGCCCGCTTCCAGACGTCAGTGTTGGTCCTCAGGTTGGCGAGTAGTTCCTTGCGGGCAGCCTCGTCCTCTTCTGGGGTGCGTGTGCGTTCGTCCCGGATATCGTGGATGTCGAGTGGCTCGTGCTCGGTTTCGGCGGAGGCCGGGTCGTCGGGGGGCTCATGGCTGGGTGGTTCGGTCGCTGTCATCGCGGGTTGGCTTTCTGGGCGGGGGCGTGTCGGGTGGTCATCGGGTGCTGAAAGTTTCGCCGTCGCTGTGGGTGAGCAGGGCACGCCGGTAAAGGTTGTAGAGGTGGTCCTCGACAGCCCGTGTGGCTTCGGGTTTGCTGACCGGTTCGATGTGAGCAGCGGCGAGCGTTGTGATCGCGTCGGTGACAGTGACGACGGTCCCAGTCGGCTTGTCGGGACTGCTGCACGATCAGGCGTCAGTGTGACCTATCCGTGCTGCAGTCCCGTCCCCTTCTCGTTCTGCTGCCTCGATGTGATTCTCATTGGCCGATGAGCGTGGCGACTGTACGCATCCACCGGGTCTCGCAGGGAAGGGCTAGGGAAGCCCTCCGACTCATCGGAGGTGCGTCTCAGACGACTGGTCGCTCTCGGAGGTCTGAGAGAGTCACGACTTCGTCCTCTCCGTCGAAGTGGGCCTGCCAGTAGTCCCATCCGCTGCCGCTTTCGGCGTGGTCTTCCTTGGCGGCTCGGTCCACGGTTTCGCAGAGGTGGTCACCGACCTTGATGTAGCCGTCTTCCATCACTTCTGCGATGGTGCCGGTGCCTTCGGGGTCCACCGGGGTGAGGAGGGTGCCGGGCGGGATGACTCCGGAAGTGACGAGGTACTCGAACGTGGGCAGCGTGGTCGCTGCTGGCGTGGAGGGACTTGCGGGGCGGGTGAGGTCGGGCTCGTAGTTCGGGTCGAAGAGACGCTTGTAGCCCTCGTGGATGACCTTGGCCATGAGGTGACGGCGCTGCTGCAGGAACTCTTCGTAGTCGAGGTTGATCCACCCTTCGGGCAAGGCGTGCCATTCCTCCTGGCGCACCCGGCGGACTTCTTCGATGTTCTTGGCGCTGACCTCTTGGGGCCAGTACGCCGTGGGCGGCTGGTTGGAGATGGTGATGTTGTCCGACCACTCCACGAGCGCGAAGTTCGCGACTTGGTTGATCTTCTTGTTGTCGGTGAGCCCGAGGACGCTCTTGAGGTAGTCCTTGGGGAACAGGTGGTGCTTCTCGATGCCCTTAACGGTTCGACGAAGTGGGTTGATCCAGTCCTTGATCTTGGAGGTGGCCAGCAGCACCTCGGCGTCGAGGATGTTGAGCGCGGCGATATAGCCGACGTAGGCCGGTGCCCCCGTAGAAGACGTGTTGAGGTTCTCGGGCAGGGTGACGCGCCACCAGTCCTCGGGGACGGCGGCGGCGATCTGCCCACTGAGGACCTTGATGAACTCATCAGGGGTGGGGTTGACGCCTTCGAGGCGGTTGAGGTCTTCCTGCATCCGAGTTTCGGGGGACGAGGTGTAGCGCCCAGTGATCTGCGACATGAAGAACCAGCGGGCCATGACCTCGCGCAGTTCATCGACCGGGACCTTGAAGTCGATGCGTCCGATGATCCACAAGGCGTAGGAGTACAGCACCGTGTTCTCGGACGTGATCATGTCCTTGGTGCGGAACCCGGCACGTTCGAGGACCTTCAAGAACTCGTCCCAATGGAGGTTCTTGGTCGCGTGAGCCTGACCAGTCTTCAACCGAGCCAACTCGGTAGTGCGGCGTGCCGGGTCAATCACCCGAGTGCGGGGGTCGCGGCCACGGAGGACGTTGTAGGCGTCTTGGAGTTTGGCGCGGCGCAGACCGACGGCAATGGCGACACGAAGGATCTGGCCCGGCTCGAACGTCATGTACGGGTTCTGAGGCGTCCACTTGGTCGGCTCATTGAGGATGGAGACCACCTCGGCGGGCGTGAACCGCGAGTTGCGTGCCCAGACCTCAAGTTCGGTGCGGCCCTCCTCCCAGAAGACGCTCATCCACGTGAGGATGAAGTCTGCCGACGACAGGTTGACGCCTTCGGAGTTGATGCGCACGAAGATGTCCGCGACAGTTTCGCGCTCTACTTCCTCCTTGATCTGGACGACTTGGAACGTGTAGTTGCGCAGGTCAGCCAGCCGCTGAATGGCAAGTTCGATGGCGTCCTCAGTGTCGGCGTCCACCGTGTGCTTCGGGTCGGCCTTGAGACGCGTCAGGTAGTTACGGCGTGCGGAGATTTGTCCGGCGAAGACGTCACCGATGTCCGCGATCCAATCGCTCTGCCGCTCGATGACTGCCGTGGGCACCTCAAACCGACCTGTCATCGGGTTGAACGCCAACTTGATGGCTTCGCGTGAGTAGTCCTCACGCCAGACCTCCAACCCCTTGAGGACCGCGTACAGGCTGGTGAGCCGCTGCTGCCCGTCCACGACCTGCATGGACGCATCTTGGGTCTTGGCGTTCCCGCCGATTGCCTTGGTGTGCTCACCGTCCTTGTTGGCCCAGAACATCAACTCTCCAACCGGATAACCCCTGTACATGGAGTCGATGAGGTCACGGACTTTGGCGTTGGGCCACACAAACGGGCGCTGGATGTCGGGCAGCCTGATGGTGCCCTTGTCGACCCCTGAGACGAGTTCTTCAACAGTCCATGGGTGGTGTCCAAACTTCGCGCTCACATGTTCCCCCTGCTTGTAGATGGCGTCTTGTGGAGTCGTATCGACGGACGCTGATGCCTCCTAGAACCAGTCCGGCGATCTGCTTGCGAAGGACCCGTCAAGACGCGCCTCAACCCTATGCAAAGACAGGGCTTGTCTTGCCTTGAATCGTTGGTGAGGCTTCAGCGGTCTGCCGAAACAGTCAGTGGCCGTCACCGCCGCGCGAGTCCTGCTTCAACCAGTTGCGTCAGGTCGGTTGTGAGTGTGCGAGTCTGGGTGAGCACTCTGTGGGTGTACGTGGTGATGTCGGCGACGGCGTGGAAGTAGGTGGCGGGCTCTAGGTCAACCGGGAAGGTCGTGAAACCGCTTTCGGCGATCACTCCCTGGGACGTCCTTGATGGCGCTCGTCATCGGTACCCCGGCACCTGGTCTTGAGAGTGACCTCTGCCGTCTCACCCACGCAAAGAGGTCGGCTCGGCGCTGTTCAAGCCACGCCTTCCGCTCGGCAATCTGTGCGCCGGGAATCTTGGCCGCGTTGTTTGCGTGCGCCAGTTGGTAAGCGATTGCCTCATTGGCGACGACGGCGGACCGACGCAACTGCTCCTATGACTCTTGGTAACGCCGTGGGTGGGGCGAGCGTCACTCTTCGGTGCGGATGAACGCGTGGAGTCCTTTGGCGACGGTGAGGAACATCAGAACGAAGGCGACTGATGCGACTGCGGCCGTGATGGCCATGGGAGCGGACTGGGACGTGTGCGCGGTGAAGCCTGCGGTTGTGGCGCTGAGGGCGGCAACGCAGAAACTGATGGCGCAGATGACGAAGGTGCGCAGGTCGAGGATGCCGTTCGGCCTGTTGGGGGTGTTCGTGGTGGCCATGGCCCTCTTCCTTCCGATGTCGTGGTCTCCATGGGAGCACGATTTTGGGGGTCATGGGGTACAGTCAGGTTTGCGTTTTAACCCGCATGGCTAGGCCCAGATCGTTCATGTCATGCCGTAGGCGTCTGGCGGGTTGAAACGTTGATTTTGAGGAGTAAAGATCCGTGCCAAAGTTCTTCGGTTTCGGTGTGTCGGCTCCTCCCACTGTGCGTGAGCGGGTTGCGTTGGAGGGTCGCGCGGCACGGCTGGAGATGGCGGCTCCGTCCGTGAGGGTGGCCAATGACGGCTTCAAGACGATGCAGCAGACGCTGGGGGTGCAGGCGTTTCGTCTGCGGTCCGGGTACGTGTTCGGCGAGAGGGGCGCCAGTTCGGGTGTGTCTGATTTGCGTCAACCCCCGTCGGCGGAGTGTCCTCCGGCGGGGTCGTTGGTTCGGTCTCGTGGCGGCCTGCTGAGGTTCCACTTGCTGGCGTTAGCGGAGGCTCAGTTCCGTGTCCGCGAGGGGGCCAGAGCCTCATCCAACGACCGGCCTCTCGTTCCCGTGAGCAGTGGAGACACGGGGTGGACCGATCTGTTTGCTTCCGACGCTCGGACGACTACCGACAAGCGGTTGTACGTGAGGGCACAGGACAAGCGGTTGCGTGCCATCAAGCAGGCGTTGGACTCGTTGGAGGCAAGTCGGTTGGTGGTGCTGCCGAACCGGGGTCGGGGCGCAGGCAAGCACGAAGGGTTTCTTCTGACGGACGAAACGGCGAGCAGGCTCCCGGACGCTGAACCCTTGCCGTACCGAGTGCCTCGAAGGGACGCGTCGTTTTCGTTGCCGATGTCGTTCATCACCAACGGGTGGGTACATCTCCTTGAGGACACTGAGATTGCGGTTCTGTTGATGGTGGCGTGTGGGCGTGGGTCTATCGCCTCGGGTGCGGTAGCGATTCCGTCGGACGTACGGGTCCTGAACTACGGCATCGGGCGAGATCGGTTCGAGTCGCACCGCTGGCTTGAACGGTTTGGACTCATCACAGTGGAAGGCGTTGACCGTGACATCGACGGCAAGGCCATCGACTTTGAGACGAAGGGGGCATCGCTTCACCGCTTGAGGCTCCGACGGGAAGCATTCGACACGGATGGGCTGACTGTGGTTTCGGGAGCGTTGAAGACGCGTTTGGCACGCTGAGCGTGGGACTGGCGCTAGATATGGAACAGGGCCAGTTGCTCGACCGACGGCGCTGGGCGCTCTCGTGGCGGGAGGACGCTGGAGGTTGTTTTCGAGGCGCGGCTCAGGATGATTCGGTGGACGTCAGTTTCGGTCTTGCTCTTCATCTGCCTTAGGGACACATCCCACGTTTTGTCAGGGTTGCATCGGGCGTAACCGGCCTTTTGGATCAGGTCAAGGGCCTGCCTGATATTGGAGGCCCGGATGCCGCCACCGTACTGACGGCGCAATACCTCAGCCACGTCCGCTGGGACGACGGCTGCTTGTTCTCCGACTGGGTGGACGCTGGGCAGGTAGTGCATGAGCAGGTGTGTTGCAAGGTAGAGAGTTGATGGAACGTCGTTGATGAAACGATGGGCAATCTTGCTCTGGGAGAAGAGGCGGGCGGGCACGGTGAGGTCCTCGTCGAGGACGTGACCGAGGTGGTGGGCACGGGAACCGGGGTCCAGCGTGCCGTTGTCTGCGTGAAGCAGGCGCTGGATGGTGTATTCCGAGTCGCCCTTGGCGTATTGGGCGATGACGGGCCGCTTCGATGGCGCGTAGGTGCCGTCCTTGAGCCGCTCCTCAATCCGAAAGAATGCCCGTTGGCCTCTCGAAATCGGCACAATGAGCAGCACGTCTGGAGTCTGAATCGGGGCGACGCTGCGGCGCGATGGACCCGCTGGCACGGCAGTGATCGTGTCGTAGTTCGCCAGTTGGTTCACGATCTTGGTGATACTGCCATCGTGGCGCGCCACCGAGGCCACCTCACCTATGAGAGCGGTGCCGTCGGTGTACAACACAGTGAAGTCAGGGGTCAGCGACGGTTTCCCGTCTTGTGGGATGACGGGAAACCGTTCGAAGTGCTGGACCGTCGGCCTGAGTTCCGTCGAAACCGTGAGCAGGCTCTGGATGGCTGAAACCACGTCAACGTGCTGGTCGTACACCTCAAACTCACGAAGCAGGTCTTCAACCTGTGTGCTCGACAGTCGTGCCATGGTCACCGAGAGATAAGGTCGTAGATGGAGAACGCTTGCTCCGTGGCCGCTTCGCTGATCCTGTCTGCCGCGAACCAGTCCCCGAGGTATTGGGCGAGTTCGGTAAACGCCCCCGGTGAGGCACGGAAGCCGGGGGTGATTTGGATGCGGTCTGCGGACGTGACCATGACATCGAAGTTTGAACCGTCATGGTGGTCGGTTACAGACAGATGGAAGTAGGGGTTGCGGTGGAGGACCGCGTGGCTCAGGTGGCTGACCTTCGCGATGTGGTCGAGGATCTTTGCGGTGTCGTCGGCTCCCTTGAACCGGTCGATGGGCAGGACGACTTCGATGGGTTCCGGGACGGGGGCACCTGCTCGACGCTGCCGGTCATGCATCAGACGACGTCGCCTGTCAGCCGCATTAGCGAGACGCGGGAGGACAACTGAGTTGAAGACCTCAAAGTTCCCGCTGTAAAAGGTGGCCCCTGAGACGCGACGGACATGCAGGTCCAGCCCCTCGCTTTCAGCGAGGTAGAGCCGGAGGCTGCGAAGGGAGGCTTCTTGCTCTTCGGCTTCTTCGATAGCGGCTCGATGATCTGGGCGCAGTTGGTACTCGTCGCGCTTCCACGACAGGTTGATGGATTTGGGGTCCCGTCGGTGGCGCGCCGACAGGGTACGCACTTCGACCGTCCCGAATTCACTGAGCGCCGACCCAATGTCGGCGAAATCGTTGTGGTTTAAAAAGCAGGGCACGAGGTTCGGGGCGCTACTTCTGATACGCCGCTCAATGCGCTGCCAACGAGCATCGGACGAGGGCGTGCTCCCTACGATGTGGAAGACACCCTCCGCGCCAGCCGGTTCAGCAACAAGCACGAAGTCGCCGTCACGGTCACTGACAAGCATGACCGAACGCTGCCCAACGTTGACCGTGTGGCCACCCGACAGGAGGTCGAGTGGCTCCACCTCCTCAGCCACGATGACCGTTTCAAAAACGACGCACTCGGACGGTCTACCTGCGCTTCCCGCAACCAGCGACGGCAGGGAGGGGGCGGCACCGTTCAGGGCGGCCGACCACACAAGTTCGTCGAAGCGTGACATGGACATGGCCAACCCCCTTCGCGTCCTGTGCTTGGGCTCATCCGTGACATCGTTTGAGTCGATATTGGGTCATCCTCGCGCACTTGAGGTCCGGTTGGGAGTGGCTTCGTGGCATCCGTTTCGTCACAGGGGACTGCTGCACGATCAGGTGTCAGTGTGACCTATCCGTGCAGCAGACCCGAATGAGTGGCTCAGTGGCTCTCTCCAGGACGCGCACCACCCTATGCAAAGACCGGGTTCGTCTTGGCTCGAATCGTGGCGGTCACCAGAGGCCCTCTTGGGGGTCCTCAACTGGAAGGACCTCGTGGGCAGCAGGCGGGGTTTCAAATGTCTGATCGTCGACGCGAACGAGTAGCCCGCGCTGGTGGAGGTTATAGAGGTAGTCCTCGACTGCGCGTGTGGCTTCGGGCGGGGAGACGAGGTTGATGTCGGCGACGGTGAGAGCGGTCAGTGCGTCGGCGACGGTGACGACGGTTCCGGCTGGCTTGTCGTAGATGCAGCGCAGGAAGATTTCGGCGTGCCATTGGGTGGGGTCAGCGTCGATGCTGCGGCGGTAAAGCCCACCTTCCCATCGGATGTGGACTGGGATGGTGTTGTAGATCAGTAGGGTCGCCCGGTGTGCCTCTGACGCTACCCAGCGCTTCGTGAGTGCGAGGTGATGCTTCTGGCGTGCCTCGCGCTCCCGGCGGGATTCTTCGTCCCGCCTCCGTTCGTCTTCTTGCCGCAAACGGTGTTGTTCGGCTTGCTGCTGTAGGAGTCCTTGGCGTTCGCGGTCTCGGCGGGCTCGTTCCTCTGCTTCGGCTCTCAGGAGTGCTTCTCGGTCGACGACGGTGAGGTGTTGGACCCACCCGTTGGCGTTGTCGCTGTGGATCGTGATGTGTCGTTCGTGCTGGAGGCGTTCGAGGAACTCGATGACGGATCGGAACAGTCTTCGGTTGTCGTAGGTGGTTCGGATGTGGTTCTGGGTGAACGCGGCGTAGATGTCTTTGACGGTGAAGGTGTGTCCGGCGGGGCGACCGTGAACTTGAGTGATGAACAGGACGGTGTGCCAGTGCGCCGGGAACGCGTGGACTCCCCGAGGGCGTTCACCGCGATCAGCGATGAACGCAGGAAGCCCGATGCCCCACACCTCATGAGCGCGGGCCTTCCACGGAGACGCGGTCCAACGTTTGAGGTTATCGGCGTCGATCTCTTCCAGAGTCCGTCTGTACGTCCGGTTGCCCTGGGGATCGCGGGTCTGGTCGAGTCGGGCGAGCAGTCCCTGCCGTCGCCGTAGGGCTTCCTCTTCGGCGACACGTGCCGCTGCTTCGCGCAGGCGCGCGGCTTCGTCGATGGCCCACATTCCGGGGGTCACGAGACCGAGAACGGGGTCAAGGCGGCACACCGAAAGGTCGTCAACACGCAGGTACGCCTCGGAGGCGAACTGTCGAACTCGATAGGTGAATTCGGGGTCGGCTGCCAGAGTCCCAACCTGCCGGGTTTGCGGGTTCACGATGAGGACGTGTCGACCGGAATCGATGAAGGCCCGAGCCAGTTCAGGCACTCGAACCTTGACTGGCCCTAAGAGCGACATGTCCGAGTCAGGTTCGACGACTGGCTTGATGCGTGTGTGGCCGAGAAGCCATGCGCATGCAACGTGCTTCGTGTCGTAGTCGGCTTGCTTGGTACGCCAAGCGTCCGGGGTGAACGGCTTGTACTCAACCTCGAACGCCGTGAGCCGCTGATCAGGCCATGTGACCATGACATCTGCGATGCGGTGGATGGATGTTGCAGGGTCCTTCACCGTCTGCTCTTCACGCACCGACCCACCGGCAGGAACCCGCTGGGACGCCCACTCGGCGAGCATCGCCTTCGCTGACAGGTGCGCTTCACTCTCACCATCGGACGGGTGGGGCGCTGGCTGGTTGTGCCGGAAGTGGTCACGACGGGAGTCACTCGCCACGGTGGTGATCTCCACCGTGCACCCCGGCACAGGGCACCGCCAGTCCCGCTTCGCTTCCTCACGCACCTGTCGAGCCATGCCATCCGCGAGGTAGCGCGGGTGACCGGTCGCCCGGTCAACCGCCCACACCTGCCGCGTGTCATCGGTCAGGAAGGCAAGCGAGTCTCTCGCTTCATGCCGTGCAGGCACCTTCGAAGGTGCACCAGTGACTGAGTTGCGCAAGCCGATCCCCCCGGTTCGTCGATGTTGAGGGGTATATCGGACACTGCCGACAGTTTTGTGAGCATTGAGCGCTGAGATGCGCCAGAGACGTCGCTCAGAGCAGCGCGATGAGGTTGCGGTAGTAGGTGCTGTACGCCGTAAGCCAACGGGTTTCTGTTGGCCCCACTTCTTCTGAGAATTTCTTGATCTTCCCTGACCAGAGGTTCCTGTTTTCGAGTCCGGACTGGGCCACGGTGATGAGTGTCGAACGTGGGTATGTGTTGCGTCGGTCCACGAGGCGTTCCCACAGAAAATCCTGGAGGGCGTGTGCAACGTTGAGGGCAGTTTCGGCTTCGGCTTCGGTGGGATGGTATCCGCCGTGAATGATTCTGTGCCTGAGTCGGTAAGCGTTCTGGTACCAGTCTGCGAGTGGCCCTTGACTATCGACGGACCAATTCCCTCTCAGTTTGACTGGGAACTGAGTGTTGACTCGCTTTAGAATTTTGCCTTGTTCAAAAATTGGTGCCGCGTCCGCTTCTGTGACGCCCTCTTCCCATAGGAGGAGTGCGAGCACAGTGTCCAGTAGTACCTCGCAAGATGTATTGGCGAGTAGTACCGTACTTGTAAGATCGCCAGTTACATGGAGTGCGCGACGTGCTTCTACGTATCTTTCTCGCCAGAGGAGTAGGGGATTGTCGGATTGGAGTTCGGTCAACCAATGGCGGAATCCGTCGGTGGTTTCTTCTGTCCAATCTTGACTGGGGAATGGGTCGCCAAGGTTGGTGTGGTCGAGCAACATGATGCCGCCCTCCCAGTGTCCAGTGGGATCTATGAAGACGTGCAGTTCGCGGTCTTTGATGACGTATCTACGTAGAGCGGGTGCTCTGTAGGTCAGCACCAGTAGAGGCAAGCGAACGTATGTCAGAAGGCCGTGGGTGCCTTCGGTTACGTGGCGATGGGCACGCAATGCCTCGTTGGCTGCTGCGACGCAGCGCGTGAAGGCATCCTGTCGCGGTGACCACCGCCGAGGACGTGCTGCATCCGCTTCGGAGATCTCCTCGGGCGATTCGCTGAGCGTCACTGCCTCCACGACGGTGAACGGAACCGAAATGCCAATCGGTTCCACGTTGCCATCAGTGTCTATGTCCAACCCATCTGCCTGCGACGCAACTTTCATTACGGCTCGTTGGGCGGTCTCTGTGCGACCACCTTCGACGTCGACCTGATGGAACGTCAGTGCTGCGTAGGGGATGGTTGCTGAATCTTCGCTCTCGCCCCCGGTGGGAAACGTTGAGAAGTGCTGAAAACCGTCAGGGAAGGCAAGGGGTTCAGGAATTGCAAAGAAATAGCGAACGAGTTCCACTTCTTCTTGGCGAACTAATTTGGGTCGTTTAGAGCGAAAGTGAATATTCGCCAGCCTTGACTTGAGCCATCGCTTTGAGCCTCCCGAAACCGTCACGAACCCTCCGCAATCTGGTCTGCGCTGTCAATGACACCGAAGTTGACGTCGTCGAGGGCTGCGAAGTGGGCGTAGCCGAACTCGACCTTCAGATGCTCCTTCTTGCGCAGTTCGCTGGTGTCTTGGGTGGGTTTGGTTTCGCGGACGAGGTAGAGCCGTTGGTGGCCGTCTTCGTCTTGTTTGATGTAGGCCCAGTCGGGGTTGTAGGGGCCGACGGGGGTGTCGATGAGGAACCAGCGTGGGAGTTTGAGGAACACGAGGACGTCCTCGTGGGCGTCGAGTCGGGCTGCGACTTCGGCTTCGAGGGTGGAGTCCCACACGACGTGGCTGTAGGGGGCCTTGTTGGTGTTGGTGACTTCGTAGACGCGGGCTGCGAGTTCTTCGCGTTCCTTCTCGTCGAGGAAGAGGCTCATCTCGTAGAGAGAGTTGGTGCCGGTGCCTCGTTTTTCGTATTTGATGCCGTCGACGAGGAGTTCGGCGAGGGTCTGGTCGATGGCGTCGCGGGCTTGTTCGATGAACTGTTGGGGGTTGGTGGTGACTTCGCCGAGTCGTCCGCACTGGATGAGGATTTGGGCGATGGAGGCGCGGCTCACGGGGACCAGCCGGGTGAGGTTCCCGAGGAGGTCGGGGATGGGGTAGGAGTTCTGGACGGTGATGGCGCTCTTCTCCGCTACGACGTCAGCGTGAACACCGTCGGTAGTGATGTCGACGTCGCTCTTGACGACACGGATTTTCGCGCCAACCAGTGACGGTTTGCGGCTGAGGCGTGCTGCGGCGTTGCTGATTAGGTCGCTGGTGGAGTAGGTGACCTGATAGGTGGTGCGGTGTTGGATGCGTGCCCAGAGGTCGTTGAACGCTTCGCTGTTGATGGTGTTGGGCTGCCGGGTGACGGGGACACGTTTGGCGCGTGCGTTCTCGATGCTGGTCTTGTCGAACTTGACGCCGGTTTCCGCTTCGATTTCGTGTTGCAGGGTGGCGGCGAACTCGTCGTATGCCTCGTTGGCTACGACAGTCAGTTTGGCTACGCGGGGGTCGGTGACGCGGTTGCCGTTGGCGTCAACGGGCAGGCGGAGGCCACGTCCGATTTCTTGGCGCTTACGCATCTCGGACTTGGAGTCGTTGAGGGTGCAGATGACGAACACGTTGGGGTTGTCCCAGCCTTCGCGGAGGGCAGAGTGGGAGAAGATGAATCGGAGGGGTTCGTCAGTGGACAGCAGACGCTGCTTGTCTTTCATGATGAGTTCGTAGGCGGTGGCGTCGTCTGCGGTGGCAGCGCTCCCTCGGGAGTCCTTCACGGTGCCCTTCTTGTCGACCGCGAAGTAGCCGTCGTGGACCTTGTCGGCGGCGGGGAGGTCAAGGTCGGCGTACTTGGGGCGTGCCTTGGCGGCGTTGTATTCCTCGGTGAACCAGCGGCGGAACTTGCCGTCGTCGGGGGCGTAGTGGGCGACCTTGTCGATGAAGAACAGTGACAGGACCTTGGTGGGTGCGAAACCGGGGTCGTTGCGTCGCTTGTGGAACTCCAGTTCCCGGTCGAGGTGCTCCGCGATGGTCGCGCGGATTTGGGCGCGTTGCACTTCGTCGTGGGACGCGCCTTCGGTGTCGCCCACTGCGACGACGGTGCCGTTGGTGAACTCGATGTAGCCGCCTTCGGCGTTGATGTCTTCGACTACGTAGCCGTCGTAGTTGTCGAGGTCGGTGACCTTGCGAAGGTCGGTGGGTGTTCTCCCGCCTGTGACGTTGACCTTCTTGCGCTTCACGCCGTCGTCGGTAAGGACTGACACTTCGACTTGTGCGGTCACAGTGGTCTTCTTCGCGGTGACCTTGAGGACCTTGAGGTAGGGCTTGTTGCCGTTCAGTTCCTCGGTCACCGACCACACGCTGATGCGTTTGACGAGGCCGAGCCGGTACGCATCCACGGGGGTGAGTCGGTAGACCTGCTGGTAGCGGTCGCGGTGGGTGGCGGAGTACCTAAGGGTCGCTGCCGGGTTGAGGGCGGCGATGGCCTTCTTGGCGGTGTCGGACTCCATGTTCTGTGGCTCGTCGATGATGACGATGGGGTTGCAGGCGCGGATGAAGTCGATGGGACGGTTGCCCATCATGGAGTCTTGGGTGTCGTCGTAAATCTTGTTGGTGTCGGTCTTGTTGAACGCGTCGATGTTCATGATGAGGAACTGCATCGAGTTCGAGTTCGCGTACCCCCGCAGGCGGGCGAGGTCCTTCGAGTCGTACTTGACGACGCCGTACTGGAGACCGTCGTAGAGGTCGGCGAAGTGGGATTGCAGCAGCCGCAGGTTCTGTTCGACGCCCTCACGGATGGGGACCGATGGGACCACGATGACGAACTTGGTGAACCCGTACTCCTTGTTCAACTCCAACGCAGTGCGCAGGTACACGTAGGTCTTGCCGGTGCCGGTTTCCATCTCGACGGTGAAGTCCCACGACGCCAGCGTGCTCACGGCGTCGTTGGCTAGGCCACGGAACGCAGCGGGGATGCCGTTGCGGTCCTGAACTTCGTCGAGGTTCGCCCGGACCTGCTCGTCCGCGACCATGACGTTGTTGCCGAACCCGACGTGGCTGATGAGCGCACCTTGCGCGCCGTCATGGGACATCTCGAACTGGCTGGGGGCCATGGACTGGCCCCTGAACAGGTCGACGACTGCGCGGATGGCGTCGTGCTGGAACTCTTGGTCAGGGTCGAACTGAATCTCGACTGGGGCAGGTTGGGTGGTCAAGTGGTTACACCGTTCGCATCGTGATGTCGGCGTTCTTCAACCGATAGAACGCATTGCTCTTCGCTTGGTCCTTATCGGTAAAAGCAGCGTCGAGCATGACCACTCGTGGGACTCCGAGGTCGACGAGTGCGTCGGTCAGTTCGGTGGTGACGTTGCGGGCGAGGCAGATGGCCAGTTTGTTTCCTACGAGGACGGTTCGTTCCCCGGCGAGGGACACGTCCCGCCATGGCAGGTCGAGCGTTGCGCCTTCCTTCAGCACGACTTCGGCGACGATTGCGTGGTCATCTGCGTCGGCGGCAAGGTTCGAGGAATACAGGGCGAGGGCTTCGGCGAGTTCAGGCTCGCTGGTGGGCGCGGTACTTGAGTCCCACACCTTGAAGTTGCTCGCTGCCAGTTCGAGGTAGCGAAACTCGAACGTTCCGGCAGGACAGGTGGCCGCGTTACCGGTGTTCTGAGTTGCCTCGATGGCCGCTGCCACTCGGGTGCGGGTGATGTCAGCGACGGTTCCGTAGTCGCTGTGCCCGGTGGGCTCGGGGAACTGAACTGAGATGAACCGTCGGTTGCCGCCATCCTCAGCGTTGGCTTGCAGCACACCGTCGGCGGTGGAACCCGACCCTGCGAAGAAGTCGAGCACGATGTCGTCGCCGTCTGGGCTGGTGGCGAGGGTCAGCATCCGTCTGATGAGCCCCGTGGGCTTGGGAGTGTCGAACACGCTGTCGGACGTTTCGAACGTGACGCGCTCCAGCAACTGCTTCTTGGCGTCTTGGTTGTGCCCGACTTCCTTGTAGGTCCACAGGGTCTGCGGGACACGTCCCTGCTTCACCTCAGACAGGAACCGCTTCACCGACGGTGTTGCGTTGCCGTCCGTGCCCCACCAGATGCGACCGTCGGCATCCATTTCGCGGAATGACTCTTCGCTGACACGCCAGTAGTTGCCCTTGGGCGGGCCGTCGATGACACGTCCGCTGGGGCAGGTGATGGGGTAGGTGCCCTTGCTGTAGAAGTTGCGGGCTGAGAGGTCGCCGCTCTTCCACGGGCCGCGAGGGTCGTTGTCGGGGTTCTTGTACGCCGCGTCCATCTCTGCCGTGCGGGGCAGCAGGTTGGGGGTCCACTCGTTCGCGTTGCGGGCGTACACCACGAGGTAGTCGTGGTCCTCGGAGAAGTGCCGTGCGCTGCTCTTCGGGGAGTACACCTTCTGCCAGATGACAGTGCCCACGAAGTTCTCCGGCCCGAACACCTCGTCCATGAGGTGGCGCAGGTTGTGCACTTCGTTGTCGTCGATGGACACGAAGATGACACCGTCTTGGGCCAACAGGTTCCGTGCCAGCGCGAGGCGGGGGTACATCATCGACAGCCAGCCGGAGTGACGGCGACCGGCGGCTTCAGTCTTGGAGGACTTGCGGTTGCCGTCCTCCGCAACCTGCCCGGTCGCTTCAAGGTAGGCAATCAGACCGTCGGAGAAGTCGTCGTTGTACAGCCAGTTGGTGTTGCCGGTGTTGTAGGGCGGGTCGATGTAGATGAGTTTGACCTTGTCGTTGTACCCACGCTGGAGCAGGCGGAGCACTTCGAGGTTGTCACCCTCGATGACAAGGTTGCGGGCCGTGTCGTAGTCGATGGACTTCGCAAGGTTCGGGCGGAGAGTCGCAACGGAACCGACCTGAAGGGAGGCTTGGGCTTCCTGCTTGCCTGCCCACCGCAACCCGTAGTGCTCACGCTCGCCCGTGGTGGCGATGCCGAGAACTTCGGCTGCCTTCGCCGGGTCGAACTCCCCGTCAGTGAACGCCTCAGGCAGCAGGTCCTTCAACTCGGTGACACGGCGGTCGAGGTCCGAGGTCATTGCGAGTTCTACGCGGTCCGCGTCCACTGATTCTGCTCCTAGGTAGCCCATATACAAGCCGTCAACGTACCGGCGAAGAGCAGCCTAGGAGCCAGCGCCGACACGGTGGGCCAGCGCCACGAACTCAAAGGGTCCGGAAACCAGCGAGTGCCTCGGTCCAGTGCTCTGGCGCGAGCGGTTCGCGATGGGGCGATGCCAGCCGGAAGCGATTTAGGTGATTTCGACTGATGCGGCGAAATCAAAGATGAGCCCGAGGGCGCATCGGTGGCGTGCGGAGAGGCTGCTGTTCCCATTGAGGAGGTGGTCGAGGTGGGAGCGGGACACTCCCATCAGGTCAGCAAGTTCCCTTCGTGACATGCGCCGGAAATGCAGTCGGTCTTTCGTGAACTTGGCTATCTCGTGCTGCTCACGAGCGGCGTCTCGGGCAGCACGTGCGGGGACGCTGGACGGGTCGGCGGGCAGCCACGCCACAGGCTGGTGGGTTCCAAAGTGGCTGCTGGTCTCTGGGGTGAGCCACTCACGGGGGGTGGCCGGCAGCGGCTGGGGGACGAGCGGCATCGGTTGGTTCCGCTGGTTCTCAGGGGCATCGGGCACGCCTGACGGTAGGCAGACGCGAGAGCGTTCCACCCACGGTTTCGATCATTATATACGCTAATGACTTGTATCAAGATTCACTGCATGGTTTGCTGATCGAACCCGGTCGGCGCGCGTCCCAGCACTCCGATGACCGGCGCATGAACACACTGCGCACCTCGAAGACGACCTGCTCGTCCACTGACCTCGAATCACGAACCATCGCTCGACCAGCGACCCCACAGCGGGTGAGGAGGTCGAAGTGCCCGACCTCCGCCCACGCCAAGTTGGGCGCTACCGACTCCACCCGGAAGGGGTGGACGAAGTGACGCGCCGTCGCGCCGGGGAGGCGAACAAGCGAGGCCAGTTGGCGACACTCACTGGTCCGTTCATCCTGCGGGACGGGCTGGCCCAGTCAGGGGCCATCTCCCTCGTGGACGCATTCACCATCGTGAAGGCTGACTGGGAGCGTCAGGTCGCTGAAGGTGTCATCAGCGACGGTGTCATCAAGACGTACCTTCACACCCTTTCCTTTTTCCTCGGAGTCGCGGCACGTCTCGGCGTGACCCTGCTTGGGGATGTCACCCCGAACGTGGTGCTGGCGTGGCTGCAGATGCCGGGCAAGGCTGGCCTGTCTCCAGCGCGCAATGTCATGTGGCAGCGACGTTCGGCTATGCGGTCCTTCCTTGAGACGTGTCGGGTGCTCGGGTTGGTGGAGCACAACGCTGCCCATTCTGTTGAACTGCCCGGTCGTAGCACCCGCTACGTGCGCCCCTACTCCGACGTCGAGATGGGCCAGTTGCAGCGGGTGTCGCGCAGTGAACTAGGGGACCTGCGTACCCCTGCTGTGTTGGCGCTGGTGATGTGCGGTGCCTCCACTAAGGAACTCATCAACGTGACCGTCGCCGACGTGGACGTTGCGAACGGGCGCGTGTGGCTGTGTGGTGGCGGTTACCGCCAGCGCGACCGCTGGGTGACGTTCCTGACCGACTGGACGACAGAAGCCATCACCCAGCGTGTCACCGAACTGCGCACCACCTATGGAGCCGACGCTGACGCGGTGTCGCTGGTCTACAAGCCGCACCCCTCCCAGCCGACCCCAACGCGTCAGGCCACCGCAGGCAACACCGTGCTCCTCCGCTTGCAGAAGAAAGCGCGCCTGCACGTCCCCGGCGTGACCCGCACAGAGTCGATTCGCGAATGGACCGCCGCCACTATCTACGCCGAAACTGGCTCCCTCATCGAGGTGGCCCGCCGATTGGGCATGGCATCCCTCGATGCTGCTGCGCACATCGTGGAGTACGACTGGACCAGCGACATCGACACCACCCCGCCGCCTCACCGCGTCGCCACTCCAGAGGCGGGTGAGCAGGCATGACCCAGTCCGCTCTCACCGCCGCAGCCGTTGCCTACGTCAGCAGCCTCACCCCCAAGCAGGTCAACGACGCCCTCACCGACGAAGACATCACCACCGTTGCTCCCGTCCAGTTCCGTCCCCGCATGAGCCGAGCCGGTGAAGACACCTCCTCCGTCGGTCCCACGGTGCAGATGCGGGCCATCTACACCAGCCAGTGGTTCTGGGAGATTGCCGCCGAATGCCCCAACAACCGCATCTGGTGGGGCGGCAAGGAAACCGACCTCGACAAGCGCCGCGAAGGCGCACCGCTCCACTTCCCCGACTACCTGATGCTCTTCTTGGTCTGCCTCGCGGGCGTGAAGGGCGTCGGCACCATCAACGCAGCAGCAACACTGCTGCGCGACGAGAAGGTCTGGCGCGACCTCGTCGAACACATGGACACCTACGTCCCCGAAGAGTGGACCAAGTTGGGCGACCTCCCGCAGCGAAACCCCAAGAGGACCCCAAAGCACGCCACCTTGGCGACCCCCGGCACGGAGCCCACCGACCGCACCCGGCCACTCCAGCCCACCAAGAAGAAGGCCAAGCGCAAGAGGAAGGGAAACGTCACCCAGTTGCGCCCCCGCAACGAGCGCCCCCTCACTGCACCGCCCAGCCCGAACACCCTCGACTACTGGGTCCTCAAATGGCGTGGATACCGCCGCAGCAGCGCAGGCCGGGTCCGACTGGAGCCCGGACACGAGTACTACGGCCTCCAAGCCCGCGTCATGGCGAAGTTCCGTGAAACCGCGTTGGCACAGGCGCAAGCCATGGGTGTCCTCGACTCCACCGCGAACTTCGTCTACAACCAGCCCGACCGCAACCAGTACGTGGGGTTCGATGGGGTCGTATTCAAGGCACCCCGCAAGGGCCGCTTGAGCACCGTCGGTACCTACATGACTGGAACCGGTGAAGCCGCTCGCGGCACGAAGTACGGCATCACCTCAACCCGCGTGAACGGGCAGCGACACTCCCGCGTCATCCTCGACTTCGCCCACATCCACAAGTCCCTCGACGGCTCCTACCGAGGCGAATCGCCGATGGTCGAAGCCACCCTTCCCGGCATGCGTGAAGCCACCAATGGCGGCATCAAGGGACTCCTCGTCGACTCAGTGATTCGGGGTCGGGCCGTCGAGCACCTCCAACGTCACGGCGTCACCGTCATCAACTACCCGCACGCAAAGACCAACCCCAAGGGTGGAGCGGGCCGACGCCTCGCAGAAGGCCGCGTGGAGAAGACTCACCTGCGGCACGCGGTCAGCCACCTCAACGACTTTCACATCAACTGCGAGCATCACGTCTTCGCCGTCGGCGGCGAACTCATGGAAGCCGTGTTCACAGGCGAGGGCACCTACGCCCTCACGCCACTCCCAGTCGTCAAGTACGAGCAGCGCGGCAAGGCCACCAACGGCACCCGACGCGAGTACCTCACCGTGAAAATCACGTGCCCCCACACCCGAAACGACCTCACCGAACGCATCGCGCTGTTCCACACACCCGCCACCTCGAACGACCCCAACTACATCTGGGGCGAGGTGTGCCGCGTCTACCCACCCGGCTCATGGCAAGCCAAGTACCTCTACGGCGCACGCAACGACACCGAAGCCCGCCACGCCGACCTCAAAGCACGCGTTCAACACTTGCCCGGAGACCGCGACGGCCAGATGCTGCGCCTCCTCGGCGCATCCATCGCCAACAACGCGTTCTCATGGCAGGTCCACCTTCAAGCACACGGCCTCGACAATGTCGTCGACGACACCGCCTAGCCACATGCACCCCTCAAAGCCACCGCCTCAACCACCACCCGGTTCAGGCGGCAACAGGCATGCCCACACTCCGAAATCAGGCCCTCAACACCCCAGTTGAGGGCCTTCTTCATACCCAAAACACCCCGAGAAGGTCAGCCTCCGGCCCGAGGCACCCCCAAAACGACCTCTGCCCGACGCTGTTCGCGTCGGGCAGAGGTTTTCAGGGACGATTTCCCTGTAAGCGATGAAGAGCCCGGCCGTTGTTGACGGGGGATACAACAACGACCGGGCCGGGTGAAAACCTACGCCACCGAAGGTGGGGACACAACCACTGGGTTAGAAATCAACCACCAGTCGGACACGCTGTCGGTCATTGGACCCGGAATCGCCGGGGCTCTCTCACGACACCGGCCGCGATCAGCGGATCGTCACCTGACGGTTGGCCAGTCCCGCGCGCGCCGAGCGCTCCTCGGGAGTGAGGTCGGCGCTCTGGGCCAGCGCCGTCTCCAGCTCGGCGGCGAAACGGCTCGCGGGCTCCTCCAGGGCAGCGGCACCGGTGCCGACGGGCAGGTCCCAGACGGGCGCCAGCAGGCCGTGGGCGCGGAACATGCCCACGAAGCGCGAGTCCTCGACCAGGACGTCCTTGCCGGCGGCGTGGAGCCGGGCCAGGGCGGTGAGCAGTGCGTCCTCGTCGTGCGGCATCACCCAGCGCAGGTGCTCCTTGGTGCCCACGTTGGTCCAGTAGGCAGCCTCCACACCCGTCAGCCGCTCGGTGGGGTGGATGGTCTCGTTGGCCTGCTGCAGGGCGGCGGTGAAGTCGTCACCGGCCTGGTCGACGTCGGCGACCCAGTACTCGAAGCCGTCGTGCACCGTCACGTCGAGCTCGGGCGTCGCCAGTACGTCCTGCAGGCGCGGCCCCGCGCCGGGGTCGGAGGTCAGGCCGACGATGCCGGACTCCCCGCGCTCCGCCTGCTCCAGCGCGGTGAGCAGCACGGCGGCCAGGTCGCGCGACGGGTCGCCGTAGTGGTGCTGCACCTGCAACCCCAGCCAGACCTCGCCCGAGTCGCGCACCATCGCCGGCGCGGCGGCCGGCAGGAGCGTGCAGAGCTTCACCACACGCGTACCGGCGCCGGTGACGCCGTCGGCCAGCGTCAGGGGCGCGGTCGCCGCGGGCACCAGCTCGCGCAGGGCGATCAGGTCGCACTCACCGGCCAGCCCTTCGAAGGGTCGTGCGACGAAGGGGCTCGTCGCTCCCCCGGCGGCGCCGTGGCAGGCCTTGTAACGCTTGCCCGACCCGCACGGGCAGGGTTGGCGCGGGCCGACCTCGCCCTCGGCCGGCGGGGCAACGTCGCGGTTCTTGCGGGACTTCTTCGCCATGGCGCAGAAACTACCCGCTCACTCGTCGAGCAGCTCCAGCATGTAGCCCGGGCGGTCGGAGATGACCGCCTTCACCCCGAGGCTGCGGCAGAGCTCCAGGTCGGCCCGGGTGTTGACGGTCCAGACGTGGATGTCGCGTCCGCTGGCGACCAGCCGCCGCGCCAGGCCCGGGTGGTCGCGCAGCTCCTTGATGCCCGGCCCCACGATCCAGTCGTCGCCGATCACCCGCTTGAGCATCGGCCACAGGTGCGCGTGCTCGATGAGCTGCACCAGGCGTACGTCCGGCGCGGCGCGCTCGACCCGCTGCAACGCCGTCCAGGAGAAGGACATGACCCTCACCGGTGAGTCCTTGCCCGCCCAGCCGAACTCGCGCAGGAGCTCGACCAGGCGGCGCTCGACCAGTCCGCCGTAACGCACCGGGTGCTTGGTCTCGACGGCGATCTCGACGGGCCGGTGGTAGTCACGCACGGTCTCGAAGAGCCGCCTCAGCGTCAGCACGCGCCGGTGGTCGTCCGCCTCGTCGGGGGCCTCGTCGTCGAGGTCGCCCCACGGGTTCTTCCAGGAGGCGAAGTCGAGCTGGGCCAGGTCGTCGAGGTTGAGGGTGGAGACCACGCCGCGCCCCTCGGTCGTGCGGCGCACGTGGCGGTCGTGCACGCAGACGAGGTGACCGTCCGCGGTGAGTCGTACGTCTGCCTCCAGGCCCTCGGCCCCCACGTCGAGGGCGGCGACGTAGGCCCCCAGGGTGTGCTCGGCCTTCTCGTGGCTGGCGCCCCGGTGGGCGACGACCTGCGGTCTCATGCCCCGATCATGACCCACGTCAGCGCCGACGGCAGAGAGGCTCAGGCGCTGAAGCGGACGGCGCGCTGCTTCTTCCACGCGCCGGCCAGCGCCGCGAACATCTCGTCGCAGAGGAGGCGGTCGACCTCAGTGCGGTACTGCGGGAAGAAGTAGGTGTCGGTCGGGTGCGCGTCGTCGGCGGTGACCACGCGGAAGGCGTGGAAGGCGCCCATCCGTTGCGGTTGGTCGACACCGAGCACGTCACCCAGCATCACGTCGAAGCCGGAGCCCTCGGGCTTGCGGGGGTCGATGGTGCGCCACAGCAGGTGGTGGGTGGTGAGGAAGAGAGCTCCCGCGACCTCCTCGGTGCCCTGGGCCCGACGCAGCTGGGCGAAGTGCACCGGCGTCTCCCCCGGGACGAGGGCGGGCTTGACGAGCTGCCAGAAGGGGCCGCCCGTCAGCCGACCGATGAGATGCGAGTCACTCATGCCGGACACAGTAGAGGAGTCGCGACGCCCTTCACCGGGCTTCCGGGACGGCGTGGCCTCTCGCCAATGTGGAATGACCCGAACGGACCATGCGTCCTAGTCCGAGCGGGACTACCCGCGGTCAGGCGTCGTCGGGCGTCACGGTGGCCAGGAGGGCCAGGCAGCTCACCAGCACGGTGCCGCAGAGGAAGACCGCCAGCATGAGCCCGGGGGCGACCGACTGGTCGACGCCGGAGGCGGCCAGCTCGCGGGGCGAGGCAGCACCCACCATGACGAAGACCGCCGCGAGGGAGAGGCCGCCGGCGCTCACCGCGGCGCCGACCGACCGTCGCCACCAGGAGAGAGCGGCTGTGACCGCCACTGCCAGGACCAGCGCGAGCACCAGCACGGCGAGGAAGGTGGGGATCGGCGAGTCGCCGACCTCGGCGTCGCCCGACGCGAGCCACCACCCCGGCACCCAGGCCTCGGCGTCACCGGCCGTACGCCGCAGCCACGGCAGCGGAAGGGTGAGCAGGAGGAGGAGACCGGCGACCCCTTGGATCCGGTGCAGACTCGAGGAAGGGAGGTAGGCAGCCACGCCGTGACTCTACGCGGCGGGCCCACGCACTCCGACGGTCGGCGGCTCAGGCCTGCTCGCGCAGGTACTTGCCGAAGTGGGGCACCGTGAAGGCGATCTTGCCGCGCTCGCCGGAGTAGATCAGTCCCTTCTTCAGCAGCGCGTCCCGGGCCGGCGAGAGCGACTGCGGCTTCTTGCCGAGGAGCGCGGCGACGTCGGCGGTGGGCACCGACCCGATGTCGTCGACGGGGTCACCGCCCTGCTCGGCCAACGCGACGGCGGCGTCGGCCATGGCCCGCAGGTAGTCGCGCTCCCCCGGGGTCGCCCGTTCGAAGCGTGACCCGAAGAAGCCGACGGCCAGCTCGGCCTCCGCCTCGGGGGCGGCGACCGTGACGTCGTCGAGGGTGATCGGCGAGCGCGGCGCCCGGTCCCAGACCGCCTTGCCGTAGGCCTGGATGAAGTAGGGGTAGCCGCCGGTGGCCGCGTGCAGCGCGTCCAGGGCCTCGACGGTGTAGCAGGCGTCCTCGTCCTCCGCCGGCAACGACAGCGCCGCGTCGGTGCCCTCACGGGTGAGCCGGTCGATGCGCTGGTAGGAGAAGAGGCGCTCGCTGTACGACTTGCTGGCGCTCAGCACAGCGGGCAGGTGCGGCAGGCCGGCGCCGACCACGATCACCGGGAGCCGGGACTGGCTCATCTCGTGGCAGGCGGCACAGAGCGCGGAGACGTCGTCGGGCCCGAGGTCCTGCATCTCGTCGATGAAGACGGCGACCCCCTTGCCGAGGTCCTGGGCGAGGCCTCCGACGTCGGTGAAGAGCTCGACCAGGTCGATCTCGATGTCGCCGGAGTCGGCGCGGCCCCGCACGGCCGGTGCGTCGATGCCGGGGCTCCACTGCTCGCGCAGCTTCGCGCCCGCCGGGGCGTCGCGCTGGGCGAAGGAGCGGATGACCCCGAGCACGTGGTCGGTCTCGTCGGGCTGGGGGTGGCCCAGCTCGCGCACCGCCTGGTGCAGGGCGCTGGAGAGCGGGCGCCGCAGTCCCTGGTCGGGTCGTGCCTCCAGCTTGCCGGTGCCCCAGCGCTTGCGGACCGCGGCCGAGCGGAGGGTGTTGAGCAGGACGGTCTTGCCGACGCCCCGCAGACCGGTCAGCACGATCGACCGCTCGGGCCGGCCCTTCGCCACGCGTTCGAGCACGACGTCGAAGGCGGCGAGCTGGTCGTCGCGTCCGGCCAGCTCGGGAGGTCGTTGGCCGGCGCCGGGCGCGTAGGGGTTCCTGATCGGGTCCACGATGGGACGGTATCGGCGTTTCTAGCAGACTCCCTAGATTTGGCCAGAGTGTCGTATCAGCGTCAGAGTCCGAAGGCTCCGCCGCTGACGAGGATCACGATGCCGAGGCCGATGAGAACGATGGGGAAGAGGATGTGCTCCCAGCGTTCGAGCACTTCGGCGATCGGGGGGCGGGTGGCGACGAACTTTGCCAGGGCCACCAGGACCGCGACGAGCGCGAGGAAGACGATGCAGTAGGCGACTACTGCGAGAGGTTCCACGCTGAGGAAGACAGGGGTGTAGACGCCGATGTTGTCGCCGCCGTTGGCAAGGGTGACGCCTGCGACTGTCCACACGCCGACCTTCTTGCCGGCAACCTTGGCTTGGTCGTCATCGTCGTCATCGTCTCCGCGCCAGGCCTGCCATGCGGCCCAGAGGCCGAGGCCCAGAGGGATGAGACCGAAGTACGGGATGGCTGCCGAGGGCAGGAATGCTCCGGCACCGATGGTCACCAGGACCGCGGCACCGAGGATGCCGGCGAATCCGAGGTACTGGCCGGCCAGAATGCGGGCGGTAGTGCCGCGCTGGCCTGCCCCTCGCGCGAAGAAGAGGGAGAGCACGATGATGTCGTCGATGTTGGTCGCTGCGAACAGGCCCATCGCCTGCAAGACCGAGGTGAGGATCATGCGCCCTCCCCAGCTGCGTCGCATCCGGGAAGCGAGCAGGCGGGATCGATGCACGGGGCGTCTTCGTCCACTGCCAGGGTGGCATCGACCAGTGCCGTCAGCGCCTGCGCCAGGTGCGAATCGGCGATCTCATATCGTGTCCGACGACCCTCGGGCTCGGAGACGACGATCCCGCAATCGCGCAGGCATGCCAGGTGGTTGGACACGTTCGGGCGTGTCAGGTCCAGATCTCGGGCCAGTTCCGCCGGGTAAGCGGGATGGTCGAGCAGGGTCAAGATGATCCGGGATCGAGTGGGGTCGGCCAGTGCACGACCCAGGCGGTTCATCACGTCGAGACGCGAAGCAATAGTCAGCATGGACTGAATTATACAGCGCGCACTGAACACTCGGTCACAGGCGTCAGCCCAGATCGCATGCCCGTAAGGGGAACCCTCACCGGACACCACCGCTACTTATCGAGAGGAACGACGGCACGCCTGGCGGGCTGTCCCGCAAGACCCGTGGGTCATGCAGACGATGGCGACACTGGCGCCCGGTTGGGGCGTAGCAACTGAACGCTCCGCGGATGGCGCCCCAGACCTCGTTGCGTTGGCTGGCAGTGGTGGGTAGGTCGACGCGGGCGAGGGGCAGATCGGGGCGTAGTGGCACGAACACGATCGACTCCTCGGCCTTGAATCCGAGCAGGTGGGGGACGGCGGCGATCAGCTCGTCGGGGGAGTGAATGGAGAGGGTCATACCTGTCAGGTGCGCGGTCCGATCCAGAGGCTGAAAAACCCTCACATCAGGTGTCGCAATAGTGATCGACGCACCCTTTCGTTCGCGGTGGCGCTTGGTGGAAATATACCCAGGGGGGGTATACCCTCATGGTATGAGTACGCATCGCGATCATCAGCACGAACACCGTACGGATGACGCGGGCCATCATGCTGGCCACCAGGGAGGCGGCGCAGACCTTCGGGACGCCCCTGGGGATCACGAACATGGCCCCTCTGCGCACGAGGGCCACGGCGAGCACCACGAACACGGCGGCCACTCCGGGCACGGCGACCACGTGGGCCAGTTCCGACGACTGTTCTGGATCATGCTGGTCTTGGCGGTCCCTGTGGTGGCATTCAACGCGATGTTCGCCCATCTGGTCGGCTATCACCTACCAGATGGTGAATGGGTCCAGTGGGTCTCGCCGATCCTGGGCACAGTGCTCTACGTCTGGGGCGGCTGGCCGTTCCTGACGGGCGCGGTCTCGGAGATTCGGTCGCGCAAGCCCGGGATGATGTTGCTCATCGGGTTGGCCATCTCTGTCGCGTTCGTGTCCTCGTGGGGCTCCACGTTGGATGTGTTGGACGACCAACTGGACTTCTGGTGGGAGTTGGCCCTGCTGGTCGTGATCATGCTCCTTGGGCACTGGATCGAGATGCGCTCGCTGGCCCAGACCACCTCCGCGTTGGACTCCCTGGCCGCGCTGTTGCCCGATGAGGCCGAGAAGGTCGACGGCGACGCCGTCGTGAAGGTTGCTCCCTCGGACCTGGCAGTGGGCGACGTGGTCATCGTTCGCCCCGGGGCAGCGGTTCCTGCCGACGGCAAAATCGTGGACGGCAGCGCGAGCATGGACGAGTCCATGGTCACCGGCGAGTCCAAGACCGTACGTCGAGAGGTGGGAGAGTCGGTGGTCGCTGGAACGGTCGCCACCGACTCTGGCTTGCGGGTGGAAGTCACCGCCATTGGTGATGACACTGCGTTGGCTGGCATCCAGAAGCTTGTCGCGGATGCGCAGGCTTCCTCCTCGCGTGCGCAACGGATCGCCGATACCGCAGCCGGCTGGCTGTTCTGGTTCGCGCTGGGCTCCGCGGTCATCACCGCCATCGTGTGGACACTCGTCGGGCTGCCCGATGACGGCGTCGTACGCACGATCACCGTGCTGGTGATCGCGTGCCCCCATGCACTGGGCCTGGCGATCCCACTCGTGGTGTCGATCGCGACCGAACGCGCGGCTCGCGGTGGCGTGCTGATCAAGGATCGCCTGGCGTTGGAATCCATGCGCACGGTGGACGCCGTGCTCTTCGACAAGACCGGAACCTTGACCAAGGGCGAGCCGACCGTCACCGGCATCGAGCCAATCGATGGGTACTCCGAAGACGCGGTCCTGTCACTTGCTGCCGCAGCCGAGAGCGACAGCGAGCACCCGCTCGCAAGAGCGGTGACCGGCGCTGCGAAGCACCGGAGCCTGGACGTTCCGGCGTACGCGGAATTCTCGTCCTCACCGGCAGTTGGCGTCCGCGCGAGGGTCGATGGCTCCGTGGTTGAGGTCGGAGGACCGTATCTGCTGGAGCACCACGGCCTGTCGGAGTTGCCGATCGCCGACAAGTGGCGCACCGAGGGCGCCATCATCTTGCACGTCGTCGCCGACGGTGAGGTGATCGGCGCCCTGCGCCTGGCCGATGAAATCCGCCTTGAGTCACACGACGCAGTGGACGCGCTCCATGCAGTGGGCGCGCAAGTCGTGATGATCACCGGTGATGCCCAGGCGGTCGCTGAAACAGTCGCTGCTGAACTCGGCATCGACCGGGTGTTCGCCAGTGTGCGGCCCGAAGACAAGGCAGCCAAGGTTGCCGAACTCCAGCGTGAAGGCCGGAAGGTGGCCATGGTCGGCGACGGCGTCAACGACGCTCCAGCCTTGGCGCAGGCCGATGTTGGTATCGCTATCGGCGCAGGCACAGATGTGGCGATCGGCTCGGCCGGGGTGATCCTGGCCAGTTCGGATCCGCGTTCGGTGCTGTCGATCTTCGAACTGTCGAATGCGGCATACCGCAAAATGAAACAGAACCTCTGGTGGGCAGCTGGATACAACCTCATCAGCGTCCCCCTCGCCGCAGGTGTCCTGGCACCGGTCGGGTTCGTGTTGCCGATGAGCGTCGGAGCGATCTTGATGTCCGCCTCCACCGTCGTCGTGGCCCTGAACGCGCAACTCCTACGCAGATTGGACCTGACGCCTGAACAGAGCGCGGCGAGGACTCTGAACCGCACGGCGTCCAACTGAACGCCGCACCCCGTCCATCTGACCCACATCCAGTGAAGTCACCTACTGTCCCCAAAGGCAGGCCAACTAGACTGCTGGCGATGACCCTAAACGCTCGCTGGAGCGCCCCGCACCGACCTGCAGCACGCCTGCTGGTCCTTGTGGGCGTGTTCTTGGGACTGTTCGCCATGCATGGCCTCGGCGGCCACGGCACCGCGGGACACGCGGTGAGTGACACAGGCGCAACGCAGATGACGCTCATGGCTCACGCAGGAGACGTGAGCCACGCAAGCGAGACCGCTCCAGAGCAGGCCACGCTGAGTAGTGCCGCCGAGCCGGATGACGACGGCGACGGGGCCATGACGATGGTGGGCCTGTGCCTGGCTGTCCTGCTCGTGGGGCTCTTGCTGCTGCGGCTCCTGCGCGGGCTACCCCGCGGATTGGTCTTCCTTCAAGAACGTGCTCCAAGGTCGGCCCCGATCCCGCAAGCCGCCGCGCGCGATCCAGATCCTCCTTGCATCTACAAACTGTCGGTCCTACGGAACTGATGGGCGCCCGACTCGACTGTGCCCCAGGTGCGGTCGAGTCCTTGGCATGCCCATCACGTTTCCCAACAGACCAACAAGGAGCATCAATGATCAAGAAGCTTGCAGCATTATTTACAGTCGTATTCGCCCTGGCTCTGCTCACCGCATGTGGCAGTGACGACGAACCCACACCCGAGACTCGCACTGCTTCTGACGGAAGCAAGTTCAACGACGCTGACGTCACGTTCGCCACCGACATGGTGCAGCACCACGCCCAGGCACTGTCGATGGTTGACATGACTCAGGGCCGCGAGCTGGATCCTGAGGTCGCCGAGCTCGTCGAGGGCATCCGTGCGGCACAGGCCCCCGAGATTGAGCAGATGGTCGACTGGCTTACCCAGTGGGACAAGCCCATTCCCGAGACTTCGCGCGACCATGCGAACGCGCACGGCGACATGGAAATGGACGCTGACATGCCCGGAATGATGTCGGCCGACGACATGGCCAAGCTCGAGGCTGCCAGCGGCGCTGACTTCCAGCGGATGTGGCTGGAAATGATGATCGAACACCACGAAGGTGCCATCGAGATGGCCAAAACAGAACAAGAACAAGGCGTCTTTGGGCCCGCGGTCGAACTCGCAGAGTCGATCGCGACATCGCAAGACACCGAGATCACGACCATGAAGGACCTGCTCGGGTCCTGATCGCCCCTTGGGGTCGACCACCTATGTGGTCGGCCCCAACCCTTCATGCCTTGATCGACAGGAACAATCATGCTTGCCCGCAATCTGCTCGCCAGTTTCGCGATCGGCGCGCTCATCCTGACCACCGGTTGCGCCGCTGAAGAGGAGCCCGCCGCGCCCGCCACATCGGAGGTCCAGTCGCTGGGTCACGTCCACGGCCTCGGAGTCAACCCAGGTGACCAGATGCTCTATGCCGCGACCCACTTCGGAGTCATCCGCATTGGTGATGACGGTTCCCTGGCCAGGATCGCCGATCGATGGCAGGACACCATGGCGTTCACCATCATCGGACCCGACCACTTCCTGGGAAGCGGCCACCCCGACATGAGGGAAGACCTTCCACCTCATCTCGGAATGATCGAATCGACTGACGCAGCCAGCACCTGGTCGAGCGTTTCGTTGAAGGGCGAGGCTGACTTCCACGCCCTCGACGTGGTGGGAGACCGTATCTATGCCTTCGACTCGGTGACTGGCCGGCTGCTGACTGCGACAGATCGCAAGAACTGGTCGGTCGTGGCCGAGGAACCGGTCATTGATCTCGTCATCAACCCCTCAAACACACAAGAGGTCCTCACTTCATCGCCTGAAGGGGAACTGCAACTGCGTGGAGTCGACTCGACCTCGATCACTCTCGACTCTGCACCTCCGCTGGTCTTCCTGGGATGGCCCACGTCCGATCAGCTTGCCGGACTCGCCGCTGACGGATCGGTCTACTCCAGCAACGACCAAGGGGAGACCTGGGATCGTGTTGGCCGAGTTCCGGGGGACCCGGAAGCATTCGACGTAACGGGGCAGCAATGGCACGCCGCCACGGATCAGGGCATCTACCGATCCGAGGACGTCGGACGCACCTGGGTGCCCTTGATCCAGGTCATCTCGTGAACCGACAGCCAGGAGCACGCCGCGCACGCGGCGCGCGAGCCGATGTCGGCCGGCGCCGAGCGAACAGGCCACGCGCTGTTGGCAGGCGTCGAGCAGAAAGTGCGCGGCCACACCACCGAACGACCCGAATCCTGCTCGGCCTCGCAGTTGCAACTGGCGTCATCGCGCTCACCGGCGCGCTCACGTTCTGGAACTCGTCGCAACCAGCACCCGCCAACACGACGAAATCGTCATTGGCCGACACGCCGCCATCGCCGCCTTCGCCGGCGACGTCGCCTTCGCGGCTCTCGCCCATTGCGCCACCGGTCACGCTGACACCTCAGGTGCCGCAAGCAGGGACAGGAGAGTTCATGCTCGCCACAAGCGCAGGGGCCAGCACTGGACCTGCACCATTGCGTTACTCCGTAGCCGTGGAAGAAGGGCTCGACGTTGACCCGGCCGAGTTCGCCAAAATCGTCGACCAGACGCTTGCACACGACAGGGGATGGCGAAGCGTCGGCGACCACGAGTTCGAACGCGTTGCCAGCGGCGAAGAGATACGCATACTGCTCGCCACACCTGACACCGTCGATCAACTGTGCGCGCCCCTCGACACAAAGGGAGACGTCTCGTGCCGAAACGAGGACCGGGTGGTGATCAACGCCAAGCGGTGGTTCTTCGGCGCAGAGCCGTTCCAGCGGCCCCTTCGTGAATATCGCCAGTACGTCATCAACCATGAGACAGGACACGCGTTCGGATACCCCCACCAGTCCTGCCCGCAACCCGGGACGCCCGCCCCAGTCATGCTGCAGCAGACCCTCACGATGGAGGGTTGCTCGCCGAACCCCTGGCCCGCAGATGGCCCGCCCCACTAGCCAGCTCCCCATCAAAGGAACATGTACGTGAGAAGAAACATCAGAAACCGCGTCAGCGCCTTCGGCCTTGTAGCCGCGTTGGGCCTGACCGCCTGCTCTACTACCGACGACAGCTCTGACACCACCGCAACCGGCGCGGCCGGGTCCGCAACAGGGGCAACCGCCGCAGACGCAAGTCAATTGCTCAGCGCGCATGGAATGAGCGGGATGGATGACGTAGTCGAAATCATCGACCACCTCGACCGGCTTGGTGGATCAGAGCGGCCACAAGACCTGATCGCATCCGTGCGCCCTGACCAACTGGTGCTGTCGTCCGGTGGCGACGAGGTCAGCATCGCAATTCCAGACGACGCCTTCTACCTCTCGATCGCGCCATACGTGAATCAAACCCACGAGTGCTACAACCACTCACTGACCACCTGCACGGGAGAGCTCGCCTCCACTGAGGTCGAGGTGCAGATCGTCGACGAAACCAACGACGAGGTCCTGGTAGAGAAAACAGTCACGACGTTCGAAAATGGGTTCGTTGGCTTCTGGCTGCCCCGCGACATCAAAGGCACCATAAAGATCACCCACGACGGCAGGAGTGGCGAAGCGGACATCGCGACAGGCACAGACGATCCCACCTGCCTCACCACAGTGAGATTGGCCTGACCCAAACTTGGGCCGACCCGCTGCGCTGTCGGCGGTCCCATCGTCCGATGCCTTGCTCACGAATCGATCGCCCTCCACTTACCCTCCGGATTCAGCCAGCCCCAGGGTCGCCGGAGGCGACGTGCTTGCCCTTGCGCGCGCGGGGGCTCGTATCAGGATTGGCGGCGCCGGGAGCAAGGTGATTTGTGGTGGTGACGCGGGCCGGAGGTCCGTGTCCGAGGCCGGCGCGTCAGCGTCCGGCCCTGGTGTCCCGGATGGGTCACGTGTGACTGCGATGGGGCTGCCTGCCCCGTAGGGGTTGTCCTTGCTGGGTGAGGTAGGCCGCTCAGCGGATGGGCGGCCTACCTCGTGTTCAGGTCGTGAAGACGTTGAGGATGTCTGCCAGTTTCTGCGGCTGGATGCCGCTGTCGGCGAGGTCTTGGGTGAGGCGGGCCAGGCTGGTGTGCTGTCCTTCCGGGATCTTGTCGAGCGCGATGTGGGCGAGGGCACCGTTGCCGTCGAGCAGCGCGTTCAGTGCCAGCAGGGCACAGGCTCCGGGGAGGCTGGCCGCGGGAATCGCGCGACCGGCGTAGACCCTGACGGCGGCGAGAAGGGTGGTGGCGTACGTGGGCGAGGTGGGGGGTGGTTGTAGACGCGGGCGGTGATCTGGGCGGCGGTGAGGCCGAACGCGGCCAGTTGGCGATCAGGAAGTATCTGGCTTTCTAGCTCAACCGCTAGACCGGCCAAGACGGCCTCATAAACTAGCCGGGGGCCACCGCTGCGGAAGTTCGCGCCTCCTCCTGGACCTGCCACGCTCACGCCGGCGCCACCTCCGACCAACTCCCGCAGCAGCGGCCCCTCCCCTACGCTCGTGACATGCCCGAACTGCCCGAGGTGCACGCCCTGGCCCACGACCTCGACCAGCGCCTGCGTGGCCGTCCGATCACCCGGATCGACCTTGCCTCCTTCCAGGCGCTGAAGACCTTCGACCCGCCGCTGTTCGCGCTGCACGGCACGCTGGTCGAGTCGGTCACCCGCCACGGCAAGTTCCTCGACATCGACGCCTCGGGCGTCCACCTGGTCATCCACCTCGCCCGCGCCGGGTGGATCCGGTGGCGCGAGGAGTTGCCCGCGCTGCCGCCGAAGCCGGGCGGCAAGAGCCCGCTGGCCGCCCGGGTGGTGCTCGACGAGGACGAGGCCGGCCACACCAACGGGCTCGACATCACCGAGGCCGGCACGAAGAAGAGCCTGGCGATCTACGTGACCCACGACCCGATGACCCTCGACAACATCGCCCGACTGGGCCCCGACCCGCTGGCCGACGACTTCACGGTGGACCTGCTCGCCGAGATCCTGCACGACGCCGGCCGCGCGCAGATCAAGGGGGTGCTGCGCCACCAGGGCACGATCGCCGGCATCGGCAACGCCTACTCCGACGAGATCCTGCACGCCGCCCGGATGTCGCCCTTCAAGCCCGCCAGCAGCCTGGCCGACGCCGAGGTCGAGACCCTCTACGCGGCGCTGCGCACCACGCTCACCGACGCTGTCGAGCGCTCCACGGGACTGGCGGCGAGCGAGCTGAAGGGCGAGAAGAAGTCGCACATGGCGGTGCACGGGCGTACGGGCGAGAAGTGCCCGGTCTGCGGCGACGTCGTGCGTGAGGTCTCCTTCGCCGGCTCGTCGTTGCAGTACTGCGCCACCTGCCAGACCGGCGGCAAGCCTCTGGCGGACCGGAGGACGAGCAAGTTCCTCAAGTGACAGGCGCGGCATCACCGGCTCGTGCCGCGGGTGCCCCCACCTGTGGGCGGCTCAGGCGAGCTCGACCCGCATCATCGTCGCGCTCATCGTGGCGACCTTCATCTCGCTGCCGTCGGCGGCACGGACGTACGCGGCCCCCTCGGTGAAGGTGATCGTCCGGCCGGAGCGCACCACGTGGCCGCGGGCGACGAGGTCGCCCCCGACGGCCGGGGCGAGCAGGCTGACGTTGAAGTTGACCGAGACCACCTCGGAGCCGGGCGGCATCAGGGTGAGCGCGGCGTAGCCGCAGGCGGTGTCCATCGCGGTGGTGGTGAAGCCGGCGTGCACCAGGCCCTGCTGCTGGGTGAGCTCGCGGCGGAAGGGCACCTCGATCTCGACCTCGCCGGGCTCCACCCGGGCCAGTGCGGCTCCGACGAGCTTCATCGCCGCCTGGCTGGCGAACGAGCCGCGCACGACGGCGTCGAAGTCGGGGTTGCGGGGGATGTGGGACACGTCAGGCCTTCCGTCGGGGGGGGACCCGGTCAGGGTGCCACCTGTCCGTGCAGCAGGAAGGCGGCGACCCCGAGCAGCACCGCACCCGAGCCTCGTGTCACCCACAGCGCCACCGCTGGGCGGGTCCGCAGCACCAGCCTCGCGCCGGTGCCCACCGCCATGTAGACGACGAAGCTGCCGGCGATGTGCAGTCCGCCGAGCGCCAGCACCTGGCCCCAGACCGGCCAGGAGGAGCCGTTGTCGGTGAACTGCGGGAGGAGCGCCAGCAGCAGGAGCAGCACCTTCGGGTTGAGCCCGCTGACCCCGAAGCCGGTGACCGCCTCCCGGGCCCACGAGCCCGAGTCCTCCGCCCGACCCTCCGCGACCGCGGCCGCCGACGTCCGGAGCATCGAGAGGCCGAGCCAGACGAGGTAGACGACCCCGGCCAGGGTCAGCGCATCGAGCAGGCCGGGTCGCGACGCCATCACGGCAGCCAGACCCAGCGCGACCAGGACCGTGACCGCGAAGTGGCCCGTCAGCATCCCGACCACGGCCGGTGAGACGCGACGGTGACGCAGGCCCGCGCTGATGGCGTAGGCCCAGTCGGCGCCGGGGGTCATCGCGAACATCACGGAGACGCCCCAGAAGGCGGCGACGGTTCCAGCGGACATGGGAGCAAGACTAGGTCGCAAACGCCGGAAGGTGTTCCCGACTTCTTGCCCCCCATGCCCTCATAGCGCAAGGATCTCCCTCATGGACGTCACCGACCGCAAGATCCTTGCTGCGCTGCAGAAGGACGGCCGCCTCACCGTCACGGAGCTGGCCGAGAAGGTCGGCCTCAGCGTCTCCCCCTGCCACCGTCGACTGCGGGCGCTGGAGAAGTCCGGCGCCATCGCGGGCTACCGCGCGCACCTCGACCACGCCACCCTCGGCTTCACCTTCGAGGCACTCGTCTTCGTCACCATGCACAGCGCCGACCGCGACACCCTCGCGGCCTTCGAGGGAGCAGTCGTCGAGGTGCCCCACGTCCTCCAGGCTCAACGCCTCTTCGGCGACCCCGACTTCCTGCTGCGCGTCATCGCCCGCGACCTGCCCGACTTCCAGCGGCTCTACGACGAACGCCTCTCCGCGCTGCCGGGCGTACGCCGCCTCACCTCGACGCTGGTGATGAAGAGCGTCGTGGAGGACGCGCCGCTCCCCCTCTGAGGAGGCGGTGTGAAGGTTCTGCACGGATTCACCGTCGAGGCGCCCACGTCGCTCCGGCCTGTGCCACGGTGCTCACTCCACACCTGACCGGAGGGCTCATGCGCGTTCGTCCACTCGGCGCCGTACTCCTCGCGGCGGCGCTCGTCCTGGCCAGTGCCTGCTCCACCCTGGACCTCGAGCTCTCCTCGCACGGTGAGCCGGCCCCGACCGCGGAAGGGGCCTGGCAGACGCCGGGCGCCGGACACTTCGTCGAGGCCGGTGACCTCGCGGTCGCCCCGGTGCCCTCCGAGGAGGCCGGGCTGCTGGACGTCATGGCCGTCACCGCCGACGGCAAGGTCGCGTGGCGCTCGACCGTGCCGCCGTTGACGGACGACAGGCGCATCGTGACCTACGAGACCCACCGCCCCAGGATCGACGCGAGCGACGACGTCGTGGTGCTGCACCACTACCTCGAGGGTGGACGCTTCGCCGGCATGCGCACGCGCACCGAGGCCCTGACCGCCTTCGACGCCCGGACCGGAGCACACCTGTGGACCGACCGCGACGGGGCCAGCCGGGTCGAGGCGGTCACCGAGGGGCACCTCGTGGTCGCCGTCCACGACGGGAGGCACCTCCTCGCTGTCCGCGACCCACGCACCGGTCGCGACCGCGGCGTTCGACTGGGTCGCCCCAGCGAGCTCGGCACCTTCCTGATGGGCACCACCGACGACATCGGGTTCCTGATGCGCCTCGACGACCGGGGCACCCACGTCACCGCCCACGACCTCACCACCGGCGAGCGCCTGTGGCGGACCCGCACCGAACGACCGACGCACGAGCGACTCGACTCCCTGTCGACCTCCTCGTTCGCTGGCGCCTCGTCGGGGAGGGCCCTCCTCCAGGTGCGCGGTGACGACGGGAAGCCGGACCGGGTCGAGCTGCGCGACGCCCGCACCGGCAGGGTCCTCTCCTCCACCGGCCTCGCCCTCTCGTCGGCGGCGACGCACGACCCGGACTCGGACGTCGTGGTGCTGCACGGCGGCGGCGTCGACCCCCTCGAGCCGCACCCCCTCGACGCGATGTCGGCGGTCGACCTGACCACGGGCGAGGTCCTGTGGCACGTGCCTGCCCACGAGGCCCAGGACGAGCGCTTGATGCTCGTGGCCCTGGGGGCGGGCCGGCTCTGGGTCGAGAGGGACGTGTCGTTCTTCACCGGCGACGTGCGGCAGCGACCCACCACCTACGAGCAGACCCCTACCGCCCCACCGCGGGGCGACATCATCCTCGAACGGTTCGACTCCCCCCTCGACGGTCCTCCGGAGACCATTCCCGACCTGGAGTGACCTCGGCGCGGGCTGGGTGCCGGCTCGGTGCGGGCAGGGTCAAGGAGCTCGACGGCCGGATGGAGGTGCGGACGGCCGACGGGTCGACCACCGATCTCGACGGTCTCTTCGTCGCCACCACGCTCATCCCCGCCGCCCCGCACGCCGAGCAGCTGGGCCTGACCCGGCTGGAGAGCGGTGCGGTCGAGGTCGACCTGCTGGGCCGCACCAGCGACCCCCTCGTCTTCGCCGCCGGCGACCTCGCGCACCACCGCGACCTGCCGATGCCCTCGGGCAGCGTGCTCGCCGCCGCGGCGGCCGGTCAGGTGGCGGGCAGCGCCTGTCTCACCAGCCTTTTGGGCTGAGCCGACCACCGCAGGAGAATGCGGCGGTGACCCCGCCGCCCGCTGCCTCCTCCACCCCTGCGCGCGCCGCCGCCCCCGATACCGTCCGGGCGGTGCTGCGCTCGCCGCGGCGGCTGCGTACGGAGGCCCTGGCCGGACTGGTCGTCGCCCTCGCCCTCATCCCCGAGGCGATCGCCTTCTCCGTCATCGTCGGCGTCGACCCCCGCGTGGGCCTCTTCACCTCCGTGGTGATGGCGCTCTCCATCGCCTTCCTCGGCGGGCGACCCGCGATGATCTCCGCCTCCACCGCGGCGGTGGCCGTGGTCATCGCGCCGGTGATGGAGCGTCACGGCTTCGATCACCTGGTCGCCACCGTCATCCTCGGCGGCCTGCTGCAGGTGCTGATGGCCGTCGTCGGGGTGGCGAGGCTGATGCGCTTCGTGCCGCGCTCGGTGATGATCGGCTTCCTCAACGCGCTGGCCACGATGGTGCTGCTCAGCCAGGTCGAGCACGTGGTCGACGTGCCGTGGGTCGTCTACCCGCTCGTGCTGCTCGGCCTCGCGGTGATCGTCGGCTTCGGCCGCCTCACCCAGGTGGTCCCGCCGCCGCTGGTCGGCGTCGTCGTGGTCACCCTCGTGGTCGTCCTGGCCGGGATCGACGTGCCGACCGTCGGCGACCAGGGACGGATGCCGGACTCGCTGCCGCAGCTCTTCTGGCCCGACGTGCCGCTGACCGCCGAGACGCTGCGGATCATCGCGCCCTACGCCTTCGCGATGGCGATCGTCGGCCTGCTCGAGTCACTGCTCACCGCCAAGCTGGTCGACGACCTCACCGACACCCACTCCGACAAGACCCGCGAGGCGTGGGGCCAGGGTGCCGCCAACCTGCTCGCCGGCCTCTTCGGCGGCCAGGGCGGCTGCGCGGTCGTGGGCCAGACGATGATGAACGTCAAGAACTCCGGTGCCCGCACCCGCGTCTCCACGTTCCTCACCGGCGCGTGGCTGCTGCTGCTCGTGATCGGGCTGGCCGACGTGGTGGCCCGCATCCCGATGGCCGCCCTGGTCGCGGTGATGGTGATCGTCGCCGTCACCGCCTTCGAGTGGCACTCGATCACTCCCGCGACGCTGCGCCGGATGCCGAGGTCGGAGACCTTCGTGATGGTCACCACCGTCGCGCTGACCCTGAGCACCCACAACCTGGCCGTCGGGGTCGGCGGCGGCACGCTGGTTGCGATGGTGCTCTTCGCCCGCCGGGTCGCCCACCTGACCACTACCCACCGCGAGCTGCGTGAGGACGCGGAGGGGACGTACGCCCACTACCGGGTGAGCGGCCAGCTCTTCTTCGCCTCGAGCAACGACCTCTACACCCAGTTCGACTACGCCGACGACCCCGAGCGGGTGGTCGTCGACCTGTCGGCGGCCCAGGTCTGGGACGCCTCGTCGGTCGCCGCGCTCGACTCGATCGAGACGAAGTACGCCCGGCGCGGCAAGCAGGTGACGATCACCGGCCTCGACGCCATCAGCGCCGAGCGCCACGGCCGCCTCACCGGCACCCTGTGACCCTGGGAGCCTGGCACCTGTGACCCTGTGAGGCAGTACGCCCTCACTCCTGGTTCTGGCTCGCGCTCAGGCAGCGGGCGTTGCTGTAGAGGTAGTAGGCGTCGAGCTGCTCGACCTGCTCGGCGGTGAGGTCGTTGCTCAGCGCGGCCACGTCGGCCTGCGTCGCGTCGTCGGGCACCTTGGCCATGAGCTGGATCCAGGTCTGGAGCCCCGTGCTGGCCTCCTGCGACATCGACTCCGGGATCTCCAGCTGCGCGGCCTCGGCGGCGAAGGCCTTCATCGAGGCGACCACCTCGGCGTCGTCCTTCTGGTCGTTGGTCGAGCTGCGTTCGTAGTAGTCGCGGAACGCCTCGCAGAAGACCTCCTCGGCCGAGGGCTGCTCCGGCTCCTCCTTCTCCGCGCAGCCGACGAGGCACGCCGCCGACAGCAGCAGCCCGACACCCAGACCGAGAAACCTCATGGGCACAGGGTGCCGCATCACACGCCGTCCGACCGCCATCGGGTCCGTGATTCGGCCCACAGTCGGTCGAAGGCCACCGGCAGCGGCAGGGTGAGCGCCCGCGCCAGGCGGGCAGCGTACTCGGCACGGGTCAGCTCGACGACGCCCAGCGAGGCCAGGTGGTCGGTGCTCCACTGCACGTCGAGCAGCCGTGAGGAGGTGTGGCGGTCGACGAGCAGGTCGACCAGCCCCATGAGCGCGACCTTGGACGCATCCCGCGCCCGGTGGAACATCGACTCCCCCGCGAAGAGCCCACCCACCGCGACGCCGTACAGCCCGCCGACCAGCTCACCGTCACGCCACGTCTCCACCGAGTGGGCCCAACCCATCTCGTGCAGCTCGGTGTAGGCGTCCAGCACGTCGTCGTCGATCCAGGCCCCCGGCCGCGAGGGGTCACCGCAGGCGGCGACCACCTCGGCGAAGGCGGTGTTGACGCGCACCTCCATCGTGCGCGCCGAACGTCGCATCGAGCGGGTGACCCGCAGCCCGTCCAGCGGCAGCACCCCGCGCCGCCGGGGCAGGAACCACAGGGGCGGGTCACCGGGGTCTCCGCTCGGCATCGGGAAGAGCCCGCTGCGGTAGGCCTGGAGCAGGGTGCCGGGCACGAGGTCGGCGCCCATCGCCACCAGGTCGTCGTCGGGGTCACGGCGCACCGCGTCACGGGCGACCTCGGAGAGGTTCCACGTCGACGGGGGCGGCTCGAAGGGCACCCGCCGAGACTAACGCCGCCCCACGACACGACCGGCGGCGCGTTGTCGCCCACCCCTACGCTTGGCGACATGGGCATCCGCAAGAACGTGATGGGCACCGTCACAGGCAAGATCGCTCCCCAGGTCGCGCAGGCAGCGCCGGGGGTGACCTCCCGTGCCGTGCTCGAGGCGCTCGACCGCGCCATCGACGGGGTCGGCCCCCTCAAGCCCGCCGTCCACGCCGCGGAGAAGCAGCTCGCCGAGCACAACGGTGACGCCCTGCGCGCGGTGCGTGACGTCGTCGAGAACCACGTGCGCCTCTCGGGCATCCAGGGCTTCGTCACCAACATCGGCGGCCTCGCCACCGCCGCCGTCACGATGCCCACCAACGTCGTGGGCCTGGCGGTGCTGCAGGCGCGGATGATCGCCGGCATCACCCACCTGAGCGGGCACGACGTCGCCGATCCCCGGGTGCGCAACGCCGTGCTCGCAGCGATGCTCGGAGAGGAGGGCGTGGAGCAGATGGTGAAGAAGGGCCGGCTGCCCGGTTCTCCCCTGACCCTGGCCACCGCCCAGGTGCACGACCCCGAGCTGCGCACCCTGCTCGCCACCGAGGTGGGTGCCTTCCTCGTCTCCAAGGTCGCCGGACGCCGCCTGGTCACGGTCGCGGGCCGGCGGGTGCCCGTCGTCGGCGGCGTGGTCGGCGCGGGCGCCGACGGCTGGTCGACCTGGCGGGTGGGGCGTTATGCCGAGAAGGAGTTCACGCCGTTGCGCAAGCGGCGGTAGACCCCGAGGCCCGCGCGTCCCGGCGCTGACTGCTCCATGCCGCGTACGACCTTCTCGCGCACCCGGTAGCTGGGCCGCAGGTGGGCCCGGTCGAGCGCCTCACGGGTGTCGTGGAGCTGGCGGGCCAGGTCGGCCTCGACCTCGCGCAGCCGCGCGGCCTCCAGCAGCAGCGCCTCGATCGCGTCGAGCGAGGCCCGCGCCACCGAGCGCGCCGACGGCCGGTCGGGGTCCACCCAGTCGTCCTGGGCGACACCGGACGGCACGCCGAGCAGGTCGGAGACGTCACCGACGACGTCGTAGCCACGGGCGCCGATCTCCTCGACCCAGCTGGCCGAGAGGGCGCGCACCCACTCCTCCTGCTCGGGCGGCAGGGAGAGCCGCGGCGACTCCGAGCTCTGCGACAGCGTCTGGTGGGCAAGCAGCTCCCGCACCAACGGGCGGTAGTGCTCCGAGGGCAACGACTTGGCGACCCGCCGGTTGATGCGCCGCACCAGCGAGGTCTCCGGTACGCCCATCGAGGGGTTCGCGCGCTCCGGGGTGAGGTCGAGCCCCTCCAGGCCGTCGAGGCCGAAGGTGTGGCTGAAGCGTCGCCAGAGCTCGTCGCGCGGCGCCCCGGGAGCCGGCACGGTCACCAGGTGGATCCGATCGGGCGGCAGCGCCGCACCCCACCGGTTGATGATGTCGGGGATCTCCTGCACGCTCCAGAACCACGACCCGATCCGCGAGGAACGCCCCGGGTCACGGATCGTGTCGAGGAAGTCGGCGAAGCTGATCTGGGCGCGGTGCTTCACGTTTTCCTGCCACTCGGCCGGGATCTGGCGCACCAGGTCGCGCACCGACAGCACCAGGTGCACCTCGGCGTCGCCGAACGACTCCAGCGCCCGGTCGACCTGGGTGCGTGAGGCCTTGGCGAGGATCTCGTGGCTGACGATCGAGGTGCCGTCGGCCTCCCGCACCTGGGCGGCCAACCGGTCCCACGCCCCGATCGCCTGCTGCTCGAGACCGGCCCAGGGCAGCTGCATGAGGTCGAGGGCAGCGAGGAAGTGGGCGTCGAACCGGTCGGCGGGGTAGTGGACGCCCTGCTCGGCCAGCACCTCCTGGTTGCGGAAGAGCACGTCCTGCAGGTGCGAGGTGCCCGTCTTGGGGGTGCCCACGTGCACGAGGACCTTGCGGCGACCCGTCGCGTTCATGCCGTTACTCCTGATCACTCCTGGCCCCGCCACTCGCTCCGCAGCAGGCGGAGGGCGAGGTCGAGGGCCCCACTGGCCCCGCCACCGGTCAGTGGTGGGGTGTCCACCGGCGTCCCGGGGCCGTCAGGTGCCCACTGGCGAGGAGCCACAGCGTATCCAGCCCGGCGCAGGCGAGCCGCGACGCGGTCACCCCGCTCGGTGACCCACCCGCGGTGCTCGGGCGGCAGCACCGGCAGCCCGGTGTCGAAGCAGTCGTCCGGCAACCGCGGCAACAGGCCGTCGCGCAGCAGGCTGCGGTGCTCGGCCACTGGCGCGAGCAGGTCGAGAGAGACGGCGACCCGGCGGGCGAGCGCCGCGCTGGGGCGTCCGGGGCGGCGTACGAGGTTGCCCTCGCGCCGGGCAGCGCGCGGCAGCGAACGTCCCAGCGCCGCGGGCAGCTGCGTCTCGTCGACGACGACCTGCACCCGGTCGCGTCCGACGCGCGCGGCCCAGCGCTGGGCGATCGCGGCGATGCCGACGCCCGGCGGCAGGCCGCCGCTCTCGCGCCACTGCTCGAGCCACTCCTCCCAGCCGATCGCGGCCCGCTCGAAGCAGGCATGGGTCCAGGCGTCGGCCAGCATCACCGGCAGTGGGGCGCCCACCACGACGACCCTCGAACGGCGCCGCGGTGGGTGGCCGTGCTCGGGAAGGCGACGCTGCAGCTCGCTGCGCAGCCACGGGTCCCCGGCCACCCGCACCCGCGGGCGCCACGGTCGGGGCCGTCCGACGCTGCGCGGCACCGGGCCGAGCGCGACGAGGTCCTGGGCCACCAGGTGGGCGGCGGTGCGCAGCAGCTCCTCGTCGGGCAACGCGGAGGGGTCGACGGCCGGCAACCCGAAGCGGACGTCGTGCTCGGCGCCGACGAGCTCGTACTCCGCCGGGGCGCGGCCCGCGGGAGTCGCGGCGAGCACCCGCTCGACGAGTGCTGCGGGCACGCTGGCGCCGGCCGGGGCGGTCAGGTGCAGGCGGCGCACCAGCTCGAGCTGGGCGGCGCCCGGCAGCACCCGCCCGCCCGGTGCGGCGCTCCCCTGCCACTGCGACCACTGGGTCGTGCCGCCGGCGCGCAGGTGGGCCACCCACCCCCAGGCGCGGGACCGGCCCGCCGCGGCGTCGCTCACTTCGCCCGCAGCTGCCGGGCCCGGTGCTTGAGGACCTCGGTGACGGTCGGTGGCTGCTCGGTGCGCACGGCGGCCTCCCGGGTCATCGCCGCGAGGGCGTCGAGGGCGGCGTCGAGCTGCTTGCGCGGACGGATCCGGTCGGGGTCGACCCACCTGGTCTCCGGGTCGGGCCGGCGCGGACGCAGGTCCTCCACGTCGCCGATGACGTCGACGCCGCTGCCCTCGAGCCAGTCGATCCAGATCTGGGCCTGCTCCTCGACGCTCTCCCACCGGTCGGGCGGCAGCGTCACGGGGCGGCTCTTGCGGTTGACCAGCTCACGCTCGGCGAGCATCTCGCGGATCAGCAGGTCGTAGGTGATCTGGCGGCGTACGCCCGTCTCGAGGCGACGGTTGAGCCGCCGGATCAGCTGGGTCTCGGCGATGCCCAGGGAGCGGTTGGTGCGCTCGCTGTCGTAGGGCGCCCACGCGGGGTCGATGCCGAACGCCTGGCAGAAGCGGTGCCAGAGCACGTCGCGGCCACGCTCGTGGGGCACGGTGACGACGTGGATGCGCTCGGGCGGGAGCTTGGAGCTCCAGTTGTTGAGCACGTGGGGCAGGTCGAGGGCCCGGTGGAACCAGTTGTGGCCGGTGTCGACCCGCTTGAGGAAGGTCGCGAAGCTCCACCGACGGCCCTGCTTGATCGACTCCTGCCACGCGGCGGGCAGCTGCCGCCCGAGGTCGCGCGCCGAGTAGACGATGTGCACCTCGGCGTCGGAGAGGTCGTTCATCGCCTTGGCGATGTACTCGGGGCGGGCCGGGGCGAGGATCTCGTGGCTGACCACCACGGTGCCCGTCGAGCGCCGCACCTGGGAGACGAGGGAGTCCCAGGCACCCACCGCGTGACCGGTGGGGCCGCCCCAGTCCTCACCCAGCAGGTCGAGGGCGGCGCGGAAGTGGAAGAGGTCGGCCGGCACCCCGCGGCGACTCGGCACCGTCACCCCGTGGCCCGCGAGGTGGTCGGCGTTGCGCGCCAGGCGGTCCTGGAGGTAGGTGGTGCCCGTCTTGGGCGCACCGATGTGGAGGTAGACGACCCGGCTCATGGTTCCGATTGTGCCAGCGCCGTCGTCGACCGCCGGCTCCCACCAGCCAGTTCGAGGAGAATCGACGTTTTCCTCCGGGCCGGGCCGCGCTCCCCCTACGCTCACGCCCATGACGCCGCCGTTCACGCCTTCGCGCCGCACCGTCGTCCGCACCGCCGCGTGGAGCGTGCCCGTCGTCGCGGTGAGCGCCGCCGCGCCGGCCTTCGCGGCCTCGACCGTGGGGCTCACGTACAACCCGGGCGGGAGCGCACCGGACTTCGACGGCGCCTTCTACAACTACGTCTTCCGGGGGGCCTCCCTCACCTTCACCGGCGACGCGGGGCCCTCCACCCTCACCCTGACGGTGACCTTCGAGCCCACCTCGGGCGCTCCGCTGGTCTACACAGAGAACACGGCTCCGACGGGGTGGACGCTGGCGCCCCGTCCGGGCGGGAACACCGACCCCGTGGTCTTCACCTACCAGACCCAGGTCCGCGGCGGCGACGTCGTGCCGATCGAGGACGGGCTCTACTTCGGCAACGACGTCTTCGGGCAGGAGGGCACCTTCGTGCTCACCTTCCGGGCCCTCGGCTTCCCCGACACCCAGTGGCTGGCCCCGACCTCCTGAGACCGACTCGTCAGTCGGGCGCCCTGATCAGGCGCCGGCCAACGCCCGCGCGACCGCCGAGGCGGGCGACTTGCCGAGGGCGTCGGCCATGAAGACCGTGGTGTCGACGACTGCGTCGAGGTCGACGCCGGTCTCGACGCCGAGGCCCCGCAGCATCCAGACCAGGTCCTCGGTGGCGAGGTTGCCGGTGGCCGACTTCGCGTAGGGGCAGCCACCCAGGCCGCCCGCGGAGGCGTCGAAGGTGGTGACGCCGACCTGCAGCGCCGCGTGGGTGTTGGCGAGCGCCTGGCCGTAGGTGTCGTGGAAGTGCATCGCCAGCCGGTCGACGCCCACGCCCGCCTCGGCGAACGCGGCGACCATCGCCTGCACGTGGCCGGCGGTCGCGACGCCGATCGTGTCGCCCAAGGAGAGCTGGCCCGCGCCCATCTCCAGCAGTCGTACGCCAGCGCGTACGACCTGCTCGACGGGGACGGCACCCTCCCAGGGGTCGCCGAAGCACATCGAGAGATAACCGCGTACGTCCATCCCGGCGTCGCGCGCGCGGCGCACGGTCGGCTCGAACATCGCGAACTGCTCGTCGTAGGAGCGGTTCAGGTTCTTCTGCGCGAAGGTCTCGGTCGCGGAGCCGAAGACGGCAACGTGCTCCAGGCCGAGGTCCAGGGCGCGGTCGAGGCCCTTCTCGTTGGGCACCAGCACCGGCATCCGGCGCGCCGCGTCACCGATCCGGTCGACGAGCAGGCCCATCAGCTCGGCGGCGTCGGCCAGCTGCGGCACCCACTTCGGGTGCACGAAGCTGGTCGCCTCGATGACCGGCAGGCCGGCGTCGAGCAGCCGGGTGATCATCTCGGCCTTGACCGCGACCGGCACGACGGCGGACTCGTTCTGCAGTCCGTCGCGGGGGCCGACCTCGTAGATCGTCACCCGCTCCGGCATGGGGGCGGGGGTGAACGGCGCGGCGGGCACCGTCATCGGCAGGTCGCCGTGGCTCATGACGCGTCCTCCTCGGCAGGCTCGACCACGAAGAGGGTCGCCCCGAGGCCGACAAGGTCACCGACCCCGGCGCCGACCTCGGTGACGGTGCCGGCGAAGGGCGCCTTGAGGGAGAGCTCCATCTTCATGGCCTCCATCATGCCGAGCACCTGGCCGGCCTCCACCGTGTCACCGACGGCGGCCACCACCTCGAGCACCGTGCCCGGCATCGGGGCGGTCAGCGTGCCGCCGCCGGCCGCGCCGGCGGCGTCGGCGAACGGGTCCGGCAGCGCGAAGACGTGGCGCTGGCCGCGGTGCACGACCTCCACGTGGCCCGCGCCCACGAAGCCGACGGCCTCCTCACCGTGCGCGTCGATCGCGATCATCGGGAGGGCGGGCAGGTCGAGCCAGAGGGGGCCGCTGACGGTCACGTGCTCGCTGACGTGGACCTCGTCGGGCACCTCGACCCACTCGTCCAGACGGACGCGGCGTGGCGCCGGCGTCCCACCGATCCGCCAGCCGTCGGCGGCGAAAGGACCCGCGTCGCCACGTGTGCGCGGGCTGAGCATCGCGGCGGCGAGCCGACGCGCCGCAGCAGGGTCGGGCTGGGCGACCTCGTGGCGATCGAGCCAGGCGGTGTCGATCGTCGCCTCCGCGAACTCGGGGGTCTCCAGCAACGCCCGCAGGAAGCCGGCGTTGGTGGTCAGGCCGAGCACGACGGTCTCGTCGAGCTCCTCGACGAGCGCCCGGCGGGCTGCCTCCCGGTCGGCGCCGACGGCGATGATCTTGCCGAGCATCGGGTCGAACTGGGTGCTGACCTCCTGACCGCTCTCCAGGGCAACGTCGAGCCGGATGTCCTCGTCGCCGCCCCAGTGGACGTAGGACGCCGTGCCGGCCTGCGGCAGGAAGCCACCGAACGAGTCCTCCGCGTAGAGCCGCCCTTCGATCGCGTGGCCCTCGAGGGTGACGTCGGACTGGTCGAAGTCCAGGCGCTCGCCAGCAGCGACGGCGATCTGCATCGCGACCAGGTCGGGCTTCTCCCCGCGGACCCGCACGACCTCCTCGGTGACGGGGTGCTCCACCTGCAGGCGGGTGTTCATCTCGAGGAAGTAGAACGCGCCCGTCCCGTCGTTGGCCTCAGTGTCGAGCAGGAACTCGACGGTGCCCGCGTTGGTGTAGCCGACCTGCGCGGCCAGCGCGACGGCGGACGCGGTGATCGCCTCACGCTGCGCGCCGCTGATCGTGGGCGCGGGCGCCTCCTCCAGCACCTTCTGGTGGCGGCGCTGGGTGGAGCAGTCGCGCTCGAAGAGGTGGCGGACGGTGCCGTGGTGGTCGGCCATCACCTGCACCTCGATGTGCCGGCCGGACTCGACGTACTTCTCCACCAGCAGCGTGTCGTCGCCGAAGGAGTTGAGGCCCTCACGGGCGGCAGCGGCGCGCGCCTCCGCGAAATCGGCAGCGCTGCGTACGACCCGCATGCCCTTGCCGCCACCGCCGGCGGCGGCCTTGACCAGCACCGGGTAGGCGAAGGTCGCCGGGTCGTCGTCGATGTCGTAGGCAGGGATCACCGGCACGCCCGCGGCCACCGCGACCTCGCGGGCGGCGTCCTTGCGGCCCATCGCGTCCATCACCTCGGCGCTCGGGCCGACCAGCGTGATGCCGGCGTCGGCCAGGGCGCGGGCGAAGACGGAGCGCTCCGAGAGGAAGCCGTAACCGGGGTGCACGGCGTCCGCGCCGGCCTCCTTGGCCGCTGCCACGACGGCGTCGACGTCGAGGTAGCTCGCGACCTCGAGGCGTACGTCTGCCTCCCGCACGTGGGGAGCGTCCGCGTCGACGGCCGTGTGGATGGCGACGGTACGGATGCCGAGCTCGGCGCAGGTGCGGAAGACGCGCAGCGCGATCTCGCCGCGGTTGGCGACGAGCAGGGTCTTGATCGGGCGGGTCACGGTCATCACATCCGGAAGACGCCGTAGGACGGCGCCGGGGTCGGGGCCTGGGCGGCCAGCTCGAGGCCCATGCCGAGGACGCGGCGGGTGTCGACGGGGTCGATGATCCCGTCGTCCCACAGGCGGGCGGTGGAGTAGTAGGCGGAGCCCTGGGTCTCGTACTGGGCACGGATCGGGTCCTTGAACGACTCCTCGTCCTGGGCCGACCACTCACCGCCCTTCGCCTCGATCCCGTCGCGGCGCACGGTCGCGAGCACGCTCGCTGCCTGCTCGCCACCCATGACCGAGATCTTGGCGTTGGGCCACATCCACAGGAAGCGCGGGTCGTACGCCCGCCCCGCCATGCCGTAGTTGCCAGCGCCGAACGAGCCGCCGATCACGACGGTGAACTTCGGCACGACGCTGGTCGCGACCGCGGTCACCAGCTTGGCGCCCTCGCGGGCGATGCCGGCGTTCTCGTACTCGCGACCCACCATGAAGCCGGTGATGTTCTGCAGGAAGACGATCGGGATGCCGCGGCTGTTGCAGAGCTCGATGAAGTGGGCGCCCTTGCGCGACGACTCGCTGAAGAGGATGCCGTTGTTGGCGACGATGCCGACCGGGTGGCCCCAGACGTGCGCGAAGCCGGTCACCAGGGTCTCGCCGTAGAGCTTCTTGAACTCGTGGAAGCGGCTGCCGTCGACGATGCGGCGGATCACCTCGCGCACGTCGTAGGGCTGGCGCGTGTCGGTGGGCACGACGTCGTAGAGACCCTGCGGGTCCTCCAGCGGCTCCTCGGGCTCGCGCTTGTCGTAGGCCGGGCGCCCGGGCGCGTCGTACCCGCTCAGCGGCGGCAGGGTGTCGACGATGCTCCGCACGATCTGCAGGGCGTGGTCGTCGTCCTCGGCGAGGTGGTCGACGACGCCGGAGACGCGGGCGTGCACGTCGCCCCCGCCGAGGTCCTCCGCCGTGACGACCTCGCCGGTCGCGGCCTTCACCAACGGCGGTCCGCCGAGGAAGATCGTGCCCTGGTTGCGCACGATGACCGTCTCGTCGCTCATCGCGGGCACGTACGCCCCACCCGCGGTGCACGAGCCCATCACGGCGCTGATCTGCGCGAGGCCGCGGGCGCTCAGGTTGGCCTGGTTGTAGAAGATCCGGCCGAAGTGCTCCCGGTCGGGGAAGACGTCGTCCTGCATCGGCAGGAAGGCGCCGCCGGAGTCGACGAGGTAGACGCACGGCAGGTTGTTCTCCGCGGCGATCGTCTGGGCGCGCAGGTGCTTCTTGACCGTGATCGGGTAGTAGGTGCCGCCCTTCACGGTGGCGTCGTTGGCGACCACCATGACGTTGCGGCCGTGGATGCGGCCCACGCCGGCCACCACGCTGGCCGAGGGCACGGCGTTGGTGTCGTCGGCGTCCTTCCCGTACATGCCCCAGGCGGCGAGCGGAGCGACCTCCAGGAAGGGGCTGCCCGGGTCGAGGAGCCGGTCGACGCGCTCACGGGGCAGCAGCTTGCCGCGGGCGGTGTGCTTGGCGCGCGCCGCCTCGGAGCCGCCCTGGCGGACGAGGTCGAGGCGCTCACGCAGCTCGGCGGTGAGGTCGTGGAGGCTCATGGACCGAGGTTAACAACCATTAACCTCAGAGTCCACTGATCAGTCCACTGTTCCGGGTCCCGCTCTTCAGGCTCCCCCGTTGACGGTGAGCAACCGTTAACCTTCCACGGTGACCACCCGACGCCAGCAGCTCCTCGACATCGCCGCCGAGGCCTTCGCCCGTCGCGGCTTCCACGGCGTCTCGGTCACCGACCTCGGAGCCGCCGCAGGCATCTCCGGTCCGGCGCTCTACAAGCACTTCCCCTCCAAGGACTCGATCCTCGCCGAGATGCTCGTCTCCATCTCCGAGGAGCTGCTCGCCGTCGGACGCAGCCGGGCCGCAGCAGCAGCGGAGGAGGGCCCGCGCGCCGCACTCGCCGCACTCGTCGAGTGGCACGTCGACTTCGCCCTCGCCCACAAGGCGCTGATCATCGTGCAGGACCGCGACTGGAGCTCGCTGCCCGACGACGCCCGCGACACGGTGCGCGGTCTGCAACGCGACTACGTCGACCTGTGGGCGCACACCCTGCGGGAGCTGCAACCCGAGGTGACCCTCGACCGCGCCCGGGCCACCGTCCACGCGACCTTCGGGCTCATCAACTCCACCCCGCGCAGCGCTCGGGTGCCCGACGCCGAGATGCGCGAGCTGCTCGCCGAGATGGCGATGCGCGCCCTGGACGCCGCCTGAGCGAGCCTCAGACGTCTGCGTCGTCCTCCTGCTCGAGCGCCACCGCTGCCCACTCGGCCGCCTCGAGGGCGATGGCCAGGTCCTCGTCGGGCTCTCCCCCGCCAGAGGGCTCCGGCCCACCGGGTCGGGCGGTCGCGGCCACCCGCTCGGTCAGCCCGGACCGGTCCAGGCCGCGCAGGTGGAGCAGGGTCAGCGGCTCGTCCTCCACCCACCACGCCACCTGGAGCAGCACCGCCAACGCGTGCGGGCAGGGATCGACCCAGGCGTCACAGGTGCAGGAGCTGCGCAGCCCGCCGTGGGGCACCAGCTCGACGCCCGACTCCTCCAGCCCCTCGTCGAGCTGGTCGGGCACCCGGCCGGACAGCAGGGTGCCGACCCAGCCAGCCGCCCCGGCCACCACCTCGGCGACGGTCTGCGCCTCGTCGGCCGAGAAGACCTCCACCTCCACCTGCACCGTCTGCACGTCGTCGCCCTCGCTCACCGCCGCGACGACCTGGCCGGCCTCGACACGGATCTCGCCCACCGCGCCCCGGCGCGCCAGCCGGGCCCCCTTCGTCCAGTCGCCGGGGTCGTAGGCCGACTCCTCCGCCTCGGAGGCGACGCTGCGCGCCCACCACCCCCGCACCGCCGCCGAGCGGCGTGGGGCGTGGCGGGGAAACGTACGCGAGGTCACCGCAGCGCCACCAGGTCGCGCAGCTCGTCGTCACCCAGCTCGGTCAGCGCCGCCTCGCCGCGCGCGAGCACCGCGTCGGCCAGGCTGCGCTTGCGCTCCAGCAGCTCGGCAATCCGCTCCTCGACGGTGCCCTGGGTGACCATCCGGTGCACCTGGACCGGCTTGGTCTGGCCGATCCGGTAGGCCCGGTCGGTGGCCTGCTCCTCGACCGCCGGGTTCCACCAGCGGTCGACGTGCACGACGTGGTCGGCCCGGGTCAGATTGAGGCCGGTGCCTCCGGCCTTGAGCGACAACAGGAAGACCGGCACCCGCTCGCCCGGGTCGTCGGACTGAAAGCGGCGCACCATCTCCTCCCGCTCGGCGACCGGCACCGATCCGTGCAGGAACTGGTGCGGCACGTGCGCGCGCCGCAGGTGGGTGGCGATCAGCTTGCCCATCGCGACGTACTGGGTGAAGACCAGCACCGCGCCCTCCTCGGCCAGCACCGTGCCGATCAGCTCGTCGAGCAGGTCGAGCTTCTCCGAGCGGCCGGTCAGCTTGGGGTTGGCCTGCTTGAGGAACTGCGCGGGGTGGTTGCAGATCTGCTTCAGCCCGGTCAGCATCGCCAGCACCAGGCCGCGGCGCTCCTCCGGCTCGGCGCGCTCGATCCGCTCCATCCGGTCCTTGACGAACGACTCGTAGAGCACCGCCTGCTCGCGGGTCAGCCCCAGCAGGTGATCGGTCTCGGTCTTCGGCGGCAGCTCCGGCGCGATGCCGGGGTCGGACTTGCGCCGCCGCAGCACGAACGGCTCGATCAGGTCGGCGAAGCGCTGCGTCACCTTCGGGTCGACCCCCGCCTCGATCGGCGCCGCCCACACCCGCCGGAAGGCGAGCCGGCTCCCCAGCAACCCTGGCACCACCCAGTCGAGGATCGCCCACAGCTCGGTGAGGTTGTTCTCCACCGGCGTGCCGGTCAGCGCCACCCGGGCCCGCGAGTCGATCGTGCGCAGCGCCCGGGCCGTCGCCGAGCCCGCGTTCTTGACGTGCTGCGCCTCGTCGGCGACGACGAGGTCCCACGCGACACCGGTCAGGCTCTCGGCGTCGTTGCGCATCGTCCCGTAGGTGGTGAGGACGAACCCGGCGTCCTTCCCCGCGCCCAGGCCGCTCAGCGAACGGCGGCCGCCGTGGAAGCGGCGTACGGGAACGCCCGGGGCGAACCGCTCGATCTCCGCCTGCCAGTTGCCGAGCAGCGAGGCCGGGCAGACCACCAGCGTCGGCCCGTCGAGGCCGGCCTCGCGGCGGTGCAGGTGGAGGGCGATCAGGGTGATCGTCTTGCCGAGCCCCATGTCGTCGGCGAGCACCGCCCCCAGGCCCAGACCGGTCAGCCGCGACAGCCAGGTCAGCCCCTGGCGCTGGTAGTCGCGCAGCGTCGCCGCCAGGGCGACCGGCACGTCGACCGGCGGGCCGCTCGCCGCCTGCCTGACGCTCGCCCGGAGCCGCTCGATAGAGGCGCCGGGGTGCACCTCGACGACCCGCTCCTTCTCGATCGGCAGGACCCCCGTCAGCGCCGCCGCGACCGCCTCGGCCGGGCGGGCGGTGCGGATCAGTCGCTTGCGGGCCCGCTGCGCGGTGGCGGCGTCGACGACCACCCAGTTGTCCCGCAGCTTGATGACCGGGCTCGCGGCGGTCGCGAGCTGCTCCATCTCCTCCTCGGTGAGGTCCTCGCCCCGCAACGAGACCTGCCAACGGAAGGCGAAGAGGTTCTCCGCCGAGAGGGTGGAGGACTGGAGCGGCGCGTCCTGCGACAGGGCGCCGCCGCGGGCCTCCACCACCGCCCGGCTGCTCAGCTCGCGGCCGATCGAACGCGGCCACAGCACGTCGACCCCGACCTCCCCGAGGGCGTCGAGGCCGTGGTCGAGCAGGTCGACGATCTCGTCGGAGTCGAGCACCAGCTCGTCGGGCACCCGCTGCTCGACCAGCCGCTCCAGGGGCGACCAGGCGTCGGCCGCCCGACGCAGCGCCGTGCTGGCGTGGGTGCGCGCTCGGTCGCCGAATCCGTGGGAGGCCTCAGGGCCCGACTCGAACCAGAGGGCGCTCGCGTCGGCCAGGTGCAGCGGGTTGCCGTCGGCGTGCACCTGCGGCACCAGCCGCAGCTCACCGGCGTACAGCTGCTCGTCGGCCGCCTCGACCCGCAGCGAGAGGGTGACGGCCTGAGGTCGGTCGTCGATGCCGTGGCTGCGGCGCACCCGCTTGAGCCGGGAGTCCAGGTCGCGGGCGAAGTCGGCCGGCTGGCGCCGGACCCGGCCGGGCTCGGTGACCCGGGTGACCTGGCTCGGCGCCTTGCGCGGGCTGGCGTCGACGACGGCGTCGACCATCCGGCGCACCACTCCCTCGGCGGCGGCCGGGTCGAGCCCGTCGGCGGCGCGGGCCGCGGCGATCTGCGCCATCTGGTCGTCGTCGGCCGCGGACAGCACCGGCACCCACCACGGCTGGTCGGCGTGCGGTCCGAACCGCCCCTCGGCCACCACCTTGAGCGCCAGGTGCGCCGCCCCTGCCAGCAGCACCACCGTCGGGTGCAGGTCGTGGCCGGAGCGGTGGGCACGCGAGAGCACCGGCAGCGCCGCGGTGATGGGCAGCTCCACGCTGCGGCGGCCCTCACCGGTGAACTCGATCACGCCCTCGCGCGGCGGCTCGGCCGATCGGAGGGTGGCCGGGCCGGAGGTGGGGACGAGACTCACGCGTCGACGGTAGCCGTCGGCGCCCACAGTTCGCCCGGACGTGGCGACTCGGCCCACGTCGCCACCACGTCGGAGACTCGGGCTTCATCGGCTCCACACCGCCCGCATCCGCCCGAGCGTCCGACGTGGTGGCGACCAGAGGGCCTACCCTCGGGGCCATGACGCTCCTCGACGCCCCCATCGCCCGCCTCGACGGCACCTCCGGCACGCTCCGCGACCTGACCGGCGGCAAGCCGGCACTGCTGGTCAACGTGGCCAGCAAGTGCGGCCTCACGCCGCAGTACTCCAAGCTCGAAGAGTTGCAGAAGACGTACGCCGACCGCGGCTTCACCGTCGTCGGCCTGCCGTGCAACCAGTTCATGGGCCAGGAGCCGGGCAGCGCCGACGAGATCGCGGAGTTCTGCTCCGCGACGTACGGCGTCACCTTCCCGATGAGCGAGAAGATCGAGGTCAACGGCGAGGGTCGTCACCCGATCTACACCGAGCTCACCCGGCTGGCCGACGAGGAGGGCAAGGACGGCGACGTGCAGTGGAACTTCGAGAAGTTCCTGGTCGACGCCGACGGCCGCCCCGTCGCCCGCTTCGCGCCGGCCACCTCACCCGACGCTCCCCACGTGGTCGCGGCCATCGAGGCGCAGCTGGCCTGAGACGTCGGCGTGGGGGCTCGGTGCGGGGGCGTCGGTGCTGATGCATCCGTGGGGTGACGGGCCTGCGTACGTCCGGCCGTTCGGGACCACTTGGTTGTGACGCACCCCACCGCGGCAATGAAGTGGTTGCCCGGGGCAACCGCCTCTAGAGTCCTCGGGTGACCACGACAGCAACCCCACCCGCAGCCGCGCCGGAGCCCACGCCGGAGAAGAGCGACAAGCTCGACCGTCAGCTCCTCCTGATCGCCGGTGTCGTCGTGCTCGGCGGCATCATGTCGATCCTCGACGTCACCGTCGTCTCGGTGGCGCTGAAGACCTTCGAGACGGAGTTCAACGCCACCACCGCCGACGTGGCGTGGACGATGACGGCCTACACGCTGGCGCTGGCCACCGTCATCCCGCTGACCGGGTGGGCGGCCGACCGGTTCGGCACCAAGCGGCTCTACCTGGTCGCCGTCACCCTCTTCACCATCGGCTCGGTGCTCTGCGCGCTCGCGCCCGACCTGACCTGGCTGATCATCTTCCGGGTCGTCCAGGGCCTCGGCGGCGGGATGCTGATGCCCCTGGGCATGACGATCCTGACCCGCGCCGCCGGGCCGGAGCGCCTCGGCCGCGTGATGGCCGTGATGGGCATCCCGATGCTGCTGGGCCCGATCTTCGGCCCCATCCTCGGCGGGTGGTTGATCGACATCGCCTCGTGGCACTGGATCTTCCTGATCAACCTGCCCATCGGCATCATCGGCCTGGTCTACGCCTCCAAGGTCCTCGCGCCCGACGACGTCGAGCCGTCGGAGACCTTCGACTTCATCGGCATGCTGCTGCTGTCGCCCGGCCTGGCGCTCTTCCTCTACGGCATCTCCTCCATCCCGGGCGCGCGTCAGGAGGAGGGCACCGCCTTCACCACCGAGGTCGTCGCCACCATGGCCCTCGGTGCGGTGCTGATCGCCGCGTTCGTGCCGTGGGCGTTGCGCAAGGCCAACATCCACCCGTTGATGGACCTGCGCCTGCTGCGCAACAAGAACCTCACGGTCGCGCTCATCACCATGTCGTTCTTCGCGATCGCCTTCTTCGGGGCCTCCCTGCTCTTCCCGCTCTACTTCCAGCGGGTCCGCGGTGAGGAGGCGCTCACCGCCGGCCTGCTGCTGGCCCCGCAGGGCGTCGGCGCGATGCTGACCATGCCGCTGGCCGGACTGCTGGCCGACCGCATCGGCCCCGGCAAGATCGTCATGACGGCCCTGGCGGTCATCGCGTTCGCGATGGGTCTCTTCACCCAGATCGACGACACCACGTCCTACGCCTACATGCTCGGCGCCCTCTTCATCATGGGGCTGGGCATGGGCGGGGCGATGATGCCGATCATGACCGCCGCGCTGGCGACGCTGAACAACCACTCGATCGCGCGCGGTTCGACGCTGCTCAACATCCAGCAGCAGGTGGCCGCCTCGATCGGCACGGCGATCTTCGCGACGCTGCTGACCAGCCAGATGCAGGACAAGACCTCGATCCAGGTGGCCGACGCGTTGGAGGAGGCCGGCGACGACCCGGCTGCGCAGGCCGGGGTGCTGGCCGAGTTCGGTCTCGACCCTGCCGGCCTCGAGGCCCTGCTGGCCAAGGTGCTGCCCGACATGGCTTCGTCGTTCGCCTCGGTCTTCACCGTCGCGACCGTGCTGGTCGCGCTCTGCCTCGTGCCGGCGTTCTTCCTGCCGCGCCGGAAGGTCCACGCGTCGGCGGAGCCGATCGTCCTCCACTGAGCCCGTTTGGGTGGGTCAGTCGCGAAGCACGGCGTCGGACTCGGCGACGGCCCGGAGGTTGACCAAGGTCTCCTCGAGGGCACGGCGCGTGTCCTTCAGCACCAGGAGGCGGAAGAAGGGGCGTACGACCGCGGGGTAGGCGGTGCCGTCCCACGTCTCGGTGACGCGCACCCGGTCACCCTCCGGCTGCAGCTCGTAGCGCCACACGTGGGCGCCGCGGTGCTTCCAGGCGATCAGCCGGTCGTCGGCGAACTCCACCACGGTGTTGGTCACGCGGTAGGGCAGACCCCGTCGCATGGCCACCGAGAACCGCGCGCCCTCACTCAGACGCTCTGGCGAGTCGACGATCTCCTGCACCTGGCCCGATCCGTCGATCCGGGAGTGCTGGTGTGGGTCGGCGAGGATGTCGAAGATCACCGACGCCGGCGCGTCGACGAGGATGCTGGCGGAGGCGGTGAGGTCCATGGAGCGAGGCTATCGACCCCGTCCACGGGCGGCGGCCCCGCTCGTCGTCGCAACTCATCCGCAGGTCACCCGTCGGGGGCCTCCCCTCGCAACTTCTTGGCCCGTTCGATTCCCTCGGCGACGCGTCCGCCGACCTTGTCCACTCCCGAGCGTGCCCGAACCGTGGCCCCGCTGCCGAGCTGTCGTACGCCCTGCACACCCCGGGAGCTCGTCTGGACGATCTTGTCGCGCGCGTCTCCGGCGGCTTCGCGCCAGCGCCTGCTCTCGAGTTGGCCTTGGGCTTTCTCAATGGCCAATCGGTCCCGGAACTCCACAATCGAATCGGAGACGGAGCGGGACGCCTGGACCACCTTGGGCGACTCAAAGGGGTTGGTCAACACCTTGTCGTTGGCGGTCGCCACGGCCGCCGCGACCCGGGACAGCAGGAACTCAGTGGTGTCCGCGATGAGTTCGATGCGGTTCTGCCGAGCCTTTCGCAGCCCCACCCGATGCAGGTCGAGCTCCTCAGGGGTGGCGTCGAGGACCCGATCGAGCTCCAGGATGCCCAGTGCGTCCTGTAGCTGGAAGCACCGCGCCAACAGTGCGAGCCACTCTTGGACGCCAGCTTGCAGCTCGCCGGTGACGTCGACGAGTTTGCCCATCCTCTGCTCACCCTCGAGCTTGGTGGCTAGGTCGTCGATCTTGCGCAGTGCATAGGTCTGGGTGCCGAAGATCGTGGGTTGCGAACCTTGGATCTTCGACCACGTCACCTCCGACACCCTGCCAACCGCCTCCCGGACAGTGATGGCCTCGTCGATCGCGAAGCCGACCCCACTGAGGTTGGCCACGAGGGCATCCTTCTGGTTGCGCAATACGTCGTCGAGCTTTGCGTCGATCGTCTCCAGGTAGTCAGTGATTTGGTCCATCGTTTGCTGCATGGCCAACTGCGCCATCAGTCCGGCTGCGCCGGTGAGCAGTGCTGGGTTGGTCAGTGCCGCCCCCGGTGTCTTGGCGAACTCCAAGATCATCTGGGTCTTCTTGGTGTCGGGGTTGACCAAGATCGCCCGGCTCGCGTCCGGGGTGGAACCCTTCATCGCCGTCCCTTGCTTGAGCGCGTGGGCGGACTTCTCGGTCAGCTGGACCCAGCGGCCTGAGGTCTGGGCAGCTTGGGCGGCTGCCTGGGTGCCTGCACTGCTGGCACCCAGCAGCGAAGTCAAGCGCGCCATCCCCAGGTCCCGCGATGGGAGGCCCTCGTCAGCCAGGTAACGCTCGATCGCCGCCGGGTCACCGAGCAGAGCGATGCCGTTACCGTCATTGATGACGGTGATCTCCCGGGAGACTTCAACCATGATGAGCCTTTCATTGCGCTCCTGACGGCGGACCTCCATCATCCTCCACAACCACCGGTGCCCGCTCACGAATTCGCCGGCAGCAACGACTCAACACCGACCTCGCCGTCCGACCGCCACCACGAGCTGCGCCCGATGCTCTACGTTGACCGCCATGAACTTTGACTCCGCGTTCGTGAAGCAGTCCCTGACTATCGGTGGGGCGCTCCTCGCCGCCCACATCGTGCTCCAGGTCGTCCTGCACCTGGTGATGGACCAGAGCTTCTTCGCCGGCGGCACGCCCTACTTCCTCGCCGCGACCATCGTCAACCTGCTGCTCTGGCTGGGCACCCTCGCCGCCCTCCCTGGGCTCGTGGCACTGGGCGTGGCGGCGGCTCGACCGGAGAGGTGAAGGCTCGCGGCCAGGACCTGGGGCCAGCGCTGCCGACGCGCCGCGGTCCCGTCGTGGCACCGCTGCTGCTGGCTCTGGTCTGCGGGGTCCCGATCCTCGCCGACCTCCGCGCCGCGTGGTGGGGCGGCGCCAGCGACCTCGGCCGCGCAGGGTCGGCGGCGATGCTGCTGGTCCTCGTGGTGCTGCCGTTGCTCCTGGCCGGACTCTTGGCGACCTACCGGGTCCACGTCGACGACATCGCCCTCACGTGGACGTGGCGGGGACGAGCGCGCCGCACGGTCCGGTTCGACGAGATGGACCAGGTGGTCGTCGGCAAGGAGCTCTTCCGGCGACCTTTCCGCCTCACCCGCGACGACGTCGTTGTGGTCCGGGTGACCACCGGCCCGCACCCTCGACAGGTCCGGGTCTCCACCGTCCTGGTCCGTACGCTCACCCCGCTGCTCGAGCACCTCGCACCATGGGTGGCGGCCCACCCGGAGCTCGTCGCGCCCGAGCAGCACGCGGCCCTCGACGAGCTGCTCGGTCGCACGTCACTGCCCCGCTGAGCACCGACAGCCCGGGTCAGGCCTGGACCGCCAGCACCAGCGGCATGACGGCCGACGCCCCGGCGTCGCGCAGCTGCTGGGCGGCCAGGGTGAGGCTCCAGCCGGTGTTGACCTGGTCGTCGACCAGGAGCACGCGGCGGTCCTGCACGGAGTCGTCGTCGACGAGGATGCGGGAGCGGCGGCGCACCGCAGCGACCCGTTGGGCGGAGTTGGTGGCGCCGGCGCCCGGCGGCACGTCAGCGTCGACGATCGCGAAGCTGCCGACCACCGGCACCTTCAGGTAGCGCGACAGGCCCTCGGCCAGGTCGTGGGTCAGGGCACCCCGGCGGGTCGACTCCACCACCACGATGGCGTCGACGCTCGGTCGCCAGTCGCCCAGCACCTGGATGACCGCCTGCACCAACGGCACGGGCACCGGACCGTCAGGGGTGTCGTCGCGCAGCAACTCGCGGAGCTGCTGGCCGTGGCCGAGGTCGGTGAGCCGGGCGACGGCTCGGCCGGTCTCTGCCTGACCGGAGATCTTGCCCTTCAGCTCGATGCCGAGGTTGGCCAGCGCGGTGGGCCACATCTTGCGGGGTTCGACCGGCACACCGGGTCGGCTCAGTTGCTGCTGCGCCGCCTCGATGGCGTCCTCTGAGATGGCGGCGTCAAGCGTGAGACCACCGCAGTTGTCGCAGCGCCCGCAGTCGACCGCCTCGGGGTCGTCGAGCTGCTCCCGCAGATAACGCATCCGGCAGAGGTCGGTGTCCAGGTAGGCCCGCATCGCTGCCTGCTCGCGTTCGCGGGCCTCGGTGACACGGGCATACCGTTCGGCGTCGTACGTCCACGGTTGCCCCGTCGCTTCCCAGCCACCGCGCACGCGGCGTACGGCCCCGTCGACATCGAGCACCTTGAGCATCGTCTCGAGTCGGTTGCGGCTGAGGTCGACGTAGGTCTCCAACCCGGCGGTGCTCATGGTGCCCTGAGCGGCGAGCACCTCGAGGGTCTGGCGCACCTGCTCCTCGCGCGGGAAGGCGAGCGAGGCGAAGTAGGCCCAGATGTCCCGGTCCTCGGGCTGCGGCAGCAGCGTGACGACGGCGTCGTCGGTGCCGCGGCCGGCGCGCCCCACCTGCTGGTAGTAGGCGACCGGGGAGCTGGGGGCACCGAGGTTGACGACGAAGCCGAGGGTGGCGTCGAATCCCATGCCCAGCGCACTGGTGGCGACGAGTGCCTTGACCCGGCCGGCGACCAGGTCGGCCTCGAGCCGGTGGCGCTCCTCGGCCTCGGTCTGGCCGGAGTAGGCGGCCACCTCGTGACCGCGTTGGCGCAGGTAGGCGGAGACCTCTTGGGTGGCGGCCACGGTCAAGCAGTAGATGATCCCTGATCCGGGCTGGGTGGCCAGGTGGTCGGCCAGCCAGGCGAGCCGTTGCTCGGGGGTCTTGAGCTTGAGCACGCCGAGGCGCAGCGACTCGCGGTCGAGGGTGCCGCGCAGCACGAGCACGTCGTCGAGCTGGCGCGATCCGCTGAGCTGCTCGGCGACGTCGCCGGTCACCCGGGCGTTGGCGGTCGCCGTGGTGGCGAGCACCGGAATGCCGGTGGGCAGCTCGTCGAGCAGGGTCCGGATCCGTCGGTAGTCGGGCCGGAAGTCGTGGCCCCAGTCGGAGATGCAGTGCGCCTCGTCGACCACGAGCAGGCCGCAGGTAGCGGCCAGGCGCGGCAGGACCTCGTCCCTGAACCCGGGGTTGTTCAGTCGCTCGGGGCTGACCAGCAGCACGTCGACCTCGCCGTTGTTGATGGCGGCGTGGATCGGCTCCCACTGCTCGTTGTTGGTGGAGTTGATGGTGACCGCACGGATGCCGGCCCTCTCGGCGGCCGCGATCTGGTTGCGCATCAACGCGAGCAGCGGCGAGACGATCACCGTCGGTCCAGCGCCGGCCTCACGCAGCAGCAGGGTGGCGACGAAGTAGACCGCCGACTTGCCCCACCCGGTGCGCTGCACGACCAGGGCACGACGCCGGTCGACGGCCAGCGCCTCGATCGCGGACCACTGGTCCTCACGCAGCACGGCGTCATCACGCCCGACCAGGGAGCGCAGTTGGCGCTCGGCTGAGTCGCGGGCAGGGGTGCGCTGGAGTGGCTGCGCGGTGGAAGTCATGCCCACTGTCTAACAGGCGACACCGACGGTTGTCGCACGTCTAGTCTCTGCCCCAGGTGCGACTGCGCAACTACTTGTATCGACGTGTTCCCAAGACTGAGGATCCCCTCGTCTGGTCTCCTCGCTGCTTGAGCTCCATGTCAATCGCGAGCGCCGACGCGAGCACCAGGCTCCGGAAGGGTTCTTCGAGCGGCTGGTGCATCTGCACGACGTAGTTGTCCGCCTTCGTGAACCGCTCTTTGGCCCAACCGGCCCACGTCTTGGTGATACGTGCGACCTCAACCTCGGCGGGATCGCAGACTCTGAAGTCCCACTCCTTTGAGCTCTCGGCGTGGACCGACCCGAGGCGCTGACCGTTCGCCTCAAGACCGAACCGAGCATGACCGGACTTGCCCAGCCCTGCTGCCGCTGCTGACATCTTCCCTTGAACGCTGGCGACTGCGGTGCCGGCAAAAATTCCTGCGATGCCGCCGATGGCGCCTGTCACGATCGCCGTAGTGCTGTCGACACCAGCCTTCGCGGCTTCGCCGGCAGCTCCTTTGATCCCGTGAGACTCGTGCGCGATATGACCGACCGGCGCACCGCCCGGACCGTCAATGACCAACTTCGCCTTCATCTGGAAGAACCCCAACCTCGGGCGGGTCATGGCGAGGAGGATCCGGCCGTCCATGTCGACCACTCGGAAACGATGTTCTCGCCTCTCTTCCGAGCGCCCCCAATATTTGTCACTCAGCGTGGTGGCGAGGTCACGTCGCAGTTCTTCGACCATCCCGAGCTGGTGACCATGCTGGTCGTAGATGGCGTATCCCAGCTTCTTGCCGAAGACCTTCACCTTCTGGTTGACCACGAGCACCTGCTCCGTGAACAGAGTGCTACCCACAACCCCCTGCACGGGAGCGACGGTGCACGACTGTCGTGCGCCCTCCTGGCTCGCCAAGACATCGGTCACACCCACCATCTGGGCTACCGGTAGGTCAACGCCTGGGACACCGCGCGAATGCACGTGCTCGGTCCACCGACTGCCGTCCCAGTAACGAAGTTCGTGACGACCGAAAGGATCGGCGTGCCACGCAGCTGGGACGTTGTTGTGCATGTCAAGAAGTTACCAACGGCGCCGGCGCTAATCCGTCGAATCGAGCAGCCTGCAAAAGTGCGGTGCGAAAGCTCACCACTTCCGCCAGTCACTGTCAGTGCCGTTCGACCGGCGGCAACCGAGCTGTGGCGCGCCCGCGAGTGCAGCTCCACCACCGCGACGCGCAACTGCGGGCGCTCGGTGAGCGCACCACCCGGCCAGGGCACGCGCACCTCGATGGCGGCGCATCGATCTTGGTCTTGCCGCCGACGGCTGAGCTGCTGCTGAGGTATGCAGGCTGGTGCCCGTCACTGCCGTGAGCAGCAATACCACCAGCACCTCATGCGCGCCGCACGCTCGATGCACCGGTCTCCATCACCAGATGCGGACGCGCTGCTCCGGATCGAGCCAGAGCCCGTCGCCCGGCTCGGTGCCGAAGACCTCGTGGAACTCGTCGAGGTTGCGCACGATGTTGGCGCGGAACTCCGGCGGCGAGTGCGGGTCGATCGTGAGGTACTGAAGGTCGAGCTCCTTGCGGCGCTTGGTGCGCCAGCAGTAGGCCCAGTTGAGGAAGACCTTGCGCTTCTGCTCCTCGGTCTCCGAGCCGGCCGCGGCGATCAGGAACGCCTTGTAGCCGATGGTCAGGCCACCGAGGTCGCCGATGTTCTCGCCGACGGTCAGCTGACCGTTGACCCGCTCACCGGGCAGGGCGCGGGGCTCGAAGGCGTCGTACTGCTCAATGAGGGCCTTCGACTTTGCCTCGAAGGCGGTCTTGTCCTCGGCGGTCCACCAGTCGTTGAGGTTGCCCTCGCCGTCGTACTGCGCGCCCTGGTCGTCGAAGCCGTGGCCGATCTCGTGACCGATCACCGCGCCGATGCCGCCGTAGTTCTCCGCGGGGTCGGCGTCGGGGTCGAAGAACGGCTTCTGCAGGATGCCCGCGGGGAAGCAGATCTCGTTGGTGCCGGGGTTGTAGTAGGCGTTGACCGTCTGCGGGAGCATGAACCACTCGTCGCGGTCGACCGGCGAGCCGATCTTGCCCAGCTCGCGGTCGGTCTCGAACGCGGCGGCCGAGCGCACGTTGGCGACCAGGTCGCCCTCGACCACCTCGAGCTTCGAGTAGTCGCGGAACTTCTTCGGGTAGCCGATCTTGGGCCGGAAGGTGGCCAGCTTCTCGTAGGCCCGCTGCTTCGTCTCCTCGGTCATCCAGTCGAGCGCCTCGATGGACTCCCGGTAGGCCTTGAGCAGGTTGTCGACCAGCTCGTCCATCAGCTCCTTCGAGCGCGGCGGGAAGTGGCGCGCCACGTACTCCCGGCCCACCGCCTCACCCATCGCGCCCTCGACGAAGGCGACGCCCCGCTTCCAGCGCTCGCGCAGCTCGGGCGTACCGGAGAGGGTGCGGCCGTAGAAGTCGAAGTTGGTCTCGACGAAGTCGTCGGTGAGGTACGCCGCCAGGTTGCGCAGCACCTTGGCGCGCAGGTAGGGCTTCCAGGTCTCCACCGGCTCGTCGGCCAGGATCCCCGAGAGGTGCTCGAAGTAGGAGGGCTGGCGCACGCAGACCTCGGCGATGGTCGCGTCGCTGCCACCCAGGGCGTCGACCCACCCGGACCAGTCGATCGACGGGGCGAGCGCGTCGAGCTGCTCGCGCGTCATCAGGTTGTACGTCCGCTGCACGTCGCGGGTCTCCGCGCGCTCCCAGTGCCCCTCGGCGAGCCGCGTCTCCAACGCCAGCACCGCCTCGGCCTGCTCGGCGCCGTCGGCCACCTCGGCGAGCCGGAAGAGCTCGGTCAGGTAGGCGACGTACTTCTCGCGGACCTCGGCGAACTTGTCGTCGGAGTAGTAGGACTCGTCGGGCAGACCCAGCCCACCCTGGGTCAGGTTGACCACGTAACGGTCGGACTGCTTGGCGTCGGTGTCGACGTAGGAGCCGAAGAGGCCCCCGCCGCCGGTGCGCTCGTACGCACCCAGGAACGCCCACAGCTGCTCGCGGGTCTCCAGCTCGTCGACGCCCAGGAGCAGCGGCGCCACCGGCGCAGCACCGGCCGCGTTGATGGCGTCGGTGTCCATGAAGGTGGAGTAGAGCACCGCGATCTTGCGGGCGTCCTCGGCATTCGCCGCGTCCTGGGTCGCACCCGATGACAGCTCGGTGATGATCTCGCGCACGTGGGCCTCCGCCGCGTCGGCGAGCGTCACGAACGGCCCCCACGAGCTGCGGTCGGCCGGGATCTCGGCCGTCTCCAACCACGTGCCGTTGACATGACCGAAGAGGTCGTCCTGCGGGCGGATGTCGAGGTTCATGCCCTCACGGGCGTCATCGAGGATCGTCACGCCGTCACACTAGCGGCCTCCCCCGACACCGCCGACCGCTCAGGAGACGCGCACGACCAACTTGCCGACCGCACGGCGCTCGTCGAGCACGCGTAGTGCGTCGGCGACGTCGTCGAGCACGTAGTCGGCGTCGATCGGCGGGTCGACGATGCCGGCCTCGATCATCGGCAGCAGGGCGCGCCACTGGTCGGCGATGTAGCCGGGCCGGACCATCGCGTACGCCCCCCAGCCGACCCCACGCACGTCGACGTTGTTGAGGAGCAGGCGGTTGACCTTGACCTGGGGGATCCCCTCCCCGGAGGCGAATCCCACGACCATCAGCCGTCCGAGCGGGGCCAGGGCCCGCAGCGAGTCGGTGAAGAGGGGGCCGCCGACGACGTCCACGACCACGTCGACGCCCTTGCCCGAGGTGAGCTCCTGCACCTGCTCCAGGAAGCCGTCGGCGAGGATCACCTCCTCCGCCCCGGCAGCGCGGGCGACCTCGGCCTTCTCCGGCGTGGAGACCACGCCGATCGGCCGGGCGCCCATGCCGCGGGCCACCTGGATCGTGGCGGTGCCGACGCCACCGGAGGCGCCGTGCACGAGCACCGTCTCCCCCGGCTTCAGCTGCGCCCGCTCTGCGAGGGTGAACTGGGCGGTCAGGTAGTTCATGCCCAGGGCCGCGCCTTGGTCGAAGAAGATGCTGTCGGGCAGCGGCACCACGGCGTCCTCGGGCACCGCCACCAGCTCGGCGGCGCCGCCGTAGGGCATCATCCCGGCGACCCGCTGGCCCACCTCGAAGCCCTCGACGCCCTCGCCGAGCGCCTCCACGGTGCCGGCGACGTCGACGCCCAGGGTGAAGGGCACCCGCGGCCGGAGCTGGTACTGCCCCTTGGAGAGGAGCAGGTCGGGGAAGGCGAGCCCCACGCTGTGCACCCGCACGAGCACGGTGCCGGGCAGGGCGGTGGCGTCGGGCACGTCGACGACCTTCACGCCGTCGGGACCGATGGGCTGGATCACCTGGGCTGCACGCATGGGGCCACCCTAGGGAATGCATCCGACCTTGGGCAGGGGCGGTGCGCACGACCGTCGACGTGCGGTGCGCTCACCCCCCCCACGTCGGAGACTCGGCCTCCCTGAGGCCCCGGAAGCGATGTCGGGCCCGAACTTCCGACGTGGTGGTCACGCAATCCGTGTGCCGACCCGAAATGATTCGGCACGTTCCCGATCCGGGGGCATGATGTGCCGGTGACTGACCCGCTCATCGACAACGTGATCGACACCGTCGGTGACCAGGAGGTCGGCCGTGAGCTGCCCAAGGACCTGCCCCGGGCGCTGCGCCCCTTCAAGGTGCCGGCCTACCGACGCCTGGCCGTCTCGCTCAGCTTCGGCGCCTTCGCCAGCGGCGTGTGGATCATCGCGCTGGTCTGGGAGGTCTTCCGGCTGGGCGGCTCGGCCGGTGACCTGTCCTTCGTCTCCGCCGCGGCCGCCGTCGGCGTCATCCTCCCCGCCCTCTTCGCCGGGGTGGTCGCCGACCGGGTCACCCAGAAGTACGTCCTCATCGGCGTCGCCGCGGTCGAGACGACCGGCTTCGGCCTCGCCGGGCTGCTGGCCTGGGGCGACCTGACGAGCATCTGGGTGCTCGCCGCGATCGCCTTCGGCACCGGCACGGCGATGGCCTTCTACTACCCGGCCTACTCGGCGATGCTGCCCTCGATCGTGCCCGAGCAGGACCTGATGGCCGTCAACGGCTTCGAGGGCATGGTGCGCCCCACCATCTCCCAGGCCATCGGCCCGGCGGTGGCCGGACTGGTGGTCGGGGCCGCCGCCCCGGCCGCGGCCTTCGGCATCGCCTCAGCCTCCATGTTCTGCGCGTTGCTCGCCCTCGTCTCCGTGCCGCGTACGCCCCTGCGACGCACCCTGGACCCCGCGCACGCCGCGCACCCGGTGCGCTCGGCGCTGACCGACATGCGGGAGGGGTTCGCCTACATGCTGCGGACCCCGTGGCTGCTGGCCACGCTGTCCTTCGCCTGCCTGATGCTGCTGGTGATGATGGGTCCGCTGGAGGTGCTGATCCCCTTCATGATCAAGAGCGAGCTGGGTGGCGACGCCAGCGACCACTCGCTCGTGCTCGCGGCCTTCGGCATCGGCGGTGCCCTGGGCTCGTTCGTGATGTCGTCGATCCGGATGCCGCGGCGCTACCTGACGCTGCTGATCCTCGGATGGGGTGTCTCCGGCCTGCCCTTCCTCGTGATCGCGCACGCCGACTCGGTGTGGACGATGGTCGCCGCGGGCGGGGTGATGGGGGCGCTCTTCTCCGCCCCCATGGTCATCTGGGGCACGCTGCTGCAGCGCCGCGTGCCGCCCGAGCTGCTGGGCCGGGTCTCCTCGCTCGACTTCTTCGTCTCCATCGCCTTGATGCCGGTCTCGATGGCGCTCGCCGCCCCGGTCGCCGACGCGATCGGCCTGGAGCTCACCTTCTACATCGCGGCCCTGGCCCCGGTGGTCTTCTCCGTCGCGGCCGTCGTGTGGGGGCGTACGACCTCGGACGAGGTGGCGCACCCACTCACCTGAGGCGCCCCGGGAGGTTTGGAACCGGGCCGCAGGTGGGACTTCCCCCGAGCGCCTCGCCGTGGAAAGGTCGGGGGCACCCGAACGCAGGAGGATCCATGGCGACACAGGATGCGGTCTCCGTCGAGAAGGCGAAGCGAGGAGCCTTCTCGTCGCGCAAGGTGTTCATCTTCGCGGCCATCGGCTCAGCCGTCGGGCTGGGCAACATCTGGCGCTTTCCCTACGTGGCCTACGACAACGGCGCGGGCGCGTTCCTCATCCCCTACCTGGTCGCCCTGGTGTGCGCCGGGATCCCGTTCCTCTACCTGGACTACGCGCTGGGTCACCGTTTCCGCGGCTCCGCCCCGCTCTCCTTCGCCCGGCTGAGCCGCCCCGCCGAGGCGATCGGCTGGTGGCAGGTCGGCATCTGCTTCATGATCGCGGTCTACTACGCGGCGGTCATCGCCTGGGCGCTGAGCTACACCGTCTTCTCTTTCGACAAGTCGTGGGGCGACGACCCCGGCGGCTACTTCACCGGCGAGTTCCTGAAGGTCGGCGAGGTCGGGGTCGACCTCGACGTCGTCGTCGGCGTCCTGGTGCCGATGCTCGTCGTCTGGCTGGCGGTCGTCGTGATCATGGTGGCCGGTGTGGAGAAGGGCATCGGCTTCACCTCGGTGGTCGGCATCCCGGTGCTGATCCTGGCCTTCCTCGCTCTCGTGATCCGGGCGCTCTTCCTGCCCGGTGCGATGGACGGCCTGGAGGAGTTCTTCACCCCCGACTGGGCGGCGCTGCGCGAACCGGGCGTGTGGGCCGCGGCCTTCGGCCAGATCTTCTTCTCGCTCTCCATCGGCTTCGGCATCATGATCACCTACTCCTCCTACGTCGACCGCAAGACCGACATGACCGGTTCGGGCGCCGTGGTGGCCTTCTCCAACTCCGGCTTCGAGCTGCTCGCCGGCATCGGCATCTTCGCGGCCCTGGGCTTCATGTCCCAGGCCAGCGGCGACCCGGTCGGCAAGGTGCTCGGCTCCGGTGGTGTCGGGCTGGCCTTCATCGGTTTCCCGACGATCATCAGCGAGGCCCCGTGGGGGGCCTTCATCGGCGTGATGTTCTTCGGTTCGCTGGTGGTGGCCGGACTCACCTCGCTGGTGTCGGTGCTGGAGGTCGTCGTCTCGGCGGTGCGCGACAAGTTCGACCTGCCCCGCAAGGTGGCCGCAGCAGCGGTCAGCATCCCCTGCGCGATCATCAGCCTGATCTTCTTCTCGACCGCGAGCGGGCTCTACATCCTCGACATCATCGACCACTTCATCAACCAGTTCGGCATCCTGCTGGTCGCGACCGTCGCGATGGTCGTCGTGGCCTGGTCGCTGCGCGCGCTCCCGCTGCTGGCCGACCACATGAACGCAGGTGGGTCGATCAAGCTCCTGCTCTGGTGGAAGGTCCTGGTGGGCGGCCTCGTGCCTGTCGCCCTGGCCTACATGCTCTTCGAGGCGTTCCGGATCGACGTGGAGACGCCCTACGAGGGCTACCCGACGTGGATGCTGGCGCTCTTCGGCTGGGGTTCCGCGGCCGCCGTGATGGTCCTGGGCTACGTCCTGGCACCGATGCCGTGGCGCAAGGACACGTCGCTGGAGGACCCCGGCCTCGACGCACCACCCCATGACGGGGTGCCCACAACGCCCACCGCCCGGACGACGAAGGAAGGGGTCGAGCGATGAGCACCACCTCGATCATCATGATGATCATCTCGATGCTGATCGTGTGGGGAGGTCTGGCGCTGTCGATCGTCAACCTCGTGCGCAGCGACCGGCGCCAGCCGGGCGCAGGCGGTCACCCCGACGGTGAGCACCTGACTCGCGACCTGTGACGACCACCTGCGAGGCGCGGCGGCCCATCGACGGCCGCGTCCTGCACCTCGTGCTGGGATGGGGACCATGACTTCTCACGACGCCTCGGGCGTGCGCTTCGGCATCGACTTCGGTGGCACCGGCATCAAGGGCGCGGTCGTCGACCTCGAGCGCGGCGACTTCGCCGCCGACCGGATCAAGATCGCCACCCCGCAGGAGTCGACTCCCGACGCGGTCGTGGAGATCTTCCGCGAGATCCTCGACGCCCATCCGGAGGTCACCGGCCCCGTGGGTGTGACCGTGCCCGGCATCGTGCGCCGCGGCGTCGTGGGGCTCGCACCCAACATCCATCCCTCGTGGCAGGGCGTGGATGCCGACGCGCTGCTCGAGGACCGGCTCCAGCGTCAGGTGCACGTCGTCAACGACGCCGACGCCGCCGGCTACGCCGAGGCCGCCCGGGGCGCCGCGCAGGGGCGTACGGGTGTGGTGCTGGTGACCACCCTCGGCACCGGCATCGGCTCCGCGCTGCTGCACGACGGCGTGCTGGTGCCCAACGTCGAGCTGGGCCACCTGGAGATCGGGGGCCGGGTGGCGGAGAGGTGGGCCTCGGCGAAGGTGAAGAAGACCGAGGACATCTCCTACGAGGAGTGGGCCGAGCGACTCACGGTCTACTACCGCCACGTGGTGAGGCTCTTCTCCCCCGACCTGGTCGTGGTCGGTGGTGGGGTCAGCAAGAACCACGACAAGTTCCTGCACCTGATCGACGTCGACGTCGAAATGGTGCCGGCCCACCTGGAGAACCGCGCGGGGATCGTCGGCGCGGCCCTGCTCGCGGGCAACTGAAGAGCGCGGCCCTGCTCGCGGACAGCTGAACAGCGCGGTCGCTCAGTCGTCCTCGACGACGGCCCTGATGGCCTCGGTCGCGCCCTCAAGGTAGCGGCGTACGACCTCGCGCTCCTCGTCGGTGAAGGCGGCGTCGTTGGCGAGCAGCCCCAGGATCATCTGCTGCAGGTGGCCGCGGGCGTCCGCACGGCCGGAGTCGGTGATGTGCACCCCCGTACGCCGGCGGTCGCCGGGGTGGGGGCGGCGCTCGACGTGGCCGCGGGCCTCGAGGCGGTCGACGATGCCGGTGGCTGCGGCGGTGGTGACGTCGAGGGCGCGGGCGATGTCGGCGGGCCCCATCACCTCTCGGGTGAGCAGGTCGAGGGCGCTGAGCTCGGTGGGGCTCAACCCGCTGCGCCGGGAGACGGCGTGGTGGAGGCGCGAGCTGACCCGGGTGAGATCGCGGATGGCCTCCAGCGACGCACTCGTCTCGGGGCGAGGCACGCTCATCCTCCTCCTCGGACGTGTGGGGATATTCGTGGGCCGGTGCGGGAACATTCCGCACAGTTGGACGTGTTGCTAAGTTCGTTGATGATTAACGAAGTTTGACATCAACCACTGTACTCCCGCTCCACCACTCGCTTACCACCTCCGAACACCGGCCCGCACGAGGAGCACGACATGCCCACCTCCGCCTCCGAACGGACGCAGGACCCCCACGCCGGCACCAACCGGCTGACCCGCTTCATCGCCGGGCGCCGCAGCGCGTGGGTCGTGGCCCTGCTGCCGCTGCTGCTGGCCGGCTTCATGTTCAGCCTCGGCGAGGCGGAGCGCGAGGAGCAGACGGTCGACTCGCTGCCGGCCGGCTTCGACATCACCGAGGCGACCAAGATGCAGGAGGAGGCCACCGAGGGCGAGGACCTGGTGGCGATCGTGCTCTGGACGGCCGACGAGGGTGAGTTCACCCAGGCCCAGGTCGGTGAGCTCCGGGAGTACGTCGGTCAGGCACCCCTCCTCGTCGCCGACGACAACACCGCCGCCTACACGGTGCGTCCGGTGGAGGACGGCGACTCCGCCGGGGTCAGGGACCAGGTCAAGGACCTGCGCGACGAGGTGGAGGGCAGCTCCCCCGACGGCGTCACCGCGGAGGTCACCGGCCCCGCGGGGCTGCGCGCCGACTTCGGCGAGGTCTTCGCCGGGGCCGACGTCACCCTGCTCATCGCCACCGCCTCGATCGTGGCCGTGCTCCTCATCGTGACCTACCGCAGCCCGATCCTGTGGGTCGTGCCGCTGACCGTCGTCGCGGTCGCCGACCGCCTGGCCGCGATCACCGCCACCCAGGTGATGCAGCACGTCGACGCCGTGGCCTGGGACGCCTCGACGGTCGGCATCCTCTCGGTGCTCGTCTTCGGAGCCGGCACCAACTACGCCCTGCTGCTCATCTCTCGCTACCGCGACGAGCTGAAGATCGAGGAGGCCCGCCACGTCGCGATGGCCCGGGCCCTGACCCGCACCGCCGAGTCGGTGCTCTTCAGCGCCACCACCGTCGTGCTGGGTGTGCTCACCCTACTGCTCTCGGCCACACCCACCACCCGTGGCCTGGGTCTGGCCTGCGGCATCGGCATCGTGATCGCCGCCGCCTTCGCGCTCATCGTCCTCCCGGCCGCGCTGGTGCTCTTCGGCCGTTGGATCTTCTGGCCCAAGGTGCCCAAGGTCGGCGAGCCGCAGCTGGTCGACAGCAACGGCTTCTGGCACCGCGTCGGCACCCAGGTCAACCGTCGCCCCGGCACGTTCGTGGCGGTCACCCTCGCTCTCATCGCCCTGATGGCCGTCGGCTTCACCCAGGTCAAGACCGGGCTCAGCTCGGAGGAGCAGTTCACCCAGGTGCCCCAGGCGGTGACCGCCGCCGAGCGTCTCGGTGAGTCGTTCCCGGCCGGCACCGCCTCCCCCACCGAGGTCGTCACCCGCGACGACGCGCGCGAGGTGCTCGCCACGGTGGAGGACGTCGAGGGCGTCACCTCGGCCCGCATCACCGCCGAGAACAACGGCATCACCGTGGTGCAGGCGACGTTGGAGGCCCCGCCGAGCTCCGACGGGGCCGGGGAGACCATCGTGGCGCTGCGGGAGGCGCTCGAGGGCTACGACGAGACGTACGTCGGTGGCTCGGACGCCGAGAAGGTCGACGTCGACGAGGCGACCTACGGCGAGCGGCTGCTCATCCTGCCGATGATCGCCCTGCTCGTGCTCGTGGCCCTCATGCTGCTGCTGCGCTCGATCGTGGCGCCCCTGCTGCTGGTCGGCACCGTGATCGCGACCTACGCCGCGGCGATGGGTCTGTCGTGGTGGGTCTTCCGGGGCATCTTCGACTTCCCGGCGCTCGACCAGACGGTCCCGCTCTTCGCCTTCCTCTTCCTGGTGGCGCTGGGCATCGACTACAACATCTTCCTGGTCACCCGGGCCCGGGAGGAGGCGCTGACCCACGGCAACCGACGCGGCGTGCTGCGGGCCCTGACCGCCACCGGTGGCGTCATCACCAGCGCCGGCATCCTGCTGGCTGCCGTCTTCGCGGTGCTGGGCGTGCTGCCGCTGGTGCTGCTGGCCCAGCTCGGCATCATCATCTTCATCGGTGTCCTGCTCGACACGCTGCTGGTCCGCACCGTGCTGGTGCCCGCGCTCGCCATCACCCTGGGCGACAGGTTCTGGTGGCCCCGCAAGCCGGCCCGTACGGTGGAGGGATGACCGATCAGATGAATGACCGGACCGCCATCTCCTCCGACTCCCCCACGGTGCGCGACAACCCGGAGCAGAACCGCTTCGAGGTGCTCGTGGGCGAGACCCTCGCCGGGTTCGCCGACTACCGGCGCAGCGAGGGCCGCATCGACTTCACCCACACCGAGGTGTTCGAGCAGTTCGGTGGGCGGGGGCTGGCGAAGACGCTGGCCGCCGCCTCGCTGGACGAGGCGCGCGCGCAGGGTCTCGCCGTGCGGCCCTACTGCCCGCTCTACGCGCGCTTCATCGCCAAGAACTCCGACTACCTCGACCTGGTGGCCGAGGGTGATCGCGCTGAGTTCGACCTCGCCTGACACCACTCTCGTCAGGCGTCGAGCGCGGCCTCGATGTCGGCAGCGATCTGCTCCGGCTTCGTCGTCGGGGCGTAGCGCTTGAGCACCTGGCCGTCGCGCCCGACGAGGAACTTGGTGAAGTTCCACTTCACCCGGTCGCCCAGCACGCCGGACTTCTGCTCGCGCAGCCACCGGTAGACCGGGTGGGCGCCGGGGCCGTTGACCTCGATCTTGGAGAACATCGGGAACGACACCCCGAACTGGCCGGTGCAGAAGTCGAGGATCTCCGCGTCGTCGCCGGGCTCCTGGTGCTTGAACTGGTCGCACGGGAAGCCGAGCACGCTGAAGCCGCGGTCGGCGTAGGTGTCGTAGAGCTTCTGCAGGCCGGTGAACTGCGGGGTGAAGCCGCAGTGCGAGGCGGTGTTGACCACCAGGACCACCTGGCCGTCGAAGGTCTTGAGCTCCGTCGGCGTGCCGTTGATGGCGTTGGCGGAGAAATCGAAGAGCGATGTCATGGCGCCAGTGAACCAGCGGCCGCCCCACCGGCAACCCGTTCTCACGGATCGACCCCCTCCGCCCGACGAACCAGACGCCACAGGCGCCCGCCCCCTGGTGGGGACGGGCGCCTGCCTGACCGGTTCGATCCGCGAAGGGATCAGTTGGTGAGGGTCACCGTGCCGCGGGTGACGGAGGTGGTGTTCTGCTGGTTGTCCGTCGGCTCGATGACGACGTCGTACGTGCCGGGCGCCAGCCAGCAGTCGACGGTGCCCTTGCCGACCCAGGTGCCCTTCTTGTTCTTCAGGCCACCCAGGGCGACGGGGTAGCTGTACTCGCTGTCCTGCTGGCGCAGGGAGGCGAGCACGTAGCCGACGCCCGACTGCTTGTCGGTGGCCTTGACGGAGTAGGAGACCTGCCAGCGGTTGTCGCCCACGCGGCCGGTGGTGGGCGTCACGGTCACGGCGCCCACGGTGGGAGCGGTGCGGTCGGTCTTCGACGTGACGGCCAGACGCGGCTTCAGCTTGCCGGTCAGCGACTTGTCCTCCGGGTAGGAGGTGAAGTTGCCGGCCTTGTCACCGACGGAGGCGTTGACCACGGTGGCCTTGCCCTTGCCCACCCACTTGGGGATCGTGGCGGTGCCAACCAGCTTGCCCTTCTTCGGGGTCAGGGAGGCAGCGGCGATCGTCTTCTTGGCGGTGCCGATCATCACGGTGCCGTAGCCCATGCCGGAGCCACCCTTCTCGGCGAAGGTGGCGGTCACCTTCACCTTGGCGACCTTCTTGGTGGTGTTGACCTTCTTGGTGCTGAAGGTGATCTTCTTCAGCGTCGGCGCCTTGAGGTCGGGCTTGGAGATGACGTTGAAGAACGACGGCATGCCCATGTCGGCCAGGTCCGAGGTCTCGTAGCCCTGGTAGGAGTCGCCGCTGGAGAGGTCGACCGACAGGTCGTGGCGGCCGTTGCCCGCACCCTTGGGCACCGAGACCTTGACCTTGAAGGTGCCGGCCTTGGGCTTCGACTGGTAGCCGAACCGGTCCTGGCCCTTGCCGACCGGGTCGCCGTTGACGAAGACGTAGTCGAGCTTGGGTCCCGACGTGGTGCCGGAGACGATGACGGTGCGCTCGCCGGTCTTCACGTTGACCTTCGTGGGGCTCACGTTGAGTGAGGTGAGCACGGGCTCCGCCGGTTCGCACGACGGGTCGAACGCCTGCGCGGGCGCGGTGGTGACGGCGACGAGGCCGCCGAGCGAGAACGCCCCGGCGATCGCGGCCGCGGCCGCCCGTCGCACCGTGGTGGGTGCAGTCATGGTTTCCCCCTGGGATGAGATGGCACCGGCCGACCAGGCCGGTGGTGTGACCGGGCCAGTGTGGCGGCTCCGGACCGGCTTGGGAACACACCCCGCCGCCGTGGACCAGTTGGTTAACGACCGTTCACCGCACGGACGCCGCCATTCGTGGACGAGGACACTCTGGGCCCTTGGCAGCCGCCGACGCCTCAGCCAGAGTGAGTGATCCAGGTCACTCTTCCCTCGGGAGGTCCCGTTGCCGTCCACGTCCACCGCATCGCCCGCACTGTCGTACGCGGCTGGCGAGACGACCGTTCCCCTGCTCGCCGTCACCATCGGCGAGGCGTTCGACGCGACGGTCGCGCGCCACCCCGAGCGGGAGGCGCTGGTCGAGGTCGCCTCGGGTCGCCGGTGGACCTGGGCCGAGATGCAGCGGGACGTCGACGCCTTGGCGCGTGCCCTCATCGGCGCCGGCCTGGCCGCTGGCGACCGGGTGGCGATCTGGGCGCCCAACTGTGCGGAGTGGACGCTCGTGCAGGTGGCCACCGCCAAAGCCGGGATCGTGCTCGTCAACGTCAACCCCGCCTATCGCACCCACGAGCTCTCCTACGCCCTCAACCAGTCAGGGGCGCGCATGGTCATCGCGGCCACCGACTTCAAGTCGAGCGACTACGTGGCGATGGTCCGCGAGGTGCTGCCCGACTCGCCGCAGGTGGGCGAGGTCGTGCACATCGGTACGCCCTCGTGGGACGCCCTGCTGGCCCGCGCGGGCGACGTCGACGCGGCGGCGCTGGCCGAGCGTACGGCCTCGCTGAGCCCGACCGACCCGATCAACATCCAGTACACCTCGGGCACCACCGGATTCCCCAAGGGCGCGACCCTGAGCCACCGCAACATCCTCAACAACGGCCACTTCGTGACCGAGATGATCGGGCTGACCGAGAGCGACCGGCTCTGCATCCCGGTGCCCTTCTACCACTGCTTCGGCATGGTGATGGCCAACCTGGGGTGCATCACCCACGGCACCACGATGGTGATCCCGGCGCCCGGCTTCGACCCCGGCGTCACCCTGCAGACCGTGCACGACGAGCGCTGCACGGGGCTCTACGGCGTGCCGACGATGTTCATCGCGATGCAGAACCATCCCGACTTCGACTCCTTCGACCTCTCCTCGCTGCGCACCGGGATCATGGCGGGGTCGGTCTGCCCGGTCGAGGTGATGCGGCGCTGCATCGACGACATGCACATGGCGGAGGTCTCGATCGCCTACGGCATGACCGAGACGTCGCCCGTCAGCTGCCAGACGCGGGTCGACGACGACGTGGAGCGGCGTACGGCCACCATCGGCCGCGCCGCACCGCACGTCGAGATCAAGGTGGTCGACCCGCTGACCGGTGAGACGCTGCCGCGCGGGGAGGCGGGCGAGTTCTGCACCCGCGGCTACTCGGTGATGCTGGGCTACTGGGACGACCCGGAGAAGACCGCGGAGGCCATCGACGCGGACGGCTGGATGCACACCGGCGACCTGGCGGTCATGCGCGAGGACGGTTACTGCACGATCGTGGGCCGCATCAAGGACATGGTGATCCGCGGCGGCGAGAACATCTATCCGCGCGAGATCGAGGAGTTCCTGCTCGCGCACCCCGACGTGGAGGACGTGCAGGTGATCGGGGTGCCCGACGAGAAGTACGGCGAGGAGCTCTGCGCCTGGATCCGGATGCGTGCAGGCGCCCAGCCCCTTGACGCCGAGGCGGTACGCACCTTCGCCTCCGGCAAGCTCGCGCACTACAAGATCCCGCGCTACGTGCTCGTCGTCGAGGAGTTCCCGATGACGGTCACGGGCAAGATCCGCAAGGTCGAGATGCGCGAGGAGACCGCGGCGCGACTGGGGTTGGTCGAGCGCGGTCACGGCTGACCCCGGCCCTCACCCGTGACGGGCGACGTCCTCGCAGAGCACCTCGGGCCACCGCGCGACGTCGTGGGGCGTACGCGCGACCTCGAGGCGAGCGTTCGGCAGCAGGTGAGCGAGGGCCTCGGCGGTGGAGACCGGGTGGGTCGGGTCGTCGATCCACGCCAGGATCGTGACCGGCACGTCGATGCCGGCGATGGCCTCGCGCGGGGGCAGGTCGCTCAGCGCGGCGCCCCGCATGAGTGAGGGCAGCAGCTCCTCGGAGACGTCGGGCACGGTCTCCGGGGTGCCGGCGGTGGCGGGCGGGCGCGGCACCATGCGGCTCGCCTGCACGAAGGCGTCCATGCCGATCCGCTCCACGATGTCGGCGGCGCGCAGGTAGTCCGCCGCCTTGGCCTGCCGGGTCTCCCAGGCGGTCGGCGGCACCAGCAGCGTCAGGCTGGTGAACCGCTCGGGGTCCTTCACGGCCGCGTGCAGCAGCGTGGCGCACCCCATGGAGGGCCCGACGCCGTGCACCGCCTCGCCGGGCAACCAGGCGTCGAGCAGCGCGAGCAGGTCGTCGGCGATCGCGTGCCAGCGGTAGTCCTCGGCGACCGCGCGCCCGGTGGAGCGGCCGTGACCGCGGGCGTCGTAGCGCAGCAGCCGGGTGCCGCTCAGACCCCGGCCGAGGTCGAGGTCGAGCAGCCGGTCGCGCCGCCGGCTCGAGGTGAGCCCGTGCAGCTGCACGACGGGGTGGCCGCCCTCGTCGCTGAGCTCGACGTCGAGCACGGCCCCGGGCACGGAAAAGGTCGGCACGCGATTGCCTCCTGCCTGCGGGGTGGGGGCGCCTACGCTAACGCCATGCGGCTGACCAACGTTGCGCATCTCCGCCTGCCGTTCGGTCGGCTCCTCGGCTACGACGTCACCGTCGGCCCGCCCGGAGGCGAGCTGCCCGTCTCCTTCGACCAGGCCCGTCACGTCGGCGCCGGCGACCGCGCCGGGTCGTGGATGGCGCTCTCCTTCCGGCTGCCCCACGCCGTCGAGCCCGACGACCTGGCGACCGCGTGGCTGGCCGTGGTGCAGCGCCACGGCACCCTGCGCACCGTCTTCACCCCCGGCTCCGACGGGCCTCGGCTGCACGAGGTCGAGGTCGGCCCGGGTGGGTGGACCGAGCACCCGATCTGGCCCGGGCAGGCGGTCAATGCGGCGTTGCGCGACGTGCTCGACGACGCCTGCGCGCCCTACGCCACTCCCTCCCACCGGCTCTGCCTGCTCACCACCGCGGACGGCCCGACCGTCGTCGTGGGCGCTGACCACGCCCACACCGACATGTGGTCGATGCTGGTGATCGCCCGCGACCTGCTCTCCGCGCTCGCTGCCGTACGCCGCGGCGAGACGCCCCACTTCGCGCCCGCACCGGCGTTCGCCGAGCACACCGCGGCGCTGGAGCAGCGGGAGGCGGCACCTGCGGACGTACGGGAGCGGTGGGCGCAGGTCATCACCGACGGCGGCGGCGTGATGCCGCGCTTCCCGATGCCGTTGGGCGAGGTGACGACGCTGCAGCGCGAGCGGGTCGAGGTGCGCGACGTGCTCGACGTCGACGACCTGGCTGCCTTCTCGGCCGAGGCCCGGGAGCGGGGCGTCTCGACGCTGGCGCTGGTGGTCTCGTCGATGACGGAGGTGACCCGCACCCTGGCTGGGCAGCCGCTGCGGGCGCTCTTCCCGGTGCACAGCCGCTACGAGCCGACCTGGCACGACTCGGTCGGGTGGTTCATCACCAACTCGGTGCTGGTCTGTGACGACCCCGAGCCGCGGGCCAGCTCGGCTGCGGTGAAGGAAGCCGTCGAGCTGGGGTCGTGGCCGCTGGCAGACGTGCTCGCGCCGTGGGGCGGGATGCCCGACGCGCCGGGCATGTTCGCCATCTCGTGGCTCGACCTGCGGCGCCTGCCGGTGCGGGTCGATGCGGCAGGCCTGGAGGCGCAGTACGTCGGCGCGGAGGTGCTCACCGACGGGGTGATGCTCTGGTTCGTGCTCGACGAGACCGGGCTGCACCTGCGCTGCCGCTACCCCGACACCGAGCTGGCGCGCCGCAATGTCGGCGGCTGGCTGGACGCGCTGGTCGCCCACGTCTGCGCCCACGCCCAGGTCTCCGCCGGCGGACGGCTGCGGGTCGCCGACGAGGTCTTCCGCGTACGCCGCGCGCAACGCGAGGACGTACCGGCCCTGGTCGCGCTGCTCGCCGACGACCCGATCGGCGCCACCCGCGAGGGCGCAGAGCTGGTGCGCTACGAGACGGCCTTCGACGCGGTCGCGCGGGACACCTCCCACTACCTCGCCGCTGTCGTCGACGCCGAGGACCGCATCGTCGGCACGATGCAGCTGACGATCCTGCCCGGGCTCTCGCGTGGCGGGGCCACCCGGATGCAGGTCGAGGGCGTACGCGTCGCGTCGGCGCTGCGGGGGCGTGGTCTGGGCGCGGCGATGCTCGGGTGGGCGCACGGTCACGGGGCCGCGCGCGGCGCGACGCTGGCGCAGCTCACCACCGACCTGGCCCGCGACCGGGCGCGCGCCTTCTACCTGCGACTCGGCTACGAGGAGACCCACGCGGGGTTGAAGCGGAAGCTCTGAGCGACCTCGTGCACAACTTCGCGGCGGGTCATTGACCGCCACCCACCCGGGGAGGATGCTGGGTGGGTCCGGCGCCATGGTGACGCCGACGTCACTGGGGGTTCGACGATGTTGGAGTCACGGCGGCCTGCCGCACTGCTGACCACACTGCTCACCGCGGGCGCACTCGGCCTGTCAGGCTTCGGCCTCTCCGGCCTCGCGACCGCCTCCTCGGCCGCGCCGGCTCCGGCGGGTGCCGCCGAGGTCGCGGTGGCCGAGGCCTCGCCCTCGGCCCGGGCCGCGGCGAGGAAGGGCCTGCGCGTGCGGGTCCTGAAGCCCAAGGCCATGCGCAAGCAGGTGCGGGTCACCGTCACCGGCCCCCGGCAGAACGGCAAGAAGTTTCGCAAGGTGATCAAGGCGACCCGTTGGTGGCCGAAGGTCAAGCCGGGCGTCTACCGGATCAAGGCCAACACGTTCCGCAAGTACGAGCAGCGCGTGGTGCCCACCGTCAACGTCGCGAAGGTGCGCATCCCGCGCTCGAGGAAGTTCCGTGAGGTCAAGGTCACCTACGCCAACCCGCGGTTCTGCACCGGCCAGGGCTACTCGCTGAAGGCGTGGGGCGACAACACCCACGGCCAACTCGGCACCACGAGCCCCGCCTGGACGACCAGCCCCACCACGAACCGGTGGATCAGCGGCCTCACCGCAATCACCGGGGCGCGCTCCTCCACCTACGCCCTCTGCAACGACGGCAGCGTCTGGGCGTGGGGCCTCAACTCCTCCTACCAACTCGGTGTCGGCCACACGAAGAACCGGCACTACCCCGTCCGGGTCCACGAGGTCAGCGGCGTGACGGCCCTGGCCGCCGGCACGGAGACGGCCTACGCCCTGACGGCCGACGGCAGGGTCTGGGCATGGGGCTCGGGCCGCTACGGCGAGCTCGGCAACCGGCGGTCCGGCTTCGGCACGGTCGCCACGAAGCCGGTGCCGGTCTCCCTGCCCCCCACGATCGTCCAGATCGCGGCGGGCGGGCGCTCCGCCTACGCCCTGACCGACGAGGGCGAGGTCTACGCCTGGGGTGCCGGTGGCGTCGGTCAGCGCGGCAACGGCACGACCGGCGCCGAGACGCCGCGCCCGGTCAAGGTGGCGGGTCTCGACGACATCGTGGAGATCGACGCCGGCCAGGTCACCGCCTACGCCCTCGGCGAGGACGGCACGATGTATGGCTGGGGTGGCAGCAACCAGGGGGAGATCCCCAACGTGGCGCCCTCGACCAACACGCCCGCAGGCATCGCCACCGGCGTGACCAAGATCGGCGCCAGCCAGTCGGCCGGCTTCTTCGTCACCGGGACGCTCCACGGCTTCGGCTCCGGACGCCACCACGACTCCGGTCGCGACACCGGCGGCAGCCCGACCACACCCGACGCGGTGCCCGGGCCCGACGGTCTCTTCTCCTCGGTGCTCGACCTGGTCGGCAAGGGACACACCTCCTACCTGCTCGACGAGGAGGGATACGTCTACTCATGGGGCGACAACAACCGGGGCCAGGTGGGCCTGCGACCGATCACCGGACCGGGGGCTGACGAGGGCCTGCTGCCCCAGGAGATGAACTCGGGTGAATACAACGCTCCCGCGAGGGCGATCGGAGCCGGGCAGTTCAACGGCTACCTGCTCTACAGCTCGTCGGAGATCCCGCGCTGACCGGAGCCCCCGACGCAGAGGCAGGCGTGACGCCGTGGTGGGTGCTGCACGTCGACATGGACCAGTTCATCGCGGCGGTGGAGGTGCTGCGGCGCCCCGAGCTGGCGGGGATCCCGCTGGTCGTGGGCGGGCGCGGCGACCCGACCGAGCGCGGCGTCGTCTCGACGGCCTCCTACGAGGCGCGGGCCTTCGGGGTGCGCTCGGGCATGCCGTTGCGTACGGCCGCGAAGCGCTGCCCCGACGCCGTGGTGCTGCCGGTCGACAAGGAGGCGTACGACGCGGTGTCGGCGGTCGTGATGGAGACGTTGCGCTCGGTGCCCGGGGTGGTGGTGGAGGTGCTCGGCTGGGACGAGGCGTTCGTCGGCGTCGAGACCGGTGACCCGGAGGCGGTGGCGCGGCAGATCCAGGCCGACGTGCTGGCGGCGACCGGACTGCACTGCACGGTCGGCATCGGCGACACCCGGGTGCGGGCGAAGACGGCGACCGAGTTCGGCAAGCCGCGCGGCCTCTTCCGGCTGACCGCCGCCACCTGGCCCGAGGTCATGGGGTCGCGTCCGGTGCGCGACCTGTGGGGCGTCGGCAGCCGGATCTCCCAGCGGCTCGAGGGGCTCGACATCCGCACGGTCACCGACCTGGCCGAGGCCGACGAGGCGCTGCTGGCAGCAGAGTTCGGACCGCGCACCGGCCCGTGGCTGGGCGAGCTGGGGCGCGGCGGCGGCAGCGCGGTCGTGGACGACACCCCGTGGGTGCCGCGGGCCCACGGCCGCGAGACGACCTACCAGCAGGACCTCACGACGTACGCCCAGGTCGAGGCGGCCGTGCAGGCCCTCGCCGAGCAGGTGGTCGCCGACATCCGCGCCGAGGGTCGGCCCTGCCAGCGGGTGCACCTGAAGGTGCGGTTCGCGCCGTTCTTCACCGTCAACCGCTCGCGCAAGCTGGCCGAGCCCACGTGGGAGGTGGAGGTCATCGCCGCGACTGCTCTGGGCCTGCTCGCGAAGCTGGAGGACGACCGTCCGATCCGGTTGTTGGGGGTGCGGGCGGAGATGGTGGCGCCGGAGGGTGGCTATCCCCGCTGAGGGGGGTCGGCACGGGAGCTGCGATCCGCCTCACACCTGGATTTTTCACGGTGTCAGCCTTGGCAAATCGTTCATACGATCGCGCCATGGCGACCCAGAGATCGACCGTGGTGGTTGGCGCCGGCATCTCGGGGCTCGTGGCTGCCCGGCGCCTGCGTCAGCGAGGCTTCGGCGTGACCCTCCTCGAGGCCTCGGCGCGGGTGGGCGGCCAGATCGAGAGCCGTGAGGTCGCAGAGGGGGTCTGGCTCGACCTCGGCGCCGAGTCCCTCCACCTCTCCGCGCCCGGCGTGGCGGCGCTCGTCGACGAGCTGGGCCTCACCGACTCGGTGGTGACGGCCACGCCGGGCAGCAGCCGGCTGGCGACCCGTCGCGGTCTGCGGCCGCTGCCGGCCGGGGTCGGACCGGCCGGACCCTCGCGCCTGGCGCCCGTGCTGACCAGCCGCACCCTCACGCTGCCCCAGCTGGTGCGGGCCGGTCTGGAGCCGGTCGCGTCGCGTCGCACGACTCCACTCTCCCCGGACGCGGACGTCTCGGTCGGCGACTTCGTGACGAGCCGCTTCGGTCGCGCCATCAGCGACACCTTCGTCGACCCGCTGCTGGGCACCCTGCACGCCGGTGACGTCAGCCGGCTCAGCCTGCGCGCGTGTGCGCCGATGCTGGTGCCGAGTGCGAGCAGCGGGAGGTCCCTGCTGCGCAAGCGTGCGAAGGGCGCGGCGGTGCAGTTCGCCACCTGGCGGCAGGGCCTGGGGGCGGTGGCCGACGCCCTGCTCGCGACCCCGGGGCTGGAAGTGCGCACCGGCTGCCGGGTGACCGGCATCGAGCCGACGGCAGGCGGGGGCCACCTCCTGCACACCGACGGACCCGGCACGCTCGCCGCCGACGCCGTGGTCGTGGCGGTGCCCGCCGACGCGGCCGCGACGCTGCTCGGCGGGGTCGCGCCCGGAGCGTACGGACCGCTCACCGCGGTGGAGACGGCCGACGTCGTCACCGTGCTGGTCGCCGTGCCGGCCGGTGCCGCCCGCCGCCACCTGCACGGCACCGGGCTGATGGTGGGCTCCGGGTCTGGGCGGCTGCTCAAGGCCGCCACCTTCTCGAGCGCGAAGTGGCCGCACCTGGCCGACGACCGCGAGCAGTGGCTGCGCCTGTCGGCCGGACGGGTCGGCGACGACCGGATCGCCGGACTCGACGACGACCAGCTGGTCGCGGCGCTGATGCGCGACCTGCGCGAGCTGACCGGGCTCGACATTGCGCCCACGCGGACGGTCGTACGCCGCTGGCCGGGCGCCCTGCCGCAGCTCACCGTGGGCCACGCGCAACGGATCGCCGCGGCACGGGCGGCTCTCCCGCCGGGCATCGCGCTGGCCGGCGCGGCCTACGACGGCCTCGGCCTGGCCGCGTGCGTGCGCTCGGGCGCGACCGCAGCCGACCAGATCAGTCAGGAGAATCCATGAGCCAGCGAACGGCCGTCCGGCAGCTGCGCCACGACGTGGGCGAGCGCCCCATGATCGCCATCTGGGAGGTCACCCGGGCGTGCGCGCTGGTGTGTCGCCACTGCCGTGCCGACGCCCAGACCCGCGCCCACCCGCGGCAGCTCTCCACCGAGGCGGGCAAGGCGCTGCTCGACGACATCGCCGGCTACGGCGCGCCCTACCCGATCGTCGTGCTCACCGGCGGTGACCCCTTCGAGCGGCCCGACCTGCCCGAGCTGGTGCGCCACGGCACGTCGCTGGGGCTGCACGTCGCGCTGTCGCCGTCGGTCACGCCGCGGCTCACGCCCGACGTGCTCGGCGAGCTGCGTGAGGCCGGCGCGAAGGCGGTGTCGCTCTCGCTCGACGGCGCCAACGCCGCCACCCACGACACCTTCCGCGGCGTGCCCGGGGTCTACGACGAGACCCTCACCGCGGCGCGATGGGTGCGCGAGGCGGGCTTCCGGCTGCAGGTCAACACGACGGTGACGCGCGCCACCGTGCTCGAGCTGCCCGAGGTCCTGCAGACCGTCCTCGACCTCGAGGCCTCGCTGTGGAGCGTCTTCTTCCTCGTGCCGACCGGGCGCGGGAGCGCGCTGCAGGCGCTGGACGCCCGGGAGACCGAGGACGTCCTGCACTGGATGCACGACGTCTCCGACCTGGTGGCCGTCAAGGCGACCGAGGCGCCGCACTACCGCCGGATCGCGATCGAGCGGGCCCGCGGCATCCGCCCCGTGCTCGGCGACCTGCACGCCGAGCTGACCGCCGCGACTGCGGGCGTACGGGCCGGTCGGGCTGGTCAGGAACGGCGGCCGCGGCCCCCGATCGACGTCAACTCCGGTCGCGGGTTCGCCTTCATCGACCACCTCGGCGACGTCTACCCGTCGGGCTTCCTGCCGATGAGGTGCGGCAACGTGACCGAGCAGAGCTTCCGGGAGATCTATGCCACCAGCCCGGTGCTGCGCTCGCTGCGCGAGCCCGCCGGCTTCCACGGTGCCTGCGGCACGTGCGAGTTCGCCGAGGTGTGCGGCGGCTCCCGGTCGCACGCCTACGCCGTGACCGGCGACGTGCTGGCCTCCGACCCCAGCTGCCTGCGGGTGGTTGAGGCGGTCGGGTAGCAGTCGCGGGGCCGTGGGGTGGTGCCCGTTCCACATACAGACCGGTGGTTCGTCGACGGCGCCGACGGGCAGATGATGACCTCGTGACCCGGTTCCTCGATCATGACGCGGCCCTGCTGGTGATGGCCGACAAGATGGCTGAGCTCAAGCCACGCCTGCGGGGGTGGCTCCACGCAGGCTCGGTCCCGCTGGTGGTGGCCGCCGGCATCGTGCTGATCGTGCTGTCCCCCTCGGCCGGCACGAAGGTCGGGTCGGCGGTCTTCATCGCCTCGGCGCTGCTGACCTTCGGCGTCTCGGCGATCTATCACCTCGGCACGTGGGAGCCGGCCATCTGGGCCCTGCTGCGCCGCCTGGACCACTCCAACATCTTCATCCTGATCGCCGGCACCTACACCGCCTTCGCGATGCTGCTGCTGCACGGCGACGCCCGCGCCTGGCTGCTCACGGGCATCTGGACCGGCGCCGTGCTCGGCGTGCTCTTCCGCGTCTTCTGGACCGGCGCCCCGCGGTGGCTCTACACGCCGATCTACCTAGCCCTCGGGTGGGCTGCCGTCTTCTTCATCCCCGACTTCATCGACGGCGCCGAACGCCTGACCACGCCGATGGCGATCACCACCCTGGCCCTGGTCCTGGCCGGCGGGCTGCTCTACACCCTCGGTGCCGTCGCCTACGGGCTCAAGAAGCCGAACCCGCACCCCGAGTGGTTCGGCTTCCACGAGGTCTTCCACACCTTCACGATCCTGGCCTTCGTCGCGCACTACGTCGGTGTCTCGCTCGCGACGTACGCCCTGCGCTGAGGGCAGTGACGGCGCGCCGGGCGTTGGCGCACTGAAGGCGAGGTCTCTGCACGACTGCGCCTTCGCGAGCAACACGCACAGGCCCGACTCCCGCTGCCGGATGTGCAGTGCGCCATATCGAGTGGTGGTCCGAGGATGAAACAGGGGATGAGGTGTCGGCCGACAGACCCACAACGCGACGGGGTCGACCGAGCATGGCGATGCGCCCGGTCTGGGCGCGCTGCCCTGACCGGTTGCCCCCTCGCCAGAAGGTTCCTTTGCCGTGAAGTCCACACCCAGCACGTCTTCCGCCTCGACGATGCCGTCGCCCACTCGACGCACCCTGCTGGCCGCCTCGGCCTGGTCGGTGCCGGTGGTTGCGCTCGCGAGCGCTGCTCCGGCATACGCCTCGAGCGGCTGCCTGACGACGAGCTATCAGCTCAACTGGGGTGAACAGGGCGCCTGGACCTACGGCCTGACGGGTCCGGCCACCCCTGGCAACGGCGTGGGACAGATCGTGGCGATGCCCGTGAGCGCGCCGGTGGCTGGGCAGGTCTTCGACCCGTTGTCGATCACCTTCACCAACACCTTCCACGGGAGCATGCAACGCTCCGGCAACCTCACCACCGAGGGCAACATGATCGTGACGCCAGGGGCGGTTGGCGGCACGGGGGCCCGCGGCCTGGAGATGTGGCAGCAGATGGGATCCACGGCGTCGCGGACCGCTTCGACCGTCCACAACGACCGCCAGACGATCACCTTCGACTTCGGGCGTCCGGTGACGAACCTGTCCTTCACCATCACCGACATCGACGCCCATCAGCCCGCCACCTCGACAAATGGTCAGTACCGGGACGCGGTCTACGTCTCTCAGGCACCCACCTCCTTCTCCCTCGGTAGCCGGGTGACGGGTCAGGGCACGCAGGCGTCCCCGTGGACGCCGAACGTGACCACGAGTTCGTCCACGGGACTGGACAACGGGACGGACAATCGGGGCAACGTCCGCCTGACCTACGCCGGTCCGATCCAGGCCCTGTCGGTGACCTTCTACAACACCGAGACCCGGCGGTTGAGTTCGAATGGCAGCCAAGCCATCTACTTCACCAACTTCGACTTCAGCGCGAACTCCTGCGTCTGAGTCGACGCACGCGTTCCAGAACCTTCGGGCACCTCAGAGCGCGAGCTGCTGCACCTTTGCGACGGCTTCGTCGCGAGTGCGTACGCCCAACTTGCGGTAGGCCGACGCCAGGTGCGACTTGACGGTGTGGACCGACAAGAAGAGTTCGTCGGCAATCTCCTGGCGCGTCCGTCGAAGAGCCAGGAGTCGCAGCACGTCGACCTCGGCGGGAGTCAGGGGAGCGCTGGTCAGCGTGACGCACTCGAGAAGCGGCACGTCGTGCTTGCGCACGAGTGCGGCGGCCGTGGCTCCCTCGGTGGTGTCGGCGATCAGCTCCAGGCCTGACGGCGTGAGGTACGCGAGCATCGACAGGACACCTCGTTGGAAAACGGTGGTCAACGTGTCTCGCAGGAGGGCGCGGGCCTCGTCTGACTGGCCACTCTCGTGCAAGGCCTGCGCGCGGAGCAGACGCAACGCCAGGGCGGGACGCACGTCGGATCCGCTCGTGTCCTCGGCGTCATGGGGCGTCACCACTTGGTCGATGCGGCCAAGGGTGAGGTGGTGGACGCGACGGGACACGACGGCCCAGGGGTCGGAGTCGACGACGCCGTGCGGCTCAGGCGCGCCGGGGGCACGGCACATCAGCCGGGCCTGGGTGAGGGCGACGGCCTGCCAACCGTCGGAGCCGGGCTGGGGCAGACCGGCCGCCGCCACCGCGTCGCAGATCTCAGCGGCACTGGAGGCCCGTCGCGTGATCGCCAGGTGGCGGACCTGGACGTGGAGGGCGACGGCCCACCATTCAAGGTGGCTCAGGGGCGAGGGTTTCTCCTGGCGGATCTTCTCGGCCCGATCGAGCTCCAGCGACTCCAATGCGATGAAGTAGTCGACCAGCCAGAGAGTGTCGTCGATGAGGGTCTCGACCCAACTCTCGGTGTGGGCCAGGTCGTGGGCCCTGGTGGCCCAGTGCTGGGCTTCACCCATGTCACCGGCCATGGCGTGGGTCAACGCCATCTTGGCGGCGGTGTCGCGGGCAGCGAACGGGAAACGCGCGGGCCGGACGGGGCTCGCCCCTCGCAGGAAGTGGGCGCGGGCCGCGACCAGGTCTCCGGCCAGCAATGCGGTGGAGCCAGCCTGCAGGGCGTAGATGGCGGCGATGCCGTCGGAGGTGTCGAGGAAGGCGCCACTGATGCGACGAATCGCAGGGGCGGCATCGTCGATGCGCTCCATGGCGGCGACGGGCCGACCCCGCATGCGCAGGTCACCGGCTTCGATCGCTGCGGTCTGCACCAAGCGCCTGGGGTCGTCACTCGACAAGGGGCGCCGGGGCGCGACGGGTGCAGACACGGCAGCCCCGGTCAGGGCAACCACGAGCGCAGCGCCGGCGCCGATGCAGGCGGGGGGCTCGTGCTGCTCGATCAGTTGCCGCAACTGGGTGGGGTCACAGGCATACCAGAGCTCGAGCCAGTTTTCTTCGAGGTGGGCGTAGAAACCCTCGTGCTCGCCCGCATCATGGAGAGCCATCAACTCCTGGCCGGCCGGTGTCGTCACTGCCGGTCTCTGGTCGCCCACGGTTCAGTCCCCCCTTGCCGCCAGTCGGCCGCCAGTCGGCCGCACGCTCGGCTCACCGGAGTCTAGAAGGCATCCCTGCTTTCTCATCGTCCAACTCTTCGACATCACCCGGACCGACTCCACGCCGAGACCGAGACGGCCAAGTACAGCAACTGCAACTGACACACCAGCTCGACGATCGAACGCACATGCTGAGCGCCTCCCACTGGGGTCACCTTCTGCTGGAGGTCGCAGTGGTCCTGGCGGGTTTCGACCTCCTCAGCGGGCGTGACGGCCTCACCCCGGACGTCCCTTCCGTCGGCTCCCAGAGTGCTCCACGTCGGCCCAGCCAGGGTCGGGACAGGAGTCACCACCATGATCGAAAACATCCACGTCGGTCGCGGCCTCACCCGCGGATCGATGACCGTCTTCCCGCTGTGGGCCCCGCGCACCGGCCCCAGCACCCACACCGTCTCGCCGCGCACCCTCGACGTGGCCGAGACCGACGGCGGCCCGCAGGTCGACACCCTCGTGATGGGCAACCACGGAGACAAGGCCGTCCTCGTGCTCGAGGGTCAGCTCTTCGAGGGCGGCTGGCAGCACCGGATGGCCACCAGGCCCGTGATGATCGGGATCCACCAACAGGTGCCGGTCGAGGTGGCCTGCGTGGAGCAGGGCCGCTGGGAGGGCGAGCGTACGCAGCGCTGGCCGCCGTGCCACGCCGTGGGTGCGCGAGTCGGTGCGGAGCCCCTTCGGCGTCGGCCTGCCTGCCCGGGCAGGCCGGCGTCCTGATCGGTGTCGGTGGTCTTCGTCTCCTCGGCGCTGCTGACCTTCGGCGTCTCGGCGATCTATCACCTCGGCACCTGGGAGCCGGCCATCTGGGCCCTGCTGCGCCGCCTGGACCACTCCAACATCTTCATCCTGATCGCCGGCACCTACACCGCCTTCGCGATGCTGCTGCTGCACGGCGACGCCCGCACCTGGCTGCTCACGGGCATCTGGACCGGCGCCGTGCTCGGGGTGCTCTTCCGCGTCTTCTGGACCGGCGCCCCGCGGTGGCTCTACACGCCGATCTACCTAGCCCTCGGGTGGTGCGCCGTCTTCTTCATCCCCGACTTCATCGACGGCGCCGAACGCCTGAGCACGCCGATGGCGATCGCCACCCTGAGCCTCGTCCTGGCCGGCGGGCTGCTCTACACCCTCGGTGCCGTCGCCTACGGGCTCAAGAAGCCGAACCCGCACCCCGAGTGGTTCGGCTTCCACGAGGTCTTCCACACCTTCACGATCCTGGCCTTCGTCGCGCACTACGTCGGCGTCTCGCTGGCGACGTACGCCCTGCGCTGACGCGGTCAGGTCCACGCAGCGCAGGAGCGTCTGCGGGGTGCCCACCGCGAGCACAGTGCGGTCGGGCCGCACCAGCGCCGCGGGACGACGCCCGAGCCACCGGTCGAGCTCTGCCACGTCGTCGACGGACAGCACGACGACGTCGAGCGCCTCGAGGCGGTGCGCGAGCTCCCCCGCCGGAGCGGTTCGCACCACCATGGCAAAACGACCGCCGACGAGGTCGTCCAACCTCGTTCCCGTCTCCAGCACCGGGTTCGGACAGAGCGCACCGACGACGCGTGGACGCCACCAACGTCGTTGGTTGAGGTCGGACCTGGCGAGCGCCGGGGTGGCGCTGTCGAGGACGCGGCCGCGGATCCCCGGGACGTTCACGAGACGGGGAACGACGAGGCCGCGCAGTCGGTTCCCGACCGGGCCGCCGGCGGTCATGGCGCGCCCGATGCGGCAGGCGAGGCGGACCATGGCCCGGGCGTGGGGGACGCGCTCGGCCTCGTAGCTGTCGAGCACCCGGGCCGGCAACGTGCCGTGGACGACAGCCGCGATCTTCCAGGCGAGGTTGGCTGCGTCGCGGATGCCCGCCCCCATCCCCTGACCGATGAACGGTGGGGTCAGGTGGGCAGCGTCGCCGAGGAGGAAGACCCCGTCGCGGTGCCAGCGGTCGGCCAGCTGCGCCTTGAACGTGTACTCGGCGAGGCGGACGACCTCCAGGTCGGCGAGGTCGGTGACCCAGGGGGCGAGGAGCGGGGCCAGGGCGTCGAGGGCCTGGAAATCGACGGCCGCCTCGCCCTCACGGAGCGCGAACTCCCACCGGTGGCGGGTCCTTCCGATGCGCATGTAGGTGGCGGCGCGCCTGCTGTCGCAGACCTGGTGCACGCCACCCCAGTGCCCCAGGTCCCGCGGGGTCGAGATGTCGACCACGAGCCACCGCTGCTCCTTGAACCCGAGGTCCCGCATCCTCGACCCGATCGCGGTCCGCACCATGCTGTTCGCGCCGTCGCACCCGAGGACGAATCGAGGACGGACCCGACGGACCTCTCGGGTGGCGAGGTCGACGTACTCGACCTCGGGCGCTTCGTGGCCGTGCGTGCGGACGGTGGTGACCTCGACGTGGCCACGGAAGGTCACCAGCGGCAGCTCGCGCATCCGGGTCCGCAGGACGGCCTCGAGGTCGGGCTGGTCGAACATGTTGGCCTGCGGATAGCCGTTGGACGTCTGGGGGTCGGTCCGACAGAACTCGGCGAGCGTCGTGTGGGTCGGCGACAGGAGCCGCAGACCAGCCCCCGGGATGGACAGCGTGGCGAGCTGCTCGCCCACACCCAGGCGGGCCAGGATCCGGTAGACCTCGTCGTCGAAGTGCACCGCGCGGGGCTGGGTGAACACGTCGTGCCAACGGTCCAGGAGCAGCGTCCGGACTCCGGCCTGGGCCAGCAGGATCGCCGCCGTGACTCCTGTTGGACCAGCGCCGACGACCACCACCTCCGGCTGCTCGGGTGGCCAGTCGCCTCCGGGCCGGCTCGCCACGGGACCGGCGAGCTGCGCGGCAGGGTCCTTCACGGTGAGTCGGTGGTCCACGTGGGGACGACCGCGTACGTGGTCATCGTGCGACCACCTCGCTGGCGAGGGCGAACTCGTCCAGACGGGCCCGGACGGCAACGGCGTCCGTGTCAGGCCCCGTGGTCACCACGACGCCCACCCCACCGTCCTCCACGCGGCCCTCGACGCCGAGCACCCCGGCGACGTCGGCCAGCGCCTCCTCGACGGCGCGGCGCGCAGCGTCGGCGCGCAGGGCGAGCTTGTAGGGCTTGCCGACGTCGGTCACGGGCAGCGCGTCGATGACCGTGACCGACCTGGGCCGTGCCGCAGCTTCCAGGTCGGAGGCGGCGATGAAGGTCTCCAGCTCGCCGGGAGTCGTCTCGGCGCCCGGTGCGAGGGTGACGTACGCGACGGGGACCTCCCCGGAGTGGGCGTCCGGTCGACCCACCGCAGCCGCATCGGCCACCGCGGGGTGGGCCCGCAGCGCATCCTCGATCGCGGCGGGGTCGATGTTGTGCCCGCCGCGGATGATCAGGTCCTTGGCGCGGCCGGTCAGGTGGACGAAGCCGTCGTCGATGCGGGCGAGGTCGCCGGTGTCCAGCCAGCCGTCCCGGACCTTGCCGAGGTGGTCCAGGACGAAGCCGTCCTCCCCTCGCCCGGTGACGTATCCCGCGAAGACGGTCGGGCCGCCGACGAGGAGGGTGCCGACGCAGCCCTCGGGCACGTCGGTCCAGGAGCCGTCCGGGGCGACGTCGACCACCCGGAAGTGCTGGTAGGGCAGCCTCTTGCCGACCGATCCCGGGCGGGGGTCGGAGACGAAGGAACGGGCGCTCGCGCACGTGCCCTCGGTCAGCCCGTAGCCCTCCAGGAGGGGAACCCCGGTGTGGTCCTCGAAGGCCCTCCGCACGGCGGGTGGCAGCGCAGAGGCCCCGACCACGGCGAAGCGCATCGACGAGATGTCGGCGTCGACCGGACACCCGGCCAGCACGGCGTACACGGTCGGGACAGCGCTCATGGTGGCGACGGAGAAGTGCTCGATGATCCGCCAGACCTCACCGTAGAACGCCGGGTCGCGGTAGCCGAGCGGGCCGGCCCAGACGACTCGCTGGCCCTTGAGCATCGGCGCGAGCATCGTGACGTGCAGGGCGTTCACGTGGAAGAGCGGCAGCGCTCCGAGGATGGTCGCCGGTTCGTCGTCGTCCGGGTCCGCGGCGGAGTCGGCGGCGATGAGCCAGGCGTTGACCACCTGGTTGGCGTGGGTCTGCGCGGCCAGCTTGGGGGTGCCCGTCGTGCCGCCGGTGTGGAAGACGGCGGCGATGTCGCCGGCGGTGTGGGGGTCGTCGAAGCCGCGCTGCTCCAGGTCGGCCGCGTCGAACAGGTACTCGACGGCCACGTCCGTGGGCGGCGTCACGGCCGAACGGGTGCCGTCGGTCGGGTCGAGCAGGTACAGGTGGTCGAGGTGGCCTGCCGCGGCGACCTCGGAGACCTTGGCCCAGACCTCGCCGTCCAGGTCGGGCGAGGCGACGACGGCGTGGCGGACGCCAGCGCGCTGGAGGAGGGTCGTCAGGTGCTCGGTGCTGAGGCCGCCGTTGAGGGGCACGGCGACACCGGCCGCCTGGACCCCCAACATCCCCGGGACCAGCTGGAGGCAGTTGGGGGCAACGATCGCGACGGGGGTGGTGGGCGCGACACCGCGCCGGACGAGGGCGTTCGCGACCCGGTCGACCTGGTCGAGGAGCTCTCCGAACGTGAGGCTCACCGTCTCCCGCCACCGGGCAGCGTCCGGCATCGCGACCATGGCCGTGCGCTCCGGCCACTGCTCGGCTGCGCGCCGGACGACCTGGTAGGTCGTGGCGGGCAGGTCCCGCGCGGCGAGGGGGACGGCTTCGATCCGCTCGACGTCGTCCGGGGTGGCGAAGGCCGGCCAGGTGGCGTCGACGGACGCGGCGGCGCTCACTGGTCGACTCCGGACTCGTGGCGGACCGTCGTGCGCTGCCGCCCGAGGTCGAGCTTGCCGTCGGCGGTCGCGACCCGGATCTCGACCAGGTCTCCGTCGGCGAGGTACGACGTGTTCCTGGCCTGGGCCTTGAAGAAGGCCTTCCACTTCACCGCGGGCGGCAGGAGCGCACCGATGATCTCCACCGGCTTGGGTGGGGCCTTCAGCGCCGTGCCGCCGGGAGTCCCGGTGAGGACGAGGTCGCCCGTGGACAGCGGCTGGAAGCGGGTCAGCCCCCGGAGGGCCTCGAGCGGCGGGTAGAGCATGTCGTCGCCGACGACGGCGTCCTGCCGGACCTGGCCGTTGACCCACAGCTGGAGCCGCAGCTCCGCGAAGCGCTCCCAGTCACCGGGCTCCAGGACCACGAGCCGGGGGCCGACCGGGGTGAAGGTCGGGTAGGACTTGGCCTCGAAGAACTGGGTCTTCGGCAGCTGCAGGTCACGGGCCGAGACGTCGTTGGTCACGACGAGCGCGGCGACGTGGTCGGCGACGTTCTCGGGGGGCAGCGTGGTCCCGACCGGCAGGTCCTTCCCGATCACCAGCCCGACCTCCACCTCGTAGTCGAGGAAGCGGACGTGGGACGGCTTGACGATGTCGTCGCCGGGTCCGCTGATCGAGTGCGAGGTCTTGCGGAAGAAGGTCAACGGGACGGTCTCCGGGTTGAAGCCGGAGTCCTTGATGTGGCTGACGAAGTTCGTCATCTGGGCGACCACGCGGCACGGTGAGGTCACGGGCGCCTGGAGCCGCCCCTCGGGCAGCTCCTTCTCCTCGCCGCCCACGGCGAGGTCGATGGACGTACGGTCGGCGAGCAGCTCGGCGGTGCTGCCCGCGGAGGTCTGGACGAGGGTGCCGGTGCGGGCCGACTTCTCGACGTACCAGCGGTCGGCGATGCGGATGACGTTGATGCTCACGAGTTGGCCACCTTCAGGAGCCCGCGGAGGCGGGTCAGGTCGAATTCGTTGTCGGAGCTCCGCAGGGCGGAGAGGAAGGAGCGGGCCTCGGCCAAGGACTCACGGCCGGGCTTGATGCCCATGAAGTCCGCCGTGGCCGGCGGCCCCCACTGCGCGAGCCCGGAGGCCGTCATGGGGGCCCACCCGGGTTGGAGGGTGTTGTCGAACATGTCCCCGTCGGTGAAGTGCTCAACGAGGAAGCCCTTGTCGTCGCGCCAGTAGTCGAAGATCTGGCTGCCCTGGATGTGGCGGCCGATCCCCCACGAACGCTGGTAGCCGGCGTCCTTGAGGAACTCACCGCCGGCGGCGAGCACATCGAGGTCGGCGACCTGGTAGGCCGAGTGCACGTAGCGCGCCCGAGGGCCGAGCGTCATCGCGAGGGTGTGGTGGTCTGCCGGCTCGCTGCCGCGATCGCACCGGATGAAGCTCATCGTCGGTCCCCTGGACCGTTGGCCTTCGTAGAAGAGGAAGTCGCTGACAATGAGACCGAGGTTCTCGAGGTACCAGTCCAGGGTCTCCCGGTAGCGCGGCGTCTGGAGCACGACGTGGCCGAGGCGTTCGACCTTCGCCGGCTCGCGACGCGGGCGCTGGGTGGTGTTGACGCGCGGGCGACGCCCGCCGAAGTTGTGGACGAGCGGCTCCTGCCCCGGCAGCGCAGGCAGCGGGTGGCACCCGGTCACCACGCGGACCCTCGCGCCGCTGGGGTCGCGGACGTCCACCGTGGCGCCGCCCAAGGCTTCCGGCAGGGGGGTCACGGGGGCGTCGAGGTGTCCGGCGAGCCGGAGAAGGTCGGCATCGTCGGCCGCTAGGAAGGCGGGCCCGGTGAACCGGGAACGTGCGCCACGCCGGACGATCACGGCCGGGGTCCCCGGCAGGGTGCCGCGCAGGTGCAGCTCGTCCGGGCCCTTGAAGCTGGTGGCGAACCCGAAGGCGTGCGCGAAGACCTCGGCGCCGTCCAGGTCCGGCTTCTCGAACTCCAGCCAGGCCAGGTCGCGCACCTTGATGACGGGGTGCTGGGCCCGGCCGGGGTGCTCCCCGGCCAGCGCTCCCTGCTCGCTGTGCAGGTCGTTGTGCGTGTGGTGGATGGACATGGCCTCTCCCTTTTGACTGAAGCAATCGTCAAACACAGCGGGAGGCGACGTCAAGGCTTTCTGACGAAATCGTCAGTTTCGATGGCCCAGACTAGAGTTGCAGCCCGGAAGACAGCGAAGAGGAGGCAGTGGGTGTCGGCTGCGAAGTCTCAGGCGGCGAGCCGGCGAGGCGCGCAGCGACGGGCACAGACCAGGTCCGCCCTCATCAAGGCTGCCCAACGGCTCATCGCCGAGGAACGGACCAACGTCGCCATCCTGGAGATCACCCAGCTCGCCGACGTGGGCATCGGGTCGTTCTACAACCACTTCGAGAGCAGGGACGAGCTCTTCGAGGCCGCGGTCCACGACGCCCTTGAGGTGCAGGGGGCGTTCCTCGACCAGCTCACGACCGGGCTGGACGACCCCGCCGCAGCCTTCGCGCGGAGCTTCCGCATGGTCGGACGCCTCCACCGACACGTCCCCGAGCTGAGCAAGGTGATCCTGTCCAAGGGAGCGTCCCTGATCACCTCCGACCACGGCCTCGCCCCCCGCGCCCTGCGGGACATCCGCGCTGCCGTCGAGGCAGGCCGCTTCTCCACCCGTGATCCGGGCGCCGCACTCCTGATCGCCGGCGGCGCCGCCCTCGCCCTCGCCCAGCAGCTCCATGAGCATCCCGAGGTCGACGCCGCCGTCCTCACGGACACCGTGACCGAGTCGCTGCTGCTCATGCTGGGCCTCAGCGCCGAGGACGCCCGCGACCTCGTCGCGCACGACCTTCCCGAGGTCGACGGGCCGTTCGAGGGTCGCCCGAAGGCGGCGTCCTAGGTCCCGGCTCTTGGCGCGAGGGCAACGCCACGGTCGAGCGTCAGGCCAACGTGCGGGCCTCCAGCAGCGACGGCCCGTACCAGGTGAGCAGCCGACCACTGACGAGCCGGGCCGGGGTGCGCTTGAAGCACTCCGGTCCGTCGTCGGCGGTGAAGACGTAGGGCTCGTCGGGCAACAGCACGAGGTCGGCCCGCCCGTCGTCGAGGGTGGCGACGTCGACCGTGGGGTAGCGGTCCTCGGAGCCGGCGTACGCGTTCTCCCAGCCCAAGCGGCGCAGCAGGTCACCGGTGAAGGTGTGCGAACCAACCACCATCCACGGGTCGCGCCAGATCGGCATGGCCACGCGCGCGGTCACCTCGGGCAGCGGCCCGCACCACAACTGCCGCGCCTCCTCGAGCCAATCGGGTCGGGGCCAGCGCAGCACCTCGTCGAAGAGCTCGTCGTAGGCCGCGAACGCCTCCGGCACCGACTCGATCTCCGCGACCCACACGCGTAGGCCCGACTCCCGCAGCCGACGCACGTCCAGCTCGCGGTTCTCCTCCCTGACCGTGACGACCACGTCGGGCTCGAGCGCCCGGATCGCCGCGAGGTCGGGGTTTTTCGTGCCCCGGACCCGGGTGACGTCGAGGTCAGCCGGGTGGGTGCACCAGTCGGTGGCGCCGACGAGCGCCTCGGGACGGGCGGCGGCCAGCGCCTCGGTGATCGAGGGGACCAGCGAGACGACGCGGGTGGCGGGCGTGCTCATACGGGGTGACTGTACGAGGGCCAAGGGGAGCATTGTTGGCACCTGGTGCCGGGAACGCTCCACCTAAGGCTCCTCTCCTACCTGGGCTCGTGGCGGTGATCTGGCTACTCGTCGGCGCTACCCTCCTGGTCTCCGCGGCGGCAGCTGCAGTGCTCCGAGTCGGGCCCCGTGCTGCGGCTCGCCGCGAGGCCGCCTCGGAGCTGGTTGCCGCCGCGACGACGTGGGCGGACCCTGTCGACGCCGATGGCCAGAAGGTCAGAGCCACCGGTTGGACGGCTTCGTGCGCACCCCGATGCGGTCTTCCAGCTCTCGCACCTCGGTCATGACGTCGCTCGCCACCCAGATGCGGTTACGTGACCCGTGACTGATCTCGGCGAGCACCCTCGCGTCGGTGAGCCGATCCAGGGCCTCGTAGGTCCGGGCGGGACTTGCCCCAGTCAGATGCTTCGCTCGCTCGGCGTCGAGGATGGGGACACTCAGCAGGCCGTCGAGCAGCTTCTGTGCTGCGGAGCCGCGCCTGGACTGCACCCGGTCCCGCCACTGTGCTGGCAGCTCGGCCAGATGGTTGGCAGCCTCTTCCGCGGCCTCGGCCGCACCGATGAAGGCATGCGCCAGGTAGGCGACCATGGAGTCGGCGTCGCCCTCGCGATATCCGCGCAGGTGGTCGAAGTACGTGTCGACGTCAGCGAGCATCGCCGCTGCCGCAGGCACCGTGACACTGCGGGTCAGACCACGCCGACGCAGGACCGCCCCGATGAGCCCGCGCCCCACGCGTCCGTTGCCGTCGGCGAACGGGTGGATGGCCTCGAACTGGGCGTGCGCGATCGCTGCCTGGGCGGTGCCGCTCAGGTCGTCACGGTTCGCGAAGACCAGCAGGTCCTCCATGAGCCCGGCGACGTGCGCCGGGGGTGGTGGGACGTGCTGGGAACCGTACGGCGTGAGATCCGATCCGCCGATCCAGTTCTGCACCGTGCGGTACTCCCCGGCGTGATCACGCTCCGTCGGGTCGGTGCCCAACAGTTGGCCGTGGGCCTCAAGAATGGCTGCCTGGGTGAGCGGCTGGCCACCGTTGGTGGAGTTCGTGAGCGCGGTGAGCGCCTGTGCAGCCGCGAAGGTCGACATGGCGCTGTCGGCGGCTTTGGCTCCGACGGACGCTCGGGCCAACTCGTCCATGTCGGCGTAGATCCGTTCGATCTACGCTCGATATTTTCGATTTGCCACCGGCCCCGCCGATGCGGAGGCCGCGCGCGAGCAAGGGCGTGAGCCGATCGTGGGCGACCGCGGTGCCATGCATCCCACCTTGGGTGGAAAGTTGTGGGCATCTGGTGCCCACGATGCTCCACCCAGGCGCCGCACCCAGCGCTTGGATCGGCGAAAGCCCCGCCTTCTCGTCGGTTCCTCCGCCTAGATTCACGCCATGAGCGAGATGTGGGAACGGTTCCAGTGCCGCCTCTCCGTGAAGGTCGACGACCAGACGCGGGGGCCGTGGGCGGCGCCGCAGCACGAGAGCCTGACGCTGGGCCGGGTGCCCCACGCGGGTCTCCACCTCGGGGACGACTGGGTGCCGAGCCGGCTCGGGCGTCTCGTGCCGTTCGACCGCGGCTGGGTGCTGCAGCTGGGGCGGTCGCGCGCGACGGTGGTCAACAAGTACGTCGGGCAACACGTCTTCCGGGGTCGCGCGATGGTCGCCCTCCAACCGGGACGGTCACTGGTGCACTTCCTCGACCTGGACCGGGAGCTCAAGCTCGCGGTCACCATCGGGGCCGACGTCGCCGAGGGCCTCGAGGAGCTGCACAACGCACCGGAGCGTGAGCCGGCCCGCAACCCCGAGACCGTCTACGCGGGCCACGACGTCGAGCTCACCGACCACCAGCGGGCGGTGGTGGCGGTCGCCTACCGGCACCTGATCGAGCGGACCCCGAAGCCTGTCAACGTCACCAAGCACGCCGCTCAGGTGCTCGGAAAGAGCGAGCAGTCGGTGAAGAACACGCTCACCGACGTCCGGCGCAAGGTCAACCGCGAGCGCTGGCTGGACCTGCGTGACACCGAGCACCTCGGCTACTACCTGACCCGCGTCACCCGGGTGATCACTCTCGCCGACCTGCCTGACCACCTCCGCTGAGGGCGGGCAGGGGTTACCCGGGTAACCCTGTGGAAAACGCCCTTCTCGACAGAGTGCTCCACGTCGGCCCATCCAGGGTCGGGACAGGAGTCAGCACCATGATCGAGAACATCCACGTCGGCCGCGGCGTCACCCGCGGATCGATGACCGTCTTCCCGCTGTGGGCCCCGCGCACCGGCCCCAGCACCCACACCGTCTCGCCGCGCACCCTCGACGTGTCGGAGTCCGAGGGCGGCCCGCAGGTCGACACCCTGCTGATGGGCAACCACGGCGACAAGCCGGTCCTCGTGCTCGAGGGTCAGCTCTTCGAGGGCGGCTGGCAGCACCGGATGGCCACCCGGCCCGTGATGATCGGGGTCCACCACCAGGTGCCGGTCGAGGTGGCCTGCGTGGAGCAGGGCCGCTGGGAGGGCGAGCGTACGCAGCGCAGCGCCGGCCGCCGCGCGACGCCGTGGGTGCGCGAGTCGGTGCGGAGTCCCTTCGGCGGCGGTCTGCTCGGCGACGGTCTGTTCGGCGACGTCCAGGGGGAGGTGTGGCGCCGGGTGGCGCACCACACCGCCGACCGACCCGGCAACGAGACGACCTCGCTGGTCACCCGCCTCGACGCGGGCACGGTGACCGACTGGTCGGACTACCAGCTCCTGCCTGGTCAGGCCGGCGTCCTGATGGGTGTCGGTGGTCAGCCCTACGCTGCGGAGTTGTTCGACTCCTCGCGTCACCTGACGCGTCAGGTGCGGGCGATCCTGGAGGCCGCGGCGTTGGACGCCGAGAAGGTCGCCGGGCCGTCCACCCCGTCGCGGCGGGCGCACCGGTTCGTCGACCGCTTCATGGCCCTGGAGGTCCAGGAGCGGCGACCGGCCGGGGTGGCCGAGGAGCACCTGGCTTGCTCGGCCTGGGTGGACGCCTCGGTGGTCCACCACGCCGGACGCCCGGTGCACACGCGGATGACCAACGTGCGGCACCCGATGCTCGCCACCGCTTGAGCGGCCCGGTCGCACCCACGGACCTGCACAGTTTTCACACCCCAGGGGGACACATGGACAAGAGGACACGGAAGACGGGGGCGCTGACCAGTGCCCAGCTGGACCGGGCCACGGGCGTGCTGCTCGCCTCCGCCGCAGGAGACGCGCTCGGCGCGGGCTACGAGTTCGGCTCGGCCCCGTTCGACGGCACGCCCGCGATGATCGGCGGCGGCCTGGGCGGCTTCGCACCCGGCGAATGGACCGACGACACGGCGCAGGCGGTGGCGATCGCCCGCGTCGCGGCCAGCGGCGCCGACCTGCGTACGCCCGACGCACTCGACGCCGTCGCCGCCGGGTTCGCGCAGTGGTATGCCGACGGCCCGCCTGACGTGGGCATCCAGACCGCCGCGGTCCTGCGCCTCGCCGGACGTGACGCCGACGGGGCGACGATGACCGAGGCTGCGCGGCGCGTCCACGGGGCCACCGGGCGCAGCGCCGGCAACGGTTCGCTGATGCGTACCGGTCCCGTGGCACTCGCCCACCTGGACGACCCGACCGCGCTGGTCGAGGCGGCGCTGGCGGTCAGCGCGCTGACCCACCACCAGGCGGAGGCCGGCCAGGCAGCGGCGCTGTGGTGCCTGATGATCCGCCACGCGGTGCTGACCGGGGAGCTCCCGCAGGCCGTGGAGGTGGTCGCGGAACTCGAGGCCGGGCTGGGCGGGCCGGGCTGCGTCGACTGGCTGGCGGTGCTGGCCGAGGCGGAGTCGACGGAGCCGTCGCACTTCACGAGCAACGGCTGGAGCATCGGCGCCCTCCAGGCGGCGTGGTCGGCGATCACCCACACGCCCGTGCCGGATCGGCTGCCGTGCCGCCACCTGCAGGACGCACTGGCCACCGCCATCGGGATCGGCCACGACACCGACACGGTCGCCGCGATCGCCGGCGCACTGCTGGGTGCGCGGTGGGGCGGCAGCGCCGTGCCGCAGGAGTGGCAGGCGCTGCTGCACGGGTGGGGCCTGGAGCCCGGCGAGACCGACGGTGCCGCGGCGTTGGTGCGGTGGGCACTGCCCACCGTGCGCGGCGGCCGGGCGCCCGGCGGCAGCGGGTGGCCGCTGTGCGAGCGGATGGACTACCGCGACTGGGGCGGCGAGGAGACGTGGGTCGCGCACCCGTTCGTCGACGGCGTCTGGATCGGTGGCGCGCTGCCCCTGGACGACCTGCCCGAGGAGATCACCGCCGTGGTGAGCCTCTGTCGGGTCGGCACCCGCCAGGTGCGCGACGGGGTCGTCACCCACGCGGTGCGCCTGCTCGACACCGTCGCCGAGGACAACCCCAACGTCGCCTTCGTCATCGACGACGCCGCCCGCACGGTGCTGCGGCTGCGCGACCAGGGGCACCGCGTCTACCTGCACTGCGTCGCCTCCCACAGCCGGACGCCCACGGTCGCCACCCGCGTCGCCATGCTCGCCGGCCACTCGTTGGAGGAGTCGTACGCTGCCGTCTGCGCCGCGCTTCCGGCCGCGAGGCCGCGGCAGTTCCTGCGGGACGCGCTGGCGGAGCTGGCGGCGGGTGACGCCGAGCGGGCGCGACCGGCTGGGTCAGAAGTCGCTCAGGGGAGGTAGCGGAGGCGGAACGCTGCTGCCCACTCAGCCAGGTCGTCGATGCCTTCGGCCGCTTCGACGATCCGCTCGAGCGACACGTGGACCAGGCGGTCCTGCGAGGAGAGGTGCTCGCGCAGGACGCTGACCGCGGCGTCGGCACCCCGGTCGTCGGCGAGGGCAACGACGGCGACCGACCCGGTGCCGTGCTCGCCGCGGAGCTCCATGGAGGCGGCGAGCATCATGTTGCGCCACAGCTGGTTGGACGTGCTGCCCTTGAGCGCGTCGGGCGCAGAGGCCGGGTTGGCAAACCACCCGCTGGCCTCGGTCACCTCGCGGTAGCGCGGGGTGTCGTACTTCTTCTGGCTGAACGGCTCGGTGTACTTCGTCTCGATGCCGACGAAGCGCGGCCCGGCGGCGGTCTCGTAGAAGATCACGGCATCGAACGCGGTGCGGTCGTTGAGGTGGTCGCGCGGAGGGGGCGCGTACTCGCAGACCACGTCGGTGATGGCCGTCGCGGTCGGGTCGAAGACGCGCTGCACGAGGGTGAGGAACGCGGGCTCCCCGCGCATCGAACCGAAGAGGTTGAAGCAGAGCGGCATGCTCGACAGCATGTTGCGGCGCAGCCGCACGGGGTCGAGAGCGCCGTTCTCCTTCTTCACCTGGGCTGCTCGTTCCTCGGCGTGGGCCTCGGCCTCCGCGGTGAGGAAGTTGAGTGACGGGTCCCGCGCCACGTCCTCCTCGTGGAGGTAGCTCCCAAGCGTCGGGTAGGTGCGGAACCTGCCGGGGCGTGCCCGCAGGACGTGCTCGCGGTACCAGGACTGGTGACGGCGATATCTGGCAATGCGCGCCGCTTCTTTGACGGGTCGGACGTCAGAGCTGTCCCACGCAGGGTCCATCGCGGGAGCGGGGTCGACAGGGAGTCCGGGACGCAGGAGCTTCATGGGCACGACGCTAGTGAGCGTTGGTGTCTGCCGTCCCGGATACAGCCGGGTGGCGTGCCCGAATCCCAGTCAATTTCACTGACTTCGGCGTCTTCCGCCGGTACTCCCCCACTCCTCGTGTCGCCCCCGGCACAATGCCCCCAGGTGTCCCCTGTCCGGTGACACGAATCGACGTGAGCGACGGAGCAGCAGTCACACATGAGCACCTTGGGCAACTTCGTCTGGGGCATCGCCGATGCATTGCGCGGCCCCTACAAGCCCCACCAGTACGGCGACGTCATCCTCCCGATGACGATCCTGCGTCGTCTCGACGCGATGCTCGCCCCGACCCGCGACGAAGTCGCGAAGCTGGTCGCGGCCAACCCCAACCCGGATCTGGCAGCAGCGCGGATCAAGCAGCAGCTGGGGCTGGGCTTCTTCAACACCTCGAAGTGGACGCTCATCAAGCTGCAGGGCGACCCGGACAACCTGGCCGACAACCTCGTCGACTACATCTCCGGGTTCAGCAAGAACATCGACGTCTTCACTGAGTTCAAGTTCGACCAGACCATCCACGACCTGGCCGACAAGGACCGGCTGCTGATCGTGGTCCAGGAGTTCGCGAAGGTCGACCTGTCGCCGGCGAAGATCGACAACGCCGCGATGGGTGACCTCTTCGAAGAGCTCATCCGCAAGTTCGCCGACGCCTCCAACGAGACCGCCGGTGAACACTTCACTCCGCGCGATGCCATCAGGCTCCTGGTCGATCTGCTCTTCGCCGAGGACGACGAGGCCTTGGCCACCGCCAACACGGTGCGCTCCGTCTACGACCCCACCGCAGGAACCGGCGGAATGCTCTCCATCGCCGAGGAACACCTGCGCGCCCTCAATCCCGATGCCCGCCTGCGCCTGTACGGCCAGGAGATCAACCCTCAGTCGTACGCGATCGCGAAGTCCGACATGATCGCCAAGGGCCAGAACGCGGAGAACATCAAACGCGGCGACACCCTGCGCGAGGACAAGTTCGCTGGCACCACCTTCGACTACTGCCTCTCCAACCCACCGTATGGGGTGGACTGGAAGACCGCGCAGGCGGACGTGAAGGCCGAGAACCAGAACTTGGGGCAGGCCTCCCGCTTCCACGCCGGTCTCCCGGCCGTCTCGGACGGCCAGATGCTCTTCCTGCAGCACCTGGTCTCGAAGATGCGGCCCGCGAAGGACGGCGGTGGTCGCGCGGGCATCGTCCTCAACGGTTCCCCGCTCTTCAACGGTGGCGCGGAGTCCGGGCCGTCGAACATCCGCAGGTGGCTGCTCGAGTCCGATCTGGTGGACGCGATCGTCGCGCTGCCGACCGAGATGTTCTACAACACCGGCATCGCGACCTACGTCTGGATCCTCGACAACAAGAAGCCCGCCGAACGTGTGGGCACGGTCCAACTCATTGACGGGACCGACTTCTACGCAAAGATGCGCAAGAGCTTGGGGTCGAAACGCCGCGAGATCACCGAGGCGCAGCGCGCCCAACTCGTGCAGATGTACTCGGAGCACAACCAGGGCGAGAAGTCGAAGATCTTCCGCACCGACGAGTTCGGCTACTGGACCATCACCGTCGAACGCTCTCTCGTGGACGAGGACGGCAACCCGGTCACCGACCGCAAGGGCAACCCCAAACCCGACCCCAAGCTCCGGGACACCGAGAACGTTCCCTTTACCTACAACGGCAATGCCGATGGTGATGCTGGCCGAGACGTGACGGTGAAGGCGTACATGGAGTCCGAGGTGCTGCCGCACGTGCCGGATGCCTGGGTTGACGCCAAGAAGACCAAGATCGGCTACGAGATCCCGTTCACCCGGCACTTCTACACGTACATCCCTCCGCGCCCTCTTGCGGAGATCGACGCTGACCTCAAGACGCAGGTCGCAAAGATCATGGATATGTTGCGCGAGGTGGAGGCGTGACCTGGAACCGCCTGCCAATTCGGCGGATTGCCCGAGTGTTGGGGGGTGGCACCCCAGGGCCCGACCCGGAGAACTGGGATGGCCCCATTCCCTTCGTCACCCCTCCCGACCTGCGTGAAGTTCATGGGGGCCAAGTTGTCGCGACTGGCAGATCACTGACCGCTGAGGGGCTAGCTGCGGGCTCGAACCTCGCTCCAGCCTCGTCAATCATGATTTCGAAGCGTGCCCCGATCGGGTACGTGGCCCGCATCGCTCAAGACAGCGCCTTCAACCAGGGCTGCCTTGCCCTCGCTCCTGACACATCTCGGGTGTCACCCCGCTTCCTCGCTTGGTCCCTGAGTAGCCGAGTCGTGGAACTCAAGTCCTTGGGAAAGGGGACCACGTTCGCAGAGCTTTCAGCCAGCGATCTTGCGAGCCTTGAAGTGTCTCTCCCTAGCGCTAGGGCGCAGGAAACGATCGCGGACTACCTCGACCGCGAGACCGCCCAGATCGACACTCTCATCTCCGAGCAACGCAAACTCGTTGAGTTGCTGGCCTTGCGACGGCAGGCGGCGATCGATGCCCTCTTTGATTCGTCAGATGCACCCGTCATGCAACTGAGGCGGGGTATCGACTTTCTCACCAGCGGGTCTCGAGGTTGGGGGGAGTACTACGCGGACGAAGGTCACCGGTTCGTTCGTATCGGGAACCTGCCGCGTCGGAACGTGAAACTCCGGGGCGATGTTCAGAGAGTCGCGCTGCCGGCGGGAGTCTCTGAGGGAGAGCGCACAAAGCTGCAAGCAGACGACTTGCTCTTCTCGATCACCGCGTACCTGGGATCTGTTGGTGTAGTTGATGACCAATGGGTTGGCGGATATGTGAGTCAGCACGTGGCTCTGTGCAGGCTCGACAAGAGTCGGATGGACCCTCGGTTTGTTGCCTGGGCGATGCTCACGACCCGAGGTCAGCGGCAGCTGAACGAAGGTGCGGCAGGGGGCACGAAGATCCAACTTGCGTTGGATGACATTCGCCGTCTCGCGGTTCCCGTGCCTTCCCTGGCGACCCAGACATCTGTGGTCACAGAGGTGGAACAGCAGACTGAGTCGATCGATCGGCTGATTGACGAGGCACGCCGTCTGGAACAGCTTGCATCGGAACGGCGTGCCGCTCTGATCACAGCCGCCGTCACCGGTCAGATCGAGATCCCGGAGGACTGATGACCATCGAGCTCGGCCGCCTGGCCACCGTCACCCCGCAAGAGGTGTGGCCCCACGAGGCCCACGACTTCACGCCGTGGCTTCTGGCCAACGTCGACGTCCTCAGCGACCTGCTGGGGATGGACTTGGAGCTCACGGCAGCCGAGCACCCGGTGGGCAACTTCCGACTGGACCTGATCGGGCACGACACCACCACCGGTGAGCGGGTGATCGTCGAGAACCAGTTAGCGACCTCAGATCACACCCACCTGGGCCAGATCATCACCTACGCCGCTGGCACCGATCCGACCACGATCGTGTGGATCACGACCGGCTTCCGCCCGGAGCACCGAGCGGCGATCGATTGGTTGAACGAACGCACCGACGAGAACACCCGCGTGTTTGGTGTCGTCATCCATGTCGTGCGGATCGGCGAGTCTCCGGTGGCGCCGAACTTCGAGCTGGTCGCCCAGCCCAACGACTGGGAGAAGACGGTCCGTCAGGTGGCCGCCGGTAGCGCGGCTGTGAGTGAGCAGGCTGTCTTCTACACAGCCTTCTGGGAGCAGTTCCTCCTCGCCGCCCGCGAAACCCGGGAGTCCTGGGTCCCGCGAGGACGTACGACACGCTCCGGCTGGATGGACACCCGCACCGGCGTGGTCGACGCCAACGTGACGATGTGGTTCCAGAAGCGAGGTCTGAGCCTGCAGGTGTACTTCGGCTCCAACGACGAGGCGTTGAACTCCCGTCGGTACGAAGCACTCCTGTCGCGGCGTGACCAGCTGGACGTGCTGCTGGGTGCGGATGTGGAGTGGGACCCCATGCCGGGTCGTAAGGCGAGCCGGTTGGTCATCCCCTCGCCCTTTCCGGCGATGCCGGACGAGGCCCAGTGGCCGGCCGTCAACGCTTGGTTGATCGACCACCAGCGCCGCGTCCGCGCCGCGCTCGAGAGTGTCGGATTCGAGTCCTTGATGGAGCAGGCCGGAGAGAACCCATGAGCGTCGAGCACGAAAAGCATTTCGAGGACGAGATCTGCGACTCCCTCCACGCCCAGGGCTGGATCTACACCACCGACGCCGAGCGGGGTGGCTACGACAAGGCCCGGGCACTGTTCGTGCCCGACGTCCTGGCGTGGCTGAAGGAGACCCAACCGGCCGAATGGGCCAAGGTCGTCAAGCCGTCCATGACTGAGGCCGAGCGTGTCAAGACCACGGAGGCGCTGCTCGACCGGCTCGTGAAGACGCTCGATGCGCCGTTCGGCTCCGACGGCGGCACTCTCAACGTCCTGCGCAAGGGGTTCAAGAAGACCCCGGGCAAGTTCAAGATGGCCGAGTTCAAGCCGGCAACCACGCTCAACGAGACGGTCAACGCGCGTCATGCGTCGATGCGGCTGCGGGTGATGCGGCAGGTGTACTACTCGTCGAAGAACACCAACAGCATCGACCTCGTGCTGTTCGTCAACGGTCTGCCAGTGGCGACGTTGGAGCTGAAGACCGACAACACCCAGTCGATCGAGCACGCGATCAAGCAGTACAAGGAGCACCGCCTCCCGGCCGGGGAGCCGTTGCTGGGATTCGGCAACCGGTGCCTGGTGCACTTCGCGGTCTCCAACGACGAGGTCGCCATGACGACCAAGCTCGCGGGCCCCAAGACGTTCTTCCTGCCTTTCAACGTGGGGCGCGACGGCGGAGCCGGCAACCCGCAGGTCCCCGGAAAGGCCGCGACGTCCTACCTGTGGGAACGGGTGCTGGCGCCGCAAGCCTGGCTGCACATCCTCGGCAAGATGATGCACCTGGAGGAGAAGACCGAGACCGATCCGATGACGGGGACAGTGGAGAAGAAGTCCACGCTGCTCTTCCCGCGGTTCCACCAGTGGGACCTGGTCACGAAACTCTTCGCCACCGTGGCGGAGGAAGGGCCTGGCCACAACTACCTCATCCAACACTCCGCCGGTTCCGGCAAGACGAACTCCATCGCGTGGACCGCGCACGGGCTCGCGACGCTCTACGACGAGGCGAACGAGAAGGTCTTCGACTCCGTCATCGTGGTCACCGACCGCACCGTGCTCGACGACCAACTGCAGAAGGCCGTCAAGCAGATCGAAGGCACCTCCGGCACGGTCGCGCAGATCAACATCGACGAAGCACGCAAGGCTGGTGCGACCTCCAAGTCCGGGCTCCTGGCCGAAGAACTCCTGGCCGGCAAGCTGATCGTCATCGTCACCATGCAGACCTTCCCGTTCGCTCTCGACGCGATCCGGGAGAACGCCGGCCTGGCCGGCAAGAACTTCGCGATCATCGCCGACGAGGCCCACTCCTCCCAGACCGGCCGCACGTCGCAGAAGCTGCGTGCCGTGCTGACCGCCGAGGAAGCCAAGGACCTCGACGACGGCGGCGAGATCGACGTCGAAGCCGTGCTGGCCGCGGAGATGGCCGAGCGGGCGGAGTCGAAGAACCTCTCCTTCTTCGCGTTCACCGCGACCCCGAAGTCGAAGACGCTGGAACTCTTCGGGCGCAAGGACGCCGACGGGAACCCGCGCCCGTTCCACGTCTACACGATGCAGCAGGCCATCGAGGAGGGCTACATCCTCGACGTGCTGCGCAACTACACCACCTACGACACCGCGTTCCAGATCGCCCAGAAGGCGACCGGGAACGGTGACGGCAAGGGGGAGCGACACCTCAAGGCCGTGAAGCTGGTCGACGAGTCCGAGGCCACCAGCCACCTGATGCGCTGGGTGTCGCTGCACCCCACCAACATCGCGCAGAAGGTGCAGATCATCGTCGAACACTTCCGCACCAACGTCGCGCACCTGCTCGACGGGCACGCGAAGGCGATGGTCGTCACCTCCTCACGCGAGCACGCGGTGCGCTACAAGGAAGCGATCGACGCCTACATCGCCACGTCCGGCTACACCGACGTCGCAACCCTGGTCGCGTTCTCCGGGACGCTGACCGCCGAGCAGGCACCCGGTGTCGTGTTCCCCGGAGTCCAGCCACCCTTCTCCGAGGCCAACCTCAACTCCGGCCTGCGCGGACGACCGATCCCGGCCGCGTTCGCCGACGGCTTCCAGCTGCTGATCGTGGCCAACAAGTACCAGACCGGGTTCGACCAGCCGCTGCTGTGCGCGATGTACGTCGACAAACGACTCGACGGCGTCTCAGCCGTGCAGACCCTGTCACGTCTCAACCGCACCTACCCCTCCGCCGGCAAGGACACAACGTACGTCGTGGACTTCGTCAACGAGCCCGAGGAGGTCCTCGAGGCGTTCCTGCCCTACTACAAGGACGCCCAGATCGACGGCGTGACCGACCCCGACCAGGTGCACGACCTCAAGGCCAAGCTCGACAACGCCGGGATCTACACCGAAGGCGAGGTCGACGCGTTCGCCGTCGCGTACCTCAACGGCAAGCACGGCGCGGTCTCCGCACCGCTCGGGTCGGCCGCCGCCCGGTTCGCCGACGCCTGGCACACCGCCCAGACGACGCAGGACAAGGCCCGCGTGGACGAACTGGAACTGTTCCGCAAGGACGTCGGCTCCTACGTGCGGCTCTACGACTTCCTCAGCCAGATCGTGAACTACGAGGACCCCGACCTGGAAAAGCTCGCGCTGTTCCTGCGGCTGCTCAAGGGACGCCTCGTGCGCCCCGAGGCTTCCGACATCATCGACCTCTCCTCGGTCGAGCTCACCCACATCAAGCAGGCCCGCGCCAAGGGCCAGACCCTGGACCTCAACTCCGGCGAAGCCGTGGCGCTGAAGCCGATGACCGCCACCGGGTCGGGCCAGTCACGCGACCCGCACATGGTGCTGCTCGAGGAGGTGCTGGCCAAGGTCAACGCCCTCTTCGACGGCGAGGACTTCACCCCCGGCCAGCAGCGGTCCTGGGTCGAAGGTCTCGTGACCGTGCTTGGCGAGAACACCACCGTGCGCTCCCAGGCCGCAGCCAACACGTCCAAGCAGTTCGTGGAATCACCCGACCTGTCGGACGCCGTGACCGGTGCCGTGCTCGACGCCGGGGACGCGCACACCAAGATGACCGAGAAGTACTTCAGCGACGAGACCTTCAAGGCCAAGCTCGTGAAGCTGCTCGGGGAGTTGGTCCACTCCAACGTGAACCGAGGGGCCTGACGACGCCAGGTCGATCAGGCGCTGGCGAGGCGCCGACTGGCCAACCGGTTGAGGCTGACACCTTCCTCAGCTGCCGCGATGGCCAGCTCGCGGTGGAGCGATTCAGGGACACGGACCTTGAACTCCCCCGAGTACCGGCGCTCACCCATCGGGACGGGCACCGTCTCCCCCTGCTCCTGCATGTCTCCGACGACGTCGTCCACGAGGGCGATGAGGCCAGAGAGGGCCTCGGTCTGCTCCCCTGCCAGCCAGGACAGGGACGGAAACTCGGCCACGGTGGCCACGAACTCCTCATCGTCACCGGACCACAGCACCCGATAGGTGTAGTGCTCGACCTCCACGTCGATTCCTCCTACTTGGGGCCGGTCTTGGGTTACGACGAATGGTGTCACTATTGACACCATTCTTTCAAGCGCGCCGCTACAACGGACGAGGTTCCTCGAAAACCGCCCGCGCTTCCGACGACCTGATCAGGATGGGCACAAGCCGATCTGAGGAGTTGCTGTGCCCTACGCCGTCATCGACTTCGAGACCACCGGGCTGATGCCTGAGCGCTCCGATCGGGTGCTCGAGGTCGGCGTCGTGCTCTCCGACGACCGTGGGCAGGTGGAGCACGAGTGGACGACGCTGGTGAACCCCGGTCGCGACGTCGGCGCGGCACACATCCATGGCATCCGCGCCGCCGACGTCCTCGACGCCCCAGGGTTCGCTGACATCACCGACCACCTGCTCGAGCTCGTTGCCGGCCGCACCGTCGTGGCCCACAACGCGTGGTTCGACATGCGCTTCCTCCGTGCCGAACTGCTCCGAGCTGGCCATGACCTCGACCATCCCCCGGCGGTCTGCTCCATGCGGTGGGCCGGACGGACCATCGGGGCAGCCGCCCTGTGGCAGTGCTGCGAGGCACTCGGCATCGAGTTGGTCAACGCACACACCGCGCTGGACGACGCACGCGCAACGAGCCGTCTGGTGGCTCACCTCGTCGAGATGGTGGGGCAGCACCCGTCGTGGGTGGCTGATCGAGACCTCAGCGCCTCTTTCGCCTGGCCTGGCCAGCGAGTGCCTCGGCCCGCCCCGAGGACAGCGCTGCGGGGTGCAGCGTCGGATGACCCTCACGTCTGGTTGCGTTCGGTGCTCCAGGCCGCGTGGATCCCGGGATCGCCGGAGGACGAGGCGTCCTACTTGCTGCTGCTGAGTCAGGCACTTCTGGACCGCCACGTCTCCGTGACCGAGGGACGAGCGCTGCAGGAGACAGCCGAAGCAGGCGGACTGACCCGGGAGACCATCTCACGACTGCACCACGACCACCTGCGAGCGATCGCGGTCGAGGCCCTCGCAGACGGTGTGGTGACACCCGAGGAGCGTGTCGACCTCGAGCGGGTGGCCGCCGCGCTGGGCCTGGGTGTTCCCTACGTGGACGAGGCCCTCGCCTGGGCCGCTTCCGTGGCTGACACGCGCGCCGCTTCGACAACCTCCTTCACGCTCGCGCCGGGCGACCGCGTCGTCTTCACCGGCGAAATGGCGAAGCCGCGCGACACCTGGGTCAGCGAGATCGTCGCCGCGGGCCTCGCTTCTGGCGGCGTCACCAAGTCGACGAAGGTGCTGGTGAGCGCAGACCCCGACTCGATGAGCGGAAAGGCGGCCAAGGCCCGGAGTTACGGGATCCCGGTGATCTCGGAGGAAGCCTTTGCCCGGCTGTTCGACGCCTTCAGGCAGGAGCACGCTGCGGTCTGAGCCTTGACCGCGGTTCCACGCGTCAGAGCCGTACAACAAGTCTCACGCGATCAAGATCCGCTCCCAAGCAACTCCCCCGGCTGCGTACCTCACGTGCCCGCCACGCGCGCCCGCACAAGCGTCATAGCTCCATAGACTCCCTAGCCGATCCAATCGCTGTGTGGTCTCGAGGTGGGCAGTGTGAGTGTGCTGGGCCGGTTTCCCGGGGGTCACATGTACGTGGATGAGTCGACCGCCAAGCAGTACCTGGTGATGTGTGCGGTCATCCCGACCGGGGACGTCAACGCCACCCGGGGGGCAATGCGCGGCCTCCTGCTCCCAGGCCAGAAGAGCCTGCACATGAAGAACGAGAAGAAGCGTGCGAAGGAGATCCTCGAGAGGATCGTCGCACTCCAACCCTCGGTCCTCGTATTGGCCTGCCACGAGACTGTCCCGGACTTGGTTGCTCGAGAACGTTGCGTGCAACGACTCTCACGGGAGGCGTGCGCGGCTGGCTTGGGGAGAGTCATGCTGGATCCGATCGAGTCACTCCGCCAACGCGATCTGTCATGGATCCACCAAGGAGCAAGAGCGGCCGGCCACACGACGCCACCTTTCCAGTTCGGGCATCAGCAACGTCACGAAGAGCCCCTCATGTGGATCGCAGACGCCGTCGGCTGGGCCTGGCAACGAGGGGGCAAGCACCGATCGACCGTGCGCGGCCTCGTGAAGGTGATCGAGGTGTAGAAAGCGCGAAACCCGACACCGCGGGCGTCCGTCCGGGTATCGGGTTCACTTCTCGGGAGGTAATGCTCCCTCGCCCGTCCAACACTACTGGACATCCGATGGGACGACCAGATCCCGGAACTGACAAGAGCCCCAGTCTCTCGACCGGGGCTCTCGACTCAAGCGTGCGCGAGGGGGGAGTTGAACCCCCACGTCCTTTCGGACACACGGACCTGAACCGTGCGCGTCTGCCTATTCCGCCACTCGCGCTTGAAGCGACAGAAACATATCCCACCCCGCGGTGATCACCCAAACCGGGGCGCCCGCACAGAGACCCCGACGACGGGTCCTGCACCGCTTCTCCACAAGCCCGCCGCCGTGGGAACGAGGGTTCGTCACCGCTCCCCGATACGATCGCCGATAGCCGGGCAGGACCCGCTCGTCCGGCATGCACTGGAGAAGGAGGTCGCGTGGGCGCCCTGCAGCGATTCGAGCAACGCCTGGAGAACCTCATCTCCGGGGCCTTCGCCCGCGCCTTCCGCAGCGCCGTGCAACCGGTCGAGATCTCGGCCGCGCTCCAGCGCGAGGTCGACAACAACTCCCAGATCCTCAGCCGCGACCGGCGCCTGGCCCCCAACGTCTTCCACGTCGAGCTCTCCGACGCCGACCTGGAGCGGCTCTCGCCCTACGACAACGCGATGGCGCGCGACCTCTCCGACCAGCTCGAGGAGCACGCCGACGCCCAGGGCTACGTCTTCCCCGGCGACATCGAGATCCACTTCGAGCAGGCCGGTGACCTGCCCACCGGCCAGATGCGGGTGCGCAGCGCCGCCCGCGCCAGCGTCTCCGGCGGCGGCCAGGAGCACCGCGCCCACTCGCGTACGCCCCGGGCCGTGCTGGAGATCAACGGCACCCGCCACCCGCTCCTGCCGCCCGGCGTCGTCGTGGGCCGCGGCGCCGAGTCAGACGTACGCATCAACGACCCCGGCGTGAGCCGGCGCCACGTCGAGTTCGAGTGCGCCGAGCGCGGCGACGGGCCCTACGTCACCGTCTCCGACCTGGGCTCCACCAACGGGATGCTCGTCGACGGCCAGCGCGTCGACCACGCCCGGCTGGGCGACGGCTCGACCGTCAAGATCGGCAGCACCGTCGTCCGGGTGCTCTTCACCCACGACGACGACTCGAGGAGGAGCTGACCTGTGTCGGAGCTGACGCTCTTCCTGATCCGGTTCGCCTATCTGGCGGTGCTGTGGATCTTCGTGCTCGCCGCCGTCTCCGTGGTGCGTTCCGACATGTTCGGCGCCCGCGTGCCCGAGCCGCGCGCCGCCCGCGGCGGCCGCCTGGGACGTACGAAGGCCCCCCGCCCTGCCAAGGCTCCCCGTCGCCGCGGCTCGCCCACCCAGGTCGTGGTCGTCGAGGGCGCCAACACCGGCGAGCACGCCGAGCTCAACGGTGAGCCCGTGCTCATCGGACGCGGCACCGACGCGGCCATCCGCCTCGACGACGACTACGTCTCCACCCGCCACGCCCGCATCGCGCTCTCGGGCGACCAGTGGTATGTCGAGGACCTCGGCTCCACCAACGGCACCTACGTGGGCAGCGCGCGCCTGACCGAACCGATGGCGGTGAGCGTCGGCAGCCAGGTGCGGATCGGCAAGACCCTCCTCGAGCTGCGGAAGTAGGGCCTGGCGTGACCGAGCTCGACACCGACACCGACACGGCCGTGCGCCCCGCGGTGCGCGCCGACGGCCCCGAGCCGACCGGCGACGCCGCCCTGCGCCTGACCTGGTCGGCGATCTCCGACGTCGGCCGGGTGCGCAAGGACAACCAGGACTCCGGCTACGCCGGCCCGTGGCTGCTGATCGTGGCCGACGGCGTCGGTGGCGCAGCCCGCGGTGACGTCGCCTCCGCCACCGCCGTGCAGGTGATGCGGCGCCTCGACGAACCGCCCGGCGACGACGCGCAGGAGCGGCTCGCCGGCGCCCTGCACCGCGCCCACGACCGGATCGCCGAGCTCGTCGAGGACGACGAGTCGCTCAACGGCACCAGCACCACCGCCACCGTGGGCCTCTTCGACGGCCGCCAGCTCTCCGTCGGCCACGTCGGCGACTCCCGCGCCTACCTGCTGCGCAACGCCGAGCTGAGTCTCCTCACCCACGACCACACCTTCGTGCAGAGCCTTGTCGACGAGGGCCGCATCTCCGAGGAAGAGGCCCGGGTCCACCCCCACCGCAACCTCATCCTCAAGGCCCTCGACGGCGTCCGCGACCCCGCCCCCGACCTCTTCAGCGTGCCGCTGCAGGCCGGCGACCGACTCCTGCTCTGCTCCGACGGCGCCAGCGGCGTGCTCGACGACGACCGCCTCGCCGCGGTGCTCGGCGACGGCACCCCCGACTTCGCAGCCGTCGAGCTCGTGCGCGCCAGCCTCGAGGCCGGCAGCAGCGACAACGTGACCTGCGTGGTCGCCGACGTCGTCACCGACGACACCCCGCGCAGCGACGACCTCGCGCCCCTGCTCGTGGGCGCGGCGGCCGACCTGCCGCGTACGACCGGGGCTGGCGTCAGCGACACCGCCCGGCGCGCGACGGGTCGCCCCGCCGCCGCCACCGAGGCGCTGCCGCCCGGCGCGGAGGGCGCGATCGAGACCGACCCCGAGGCGGTCCGCTACGCCCCGCAGCCGCCCGCCCGCTTCATGGCGTTGAAGCGTCTCCTGGTGCTCGTCACCGTGGGCGGCCTGCTGTGGATCGCCGGCGTGGCTGCTTGGTCGTGGAGTCAGCAGCAGTACTACGTCGGCGAGCACGAGGGCGCCGTCGCGGTCTTCCGCGGCATCGACGCCACGCTGCCCGGCGGCTTCGAGCTCTCCCAGCCCTACGAAGTCTCCGACGTGCGCATGGACGGGCTCTCCAGCTATGACGCCGCGCTCGTGCGTGACGGCATCGAGGCCGCTGGTCTGGACGCCGCCCGCACGGTCGTCGACAACCTCGCTGCCCAGCAGTTCGGCGGGTGATGATGACCGGCAACCACCACTCCGCCGCCGCCTCACTGATGGGCTTCGTGCACCGCAGCCGCCGCGGGGCAGAGCTCCTCCTGCTCGTGCTCGCCCTCGCCGTCGGCCTGGGCGCCTACGCCGCCGTCGGCGTCGGCGTCAAAGGCGAGGTGCCGGTCAACATCCTCGGCTACGGCAGCTGGTTGGCGATCCTGCTGCTCGGGGCCCACGTCGCGCTCCGCTTCCTCGCGCCCTACGCCGACCCCGTCCTGCTGCCCGTGGTCGCCGCCCTCAACGGCCTGGGCCTGGCCGTGATCTATCGGATCGACCTCGCCCGCGGCAAGGAGATCGGTGGGCTCGCCCAGCAGCAGCTGATCTGGATGACGCTCGGCGTCGTGCTCTTCGTGGCCACCCTGTGGGCGGTGCGCGACCACCGCCTGCTGCAGCGCTTCACCTACACCTCCGCGCTGGCCGCGGTCGTCCTGCTCCTGCTGCCGATGGTGCCGGGTCTGGGATTCAGCGTCTACGGCGCCCGGATCTGGATCGGCCTCTTCGGCTTCACCTTCCAGCCCGGCGAGATCGCCAAGGTGCTGCTCGTCGTCGCCTTCGCCGGCTACCTGGTGCACCACCGCGACGCGCTGGCGCTCGCAGGTCGCCGCGTCCTCTTCATCGACCTGCCCCGCGGCCGCGACCTCGGCCCGATCCTGGTGATGTGGCTGGTCAGCCTCGGCATCCTCGCCGCCCAGCGCGACCTCGGCTCGGCGCTGCTCTTCTTCGGCCTCTTCCTGGTGCTGCTCTACGTCGCCACCGAACGACCCGGATGGATCGTGGTCGGTGGCGGCCTCTTCGCCGTCGGCGCGACACTCGGCTACCTGGCCTTCGGCCACGTGCGCAACCGTGTGCGGATCTGGCAGGACCCGATGGCCTACATCGACCAGAAGCCCGGCAGCGGCCAGCTCGTCGAGGGGCTCTTCGGCATGGCCTGGGGCGGTCTCATCGGCCGCGGCTTCGGCGAGGGCTCGCCGTGGCGCATCCCGGTCGTCGAGTCCGACTTCATCCTCGCCGCCGTCGGCGAGGAGCTCGGCCTGACCGCGGTCATGGCCGTCATCCTCTGCTACGGCCTGATCGTGGAGCGTTCGCTGCGCACCGCCCTGATCTGCCGTGACGGCTTCGGCAAGCTGTTGGCCGTCGGCCTCGGCTCGGTCCTGGCGCTGCAGACCTTCGTGGTGATCGGCGGCGTGACCGCCCTCATCCCGCTCACCGGTCTGACCACGCCCTTCCTCTCCTACGGCGGCTCGTCGCTGGTGGCCAACTGGATCATCGTGGCCCTCGTCGCGCGGGTCTCCGACCACGCGCGCAAGCCCCCGCCGGAGCTGATGCCCGACCACGACGAGGACGACTCCGAGACCACCCAGGTGGTGCGCCTGCGATGAACAAGCCCATCCGGATGATCTCGATCTTCTGCCTGGTGCTCTTCCTGCTGCTGCTGGGCAACGTCACGTGGCTGCAGGTCTTCAAGGCCGGCTCGCTGGCCGACAGCGGCCACAACCAGCGCGTGATCGCCGACAACTTCTCCCGCGAGCGCGGCGCCATCCTCGTGGGCCGCCAGCCCGTCGCGCAGTCGGTGCCCGTCGACTCGCAGTACGAGTTCCAGCGCGAGTACCCCCGCCCCCGGCTGTACGCCCACCTCACCGGCCGCTTCAACTGGTTCGGCACGACCGCGCTCGAACGCAGCCAGGACGACCTGCTCTCCGGCGAGGACTCCCGCCTCTTCGTCAACCGCGTCATCGACATGCTCAGCAACCGTTCGCCCAAGGGCGGCAACGTCCAGCTGACCATCAACCCCGCCGCGCAGCAGGCCGCCTTCGAGGGCCTCTCCGCGCTGCCGGGCAACGTCGAGGGCGCCGTGGTGGCCATCGAGCCCGACACCGGCAAGATCCTCGCCTCCGTCTCGCTGCCCACCTACAACCCCAACCAGCTGGCCAGCCACCGCTTCGGTGAGGTCATCAAGGCCCAGGAGCGGCTCGAGGCCGACGACTCCGAGCCGCTGATCAACCGCGCCACAGCGATGCGGCTCCCGCCCGGGTCGACCTTCAAGCTCGTCACCGCCGCGGCCGCCATCGAGTCCGGCGACTACAACGCCGACTCCCAGGTGCCCGGCGGCGACTCCTACCAGCTGCCGCTGACCTCGGGCGAGTCCGGCCGCATCACCAACGAGGGCCGGGCCTGCGGGGGCCCGAAGGTCTCCTTCCGCCAGGCGATGGGCAACTCCTGCAACACCACGTTTGCCGCACTGGCCGTGGAGGTCGGCGCCGAAGAGATGGCCGAGCGTGCCGAGCGCTTCGGCTTCAACCGTGACTACCTCTCGGAGATCCCGCAGGCCCAGTCGGTCTTCCCGACCGACATGGACGCCGCCCAGACCGGTCAGGCTGGTCTGGGTCAGTTCGAGGTCGCCGCGACGCCCCTGCAGATGGCCATGGTCGCCGGCGGCATCGCCAACGGCGGCACGGTGATGAAGCCCTACCTCGTCGACGAGGTGCGTACGCCCCAGCTGCAGGTGCTCGACAAGACCGAGCCTTCGCAGCTCAACCAGGCCGTCAGCTCGCGCACCGCCCGTGAGCTGACCGACCTGCTCGTGCACACCGTCGACAACGGCACCGCCAGCCCCGCCGCCATCCCGGGCGTGAAGGTCGCCGGCAAGACCGGCACCGCCCAGTCCGGCCTCGACGACGTGCCGCCGTATGCCTGGTTCGTCTCCTTCGCGCCCGCCAACGACCCCGAGGTCGCGGTGGCCGTGATGATCCAGCGGGCCGACATCGACCGCGGCGAGGTCGCCGGCGGACGCCTCGGCGGCCCCATCGCCAAGGCAGTCATGGAAGCGGTGATCTCCCGATGAGCTCCCCCATCAGCAGTGTCGGACGCAACGGGCGCTACGTGCTCGACTCCCGCATCGCCACGGGCGGCATGGGCGAGGTGTGGCGCGCCACCGACACCTCCCTGGGCCGCCAGGTCGCCGTCAAGCTGCTCAAGGCGGAGTATGCCGACGACGCGCTCTTCCGCCACCGGTTCGAGTCGGAGGCCCAGCACGCCGCGGCGCTCTCCCACCCCGGCATCGCCGCCGTCTTCGACGTGGGCGAGGTCAACAACCCCGACGGCGGGCCCCCGCGACCCTTCCTGGTGATGGAGCTCGTCGACGGGCAGCCCCTCTCGAACCTCATCCGGCCCAGCGCCCCCATGGACCCGACCGCCGTGCGCGACCTGCTCGCCCAGGTCGGTGACGCCCTCGGGGCCGCCCACCGCGCCGGCATCGTGCACCGCGACGTGAAGCCGGCCAACCTGCTCGTCACCCCCGAGCGCCGCGTCAAGGTGACCGACTTCGGCATCGCCCGCGCCGCCGAGGCGGTCGCGCTCACCCAGACCGGCCAGGTCATGGGCACCCCGCAGTACCTCTCCCCCGAGCAGGCCGAGGGTGGCCAGGCCACCGCCGCCTCCGACGTCTACTCCCTCGGGGTCGTCGCCTTCGAGTGCCTCGCCGGACGCCGCCCGTTCGAGGCCGACTCTCCGGTCGCCACGGCGCTGGCCCACCTGCGCAACCCGGTGCCCGACCTGCCGCCGAGCGTGCCCGCCGACCTCGCTGCCGTCGTACGCCGCGCGCTGTCGAAGAAGCCCGCCGAGCGGTTCGCCGACGGTGCCGCCTTCGCCGCCGCCCTGCGCGACCCGGCCACCCATGCTGTCACCGCCCCGGCGGTCGCCCCCGTGCCGATGGACCCGCCCACTGCAGCGACCCAGGTGCAGCCCGCCGCCACCCAGGTCGTGCCGGCCACCACCGCCAACCCCCTGCCGACCGGAGGCGTGCCCGCCCACGGCGTGGCAAGCGGACCCACGCGCGGGGAGCGCCGCTCGGCCACGGCCGCCGCCGTCGTCGTGGTGCTCGTGGTGGCCGCGCTGATCGCCGCCGCCGTCTGGTGGTCGCAGTCGGGCGACGACGTCGACGACCCCGGCCCGGTCACCCCGACCCCCACCGCGAGCGAGAGCTCCGAGCCCGACGACGAGCCCGAGGAGGTGCGCGTCGACCCGGGTGACTACGAGGGTCGTGACGTGGCCGCGGTGGTCGCCGAGCTGGAGGCCCTGGGCCTGCGCGTCACCCGCGACGAGCGGGAGAACCCCGGCGACGAGACCCCGGGCGAGGTGATCGAGGTGAACCCCTCCGGCACGCTGCAGGAGGGTGACAGGATCACGGTGTCCTTCTGGGGCCCGCGCCCCACCGAGGAGCCGGAGCCCGAGCCGGAGCCCACCGAGACACCCACCCCGACCCCGACACCCACCCCCACGCCGACGCCCACCCCCACGCCGACGGAGACACCCACCCCGTCGGAGGAACCCGCACCGACCACCACGCCCGACTCTCCCGGGGGCGACGTGCCTCCTGAGGAGCCCGGCGTGGCCCCCCAGTCCTGAGAGGTCTGAGATGAGCATGTCTGAGCCGACGACGGTCGGCGGTCGCTACGAACTCGGCGAGCTGCTGGGCCGTGGCGGCATGGCCGAGGTCCGCAAGGGTGTCGACACCCGGCTCGGACGCACGGTGGCGGTCAAGCGACTGCGCACCGACCTCGCCAGCGACGCCACCTTCCAGGCCCGGTTCCGGCGCGAGGCCCAGTCGTCGGCCTCCCTCAACCACCCCGCCATCGTGTCGGTCTACGACACCGGCGAGGAGTGGAGCGACCCCCAGGGCGTCGCCCAGCCCTACATCGTCATGGAGTACGTCGCCGGGCGTACGCTGCGCGAGGTGCTGCGCGAGGGCCGCAAGATCCTGCCCGAGCGGGCGCTCGAGATCACCAGCGGCGTGCTCGCCGCCCTCGACTACAGCCACCGCGCCGGCATCATCCACCGCGACATCAAGCCGGCCAACGTCATGCTGACCCCGTCGGGCGACGTCAAGGTGATGGACTTCGGCATCGCCCGCGCCGTCTCCGACGCCTCCACCACGATGACCCAGACCGCGGCCGTGGTCGGCACCGCGCAGTACCTCTCCCCCGAGCAGGCGCGCGGCGAGACCGTCGACTCGCGCTCCGACGTCTACTCCACCGGCTGCCTGCTCTTCGAGCTGCTGACAGGTCGTCCGCCCTTCATCGGCGAGTCGCCGGTGGCGGTCGCCTACCAGCACGTGCGCGAGCCGGTCACCCCGCCGAGCGAGTTCGAGCCCGACCTGCCGCCGGAGGTCGACGCCATCGTGCTGAAGGCGCTGGCCAAGCGCGTCGAGGACCGCTACCAGAGCGCCGCCGCCATGCGGCAGGACATCGAGCGTCACCTCGCCGGCCAGGCCGTCGTCGTGGCGCCCACCCCGCAGCCGCCCGCCACCAACGCGCCCCCCATGGCCGTCGCGGCGACCGTGCCGCCGGCCGAGCAGACCGCGACCCGCCCCCCGGTCCGCGACGACCGGCGCGAGCGCAGCGGCCTGCTCTTCCTCGTGATCGGCCTGGTGCTGGCCCTGGCCGTCGCCGCCGTCTTCGTGCTGCCTCGCCTCTTCGAGAGCGCCGACGACCAGGTGCGGGTGCCGAGCGTGATCGGCATGTCGGAGGAGGAGGCGCGCACCGCCATCGGTGACGCCGAGCTGAGCGTCGGTCGCGTCGACTACGAGGCCTCGACCGACGCCGACGCCGACGAGGTGCTGCGCCAGGACCCCAACGCGATCTACGTCGACCCCGGCACCACCGTCAACCTGGTGGTCTCCACCGGCCCCCCGATGGTGGAGGTGCCGTTCCTCATCGGCCAGGACCGCCGCAGCGCGCGGCAGGTGCTGGAGGACCGCAACCTCGAGGTGAAGATCGAGGTCGAGGAGTCGGACAAGCCCAAGAACGAGGTGATCCGCTCCGAGCCCGCGGCCTACCGCGAGGTGCAGGAGGGCAGCACCGTCACCCTCTACGTCTCCGACGGCCCCGAGACCATCCCCGACGTGGTGGGCATGAAGCAGAAGGAAGCCATCCGGGTGCTCAGCGAGGCCGGCTTCGAGGCCGACGTCGTGGAGGACAGCAACACCACCGAGCCCAAGGGCACCGTCATCCGGCAGAGCCCCCAGTCGGGCAACGAGGCCGCCAACGGCGCCACGGTGACCATCGTGGTCTCCACCTACGAGGAGCCCGAGCCCGACCCGGACCCGTCGGAGACACCCGGCCCGGAGGAGCCGGGCCCGCCCGGCAGCCCGGGACCGTCGGTGCCGGTGCCGACGGGCGTACCGCCGCTGCCGGACCCGGCGCGCCAGGACTGAGCAGCGCGGCTGGCCCCGTGGACCTGGGCCTTCGGGCTCAGGACTCCATCGGCTCCGCGTAGCTGAGGTTGACCGGCACGTCGTAGGCCGGCGCGGTGGCGTGGTCGACGAGCTCGATCTCGTAGCCGACCGCGATCTCGGGATCTGTCGAGTCCTCGCGGTAGAGCGAGACGTAGTCGTCGGCCTGGATCTCGGAGAAGATGTCGAGCTGGTCACCGATCGCGGTGATCACGTAGGGCGGCGAGTAGGGCAGGCCCTGCAGCTGCACCGTGTTGCCGCTGCACTTGATGCCGGTGGTGGCGATGACCCGCTTGCCCTGGATCGTCACCGCCTCGGCGCCGGCGCGCCACATCGCGTTGACGACCGCCTGGATGTCCTGCTGGTGCACGACCATCTTGTCGCGCTCCTCGTTGGTGGCCGCCTCGCGGATGAGGTCCTCCGGGGCGTCGGTCAGCGTGACCGTGACGGCCGTGCCCGACTTGGCGGTGTAACCGGTGGGGTCGAGCAGCTTCTCGATGCGTCGGTTGTAGCGGTTGGTGTCGCGGTCGTCGTACGCCCTGGCGAGGGCCGCCACCTCCGCGTCGAGCCGCGCCGCCTCCTCGGTGAGGCGCTCCAGCTCCGCGGTCTCGGCCTCCACGATCGAGGCGATGTCGGTGTAGCGGGTGGGACGCAGGTCGCCACCGTCGCTGTTCTGTGCGCTCACCACGAAGAGGGTGCCGCTGAGCAGCAGGATCATCGGGGTCGCCACACGCCATGCCCGCCGGGTGGGGGAAACGCGTGGCTCCTCGGTCATGCGACTACGCTAACTGCGCCTGCCAACACAGTCACGCGGGCGCCGTCACACCCGCACACATCCCAGGAGTCACCCGGTGTCGAAGCCCAAGGCCCACAACGAGTCACTGGCCCTCGAGAAGGAGAAGATCTTCTCCGTCCGCTTCATCGTGGCGATCGTCCTGCTCGTCGCCGGCATCGCGTGGATCGCCTACTACTACACGGGCGTACGCCCCGACCCGACGGTCTTCCCGCCCGAGGACCCGTCCGGCCCGAAGGCCATCGGCGACCTGGGCATGTGGAACTACACCATCGGCTTCGCCCTGATCCTCGTCGGCCTGATGGTCGCCGCCCACCCGTCGACCCCCGCCGGCCGCGGCCGCGGCGTCGTGATCGGGATGCTCGGCTGCTTCCTCATCGGCCTGCTGTGGATCTGCACCTTCTACGTCTTCAGCGGCGAGAAGCTCAACGACATCTGGGTGCTCAACGACCTGGGCAACTACAACCTCCTCGTCGGCATCGGCTTCATGGCCGCCGGCTTCGCCTACGCCACCCGCTGGGAGTGAGCCGCCGGGAGTGACCCACTCCCGCTGCCCCTCACGCACCAACCGAAATGGTCGTTTCTTGGCGGCGGATTCCAGTTGGTCACGCAACACCGTGGTGTTTGTGGTGGGTCAAGAGTAGGTCGTCGAGGACCTCGGCCGGG
>NZ_JADCSA010000068.1 GCF_015070385.1 Nocardioides malaquae | reverse complement strand
GTTGATTGATTGTGTAGGACCTCTGCCGAAAACTAAGAGGGGGCATCAATATTTGCTGACCATTATGGATGTGGCGACAAGATATCCAGAGGGGATCCCCCTGAGGAACATCAAAGCGAAAACAGTGTTGGATGCGTTGTTGAAGTTCTTCACACAGTATGGGCTGGCTCAGGAGGTCCAGTCCGATCAGGGGTCCAATTTCATGTCGGGGGTTTTCCAGGAGGTCATGTATGAACTGGGTATAAAGCAGTTGAAGTCATCTATATACCACCCAGAGTCGCAGGGTGCCCTTGAGAGGCACCATCAGACACTGAAAACGATGATTAGGACGTACTGTGTTGAGGATCCAGGTGATTGGGACAGAGGGATCCCTTTCCTGTAGTTTGCAGCGAGGGATGCAGTGAACGAGTCAACCGGCTTTAGCCCGTTTGAATTGGTCTTTGGGCATGAGGTACGGGGTCCTTTAAAGTTGGTGAAGGAGAAGTTTCTGGGGAAAGAGACAGAGGTGAACATTCTG
>NZ_JADCSA010000643.1 GCF_015070385.1 Nocardioides malaquae | reverse complement strand
CCATCCTTCAGCTGAGAAACACCCCTCAGGCATACAGTACAGTACAGTGCAACAAGACCACACACGGTCACTTGTCCCTTTAGTAACATTTTAGTTTAGTTTTTATTTGCTGACGAAATTGACAATATATTTAGTTTTTGTTTTAGTCATCATAGCTGAGATTTTATCTAGTTTTTATTTGTTGACAAAATTGCATTTAGTCTTAGTTTTAGTCATCATGGTTAGTTTTTGTCTAGTTTTTATTTAGTTTTTTCGTGA
>NZ_JADCSA010000642.1 GCF_015070385.1 Nocardioides malaquae | reverse complement strand
GGAGCAGCTTGGGGTGAGGCCCCTTGCTCAAGGACATTTTACAGCACATTCTGTCGTGGCCGGGATTCGTGCCCAAACAACCAGAGAGCTTCTGGCTCTCTGGGCACGCACCTTGACCACTGGGCTACACTGCCTGTCTGGTTGGCCGGGTGGGTGGGTGCGTGGGTGGGTTGCTCACTAAATAAGTGACGTCAGCTGAAGTAGGTCTAAGTCGGGGGCCAAGCGGCCTTAGGAACACAATGGGAACTTGCAACCCCG
>NZ_JADCSA010000641.1 GCF_015070385.1 Nocardioides malaquae | reverse complement strand
GTGGACTCGCTTTAGAGCGAGCCCACAATAATAGTTTCACAGCAAAATGAGGACAGTTTTACCACTTTAACCCCATTTTATAATTTAAATTTGTCTGAAACTAGCCGATCTATAACCTCATAACCAGTTACCATCAAAGCCCATGCCCCCTACTCACTCCCTGCCCCCAATCCCCCCCAACTCCCAGCACTTCCTACCGCCCCCCTGCCCCCATCCACCCCCACCCGCTCCACCCCCCCCTCCAGGCCCCCGCCTACTC
>NZ_JADCSA010000640.1 GCF_015070385.1 Nocardioides malaquae | reverse complement strand
GCTTCCTGGGCGTCCACTTGGACGAGGACCTGACCTGGAGCACCAACACCGCAGCCATCGTCAAGAAGGCACATCAGCGAATGCACTTCCTGAGAGTCCTTAGGAACAACAAACTCTCTCAAGAATTGCTGGTGTCCTTCTACCGGTGCTCGATAGAGAGCATCCTCACGTACTGCATCAACCTGTGGTTCGGGTGCTGCACAGCAGCAGAGAGGACAACGCTCCAGCGAGTCGTCAACACCGCAAGTCGCAGGCCAGG
>NZ_JADCSA010000639.1 GCF_015070385.1 Nocardioides malaquae | reverse complement strand
CTGCCATACCTTGCCATATCCAATTGATGCCTCGAGACATAACCATAAAAACATATTAAACAAAAAAGAAAGAAAACATTAAGAGGTGAGTGGATTCTTATTTGATGTGCACAGTGTTTTGCCACAGTTACTGAGAGAAAGGGCAACTCTATTTCTTTTTAAACCACAGTACAAATGTGTCACGCATAATGTCAGTTTATTAATATACATTCATCTGCTTATTTATGCTCTGTAGACATTAAAGAAGGCCTTATGTAGA
>NZ_JADCSA010000638.1 GCF_015070385.1 Nocardioides malaquae | reverse complement strand
GTCAAATGAAAATGTCAAATTTTCTCAAAGATGATTTTGAAACAAGTGTCTTGCCATTACGGGTTACCCCAAAGAAGTAAACATTGGTTTTTCGACATGAAATATTTATTTTAACTAAAAACATGCTCAAGTAAACTACCCCAAACATGTACCTAATCTACCAAAATAAATGGTCAAATTTGACCTTTGACCTCAATTGACCTGTCCTTTGACCTCATTTTAGGGTTTGGAGGCCATTTTCTACAAGAAATAATCATTT
>NZ_JADCSA010000637.1 GCF_015070385.1 Nocardioides malaquae | reverse complement strand
GTAGGGAAAAGGTCACTGAGGCGCATTGAGTGGCCGCGCCACTCGAGAATTGAACCCGAGCTCTTCTGCTTGGCAAGCAGATGTCATAACCACTAGACCATGATGCGAAATCTAAGTTATGTTTGCCTTAGATACACGGAATTTAAGACTTTTAATGCTGCCTAGTCATGTATCCCCACCAGACACTATAGAGTGAAAAGCAAAGGGAACCTCTCAGGTTGGATTGGTCCAGAACTTAGACCATAAACGACAAGTCGCA
>NZ_JADCSA010000636.1 GCF_015070385.1 Nocardioides malaquae | reverse complement strand
TTAACCTTGGAAATCACTTGAAGCGATGGGATAAGTTCCATCGCTAGCGAATCAGAACCCTACTATTGGGGCCAGACTCATAAACAAGCAATGCTAGTATGCGTCTGGGGAACCCAGGCTAGCTTTTGAGGGGATATGTGTCGTGATCTTCATATATTCAGGCACACTTCAAACAAACTGCCTCGCCCTGTTTGGATGGTTTTCTGTGCATAGTGGGGTGCTCATGATCTTTGTGATGTTTGTGCCTTTGTGTTGGAAC
>NZ_JADCSA010000635.1 GCF_015070385.1 Nocardioides malaquae | reverse complement strand
ACAGTAACATTTCTGACCGTGCCTCATGTTACCTTATTAATCAACCCTGCGGTGGCAAAAATAAACTTTCCAGCACTTTTTATGGCCCTCACAATGCACTGAATCTATTTATAGTTCATAGAATACAATCTAGTAAAGGCCCTGACAACATTCTGGACATTCTCAGTACTTGGGCTAAATGAATATACTGTTATATAATGACCTAGACAAGGCCCGCTGATCAGCTGCATAGAGAAAGACGATGCAATTAAAATAAAGA
>NZ_JADCSA010000067.1 GCF_015070385.1 Nocardioides malaquae | reverse complement strand
CGCAGCGTGCCACCCCGCTGCAGGGCTGCTGGGAAGGAGGAACACTGTGCCCCGGCAGGAGCCACAGAGCGTGACATTCAGGTTCGGGAACACTGCGTCTCCACCGCCTTTTGAACTCAGAGACAGCGGCCCTCAGCAGGAAACGCTATCCACACGTTTCCTGGGGGCAGAGTGCATTGTATGGTTCTCAAACTTCTTTTTGAGCGATGCCTGATCGCTCCTACAGATACTGTTGTACCTGGCTGCCTGCCTGCCTCCCTCCCTGCCTGCCTGGCTGGCTGGCTCCATGTGAAGCCTCATTTGAAGCCTCTTTGTAGGGTGCGCTACCGCTAGTGGCCACGATGGCGCTGTTTCTCTTCACACTGGGCATATTATGATGCTGGTATCATTCTCTGGCATATCAAACCAGCCAAAAGAGCTCTTGCGAGGCCGGCATCGCTCACTTCACACGTGGTGTGATTTTAACTATTATATAAACTTTTTGAAAATAAAAAAGAAGACAATCTTTCTCCTAGTAT
>NZ_JADCSA010000634.1 GCF_015070385.1 Nocardioides malaquae | reverse complement strand
GTCAGTCATCAACCAAATGATCAGCTTGCTGTGACGCTGCCCCCATTAAACTTGATTGCTGCCCTTGGGCTATAAAAGGGGTTGGGAGGGTTGGCTCCTCTTTAGCGGCGAAGGGCAGGAGCTGGAGGAAATCTCAGCGACAAGTGCCCAGCTGGAGATGAGGGGTGGTGAGGGAGGGCCAACCCTCCCATCACCAAGGCCATGTCACCATGATCAACGTGGCCGAATAAAAGGAAACAGTCAGGAGCACAGATAAGGG
>NZ_JADCSA010000633.1 GCF_015070385.1 Nocardioides malaquae | reverse complement strand
CATCGGCGCGCAAGGTGCCGGTCTGTGCCGTGCCCTCGACCGCCTGAGGCATCTGGTCGCGGTCCAGGCCGGTCGCCGCCAGGATCTCGTCACTCCACGCGCGGTTCGCGACATCGAGCCACAGCGTACCCGCCGCATCCGATACGTCGGACGCCTTTTCGCCGGTCATCCGCAACCGGACATAATCCTTGGGCAACAGAACGGTGCGTATAGCGGCAAAGGTCGCCGGCTCGTGACGGGCGACCCACAGCAATTTGGG
>NZ_JADCSA010000632.1 GCF_015070385.1 Nocardioides malaquae | reverse complement strand
TTACATTTATAAGGGTGATTTATGCTGTTTATTGTGTGTAAAGCTCCTTTAAAGCAGGTCCAATTACATTTTCACTGCTTTATTTGCCTTGTAAGTAAGAATCTATCCGTACGTTTTATTCTTTCCTTCAGCTAATGTGAAGTAGATATCTGGTCTTGTAGCCGTATCTGCTTTCATTTGCACGGTTACAGCTCCCAGTCATACTTTAAAACCAGTATGGTGATTGGATCCTTAGGTTTTATCTCATTATTAAAACTAA
>NZ_JADCSA010000631.1 GCF_015070385.1 Nocardioides malaquae | reverse complement strand
GACCATTGTTACTACCTCTGCTAGTATTAAAGTACTACTATTTTAATTGATATAAATCATATGTCTTTGTGTTTCAGTAGGAGGAGATCTCAAGCCATAATGTGCTGACGTGTCGACCAGCGGTGGCGCGGTCACAGTGTCTGTATCCCAGCTTCCCCCTGCTCCTACTGTTGGCTCTGCTGAACATCTTTAATCCCAGGCCCAGTCAGCTGCTGTATAGATGCCTTGACAGCCAACGTCACACTAATAAAACCCAGGA
>NZ_JADCSA010000630.1 GCF_015070385.1 Nocardioides malaquae | reverse complement strand
GCCAGCGTGCCTTGTGTGTCGAGATTCTAAAAAACACATCAAGCACAGGTTCAGACCCATCGATGAAGCTGCACCAGAACATAAGGATGAAGTCAAGACATTACTGAAACCTTTGCAGAAGAAACTGGAGGCCTTTAATAAATTTAAAACAGAAAGCGACAAAACAGCAGAACACATCAAGGTCCGGGCCCAGCACGCGGTGTTGCAGATGAAGGAACAGTTTAAGAAGATGCATCAGTTTATACAGAAGGAAGAGGAG
>NZ_JADCSA010000629.1 GCF_015070385.1 Nocardioides malaquae | reverse complement strand
GCAGAGAATGAGAGGGGATAATAATGCCAAGAGAAGGTACAAAATTAACTGGAATACAAAAAGCAGCTATACTTTTTATCACTCTTGGTCCTGAAGCTTCTGCAGGAATAATAAAGAAACTACCAGAGAGTGAGATACAAAAGATAACTTATGAGATAGCTAACATTACTTCAGTTAGTTCAGAACAGAGAGAAGAAATACTTGATGAATTTCTTGAGATGAATAAAGCTAGAGACTATATTGTAGAAGGTGGTATGGA
>NZ_JADCSA010000628.1 GCF_015070385.1 Nocardioides malaquae | reverse complement strand
GGCGTAGCCCGAGAGATGTTTCATGCTGGCCTCTGAATGAAAAAAGGCCATCCTCACCGGATGGCCTGTTGGAAATAAGCGGGAGGGAATTCACTGAGGTGATATATAACTGAGATTTTTTTAGTTTTTCTGGTTCAGCTCTTGCCAGGTTTTTTCTATCAGATATTCAATCACATCAGCCCTGTTTCGGTTAAAGCGTTTCTCCAGTTTAACCAGAGTCTTTTTTGCATTTTCAGAAATGCGAATATTAACCGGTGCC
>NZ_JADCSA010000627.1 GCF_015070385.1 Nocardioides malaquae | reverse complement strand
GTGTTATTAATTGACAGTTTGCTGTTGCAAATGTCACTACGAATACGGTACGAGCCTTTCTGGCTTTCGTACATGATTTTTCGAATAGTGTGTAACACATTCCTTGAATCTCTGTGTTACCTTCATGTGCAATTTAAACACAAAGCATAATATCTGTAGTCTCTACCTTATAACATCTGCCATGACAAATGTGGCAATAATGGACACTGACAGTGGTGTGAAGTGACTAAGTATTGTACGGCATTTGTACTGTATGAGT
>NZ_JADCSA010000626.1 GCF_015070385.1 Nocardioides malaquae | reverse complement strand
CCTTGGTTTCGGACCAGAAACAATGAATGTATTTCTTTCTGAAAAAAGTAAAAAAGATAAAAAAAAATAAAAAAAATGAGGAAATCTACCGATTATGTAATTCACACTGTACTCGCACACTTGTTCTCCCCTCGCCTGCCCTGCCTGCAGTCAGGGCAGCTAATCTCCCTGCGGCTAGGCTAGGCTAGGAGGTCCCCCTACACAAAAAATAAATAAATAAAAAATAGTGGTGGCCAATTAACTAATTAATCGGGCAGTT
>NZ_JADCSA010000625.1 GCF_015070385.1 Nocardioides malaquae | reverse complement strand
GTTGGGGTTTGTCTCCGCTCCACTGAATTCAATCACAGTTTGGCTGTCATAATCTTAACTCTGAAGGCCTATAGCCTATATAGTGAAAAAAAAACATACTATCGGATAGCCTGTTACACAAAAGTTTTAAACGCGTCAGTTTAAGGGAAGCAGGGGGGACACCGAGGACAATGGCGGCATTTCATATTCGCCCCGAGGCCCACGCAGGTCCACCTTGAAGTGAGTCTAATCTCTGGCTGGCTTGACATGTCTTTGAACG
>NZ_JADCSA010000066.1 GCF_015070385.1 Nocardioides malaquae | reverse complement strand
CTCATCATTATTTCATTTCAACCTTTATTTAATTCTCGGCCAACAGACTGATTATTATAAAAGGTCATAGGCGTATAAGGGGCTTCCCTGTTGTACAGGGGTGTTCAAACCATTTTCAAAGGGCGCCACATTAGACAATATTAAAACACCCAAGGGCTGACTATCCCTGACATGCACTTTCAGTCGGATAGTAACCAGGTCACATACAAATTAGTGGGTGTATTTATGTAGCCTAAAGAAGTTATTGGAATATTTCATATAGATTCCTGTAAATCATGTTTTTCCTGTTCTTAAGACCCAGTAGAATACAAAAAAAAGCGTCTTACATTTTTTTCTCCACTTTATTTTATTTTTAACATGGGAATCTCCATTGACATTTTGTTTTATCCTTATCGAATTAATTTCTCCCAATCTGACAAGCCGATCTTCACCAGACCCCTAGAAGACCCCATTAAAATGTCAAAATGATCGGCCCATAGGTGACGCTACAGCAGCCAATTAAAAATGCAATAAGTCGG
>NZ_JADCSA010000624.1 GCF_015070385.1 Nocardioides malaquae | reverse complement strand
GGTATTTATATGCAAATGATGGCATTGCAATACTAATAGGATCAATTGAATTGAAACTGAGACTTTATTTATTTGTATAATGTATAAATGCTGGATCTTGCAGGGTTAAGAAGCTCCAGACTGATTATATACTGTTGTCTCCATCCCACAGCCCTTCTACCGTGCCCTGAGGTTCAGTCCTGCTTCCAGTTGTTGACCAAGCTGTGCAACCAAATTCTCCAGGAGAGATCACAGACAATATGTGTGCTCTGGTTTGCCG
>NZ_JADCSA010000623.1 GCF_015070385.1 Nocardioides malaquae | reverse complement strand
TGGATTTAAAACCCTTATTTTGACATGTATATAGGACTTACCGGTGCCTATAGCACAACTAAACTTAAGTATATTTCCCTCTAGCATTATCTCATAATTGCTTAAAATCTCCCTGGGTTTTCTATGCAAAATTATATTTCTTTTCTGTTTCTTTTCTATAGAAAGTGTTTTCCTAATTTTAATTTTAAAACATAACTACTGTTTGAATGAGCTGTCTAAACAATTTGAGGGTCCTTTGAAACTCTCCTACTATAGTCAC
>NZ_JADCSA010000622.1 GCF_015070385.1 Nocardioides malaquae | reverse complement strand
CTGACACTACGGTAATGTACAGTACATACTGTAACTAGTCCTTGCTCGGGCCGTGCACAAGTATATGAGGTAAAAGTCATGTTGGTGAACCCAGATCATCAGTGATGACGTTCCATAAATTGATGGTTGGATAATGATCTCTACACATCAAAATAATGGGATTTAGGTTCATAACTATAATTACAGGGAGAAGATATACAGAACGAGACTGGGAATAGATGAAAGTGAAGGATAGTATTCTATTCAGGAGGAAATGGTG
>NZ_JADCSA010000621.1 GCF_015070385.1 Nocardioides malaquae | reverse complement strand
GGTTTGTCATTTTGGTGTCCTGCAGATATGATAACATGATGATAATATGACAGTAAACAGTTAAACTGCCCTCAGGGTTCACAGAGTGCAAACAATAACATCACGCTGTTCACCCATGAACTAATATGGTGGCATTAAAACCTGCTGCATGGAACAAAATGGATTTATTCATGCTTTTAGTATGCATGAGATACTCGATAAATGGCCAACGAGAGGAATCTCCCATCACGAAAATAAAATCCCATCTTATTTTATGTAT
>NZ_JADCSA010000620.1 GCF_015070385.1 Nocardioides malaquae | reverse complement strand
GTTTACAACAAAGCCATTTCTGGAATCCATTTGAAACCCCTGCAGTCAAAAGGAATAAAATTGTATGATAGGCATTGCGATACATCACAATTCATGGCCCCTCTTGTGGATTGAAGCTGAAAGACGCTGACCTCACATTACAACATTTACCCGATGGCTGTCTGACAGCTGGCTGAATTAATTGACTTATAAAAATAGCTATTTTACTATTTAGAAATATATACTTTTAAAAGGGACTGTTTTCAGCTGCCTCAACATT
>NZ_JADCSA010000619.1 GCF_015070385.1 Nocardioides malaquae | reverse complement strand
CTGGCCAGCCTAAGTCTTTTCTTTTTACTCCTTTAATCCGTCCTTCTATTTCAGAAAAACACAAAACCAGGTTCACGCAGTGCTTTATGCTAAAAGTGAAAGAGCTTGTTTTTTCTGCGCTGAGCTGAGCCTTGAATCGCTCTGGAAAATTGGTTCTTGTGAATAGGCGAAGGAGGAACAACGTTTAATAGGATCCAAGGGAGGTTCTGCTCTCGCAATCTGCTCTTAAACAGGTGGAAATTGGACGCTCTCGATTATA
>NZ_JADCSA010000618.1 GCF_015070385.1 Nocardioides malaquae | reverse complement strand
ATCCCTGTGATTTGCTCCTAGACTCGCACCACAAAAACTTTTGACAAAGACTAAGAAAATGTTTTTCTTTAAAAAAAGATGTTCCGTCTTCATGAAGTGCTCTAAGTGTAAAGTGCAGTGGCAAACGTTCAGGTTCTAGGACCATGGTCAGTGCTATGACAGCAGATTTATCATGTGGGGAAAGCTTCGTCATCACGTCAGTCCACGTCACACATGAACAAGGCCCAGTGTGTGACGTGGGTTGATGTGCCGCGTCGTTT
>NZ_JADCSA010000617.1 GCF_015070385.1 Nocardioides malaquae | reverse complement strand
CAAAAACTGTGCTTCCGTGCTTGCACCCTGCCTAGTCAAACTTTTCCGTCTCTGCCTATCTGCTTCCACCTTTCCTTCCTGCAGGAAGTTTGCTCGCATTCAACCTTTACCTAAGAAGGATGACCGCTCTAATCCATCAAACTACCGTCCAATAACTTTTAACTTTTTGTCTTTCTAAAGCTTTTGAATCTATCCTTAACAAGAAGATTCTCAAGCATCTATCCATTCATAATCTTTCTTATCGTCAGTATGGATTCCGT
>NZ_JADCSA010000616.1 GCF_015070385.1 Nocardioides malaquae | reverse complement strand
CCGCCGCACCGGCCTGACCGCGCGGGCGCTGCGCTTTTATGAGGCGCGCGGGTTGGTGTCGCCGTTGCGCACCCAGTCGGGCCGCCGCTGGTTCGGGCCGGCCGAGCTGGGGCGGGTGCATCGCATCGTCGCGCTCAAGAAAGCCGGGCTCAGCCTTGGCGATATCAAGCGGCTGTTCGACCGCAAACCGATCGACCTTGCCGCCTTGCTGAGCGCGCAGCGCGAGCGGCTGGCCGTTCAGGCGCAGGAGATTGGCGACG
>NZ_JADCSA010000065.1 GCF_015070385.1 Nocardioides malaquae | reverse complement strand
TGGTCTGATGCATCTCCGGATCGCGTTGCTGCTCTTTGTTCTTGGTCGAGCTGGGTGCCTCAATGATGGTGGCATCGACCAAGGTGCCTTGAGTCATCATGACGCCTGCTTCGGCCAGCCAGCGATTGATGGTCTTGAACAATTGGCGGGCCAGTTGATGCTGCTCCAGCAGGTGGCGGAAATTCATGATGGTGGTGCGGTCCGGCAAGGCGCTATCCAGGGATAACCGGGCAAACAGACGCATGGAGGCGATTTCGTACAGAGCATCTTCCATCGCGCCATCGCTCAGGTTGTACCAATGCTGCATGCAGTGAATGCGTAGCATGGTTTCCAGCGGATAAGGTCGCCGCCCATTACCAGCCTTGGGGTAAAACGGCTCGATGACTTCCACCATGTTTTGCCATGGCAGAATCTGCTCCATGCGGGACAAGAAAATCTCTTTTCTGGTCTGACGGCGCTTACTGCTGAATTCACTGTCGGCGAAGGTAAGTTGATGACTCATGATGAACCCTGTTCTATG
>NZ_JADCSA010000615.1 GCF_015070385.1 Nocardioides malaquae | reverse complement strand
TCCTTTTTCGTGGTACAGTTTCTGTTCTTGATGTTCTATTTAAAAACACAGACACTTTAGTTAAATCTTTATGTTCGTGAATATATTTGGTAGTGTGTTGTACTTCGGGAGTTACATTTCATTGTCCCGGTTTGAAATCCCCTCTCTGTTTTCTGGCCCCAGAAGCAGGTCCTGAGTCTGGGGTTAGAATACTATTTATGATTCTATTGCAGACTAAAGCTACTGAGTCTTAGGCAGTTTTTCAAGAGGACGTTTCTTTC
>NZ_JADCSA010000614.1 GCF_015070385.1 Nocardioides malaquae | reverse complement strand
CACTTTTTTCTTTTTTTCAGTTTTTTTTTTCTTTTTTTGGGGGGAGGGGGCAGGGGTGGCTCTGCAGGAGTCTAGCACTTTATTCCTTGATACAACAAAACTAAGTTAACTTATAATAATACTATAAAATACCGGCGATATATGCTAATGTTTTATTACCCCTGAGTCACACTTCACACTACAGCACACAAAATTATATTGATTCAATTCTTTCACCAATTAATTTGTATTTCTCTCTCTCTCTCTCTCTGTGACTCTCT
>NZ_JADCSA010000613.1 GCF_015070385.1 Nocardioides malaquae | reverse complement strand
GACTGTTAAGTACACTAGAATACCAGCCGGCTACACAGTGGGAATATGAATAAATAGGCCAAGTCAATCTACACAGTGAAGGAGCAATATACACACCGGTCCAATTCAATGTTCCCATTGTGTTTTGCATTACAAGCCTCACAGAAATTACTACAGGCTTCTGAACCTGTCCTGTCGGAACTCCTGCCTGATTCACTGGATTCTGATTCTCTGACAGATTATCCCTTCCGGTTATTAGCCTGAAACCAGACAAATCTGCC
>NZ_JADCSA010000612.1 GCF_015070385.1 Nocardioides malaquae | reverse complement strand
TTTTTCTGATACGTGTGTGTATTTTGAATATAATACTAAAATACTGGATGTCACCACGACTGCTGGAAGTAAGCCAGCATATAATCATATCCTATCAGGAATGCTTAGGAAAAATAAATCACTTGGAGTCGGTGATGCAACTGCTATTCCCCTGTCACAAGCAGGCTAGCGAATATGTTTAGTGCTGCACCTCAAGGTATGCAGCCAGAGCCGGCCTCCCGCACAGGACCAGCCTGGAGGACTGACAGTGACAGAGCTGT
>NZ_JADCSA010000611.1 GCF_015070385.1 Nocardioides malaquae | reverse complement strand
CACCCTGCCGGTCCGTCACTGTATATGTCGTGTTTTTTTCCCTCTCTCTTTCGCTCATTTAACCCGTCCCGTCTGCCACGGAACAAAGGTTAAATGGCTCCTTAAGTGGGTTTTTTCCCCCCCGTGTCTCTCCTTCCACATCCATCTATCCAGTCATCAACACCTCTGGGAAATTAGGTGCGCTCTACAAAAAAACGATGGCTGCTCCTATAGATTGGGACTTTGGGGCGCTGGGTGGATTGTGTGCATCGTGTGTGTGC
>NZ_JADCSA010000610.1 GCF_015070385.1 Nocardioides malaquae | reverse complement strand
GAATGTAATAAATCATCTAAAATTATAAAACACATTTTGCTTAGTTGTGAATCAAGGATGCGTGGTTTGGGCTCCAGTCTGCATCTTGTCATACACTGGATAATGTGCCCTTTTCCCATCACCCAACTGTACAACTAATAATCAGAAATGGTGTTTAACTCATATTCTTGTCCTTTTATGTAGACAAATCCTTGAAGGTGGAAACGCCAAAGGTAAGTAGTCTGGTGCATACCTTTAATGTCAAAAGAGGAAGGGAAAAA
>NZ_JADCSA010000609.1 GCF_015070385.1 Nocardioides malaquae | reverse complement strand
GGCTACGGTACTATGCGCTCTGTCTCTCCTTTTCCTGTCTCTCTCCCCTCTCTCTCTGGCTTTTTCTTGGCTGTGTGGAGATATTCTCTATATCACGTCTATTCTGTGGTGAGAAAGTGCATGTGTCGCAAAATGATGCCCTGTTAGCTTGTTGATGTGTTGACCTTGCTTTTTGTAGGCCTAAATAGACCTCTCCAGCAGCTAGTCATACCGCTAGATGGCGCTGTTTGCCGGGTTCAAACAGATTCTAGTTGCATTTA
>NZ_JADCSA010000608.1 GCF_015070385.1 Nocardioides malaquae | reverse complement strand
GATATGTCCCGAAGCAAGGCACAGCAAAGAAAATAATAGTTTTTCTTTCTCCTCCATTGAGACTTTCATTTCACATTTCCGATTACGTTGCTTTGCTATTATTTGGTGCAGAAAAGGCTGTTCATCTCCCAATGCTAATCATTACAGAGAACTGTATGATGTTTAGCTCTGCTCGAATAGGGGGAAAAGCCAAACACTTACTGGCAGTAAAAGAATGGATTAAAGGTTGCTTTCTCTGCCTCATTGATTTATTGTAGTTT
>NZ_JADCSA010000607.1 GCF_015070385.1 Nocardioides malaquae | reverse complement strand
AGTTTGGATCGTTTTGGTAAGCTGAATGTGAACACTGCATCATTACCATTATTTCAACAAGCCTGTTATGCCCCTTGGCCTAGACAACATAATATAATGTAACATAATACAGACTCAAATAGGGCTGCCGAAACAAGGACAGAACGATTCCTGTTCCTTAACGATGGCGGTCCATGAAATGTAAAAGTTTGAGAATCAATGGTATTGTCCTTGTATAATCCGTATCATAACCCCCGGCTAAACATCTTTTCATTAAAAAA
>NZ_JADCSA010000606.1 GCF_015070385.1 Nocardioides malaquae | reverse complement strand
CCCCAGCAAATGGGGGTGCTAGTAATCTCCGGGTGGGCTCAGTCTCTGGTGGAGTGAGAGGGAACTCTCCACCTGTTAGTAATGGTTCCCCTGATGACTCGAGTGGTCCCGATGCTGGCAGCCTCGATGCTTTCACTCTCTATTGCACCAATATTCGTGGATTATCCTTTGGAGTGCAATTGTCATGAAATTCTTTGCTTTGCTTTGCTTTGCTTTAAGGTTTTTAGCAAATTTTACAATGTCTATTTATTTGATCTATA
>NZ_JADCSA010000064.1 GCF_015070385.1 Nocardioides malaquae | reverse complement strand
TGCCTGAACCAATCAAATTAACAAATAAATAAATAATAATAGGAGTTGCAGAAAGGAATGAGCAGAGATGGACAGGGTACTCTACCCCAGTACTTGAGTAAGAGTACAAATACTCCTGATCAAAACTTACTCCACTACAAGTAAAAGAACCCCAGTCAATATGTTATTCGAGTAAGAGTAAAAAAGTATTTGCTTTTAAATGTACTTAAGTATTCAAGAGTAAATGCTTTTACATGTACTTAAAGTAAAAGTAAGAGTAAAAGTAAGAGTAAGAGTCAATTCATATTTTTTCACATGAATTACTGTCATTTTTTCACAATTCATTTATAGGACCTTGTAACTCTTGTTTCAGAGAATTAACTCTTTGAAACCACCTGCACTGATGTGCTTGCTTGTAGAACCAATATGTTATACAAAGCCTGCACAAACACCATAAAATTGGAATTAAAATGAATGGGATCTTCAAAGAGGACAGTGATGTCATTTTCATGTTTTATTAACCACTTCTTCTCGTACCACAGCCGCCATTG
>NZ_JADCSA010000605.1 GCF_015070385.1 Nocardioides malaquae | reverse complement strand
GTGCACCCCTCTGATTGCTCTCCACACATCAATCTGGAGTTCCAGGTATGTGACCTGCAACCCTGAAAGAGCTGGAAATTTCTGCAGAGGGGCACACATTGAGTGCCTTCTACTCTAGATATCTAAAGTGCATCTAAAGCTACCAACTGTGGAAGTAGTTACATGCGATACCTGCTTGAAATCAGAGTGTTCTTGTGGACACCCTGTACTTGGACAACAAACACTGTCACTTGAGGCCCAAGGAAGAATGGCGGCAGGTC
>NZ_JADCSA010000604.1 GCF_015070385.1 Nocardioides malaquae | reverse complement strand
CACCATCCCCGTCGCACCCATATGCTGTAGAATCTTGGGATCCTGAACAATGACTTGCTGCTGGGGCGCTGTATCGGAGAGGAGAAACAATTCAGACCATGTTTTATAATTACACAGGTTTTGTATTATGTTTTATTCATTTTCTGTCTCAAATTCTTGGCAGAGAAGGGGGCATTAAATGATTACGGATCTGATGCCAGACTCAAACCTAACCCACGTTGTTTATTGAAACAAAATAACATTTCCTGTCCTTAAAATAC
>NZ_JADCSA010000603.1 GCF_015070385.1 Nocardioides malaquae | reverse complement strand
TTTTCCGCTCCCGACCGGATCATAAACCCGAAACGCTACTGATCCCAGGCTACCAAACAACAACCCACTCAAACCAACCAGGAGAGGTTGCAAAAGAGAGCTAGAATGCCAATGCACTCGAACTATTCAAATGTATGTGGATAAACCCCACAACAGGAAAACTGTTTCTTCCCCCCCGCCTGACAGCCAGGATGCTAAAGTATCTGTCAAAATCCTTTTTTTTACTCCCTAGCTCACAGAAAGGAGATGACTCCTGAACA
>NZ_JADCSA010000602.1 GCF_015070385.1 Nocardioides malaquae | reverse complement strand
CATTTCATATCATAAAAGGAAGTGCATGCATAATAATATATCAATCAGAGGCCTAAATAAGTCATATAAGAGGTAGCCAAACTCCCTTCGCTACCTGTCAAAGGAAAATACGTACGAAACCGAAAACTGTCAGTTTCCTCTCACTGCTCTCAAGTCCCCTACTAAAATCAAATAATAATCACCTTCGTACAGTCTCGCTTTTCACATTTTCTCTTTATTCCTAATCTAACCTACTACCTCCTAGCACTAAATACCCAGAA
>NZ_JADCSA010000601.1 GCF_015070385.1 Nocardioides malaquae | reverse complement strand
GTGAGTTTCACAGTTGTTGTTTATTGTGGGTATTCTTTAGATCAAGATATTTATGTGTGTGTTTATAAGCAGTGTCTACTTGAACCCTGAATGATATGAACCATATTTCAACCCTTAGCTGGACTGGACATGCAGTAGACTTGACAGTGCTATCACCCCAGTTAGTACAAAGTCAGTGTAATGTACATTTAAGCCCTATAGGCAGTGTTAAATTGCTGCTACTACTACTTGCTGCACACATCACCTTGGAAGACAACAAG
>NZ_JADCSA010000600.1 GCF_015070385.1 Nocardioides malaquae | reverse complement strand
CTCCCTTTCCATAATGCCATCCGTCCGTCGTCTCTCTTGGTATTCCGCTTCACATCAGTTGGCTTGGCTCCTCAAGTGGAACCCCATCCAGTCGGACACTTGGCTCCTCAAGCGGAACCCCATCCAGCTCCTGTTCCACCGTGTTCGGTGCTGACGTTTGACCTGTGGGCCCTTCTCTGCTCCCCTGGTTTGCTCATCCCGGAGTGCCATCGTCGGCGGTCTGGTGCCTTCGGCTCTCTCCACCGGCTGGACGGCTTGGG
>NZ_JADCSA010000599.1 GCF_015070385.1 Nocardioides malaquae | reverse complement strand
TTCTTGGGGCTAAACCTAGTGATACGCCATCTTTTTACAGTTTTATGAATTATGCCGATTTCGGTATTGGCACATTCCATCCGCAAAAAGGCATGTATCAGGTAATTTTAGCATTAAAAAGTTTAGCTGAAGAATTAGGTGTAAAAATAAATACCAGTAGTCCAGTTAAAAAGATAGTTGTAAATGAAGGTCATGCTACAAGTATTGTATCAAACGGAAAAACGATTCATTCAGACATTGTTGTTAGTGGAGCGGATTAT
>NZ_JADCSA010000598.1 GCF_015070385.1 Nocardioides malaquae | reverse complement strand
TAGGCTAAATCGAACAGCTCTAAGTTGTCCCCGTTCAGCCTTGCATGGTTTCCTCCTCCATCGGTGTATGAATGTTGTGAATGGGTGAATGTTGTACACAATCCCTGTGAAGGGCCTTGGATGAAGGCGCAGTCTATGACGCAGGGTCACACTGCATGTGATAGAAGTCATGACTCAGACGCCTACAACTTGTTCAGAATGCTGCAGCCCGTCTGCTCACCAGCACAAGACGTCGTGAGCACATCACCCCTGTCCTGGCC
>NZ_JADCSA010000063.1 GCF_015070385.1 Nocardioides malaquae | reverse complement strand
TAGAGCATAAAATGCCTCATTTGCATATTGAAACATATAATTTCAGAAAACTTGTAATACAAAATTTCTTAGTTGTAATGTAAGTAATCAACTGGAGAAGTTTCATTGTGATAGCTATCAGTTAACTTTTTTCCCCTATTCACCTGGGGTGTCTCGCCTTAAAGGAACAGTCCACCTCTGAGGCAACCAGAGCTTATTTTCTGGTCGTTTGTGACACAATAAACACAATCCTGGGTTCATTTTGGCATTAGATCTTTGTTTTTAGATATTTTAATATTTCGAGTGCACTGAACAGTCTCCCTCCTGTCTAAATGCCTCCAGGTGGCTACAGGTGTTACAGGTTATTTTTCTGTCTACAGGTTGCAAATCTCAAAATGTCCTACTGTTATCTACCACAAATACTATTACCATTGAGTGACAGAAAATTCTTATGGGGGTGAACTGCTCCTTTAACAAATGTATCTGGGGGCCCCTGGGCCCTTCTCAAGGCCGCCAGGCGTGTTCAAGTCGCGGGCCAAGCGCTCTCAGGGAGCCGATGGT
>NZ_JADCSA010000597.1 GCF_015070385.1 Nocardioides malaquae | reverse complement strand
GATTGCAAATCTGATGCAACTTTTAAGCCCCGATTTAGTCGATTGCAGTTGATTTGCTATGTTTTCAGGTGTAATTAAGAATTGAATCATTTGAAAGTAAAAGTGTGGTTGAAAGTGGAATTTAGCATTTAATAGAAATAAATTATAACAAAACAAAACACAATTAATTAACTAATTAAAAACACAACAAATGTTACTTTGTTGAGCTGTTTTGCATTATTCTTGTATGATTATATTATTTCATTCAGTTGTTAGTTTGT
>NZ_JADCSA010000596.1 GCF_015070385.1 Nocardioides malaquae | reverse complement strand
CCTTGATGAAAAGGCTGAGTTTACTCGGTTGCACTCTGAAAATAGCCAATTGGTTGTTTTCAATATAAATATATGTATATGCATATGTATATAATGGCATGCCATTCTTTGTCATACTTGAATGTCGAGGCAAAAGTAGCAAAGTCGATTTACAAGCTCAAAATTCAAGTTATTTAATTTATTTCCACGTGACCTTTTGACTATATAAAACAACTACGTTGAGTGTGTTGAGGGCGACACTTAACCCCTAAGTGGCTCTCC
>NZ_JADCSA010000595.1 GCF_015070385.1 Nocardioides malaquae | reverse complement strand
TTATCTACATTTAACTCTAATATGTTTACAAAAGCGCCTTGTGCTGCCAATGTTTTTGAAATAGCTTTTCCAATACCACTACCTCCTCCGGTAACAATGGCTGTTTTATTTTTTATACTGAATTTCATATGTTTATTTTTGGTTTATTACAGTCTTATCTTTTCGACTTTTAAAGCTTAAGTTTTATATTTTCAAGTAACAGGAAGTATTACTATTATAAGGCTTTTAAGCATCAATATATTAACTTTTTTACAACGACAT
>NZ_JADCSA010000594.1 GCF_015070385.1 Nocardioides malaquae | reverse complement strand
GCCCCGCCCCCTGCCTTCCTATTGGCTGAGCTGCAAACAGCCATAACTCCACTTTGCAGCAAGGTACCATCTCAAAACTTGCTGTCTGGACTTAGACGGCCAATAGGAACATCTTTTACTTCTGAAGCCCCGCCCCTCTATCTTCCTATTGGCTGGGCTTTGAACAACCATAACTCCAGTTCCCAACATGCTACTGGTCTCAAACTTGGTGGGTGGTCCCCCAGACCAAGCCGGATCGTTGCCATGTCGTTCTGTCAGCCA
>NZ_JADCSA010000593.1 GCF_015070385.1 Nocardioides malaquae | reverse complement strand
AAATGATGTGTTGTCCACATGCAAAAAGGTACGGATTGCAGCTATTAGCCCATTATTTAAAACCACTTTAATTAGTTATATTTTTTTAAGATTTATCTTTGGGTTTTACAAACGTTCATTTTGGGCAATCCATGGACCAAACATACATTTCCCATCCATATTTTGAGGGAGAATACCTTTTTTTTTTTGTCCAGACACGCCTCACCTATTAAAGGCAATGAAAACAGCTATGTGTAATCACGATTTCATTATACCAGATGA
>NZ_JADCSA010000592.1 GCF_015070385.1 Nocardioides malaquae | reverse complement strand
AAGACAAACTAAATGAAGTTGTCATGTTTTATTAAACATGTCCGGGCCCAATATGTATACAGATTCTATTTTTAGTTCTAATTAGACGTTAGCTGCTTTTGAAATACCAAATAAGGCTCTTATAACCAAGTCTAATCCTACCCCTACCCTTAACCCTAATAATTAACAGTGGTGGAAAAGGTCCTCAAATGTTTTACTTAAGTAAAAGTATCAATACTGTATAAAAATGTATAAATACTCTGTTACAAATGAAAGTCCGTA
>NZ_JADCSA010000591.1 GCF_015070385.1 Nocardioides malaquae | reverse complement strand
GTGCGGATGTAAATTAGCATCTTTGCTAAATCCGGTATATTTATGTCCCGTCTAAATAAACAAATAAAGTAAAGTAAATGCTTTACTTGTCCAGTTCTGCCCTCCTTTGCTTGTTGCAAATGGATCCTTCTGAACAGATATTTTCCTACAGTGGATTTAAATTGTCTGACCACACCACATTAAAAAAATAAGCTTTCTCCAACAAAGGATTAAACTTGCTATTTTCAGGGAACTACGGTAGCTATTATCAACTTCTAGCTG
>NZ_JADCSA010000590.1 GCF_015070385.1 Nocardioides malaquae | reverse complement strand
ATGGATGGATGGTAACAAATGTCTTCTGAATACTACCCATGCATAGTCGCATTGACAACTTCAAGTGTTTTCTCATAGAGTGATGTGGCGAGAGTGGATAGGAACTGACAATTGGCAATTGTATACAACGTTGTCTTCTTCAAGGGTTTTAAAAAGGTTATCTTTGGGATGAACTATCCCTTTAACAATAGATAAAACCTAAACTACAGAACAGAGTACGACAGTGTCCCGTGCCAAAAATAAAATACTCAGGCGATTTCA
>NZ_JADCSA010000589.1 GCF_015070385.1 Nocardioides malaquae | reverse complement strand
AAAGGCGTAGAGGGAGGAAAGGACATATCTACCGGCATTCCTACACTCTGCCCAAATAATATCTCACAAGCAGAGTAACCTATTCGCTCTTGAACCATGTTGTTCATGTACAACATGACAGATGGTAATAAAGTACTCCATTTATCTTTCTGTTCATTTACTAACATGGAGCGTAGCATGTTGTTTAAGGTTCGATCGCTTCTTTCTATCACCGCATTACCTTGGGGATAATACGGTGAAGTATATTTAGTCTCAGCGCCT
>NZ_JADCSA010000062.1 GCF_015070385.1 Nocardioides malaquae | reverse complement strand
GAGCCCGAGGTCGCGGCGCTCGCGGAAGCAGAGCTCGTGCGGCTCGCCGAGGCCCACGACCCGGCCGACCTGGCCAAGCTCGGGCGCCGGATCCTGGAGCTGGTCGACCCACAACGGTTCGAGGACGAAGAACGCCGCAAGCTCGAAGAAGCGGAGAAGCACGCCGCTGAGAAGCAACGCCTGAAGATACGAGCGCTGGGCAACGGACTCACCCGCATCAGCGGTGTCATCCCGGACGCGGTCGCAGCCCGGTTGTCGACCTACCTGCACGCGTTCACGAACCCGCGGCTCACGGACGGCACGGCGCGTGCGTCGGCCGAGGACCAGTCGGACGCGACGAAGGCCGGGTTCGCGCGGCCGGTGAACCACCCCCGTCGGCTCGCCGAAGCGTTCGGACAACTGTTGGAGACCCTCGACCCTGCCCGGTTGCCGCTCCACGGCGGCGACGCCACCAACGTCACCGTCACCATCAGCTACGAGGCACTGAAGACCGGTCTCGGGGTCGCGTCGCTGGACAACGGCACCCCCGGTGACGGGTTCGACACCCTCACCGCCGC
>NZ_JADCSA010000588.1 GCF_015070385.1 Nocardioides malaquae | reverse complement strand
GACCGGTCCAAGCACTTAGTGTTTTGATATTGCGTATCTCTCTCGTTCAGTGCCTTTGACTCCCACACATCACCCACGCACGCACATATCCTACCTATGAGCACGCACTCACTCGTAGGCATTATAAAAGATGGACTTTCTTTTTTATCTGAAGGATACGGTCATTTGTGTAAAGCAGTTAAAGCTTTGGTCACTTTGTAGTGCGGCGAACGATGGAAAATAACACGCAAATGAACTGCGTGTGTGCGTGCCTGCCTGCGT
>NZ_JADCSA010000587.1 GCF_015070385.1 Nocardioides malaquae | reverse complement strand
GCTTTAAGTAAACTAAATTGAGTACTTCTTCCAGTACTTTCTTTCTATGATACCGTGACAGAAAAGAACGAATGAACTGACAGACTAAAAGCTAAACGTGTCAGTTATAATGGAGATGAACGCCATCAGGTCCAGTAGCAGATAGAACGTGCTGTCCACTGACTTCTCCCCTGTTACACCCTGAGAGCGAAACCTCTGTGCGATCTCCACAGCTTCTCTTCTCAGCCTCTCCTTAGTAGACTGAGGAGAGCTGACCTGGGC
>NZ_JADCSA010000586.1 GCF_015070385.1 Nocardioides malaquae | reverse complement strand
TGTTGTATGATTTGTTGTGGTGTACAGAGACCTGTTGGGGCTTTATGTTGCATTATTACAAATAAAAATATAAATAAAAAATAAACTGAATTAAATTAACACCACTATAACGAATGTAATCTGTGATAACAAATATCCATTTTATACAAATTAGACTGACAGAGGAACCCCACCACCATTAGAGGTAGCTGTCACCCGTTCTTTGATTATTTTCATAATTATTTTATTATGTTTATATAAGCTATTTAGACCTGGAAGGAA
>NZ_JADCSA010000585.1 GCF_015070385.1 Nocardioides malaquae | reverse complement strand
GGAGGAATGCCTCTTGTACACCTTGGAGCTCTGCTGCGATTGGAGAGGAACATCGATGAAGACAGGAGACAGAAAGATGGAGAAAAGAGACACAAGGACAACAGTAAATACAGAGCCAAAGAGAATACCATTGCAGAAGCCCATCATCTCCATATTTTATTTTACATTTCTCATATATAATCGAATCAACGCTAAATCGATTATATCGTATTATCAACCACTTAACACTGTATTACTCAAATGAGGTAAACGTTTTAAATG
>NZ_JADCSA010000584.1 GCF_015070385.1 Nocardioides malaquae | reverse complement strand
TAATGAGTAATGCTTTGTCCTTTTAAACATCACTGTCTGAAGCTCTCTTTTCATTGATGGACTAATCTAAAGAACCACTGCAGTCTTGTTGATCCAATCAGAAGCACAGTAAAGTCGAGTTTTACTCCTCTGTAGCCTGAGAACAGAGACCATTGTCCTTCACTTTGAACACAGAATGAGTTAAGAACACAAAGTTAATTTACAAGCTCGACGTTAATGTTCAAAATGCCTTTTCAATGATTTGCCAACAGAAACCCTGAT
>NZ_JADCSA010000583.1 GCF_015070385.1 Nocardioides malaquae | reverse complement strand
TACCCAATACCTATAATTTAGGGCTTGTCTTAAACTTGAGAACCTTCACAATGTGAGCTCTTTGTAATTCATTGGTTGGGTTTTTGGAATTAGCATTTTGTGCTAATGTATTTTCTATGCAATATCTTAAGCGTGATTCATGTAGATTTTACAATGCACATGTATAGTAAATGTTTGTGTTTAGGGTTTGGGCATGTATAAATGATGGATCATAATTTCAAAATGTTGTGAAACGTCAATATTGTGGGAATATATATATAG
>NZ_JADCSA010000582.1 GCF_015070385.1 Nocardioides malaquae | reverse complement strand
GTCAGCCTGTGCCATGTTTTCCCATTGTAGCAGAATCGAGAGCAGTACTGGCACCTGCCGTTGGGCGGGTTTCCGGGTTTGGATTTCAGGATGTCTTCTATCATTTGAAGTTATCCTTAAGCATCTATGACAAAGGACCATAAAAAATATGACCTATTTTAAAAAAGGTGGTTATGTGGCTCAAATTGCCCCAGGTTAGGGGTAAGTTGATCCAAGACAAGGGATAAATTGACCCATATGATATTCTAAACATTAACAGTT
>NZ_JADCSA010000581.1 GCF_015070385.1 Nocardioides malaquae | reverse complement strand
CGGATCCGGAACAGTTTTTCTGCTTCCGTATCCTTCACCCAGGCTGTGCCGTTCCACTTCTGAAACTCCCCTTCCGGCGATAACCAGGTAACATTTTCCGGTAACGGACCGAGTTCAGAAATAAATAACGCGTTGCCGGAAGCCACGTCATAAACCGTTTTACCCCGATGATCTTCAACGAGATGCCACGATGACTCATCACTGTTGAAAACAGCCACGAAGCCAGCCGGAATATCTGGCGGTGCAATATCGGTACTGTTT
>NZ_JADCSA010000580.1 GCF_015070385.1 Nocardioides malaquae | reverse complement strand
TGTAATTATATACATAATCCAGCCATTTCACAGAATGAGTTAATAAATGTTTCACTGCTACAGGTGGTTTATTATATTTAGGGATGCACCGATATATCGGCCACACATCGGTATCGGCCCATATCGACTGATATCGGTCAATATCGGTATCGGGGAAAAAAAGCTGACCGTAACCGATGGCAGTAGCCGGTATTTATCTGTTGTTGATAGACATATATTTTGCACTAATTATGTTGGTCTATTGGTTTCTTGCAGCCATAA
>NZ_JADCSA010000061.1 GCF_015070385.1 Nocardioides malaquae | reverse complement strand
CGATCCGACTTGGTGCATAAACGGACGGGAATCACAACCCTCTTGTCAGACTTGTGACAAGCAAACCTGTGATGTTGAAAATGCATAATTGAGGTGCCCGCTGCCCAAGAGGTCCAGGTGCATACCACATAGGCTCTGATGCTTGACAGTGTGTCGCCGGTTCGAATCCGGATCCCGGTGACCTTTGCTGCATGTCAGTCCCGGTCTCTCTCCCTGTTTTCCTGTCTACCTACTGTACGATCAATAAAGGCAGAAAAGCCCCAAAATATATATATATATATAAAGAAGAAAGTAAAAAGAAAGAAAAGAAGAATAGGGCTTGACGGGTTAAGGCATGAAGTCGGATCGCAGCCATGTCGTTCTGTGCGCCAAGGAGTTGGCAGGCCTACTTGTCTCCCTAAGACGGCTTGGCCCCCGACTTGGTGTGAAGGTGGCATTATATTATTAGTGGGTAGTAAGTTGTGGGTAGTGTCCTCACCTCTCCTTTTTTGTGCACGTCTCCATAAGGCGGCTCGCTTCCATGTCGTCCTGTGGGCCAAGGAGCTGGCGGGCCACCTTGGCTGCCCGAGCT
>NZ_JADCSA010000579.1 GCF_015070385.1 Nocardioides malaquae | reverse complement strand
TTAACCGTGTCTTCCGTATTCTTTAATAAAAGGCATTTTAATCCGATCAGCGGCCATTTTGTTGGATTTTCCTCAATATACTTTCAGCTACGTGACCCCATATTTTAACTCACCGGTAACACTCCTGAGGTGGTGCTTTCTGTGTCCTCAGGATAATGTAGGCTATATTAAATTGTCGGGCCAGTGGTTTGCTTTAGTATTACATTTCACCAAAATCATCTGTAATAATGTGCACCGGGAGAGCTGGTGAAGGAACCTCCC
>NZ_JADCSA010000578.1 GCF_015070385.1 Nocardioides malaquae | reverse complement strand
AGATATACTACACTAGTTATATGTGTTGTCCATATGCTCAGCAGCAGTGACGTTGTGTTCTTATTGAACTGCAGATGTCGGGGGAAAAAGAAGAGGAAAAAAAAGTTTGGCTCCTTTTGGAGTACGCTGCAGCCTTAAGCAGGCCATTTGGGAGACACTTTTATTCATGCCATGTTTCAGCAGCATGTGTGGTCCCAGCGGAGAATCATATCCCCAAGCCAGACTATGTTAGTGGTATTCTCTATGCACTGAGCTGCTAGT
>NZ_JADCSA010000577.1 GCF_015070385.1 Nocardioides malaquae | reverse complement strand
ACAGTTCTCTTTTCAATATCCTGGGGGTAGGGTTCCCACCCTACTACAGCACCCTACTAGACTAGGCTACCTCCAATACAGAACATGCACCATGCAGGTGCAATTGTTATGCTGTCATCAGCTCACACCAATTCTGTGTGGTGATTTATAGAGGACAAGAACACAGGTTGACTTGCCTACCACCTAAGACTTATCTTTAGAATAATAGTGAGAAATAGTTTTTTAGTTTGACCTAAGTCGCAGCGCTCACCACAAGTCTAC
>NZ_JADCSA010000576.1 GCF_015070385.1 Nocardioides malaquae | reverse complement strand
GCCTTGACATCTAAACAAAGCACACTCATACTTTGATTGATTGAAGATTTTTTCAGAAGTTTGCATAGAAAAGGTACAGTTTCATGGTACAAGGTCAACTAAAAGGATAAACACCACAAGAAAGCTTTTAGGCTTTTTTCAATTGGGGTCCTTTTTTAACTCATATAACATTGAATGACATACAAATAAAACATAGTACTATGCAGAAGAAAAGAAAAAAGAACACAATGCAAAAGAGAAGTACAGTATTTACAATGGAATA
>NZ_JADCSA010000575.1 GCF_015070385.1 Nocardioides malaquae | reverse complement strand
GCCAGTCTGGAGCAGTTTCTTGCAGTCTGCTTAGTGAAGAGTCACCTTTAGTTGTACTGCGGCATGTCTCCTCTCACGCTTTGTTCCCAATCTCTCTTCACTTGCAGGAAACAAAAGAAAGCGAACAAAACGAAATAGTGGATTGTGTCACCAAGGCGAGGGGACATGGAGCGCAGTCTATGTCGACGAGGATTGTTGTAGACACACACTCTGGACAACCTGCAGCTCTTTGGACTATATGAGGACTTTCATAATAAGAGCT
>NZ_JADCSA010000574.1 GCF_015070385.1 Nocardioides malaquae | reverse complement strand
GAAATGTCTCATGATGATCATTGTTGTATCACAACTGACACTGACATGTACACGTCTGCAATCGGCTCACTGAGGATGCAATGGAAGGCAAATTGGACCCTAACATTTGACTGCTTGATAGATTAAAAAAGAATCTTGGCAATGGTTAGAATTGTTTAGCAATAAGTAAAGTAGGAATAGGGAAGGGCGGTATGTTGGGGGGGTAGGTAAAAAGGATGTGTCAAGTAGAGTAGAGGATACTACTCAACAGCAAGCAAATGGA
>NZ_JADCSA010000573.1 GCF_015070385.1 Nocardioides malaquae | reverse complement strand
CGACACGTAAGCTCGTTGTGTCACGCTGTGACGCGTTGCGAGCTTGTAGATCTGCTATTTTTTGCCTTTATAAAAAAATATTATTACCTAAGGGGACAGGTTAAAAATCGACCTGCCCCTTAGGTAAGTAAAACAAAAACAGTAACTCAAATGTTGCACAAACTTACAGGAATATGTTGACCAAGGCTGAAAACTAGAGAGGCTAGTACTGCTCTGTAGACACAAACTGGACTTTTTTTTGCTCTCTGCTTGCTACTACCAT
>NZ_JADCSA010000572.1 GCF_015070385.1 Nocardioides malaquae | reverse complement strand
CGCAAACGCTGAAAAAATAACATAACAATATGAGGTGCTACTGTTTTCTTCTTCTTCTTCTTCTTTTAATAGGGCTGTGTTAGACTTCTGCCAGCTCCCTTATCTTGATTATTTTCCACAATGGGTACTTGGAATATATCATAATGGCAGTGTCTTTCTAAGCTCTACATAAAATAATACACTTCAAATACACTATTGGCTAGTCATTGTAAAGCAAGAGAGAGGTTCATCAATTCAACCACACCGATAGATTTTCTTTTTC
>NZ_JADCSA010000571.1 GCF_015070385.1 Nocardioides malaquae | reverse complement strand
AAATAACATATTTTTAAGTTTAGCCTCTGCTTCCGGGGTACCATCTAAAACCATTCCGAAACCTCCATTCATAACTTCACCCCAGCCTACGCCTCCTCCATTGTGTATAGACACCCAGGTGGCTCCTCTAAAGCTATCACCAATAACATTATGAATAGCCATATCGGCGGTAAATTTACTTCCATCGTAAATATTAGATGTTTCACGATATGGTGAATCGGTTCCACTAACATCGTGGTGATCACGACCTAAAACCACTGGG
>NZ_JADCSA010000570.1 GCF_015070385.1 Nocardioides malaquae | reverse complement strand
CAACAAGGTGAGTTTGGACATTTCGAACGAACGTTGGAGTGGGAGCAAGGCTGGGTTAGAAGTTATGGCCATTCAAAGTTTTCCTTTATACTATGGGTGCCAGAAAGGCCAGGGTGCTTTGGATTTTTAGGGTTTTTCATGAGAAGAAAAAAAAAAATTGGGATAGTGTATTTCCAGGTTAGGTAAGGAGGCTTTGAGGTGGTCACCCTATGCAGCAAGGTGAGTTTGGACATTTGGAACGAACGTTGGAGAGGGAGCAAGG
>NZ_JADCSA010000060.1 GCF_015070385.1 Nocardioides malaquae | reverse complement strand
GTGACGAAGCGATCATCCTCACTTGATATGACACAGGGAGTCTGCTACTGTTGTTGTTGTTGTCGTCGGCGACGGCTTGTTGTCGGGCTCGAACGTGTACAGGGGCATGTCCGTAATCCATTGCATCAGGCATGTCAACGGCGTCTTCATAATCCTCCATCCTCGATTGTCAATAAAACATAAACTGAAGTAGACTCGATTGGCACAAAACAAACTTTGGAGCAGCACGAGAGAGAGGGAGAGAGAGAGCAAGGGACCCAGTGGCGATAGTTGCGAAAATCGGAAAAGATTGACCCTGATCCGAAAAATAATAATTCAGACAAAATAACGGCGTGCAGTGTGCAAACCTGATTGACTTAACGTGAGACCGATTTCTTTCCCGGAATTCACTCCGAAATTCGGCCCGAAAAACGCAGCAGTGTGCCATGACCTTTACAGTTATTATAAGGCACACTCAATGAATTGGATAACTACATTGCAAAAATGTGTGAATCCTAGTGAGTAATCAATCCATTTATATTTTCTTTCCTTTATTTTATTTTATTTTTTTTTTGGCGGGGGGGGGGGGGGGGGAGA
>NZ_JADCSA010000569.1 GCF_015070385.1 Nocardioides malaquae | reverse complement strand
GTAAGATGGGAGTAACATCTTGTACAACAACTTTAAATATGAGAGCTGTATTCAGCAGCATGGACTCGTACAATCAGGGATTCATCTGGCAGTGGAGGTGAATTTGAACCAAACAGCACTTATACATTAACAGTCTTATAGCATCTCTGCAAAGTCCAAAAGTCTCAGAGTTACAATAGTTTTTCTGTGTCGCTTATGAAGTCCCATTAATAAGAATTTAGTAATTAAAATGCTTCTGGTGTACATGAAGTATTCAACAGTT
>NZ_JADCSA010000568.1 GCF_015070385.1 Nocardioides malaquae | reverse complement strand
CAAGCGGTGATGCTCGGACTGGCAGCAACTATTTCGCATACCGCAGTGGTCTGGTTAATTGCCTTTGGCGGGATGGTGATCAGCAAGCGCTTTACTGCTCAATCAGCAGAACCGTGGCTCCAGCTGATTTCCGCAGTGATCATTATTAGCACCGCGTTCTGGATGTTCTGGCGTACCTGGCGCGGCGAACGCAACTGGCTGGAGAATATGCACGGGCATGATTATGAGCATCATCATCACGATCACGAACATCACCACGACC
>NZ_JADCSA010000567.1 GCF_015070385.1 Nocardioides malaquae | reverse complement strand
ATAGCCCTTGTGGGAACCATGTCAGCTAGCCCACTTCCATCCCATGCCAGTTAGCGCCAAATGTGGGATCCACGAGGGCCAGCCCACTTCCATCCCACAACCAGATAGCCCACATCTGGCCAATGTGGGAACCACATTGGCTAGCCTACTTCCATCTCACACCCAGTAAGCCCACATTTTGCCCATGTGGGAACCACGTTGGCTAGCCTAATTCCATCCCAAGCCCATTTATCCCACATGTAGCCGATGTGGGAACCATGTA
>NZ_JADCSA010000566.1 GCF_015070385.1 Nocardioides malaquae | reverse complement strand
CAGTACCGTGGCTAATGGTGGAGCTGTAGTTGTAGATGCAGTGTGGGTATGTTGTTGTGGGTAAATTACCAGTTTAATTATATTGGTGGCTCTGTAGTGGTCGGTGCAGTGTGGGTCTGTTGCTGTGGGTGCAGTACCATGATTATACTATTGGGGGCGTTGTAGCGGTCGTTGTAGGTTGGGTATGTTTTTGTGGGTTCAATACTACTGGTGGCGGAGTGGCGATCGGTGCAGTGTGGGTTTGTTGTTGTGGGTGCAGTAC
>NZ_JADCSA010000565.1 GCF_015070385.1 Nocardioides malaquae | reverse complement strand
ACTTTATTCTGGGAAATTTATCAGATCGTTTTGGCCGTAAAGTCTTCGTCAATCTTGGCATGGCTTGCTACTTCACGTTCTTTGTGGGGATGGCATTGGTCACTAATATTCAGCTGGCATACGGTTTGGCGATTTTGGCCGGTATTGCGAACTCCGCGTTGGATGCGGGAACCTACACGACGTTTATTGAAATGGGTGGGCGGCAAGGTTCAGCCAATGTCTTATTAAAGGCCTTCATGTCTGCCGGTGAATTCTTATTACC
>NZ_JADCSA010000564.1 GCF_015070385.1 Nocardioides malaquae | reverse complement strand
GAAAAACATAAACTTCATATTGCGAAAGTCAAAATCGAAGAAGAAAATAAAAATCTTCATAAACGGATCAGCGAACTTCAAGCCTCGATTGAGCAGGAACAAAATGCACTGCTTCAGGCAAAACAGCAAGCCGAATTGATAAAAGCCGAAAACGGGCGTCTAGAAGAGCAAATGGAAGAAAAAGAATATCAGCTAAAACATATTAAAATAGAAGTTGATCATATGAAAGATCGAATCATAGAAACGAAAGAAAGACTGCTAG
>NZ_JADCSA010000563.1 GCF_015070385.1 Nocardioides malaquae | reverse complement strand
TTCACCTGTTTTTGGAAAGGTTTGAAACATACTTTCCAGCACTTTTACTTTGTAATTATGTTTTGATCCCAGTGCTTGTGTACTTTTACTCAAGTCAAATTTTGAATACAGGCCTTTCAGAGTATTTTTACACTGCGATATTTGCTACTTTCAGTTAAGTAAACCATTTTGCTTACTACCGACTAGTTGTGTTTGTTCAGTAACAGAGGTATCCCCATCTCTCCTTTTCTTTAGTGAATCAGGAGACGATCTGCTTGTGTTC
>NZ_JADCSA010000562.1 GCF_015070385.1 Nocardioides malaquae | reverse complement strand
CACTGGATGGCGAGCCATAAGCCTGATCTGGTCATCAAACTCAATGTTGACCTTGAAGTTGCCTGTGCACGTAAACCCGACCATAAACGGGAATCGCTGGCGAGGAAGATTGCCATAACGCCACAGTTAACCTTTGGTGGTGCACAACTGGTTGATATCGATGCCAATCAGCCACTGGAACAGGTGTTGGTTGATGCAGAAAAAGCGATTACGGATTTTATGACCGCGCGTGGTTATCACTAGTCAAAAATGGAAATGCCCG
>NZ_JADCSA010000561.1 GCF_015070385.1 Nocardioides malaquae | reverse complement strand
GTGCGTGTGTGTACTGTGTACGTGTGTGTACGTGTGTAGTTAAGGCTATATACTGTATATCCTATTGTTATGGCGTGGCTCCTATTGTGCGAGCAATCTAGAAATGTGTCTGTGTCTGCACAGGGCTAATACTGCAAACAACTTTAGATCAAAGTAAGAAATTGTTTTGTAATCTGCCAAGAAGTTGTTTTGTTATAAATAAGATAAATAAAAAGGCTATATGTAGGCCATTTATTACTTTTTATTATACTGGAAGTGTATG
>NZ_JADCSA010000059.1 GCF_015070385.1 Nocardioides malaquae | reverse complement strand
AGTACGCCACGCATGTTGTCCCACTTCTTGGCGCTCAGAACAGTATGGCTACGACCCGCCTCCCCCCTTCTTTGTATAAAGCCCCGCAACGGTAAAAGAAAAGATAAAAGCCACCGCGGACGGCGGCGGCGAGGCGCCTCTTTCACCCCCCTTGAGCTCTTGCATAAGATAAGCGTGAGTTCATATTTCATATTAGTTTGTGATGAGACAGTTGGCCATTCTTATCTGAATGAGTGTTAAAGCTCTTGTTGCTTCCATATCGCCGCTGGATCTTAAATTGCCATTAGAACGCGGAAATAAAATTGACGTGCATGTTCATCATTATGCTTTTACATAATTATATAATTTATTATTGCGTTAGACTTACATTTTGGAGTGGATATGCCTATCAGATGGTTTAACAGTGCTGCTGTGTGGTCTAAAATGTAACAAAGTGGTGTAGGACAAGTTCTACACCACCTCATGAGCTGTCGTGGGATTTGGCCCTACCCAAAGTCAAAGTCGAAGTCACGTTGGGATAATACATAACTGACTTGGCTGGAATTTCGGCGTACGCCAGAATTTTGGTCTACACCG
>NZ_JADCSA010000560.1 GCF_015070385.1 Nocardioides malaquae | reverse complement strand
GTTCAACACAATCCGGCCTATGAGGCTAACTGTTCCCCAGCCCCTCACCATGGCTTACAGAGGACTCGTGGAAAGCATCCTCACCAGCGGCATCACGGTGTGGTATGGAAACACCACCCAAGCTGAGAGGAAATCGCTCCAACGTGTTGTCAAAACCGCAGAGAGAATCATTGGCTCAGGTCTCCCTGCCATGGACACAATCTACACACAGCATTGTAGGAGGAGAGCACAGAACATCCTGAAGGACAGCCATCATCCTGCT
>NZ_JADCSA010000559.1 GCF_015070385.1 Nocardioides malaquae | reverse complement strand
CTGACATCCAGACATTTTCTTTCTAGGAGCCCGCAGGCTGCAACACTGGTACTTGTTCATTTACAAGGCTATACTGGGAAGCCTTCTTCCCTCTTACATTTCCTCCAAATTTAACTTGGTAAGAAATGGCCTAAACCTCAGGTCTAATGCTTGGTTACGTTGTAGCATACCCACATTAACACCTGAGGTGGGCAAAAAAAAGCCTTGCTTATTTCGGTCCTTGGTCCTGGAATGATCTCCAATCCAGACTCAAATTGGCCTC
>NZ_JADCSA010000558.1 GCF_015070385.1 Nocardioides malaquae | reverse complement strand
GGAGATATGTATCTAAACCATAGTTTTGTCAGGCTGTTTTTAATCCAAGCAATGTTTTCCGTATATGGGCAATATATGGGGACTGTTAGAAGGTTAGTTACGTACTAAACTATACAGAAGTGGGTATCTATATAATATATAATAATATATACAACAGGAGATATGTATCTAAACCATAGTTTTGTCAGGCTGTTTTTAATCCAAGCAATGTTTTCCGTATATGGGCATAAAAGGTATACCGTCATACAGATGGTTAATGAAA
>NZ_JADCSA010000557.1 GCF_015070385.1 Nocardioides malaquae | reverse complement strand
CTTGGCCTCCGACTTCTTCTTCCTGCAGTGCAGCATGCCCCAAGCCGAATTACTTCCCTCTACCGGTCTACTAGTTATCTTGTCCAATATGGCAGACGCTACAAAAAAGAAAACAAAAAGAAGAGAAACAACAGTAGCCTGAATAACCTCACCTCATCTTCAATGCTGTTGTACCCTATCTGTTTGATGCACTGCTATTTGGTCTATAGGCTGTTTGTTTTGTGACCCTTGGAAAGCACTCCTGGTCATCTGGTCTTAAATA
>NZ_JADCSA010000556.1 GCF_015070385.1 Nocardioides malaquae | reverse complement strand
TTCTATTGAAAAAGGTAGGCTACGTAGCTATTTACATATTGTAAATGCATTAAAGTGGGCACTTTTTTCCACTTTTTTCTCGCCCTTTTTCTATCCGGGAATTCCCGCGGGACCCGGGATTATGTCAGAAAATTCCAGAGAAATCAAACGGGCCAATATTTCGGAAAATGTTAAACCCTAATACAAACATTTAACAGAAAAGAAAAAAAAAGACACTTCCGGCCTAGCTCCTGATTAAGCCTTAAGGTTGACTGATAGACCAA
>NZ_JADCSA010000555.1 GCF_015070385.1 Nocardioides malaquae | reverse complement strand
ACAATAAAAACGTGTTAAAAAGCTGAGAAAAAAAGCAATTTGTGCGCGTGCACATTTTCGCGCATTGGGGGACCCGGCACCTCCGGGAGGACAAATTAAGCACTGCTTAGGCCACTTGATCATGATTGGAGGAAGAGCCCTGCCTGTCACCCATTTGAAAACTGAAACTTAACAGAAAACACTTGAGACACGTTTAACATCATCCCCAAAATCAGATCTCTAGAGCCGCATCCTCTCCTGTGGCTCCTTGTGCTTGCGCAAAG
>NZ_JADCSA010000554.1 GCF_015070385.1 Nocardioides malaquae | reverse complement strand
ATAAGAGATACACAGAGCCTTACATTCCTTACGTAAGTAGATATATGAACAATAATCAGAGTTATGATATAATAACAGAAATAATAATAATGCTATTAATGATGATAATGATGATGGTACTAGTAGTAGTAGTAACATCAGTAGTAGAAGAAGAAGCATTAGTAGTAGAAGTAGTAGTAGTAGCAGTAGTAGTCGCAACGAAATTAATAACAATAATAATGATGATGATGATGATGATAATGAAGATATAATGATGATGATAT
>NZ_JADCSA010000553.1 GCF_015070385.1 Nocardioides malaquae | reverse complement strand
AACAGCGATGTACTGGTACTGGTTCTCGGGAGCACAGGATGACGCCTAACAATTCATTCAAGCCGACACCGCTTCGCGGCGCGGCTTAATTCAGGAGTTAAACATCATGAGGGAAGCGGTGATCGCCGAAGTATCGACTCAACTATCAGAGGTAGTTGGCGTCATCGAGCGCCATCTCGAACCGACGTTGCTGGCCGTACATTTGTACGGCTCCGCAGTGGATGGCGGCCTGAAGCCACACAGTGATATTGATTTGCTGGTTA
>NZ_JADCSA010000552.1 GCF_015070385.1 Nocardioides malaquae | reverse complement strand
GGGGGTGTATGTCAAAGACCAAAGGATGCTCTTGGGTCAACACAGACTTTACTAGCAGTGAAAAGTGAAGATGATGATGCAAAAATCTCCAGAGAGACAGAGCCTCTAGCCAGCACCTCAACTGAACACGTGCAAAGACAAGCTAGTGTGGATGACAGTGGAGCACTACAGGCATCTAGTGGTATAAATGTCCTCTCCTCTCATTGTTCTGTATCTGACACTGAAGACAGTGATGAGTGGAAGGAGAATAGGGACGACCAGGC
>NZ_JADCSA010000005.1 GCF_015070385.1 Nocardioides malaquae | reverse complement strand
ACCAAGTTCGCGCCCACGGCCATCATCGCCGAAATCCTCGGCTACTCCCCCGCCACCATTGAGAAGCACGCCATCGGATCAGCCGCGAACTACGCCACCTACATCCAAGCCAGGCTCGACGCCGATCGAGCCTGACAACCGGGCAACCGGCGGACGCGCTCAACGCGCAGGTCCGGACGCTCCAGTCACTTGGTGACGTAGTACAGCGACTCGTCCTCAGCGGTCAGGTAGAGGGCCACGTCGTGCGCCCAGTTCGGCAAGTAGTTCCAGGTCCGCGCGTCCCCCAGCACATCGAAGACCTCATCTCGCGTCAGGTCGATGTGACTGTTAGGAGCGATGCGATACATCCAGACAACGCCTCGCTCGACGAGTTCGCCCGCTACGGATCTGGACCGTTCGACGACCTCGGATGTGTGTGCGAGCGGACGGGTCTGGACGCCACGTTGCATGTCATTGGTTGTCACTCGACTTCCGCTCATCGGCGTGTGAGTACGGCCGCGCGGCAAACGGCAACGACGCCTACACGTGGTGTCGGACGCGTCTTCCTCCTCATCGGCCCCGACTCGTCGCTCTTCTACATGTCGCTTCGCCAGTTAACTACGACGAGCTCAAACAGGTGCGAGAACTCGTCGTCCGTGTCGATTGTTGATTTCCAGAATCGCTGTCCAATTCTCAGCCGAGATGTCCAGAAGTTCCACGCCGTTCTCCAATGGCTGACGATCCGGTTCCGTCGTCCGCACTGAGTCGCTTGTGTTCATCGAGCTCGAGTTGGATGAAGGCGTCGATCATGGCCGTCCAGACCGCTGTGACCACCGATCGCGAAAGGCCCGCAGCGTCGGCTGAATGAGCCAGGCGGTCCATCATGGCCGCGCGCCGGTCGGCTGCGCGGACGGCCCTGGCGTCGGTCTTGTGGGTTGCGGCCTTCAAGACGAGTGGCTGCCGCCGCGCGAGCAACTTGATGATCTCGTCGTCGATGGCGTCGATCGCTGAGCGGACTTCGATGAGTGACATTTGGGCGGCCTTTCAGTAGTCCATCGACATGGCGCGACGGACCTCGGTCAGCGTTTCTTCGGCGACGGCTTCTGCCTTCCGAGGACCCAACGGATCGCAGAGATCTTCCCGGAGAGCATGCCCCAGTCGAACGGCGTCTCGGTATCCTTGCGGAGGATGTCCTCGCCGTATTGTTCCTCGAAGTCCTCAGACCGGATCTCGGTGACCAAGCGCCTGCGACCAACGTTCTAGACACATCAGCTGGAACAACGCCGATCGTCGGATCGGGTCAGGCCCCGCTCGCCGTTGTGGACAACGAGCTGAGACTTTGGACAGGTCGGCTGCAAACCAACAGTGTCAGGTGGATCGGCCTCCCTGGTGACGATTGATCGTTCGATGGCGCGTTGGACGGATGACGGCGTGGCGTGTGGACGACTATTCCTCCTCAACCGCTAGAACGGCGGCTCGCGGCCGTGCACCGGCGATCGAACAGAGACCAGCCCCGCTTCGTGAGCCGGTGGACCTTGCCAAACGCATCGGAGAGCTCGACGAGGTTGCCTCCCGCGGCGAACTCGGCCATCCCTCCACCGACGTTCTGCGCGAGGTTGCTGCGGCCGAGCATCTGCCACGTGAAGGCGTGGGCGTCCCCACTCAACTGGCGCCATAGGAGCCGGACGTCGAAGGCTTCCCGTTCCCCGAAGACTGACGCGGCCACCGCGCGCACGACAGCGGTCATCTCTAAGACCTGTCCTTCTGTCAGCCCCCCGGCGCTGGTCCACTTTGCTCGGGCTTCGGCCTGTCGGCGACGCATGTGTTCGCCGGCGTCGACCCACTGGGCCGCGTCTGGGTGGGACATGTCAACGTAGGGCCGGATCTCGTCGTGGTACTGCAACGCGCGCTTGTAGAACTCGTTGACTACCCGCAAGGCCCGTTGCTGGCGATCGACCGCGACATCGGGGCCCAGCACCCAAACGGCCATGCTGCCGCCTACCAGCGCTCCCCGAAGCACCGAGTAGTGAGCCGTCGGGAACACCTCGCCCGCCTCCACAGCTGCCCGAGCCAGGTTCAGGTGCTGGGTCGCCGACACGAGCGACTGGCGAGCAACTTCGGCCGGGTCAAGGTAGGGCCATATAGCCTCGTCGCTCGAGAGGTCGCTGCCACGTTCAGGCCTCTCGACCCCACGCGACCGTGCGCGCCAACGGTCCAGTTCCTCGTAAGAAGCGCGGATCGAGCGCAGGGCCTCCAACTCGTCCTCAGTCACGCGTTCGATTATCCAGGGTCCGATTGACCCTCCGGCGGGAAACGCCGCATCTCCGAGCTAGCGCCGAGACCGATTCTCGAATCTCTCAGCGCGGCGTGGCCACGAGGATCGCTCGTCGCGGTCCTACATGTCGCTTCGCCAGTTCGGTGGGCTGTGCCGCGAGGAGCCAGAAGGGGTTGTTCCCCGGTGTTCGCGTGGTGACTGAGGGATCAGGTGTGCGTTACCGCCGTCCGCGTTACCGCTGTCGTTGGTGGCGTCCGTGAGCGCGCCAGCGTGGGCGCACCTTGGTCAGGCAGCCGAAGCATGTTGGTCGCTCACGCAGTCGCCACGCAGCCGAACCATGCTGGTCGCGTACGCAGTCGCAACCACGTTGTGTCATCGGGGCCACCTGGCTGGTGACTACGCACAAGTTGAGTTCTGTCAGACGGATTTTGAGCCAAGTGGATCCAGCGGGGTCCAAGCTGCAGAGGGGTTTGTGTCCGGATGCAGCGGGGGCTCATCCCCCGGTGGGGCGGACAGGCCATCCATTGGTTGACATAACGGCTCGAGGGGTTGGGTGCCGTCCGGGTCGCGTCGGAAACGTTGGCCGTGGGGGCTGGTCCACTCGAAGACGCCGCTGGTGGGTGAGGTGAGTTGCCAGCCGGTGTGGGTCTTCAACCGGTGGTGGCCGCGGCACAGGGCGGCCAGATTGTCGGTCGCGGTCGGCCCTGGTTGTGGCCGGTCTTCACCGGCAGCGTCGTGGTCGAAGGGTTCGACGTGGTCGAGGTCGCAGGACCTGGCTGGTCTGGTGCACCACGGGAACACGCAGGTGCGGTCCCGGAGAATGACCTGGCGTCGGAGCCGGTCGGTGGGTTCGTACCTGCTCGTTGTGATCTGTTCGTTGAGGTCGATGACCGGCAGGATCCGCACCTCGGTGTGCGTGCCCCGCACCCAGGACCGGACCTGCGACAGCAGGGCCAGTTTCTGGCCGTTCTCGAGCAATCCGATCGGGTTGATGCCGGTGGTGCCGTCGGGCTGGACCTCGGCGGTGAAGTGCAGGTGCAGGTCGACCCGCCGAGCCGTGCGCTGCACCAGCTCCCCGGTTGAGTCAGTGGTGCCAGCCGCAGTGCCAGCGCTGCCTGCGTCGACGTCCTCACCTCCGGACTCAGCGCTGGCGAGATCGAGCGAAGTCTGCTGCCTTGCCAGCTCACCCAGGGCCATCGACCGCCGCACGTCCAGCGAGGCAGTGGAGCCACCGGCCTTGAGTGCCGCTGCCCCCACCGACAGCGCCTGGGCCAAGTCATGCCCGTCAGCGTTCGAGACCTCGGCCTCGATCCGCATCGCGCCCGCGAAGGGTCCGACCGGGGTGTGGATGTGCACGAACCGGCCGTCATTGTCCTCATCGCGTGGCTGCTCTTGGGCCGCCAGGCCGTAGAGCTCGATCGCCTGCGCGAGGATGCGCTCCATCTGGGCGCGGCCGATCTTCTCCAGGAACGGAGCCACCTGCGCGTCGATCCAGGCCATCGCCTCCGGCGTCAGGGCCGGGTCGCAGTGGATCGTGGCCTCGGCGACCTGCTTGGCCCGCCACACCGGCACCAAGCCGGACTGGACCCGCTTCCACACCCGCGGCAGCCGGTGCACCATCTCGATCGCCTGGCCGATGAGCTTCTTCGCCGCGTCGGTGGAGATCCCCAGCGCGGCCCCGAGCTCGGGGATGCAGAACTCCGCCACCAGCGGGGTGCCGTCACCGGAGATCGGCTCATCACCCAGAGGGTGATGGAACGCCGCCGCGTTCCACCCGTCCTCGTCAGCAGGATGCGCCACGGCCCACTCGTACGCGATCGCCAGGAGATCGGCCTCGCCACGCTGCACCACCGAGCGCCGCTCACGCGCAGCACTGAGCAGCTCCGCGGCAGTCAGGTCACCCAATTCAGGGGCGACAGTGGCGGTGGCTTCCATGGCTCAACCCCACCAGCGAGCACCGACAACTTCGACCCCTGCACGGTGCTACCTCGAACGTGCTCCGCGCCCTTCACGACGCCACCGTGCGAGCAACCCAGTGCGCCTCCCCCGGGACTCCTCCGGACCGGCATCTGCCAGGCGTTCGGCCGCGGCGCGTACCCGTGCGTCGAGGTCGGTGACGTCCTGGCCCAGACGCTCGCAGTACTCCTCCTCCAAGGCCATCAGCTCCTGGGCGTCGCGACCTCCGCGCAGTCCGACGACGCGAGTCACCCAGTAGGTCAGCTCCCGTGGTGAGACCTCGTCAGCCAGCAGGCGCCGAACCATGCCCTGGACGGCGGCCACCTGTGCCTCGACGCCCGACAGCGCCTCCAGTCCGAGCGCGTCCTCGAGGGCCCCGACCAGTCGGGCGAACCCCGCGCGTGAGACCTCCTCCCCGTGCTCCCCCACGGCCGTGAGCGACGGCACGCCGGCGACCGACGAGGTGCGTCGCGCCAGACGTACGAGCGTCTCGGTGTGCCCCACCGGGTCCACCCGCCAGATCCGCAGGTGGTCCTCCAGCGACTGGCGCAGCTCAGGGGTCAGATCTGGTGTCACGGGGTCCATTCTGCCGCCCGCGTTAGCGTGGAACCCATGACGCAGACCACCACGCCAGCCCTCGTCGCCGAGTCCCCCGGCGCCGCCTTCGTCCAGCGCACCATCGAGCGTCGTGCGCTCCGCCCCGACGACGTCGCGATCGACATCAAGTACGCCGGCATCTGCCACTCCGACATCCACCAGGTGCGCGAGGAGTGGGGCCAGGCGATCTTCCCCATGGTCCCCGGCCACGAGATCGCCGGAGTCGTCTCCGCCATTGGCGACGCCGTCACCGACGTGAAGGTCGGCGACCGCGTCGGCGTCGGCTGCATGGTCGACAGCTGTGGCGAGTGCGACGAGTGCCGCGCCGGCTTCGAGCAGAACTGCGCGCGCGGTGCCGTGATGACCTACAACGGTCGCGGCTACGACGGCGAGCCCACCTACGGCGGCTACTCGCAGCACGTCGTCGTGCAGCAGAAGTTCGTCTGCCCGATCCCCGAGGGCATTGAGCTCGACGTCGCCGCTCCCCTGCTCTGCGCCGGCATCACCACCTACTCCCCCCTGCGCCGCTGGGGCGTCGGCCCCGGCTCGAAGGTCGCGGTCGTCGGTCTCGGCGGCCTCGGGCACATGGGCGTCGTCCTCGCCACCGCGATGGGCGCCGAGGTGACCGTGATCTCGCGCAGCGACGCCAAGAAGGACGACTCGCTCGCCCTCGGCGCCGTCGAGCACCTCGCTTCCAGCGACCCGGCCAACCTCAAGGCCCGCCGGGGCCACTTCGACGTCGTGCTCAACACCGTCAGCGCCGACCTCGACATCGAGGACTACCTCAAGCTCGTCGGTCCCCGCGGCGTCGTCGCCAACGTCGGACTGCCGACCGAGAAGTACGCGGTGCGTCCCGGCCTGCTCATCGGCGGCGGCAAGGTGCTCACCGGCTCCAACATCGGCGGCATCCCCGAGACGAAGGAGATGCTCGCCTTCTGCGCCGAGCACGGCATCGGCGCCAAGGTCGAGGTCATCACTGCCGACGAGGTCACGGCCGCCTACGACAAGGTGGTGGCCGGTGACGTGCGCTACCGCTACGTGATCGACGTCAGCACCATCGACGCCGGGGCCACCGAGGGCTGAGGCCGCCTCCCGCGACGCGACGAGCGCCCCACCCCGTGCCGGGGTGGGGCGCTCGCCACATGGGGGTCCGTTCCTGGTCAGCGACGCTTGGAACGCGGGCCCTTGCGCTTCTCCTTCTTGTCCTTGCGGTCCTTCTTCTTGCCGTGGCCCTTGCCCGGGTGGGTCTTGGGCGGCTTCACGCCGTTGATGGCCTCGGTGCTGTACGCCAGCTGGCGCGCGACGGCGCCGATGGCGCGCGCGTTGATGTCGAGCGCCTCCTTGCTGACGTTGTTGATGTCGTCACCCGCGGCGTGGTAGTTCGGGTCGTACGTGAGCCCCGCGGTGCCACCGAACAGCGCGGCCTCCTCCTCGGTCTTGGTGCCGTCGGCACCGGTGAAGAGGCCGGTGGACGCGACTCCGGCGTCGATGAACGCCGCGTAGTCACTGCGGCCCGAGTACTCCATGTCGACCCACGGCTGGCCGATGGCGTCGAAGTGGTCGGTGAAGACCTTCTCGGCCTCGATCGACCCCTGGGGCACCTCGACGCCGGCCTCGTAGGTCGACTCGTTGGCGTCGTAGACCCCGATGACGTAGTTGGGCGAGCCCACCATGTCGAAGTTCAGGTAGACGGCGAGCTTGTCGAGCTCCTCGGGCGCGTTGGCCTGGAGGTCGGCGACGTAGTGGTTCGAGCCGTGAAGACCGAGCTCCTCGGCGCCCCACCAGGCGAAACGGACCTTGTTGTTGATGGTGGCCGGTCCGCGGTCGTGCTTGCGCCCGTGCTTCGAGTGACCCTTGCCCTTGCCACGGTTGCCCTTGGCCAACTGGATCGCCGTCTCCAGGACTGCGGCGCTGCCGGTGGCGTTGTCGCTGATGCCAGGACCCTCGGGCGCGCTGTCGAGGTGGGCTCCCAGCATGACCACGTTGTCCGGGTCTCCCCCGCGGGTCTCGGCCAGGACGTTGAAGGTCTCCTGGGTCTCGATGCTCGTCTGGAGGAGGAAGGAGCCGGTCACCGGTCCGGCGTCCATGGCGCCGAGCAGGGCCTCGCCCTCGGCCTGGGTGACACCCACGCCGGGCGCAGAGCCCTCGATCGGGTTGCCCAGGGTCCCGTTGAGGGCACCGGTGGTGTTGTTGTAGACGATGACGGCGGCTGCGCCGGCCTCAGCTGCGGCCACGGTCTTGTCAGCGAAGGGGCACTCGCCGCGGCTGACGACGGCGATCTTGCCCGTCGCCTCGACGCCGTCCCACTGCGCGTCGGTGCACCCCAGGGGGTTGGACGGAGCGACCAGCTCGGCCTCGACCGTCCCGTCGGTGCTCGAGGAGTAGGAGAACGGCACCGGATCCAGGTCGACGCCGGGCACCTCGATGGCCACCTCGTCGACGGTGAAGGTCTCCACGTCGAAGTACTGCCGCTCGGTGCGGTACCCCGCCTTGCGCAGCTGGCGCTCGACGTAACGTCCGGACGCCTCGTAGCCGGGCGTGCCGGTGGCACGGGTGCCGTCGTTGTCGTCGGCGATCTGCTGGAAGGCCTCCAGGTGGCGGTAGGTCGCCTTGCCGGTGACCTGGCCTGCGCCCCGGTCGTGGCCGGGCCCTTGCTCCGCCTGGCCCGAGGCCGACGTCACCGGTGCTGCGGTGATGACGAGGGCGGCTGCCGCTCCCCCGACCACCGCCCTGAAGATCCTGCTCTGTCCTGCTCGACTCACTGGTCGTCCTCCGATCGAGCGCCCCGAGCGCTCTCGTCATTGGCGCCGGCCGCGGTCGCGGCCGACAGTGGAAGGCGCTCGATGTGACGAGCGCCACCCAGACCTTCTCCCGGCGTGCCGAATCGCGCAACCCCGAGCAGCGCGGCGGAGCGGCTGGATGAGAGTCTTCGGCCGTGAAGATCCTCGTGCTGGGAGGCACCGGCGGCGTCGGACGGCACGTGGTCGACCAGGCGGTCACCGCCGGCCACGACGGACCGCTGCGCACCGACTACGTCGAGGACCGCGAAGGTGCATCGAGCGGTGGGTTCTCGGTGGCTCGCGCCACCGTCGCCCACCTGATGCTCAAGGCGGTGTCGGACCCGGCGTACGAGGGCGTCTCCGTCGCGGTGGGCAACCCGAAGAAGTGACTGGGCGGGGTGCGCCCCCGCGCTCAGGAGCCACTGGGAGCGCCGACGTACTGGGCGAGGTGCTGCCCGGTCAGCGTGGAGGCGTCGGCCACCAGCTGTGACGGGGTGCCCTCGAAGACCACCCGCCCGCCGTCGTGGCCCGCGCCGGGCCCCAGGTCGATGATCCAGTCGCCGTGGGCCATCACGGCCTGGTGGTGCTCGATGACGATGACGGAGCGCCCTGCGTCGACGAGTCGGTCGAGCATGCCGAGCAGGTGCTCGACGTCGGCGAGGTGCAACCCCGTCGTCGGCTCGTCGAGCACGTAGACGTCGCCCTTCTCCCCCATCTGTGCGGCCAGCTTGAGGCGCTGACGCTCTCCACCCGAGAGCGTGGTCAAGGGCTGGCCGAGACGCACGTAGCCCAGGCCCACGTCGACCAGACGGGCGAGGATCTTGTGGGCCGCCGGAATGCGTGCCTCCCCCGCGCCGAAGAACGCCTCGGCCTGCTCGACCGACATGTCGAAGACGTCGGCGATGCTGCGCCCTCCGAGCGTGTACTGGAGCACCTCGGTGTCGAAGCGACGGCCCTCGCAGACCTCGCAGGTCGTCGCCACGCTCTGCATCACGGCCAGCTCGGTGTAGGTGACTCCCGCCCCCTTGCAGGTCGGGCAGGCGCCCTCGGAGTTGGCGCTGAAGAGTGCCGGCTTCACCCCGTTGGCCTTCGCGAACGCCTTGCGCACGGGCTCCAGCACACCGGTGTAGGTGGCCGGGTTGCTGCGGCGCGACCCCTTGATCGGCGACTGGTCGATGGCGACCACGCCGTCGCGGGTCGAGACCGACCCGTGGATGAGGGTGCTCTTGCCCGAGCCGGCCACTCCGGTCACGACGCACAGGACGCCGAGGGGCACGTCGACATCGACGTCGACGAGGTTGTTGCCGCTGGCTCCCCGCACCTCCAGCACGCCGGTCGGCTTGCGCACCTCGTCCTTGAGCTGGGCGCGGTCGTCGAGGTGGCGACCCGTCAGCGTCCCGCTCCCCCGCAGCCCCTCCAAGGAGCCCTGGAAGCAGATCTCGCCGCCGGCTTCACCAGCCCCCGGGCCCAGGTCGACGACCTGGTCGGCGATCGCGATCATCTCGGGCTTGTGCTCCACGACCAGCACCGTGTTGCCCTTGTCCCGCAGCTGCAGCAGCAGGTCATTCATGCGCTGGATGTCGTGGGGGTGCAGGCCGATGGAGGGCTCGTCGAAGACGTAGGTGACGTCGGTGAGCGCCGAACCGAGGTGGCGCACCATCTTGACCCGCTGCGCCTCGCCTCCGGAGAGGCTGCCTGAGGGGCGCTCCAGGCTGAGGTAGCCCAGACCGATCCCCACGAAGGAGTCGAGCGTGCCCTGCAGCGTCTCCAGCAGCGGTGCCACCGTCGGCTCGTCGAGCTGGCGCACCCACTGCGCGAGGTCGCTGACCTGCATGCGGCACAGGTCGCCGATGCTCTTCCCGCCGATCTTCGAGGAACGGGCGGCCTCGCTGAGCCGCATCCCGTCGCAGGCGGAGCAGGTGGTGAAGACGATGGCCCGGTCGACGAAGGCCCGCACGTGCGGTTGCATCGCCTCGCGGTCCTTGGCCAGCATCGACTTCTGGATCTTCGGGACGAGTCCCTCGTAGGTGACGTTGATCCCGTCGACCTTGATCTTGGTGGGCTCCTTGTGGAGCAGCGCCTCGAGCTCGTCGGCGTCGAAGTCGCGGATCGGCTTGTCGGGGTCGAAGAAGCCGCACCCGGCGAAGATGCGTCCGTACCAGCCGTCCATCGTGTAGCCCGGGATGGTCAGCGCGCCCTCGTTGAGCGAGAGGCTGTCGTCGTAGAGCGCGGTGAGGTCGAACTCCGAGACCGAGCCCCGACCCTCGCAGGTGGGGCACATGCCGCCGGTGATCGAGAAGGAGCGTCGCTCGGTGACGACCTTGCCGCCCTTCTCGGTCTTCATCGCGCCGCCGCCCGACGCCGAGGCGACGTTGAAGGAGTACGCCTGGGGGCCGCCGACCTGGGGCTGGCCCAGGCGGCTGTAGAGGATCCGGAGCAGGGCGTTGGCGTCGGTGGCGGTGCCGACCGTCGAGCGCGGGTCGCCGCCGATCCGCTCCTGGTCGACGACGATGGCGCTGGTCAGTCCCTCGAGCACGTCGACGTCGGGTCGGTTGAGCGACGGCATGAAGCCCTGGACGAAGGTCGAGTAGGTCTCGTTGATCATCCGCTGCGACTCGGCCGCGATCGTGCTGAACACCAGGGAGCTCTTCCCCGAGCCGGAGACGCCGGTGAAGACCGTCAGCCGCCGCTTCGGCACCTCCAAGGAGATGTCCTTGAGGTTGTTCTCCCGGGCCCCGTGCACGCGGATCGTGTCGTGGCGGTCGGCCGGGTGGGTGTCGGTGGTGCTCGAAGGGGTCACGGGACACTCCGGGGTTGCGGACGGGTGGTGATGATCTCTCAGCCTAGGGGACCGTGGTCGACCTGCTCGGCCGGTTGCGGTGCCGTGTGGACCCCTCCCCTACGCTGGTGACGCGGCGCCGGCGTTGCTGGTTTTATCTCATATGTGAGATACCGTGGCGAGCATGACGCAGGACTATCTCGGACGCATCGGCAACCTCATCCGCGACGCTCGGAAGCATCGCGGGATGACCCAGCAGCAGCTGGCCGACGCCCTCGGCACCAGCCAGAGCGCCATCAACCGGATCGAGAAGGGTCACCAGAACCTTTCGCTGGAGATGTTGGCCAGGTTCGGTGCCGCGCTCGACTCCGAGATCGTCTCCGTCGGCGGCGGACCCACGCACCTCCGCGTGACCGGTCCGACCAAGCTGGCCGGCTCCATCGACGTCAAGACCTCCAAGAACGCCGGCGTTGCGCTGCTCTGCGCGTCCCTGCTCAACCGTGGTCGCACCACCCTGCGCAAGGTGGCCCGCATCGAGGAGGTCAACCGGCTGCTCGAGGTGCTCGAGTCGATCGGCGTCCAGACCCGCTGGCTCAACGACGAGAACGACCTCGAGATCGTGCCCCCCGCCCAGCTCGACCTGAGCGCGATCGACGAGGAGGCGGCGCGCCGCACCCGCTCGGTGATCATGTTCCTGGGCCCGCTGCTGCACCGTCTGGAGGAGTTCGACCTGCCCTACGCCGGTGGCTGCCAGCTGGGCACCCGCACGGTCGAGCCGCACATGTCGGCCCTGCGTCCCTTCGGCCTCGAGGTCAAGGCCAACGAGGGCGCCTACCACGCGCTGGTCAACCGCGCGATCGAGCCGAGGCGCGCCATTGTGCTCACCGAGCGTGGTGACACCGTCACGGAGAACGCGCTGATGGCTGCCGCGCTCTACCCCGGCACCACCGTCATCCGCAACGCCTCCTCCAACTACATGGTCCAGGACCTGTGCTTCTACCTGGAGAAGCTGGGGGTCCACATCGAGGGCGTCGGCACCACCACCCTGAGCGTCACCGGTGTCGAGCGCATCGACGTCGACGTCGACTACTCCCCCAGCGAGGACCCGATCGAGGCGATGTCGCTGTTGGCGGCCGCGATCGTGACCAAGTCCGAGATCACGATCAAGCGGGTGCCGATCGAGTTCCTCGAGATCGAGCTGGCGCTGCTGGAGGAGATGGGCCTGCAGTACACCCGCACCGACGAGTACCTCGCCGACAACGGGCGTACGCGGCTGGTCGACCTGACCACGCACGAGTCCGACCTGCACGCCCCCCTCGACAAGGTGCACCCGATGCCCTTCCCGGGGCTCAACATCGACAACCTCCCGTTCTTCGCCGTGATCGGCGCGGTCGCCGAAGGTCAGACCCTGTTGCACGACTGGGTCTACGAGAACCGGGCCATCTACCTGCTGGAGCTCAACAAGCTGGGCGCCGACGTCAAGCTCCTCGACCCGCACCGGGTGATGGTCCAGGGCCCGACGCGCTTCAGCGGTGCCGAGATCGTCTGCCCGCCGGCCCTGCGGCCCGCCGTCGTCATCCTGCTGGCGATGCTGGCCTCGAAGGGCACCTCGGTCCTGCGGACGACCTACGTCATCCACCGCGGCTACGAGGACCTCGCCAACCGCCTCAACACCCTGGGCGCCAACATCGAGACCTTCCGCGACATCTGACCTCACCCGGCTCCGTGAGAGGGCTGGGTGGAGAGTGGCCCCCCGTTGGAGGGCCGATGGGGCATACTCGCGGCGTGATCGGTCGTGACACGGGCCACCCCTACCTCGACCTCGGTCGTCCGGTGCTGGCGTTCGCCCACAGAGGTGGAGCCCGTCACCCCGACATCGTCGGTCTGGAGAACACCGAGGCCGCCTTCGCGCACGCCGTCTCGCTGGGCTACGTCTACCTCGAGACCGACGTGCACGCCACCAGTGACGGCGAGCTCCTCGCCTTCCACGACGACGTGCTCGACCGGGTCACCGACCGGCTCGGTGAGATCGCGGCGCAGACCTACGCCGACGTGAGCCTCGCCCGCATCGGTGGCCAAGGCCGGATCCCGCGCCTCAAGGAACTGCTCGAGGCCTTTCCGCAGGCCCGGTTCAACATCGACATCAAGTCGCAGGGAGCGGTGGAGCCCCTGGTGCGGGTGATCGCCGAGTGCCGCGCCTGGGACCGGGTGCTCGTCGGTTCCTTCTCCCGCGAACGCCTGATGGCCTTCCGGCGCGCGGTGAAGGGACGGGTGCCCACCTCGGCCAGCCCGGCGGAGGTGGCCGCCTTCCGGCTCCTGCCGAGCGCGGCGCTGGCCCGCCGGGTCACGGGAGGTCACGTGGCCGCCCTGCAGGTGCCGCACCGACGAGGCTGGATCAAGGTGGTGACGCCGGGGTTCGTCCGGCGTGCCCACCGCGCCGGGGTGCACGTGCACGTCTGGACCATCGACGACCCCGCCGAGATGCGGGAACTTCTCGACCGGGGTGTCGACGGCATCGTCACCGACCGCACGGACATACTCAAGGACACGCTGCAGCGTCACGGCCTCTGGAGGGACCACGCATGAGTGAGACGACCACGGCGTCACCGCCCGCGTACGCCGGCAGGGCGAGGACCTGGCCGGTCGTCGCCTGGGGGCTCTGGGACTGGGGCTCGGCGGCCTTCAACGCCGTCATCACCACCTTCGTCTTCAGCGTCTACATCACCTCCGACCCCTTCGGGTCCGGCGCGAGCGCCAAGCTTGGGTGGGCGCTGGCGACGGCCGGTGTCCTCATCGCCCTCTTCGCCCCCATCACGGGTCGGCGGGCGGACAGCTCCGGACGCCGCACCTTCTGGCTGACGGCGAACACGGCGCTGGTCATCCTGGCCTCGGTCGGTCTCTTCTTCGTCAAGCCTGCGCCCGACTACCTGTGGCTCGGACTCGTGCTGCTGGCGGCCGGCAACATTGCCTTCGAGTTCGCGTCCGTGCAGTACAACGCGATGCTCAACGAGATCTCCACTCCGGCCACCGTCGGTCGCATCTCCGGCTTCGGGTGGGGGCTGGGCTACATCGGCGGCATCGTGCTGCTGCTCATCGTCTTCTTCGGCTTCATCGACCCCGAGGTGGGCCTCTTCGGCGTCACCGACGAGGAGGGTCTCGACGTCCGCGTCACGATGCTCCTGTGTGCCCTGTGGACGCTCGTCTTCAGCCTGCCGGTGATCCTCACCATCCGCGACGACAAGGTCTCGCGCCCCGAGCGCCACGAGGCGGTGGGCATCGTGGCGTCCTACCGCCAGCTCTTCGGCACCGTGGCCGACCTGTGGCGGCACGACCGCAACACGGCCTACTTCCTGCTGGCCTCCGCGGTCTTCCGCGACGGGCTGGCCGGGGTCTTCACCTTCGGTGGCGTGCTGGCCGCCGGCACCTTCGGCTTCTCCCCCAGCGAGGTGATCATCTTCGCGATCGCCGCCAACGTGGTGGCCGGGGTCGCCACCATCGCGTTCGGCACCCTCGACGACTGGCTCGGGCCGAAGCGGGTGATCGTGGGTTCGCTCAGCTGCATGCTGGTGGCCGGGATGGCCGTCTTCCTGCTGCACGAGCGCGGCACCGTGATCTTCTGGGTGTTCGGTCTGCTGCTCTGCGTCTTCGTCGGTCCGGCGCAGTCCGCGTCGCGCACCTTCCTGGCGCGGCTGATCCCCGCGGGCAAGGAGGGCGAGATCTTCGGCCTGTACGCCACCACGGGGCGGGCGGTGAGCTTCATGGCGCCCGCCGCGTGGGCAGGCTTCATCGGGCTGGGCGCCGCTGTCACGGGCGTGGCCGACGTGGACGATGCCGAGCACTGGGGCATCCTCGGCATCATGGTCGTGCTCGCGGTGGGGCTCGCCTTCCTGCTCAAGGTCAAGGCCACCGAGAATCCACGCTCCGGCGTCTCCGCCTGACTGACTCCTCTGCGCCATTCTGGGGACGGGTCGTGGCGCACCCAGAAGTGGTGCACGATTCACCGGAATTGGGCACGGCCCGCTAGCGTTGTCCCATGGACGACCGCTGATGCCACCTGATCCGATGGCGTCATGATCCCCCCTCTGGGTCGTCTCACAGCTACAGACAACGGGGCGAACCAGATTCTGGAGGTGGCTCAATGGCGGAGCGCACACTGCGCGGCGCACGGCTCGGTGGTCAGAGCTTCGAGGACGAGCGCGGCATCGAGTTCGCGGCGCGTCAGCAGGTCGGCTACGAGTGCAAGCAGGGTCACGCCTTCGAGGTGACCATGTCCGACGAGGCCGAGATCCCGGCCCTGTGGGAGTGCCCCAAGTGCGGCAGCGAGGCCCGGAGCACGCAGGGCATCGAGCCTGAGGCGAAGAACGAGAAGCCCGCGCGTACGCACTGGGACATGCTCCTGGAGCGCCGCTCCGAGAAGGAGCTCGAGGAGATCCTCAAGGAGCGTCTCGAGCTGCTGCGCGGCGGCGAGATCGGTCCGGCGCACCTGCACCGGGCCAACGCCAAGAAGCGCGTGAAGGCCGGCGCCTGACCGGCGCCACGGCTGCAGGACCCTAGGGGTCCTCGACCACGTCGCCCCGGACCACCCGGTCACCACCGGGAGGTCCGGGGCGACGTGCGTCCCAGGGCCTGGTGGGGTCGCCGTGGCCGCCGACGTCCCCGAAGCCCGGCACGAACCCGAACGCGGGCGCGGCGGCGCCGCGGCGCGCCAGCCGTGCTGCGACGGCGCCGGTGAGGGCGCGGCGGGCGATCGGCCTGGTCAGCGGCAGGATCAGGAAGAGGGCGAAGGCGTCGGTGACGAAGCCGGGGCTGAGCATCAGGGCGCCGGCGACGACGACTAGGGCGCCGTCGGCGAGCTCGCGGGTCGGCACCCGCCCGGCGGAGACCGCCTCGGTGAGCGCGCGCCAGGCGCGGCCACCCTCGCGGCGGATGAGCCAGCCGCCGATGACGCTCGCCACGACCAGGAGCAGGATCGTCCACCACGCACCGATCACCTGACCCACCTGCACGAGGACGTACAGCTCGAGCAGGGGCATCACCACCAGCAGCAGGACGAGCAGCCAGCGGGGAAAACGGCGTCGCGGCGTCATGCCTCCATCATGCGGCACGGCGCCCAAGGAGCCGCTGCACCTGGGCCCGTCGCTCCGCGAGACCCCATCGGGTGATCAGCTTCAACGACTCGGTGGCGACGTCCTTGCTCATCTTCGAGTCGCCGCGCTCGCGCTCCACGAACTCGATCGGCACCTCACTCACGGTGAGGCCCTGGCGCAGGGTCCGGTAGGCCATGTCGGTCTGGAAGACGTATCCGGTCGAGGTCACGGTCTCGATGTCGATCGCCTCGAGGGTCTGGCGGCGGAAGAGCCGGAACCCTGCCGTGGCGTCCTTGACCCGGATGCCGAGCAGCAGGCGCACGTAGAGGTTGCCCCCGCGCGAGAGTGCCTCGCGTGACTTCGGCCAGTTGACGATGGAGCCGCCCGGGATCCAGCGGGACCCGATCACCAGGTCGGCGCCCTGGGCAATGGCGTCGATCAGCCGCTGGAGCTGCTCGGGCTGGTGCGAGCCGTCGGCGTCCATCTCGCCGATCACGTCGTAGCCCTGGTCCAGGGCGACGCGGAAGCCGTGGCGGTAGGCCGCGCCCAGCCCGGCCTTCTCGGTGCGGTGGACGACCTGCACGTGCGGGTCGGTCTGGGCCAACGCCTCCACGATCTTGCCGGTGCCGTCGGGTGAGTTGTCGTCGACGACCATGACGTCGACCTCTGGCTGGGCGCGGCGCAGACGTCCGATGATCCACTCGATGTTGTCCGACTCGTTGTAGGTCGGAATCACCATGACCACACGGCCCAGTGGCGACTGGCTCACGCTGCGCTCCCTCACTTCGGATCGGGCGATCCGTCTCCCCCTGTGTCCCCGGACGACACAGCCTCGATCCCCGCACCGCGAATATAGGGCATGCGCGGCCCGCCCCGGCGGTGTCGTGCGTAGGCGAGCACGGAGAGGAGGACGGCGAGGCGCCCCGGCCACGGCCCCATCCACACGGCCGGGGTCACGATCGAGGAGAGACCCACCTCCTCGACCAGCACCGAGGTCGTGCGTGGGGTGGCCTCTGCCACCGGGACGGAGTCGGGGCCGATGACCCCGGAGACGCCGTTGGTCGCGGCGACCGCCACGTGACGGCCCGTCTCCAGCGCACGCAGGCGCGTGATCTCGTACTGCTGGGCGATCTGGTGGGTGTGGATGAACATGGCGTTGCTGGTCTGCACGACGAGCAGCTCGCCACCCTCGCGCACCTGCTCGTGGATGCCGCGGTCGTAGGCCACGTCGAAGCAGATGGCGTCGGCCACCTCGAGGTCGCCGACGCGCAGCGGCGAGGTGCGGGTGCCGCTGAGCATGTCGCGCCCGATCTGGCGCAGCTTGCCGAGGTTCTCGCGGAAGACCACGTCACGCCAGGGGATGTACTCCCCGAAGGGCACGGGGTTCTGCTTGGTGTAGCGGTCCTGGGCGCCGGTGCCCGGGTGCCACACCAGCCCCTGGTTCAGCACCTGGTGCGCCTCGGGGGCGTCGACCATGGCACCGACCAGGACCGGCGTCTGCACCGCCTCGACCGCCTCGTCGATGCCCGCTCGCGTCGCCGAGCTGCGGAACGGGTCGACAGCCGTGGAGTTCTCGGGCCACAGCACGAAGTCCGGGCGCGGCACCTCGCCCGCGCGTACGTCCTGGGCGAGGTCGACGGTGGCGCGGACGTGGTTGGTGGTCACCTGCTCGTGCACGGCGACGAGGTCGTCGCCACGGCCGGGCACGTCACCCTGCACCACCGCCACGGTGGCAGTGCGAGCCCGGTCGTCGCCGGCCGCGCCGCCATCGGTGCTGCCCGTGGTCGCGACCGGGGGCAGGGCAGCCGGCAGGAACGTCACCACCGCCAGGGCCACGGCAGCCAGCGCGGCGGGCTTGCGTCCCGGTCGGTCGCTGACCAACCAGGCCAGGGTGGTGCCGGTGGCGGCGAGCAGGAGGCTGACGCCGGTGAAGCCGAGCCACGGCAGGCCCGCGGCCCAGACGGTGTCGGCCACCGCGTAGGAGAGCCGGCCCCACGGCATGCCGCTGAAGGGCCAGGAGCTGCGCACGGTCTCGACGGCAACCCACACCACGGCGCACCAGAGCGGCCAGGCCCGGCTCCGTGCCTGCAGGAGCGCGAAGAGGGCGCCGACCGGCGCGAGGAAAACCGTCTCGAGGGCGGAGAGCCCGATCCACGCATCGGTGCCGACGGCACGCATCCACCACTGCAGGGAGAAGAAGAAGCCGACGCCGAAGAGCAGGCCCGGCAACCAGGCTCGCCCCGGACGCAGGCCGCGTACGCACCAGCACAGCGCGGCGATGCTCAACGGTGTGAGCCACGCCCAGCCCAGGGGCTCGGAGGCGCCCGACAGGACCACGCCGGCACCGAGGGCGGCGGGCAGTCTCCAGAGCACACGGCCACGCTACCGGGCAGGCACCACCACGGTGCCCACGGCCGTGGTTGCGACCAGCGGCGGGTCGACCAGGTGGGCACGGCCGGGCTGCTCCGCCGTCGCGTCGCCCCGCGCCACGACCGCCAGCGTCAGGGCGATGCGGCGCGAGCGCCGTCCCACGGACTCGAGGACCCCCCGCACCTCCACCACGTCGCCGGCGCGGACCGGCGCGTGGAACTGGACCTCGTCGTAGGAGGCGAAGAGCCCCTCGTCGCCGTCCGTGCGGATGCACAGCTCGGTGGCGACGTCGCCGAAGAGGGCCAAGCCGTAGGCGCCGTCCACCAGGTTGCCCGCGTAGTGCGCGTGGGAGTGGGCCACGTAGCGGCGGTGGACGACCTCGACGCCGGGGGCAGGCGGGGTGTGGGTCATGCCGGCACCTCGTCGGACACCTCGGCGGGCACCAGTCGGTGGACGAGGAAGGAGGCCACCTCGCGCGGGGTCGTGCCTCGCCCGAAGACCCGGTCGACGCCCAGGGCCTCCGCGGCGCTCTCGTCGAACCGGGGCCCGCCCACGACGAGCAGCGGCCGCTGCCCGGCTCGGGTGCGCGCGCGGAAGGCCTCGACCAGGGTGCGGGTGTTGTGCAGGTGGGCGTCGCGCTGGGTGACCACCTGCGAGACGAGGACGGCGTCGGCCTGCTCCGCGAGCGCGGCGTCGACGAGGTCGTCCACGGCGACCTGGGCCCCGAGGTTCACCACCCGCATCTCGCGGTAGTACTCCAGGCCCTTCTCCCCCGCGAGCCCCTTGATGTTGAGGATGGCGTCGATGCCGACGGTGTGGGCGTCCGTGCCGATGCAGGCTCCGACGACCACCAGTCGTCTCCTCAGCCCCCGACGGATCGCCTGGTTGGCCTCGGCGGGGGTCAGCAGGGGGTGGTCGCGCTCCACGACGGTGACGGTGGAGGTGTCGACGAGGTGGCTCACCGGGCCGTAGACCACGAAAAAGGTATGGGTCTCGCCGATGGGACGGGCGTGCACGACCATTGCCGGGTCGATGCCCATCCTGCCCGCCAGCTGGGCCGCGGCACCCTCGGCGCGCTTGCCCGCCGGCAGCGGCAGGGTGAAGGAGACCTGGACCATGCCGTCGCCGGTGCTGTCACCGTAGGGTCGCACGATCACGGAAGGACCTCCTGGGCGTCGAGCATCTGGTCGGTGGGGTTGAGGTAGTCGTCGGAGCGGCGTACGACGCCTGCCAGGCCGCGTCCCCGGTCGCGGGGGCGTCGCATCAGGCCGAAGGTGCCGTCGGCGATCGCGTCGAGGAGTCCGTCCTCGTGGGCGTCGATGCGTTCGAGGAGGTCGACGGCTTCGGTGAGCACCGTCGTGGCCCGGCGGGCGATGAAGCCGTCGGCGGGCGGGTGGAAGTCCTCGACCAGACCGCCGGCCGCGTCCAGCACGTAGCGGACGTTCTGCAGGGCGAGGTCCCGGTCGGAGAGCCACGGGGTCACCACGGCCTCGGTCATCATGCCGACCAGCAGGATGCTCTGGCCGGTCAGGACGCCCGCGAGGTTGAAGAAGCCGTCGAGCAGATGGCCTCGGAACACGTCACCGGTCATGTGCCGCGTGGGTGGCATCCACTTCAACGGGGCGTCGGGGAAGAGGGTGCGGGCCAGCAGGGCGTGGGCCAGCTCGAGCCGGAAGCTCTCCGGCAGGGCGGGGTCGATCTCGAACGCGTGGCCCAACCCGATCTGGGCATCGGCCAGCCCGGCCTCGTGCGCGAAGAACTCGTTGAGCAGCTGGCTGGTGGTGACGGTGTGCGCCGCCTCGACCGCGTCCGCAGTGGTCAGGTAGTTGTCCTCGCCGGTGTTGATGATGATGCCCGCACGGGTGTGGACGCGACGCGAGAACCGCTGGTCGACGAAGGTGCGCACCGGGTTGATGTCGCGGAAGAGGATCCCGTACATCGAGTCGTTGAGCATCATGTCGAGCCGCTCGAGGCCGGCCAGCACGGCGATCTCGGGCATGCACAGGCCCGAGGCGTAGTTGGTCAGCCGCACGTAGCGGCCGAGCTCGCGACTCGTCTCGTCGAGCGCGGCCCGCATGATGCGGAAGTTCTCCTGGGTGGCGTACGTCCCGGCGAACCCTTCGTGGGTGGCTCCCTCGGGCACGTAGTCGAGCAGCGACTGGCCGGTGCTGCGGATGACGGCGATGACGTCGGCGCCTGCGCGGGCGGCCGCCTGGGCCTGCGGGACGTCCTCGCGGATGTCACCGGTGGCCACGATCAGGTAGATCCACGGCCGACGAGGGGCCTCGCCCACCGTCTGGACGAGCTCCTCCCTGGCGTGACGCTGCGCGTCGATCCGCTCCAGGCCCGTCGCCACCGCAGCCCTGGCGCCGTCCGCCGCCGTGTCGCGGTCGCCTGCCTCGGGCATTCGCAGCGTGGCGGTGCCGTTGCCCAGTCTCTGCGCCAGCTCGCGCAGGTCGCGCGCCTGCCCGCGGGCGAGGGCGTCGAAGAGCGGGAGGCAGGCGCCGTGGGCGAGCCCTCCGTCGCCGGCCAGCTGCTGCTCCACGGCGTCGACGAGGTGGTTGACCCACGGGACGCCGTCGCTGTCTGCTCCGCTCGCCCCCGCCAGTCGCAGCGTGGCGCGCTCGACGGCCGTGGTCGTGTGCGTACGGGCGAGGTCGACGACGGGGGCGCCCACCTTGGCGGCGAGCTGGCGGGCCCGGGCGACGAGGGCGGGGTCCAGGTGCAGGGCGGTCACGGGGCCCTCCCCTCGACCAGGGCGCGCACCCCGTCGTGGCGCCGGACGAGGTCGAGCGCATAGTCGCTGTGCCCGGGCAGGTAGCCGTTCCCGATGAGCATGGTGACGTCTGCGGCCAGACCCTCCGCGCCCAGCGCCGCTGCCGAGAACGAGGTGGCCATGGAGAAGAAGATGATCGTGCCACCGTCGGCCGTGGCCAGGACCGAGGCGCCCTCGCAGCCCGGCACGTCGACGCAGACGACCGTCACCCCCACTCCCCCGGGGACGACGTCGTGGACCGCGGCCCGCAGCGCCACGGGGTCGGTCGCGTCGACCGTCAGGACGTCGTCGCACAGGGCGGCGGACTCCAGTCGCGCGGCCTCGTCGGCGTGCGGGACGACACCGACGACCCGGCCGGCGCCGGACTCGCGAGCCGCGGCGCAGGCGAGGCTGCCTGACTTGCCACCAGCGCCCAGCACCAGCACCGCGGCGCCCGGCGCAGCCTCGACCACGCGCCGGGTCAGGGCGGGGGCGCCGCAGACGTCGAGCACCGAGAGGCTGAGGTCCTCGGGCAGGTCATCGGGCAGGACGGCGGTCACCGAGCGGCCGAAGAGGATGGCGTGGCCGGCACAGGGCACCTGCTCGTGCACCCCGTCCCACCGGGAGAGGCCGTCGGTGACGACCAGGGGCGTGAGCGTCAGGGAGACGAGGCTGGCCACCCGGTCCCCCACGGACAGCCCGAGCGGGGAGTCGGGTCCGACCTCACTCACCGTGCCCAGCAGCATGCCGCCCGAGCCGGTGACGGGGTTCTGCATCTTGCCCCGCGACGTGATGATCTCCAGCACTGCGGCGCGGACGGCGTCGGGGTCGCGGTGCTGCTCGCGCAGCTGGCGCAGGGAGGCGGCGTCGAGGTTGAGCCGTTCCACGTCGATGCGCACCTCGTCGGGCCACAGGTCAGGGCGGGTGTCGAGTCGCGGGGCGGCCTGCGGCAGCGTGCGCCCGCCTGTCACGCGATGCAGTCCCACCGCGTCCCCCCGGGTCTTCAGGTCGTCGACCACCGTTTCTCCGATCTACGTTCCGTTGGCGCCAGCGCAAGAAGATTTCCCGCGTGGTGCTCGCAGTACAGGAATAAGTGCGTCTACTGTGGCAGAGCGTGAGGCAGATCACAACGCGCCACCCCGCGCAGCCAGGAGGACTGATGAGCACGACCGCACACGACCGGCTCCCCACGAGCGCGGCCCCGCCCCAGCCGTACCAGTACGTCCGCCGCGACCCGGTCGAACCCGACTGGACCCGGTTCCCGGGGTGGCGCGACGTCAGCGAGCAGCAGTGGCGCGACGTGCAGTGGCAGCGCGCCCACTGCGTGAAGACCCCTCAGCAGCTGCGGGACGTGCTGGGGGACCGGGTGGATGACCGGTTCTACGAAGACCTCGACGAGGACCGCACGCGGTTCGCGACGATGAGCATGCTGCTCCCCCCGCACATGCTCAACACGATGGTGCCCGAGGTCAGCAGCACCGCGGCGGGATCGTGGACGGACGCGCTGATGGCCGACCCTGTCCGGCGCTACATGGTGCCGGTGGCCTCGGACCGGAGGACGGACTGGGCCTCCCACCCCTACGCGAGCCGCGACTCCCTCCATGAGCACGAGATGTGGGCGGTGGAGGGCCTCACGCACCGCTACCCGACGAAGGTCCTGGCCGAGCTGCTCCCGACCTGTCCGCAGTACTGCGGCCACTGCACCCGCATGGACCTGGTCGGCAACTCCACGCCGACGGTCGACAAGCTCAAGTTCGTCGCCCGGCCACAGGATCGGCTCGCCGCGATGCTGGACCACCTGCGCGCTACCCCGGGCATCCGCGACGTGGTCGTCTCCGGCGGTGACGTGGCGAACATGCCGTGGCCCCGTCTCGAGGCCTTCCTGACGTCGTTGCTCGAGATCGACTCCGTGCGCGACGTGCGTCTCGCGTCGAAGGCACTGATCGGCCTGCCGCAGCACTGGATGCAGCCCGACCTGCTCGACGGCCTGCGCCGGGTCTGCGACCTGGCCGCCCAGCGGGGCGTGCAGCTGGCGCTGCACACCCACACCAACCACGCCCACCAGGTGACCGCGCTGGTGGTCGAGGCCGCCCGGGCGGTGCGCGCCGCCGGCCTCCACGACGTCCGCAACCAGGGTGTGCTGCTCGACGGCGTCAACGCCGACGCCCACGACCTGCTCGACCTGAGCTTCGTGCTGCAGGACGAGGCCCAGGTGACGCCCTACTACTTCTACATGTGCGACATGATCCCGAACGCCGAGCACTGGCGGATCTCGGTCGCCCGGGCCCAGCAGCTCCAGCACGACATCATGGGCTACCTGCCCGGCTTCGCCACTCCGCGCATCGTCTGCGACGTGCCCTACGTCGGCAAGCGCTGGGTGCACCAGGTGCACTCGTACGACACCGCGCACGGCATCTCCTACTGGACCAAGAACTACCTCACCTCGGTCGAGGAGGGTGCCGAGGCGTTGGCACGGCCCTACCCCTACTACGACCCCATCCACACCTTGCCTGGGGAGGGGCGCCGCTGGTGGTCCGAGCGCGGCTGAGGTGTCGGGGGCGCCTCAGTCGAGGGGCCGGTTCTCGAAGCAGGTGGAGAGCACGACGGTGGTCCGCGTCGACACGCTGGCCGCGGCCCTGATCCGGGCCAGCAGGTCCTCGAGCGCGGCGGGGTTGGCCACGCGGATCTTGAGGATGTAGGACTCGTTGCCGGCGACCGACCAGCACGACTCGATCTCGGTGAGGTCACGCAGCCGGTCGGGCGTGTCGTCCGGCTGCGAGGGGTCGAAGGGGCTGATCGAGACGAAGGCCGTCAACGACCGGCCCAGCTGGTCGTGGTCGACGGTCGCACCGTAGCCCGTGATCAACCCGCGCTCCTCCAGCCTCTTCACGCGCTGGTGCGCCGCGGACGTGGACAGTCCGGTCTCCTTGCCGAGCGCGGTGAAGGACATGCGTCCGTCGGTCGCGAGCAGCGAGAGGATCTGTCGGTCGGTGGCCTCGATCTGTGGGGAACTCACGGGCGTCAGCGTAGTTCGCCGGCGAGGGCTGCCTGCAGCCTTTCCGCGGACGAGCCCAACCCCCACTGCTGCGCGAGAGCCTCGAGCCGTGCGGGATCGGCCACGGACCGAGGTCGCTCGATGCCCTCCCGGTCGAGGGTGAGGTCGCGTCGGACGGCGACCACCCGCGGGGCCACGGCCAGGTAGTCGAGCGCGGCCAGCACCTTGCGGCGCGGCCCCGGCGCCATCGACGAGTCCTGGTCGGTGGCCGCGGCGACGATGCCGTCGACCGAGTCGAACTGCGCCAGCAGCGTGGCGGCGGTCTTCTCCCCCACACCCGCCACGCCGGGAAGCCCGTCCGAGGTGTCGCCGCGCAGCGTCGCGAAGTCGGCGTAGTGACGGGCCTCGACGCCGTACTTGTCGCGTACCCAGGCTTCGTCCACACGCTCGTGCCGGCCGACGCCCCTGGCGGTGTAGAGCACCCGGACCCCCGCCTCGTCGTCGACGAGCTGGAAGAGGTCGCGGTCGCCGGTGACGATCTCCACCGGCATGCCGGCCCCGGTGGCCAGGGTGCCGATGACGTCGTCGGCCTCCATCTCGGTGACGCCCCGCACGGCCACCCCGAAGACGTCGAGCACCTCACGGATCACCGGCACCTGGGTCACGAGTGCGTCGGGCACCTCCTCGACGTCGACGCCCTCGGGCCCGTGCGCCGTGACGACGCGATGACCCTTGTAGGAGGGCACCAGGTCGACCCGCCACTGGGGGCGCCAGTCGTCGTCCCAGCAACAGACCAGGTGGGTGGGGTCGTACTCCTCGACGAGGCGGCTGATGAAGTCCATCAGGCCCCGGACGGCGTTGACCGGCGTGCCGTCGGGCGCCGTCACCGAGTCGGGCACGCCGAAGAAGGCCCGGAAGTAGAGCGAGGCGGTGTCGAGGAGGAGGAGGCGCTGGTCACTCATGGCGGCAGCCTGCCACAGGCCACCCCCGGGGTGCCTGCGTCACTCCCCCGCCATCGACAGCGCGACCACGCCACGACGCAGCAGGGTGGCGGCCTCCTTGGCGCTGCGTCGCAGCGGCGTGCCTCCCGCGGCGTCGGCGACCTGGCCGACCAGGTCGAGCAGCTGCTTGACCAGACGCACGAAGTCGCCGGCCGCCAGCCCCGTCTCCAGCAGGATGCCGTCGAGCTCGTCGCCCTCGGCCCAGCGCCACGCGGCCCACGCGAAGCCGGGGTCGGGCTGGCGCAGGAACTCCAGGCGGTGGTCCCGCTCCAGGGCGTCCAGGTCTCGCCAGAGGCGCCGTGTCTCCAGCAGGGCCTGCTCCACCGCGGCGTTGGCGCTGCGCGGAGCGGTGCCGTCGTCGGCCCTGCGGGTCTCGAAGACCAGGGCGGAGAGCGCGCCGGCCAGCTCCGCGGGGGTGAGGGCGTCCCAGATGCCCTCGCGCAGCGCCTCCGCGGCCACCAGGTCCAGCTCGGAGTAGATGCGCATCAGGTGTCGACCACGCTCGGTGACCTCGTCGCCCTCCAGGTAGCCGAGGGCACTCAGCACGGTGCAGACGCGGTCGAAGGTGCGGGCCACCGTGTTGGTCCGGTTCTCGACGCGACGACGCAGGGTGTCGGAGTCACGCGAGAGCTTGAACCAGCGCTCGGCCCAACGGCTGTGGTCCTCGCGATCCGGGCAGGCGTGACAGGGGTGGCTCTTCAGCTGCCGGCGCAGGGCGTCGACCTGCTCGTCCTCCGGGGCGTACGTCCCCTTCCGCGACCCGGGCTGGCGGCCGGTGCGCTCCAGACCCTTGACCCGTCCCTGGAGCGCCATCGCCAGGTCGCGGCGCATCGTGGGGTTGCGGCCGTTGAAGTTGCGCGGCACCTTGAGCCGGGTGCGCGCCTCGACAGGCACCGGGAAGTCCATCGGCGCCAACCGACGCGCGTGCCGGTCGAGGGTGACCACGTAGGGGCGCGGCTCGTCGGGATTGCCCAGGCCGGGGTCCACGACCACCGCCCAGCCGGAGAACTTGCCGGCGGGCACCTCGATGACGTCGCCGGGCCGCAGCCCAGCCAGCGAGGCCAGCGCCTCGGCCCGACGGTCGGCCTTGCGGGCGCGGGCGGCAGCCTTCTCCACGTCGGAGATCTCGCGCCGCAGCGAGGCGTACTCCATGAAGTCGCCCAGGTGGCAGGTGGCTGCCTCCCGGTAGCCGTCCAACGCCTCCTCCGCCTTGCGCAGCTGTCGGGCCAGCCCGACGACCGCCCGGTCGGCCTGGAACTGGGCGAACGAGAGCTCGAGCAGCTCGCGCGAACGCTCGCGACCGAACTGGTGCACCAGGTTGACGGCCATGTTGTAGGAGGGACGGAAGGACGAGCGCAACGGGTAGGTACGGGTGGACGCCAGTCCGGCCACCTCGGAGGGGTTCATGCCGGGTTGCCAGAGCACGACCGCGTGTCCCTCGACGTCGAGCCCGCGTCGTCCGGCCCGCCCGGTGAGCTGCGTGTACTCGCCGGGCGACAGGTCGGCGTGGCTCTCGCCGTTCCACTTCGACAGCTTCTCGATGACCACGGTGCGGGCCGGCATGTTGATGCCCAGGGCCAGCGTCTCCGTGGCGAAGACGATCTTCACCAGCCCTCGGACGAAGAGCTCCTCGACCAGGTGCTTGAAGGCGGGCAGCAGGCCGGCGTGGTGGGAGGCGATCCCGCGGCTCAGCGCCTCGACCATCTCGTGGTAGCCCAGGACCCGCAGGTCCTCCGGGAGGATCGACCGCGTCGTCTCCCGGGCGACCTCGAGGATCTCGTCGCGCTCCTGCGGCGTGGTGAGGCGTACGTTGGCCTGCAGCAGCTGCGAGACCGCGGCGTCGCACCCGGCGCGGCTGAAGATGAAGGTGATGGCCGGCAGGAGGTTCTCGCGCTCGAGGCGTTGGACCACGTCCACCCGACTGGGGATCCAGACCCGGCGCCCGTTGCCCACCGAGCGGGGGTTCTTGGACGCACCGGGCCGCCCCTTCCGCGGCGAACGCCGGTCGCGCATGAGGCGGGCGCTCGCGAAGTCGTCGCGGGCGACCCGCAACAGCTCCCCGTTGACCGGGGCGCCCTCCTTGACGAAGCCGGCGCTGGCGTCGACGTCGGAGCTGGCGAAGAGGTCGAGGATGCGACGCCCCACCATGACGTGCTGGTAGAGCGGGACCGGTCGCTTCTCCTCCACGATGGTGGTGGTGGCCCCGCGCACCGTCTGCAGCCACTCGCCGAACTCCTCGGCGTTCGAGACCGTCGCGCTCAGCGAGACCACCTGCACCGACTCGGGCAGGTGGATGATCACCTCTTCCCAGACCGCGCCGCGGGAGCGGTCCGCGAGGTAGTGGACCTCGTCCATCACCACGTAGCCGAGCTGGAGCAGCGTCCGGGAGCTGGCGTAGATCATGTTGCGCAGCACCTCGGTGGTCATCACCACCACCGGCGCCTCACCGTTGACGGCGTTGTCACCGGTCAGCAGACCGACGTTCTCCGCGCCGTAGCGCTCGACCAGGTCGTGGTACTTCTGGTTCGACAGTGCCTTGATGGGGGTCGTGTAGAAGCACTTGCGGCCCTCGCGCAGCGCCAGGTGCACGGCGAACTCCCCCACCACCGTCTTGCCGGAGCCGGTGGGGGCCGCGACCAGGACACCGTTGCCGTCCTCGATCTCTCGGCAGGCACGGGTCTGGAACTCGTCGAGGCCGAAGGGGTAGAGATCGACGAACTCGGCCACGGCCGGGTGCGTCCGGGAGGCCCGGAACTTCGAGTACGCCTCGGAGGGGGAGGTCATGTGAACACCTTCACTGCGTCGGGGACGCACTCGATCGTCAGGGGCAACGCTCCCAGTCTCTCCCCGTCGGCATAACCGACCACCCCGGGGGCAGCGACGGTCACGCGACGGACCCGGTGGTGCTCGTACTGCGGGTGCGAGGTGTGGGTCCCGCGGTAGAGCTTCGGGTAGGTGCGCACCAGCTCCGCCCGCGACACGGGACGGATCACGACGACGTCGAGCAGCCCGTCGTGCAGGTCGGCGCCCTCGCAGATGCGCAGACCGCCGCCGAAGCTGGGCCCGTTGCCGACCGCCACCAGCATGGCGTCCAGGCGCAGGGTGCGACCGTCGAGCTCCAGCACGTAGGGCAGCGGTCGGAAGGTGCGCAGCTCCGCGAGGGTGGCCAACGTGTAGCGGGAGTGGCCTCGCGGCCAGGCCATGCGGTTGGCGCGTTCGTTGACCACCGCGTCGAAGCCGGCGGCCAGTACGGTCATGAACCAACGGTCGCCGGCTCGCGCGGCGTCGAGCACGCTCGTCCTTCCGCGCAGCACCACGTCGACCGCGGCGTCGACGTCGTCCCGAGGAAGGTCGAGGTGGCGCGCCACGTCGTTGCCGGTGCCGGCCGGCACCAGCCCCAGAGGCACGGCGGTGCCGGCCACCGCCTGCAGCGCCTGGTGGAAGGTCCCGTCGCCACCGACCACGACGACGGCCTCAGCGCCCGCTGCGACCGCGGCGCGGACCCGCGGGGCGACGTCCTCGACGTCGCGGGGCCAGAGGTGGCGCACGGCGCAGCCGCCGGCCCGGAGTCGCTCGGCGACCCGACCCCGCAGACGGTGCCCACCTCCGGGGCCGACGAAGGGGCTCACCAGCAGGGCGACGGTGCGGTCCGGGGTTGCCACGGCTCGACCCTAACGGCTGGGCGACGCCGGGCTCGGCAACCTAGCCGCGGTGCGTGGAGCTGCGGCTGCCCAGGCTCAGCAGGGCCGAGAAGTGATCACTGCGGGCCCCCACCGCGAGTGCGAGTCGGTGCAGGCACTCGAGGGTGCGGTCGGCGGTGAACGAGGTGCCGGGCACGGCCAGCGTGAGTCGCTCCTGCGAGGTCGTGAGCAGGACCTGGCCGTGCTTCCACACCTGGTGGGCCCGGACTCGGAGGTCGGGCTCGGTCACCGCCGTCGGATAGGCCTCGTCGACGGCGAGGAGGTCGCAGGGCAGGGAGTCCGGCGCCGGTGCCGCGGCCTCACCCGGGCTGGCAGTGAGCCGTCCCGGAACCAGGTGGCCGGTGCTGAGCCCGTCCTGGGGTGCCCAGACCACGCGTTCCTCGCCCAACCACTCGGGGAGGTCGAAGGGGTCGATCTCCGTCAGCGTGAGGGGGCGCTCGGGGGTCACAGCGGGGAGAGCTCGTCGTCGCCCAGCGCCGCAGCGGTCTGCTTGGCGCGCCGGAACCGGTCGATGAAGCGGGCCAGCACCTCGGCCGCCAGGAAGAGGAGCACCATCGGCAGGGCGAGCGCCAACATCGAGAACGGGTCGGTGGAGGGAGTCGCAACGGCCGCGAAGAGGAAGGTCCCGACGATGATCCACGGCCGGTAGCGGCCCAGGGTCGAGCCGGAGATGACCCCGGCGAGGCTCAGCATCACCACGAAGAGGGGGATCTCCATCGCGATGCCGAAGACCAGCAGCATGCGGGTGAAGAAGGAGAAGTATTCGCCGAACTCGACCAGGTTCTCCATCTGGGCGGGGGTGAAGTCGATGAGGACCTCCAGCCCCTTGGGCAGTACGTAGTAGCCCAGAGCCACGCCACCCAGGAAGAGCGGACCCGCGACGGCGGCGAAGATGCGCGACCACTTCTTCTCCTTCTGGTGGAGGCCGGGAAGGATGAAGGCCCAGATCTGGTAGAGCCAGTATGGGCTGGTCGCCACGATCGCGGCCACGGCCGACAGCTTGAGCAGGAGCATGAGGGGCCCTGTCGCACCGCTCATGTACGCCTTGGTCTCCACGTCGGCGCCGAGCACTTCACGGGCGTCGTTGTAGGGCGCCATGACGAGCTCGAGCAGCAGTGACTCATAGACGAAGAGCGCGCCGATGAAGACGACCACGAAGACGAGGACCGAGCGCAGCAGGCGGGCGCGCAACTCCCTCAGGTGGTCGCCCAGCGGCATGCGACCGTCAGGCCCGATCGGCTGCTGCGGGGCACCCTTCAGCAGCCGGAGGAAACCTCGTAGCACCGGGGCGTGGTCAGACGGTGTCGTCGCGGCGGGGCGGCGTCTCCGCGTCGATCACGTCGTCGTCGACCTGCTCTGCGGAAATCTTGGTGTCGTCGTCGCTGCGGAGTCCCTTGGTCTCGGCCTTGAAGATGCGCAGGGCGCGCCCACTGCCCCGGGCCAGCTCCGGCAGCTTGGCGGCGCCGAAGAGCAGCACGATCACGAGGGCGATGATGATCAGCTCGGGAGCGCCGAGGCCGATCATGGGAGTCAGGAGCAGCGAGTGCATGGCAATCCTCGGTTCGGTGAAAACGTCGTGGTGATCCTACTCCCGGATCAGGGGTTCAGGGCCAGCACGGCGTCCACGGCGGCCCTCAGGTCGTCGCGCACCGATTCGGGGCCGACGACGGTGGCGTGCGGGGCGAGGCGCAGCACCAGCTGGCGCAGCCAGGCGACGTCCAGCACCCTCAGGTCGACCTCGAGGTGTCCGTCCGCCAGGTCGCGCACCTCCTCGACCGGGTAGTACTCCGGCACCCACCGGGCCTTGGGAGCCAGCCGCAGGGTCACGGTGAGGGCCTCCTCGGAGAACCGGAAGAGCTCAGCCGACAGCGTCTCCTCGGTCACCGGTGCCGCGCGGTCGGCGGGTGAACCGAGCTCCACCTGCTGCATGCGGTCCAGGCGGAAGACCCTTCGGTCCTCGGCGCTGTGGCACCAGGCCTCCAGGTAGGCGACGCCGTTGACCTCGGCGACGCGCACGGGGTCGACGGTCCGTTCGCTGACCTCGTCACGCGACGGCACCCAGTAGGAGAGCCGCAGCTGGCGTTCCTCCCGCAGCGCCTGGTCGATTGTGGCCCGTACGCCCTGCAGCGCCGGCGCCGACGGTTCGACGGCGACCCGGGAGCTCGGGGCCTCGTGACCGACGGCGACCTCGAGCTTGGCGATGACGTTGTCGACGATGGCGCGGGTCTCCTCCGACGAGGAGTCGCGCACGGCCCGCAGGGCCACGACCAGGGCCGTCGCCTCGGTGGCCGAGAGTCGGACCGGTCGCGTGAGGTAGTCGGCGTTGGAGACGTGGATGACCCCGGCGGCGCCGTCGTCCTCGAGCGCCTCCATGTCGACGTCGATGAGGTCGTCGGTCAGTCCGCCGGGTAGTCCGCACATCCAGAGCACCCGGAGGTCGTTGAGGACCTGGGTCGTGGTGGTGCCGAGCAGGTCGGCCGCCTCCTGCAGCCTCAGCCCGTCACGGCTGTGCAGCAGGGGGACCAGGGTGAGCAGACGCGCCACCTGGTCACGCGCACCCGTCCCGGCCCGGCTCACGAGGCACCTCCCGCGTCGAGCAGCTCAGCCAACGCGGTGAGCCGCTGCCGGACGAGGCCGCGCAGGCTCTCCGGAGACTCGACGAAGGCATTCACGCCCAGCGTGAGCACCTCGTCGGCCAGGGTGGCGACGTCTGCCTCGCACTCCACCCGGTCCCAGCCGTCTCCGCCGTCAGGGCCGATCACGCCGTGGGCCACCGTGGTGCCGCGCTGCCGCAACGCGTGTCCCGCCCCGGCGCGTAGCAGGAGCTGGGCCCTCGTCGTCTCGGTGCGCGGCTGCAGGCGGGTCGCCACCTCCCGCAGGTCGAGGTCGTCGGGCACCCGGTAGGCGTCAGGCGTGCGGCCCAGGGTGCAGGACCCCTGCACACGGGAGAGCCGGAAGATCCGCTCCTCCCCCAGGTCCAGGTCCTGACCCACGACGTACCAGCGGCCCGAGTGTCGCAGCAGCCCCCACGGCTCGACGCGACGAGCCGAGCCATCGGCGGCTCCTGACTTGCGGTAGTCGAAGGTCACCCGACGCCGCTCCTGGATGGCGGTCCAGAAGGCCTCGAAGCTGGGTTCCTCGGCGCCGATGACGGGCTCAGCGACGGCCGGAGCCGGTTGTTCGGACGCCGGCAGGGCCGGCATCAGCTTGCGCAGGGCGGTGGCGGTCGTGTCCGCGAGGCGGGCGTGGTGCCAGACCTTGCCCGCCAGGGTGAGCACCGAGGCCTCCTCGGCGGTGAGGCTGATCTCGGGCAGCGCCAGGTCGTCGGGTCGGATCCGGTAACCGACCTCGTCGTCGTGGAAGGTCGAGAGCGAGCCGACCTCGATGGGGATGCCCAGGGCCCGCAGCTCCTCCTTGTCGCGATCGAACATCCGGTCGAAGGCGTCACCCTCGGCGTCGGGGTAAAGCACCTCCCGGATCCGTTCCTTGGGCACGAAACGCCGCTGGACCAGCAGCATGATCAGGAGGTTGAGCAGGCGCTCACTACGACGACGGGACACGTGTCGCTCCTTCCCGCCTGCTGGTCCGGCGGCGTACGCAGAGGTGTGGGTCAGACGGCGGCGAGGATGTCGACGGCGAAGACGATGGTGTCGGTGCCCTTGATGCCCGCACCCTCGTTGCCGGCCTCACCGTAGCCGAGCTCCGGCGGGATCTGGACGATCACGCGCGACCCGACCTTCTGGCCGACGAGGGCCTGGTCCCAGCCCTGGACAACCTGGCCCACGCCGATCGGGAAGGAGGCGGGCTCGTTGCGGCTGTAGGAGGAGTCGAAGGGCTGCTCGGCACCGAAGACCTGCCCGACGTAGTGGACGACGAGGGTCTGTCCGGCCTTGACCTTCTTGCCCTCACCCTCGATGAGCTGGGTGACCTGGAGCTTGCCGTTGGGCTTCGGGGCCCCGGAGAAGTCGAAGGTGGGCACCTTGCCCTTGCCCTTGGGGTAGGTGACCTCAGGCGCCCAGCCGGCCGGGTCCACAGGGGTCCCGGAGGCGGCGTCGGGAGCGTTCTTGGTGGCTCGCTCGACCTTCTTCGCCTGCTTCTCCTGCTGCTCGGTGGCCTTCTTCTCGTCCGCCTTGAACTTCTTCACCTCGTCGTCGGAGAGCTTGGAGACGATCTCGGTCACGAAGAGCACGCTGTCGCCGTCACCGATCCCCAGGGCGGGGTTGCCGCCCTCACCGAAGGCGTCCTCGGCGGTGGAGGCCACGGCCACGATCGAGCCGACCTTGTGGCCGACGAGCCCCTCCTTCAGGCCCGGGAAGAGGCCGTCGACCAGCTCGATGCGCTCGGGCTCACCCGCTTCGTAGGTGTTGAGCACCTCCTTGCGGTCGAAGCCGTTGCCGACCCAGATGTAGGTGGTGACCATGTCGCCGATGGCGGTCTCCTCGCCGTCGCCCTCGACGAGCACCTTGGTCTCGGTCTCGGCCGGGTCCAGCTTCTCGTCGCCGAACTCCACCGTCGGAGCCGTGCCGGGCTCAGCCTCGATCGTGACGGCGTCCAACCCGGGGCCTCCCTCGGCAGCTTTGTCGCCGCAGGCGGCCAGGGTGAGCATGCCGAGGCTGACGGCAGCGGCAGTGAGGGTACGGCGCAATGACACGGTGTTGCCTTTCGGGTGGGTGCGTGACCGCAGCACACACTAGCCGTCGACCCCTGAGCGCGACGGGACGCGTCACATCCCGGCGATGAGGCGCTCGACGCGCTCGTCGACGGAGCGGAAGGGGTCCTTGCAGAGCACGGTGCGCTGGGCCTGGTCGTTGAGCTTGAGGTGCACCCAGTCGACGGTGAAGTCGCGTTGCTGCTCCTGCGCGTGGCGGATGAAGTCGCCGCGCAGCTTGGCGCGGGTGGTCTGGGGCGGGCGGTCCTTCGCGAGCTGGACGGTGGCGTCGTCGGTCACCCGGGCCACCGCTCCACGGGCGTCGAGGAGGTGGAAGAGACCGCGGTCGCGTCGGATGTCGTGGTAGGCGAGGTCGAGCTGGGCCACCCGCGGGTGCCCCAACGGGAGGTCGTGCACGTTGCGGTAGCGCTCGATCAGACGGCGCTTGATGACCCAGTCGATCTCACGCTCCACCATGCTGAGGTCGTCGGACTCGATGGCCTTGAGGGTGCGCTCCCACAGGTCGAGCGCCCGGTCGATGGTCGGGGTACGCAGGCCCCGGCGGTCGACGTGGTCGAGGGCGCGCTGCAGGTACTCGGACTGGATCTCGACCGCGGTCGCCTCGCGGCCGTTGGCCAGGCGCACCTTGCGGCGGCAGGTGATGTCACTGGCGATCTCGCGGATCGCGCGGATCGGGTTCTCCAGGGCGAGGTCGCGCATCACGACGCCGTCCTCGATCATCCTCAGGACCAGGTCGCACGACGCCACCTTCAGCAGGGTCGTCGTCTCGCTCATGTTGGAGTCACCCACGATGACGTGGAGCCGTCGGAACCGTTCGGCGTCGGCATGCGGCTCGTCGCGGGTGTTGATGATCGGTCGACTCCGGGTGGTGGCGCTCGAGACCCCCTCCCAGATGTGCTCGGCGCGTTGGGAGATCGCGTACGAGGCCCCGCGCGGGGTCTGCATCACCTTGCCTGCGCCGACCAGGATCTGGCGCGACACGAGGAACGGGATCAGCACGTCGGCGAGCGCACCGAACTCGCCCTGCCGCGCCACGAGGTAGTTCTCGTGGCACCCGTAGGAGTTGCCCCCGGAGTCGGTGTTGTTCTTGAAGAGGTAGATGTCTCCCTTGATGCCCTCGTCACGCAGGCGGTCCTGCGCGTCGAGCATCAGCTCCTCGAGGATCCGCTCGCCGGCCTTGTCGTGGACGACGAGGTCCTCCACCGAGTCGCACTCGGGCGTGGCGTACTCCGGGTGGCTGCCCACGTCGAGGTAGAGCCGCGCGCCGTTGGCGAGGAACACGTTGCTGCTGCGCCCCCAGGCGACCACCTTGCGGAAGAGGTAGCGCGCCACCTCGTCCGGGCTCAGGCGCCGGTGGCCCTCGAACGTGCAGGTGACCCCGTACTCGTTCTCGATGCCCATGATCCTGCGGTCCATGCTGACCACCCTAGGGGCACGGGCCACGCCGTGGGTGCTGTCAGGACCCGGTGTCGTCCGTGGCCTCGAGCAGGGCCGCGAGTCGTTCGGTGCGCAGCCGGTGGAACTTGCGCACCTGGGTGCGCGACCGGTCGAGCACCGCGACCTCCAGGTCGTCGACGTCGAGTCGCCGGTCGCCCTGCTCGGAGTGGCCGAGGGCCGCGACGGCGAGGCGCACGGCGTCCTGCAGCGTGCCGCCCTCGCGGTAGTGTTCGGAGAGGTGCTTCGCGACGACGTCGGCGGCGCCGCCCATCACGGCGTAGCGGTGCTCGTCGGCGACCTGGCCGTCGTAGGTGAGCCGGTAGATCTGGTCCTGGGAGGCGTCGTCACCGACCTCGGCGACGAACAGCTCGACCTCGTAGGGCTTCTCGCCACCGGCACTGAAGACGGTGCCGAGCGTCTGGGCGTACGCGTTGGCGAGGCCGCGGCCGGTCACGTCGCGGCGGTCGTAGGCATAGCCCCGCATGTCGGCCAGGCGCACCCCGGCGATGCGGAGGTTCTCGAACTCGTTGTAGCGGCCCACCGCCGCGAAGGCGATCCGGTCGTAGATCTCGGAGATCTTGTGCAGCGCCTTCGAGGGGTTCTCCGTGGCGAAGAGCACGCCGTCGGCGTACTGGACGACGACGACGGACCGGCCGCGGGCGATGCCCTTGCGGGCGAAGTCGGCCCGGTCCTTCATCATCTGTTCGGGCGACACGTAGAACGGGGTGCTCATCGGCAGGGGCTCCTCGGCAGGCGGAAGGGGTGGCGGAGGCGTCAGGTGAGCTCGGCGACGGGGCCGTCGGGGCGACGCATCCGCCCGGCGATCACCCGGTCGGCGATCTCGGAGACCACCTCGTCGGGCAACCGGCGTCCACCGTCGGCGGTGACCACGTGCACCACGGGGAAGATCCGCCGGGTGAGGTCGGGGCCGCCGGTGGCGGAGTCGTCGTCGGCGGCGTCGTAGAGCGCCTGGAGGGCAGCGGCGACGCACCCCTGCTCGTCGAGGGTGTCGCGGTAGAGCTTCTTGAGCGACCCGCGCGCGAAGAGCGACCCCGAGCCGACGGCGTGGAACGCGGTCTCCTCGTAGCGCCCACCGGTCACGTCGTAGGAGAAGATCCGCCCCTGTGAGGCGGCGAGGTCGAAGCCGGCGAAGAGCGGCACGACGGCCAGTCCCTGCATCGCCATGCCGAGGTTGTTGCGGATCAGCGCGGCCAGCCGGTTGGCCTTGCCGTCCATGGAGAGCGTGGTGCCCTCGATCTTCTCGTAGTGCTCCAGCTCGGTCTGGAAGAGCCGGACCATCTCCACGGCGAGACCGGCGGTGCCGGCGATGCCCACCACGCTGAACTCGTCGGCGGGGAAGACCTTCTCGATGTCGCGCTGGGCGATGATGTTGCCCATCGTGGCCCGGCGGTCCCCCGCCATCACCACACCACCCTCGAAGGTGGCGGCCACGATGGTCGTCGCGTGGGGAGCGAGGCCCGCCGCGTCACCGCTGGGCAGCCCGCGGCGGGCCGGCAGCAGGTCGGGCGCCTGGGCGCCCAGGAACTCCGTGAACGAGACGACGCCGGGCTGCATGTACGCCGGCGCGAGCCGGGGCGAGTCCGATCCGCTCATTCACTCGCCACCCTTCTGGATGAAGGACTTCACGAACTCCTCGGCGTTGTTCTCGAGCACCTCGTCGATCTCGTCGAGGATCGCGTCGACGTCGTCGTCGAGCGCCTCGCGGCGCGCATCGACGTCGGTCTCCGTGACCTCGGTGACGGCCTCCTCCGTGTCGGAGGACTTGCGCGGGTGCTTCTGCTCCTGGGCCATGTCGCCGAGCCTATCGGGTCCTACCCCGCCAGGGCGCGGAAGAGGTCCTCGGCGGAGTCGCACGCGTCGAGCAGCTCGCCGACGTGGGCCCGGGTGCCGCGCAGGGGGTCCATGGTCGGGACCCGTTGCAGCGCGTCGTGACCCGGCAGGTCGAAGATCACCGAGTCCCAGGAAGCCGCGGCGACCTGGTCGGGGTACTGCTCGAGGCACCTCCCGCGGAAGTAGGCGCGGGTGTCCGGCGGGGGTGCGTGCACCGCGGCCTCGACGGCCGACTGGGCCACCAGCCGCTCCATGCGCCCCGACTGCACCAGGCGGTGGTGGAGTCCCTTGGCAGGTCGGATGTCGTGGTACTGCAGGTCGATCAGGTGCAGCTTCGCGTCCGACCAGTCCAGGTCGTCCCGGTCGCGGTACTGCTGGAGCAGTCGCCACTTCGCCACCCAGTCGAGCTCACCGGCACACTCCATCGGATCGCGTTCGAGCCGGTCGAGCACGCTCCCCCACCGCTGCAGCACGTCCAGGGTCTGCACGTGGGGCGCCTCCTCGCTCGCCTCGACGAAGCCCTGGGCGAGCTCGAGGTAGGTGCGCTGCAGCTGGACGGCGGTCATCCGTCGGCCGTCGTTGAGGGTCAGCAGGTGCGTCAGCGACGGGTCGTGGGAGACCTCGTGGAGCGAGGCGACAGGGCGTTGCACCGAGAGGTCCTGCGTGATCCACCCCGCCTCGACCATGGCCAGGACCAGCGAGGTGGTGCCGGCCTTGAGGTACGTGGAGACCTCCGACATGGTCGCGTCACCGACGATGACGTGCAGGCGACGCCACCGGTCGGGGTCGGCGTGCGGCTCGTCGCGGGTGTTGATGATGGGTCGTTTCAGGGTGGTCTCCAGCCCGACCTCGACCTCGAAGAAGTCGGCGCGCTGACTGATCTGGAAGGCGTGGGCCGAGGTCCGCTGCCCGATCCCGAGGCGGCCCGCACCGCAGACGACGGGGCGCGAGACGAAGAAGGGGGTGAGGTGGTGGACGATGTCGTTGAAGGGGGTCGAGCGCTTGACGAGGTAGTTCTCGTGCGACCCGTAGGAGGCACCCTTGTTGTCGGTGTTGTTCTTGTAGAGCAGGATCGGCGGCCCGTGCCCGGTGCGCGCGGCGTGCTCCATGGCGCGGGCCATCACGACCTCCCCGGCGCGCTCCCACCGCACGACGTCGAGCGGGGTGGTGACCTCCGGCGTGGAGTACTCCGGGTGCGCGTGGTCGACGTAGAGGCGGGCACCGTTGGTGAGGATCAGGTTGGCCAGACCGAGGTCCTCGTCCGTCAGCTGGCTGGGGTCGGCCTCCACCCGGGACATGTCGAACCCCCGGGCGTCGCGCAACGGGGACTCCTCCTCGAAGTCCCACCGGGCGCGTCGCGCCGTCGCGAGCGAGGCGGCGTACGCGTTGACGACCTGCGACGAGGCCTGCATCGGGTTGGCCTCGGGGCGTCCCTGGACCGAGATGCCGTACTCCACCTCGGTGCCCATCACCCGGACGACGCTCATGCGGGTCCCGGGCGTGCCGCGCTTCGCGTCGACGGGGTCACAGGTACTGGCCGGTGTTGGCGACGGTGTCGATCGACCGCCCCGGCTCGGTGCCCTGCTTGCCGGTGACGAGCGTGCGGATGAACACGATCCGCTCGCCCTTCTTGCCGGAGATGCGGGCCCAGTCGTCGGGGTTCGTGGTGTTGGGCAGGTCCTCGTTCTCCTTGAACTCGTCGACGCAGGCCTGCAGCAGGTGCTGGACCCTGATCCCGCGCTGGTCGTGCTCGAGGAAGTCCTTGATCGCCATCTTCTTGGCGCGGTCGACGATGTTCTGGATCATGGCGCCGGAGTTGAAGTCCTTGAAGTAGAGGACCTCCTTGTCGCCGTCGGCGTAGGTGACCTCGAGGAAGCGGTTCTCGTCGCTCTCCGCATACATGCGCTCGACGGTGGCCCGGACCATCGCCCCGACGCAGGCGTCACGGTCGCGGCCGAACTCGGCCAGGTCGTCGTCGTGGAGGGGCAGGTCACTGGTGAGGTACTTGCTGAAGATGTCGCGCGCCGACTCGGCGTCGGGGCGCTCGATCTTGATCTTCACATCGAGGCGCCCGGGCCTGAGGATGGCGGGGTCGATCATGTCCTCGCGGTTGGAGGCACCGATGACCAGCACGTTCTCCAGGGCCTCCACGCCGTCGAGCTCGCTGAGCAGTTGGGGCACGATGGTGTTCTCGACGTCGGAGGAGACGCCGCTCCCGCGGGTGCGGAAGAGGGAGTCCATCTCGTCGAAGAAGACGATCACCGGGGTGCCGTGGCTGGCCTTCTCACGCGCACGCTGGAAGACCAGCCGGATGTGGCGCTCGGTCTCGCCCACGTACTTGTTGAGCAGCTCGGGGCCCTTGATGTTGAGGAAGTAGGACTTGCCCTCGGTGCCCGTGCGAGCGGCCACCTTCTTGGCCAACGAGTTGGCCACCGCCTTCGCGATGAGGGTCTTGCCGCATCCGGGGGGCCCGTAGAGCAGCACGCCCTTCGGCGGCTTGAGCTGGTGGTCACGGAAGAGGTCGGGGTGCAGGTAGGGCAGCTCGACCGCGTCGCGGATCGCGTCGATCTGGGTCGCCAGGCCACCGATCGAGGTGTAGTCGATGTCCGGCACCTCCTCGAGCACCAGCTCCTCGACCTCCGACTTGGGTACACGCTCGTAGGCGTAGCCGGAGCGGGCATCGGTGAGCAGGGAGTCACCCGCGCGCAGCGGCTCCTCCAGCAGCGGAGCCGCCAGACGGACGACGCGCTCCTCGTCGGCGTTGCCGATCACCAGGGCGCGCTCACCGTCGGCGAGGAGCTCCTTGACCATGACCACGTCGCCGACGGACTCGAAGCCGCACCCGGCGACCACGTTCATCGCCTCGTTGAGCATGACCTCCTGGCCCTTGACGAGGTCGTCGACCTCCACGGCCGGGGAGACGGTGACCCGCAGCTTGCGACCACCGGTGAAGACGTCGACGGTGTCGTCGGCGTTGCGCGCCAGGAAGACACCGAACCCGGTGGGGGGCTGAGCGAGGCGGTCGACCTCGTCACGCAGCCGGGTGATCTGGTCGCGGGCCTCCCGCAGCGTCTGCGCCAGACGCTCGTTCTGGCTCGTCATGGCGGCGAGCGAACGCTGGGTCTCGGCCAGCCGTTCCTCCAGCGAGCGGCTCCGGTCGGGAGCGTTGGCCAGACGGTGCCGTAGGCCGACGACCTCCGCCTCCAGGTTGCGCACCTGGCTCGCCAGCTCCTCAGGGCTGCGCCCCCGGGTGTCCCTGTCGCTGTAGGTCATCGCGATCACCTCCGTGGAGGTGACCTTACCCACGTGGCGGCTGGAGGGAAGGGCAAGCGCGCCCGTGCGGGTCACGATTTGGCGACGACCCGCGCCACCCGGTCGAGCAACGGCGGACGGTCGCCGCCCGACTCAGCCCTCCGTCGTCTCCAGCCCCACCTGGGACGGGAGGTCGGCGGGGCGGGGTCCGGTGTAGTCCGGACCGTACGCCCCGGGCGCGGGCCTGCGCTTCTTGGTGGGCGGTCGCTGGCCGGGCGCCATCCGACGGGCGGTGACGAGGAAGGCGGTGTGACCGATCATCTTGTGTCCGGGACGCACCGCGAGGCCCTCCACGTGCCAGTCGCGCACCAGCGACTCCCACGGCTGCGGCTCGGTGAACCCACCGTGGGCCCGCAGGGTCTCCACGATGCGGGAGAGCTGGGTCGTGGTGGCCACGTAGGCGCAGACGATGCCGCCGGGCGCGAGGGCGTCCGCCACGACGTCGACGCACTCCCACGGCGCGAGCATGTCGAGGATGATCCGGTCGACGGGCTCGGTGAGGGTGGGCAGCTGCTCGACCAGGTCACCCACGCGCAGGTCCCAGGCAGGATGGTCGCCGCCGAAGAACTGGGTGACGTTGCGGCGGGCGACGTCGGCGAACTCCTCGCGACGCTCGAAGCTGACCAGCTGTCCGTGCGGGCCCACCGCCCGCAGCAGTGAGCAGCTGAGAGCGCCGGAGCCCGCGCCGGCCTCGACGACCGTGGCGCCCGGGAAGATGTCGGCCATCGCCACGATCTGGGCGGCGTCCTTCGGGTAGACCACGGCCGCCCCGCGTGGCATGGAGACCACGAACTCCGAGAGGAGCGGACGGAACACCAGGTACTCGCCCCCGGCCGAGGAGGTGACGGTGAAGCCTTCCTCGCGCCCGATCAGCTCGTCGTGCTCGAGGTGGCCGCGGTTGGAGAAGAAGCGCTTGCCCTCGACGAGCTCGAAGTTGTGGCGGCGGCCCTTCTGGTCCGTCAGACGCACCCACTCCCCCGGACGCAACGGGCCACGGTGGACACCGGCCCAGGCGTGCGGAGGGACGTCGTCACGGACGGTGGGAGCGTCAGGCATGGGCTGCACCCTAGTCGGCGCGTCGACGGAACGCGCGATCGACGTCGACGGTCGACAGGACCCCGAAGACCTGGCCGTCGTCCTCGACCAGCAGGTACTCCTGGGCGGGACGTCGACCAATGGCGGCGACCAGCTCCTCCCCGGCGATGTCGGCGCTCAGCGCCAGACCGGGTTCGAGGGGCCGCGCCACGCCCTGCACCGGCAGCCACGGCCGACGCTCGACGGGCACGGCCAGCAGGGCGGTCTCGTTGACCAGCCCGACGGGGCGCCCGTCACGGTCGGCGGTGACGATGCTGCCCGCCGCGGCCTCCTGCGCCGTCCGCACCGCGGCGGCGAGGGGCGCGTCCTGCGGGACCACCACAGCGCGACGAGCGAGGCTCCGGCCCACGAGGTGCGGGATCCGCGAACGCAGGCGCGCATGGACGATGGCGGCCGAGGCGCCGCTCCACAGGAAGAGGGCGATGACGACCGCGAGGAGGTAGTCGACGAAGAGTGGAGGCGTGCCCAGGAGGGCCTCCTGGTAGACCGGCCAGCCGAGGGCCAGCACGGCCAGCACCCGCCCGGCCCAGCCGGCGACCAGCGTGCCGCGGTGCGGGCTGCCGCCAACCTGCCACACGGCCGACTTCAGCACCCGGCCTCCGTCGAGGGGAAGCGCCGGCACGAGGTTGAGCATGCCGATGAGCAGGTTGGCGCCGGCCAGGCCCTCGACCCCGACGCGCACGACGCCCTCGGGGGTCACGAACCACAGCCCGAGGGCCGCCCCTCCCACGGCCAGGGAGGTGAGCGGCCCCACCACCGCGATCCAGAACTCCTGACGGGCACTGCGCGCCTCACCCTCCACCGCCGTCATCCCTCCGAGGAAGTGCAGGGTGATGGAGGTGACCCGATGCCCGTACCGCTGGGCCATCCAGGCGTGGGAGGCCTCGTGCAGGAGGACCGAGAGGTAGAGGATCACCGCGAAGGCGAAGCCAGCGACGTACTTCCACCCGCCCAGGCCGGGTTCGACCTGGTCGATGCGCGGGGCCACCAGGACGGCGATCAACGCTGCCACGAGGAACCACGAACCACTGACCAGCACGTCGGCTCCGGCGATGGAGCCCAGCCGCAGCGTTCCTGCCGGACGCGGCTCTGACGATCGGTCGTCGCCGCGGCCGGGCGCAGGCGGGTCGGTCACCCCTCCAGCCTAGCCGAGGGCGTACGCCTCACCCCGGGGCGCGCACGGCGGGGTCCTGGAGCACCGGCAGCAGGGCTCCGCTGGCGATCTCCTCCGCAAAGTGGCACGCGACGCGGTGGCCGGTACCGAGGTCGCGCAGCACCGGTCGCTCGGTGTCGCAGCGGGTCTCCTGCCGGAACGGGCACCGGGTGTGGAAGCGGCATCCCTGCGGCGGGTTGGCCGGCGAGGGCAGGTCGCCTCGCAGGATGATGCGTTCCCGCGTGGCCTCGACGACGGGGTCGGGCACCGGCACGGCCGACATCAGCGCCTTGGTGTAGGGATGCAGGGGCGCCGCGTAGAGGTCGTCGGAGGGCGCCTGCTCGACGATGCCCCCGAGGTACATCACCGCCACCTCGTCGGAGACGTGACGCACGACCGCCAGGTCGTGGGCGATGACCAGGTAGGTGAGGCCGAGCTCGCGCTGCAGGTCCTCCAGCAGGTTGAGCACCTGCGCCTGGATCGACACGTCCAGGGCGGAGACGGGCTCGTCGGCGATGATGAAGCGGGGCTCCAGGGCCAACGCCCGTGCGACCCCGATCCGCTGGCGCTGGCCACCCGAGAACTCGTGGGGATACTTGCGGGCCGCGTTGGCCGGCAAGCCGACCTGGTCGAGCAGCTCGCGGACCTTCGTGGAGCGCTCGTGCGGGATGCGGTGGGCCCGCAGGGGCTCGGTCAGGATCGTCTCCACCGACTGGCGTGGGTTGAGGCTGGCGAGCGGGTCCTGGAAGACCATCTGCATCTGCTGCCGCTGGCGCCGCAGGGCCTCCCCCTTGAGCGAGGCGACGTCGACCCCGTCGAAGAGCACGCGGCCCTCGGTCACGGGCGCCAGCCGCAGGACGGCGCGGCCCAAGGTGGACTTGCCGCAGCCGGACTCCCCCACCAGGCCGAGGGTCCGGCCCGCGGGGATCTCGAGGTCGACACCGTCGACCGCCTGCACGGCGCCGACCTGGCGGTTCAGCAGGAGACCGTCCCGGATCGGGAAGTGCACCTTCAGCCCCTCGATCCGCACCAGGGGCTCCGCGGGGGTGGCGCTGCCTGACGCCGGGTTCATGGAGGTCTCCTTCACTGGGCCACGCCCTCGCTGCCGGGAGCGGTCACGCCGTCGACACCCAGTGGGTGGTGGCACCGCAGGAGTCGGTCACCGGTCGCCTCGAGGTGGGGCGGCACGGTCGTGCAGTCGTCCTGGCGGTGGGGGCAGCGAGGCGCAAAGGCGCACCCCTGGGACCACGGCAGGGTCTGGGTGGGCGACCCGGGGATCGGCACGAGGCGCTCGCCCCGCGGGGAGTCCAGGCGGGGGATGCTGGCCAGCAGTCCACCGGTGTACGGGTGGCGCGGGGTCGCGAACAGCTGGTCGCGCGCGCTCGCCTCGACGATCCGTCCGGAGTACATGACGTTGACCTGGTCGCAGAGGCCGGCGACGACCCCGAGGTCGTGGGTGATCATCAGCAGGGCGGCGTCGGTGTCGGCGACGAGCTCCTTGAGCACCTCCAGCACCTGGGCCTGGATGGTCACGTCGAGGGCGGTGGTGGGTTCGTCCGCGATGAGCAGTCGGGGACCGCACGCGAGCGCGATCGCGATGAGCACGCGCTGCCGCATGCCGCCGGAGAGCTGGTGGGGATACTCACCCAGGCGTCGGGCCGGGTCGGGGATCCCGACGCGTTCGAGCAGCTCACCGGCCCGTCGGCGGGCCTCCTTGCGCGAGGAGGTCTCGTGGCGCAGGAGCACCTCGGTGAGCTGGACCCCGATCGTCACCACCGGGTTGAGGGAGGTCATGGGGTCCTGGAAGACCATGGCGATCTCCCGGCCGCGGATCTTCGCCATGGCGGAGTCCGGCGTCGTCAGCAGGTTCTGGCCGCGGTAGAGCACCTCGCCACTGACCTTGACGCCGCGTCGGGGCAGCAACCCCATCACGGCCAGGGAGGTCACGGACTTGCCGCTCCCGGACTCTCCCACCAGGCCCACGTGCTCGCCGGGGTGGATGTCGAAGCTGACCTCGTCGACCGCGGTGGTGGCGGCCTGTCTCTTCAGCCCGAACTGCACGCTGAGGTTGCGGACGCTCAGCAGGGGCTCACCAGCGCGGCTCATCGACGGCTCCTCGGGTCGAGTGCTTCACGCAGGGCCTCTCCGAAGAGGGTGAATCCCAACGCGGTGACGGCGATCGCGGTGCCCGGCAGGATGGCGAGCAGCGGCGCGACCTGGAAACGGTCCTGGGCGGCCACGAGCATGCGACCCCACTCCGCGACTGCCGGATCGGGCTGCCCCAGCCCCAGGAAGGAGAGGGCAGCGACCTCGATGATGGCGGTGGCCAGGTTCAGGGTCGCCTGGACGATGGTGGGCCCCAGGGCGTTGGGCAGGATGTGACCGATGACCACCTTGTGACGCTTGATGCCCAGCGACTCGGCGGCGAGCACGTAGTCGGAACGCCCCTGGCTGATCATCGACCCGCGCAGCAGGCGGGCGAAGATCGGGACCTGGGCAACGCCGATGGCGATCATGACGGCGTAGGGGTTCTGCCCCAGCACGGCGGCGATGCTGACCGCCAGCAACAGGCTCGGGACCGACAGCATGATGTCGACCAGGCGCATCACGACGTTGTCGATCCACGAGCCGACCCGGCCACCCACCGCGGCGGCACCGCCGGCGAGCGTGCCCAGCAGGGTGCCGAGGGTGAGACCGATGACCGTGGCCACCACGCCGTAGACCAACGACTGGCGTGCGCCGTAGACCATCTGCGTGAACAGGTCGGAACCGAAGCGGTCCAGGCCCAGCAGGTGGTCCTCGCTGGGACCGGGCACCGACGAGGGGGTCACCTGGCCTGACCACTGCGCCGACCCGGGCTCGTAGGGAGTCAGGAACGGCGCGGCGAGGGCGACGAGCACGAAGGCGGCGACGATCAGGGCACCGACGATCGCGGCGGGGTTGCGCCGCAGGCGACGAGCTGCGGCGCGCCACAGGCCGACCCCGGGTTCGTCGTCCGGGAGGCCGAGGAGGTCGGGGCTTCCGGCCTGTGCGGGAGGGAGAGGGATCGTCACTGGACACGCACCCGGGGGTCGATGATGCCGTAGGCCACGTCGACGGCAAGGTTGATGAGGGCGTAGATGAGGGCGATGAAGAGGATGTAGCCCTGCAGCACCGGGTAGTCGCGCTGGCCGATGGCCTCGAAGAGGTACTTCCCGATGCCACTCCACCCGAAGACCGTCTCCGTCAGGACCGCCCCGCTCAGCAGCAGCCCTGCCTGGAGCCCGATGGTGGTGACGACGGGCAGCAGCGCGTTGCGCAGGACGTGACGCCGAGAGATCAGGCCGGACGCGAGGCCCTTGCTGCGCGCGGTGCGCACGTAGTCGTCGGAGAGCACCTCGGCAACCGCCGCGCGGGTGATGCGCACGATGATCGCGAGCGGGATCGAGGCGAGCGCGATCGAGGGCAGGACCAGGTGGACGGCGGCGTTCCATGCCGCGTCCCACTCCTGGGTCAGGATGCCGTCTAGCACGTAGAAGTTGGTGACGTGGGTGGCGTCCATCCGTGCGTCCTGCCGGAGGCTGGTCGGCAGCCAACCGAGCCAGTCGGCGAAGACGAGCTTCAGCATGATCGCCAGGAAGAAGACCGGGGTGACCACGCCCAGGAGCGAGCCGGAGACGATGAAGGTGTCGAGGAAGCGCCCCTGGTGCTTCGCTGCCCAGTACCCCATGGGGATGCCAGCGACCACGGCGATCATGAGCGCGGCGAGCGCCAGCTCCACCGTGCCCGGGAAGCGGTCGAAGAAGCTCTCCACCACTGGCTGGCCGGTGGTGATCGAGCGTCCCAGGTCGCCCTTGAGCAGGGCCTGGACGTAGGTCAGGTACTGCTGGAGCACGGGCTCGTTGAAGCCGTAGACCTCGTTGACCCGAGCGATGCCTTCAGGTGTCGCCCGCTGGCCGAGCAGGGCCCGTGCCGGGTCGCCGGGCAGGGCCCGGACCCAGGCGAAGAGGAGGATGGAGAGTCCGGCCAGGACCGGCACCATCAGCGCCAGACGGCGCAGGATGAAACGAAGCACGGGAGGTGCACCTCTCGGACGGGGAACGCGTGGGGCACCGACCGGCGGTGCCCCACGCGTGAGGAGCTGACGTCAGCCGACGCTGACGGTGTTGAACACCTCGTCGTTGACCGGGCTCTGCTGGAAGCCCTCGACGTCGGGGCCGAAGGCCAGCGACGGCGACGGGTGCGCCAGCGGCACGCCCGGCAACAGCTCCATGGTCATCTCGTTGATCTCCTCGTAGAGGGGCGTCTGCTCCTCCACGCTCGGGATGCCCCGGGCCTCGGCGATCTTGTCGAAGAGCTCCTGGTTCTTGAAGCCCCACTCGGCCTGCTCGGTGCCGAAGAAGACGCCGACGAAGTTGTCGGAGTCGTTGTAGTCACCGGTCCACCCGAGCAGGTGGATGCCGTGGTTGGCCGTTCCCGTGATCTTGTCCAGGTAGTCCGGGGTCCAGACGTCGGCGACGGGCTTGATCTTCAGGCCGACCTCCTGCAACTGCGAGCGCAGCACGTTGAAGGTGTCCTCGGGCGACGGCATGTAGGGACGCGAGACGTCGGTCGGGTAGTTGAACTCGATGGTCGCGCCCTCGGCGCCAGCCTCCTTGAGGAGGTCGCGGGCCTTCTCCGGGTCGTACTCGTACTCGGTGACGGAGTCGCTCCAGCCGTTGACCGACTGCGGCATGAACTGCGTGGCGATCTCGGAGCCCTCGGGCAGCGAGGCGGCCGCGACCGCGTCCTTGTCGATCGCGTGGGCGATCGCCTGGCGCACCCGGATGTCGTCGAGCGGCTTGGTCTTCTGGTTCAGGCCCAGGTACAGCACGGTGAAGGGGGCACGCGGGATGACCTGCATGCCCTCGTCCTCGAGGGGCTTGAGGTCGGCCGGACCGATCAGGTCGGCGCCGTCCACGTCACCGTTGCGCACGGCAGTCGCACGGGCCGCCGGGTCGCTGATGGCGACGACCTGCACGGTGTCGACCTTGGCCTTCTCGCCCCAGTAGTCGTCGTTGCGCTTGAGGGTCACGCGGCTGCCGCGGTCCCACGAGTCGAAGACGAACGGACCGGTACCCGTCGGGTGGGCCGTCGAGTACTCGGTGGTGTTGACGTTCGCGGCGGCGTCGTCCTGGTACTTCTCGAGTGCCGTCGGGCTCTGCATCGACAGCGCCGGCAGCGACAGCGCCGCGGTGAAGCCGGCGAAGGGAGCGTTGAGGGTGATCTTGGCCTCGTGGGTGTCCGTCGCCTCGCAGGACTCGTAGATGCCCTTGCCCTTCTTGGGGCCCTTGGCGAAGCCGCGGAACAGCTTGGCGTAGTAGTACGCGAAGTCGTCGCTCTGCACCGACTCCGGGAAGTTGTACCAGCGGTCGAAGTTGAAGCACACGGCCTCGGCGTCGAAGTCGGTGCCGTCGTGGAACTTCACGTCGTCGCGCAGGGTGAAGGTGTACTCCAGGCCGTCCTCGCTGTTCTCCCACTCGGTGGCGAGCAGCGGGGCGGGGTCGGCGGTCCCGGGCTCGGTGCCGACCAGGCCCTCGAAGATCTGACGGGCGACCCGGAAGGTCTCACCGTCGGAGGCGAAGGCGGGGTCGAGCAGCTTGGGCTCGTCGGAACCGGCGAAGACGAAGGTGCCGCCGGAGGCTTCCTCGTCGTTGCGCTCACTCTCCGCGCAGCTGGTCAGCAGGAGCGCGGCAGCGGCCACGCCGACCGCGCCGATCCTTGCTCGACGTCGTACGGCTGTCTTTCTCACGTGCAACCTCCAGGTAGCGCCCGGCCCCAGTGCGGGCGATTCACGCACAGTACTCACGGATGAGTGGACCGGGGCCGCTGCGACGCATAACCATTCGGCAACGATCGCCCCCTCGCCAGGCGGGTCAGGCGCGGGCGCGGAGCAGTGCGTCGAGGTCCCCGGGGTGGAGGCCGACCAGTGAGTCGGCGAAGGTGCGGGGCGGCCCCGGGGGCACCGGGACGTGCAACGGCACGCAGAGCACGGCGCACCCGGCTGCGGCGGCCGAGCGCGCGCCCGTGTCGGAGTCCTCGATGGCCACGCAGTCCTGCGGCGCCACGCCCAGCTCGGCGGCAGCGCGCAGGTAGGGCTCCGGATCGGGCTTTCCGCGCGTGACGACGTCGCCGGTGACCACGGCGTCGAACCCCTGGTCGCCGAGTGCCTCGAGGACGGGGTCGACCAGTCGGCGGTAGGACATGGTGACCAGGGCGGTGGGCACGCCCGCGCTGCGGAGGTCGGCCAGCAGCTCCCGGGCACCCGGGCGCCAAGGCACCCGGACCCGGGTGCGCGCGACCATCAGGTCGAGCAGCTCCTCCACCACCTGCTCCGGCGTCAGGTCGATGCCCATGTGCTCGCGGATGTAGCGACCCGACTCGAGCAGGTCGTTGCCGACCAGGTTGAGTGCGTGCTCGTCACTCCACGTGCCCGCGTGACGCTCCGCGAGGGCGTACTCGCTCTCGAACCAGTAGGGCTCGGTGTCGACGAGGGTGCCGTCCATGTCCCAGAGGACGGCTGCGGGCAGCCTCTGACCACCTTCCTCGTGCTGACCTGCTGGTCCACGAGACGACGCGGTGTTCACCAATGCCCTCCAAGAAGCGCCGTACGACTGACGAGGCGAGTCTGCACCCTGGCTGCGTCCTCTCCCCCATCGCCGCAGAGGCTTTGCTTCCGCTGGGGGGGGTGGCATGGGTTGGCTCCATGGCCGCCGCTCACGACCTCGAGACCGTCACCCGGCTCACCTCAGGGCCGGGCCTCGTCCAGGTCCGCGGTCAGGAGGGCGCACCCCTGTTGGTCCTGGGCTTCACGGCGTTCGCCCCCTACCAGCGTTTCGGCAACGGCGGGGCGTGCGGCGTCCGCTGAGGCGCACGGTCCAACGCCCGACGCAGGTCCGCGACGACGACGGGGTCGGAACCGATCAGTCCTCGGGGTCGTAGCCCAGGTTGGGAGAGAGCCACCGCTCGGCCTCGGCCAGTGTCCAGCCCTTGCGCTCGGCGTACTCGGCGACCTGGTCCCGACCCAGCCGCCCGACGTTGAAGTACTGGGAGTCGGGGTGCGAGAAGTACCAGCCCGAGACCGCCGCGCCCGGCCACATCGCCATCGACTCGGTCAGGGTGATGCCGGTGGCCGCCTCGACGTCGAGCAGCTCCCACAGCAGCGCCTTCTCCGTGTGGTCGGGGCAGGCCGGGTAGCCGGGCGCGGGGCGGATGCCGCGGTAGCGCTCGGCGATCAGGTCCTCGTTGGTCAGCTGCTCGTCCGACGCGTGTCCCCAGTGCTCGGTACGCACGAGCTGGTGCAGGCGCTCGGCGAACGCCTCGGCGAGCCGGTCGGCCAACGACTCCAGCAGGATGGCCGAGTAGTCGTCGAGCTCGGCGCGGAAGGCAGCCACCCGCTCGGGGGCGCCGAGCCCGGCCGTGACCGCGAACGCGCCGACGTGGTCGGCGATGCCGGTCTCCTTGGGCGCCACGAAGTCGGCCAGCGAGCGGTTGGGCATGCCGGAGCGCTTCTCCCCCTGCTGCCGCAGGTGGTGGAGGGTGGTGAGCACGGTCGTACGCGTGTCGTCGGTGTAGACCTCGACGTCGTCGCCGACGGCGTTGGCCGGGAAGAGTCCCAGCACCGCGTTGGCGGTCAGCCACTTCTCCTCGATGATGCGGTCCAGCATGGCCTGCGCGTCGTCGTAGAGCTTGCGGGCCGCCTCGCCCGTCGTGGGGTTGTTGAGGATGTCGGGGAAACGACCCCGCATCTCCCAGGCGTTGAAGAAGGGACCCCAGTCGATGTAGTCGCGCAGCTCCGCGAGGTCGTAGCCGGTCAGCACGTGGGTGCCGGGGCGTGCCGGGGCCGGGGCCTCGTATCCGCTCCAGTCGATCGGGGTGCGGTTGGCCCGGGCCGTCTCGATGTCGACCATCGGCCGGTCGTGCTTGGCAGCGTGTCGGGTGCGCAGCGCGTCGTAGTCGGCCTTGACGTCGGCCATGAGGCCCTCGCGCAGCGGAGGACTCAGCAGGGCGGCGGCGGTGGGCACGGAGCGTGAGGCGTCCTTCACCCACACGACGTCGCCCTCGTAGCGCTGGTCGATCTTCACCGCGGTGTGGGCCCGCGACGTGGTGGCTCCGCCGATCAGCAGGGGGATGGTGAATCCCTGGCGCTGCATCTCGGAGGCCACGTTGACCATCTCGTCGAGGGAGGGCGTGATCAGGCCCGAGAGCCCGATGATGTCGGCGCCGACCTCCTTGGCGGTGTCGAGGATCTTCTGCGCAGGGACCATCACGCCGAGGTCGATGACCTCGTAGTTGTTGCACTGCAGCACGACACCGACGATGTTCTTGCCGATGTCGTGGACGTCGCCCTTCACGGTCGCCACCACGATGGTGCCGTTGGTGTCCTTCGACGCGGCGAGCGCCGGGTCGAGCGCCTTCTCCTTCTCGATGAAGGGGATCAGGTAGGCCACGGCCTTCTTCATCACGCGGGCCGACTTCACGACCTGCGGCAGGAACATCTTGCCGGCACCGAAGAGGTCGCCCACCACGTTCATGCCGTCCATCAGCGGACCCTCGATCACCTCGATGGGTCGCCCGCCACGCGCCTCGATCAGCGCACGCAGCTCCTCGGTGTCGGCCTCGACGTGGGCGTCGATCCCCTTGACCAGCGCATGGGTGATGCGTTCGGAGACGGGCAGGTCACGCCACTCCTCGGCAACCGCCTCGGCGGCCTCGCCCTTGCGGTTGTGCGCCTCGGCGACCTCCAGCAGTCGCTCCGCAGCGTCCGGACGTCGGTTGAGCACGACGTCCTCGATCCGCTCGCGCAGCTCGGGGTCGACCTGGTCGTAGACCACCAGGGCGCCGGCGTTGACGATGCCCATGGTGAGTCCGGCGCGGATGGCGTGGAAGAGGAAGACGGCGTGGATCGCCTCGCGCACCGGGTTGTTGCCCCGGAAGGAGAAGGAGACGTTGGAGATGCCGCCCGAGACCTTCGCGTGCGGGAGGTTCTCACTGATCCACCGGGTGGCCTCGATGAAGTCGAGCCCGTAGCTCGCGTGCTCCTCGATGCCCGTGGCCACGGCGAAGACGTTGGGGTCGAAGATGATGTCCTCGGCCGGGAACCCGACCTCGTCGACCAGGATCCGGTAGGCGCGTTCGCAGATGGCGATGCGGCGGGCGAGGTTGTCGGCCTGGCCGTCCTCGTCGAACGCCATCACGACCACCGCCGCGCCGTACTTGCGACACAGTCGCGCCTGCTCGCGGAACGACTCCTCGCCCTCCTTCATGGAGATCGAGTTGACGACGGGCTTGCCCTGGATGCACTTCAGGCCCGCCTCGATGACCTCCCACTTCGAGGAGTCGACCATCACCGGCACGCGGGAGATGTCCGGCTCGGAGGCGATGAGCTTCTGGAACCGCTCCATCGCGGCGACCCCGTCGATCATCCCCTCGTCCATGTTGACGTCGATGATCTGGGCGCCGTTCTCCACCTGCTGCAGCGCGACGCTGAGGGCGGTGTCGTAGTCCCCGTCCTTGATCAGCGTGCGGAACCGGGCCGAGCCGGTGATGTTGGTCCGCTCCCCCACGTTGACGAAGAGGCTGTCGTCGTCGACGGTGAAGGGCTCCAGGCCGGCCAGACGCATGGCGGGCGCGACCTCGGGCACCTCACGGGGCGCCACTCCCTCGACGGCGTCGACCATGGCGCGGATGTGGTCCGGCGTCGTGCCGCAGCAGCCGCCGACCATGTTGACCAGGCCCGCCCGGGCGAACTCGCCGATGACGGCCGCGGTCTGGTGAGCGGCCTCGTCGTACTCGCCGAAGGCGTTCGGCAGACCGGCGTTGGGGTACGCGGAGACGAAGGTGTCGGCGAGACGGCTCAGCTCGGCCACGTAGGGGCGCATCTCGTCGCCGCCCAGCGCGCAGTTGAGCCCGATGAGCAGAGGGCGGGCGTGGCGCACCGAGTTCCAGAACGCCTCGGTGGTCTGGCCCGACAGGGTGCGACCGGAGGCGTCGGTGATGGTGCCGGAGATGATGACCGGCCAGCGGCGGCCGTACTCCTCGAACATGGTCTCCACCGCGAAGATGGCGGCCTTGGCGTTGAGGGTGTCGAAGATCGTCTCGATGACGAGGAGGTCGGCTCCCCCGTCGACCAGTCCTCGCGCCGCGGTGCCGTACGCCTCCACGAGCTCGTCGTAGGAGATGTTGCGAGCACCGGGGTCGTTGACGTCCGGGGAGATGGAGGCCGTGCGGGTGGTGGGTCCCAGTGCTCCACCCACGTAGCGACGCCGGCCCGGGTCGGTGGCCTCGGCCCGGTCGCACTCCTCGCGGGCCAGGGCCGCGGAGGCGCGGTTCAGCTCGTAGGCCAGGTCGGCCATGTCGTAGTCGCCGAGCGAGACCGCGTTGGCGTTGAAGGTGTTGGTCTCGATGATGTCGGCGCCCGCGTCCAGGTACTCCCGGTGGATGGCGGAGATGATCTGGGGCTGGGTCAGCGACAGCAGGTCGTTGTTGCCCTGCACGTCGAGGTGCCAGTCGGCGAACCTCTCACCTCGGTAGCCGGCCTCGTCGGGGCGGTCGCGCTGGATCGCGGTGCCCATCGCGCCGTCGATGACCACCACGCGACTGCGCAGGAGCTCGGCGAGCTCCTCGGTGCAGTCGGGACGGTGGGCGGGCGCGATGTCGGTCGACACAGGGCTCCTTCGAAGTCGGGCGGCGAGTCCTCTCCAGCCACAGTAGGTCGCTGTCCGGTGGCTGGACAGGCATTCCGCATCGTGACACCGCGGATGGTGCGGCGCGAAATCTCGGACGCGGCCTAGGCTGGAGAGGTGATCGAACTCGACGCCCTGACCGACCTCGTCGACCCGGTGGTCATCGCTGCCTTCGAGGGGTGGAACGACGCCGCCGACGCGGCCTCCAGCGTGGTGCAGCACCTGATGGACGAGTGGGACGCCACGGTGGTGGGTCGGGTCGACCCCGAGGACTACTACGACTTCCAGGTCAACCGCCCGGTCGTGGGGCTCGACGAGGACGGCAACCGGACCCTCGAGTGGCCCGGCACGCTCGTGGCAGTGGCCTCCCCTCCCGACCTCGACCGCGACGTCATCCTGGTGCGCGGCATCGAGCCGAGCTTCCGGTGGCGGCAGTACACCGCCGAGCTGTTGGCCGCCTGTGACGACCTCGGCGCGCAGCTGGTCATCACGCTCGGAGCACTGCTGGCGGACACCCCCCACACCCGGCCGGTGCCGGTGTCGGGCACCGCCTCCACCCAGGATCTCGCCAAGAGCGTCGGTCTCGAGGTCTCCACCTACGAGGGGCCCACCGGGATCCTCGGAGTGGTCCAGGATGCGTGTGCCCGGCTCGACATCCCTGCGGTGTCGTTCTGGGCCGCGGTCCCCCACTACGTGCCGCAGCCACCCTGCCCCAAGGCGTCGCTGGCGCTGGTGGGCCGGCTCGAGGAGCTCCTCGGCGCCACCCTGCCGTTGGGCGAGCTCGCCGAGGACGCCAAGGCTTGGGAGCGCGGCGTGGAGTCGTTGGCGGAGGACGACGAGGAGGTCGCCAACTACGTGCGGCAGCTGGAGGAGGCCCGCGACGCCGCTGACCTCCCGGAGGCCTCTGGCGAGGCGATCGCCCGTGAGTTCGAGCGCTACCTCAGGCGACGCGGCCAGGAGTGAGCCTCAGCCGGGACGGGTCAGAGCGACAGTCCCAAGGCAGCGTCGAGCACCTGGTGCACGAGTCGGGCGGCGTCGGGGTCGGTGTTGTCCGCAAGGCCCGAGGTGCCCAACGTCGCGTCGACCCAGGCGTCCACGAGTGCCACCGCGCGGGGAGCGTCGAGGTCGTCGGCGAGCGCCGCCAGCACGCCCTCGACCACGGGGGCTGCCGCGGCGCCGGCGCCGAGGGAGAGCGCCTTGCGCCAGCGGTCCAGGGAGTCGACGGCGTCCCAGAGCTCGGTGTCGTGCCACTCCCAGTCGGAGCGGTAGTGGTGGCGCAGCAGCGCCAGACGGATCGCCATCGGGTCGACGTCGCTGTTGCGCAGGTGGGAGACGAAGACGAGGTTGCCCTTCGACTTGGACATCTTCTCGCCGTCGTAGGCGACCATGCCGACGTGGGCGTACGCGCGCGCGAAGCCGCCGTGGGCGACGTGGGTCTGGGCGGCACACATCTCGTGGTGGGGGAAGACGAGGTCGGAGCCGCCGCCCTGGACGTCGAAGTCACCACCGAGGTGGTGCTGGGCGATCGCGCTGCACTCAACGTGCCAGCCGGGTCGGCCGGGTCCGAAGGGACTCTCCCACGAGGGCTCCCCCTCCCGGGCGGACAGCCAGACCACGCAGTCGAGGGGGTCCCGCTTGCCGGGGCGCTCGGGGTCGCCGCCGCGCTCGGCGAAGGTGGTGAGCATGAGCTCACGGTCGTAGCCGGAGACGGCGCCGAACGTGGGGTCGGCGGAGACGGAGAAGTAGAGGTCGCCCTCGACCTCGTAGACCGCGCCGGCGGCCCGGAGACGCTCGATGTAGTCGATCACCAACGGGATCGACTCGACGGCGCCCACGAGGTGCGCCGGCGGAAGCACCCGCAGGGCCCGCATGTCCTGGCGGTAGAGCTCGGTCTCGCGCTCGGCCAGCTCGACCCAGTCGACCTTGACCTTGGTGGCGCGCTCGAGCAGGGGGTCGTCGACGTCGGTCACGTTCTGCACGTACGTCACGTCGTGGCCCGCGCTGCGCCACGCCCGGTTGAGCAGGTCGAACGCCACGTAGGTGGCCGCGTGGCCCATGTGCGTGGCGTCGTAGGGGGTGATGCCGCACACGTACAACCGCGCGGTGCCCTCAGGCGTGCTCTCGACCAGCTCCCCGGTCGCGGTGTCGTGGATCCGCACGCGGGGACCACGGGTCGACAGGGACGGGACATCCGGAGCAGGCCAGGCGCGCATGACCGGAAGCCTACCTAGAAGGGTGGCCAGGGAATCGCAGGCCATCGCCCGTCCGGCCCCGGCAACGTCCCCGCCGCGAGCAGCTCCTCGCAGCGCGACAGCGTGGCCGCCACCTCCACGCGGGTGAGGAGCTCGCCGAGTCGACGACCGAGGTCACCGTGCAGGGCGTGGATCAGGGCCTCCAGCCCGGTGACCTCGGGAGCCACCAGAGCCTCCCCCGCCCACCCCCACAGCACGGTGCGCAGCTTCGGCTCGGTGTGGAAGGTGAGGCCGTGGTCGACCCCGTACCGATGTCCGTCACGCATCGGCAGGACGTGGCCGCCCTTGCGGTCGGCGTTGTTGACCACGACGTCGAAGACCGCGATGCGACGCAGGGCGGCGCTGCGTTCGTGCACGAGGGTGACCGGTCGATCGCGAGCGTCGAGCCCGTTGAGGACATGGCAGACGTCGTCGCCGACCTCGCCGGCGGGCACCAGGTCGACGGGGTGCTGGTCGGGGTCGGGCTCGCGCCAGAGCTGCACCATGCCCGGACCGTGGGGCCCCTCGCGCAGCACGGTCGGCGGCACCACGTCCCAGCCGAGGACGTCGGAGACGAGGAAGCTGGCGAGCTCACGCTCCGCCAGCGTCCCGTCGGGGAAGTCCCAGAGAGGCCGCTCCCCGCTCACGGGCTTGTAGACCACCCGCACACCGTCGACGTCCCCCACGAAGGTCGCGTTGGAGGCACTCATGAGCCTCCCGTGCAACGTGATGGGCCCCTGCGGGACCTCCTCGCGGGTGCGGGTCACGGGCCTCGCCTGCGGAATCCGTTCGCCCGCACGCAGAGGTGCCCCTCGGGGTCGACGGGTTGTGCGCAGAAGGGACAGTCGGGACGACCTGCCTCGAGCACCTGGGTGGACCGTGCGCAGAAGGCGCGGGCCAGCCCCGCTCCCATGCGGACCAGCAGGACCTCGTCGGCCTCCATGGACTCCGTGTCGTCGTCCGGGGCGCCGGCGTCGACGGGGAAGACCTCCAGCACCACCAGTTCGGCCACGGGGTCCCACGAGAGCGCCATCGTCCCGGCGCGGAACTCCTCGACGAGGGGCTGGTCCAACGGATCGGTGTCGCGCAGGTCGAAGGGCGCCATGGCGGGGACGGTCGTCTCGTTGCCCGGCACCTGCATCAGCTCGTCGAGCAGCTCGTCGAGCCGTTCGACGAGCACGGCGACCTGCTGCTTCTCGAGGGCGACGCTGACGACCCGCGTGCCCTCGCGGGCCTGCAGGAAGAAGGTGCGCTGACCGGGCTCGCCGACGGTGCCCGTCACGAAACGGTCCGGCGGGTCGAAGGAGTGGACGACGGGCATGCGGACAGCCTAGGTGGACGGAGAAGTGCTCGTGGGGCCCACGCCGCCACCTGGCACCGACGCGGCGGTGCCGGCGCCCTCGACCTTCGTCGCCAGCCAGCCCAGGTCTCCCCCGTGCGTGTTGGTCGCGACCACGTAGGGGCGTGCCGAGGAGAACCGTACGACGCTGACCGACGCCGGATCGACGACGATGCGCTGGAACTGGTCGAGGTGAGCCCCGAGGGCGTCGGCCAGGACGGACTTGATCACGTCGCCGTGGCTCACGGCGGCCCAGACCGCCTCCGGGCCGTGCTCCTCCTCCACGCGGCGGTCGAGGTCGCGGACCGCCGCGACGGCCCGCGACGCCATCGCGCGCAGCGACTCGCCGTCGGGGAAGGTGGCGTGGGAGGGGTGCTCCTGCACCGTGCGCCACAGCGGTTCCTTGGCCAGCTCCGCGATCCGGCCGTCCTGCCACGCCCCGTAGTCGCACTCGGTGAGGCGGTCCTCGACGGTGAGCGGCACGGCAGAGATCTGTCCGGTGAGCAGGGCGTCGGCGGTCTCCCGGCATCTCTCGAGAGGGCTGGTCGCCACGAGTCGCAGGGGCACTGCGGAGACCCGCTCACCCACGGCCCGCACCTGCTCACGACCGGTCTCGTCGAGGTGCACCCCGGGTGTCCGCCCGGCCAGGACACCGGCGGTGTTGGCGGTCGACCGCCCGTGCCGCACGAGGAGCACAGTTGCCATGGCGGCGACTCTAGTGCGGCTACGGTGAGGTCCGTGACGGATGCCACCTTCTCGAGCGCGGTCCACTGGAGCGTGCCCGGCTCCGAGGCGCAGGGTCTTGAGGCTGCTGCGGCCGAGCTGAGAACCGCGGAGGCCTTCGTGGCGGAGCTCGCGCGGGTGCGCCGTCCCTCGCTCAGCATCGCCCACGAGATCGTACGGCTGACGTTGCGGACCCTGGACTATGACGACGCCACGGACGCAGTCGAGACCGGCCAGCTCGATCTGCTCGTGCGTGGGCGCGTGGTCGTCGTGGCCCACCGCCCGCCGGTGGAGGGCGACGTCCGACCGCTGCCGGCGCGTACGCCCGCCGGCCCGGAGGCGGTCACGGCGCTCTGCCGCTGGGTGGTGGCCGGTTACGAAGCCGTCTGCGCGGAGCTGTTCGTCGACATCGAGGAGGTGGAGGAGTCCGTCTTCTCAGAGGTGCAGACCTCCGACGCGGAGCGGATCTACACGCTCAAGCGCGAGGTCGCCGAGGTCCGGCGGGCCGTCATGCCACTGGTGACGCCGTTGGAGGAGCTGGCCCGGGAGGACCTGCACCCCGATGCCGAGCTGGTGCACGCCCTCGAGCAGCTGGGTGACCGGCTTCATCGCCTGGCGGAGTCCGTGGACACGTTGGACACCCTCCTGCGCAGCGTCTTCGACGCGCACGTGGCGCGGATCTCGATGCGCCAGAACGAGGACATGCGCCGCATCTCCGCTGCGGCGGCCCTCGTGGTCGTGCCCACCCTCGTGGCCGGGGTCTACGGCATGAACTTCGAGCACATGCCGGAGCTGGGCTGGACCTACGGCTACCCCCTCGTGCTGGCTCTGATGGGAGCGGTGGTGGCCGGTCTCTACGTGTCGTTCAAGCGGAGCGGCTGGCTCTGACGGCCCACCGCCGGCCGGCCGCCGGCCTCAGCTGGTGGCGGTGAGGACGCCGAGGCCCAGCAGGCCCATCGTGGCCAGACCCAGGGCGATGCGGTAGACGACGAACGGCGTGTAGGACCGGGTCGAGACGTAGCGCAGCAGCCACGCGATCGCCGCGTAGCCGACGACGAAGGAGACCACGGTCGCCACCAGCGTCGGACCCCAGCCGTAGGCGTTGTCGCCGTTGGGGATGTCGGGCAGCGTGAAGAGGCCCGCGCCGACGACGGCGGGGATCGCCAGCAGGAAGGCGAAGCGGGTGGCAGCCTCGCGCTCGAAGCCGAGCAGGCGGCCCATCGAGATGGTGGCACCGGAGCGGGAGACCCCGGGGATGAGGGCCATGGCCTGGGCGCAGCCCAGCAGGACCGCCTCCTTGAGCCCCAGGGAGTCGATGGTGCGGGCGTTGCGCCCGACGCGGTCGGCGATGCCGAGCACGACACCCATGACGACCAGCATGGTGGCCACGATCCACAGGTTGCGGAAGTCGCGTTCGATGATGTCCTTCAACGCGATGCCGAGCACGACGATCGGCAGCGACCCGACGATGATGTACCAGCCCATGCGGGTGTCGCGGTGCCCCCGCAGCTCCGGCTTCCACAGCGAGCGGGTCCACGTCGACCCGATGGTCCAGATGTCCTTGCGGAAGTAGATCAGGACGGCCAGCTCGGTGCCGATCTGCACGACGGCGGTGAACGCGGCGCCGGGGTCGCCCCATCCGAAGAGCTCGGGGTAGATGCGCAGGTGGGCGCTGCTGGAGATGGGCAGGAACTCGGTCAGTCCCTGGAGCGTTCCGAGCACGACGGCCTTGAGCAGATCCCACATGGCGCCACAGCCTAGGGGCACCCACCTCGGCGTCCTACGGCCGTCCCGGCGAGCCGCGCGTGGTGCGTACGGGGCCGCTGGCTACCGTGTGCGCCATGCAGCAGCGTGCCGTGGGACGAACCGGACTCCGAGTGTCACGCCTGGGTCTGGGCACCATGACCTGGGGGCGTGACACCGACGAGCACGAGGCGCGTGACCAGCTCCGCGCCTTCCACGACGCGGGCGGGACGCTGGTGGACACCGCGGCCAGCTACGGCGACGGTGCCTCCGAGGCGTTGCTCGGCACCTTCATCGGCGACGTCGTGCGTCGCGACGAGGTCGTGATCGCGACCAAGGCCGGGGTGGGACGCCGTGGCAACGACCGCGTCGCCGACACCTCACGCGGCACGCTCCTGGCCAACCTCGACGAGTCGCTGCGCCGCATCGGCGTCGACCACGTCGACCTGTGGCAGGTGCACGTGTGGACCGACGAGGCTCCCCTGGAGGAGACCCTGGCCGCGCTCGACCACGCAGTGACGACCGGTCGGGCCGCCTACGTGGGGGTGTCCAACTACACCGGGTGGCAGACCGCGCAGGCCGCCACGTGGCAGCAGGCCGTCCCGGGGCGTACGCCGTTGGCCAGCACCCAGGTCGAGTACTCGTTGCTCAAGAGGTCGGTGGAGCACGAGGTGCTCCCGGCCGCCCAGGCCCTGGGCCTGGGAGTGCTGCCTTGGTCGCCGTTGGGACGGGGCGTGCTGACCGGCAAGTACCGCAACGGCACCCCCCAGGACTCGCGCGGCGCCTCCGACCACTTCGCCGGGTTCGTCAACGCCTACCTCGACGAGCGGGGCCGCGGCATCGTCGAGGCCGTCTGCCGAGCCGCTGAGGGACTCGGCTGGACGCCCCTGCAGGTCGCCCTCGTCTGGGTGCGGGACCGTGCCGGGGTGACCGCCCCGATCGTCGGCGCCCGGACGGCCGCCCAGCTGCAGTCGGCGCTCTCGGTGGAGGACCTCACCCTGCCCCCCGAGATCGTCGCCGCCCTCGACGACGTCTCGGCCGACCAGGGATAGGAGGGACGACCGTGGTGCAGGCACGCACACGACTCTCGCCCGGCGTGGAGTGGGAGGTCGAGACCGTGGTCTACCCGGGCGACTTCTCACGCAGCGCGGTGCGGCGCCTCCTGGTGGAGCGGGCGGAGACCGGAGGGTGGGAGCTCTCCCGGCTGCGCATCCGTCCGGACGGCAGCAGGGCGGTGGTGCTCAAGCGCAAGGTGATCCGTCAGCGGCGCTCGTTCTCCTTCGTCTGAGCGCCGAGCGGCTCACGCCTCGTCGAGGAACCGGTCGAACACGCGGGTGCCGAACTGCAGCGCGTCGACGGGGACCCGCTCGTCCACGCCGTGGAAGAGCGCCCCGAAGTCCAGGTCGGCCGGCAGACGGAGCGGCGCGAAGCCATATCCGGTGATGCCCAGGCGACGGAAGTGCTTGGCGTCGGTGCCGCCGCTCATCAGGTAGGGGGCCACCACGGCGTCGGGGTCCTCGGCCAGCAGCGAACGGGTGATGGAGGACATCAGCGTGCTCTCGGTGGGCGACTCCCACGGTTGCTGGTGGCTCACGAACTCCCGCTGGACATCAGGCCCCAGGAGCTGGTCGAGGGTCGAGAAGAACTCGTCCTCGTAGCCCGGCAGGAACCGGCCGTCGAGGTGGGCCGTGGCCTCGGAGGGGATGACGTTCACCTTGTAGCCGGCGTCGAGCATGGTCGGGTTGACCGTGTTGCGGATGACCGCGGCGAGCATGCGGGTGGAGCTCTCGAACTCGCTGACCAGGTTTTCGGCGTTCTCCGGCGTCACCTCCGAGCCGACCATCTCGGCCACCGATCCCAGGAGCACCTCCATCGCCGGGGTCAGGCGCACCGGCCAGTCGTGCGCCCCGACCCGGGCCACCGCGGCGGCCAGCGACGTGACCGCGTTCTGGCGGTTGACCATGGAGCCGTGGCCGGCGGTGCCGCGGCTGGTCAGCTTCATCCAGGCCATGCCCTTCTCGGCGGCCTCGATGAGGTAGATCCTCTTGCCCCGCACCGTCGTGCTGAACCCGCCGACCTCGCCGACGGCCTCGGTGCAGTCGTCGATGAGGTGGGCGTGGTCGCGCACGATGACCTCGGCGCCGAGGTGGCCGCCAGCCTCCTCGTCGGCGGTGAAGCAGAGGGCGACGGGGCGTTCGGGGATCCGTCCTTCCCGGGCCCTCGCCCGGACGACGGAGAGCAGGATCGCGTCGAAGTCCTTCATGTCGACCGCGCCGCGACCCCAGAGGTAGCCGTCAGCGACCTCGCCCGCGAACGGGTCGTGGGTCCAGTCGTCCGCCTGGGCGGGCACCACGTCGAGGTGTCCGTGGAGCAGGAGTCCCTCGCCCGAGCTGCCACCCCACCGCGCGACCACCGACGTACGCCCCGGCGCGGACTCGATGATCTCGCTCGCGATGCCGACCTCGTCGAGCAGCGACGCGACGTGCTCGGCGGCGCGACGCTCCCCCGGTCCGGTGCCGTCACCCGGGTTGGAGGTGTCGATCCGGATCAGGTCACGGCACAGGTCGACCACCTCTGCCGCCGCGTCGTGGGAGCCCGGACGGGCAGCTGGGTCGGCGTCGGGCCGGGCGTTCGGTTCGTCGGACATGCCCCCATCCTCGCCGGTCGGCGCAACCCTGCCGACCACCCGTGGCCCCGGTTTCTCGGTTGGCCCACGGTGTTGCTACTGTTCTGCTCGTTGCTCGTCCGGGTGGCGGAATAGGCAGACGCGCTAGCTTGAGGTGCTAGTGCCCTTTATCGGGCGTGGGGGTTCAAGTCCCCCCTCGGACACAGACACGCAGGCCCCGGTCCTCATGGACCGGGGCCTGCCGCGTTTCCCGGGCGCCGGCAGGTCCCTGCACGCCAACGTCCGGCCACGAGACCACGACCAAGAATTTGGACGTTTCGTGAAACCCGCTCGGGCGAAAGCCCCATCATCTCCCCATGAGCATGAGAGCAACGATGGTTGCGGGGGCGCTGGTCGTTGTCGTGGCAGCGTCGGGAGCCAGCGCGGTGACGCTGTTGGAGAGTCCGAGCGGACCGGTGCCGTCCGAGGAGGCCACCTCCCAGGCCGCCGCTCCCGCCGCAAAGGTCAAGGCCTGCGTCAAGCGGGGCGTCATCGTGGCGCCGGCGCGATCCGGTAAGCGGAAGTGTCCCCGCGGCGCGCGGATGCGGACCGTCTCGATGAGAGGCGCCCCGGGTCCAGCCGGTCCAGCCGGTCCAGCCGGAGCGGTGGGACCCGAGGGCGCCATGGGCCCGACGGGACCACGGGGAGCCGACGGCGCCACCGGAACGCCGGGCAGGCCAGGGGTTGCGGGCCCAGTTGGCCCCCGAGGTGCCGAGGGTCCCCAGGGCCCCGAAGGTCAACAGGGTGAGCAGGGGGAACCCGGTCCCCGTGGGGAGCAGGGCCCCCGGGGTGAGCAGGGGCCCCGGGGTGAGCCAGGACCTGCGGGAGAAGGCGCTGGCGCCGTGATCGACGGAGGCGCTCCGTGAACCCGGTGCGTGAAGGACAGCCCTCGCGGCGTGGTCTCCTGGCGGTCATCCTCGGCGGCGCCGCCGCCCTCACGTCAGCGCCAGCGGCGCAGGCGGAGTCCGTCGAGGACGTCCTCGACGGAGGCGAGCCGTGACTCGGATCCAGCTGCGTCGTGGCACCGCGGCCCAGTGGCGCCGTGCGAACCCTGTCCTGGCCGCCGGTGAGCCCGGCTTCGAGGTGGACACGCTCCGGCACAAGGTCGGGGACGGTCAGCAGCCTTGGAGCGAACTTCCGGCTCTCGTCCTCGACCGAGACGTGGAGCCACTCGTGGACGCGCGCGTCGGGCAGCACTCCACCGCGCTGGTCAATCCGTCCGGTCTGGGCCGTTGGTGGGCGGCCTGCACGCGGTCTGAGTCACGGAGGCCGCGGGTGGTCTTCCTCGGTTCCTCGACGACCCAAGGGGCAGGGGCGTCGACCGTGGAGCGCCGGTGGCCCAACCTCTTCGTCTCCCAGCTGCAAGCAGCTCACCCGTCCGGGGGGAGCGAGACAGCCGTCATGCGGCTCGGCATTGCGTCGGGTGAGGTGCCCAGCGCACCAGGGATCCAAGGGTTCAACGGCGCCAACGCGGGCCAGACGTCGGCGAACTACTGCAGCCCCGGCCACCTCTACGGGATCGGGGTCTTCAACCCGACACTCGTGGTCCACATGATCGGCTCGAACGACTCCGTCCCGGGCAGCACCTTCGTCTCCGTCCGCGACTACCGGGCGAACGTCGAAGCCGCTCTCGACGCCATGAGGACGCGGTGCCACCTCTTGGTGCACACCTACCGTCGCTTCGAGACCTCGGTGACGGGTGCTGAGTGGGCGGAGTACGGCCAGACGCTTCGTGAGATCGCACTCGCTCGCGACAACGTCTCCTTCGTCGACCTGTCGGGCTTCTTCGAGGAGGCACACCGCAACGGGGACCCGAGCGGAGTGATCTCGTCCGACCTCGTGCACCCGAGCGACGCCGGGCACGCGCTCATCGCCCAGCTGATGGCCAAGAGCCTCGCCGTCGCCCCTGCGCCGCAGGGCCCGCGGGAGGAGGTCGAACCGATCCCGGTCCGGGACTCGGGTTGGCGTGTGGTGGCGCCGTCAGCCGGGTGGCGGGTCGCGGGGACCGATGGTGTGTGCGCGTTGCGCCGCGTGGAGGACCGCGTGACGGTCCGGCTCCGGCTCGAGCCAACACCGGCGACGGTCGGTCTGGTGCGATCGGAGCGCCGTACGGTCCTCGACCTGCCGGTGGGGTTCCGGCCACCCGGGCGGGAGCACTACGGCCTGCTGGTCACCGACCAGGCCCTGCAGACAGCGCCTCTGGGCACCTGGACGGGACGAGGAGAGTTGAGTTTCCGTCTTCCTACGGTCGTCGGGGATGAACTCGGCACGTGGCAGGCCGGCGACGAGGTGACCAGCTGGGTGGAGTGGACCACCGACGACGCGTGGCCTGACCCACTCCCCGGTTCCGCTTCCTGACGGCCTCAGGTCGACCCAGGATCTGGGTGAGGGTGCTGGATCAGCCCCCCCCCGGTGCAGCAGGAAGGGCGTACCGCCCGTGCGCCGCAGGACCGGGAGGGACGAGACGTGCGGCAGGGTGCCGATGACGTCGCGGCAGTGTTGGAGCAGCTCCAGGGTGCCGAGCACTCCCCCGGCGAAGAAGGGGTCGGGCTCGCTCTCGTCCGGCCGTCCGAAGTGGATGGCGACCGGTACGGCCCGAACGTCTCATGTCACCCGTGCCGCGAGTGGGGCAGATGTCCCGGAACCGAGGGGATGCCGCCGATGTCCACCTCGGTAGCCTCGCCCCATGACCCTGCGGATCGCCTTCGTGCCCGGTGCCACGCCCGACAAGTGGGCCCGGCACTGGAGGGAGCGCTTTCGCGAGCCGCTGGAGCTCCTGCCCGTAGAGGAGGCCGACGTCCGCGCCCTGCTGGAGGACGGAGGTGTCGACATGGCGGTGGCCCGACTGCCGGTGCCCGGCGCGGGTGAGGACCTGCACTGCGTGCACCTCTACGAGGAGCTGCCCGTCGTCGTGGTCCCCACCGAGCACGTCGTCGCCGGGTTCGACGAGGTGAGCGCCGCCGACCTCGCGGACGAGCAGTTCCCGCTCGGGGTGCCGTCCGGGGTCCCCAGCCGGATGGACCAGCTGCCCTTCGGGCCGATGACGGTGAAGGACGCGATCGAGGTCGCCGCCTCCGGCACCGGGGTCGTCGTCGTGCCCATGTCGGTGGCCCGCCTGCACCACCGCAAGGACGTGACCCACGCCGTCGTCACCGACCTGCCGACGACCCAGATGGCCCTTCTCTGGCCCAAGGACCGCGACGACGAACGCACCCAGGCCTTCGTCGGTGTCGTCCGTGGTCGTACGGCCCGCAGCTCACGCTGAGGGTCGGCCCCACCCTCACACCTGGTCGGCGAGCCACTCCCCCAGCGCCCGTGCGCTGCGGTCCACGACGGCGTTCCAGTCGAGGGCGGAGGCGTCAGCCTTGTCCGAGACATGCTTGGCCAGTCGCACCCGAGCACCGAACTGACGAGCGGCCCACGCCACGGAGTAGCCCTCCATGTCCACCAGATGTGCCCCCAGGGCCAGCTGGTCGCGCCGCTCCGGGTCGGTGACGAAGAGGTCGCCGGTGGCCAGCACCAGGTCTCCCCCGTCGCCCGCCGGCGCCAGGTGCAACCGCTCCTCGGGGTCGTAGCCTAACGCCCGGACGGCGTCGCCGTCCATGTCGTGGTTGACCACCACCGTCGGCTCGTGGAGGCCGTGCAGGCCCGGGCGCAGGGCACCGGCGGTGCCGATGTTGAAGACCGTCACCGTCTCGGGAGCAGGGTGGGTGGCCAGGGCCGCAGCGGTCAGCGCCGCAGCAGGCGTCTTGCCGATGCCGGTGACCAGCAGTGGCAGGTCCCCGGGCACGTGGGCCGCCTCCACCTGGGTGGCCGCGACCACCAGGATCCGGGCGTCGCGGGCAGCGCTGGCAAAGGTCCACGAAAACATGGCGTGACCCTACTGCTGGGCGCCTACGCTGAGCGTGTGTCCCCGAGCGTCGTCCCGAACCCTCCCCCTGACCTGGCACAGGCAGCGGTCGACGGCCTCCGCCGACACCACGGTGTGACCGCAACAGCGGTGGGGCGAGCGCCCGGACGCGTCAACCTGATCGGCGAGCACACTGACTACCTCGGTGGGCTCTGCCTGCCGATCGCCCTGGCCGAGTCGACGTGGGTCGCCGTGGGCCCGCTGCCCGACGCCGTTCCGGGGGCCGTCCGGATGAGCAGCGGGGACGACCTGCGCTGGAACGGCTGGGTCGACGCACGGTCCACCGGGTGGGAGGCCTACGTCCTGGGGGCGCTGCAGGCCGTGGGACACCGGGGCGGGATCGCACTCCACGTCGAGACGACGCTCCCGGTCGGGGCAGGACTCTCCAGCTCCGCGGCGCTGATCTGTGCCGTCCAGCGTGCCGTCTCCGAGCGTCCCAACCCCGACCTCGTCGACCCGGCCGTCGCCGCCGAGGTCGAGCACGTCGGCGTGCCGACAGGAGGGATGGACCAGAGCGTGGCGCTGCTGGCCACCGCGGGTCACGCCCTCCTGCTCGACTTCGGCACCGGCGCCCGGCGGGCCGTGCCCTGGCGCCCGGAGCAGGCCGGTCTCGACCTCCTCGTGGTGGACACCGGGGTGCGTCACGACAACGCGGGCGGTGACTTCGCCCGCCGCCGAGCAGAGGCCACGGCCGCCCTCAGCGACTTCGGCACCCCCGACGACCCCGTGCTGGCAAGGAGACGGCGACACGTGCTGTCGGAGAACCGGCGGACGGCCGAGGCGGTCCGAGCCCTCGAGCGGGGCGACTGGGACGAGGTCGGCGAGCTCTTCATCGCCTCCCACCGAAGTCTGCGCGACGACCACGAGGTCAGCTGCCCCGAGCTCGACCTGGTCGTCTCGACGTCGCTCGCCGGGGGCGCACTGGGTGCGCGGATGACGGGCGGTGGTTTCGGCGGCTGCGCCATCGCGCTCTGTCCGCAAGCGGCCACGGAGACCGTCCGGAGGAGCCTGAGAGGTGCCTTCACGGCGAGGTCCTGGGCCGTGCCGACGGTGTGGACCGCGGTGGCCTCGGGGGCCGCGACCCGGCTGCTGCCGGGCGAGGGCGTCACCAGCTGGATGTGACCGGACGGCCCTCGGCGAATCCGGCCGCTGACTGCACGCCCACCACGGCCCGGGCGTGGAACTCCTCCAGCGTGCGGGCTCCTGCGTAGGTGCACGAGGAACGGACGCCACTGCAGATCTGGTCGACGAGGTCCTCCACCCCCGGGCGCTCGGGGTCGAGGTACATCCGCGACGACGAGATGCCCTCCTCGTAGAGCGCCTTGCGGGCCCTGTCGAAGCTCGACTCCGTGGCGGTCCGCTGGGCGACGGCACGAGCCGACGCCATGCCGAAGGACTGCTTGAAGCGACGGCCCTCGGCGTCCGTCGCCAAGGTCCCGGGTGACTCGTGGGTGCCGGCGAACCACGAACCGACCATCACCGACGCGGCACCGGCAGCCAGCGCGAGGGCGACGTCCCGGGGGTGCTTGACGCCCCCGTCGGCCCAGACGTGACCGCCGCGCTCCCGAGCGGCGGTGGCGCACTCCAGGACCGCGGAGAACTGAGGACGCCCCACGCCCGTCATCATGCGCGTGGTGCACATGGCTCCTGGGCCCACGCCCACCTTCACGATGTCGGCCCCGGCGTCGAGCAACGCAACGGTGCCCTCGGCCGAGACCACGTTGCCGGCGACGACGGGCACGCGCGGATCGAGCGCCCGCACGACCCGCAAGGCCGCGATCATCCGTTCCTGGTGTCCGTGCGCCGTGTCCAGCACGAGGCAGTCCACCCCGGCGCCCAGCAGGCTGGCCGCCTTTTCCGCCACGTCGCCGTTGACGCCCAGCGCCGCGGCGACCCGAAGCCGCCCGGAGTCGTCGACGGCCGGCGTGTAGAGGGTCGCTCGCAGCGCCCCCTGACGACTCTGGACCCCCAGCAACCGACCGGCGTCGTCAACGGCGACAGCCAGCGCCGTACGGGTGTGGTCGAGCCGGTCGAAGACCGCGCGGGGGTCCTCGTCGACGTCCACCAGCAGCAGCTCGCGGTCCATCACCCGATGCACCTGGGTCCAGCGGTCCACGTCGCGGCAGGCCTCCTCGACGACGAGTCCCAGGGGTCGCCCCTCGGCGTCGGCGACCAGTGCCGCGCCATGGGCCCGCTTCGGGATCAGCGCCAAGGCCTCGTCCACGGTCTGGTCCGGCCGCAGCTGCACCGGGGTGTCGAGCACGACGTGACTGCGCTTCACCCGCGCCACGGTCTCGGCCACCCGGGCCAGGGGCACGTCCTGCGGCAGCACGGCCAGACCGCCGCGACGAGCCATCGTCTCGGCCATCCGGCGCCCGGAGACGGCCGTCATGTTGGAGGCCACCAACGGGATGCGGGCACCCGTGCCGTCGGCCGTCGAGAGATCGACGTCCCCCCGACTGGCGACTGACGAGGCAGCGGGCACCATGAAGACGTCGTGGTAGGTCAGGTCGTGGCTCGGGGTCCGGTCATCGAGGAATCGCACGAGGGCAACCTACCGGCCACCCCTGACGACTACTTCAGCTCCGCGCTCGAGAGGCCCAGGACGCGACGGGCCACGATGAGCTGCTGGATCTGCTGGGTGCCCTCGAAGATGTCGAGGATCTTGGAGTCTCGCGACCACTTCTCCAGCAGCTCGCTCTCGCTGTAGCCCAGGGTGCCGGCGAGCTCGACGCAGCCGAGGGTGACGGCCGAGCCCACGCGCCCCGCCTTCGCCTTCGACATCGAGGCCTCGAGCGAGTTGGGCTTCTTGTTGTCCGCCATCCACGCGGCCTGCATGGTCAGCAGGCGCGCCCCCTCCCAGTCGGCCTCCAGCTGGAGGAAGGTCGCGGCGGCGGCGCTCTGGACCTGGGCCGGGCGGTCGTAGTCGATGACGACGCCGGCACCCTCGAGCAGGTCACGGGTGAGGTCGAGCGCTGCGCGCGCACAACCGATGGCCATGGCAGCCACCAGGGGACGGGTGTTGTCGAAGGTGGCCATCGCCCCACCGAAGCCGGCCTTCACGTCGATCTCCGGGCTGCCCAGCAGGTTCTCCGCCGGCACACGGCAGTCGGTGAAGGTGATCACGGCGGTGTCCGAGGCCCGGATCCCGAGCTTGTGCTCGAGCCGCTCCACCTTCATGCCTGGGGTGCCCTTCTCGACCACGAACGACTTGATGGCGGCTCGACCGAGCGAGCGGTCGAGGGAGGCCCAGACGACCACGGCGTCCGAACGCTCGCCCGAGGTCACGAAGATCTTCTCTCCGTTGATGACGTAGTGGTCACCGTCCTTGACGGCCGTGGTGGTCAGCGCGGCGGAGTCCGAACCCATGGAGGGCTCGGTGATGGCCATCGAGGCCCAGACCTTGCCGAAGCGGGCCTTCTGCTCGTCGTTGGCCACCGCGGCGATCGCGGCGTTGCCCAGGCCCTGGCGCGGCATCGAGAGCAGCAGTCCGGTGTCGCCCCAGCACATCTCGGCGACCGAGAGGATGGAGGCCAGGTTGGCACCGTTGCGCACCTTGTCGGGGTCGGACGACTGCCGGGGGGTCTCGGGGACGGCCGCGCCGCTGGCGCCGGCGCCCTGGGAGGTGCCCGAGTCGGAGAGGCCGTCGATCATCGCGGCCAGCATGTCGAGCTCCTTGGGATAGGCGTGCTCGGCGCGGTCGTACTTCCGGGAGATGGGGCGCAGCATGTTCATCGCGACCTGGTGGGCCTGGTCGACGAGGGCGCGGTGCTTGCGGGGGGTCTCGAGGTTGATCATGGTGTGCACCGTCCTCAGACGAGGACTGCTCCTTCCATCACGCCGACGGCCCGCAGGTCGCGGTACCACCGCTCGACAGGGTGTTCCTTGACGAATCCGTGGCCACCGAGCAGCTGGACGCCGTCGAGGCCGATCTTCATGCCCTTCTCCGCACAGAGCCGGCGGGCCAGCGCGACCTCGCGAGCGAAGTCCTTCCCCTGGGCCGCACGGGACGCCGCGCGCCAGGTGAGCAGGCGCATGGCCTGCAGCTCGATCGCGATGTCGGCCACCATGAAGGCGACGGACTGGCGGTGCGCGATCGGCTCGCCGAATGCCTCGCGGGTCTTCACGTAGTCGGTCACGTAGTCCAGCACCGACTGGGCCGTGCCCACGGCCAGGGCGCACCACCCGACGCGCGCCAGGCGTACGCAGTCGGCGTACGCGCGTCCCTCGGAGTCGCCGAGCAGCTGCGCCGGGGTGCCGTCCAGGGAGATCTTGGTCAGTCCGGCGGCCCGGACACCCATCGAGGGGTCTGCCTCGACGGTGAGGCCGGCTGCCGACGACTCCACGAGGAAGAGCGCCGGCCGGTCGTCGAGCAGGGCTCCGACGACGAAGAGCTCGGCCTCGGCCCCCCGTACGACCGCCGACTTCACTCCGTCGAGGGTGAAGCCGTCGTCGGTCCGGGTGGCGCGGGTGGCCGGCGTCATCGCGTCGAACAGCACCATGGGCTCGGCGAGCGCCACGGCCGCGGCGGCGACGTCGTCGCCGGTGAAGGCCGGAAGATAGGTCTGCTGCTGCTCGTCGGTGCCCCACAGGCCGATGGCGGTGGCCACCGACCCCGGGGCCAGCACGGCGAGGGCCTGGCCCATGTCGCCCTGCGACAAGGCCTCGGCGACGAGGGCGCCCGTCATGGCCGAGCGCTCCTCGCTGATCCCACCCACGGACTCGGGCAACCCGAGGATGGGCAGACCGATCTCGACGCTGGCCTTGAGCACGACGTCGGAGGTGGTGCAGGAGTCGTCAGCCTCCGCGGCGTTGGGCGCCAGGACCTCGCGGGCGTACTCGCGCACCACGTCGACGAGCATCTGCTCGTCCTCGGACGGTGTCAGGTCGAAGACGCCCGCAGGGTTGGCGGGGGCGGGGCGCACCCCGGCCTCCGCCGAGCCCTTCCGGCTGAAGGCGCGGCTCACGGCCGCCATCGAGCGGAACCCGTTGCTCGTCGCCCCGTGAACGATGCGTTCGGTGCGCTCACGCAGTCCCAGCCGGTCGAGCACGTCGCTCTGGGCGAGCTTGTTCAGTGCCGCCACCGCGTAGCCGATCGGGGCGCGCTTCTCGGTCGATGCCAAGCCGTGGCCCGTGGCCCGGCCAGGGGCGGGACGGCGCGAGGAGGGAGATGCCATGCGCCAAATGTAACTGTGAGTTACACACCGCGCCACAGTGACACCTGTGACGCAGGTCACATAAGGGGTCCGTCTAGGGTTGAGGCATGGACGTCCCCCACGCCCCCCACGGTCCGCTGCCCACCGGAGGGACCGTTCGTCCCATCACCCGATGGGGCGCAGACGTCATGCACCGCGCGCAGGCTGAGGTGACCACGTTCGACGAGGAGCTGCGCTCCCTGGCCGCCGACATGGTGGCCACGATGTACGCGGCCGAGGGTGTGGGACTCGCCGCCTGCCAGATCGGTGAGGACGTCGCTCTGTTCGTCTTCGACTGTCCCGACGCCAGCGGAAGACGCACGGTCGGCGTGGTCTGCAACCCGCACCTGGTCCTGCCTGAGGGGCCCGATCGTGTCCTCGACGTCGACGACGAGGGGTGCCTCTCCTTCCCCGGCGCGTTCGTGGAGTGCGCCCGTCCCGACTGGGCCGCGGTCGAAGGGGTCGGCCTGGACGGCTCCCCCGTCCGTTTCGAGGGTGACGGACTGCTGGCCCGCTGCCTGCAGCACGAGACCGACCACACCGAGGGGACGGTGTTCGGTGACCGACTGCCCACCAAGCTCCGCAAGAAGCTGACCAAGGCGCACGACAAGGCCGCCAAGCGCTACCCCGCGCTCTGGCCGGCTGGGTGAGACCTGCGCCTCAGCGCCGAGCTGCGACGTAGCAGGCGACCGCGCACGCAGCTGCGACATTGAGGGAGTCGACTCCGGCCGACATCGGGATGATCGCGCGCCGATCAGCGCTCTCCTGCCAGCGACGGGAGATCCCAGGGCCCTCCGAGCCCAGCACGAGGGCGAGCCGGTCGACCCCGCGCACCGCGTCCGCGATGTCGGTGGCGTCGGGTGCCAGGGTGAGGGCCACCGAGGTGAACCCGCGACGTGACAGGTCGGTGAGGGCGTCGTACCAGTCGGGCAGGCGGGTCCACGGCACGTGGAAGACGCTGCCCATCGCGACCTTGACCGCCCGACGGTAGAGCGGGTCCGCACACCGCGGCGACAGCAGCACGGCGTCGAAGCCGAGGGCCGCCGCCGAACGGAAGACCGCTCCCACGTTGGTGTGGTCGACCACGTCCTCCAGGACCAGGATCGACCGAGCTCCCTCGAGCACCTCGTCGAGGCCCGGCAGGGGCGCGCGGTGCAACGAGGCCAGCGCTCCTCGGTGCACGTGGAACCCGGTCACGGCCTCGGCCATCGACTCCGAGACCACGTAGCAGGGCGCTTCGGTGCGCTCGAGCACGTCGGAGAGGCCCTCGAGCCAGCGCGGCGCCATCAGGAACGACCGCGGCCGGTGACCTGCCTCGACGGCCCGCCTCACGACCTTCTCCCCCTCAGCCAGGAAGAGCCCGTGCGCAGCCTCCAGGCTCTTCCTCAGCTGGACGTCTCGCAGGTCGCGGTAGTCGGCCAGACGTGGGTCGTCGGGGTCGGTGACCTCGTGGAGCGTGGCCACGTCAGGAGCCCGTGGGGTAGTGCCCCGGGTGGGCCACGGACACGACGTCGCCCACCACGATGATGGCCGGCGGTCGCACGGCCTCAGCCTCGATGTCCGCCGCCAGGTGCTCGAGGGTGGTGAGCACGGTGCGCTCCGTGGGCATCGTGCCGTCGCACACGACCGCCACCGGTGTGGTGCCAGGCCGCCCGTGCGTCATGAGTGTGGTCGCGATCGCCGGCGCGTTCTCGACCGCCATGAGGAGCACCAGGGTCCCCCGCAGTCCGGCGAGGGCCGACCACTCCACCAAGGACTCGGGGTGCCCCGGTGGCAGGTGGCCGGAGACCACGGTGAACTCGTGGGCCACTCCCCGGTGGGTGATCGGGATCTGGGCGAGTCCCGGGACCGCCACGGCCGAGCTCAGGCCGGGTACCACGGTCACCGGGACCCCGGCCTCGCGGCAGGCGAGGATCTCCTCGAAGCCCCGCCCGAAGACGAAGTTGTCACCGCCCTTGAAGCGGACCACCCGCTTGCCGGCCAGCGCGCGGTCGACGATGACGTCGTTGATGTACTCCTGCCGGGCGCTGCGACCTCGTGGCAGCTTCGTGACGTCGAGCAGCTCCACGTCCGGTCCGAGCTCCTCGAGGAGCGCCCGAGGTGCCAGTCGGTCGGCGACCACCACGTCGGCGGAGGCCAGCGCGTGCCGAGCCGCCACCGTCACCAGCTCGGGGTCGCCGGGGCCTCCCCCCACGATCACGACTCCCGGGGAGCGGTCGAGGGCGCCCTCGGCGTGGAGGTGCCCGTCGCGCAGCGCCGTGAGGATGGCGTCCCGCAACGCGGCGGACTGGCGGGGCTCACGGTTGCCCAGCACCGCGACCGTGACCGACCCGTGGCGACCCACGGCGGGGGTCCAGGCGGACGCCCGGCCGGCGTCGTCGCTGCGTACGCAGAAGATCCGCCGCTGCTCGCACGCCTCCGCGACGGCAGCGTTGACCTCAGGCACGTCGGTGGCGGCGATGCAGTACCACGCGTCGTCGAGGTCGCTGGTCTCGAAGGGACGCAGGGCCAGCGTCAGCTCGGCTGCCATGCCCTCGATCGCCGGCGTCACCTCGGGAGCGACGACGAGCACGTCGGCCCGGGCGTCCAACAGGGCGGGGAGGCGTCGCTGCGCGACGTGTCCCCCGCCGACGACGACGACACGGCGGCCCTCCAGACGGAGACCGGTCGGGTAGGGCGCAGCCTGGGGAGCGGCAGGGGCAGTCGTCATGGCTCCATTCTCCCTGCCGTGGACCTTGTCTCCTGCACCCGTCTCGCTAGAGTCACGGGGCATGAGCCTGGAGCGCCCCGTTGCCCCGAATCCCTACGACCTGCTGCCGGCCACCGCGTCCTTCACCGTCACCTCCACCGACGTGACGGACGGCGCGCCGCTCAACCGGGCGCAGGTGGCCGACGGAGGGAACTCCTCGCCCCAGCTCTCGTGGTCGGGAGCGCCGGAGGGCACGCGGTCCTATGTGGTGACCTGCTTCGACCCCGACGCCCCCACGCCCTCGGGCTTCTGGCACTGGGCACTCGTCGACGTGCCCGCCGACGTGACGTCGCTGGAGGCCGGGATCGCCGAGGCGAACCTGCCGGAGGGCGCCTTCCACCTGCGCAACGACGGCGGCGAGGCCGGTTTCATGGGGGCTGCTCCCCCGGCGGGAGACCAGCCGCACCGCTACTTCTTCGTCGTCCACGCCGTCGGAGAGGAGAAGCTCGGCATCGACGCTGACGCGTCCAACGCGGTGATGAGCTTCAACCTCGCCTTCAAGACTCTGGGGCGCGCCGTCATCCACGGCACCTACCAGCACTGAGCCGGCGCACCGCCTTGCGCCGACGGCGCCCGCGTCGTCAGACGCGGCCGAGCAGCTCGGCAAAAGGCGTCGGGTCGGCGAACTCGTCGCGCTTCGACGAACCGGTCGCCGTGGCCGGGCCCAGGAGTGCCGCGAGCTCGCCGGCCGCCCGTCGTGCCCGCGCGTCCAACGCCCCGTCCGCGTCGGAGCCGAAGTCCTCGGTGGCCGCGAAGACCGCCGTCGGCACCGGCACCGCCTTGAGGTGGGCGAAGAGCGGCCGCAGGGCGTGCTCCAGCACCAAGGAGTGGCGAGCGGTGCCTGCCGTCGCGGCCATGAGCACGGGCGTGCCGTCGAGCAGCCCCGGCTCCATGACGTCGAAGAACATCTTGAAGAGACCCGAGTACGACGCCTGGAAGACCGGCGTCACCGCGATGAGCGCGTTGGCCCGGGCGACCTTCTCCATCGCCTCGGACAGGTCGCCGCTGGGAAACCCGGTGACCATTCGGTCCGCCAGGGGGCGAGCCAGGGGCCGCAGCTCGATGACGTCCAGCTCGACGGGCTCGCCGGTGACCCGCGTCAGTGCGTCGAGGGTGTGCTGACCCAGCAGGTCGGCCAGGACACGGGTGGACGAGGGGTTGCTGAGGCCGGCGGTGACGACGACGACGCGGGTGCTCATGCTTGCTCCTGCAACTGGGGCGAACGGCCGGTGACGGTGTCGGCCACCGCGGTGGGGGCGGTCTCCACCCGCTCGCCGCGCGCCGCCAGCAGCGACGCGTGGGTGGGGGCTGACGGCACGTCGGCAGGACGCAGCGACGCGAACTCCTTGCGCAGCGCCGGCACGACCTCCTCGCCCAGCAGGTCGAGCTGCTCCAGCACCGTCTTCAGTGGCAGACCGGCGTGGTCCATCAGCCAGAGCTGACGCTGGTAGTCCCCCGCGTACTCACGGAAGGCGAGCGTCTTCTCGATCACCTGCTGCGGCGAGCCGACGCTGAGCGGCGTCTGTGCCATGAAGTCCTCGAGCGAGGGACCGTGGCCGTAGACGGGGGCGTTGTCGAAGTAGGGACGGAACTGGCGCACGGCGTCCTGGCTGTTGCGGGCCAGGAACGCCTGGCCGCCGAGACCGACGATCGCCTGGTGGGCGGCGCCGTGACCGTAGTGCTCGAACCGCCGGCGGTAGAGCTGAATCATCTGGGCGGTGTGGGAGGCCGGCCAGAAGATGTGGTTGGAGAAGAAGCCGTCGCCGTAGTAGGCGGCCTGCTCGGCGATCTCCGGGCTGCGGATCGACCCGTGCCACACGAACGGCGGCACGCCGTCCAGGGGGCGGGGCGTGGCGGTGAAGCCCTGCAGCGGCGTGCGGTGCTTGCCCTGCCAGTTGACGACGTCCTTGCGCCACAGCTGGTGGAGCAGGGCGTAGTTCTCCACGGCCAGCTCGATGCCGTCGCGGATGTCCTTGCCGAACCACGGGTAGACCGGTCCGGTGTTGCCGCGACCGAGCATCAGGTCGATGCGACCGTCGGCCAGGTGCTGCAGCTGGGCGTAGTCCTCGGCGATGCGCACCGGGTCGGTGGTCGTGATCAGCGTCGTCGACGTGGAGAGCAGCAGGCGCTCGGTCCGGGCGGCCACGTAGGCCATCGTCGTCGTCGGCGAGGTCGCGACGAAGGGCGGGTTGTGGTGCTGGCCGAAGGCCATGACGTCGAGGCCCACCTCCTCGGCCTTCTGCGCGATGGCAATCGTGGCCTTGATGCGCTCGTGCTCGGTGGGGGTACGACCGGTCGTGGGGTCGGTCGTCACGTCACCGACGGTGAAGATTCCGAACTGCATCACAACTCCTGATTGAAAGTCGAACGGACCGGGGGAACGTGCCGCGGTCGGTGCCTATTCCCCCGTACTGGCAGGATGACGCCATGCGTGAGGAGACAGGCCTGCCCCGGGTGGAGGCGCCCGTGCCCGACGTGCTGGGCGCCGGCTACTCGGCGGAGACGATCCACCTGGCCGACGACGACGAGGGCCCGGTGGTGGCGACCCTGGTGAAGCGAGAGCCGGCACAGCCCACCGAGCGCGCCGTGCTGCACGTCCACGGCTTTGCCGACTACTTCTTCCAGACCGAGTACGCGCAGTGGTGGACCGACCGCGGGTACACCTTCTACGCTCTCGACCTGCGCAAGTACGGGCGGTCGATCCGGCCACACCAGACGCCCAACTACGTCGACGACCTGACCGCCTACCACGCCGAGCTCGACGTCGCGCTGGACCTCGTCACCCGCCGCGACGGCCACTCGGTGGTCGTGGGCAGCGCCCACTCGACGGGTGGTCTGGTCCTGCCCCTGTGGAATGCCGCCCGGGGCGAGCCGCTCGCCGCCATGGTGCTGAACGCCCCGTGGTTCGACCTGCGTGGTCCGTGGTTGATGCGTTCGGTGGGCACGACGGTGATCCATCGCGTGGCACGGCAGAACCCGCGTCGGGTGATTCCGAGGTCGGTCAGCGGCTACTACGCGCGATCCCTGCACGCCGACCACGAGGGCGAGTGGCACTTCGACCTCGACTGGAAGCCTCTCAAGTCCCGGCCGGTGTACGCCGGTTGGCTGAGCGCCGTCCGGGAGGGCCACCGCATCCTGCACAGGGGCCTGGGGCTGCAGCGGCCCGTCCTGGTGCTGTCCTCGGACCGGACCAGCCTGCCCGTGCGGATGGACGAGGACGTCCACACCACCGACATCGTGCTCGACGTCGACCAGATCCGCCGTTGGGCGCCCACCGTCAGCAGGCACGTCACCACCGTCAGTGTGCCGGGCGCGCGTCACGACGTGGTGCTCTCGCGGCCAGCGGTCCGCGCCACCGTCTACGCCGAGCTCGACCGATGGGTCCGCACCTACGTGGAGGGATGATCCCCTCGCTGGGCAGGGGTCACCCGAGGACGAAGGCGACGAGCGCCGCCAGGCCGACGACCACGATGAACCCCCGCAGCCATGCGTCGGACAGTCGTCGTCCCACGCCGGCACCGATCTGACCGCCCAGCACCGATCCCGCCGCCACGAGCAGCACCACCTGCCAGTCGACCTGCGCCACGAACGCGAAGACCAGGCCGGAGACGCCGTTGACGGCCGCGCCCAGCACGTTCTTCACTCCGTTGAGGCTCTGCAGGTTCTCCTGGATGCCGATGCCCATGATGGCCATCAGCAGGACCCCCTGGGCGGCCCCGAAGTAGCCGCCGTAGACACCGGCCAGCAGGATGCTGGGCCACACCCACCACGCGCCGTGGTGCGGGAGTCCACCGGTGGCGTCGTGGCGGACGGCGACCCACCGTGAGATCCGGGGGCCGGCCACCACGAGCGCCACCCCGAGCAGGATGAGGACCGGCACCACGGTGGCGAACACCTCGGCAGGCAGGACGAGCAGGAGCGCCGCGCCCGCGAGGCCACCCAGGAGCGAGGCCGAGAGCAGACGAAGGACGCGACTGCGCTGACCGCGGAGCTCACGGCGATAACCGATCGCCCCGGATATCGACCCGGGCACCAGTCCGATGGTGTTGGAGACGTTGGCTGTCACCGGGGGCACCCCGAACGCCAGCAGGGTCGGGAACGTGATGAGCGTTCCCGACCCCACCAGGGTGTTGATCGTTCCGGCGGCCATCCCTGCGAGCAGGACGATGGCCCCCTCCAGCGGTGTCACGGGGCCGTCGGCCCGCCTTCCTCGCCGGTGCCTCCGGCAGCAGGACCGGGGCTCGGCACGTCGCTGATCTCACGCGCCGCGGCGATCGCCTCGGCGGCGGCGTCCTGGGCCGCACGGGCCGCGTCTCCGCTGCCGGCAGGCTGCACCGGCTCGGTCGAGCCCATGTCGACCCGCTTGACGGGGGTGGCGTCACGCGGGATGCCGGCCAGGTCGGTCATCGTGGAACCGAGACCCTCCAGGGCCTTGCCGATCTCCGACGGCACGATCCACAGCTTGTTGGCGTCACCCTCCGCGATCTTCGGCATCATCTGGAGGTACTGGTAGGCGAGCAGCGACTGGTCCGGCTGTCCGTCGTGGATGGCCTGGAAGACCGTCTGGATCGCCTGGCCCTCACCTTGGGCGCGGAGGATCGCGGCCTCGCGGTCGGCCTGGGCCCGCAGGATCTGCGACTCCCGCTCACCCTCGGCGTTCAGGATCGCGGACTGCTTGTTTCCCTCGGCGGTGAGGATCGCGGACTGGCGCTGACCTTCGGCCTGGAGGACCAGGGCGCGCTTGTCGCGATCGGCACGCATCTGCTTCTCCATCGCGTCCTTGATGGACGGCGGCGGGTCGATGCCCTTGATCTCGACGCGGTTGACGCGAATGCCCCACTTGCCGGTCGCCTCGTCGAGCACCCCCCGAAGACCGCCGTTGATCTCCTCACGGCTGGTCAGGGTGTCCTCGAGGTCCATCCCACCGACGATGTTGCGCAGGGTGGTCATGGTGAGCTGCTCGACGGCCTGGATGTAGTTGGCGATCTCGTAGGTCGCGGCGACGGGGTCGGTGACCTGGAAGTAGATCACCGTGTCGATGGAGACGACGAGGTTGTCCTCCGTGATCACCGGTTGCGGCGGGAAGCTGACGACCTGCTCACGCAGGTCGATGAGGTAGCGCACCCGGTCGATGAAGGGCACGACGATGTTGAGACCTGCCGGCAACGTCTGCTTGTACTTGCCGAAGCGCTCGACGACGCCAGCCCTGGCCTGTGGCACGATCCGGACCGTCTTGGAGAGCACGACGATCACGAACAGCACCAGCAGGCCGATGAGCACGAAGGGCCACATGGCTGCTCCTGTTCTGTGGTGGTGGAAAAGTCAGGTGAGTGGGGCGGCGACCGGGTGCACCACGGCCGTGGCGCCGCGGATCTCCAGCACCTCCACCGTGGCGCCCACGGTGAGGGTGAGGTTCTCGTCGTAGGGCACCGCAGACCAGATCTCCCCGCCGAGACGGATGCGTCCGGCGGCGTGGGCGGCTACCTCCTGGGTGACCACGCCCTGCTGGCCGACGAGCTTGCCGTGACCCAGCATGAGGTCGGGGCCGCCGTGCAGGCGACGGGCGATGGAGGGACGCGCCAGCCACAGGGCGGCCAGTGAGGCCGCGGCCGCGAGCAGCATCTGGGCCACCAGCGGTGCCCCCAGCAGCGCGGCCACCATGCCGACTCCTGCACCGAGGGCCAACATGATCAGGATCAGGTCCAGGCTGAACATCTCGGCCACGGTGAGCACGACGGCCAGCCCCAGCCAGGTCTCCCACACGTGATCACGGAACCACTCCATGCCGGAACCCTAGCGCCCGGCGGGGACACGGGGCGGCGGCTGTGCACACCCCGGACCGACCGGCGTCACTGCGCCGCACGCGCGGGCGGGCGCCGGCGGGCTGCGTACCGACCGTCCTGCTGGGTCAGGAGGAGCGGCATGGCGAAGGTCTCCGAGAGTGCCTCCTGGGTCACCACTGCGTGCAGGGGCCCCTGGGCCACCACCCGCCCGGCGCGCAGCATCAGCGCGTGGGTGAACCCGGGTGGGATCTCCTCGACGTGGTGGGAGACGAGCACCGTGGCGGGTGAGTCGGGGTCGAGGGCGATCGAGGCGAGGGTCGAGACGAGGTCCTCCCGCCCGCCGAGGTCGAGACCGGCAGCCGGCTCGTCGAGCAGCAGGAGCTCGGGGTCCGCCATGAGGGCCCGGGCGATCTGGACGCGCTTGCGCTCCCCCTCGCTGAGCGTGCCGAAGGCACGGCCGGAGAGGTGGGCGGCTCCCACCTCCCACAGCAGTCCCGCCGCCCGGTCGTGGTCGAGGTCCTCGTAGACCTCACGCCACCGCCCGAGCACGCCGTAGGAGGCGGACACGACGACGTTCTCCACCAGCTCGTCGCGCGGGATGCGGTCGGCGAGTGCGGCGCTGGTCAGCCCGATGCGGGTGCGCAGCTCGAAGACGTCGACCGCGCCCAGCACCTCGTCCAGGATGCCGGCGACCCCCTCGGTGGGGTGCATCTGCCCGGCGGCGACCTGGAGCAGGGTCGTCTTCCCCGCTCCGTTGGGCCCGAGCACCACCCAACGTTCGTCCTCCTCGACCGTCCAGGTGACGTCGTCGAGCAGCGTCGACCCTCCGCGTCGGACCGTCACGCCCGCGAACTCCAGGACTGTCGTCATGGCGCGTACCCTATCGAGCCGCGCGCAGCCCGGCGGTGCACCGCACCGTGCCTTGAGCCGCACCGTGCCTTGAGCCGCACCGTGCCACGACGCGTCGGAGCGCGGGCTAGTCTCGCCCGGGTGACCTCGACTGCTCCCGCGCTGCTGCTGGCGTGGTGGGGCACCGCCTGGCTCCGCGGCCTCACCTCCACCGACCACCTCCTCGAGGCCATGACGGCGGCCGCCGCGGTCCACTCCGTGCACCCGGCGCCGGAGTCGTCGCCGAGGTGGGACGAGGCGGAGGGCGCCAGCCTGGTGCCGCTGCTGGCCGCACTGCGACGGCAAGGGGCCCTCAGTCTGGGGGCCACGTTCCCGGCCGAGGGCGACCCGCTGGGCCTCGCCGGCCCGCGGGAGCTCAACCTCGACGCGACCGACGTGGGCGAGGCGCTGCTGTGCCCGGACGTCGGCCTGGCCGCCGTGCCGCACCACGTCGGTGCCGGGATGACGTGGGTGCTGCACCCCGCCCGTCCGCGCCCGCTGCCGGACCTCGGGGAGGCCGACCGAGGCCTTCGCGGCGTGATGCTGCGGTCGGTCGAGACCCTCGAGCGTCTCGACGTGGCGGCCTGGAGCCCCGACCTGGCCGACGAGGTGCTCAACGCCACGCACCACCGGCCCCTGCCCTCGTCGCCCGGAGTTCCCGACCCCGTCCGGGCCCTCGCGGGCCGGGCGCTGTCGGCGCGCACGATCGCTGCGCTCGCGCTGCGCGACCACGGGGGCGCGGTCTCGGCCCACGAGGTGTCGGCACGCCACCACGTCGTGACCGACCTCGACCGCGCAGGACGGGTCGCGCTCAGTGCTGCTGCGTCCCCGTGGTGCTGGCCCCCCGGCCAGCCCGAAGCCTGATCCTGGGGGCCGATCCGGAGCCGACGAAGGTAGCCTCTGCACTGCCATGGAGAACCAAGACGCCCAGACGCTGCTGATCACCTTCACCGGCAAGGACCGTCCCGGCGTGACCGCGAGCGTCCTGCGACGGTTGGCCCGTTGCGGCGTCCACGTGCTCGACGTCGAGCAGATCGTGCTGAGGAGCCGGCTGGTGCTCGGCATCCTGGTCACCGGCCCGCGGGAGTGGAAGAAGTTGCGCCGCGACCTCGAGGCGCTGGGCGAGTCGCTCGAGATGCACGTCGAGGTCTCCCGCGGCGAGGGGGACACCCGGGCCCGGGGCGCCGGCCGCAGCCACGTGACGGTCATCGGCGCGCCTCTCAAGGCCTCAGCCCTGGCCGCGGTGACCGGTCGGATCGCGGATGCGGGCGCCAACATCGACCGCATCGTGCGGATGGCCCGCTACCCGGTCACCGCCCTCGACCTGCACGTCTCGGGCATGGCCCCGGAGAAGTTGCGGACCGTCCTGGCGGCTGAGGCCGCTGCCCAGGGCGTCGACATCGCGGTCCAGCCCGCGAACCTCCTGCGCCACGGCATGCGTCTGATCGTGATGGACGTCGACTCCACGCTCATCCAGGGTGAGGTCATCGAGATGCTGGCCGCCCACGCCGGGGTCGAGGAGGAGGTCGCGCGCGTGACGGAGGCCGCGATGCGCGGTGAGCTCGACTTCGAGCAGTCGCTGCGGCACCGGGTCTCCCTGCTGGCCGGTCTTCCCGCCTCCGTGCTCGACGACGTGCACGCCCAGCTCCAGCTCAACCCCGGCGCTCGTACGTTGGTGCGCACGCTGCGGCGGCTGGGCTACCGCTTCGCGATCGTGTCGGGTGGCTTCAGCCAGGTCACCGACCGGCTTGCGGCGGACCTGGACATCGACTTCGCCCGGGCCAACGAGCTCGAGATCGTGGACGGCCACCTCACCGGCCGCATCGTCGGTGACGTCGTCGACCGCGCCGGCAAGGCCGAGGCGTTGCAGGAGTTCGCCGCGACTCTGGGCGTGCCCCTGGAGGCCGTGATCGCGATCGGCGACGGCGCCAACGACCTCGACATGCTCAGCGTCGCCGGCCTGGGGGTGGCCTACAACGCCAAGCCCGTGGTGCGCGACGCCGCCGACACGGCCGTCAACGTGCCCTACCTGGACACGATCCTCTACCTGCTCGGCATCTCCCGCGAGGAGATCGAGGTGGCCGACGCCGAGGCGGGCCTCACGACCCCGGCTCCCCCGGTCTGACGTCCCGCCACCCCCGGGGCCGCGCGTCAGTCGTCCGGCACCCGGAAGGCTGCCAGTCGCCCGTCGCCCCACGACAGGCGACTCCACTCCACGGTCACGTCGAAGAGCGCGAAGGCGGCCGGAGGGTGACCACGAGCCATCGACAGGGCGGCCTCACGCTTCCCCGCTCCGTCCTGCAGGAGGTTGGCGACCTGGCTCACCGTGGGGTTGTGCCCCACGAGGACCACGACCCTCGCGTCGTCGGGCACGAGGCGGAGCAGGTCGAGCGCGGCCTCCACCCCGGCGTGCACGAGCGCGGGCTCCAGGTCCGGCGGTGCGGTCCAGCCTGTGGCCCGCACCATCGCCGCCCACGTCTCGCGCGTGCGTACGGCCGGGGAGACGATCGCGTGGTCGGGCACGACGCCGTGCTGGTGCAGCCAGGCGCCCGCGGCCTCGGCGTCTGCCCGGCCCCGGTCGGTCAACGGGCGCTCGACGTCCGAGGCCGCCACGGCCTCGGCCGTCGCGTGCCGCATGACCACCAGCCGACGCGGACCCGGACTCACGGCGGCCATTCTTCCACGCCGTGCCGCAGGCACGAGCGGATCGACGCTCCCATCAGAGTCCCTGGGAGTGGAAACCGCCGTCGACGTGCACGATCTCTCCGGTCGTGGCGGGGAAGAAGTCGGAGAGCAGGGCGACGACCGCCCGCGCCGTGGGGTCGTGGTCAGTCTCGTCCCAGCCCAACGGTGCGCGGTCCTTCCAGGCGCTCTCCAGGTCCTCGAACCCCGGGATCGCCTTGGCCGCGAGGGTCTTCAGCGGGCCGGCGGCCACCAGGTTGCAGCGAATACCGTCCGGGCCCAGGTCGCGGGCCAGGTAGCGCGAGGCGGACTCCAGGCCCGCCTTGGCCACGCCCATCCAGTCGTAGGCGGGCCAGGCCTGGGTGGCGTCGAAGGTGAGGCCGACGATGGAGCCACCGGACGACATCAGGGGGCGGCACGCCGTCACCAACGACTTCAGGGAGTAGGCCGACACCTGGACGGCCTGGGACACGTCGTCCCACGGGCCCTCCAGGAACCGGCCACCCAGCAACGTCTCGGGGTTGCCGTAGGCGATCGAGTGCACCACGCCGTCCAGGTGGTCGGCGTGCTCGCGCACCTGGTCGGCGAGGCCGGCGAGGTGGTCGTCGTCGGTGACGTCGAGCTCCAGCACGGGGGGTGTCACCGGGAGGCGGCCGGCGATGCGGCGGGTGATGCCCAGTGCGCGACCGAAGTTGGAGATGAGGACCGTGGCCCCCTGCTCCTGGGCGACGCGTGCGGTGGCGAACCCGATGGAGGACTCCATCGTCACGCCGGCAACGAGGATCGTGCGGCCGTCCAGAATGCCCATGGCTGATACCTGCTTCTCTCGTGCGGAAGGTGTGGGGTGCGGAGGGTGGGTCAGTGGCCCATGCCGAGGCCGCCGTCGACCGGGATCACGGCACCGGTGACGTAGGCCGCGCCCGGCGAGGCCAGCCAGGTCACGGCGTGGGCGACCTCGTGCGGGTCGCCGTAGCGCGCCAGCGGCACCTGGGCCGTGATGGCGGCGCGCTGGGCGTCGCTGAGCGCCGCGGTCATGTCGGTGTCGATGAAGCCGGGCGCCACGACGTTGGTCGTGATGCCGCGGCTGCCGAGCTCCCGGGCCATCGAACGAGCCATTCCGACCAGGCCCGCCTTGGAGGCCGCGTAGTTCACCTGGCCGGCCGAGCCCAGCAGTCCCACGACCGAGGAGATCAGGATGATGCGCCCGCGACGCAGGCGCAGCATCTGCTTGGCGCCGCGGCGGGCCAGGTGGAACGTGCCCGTGAGGTTGGTGTCGATGACCGAGCGCCAGTCGTCCTCGCTCATGCGCAGCAGCAACGTGTCGGCGGTGACGCCGGCGTTGGCCACGAGCACCTCGACCGGTCCGTGCGCCTCCTCGGCGTCCTTGAAGGCAGCCTCGACGGCCGCCGGGTCGGTCACGTCGCACCGGACGTCCAGCGCGCCGGTGGGCGCACCGCCGGTGCGGGTGGTGACGGCGACCTTGTCGCCCTGGGCGAGGAACGCCTCGGCGATCGCGCGGCCGATGCCGCGGTTGCCTCCGGTCACGAGGACCGAACGGGGGGACTGGGAAGTGTCGTGGACAGTCACGCGTCCCGACCGTAACCATTACTCCGGGGTACGCGAAAAGACCTCGCCCCACGGCCCGCACGTATGCTGGAGGGCATGGCACGCAGCAGGTCTCGGGACACCGAGGCGGTCCGCATCACCACCGCCCGGACCCGGCGCGGCGAGGAGCGTGACGGTCGGATCCGCAACTACCTCGTGTCCATGACGGTCCGCGTCGTCTGCTTCGGCGCGGCCGTCGCCGTGGGCCCCGGCGTCCTGCGCTGGGTGCTGATGGCGGGTGCCGTCTTCCTGCCCTACGTCGCCGTCGTCATGGCCAACGCGGTCGACCTCCGCAGCGAGGACCAGTCCCTGGGCCGCGTGATCACCGACCCGCAGCTCGAGGGCCCCGGGGACCGGCCGTCGCTCAGCGGCCCCGACCAGACCGAGAGCGAGGAACCTGAATGATCCACCCCAGCGACGGCCCCGACGTGGACACGTGCTCGGCCAAGAGCTGCACGGCGCCCGCAGCCCACGCCCTTTTGTGGAACAACCCGAAGATCCACACGCCCGAGCGGCGCAAGACGTGGCTCGCCTGTCCCGAGCACGTCACTTCCCTGGGCGACTTCCTGCGCGCCCGGGGCTTCCTCAAGGACGTCGTCGTCCACCCCTGAGGCCCGGGGCCGCGCTCGCGGCGGGTCAGCCGCCGATGGCCGACATCGGGCGCGGCGGCTGGAGGAACGTCGGGTCGTTGATCCCGTGACCCGGCAGCTTGGAGGCGACCGCGGCGGCCCACAGCTCGGCGATCCGTGCGTCGTCGGCACCCGAGCGCAACGCGCTCCGCAGGTCAGACTCCGTGGTGCTGAAGAGGCAGTTGCGCACCTGGCCGTCGGCAGTCAGCCGGACGCGGTCACAGGCCCCGCAGAAGGGTTCGGTGACCGAGGCGATCACACCCACCGTCCCCGGGCCCCCGTCGACCGTCCACAGGTCGGCCGGGGCGCTCCCCCGCTCGCCCGGCGCCGGCGTCAGTACGTGGGTGAGCGACAGACGTTCCCGGATCTCGGCCGCGGTGACCATCTCGCTGCGACGCCAGCCCTGCTGGGCGTCGAGAGGCATCTGCTCGATGAAGCGCAGGTGGTAGTCGCGCTCCAGGCACCAGGACAGCAGCTCGGAGGCCTGGTCGTCGTTGACGCCACGCACGAGGACGGCGTTGATCTTCACCGGGGCGAGTCCCGCCTGCGCGGCGGCGGCCAGGCCGGCGACGACGTCGTCCAGACGGTCCCGCAGGGTCAGGGCGCGGAAGGTCTCCCGGCGCACGGTGTCGAGGCTCACGTTCACCCGGGTGAGTCCCGCCTCAGCCAGGGCCTGGGCCTGCCGGGCGAGCCCGATGCCGTTGGTGGTCAACGAGAACTCGGCCGCGCTGTCGTGGGCGCACCGCCGCACGATGTCCACCAACCCTCGCCGGAGCAGGGGTTCACCCCCGGTGAAGCGCACCTCACGGATGCCCAGCCGATCCACCCCGAGGCGTACGAGACGCACGACCTCGTCGTCGGTGAGCTGCTCCTCCCGCGGCATCCAGGCCAGGCCTTCGGCTGGCATGCAGTAGGTGCACCGCAGGTTGCAGAGATCAGTCAGCGACACCCGCAGGTCGGTCGCTGTCCGCCCGTGGCGGTCCCGCAGCGCGATCATCTGCCCAGCATAGGCTCCCGGTGGCGGCGTTGGGCCAGACGGATAGCCTCGGGGCGTGCAACGTCTTGGCTTCCTCGTCAGCAAGAGGTGGGGTTTCTTCCTTGTGGCCGTGGCCCTCCTCTCCTGGCTCGCCTGGGAGCTGGGGCAGTGGCAGTTCGACCGGCTGGAGGACCGCCGGGAGCGCAACGCGATCATCGAGCGCAACGACCGTCAGGATCCCGTCGACGCCGAGTCCGTCCTGTCCGTGGGCGAGGCGGTCGAGGCCGACGAGGAGTGGAGCCTGGTGCGCGCGACCGGCACCTACGCCGCCGACGAGACGGTCTTCGTGCGCTACCGCACCCACCGCAGCGCCTCCGGCGTGCAGGTGGTCGTGCCCCTGCAGCTGGAGAGCGGGGCCACCCTGCTGGTGGACCGGGGCTGGTGGCAGACCGCGAACCGCGGCGAGATCCCCGACGACGTCCCCGCCCCGCCGACCGGGCAGGTCGAGGTGCTGGGTCGGGTGCGTGCCGACGCCACGGGCGACGCCGCCCGGGTGAGCGACCGCGGCACCCGGGCCATCTCCAGCGTCGAGATCGGCGAGGCCCTCGGTCGTGACACCCTGGGCGGCTTCGTGGAGCTCGTCGAGGAGTCCCCCGAAGCCGCCACACCCCTGACGCTGCCCGACGAGCCGGAGCTCGACGAGGGACCCCACTTCTTCTACGGACTCCAGTGGTGGTTCTTCGGTGCCCTGGCCATCTTCGGCTTCTTCTACCTGCTCTACGACGAGTGGCGCGACCGGCGGGCCGAGACGCAGGCGGCTAGCCGGTCTGAGGCGGACCGACGGTCGGAGGAAGAGGGACGGTCAGAGGCTGCGCAGGAGGCCGCCGTCGACCGCGAGGGCGACGCCGTTCACGAATGAGGCCCGCGGCGAGAGCATGAAGGCCGCGACGTCGCCGAACTCCTCGGGCCGGTCGTAGCGACGCAGCGGAATGGCTGCCGACACCCTCTCCCGCGCCGCGGCGGCGTCACCCGTGCTCGCGTCGAGCTGCTGCACGCGGTCGGTGTCGATCCGGCCCGGCAGGAGACTCAGCACCCGGATCCCACGCGGACCCCACTCGTCGGCCATCTCCTTGGCCACCATGGCCAGGCCGGGGCCGCAGCCCGTTGGAGATGCCCAGACCGGTCAGTGGTGCCTTCGTCCTCTCCACGCTGACGAGCACGCCGTCGACCCGACCCCACCGGGACTCGGCCACCTCGAGCATCCTGCGGGTGGTGAGGGGGTCGGCGTTGTCGCCGGTCACCGTCGCGGCCCGGTCGGTCCCGAGCTCGTGGGCCAGATCGTCCAACGCGGCGGCACCGCGACCCGAGACCACCACCCGGGCGCCCTCCTCGACCAAGGAGCGTGCGGTGGTCCGGCCGAGGCCCAGGCTGGCACCCGTGAGCAGGAAGACGCGGTCACGCAGGTGGAGGTCCATGGGGCCACCCCAGGGACCCGGCGCGCGTCAGCCTGTCGCGGTGACTCCCTCGGTGGCGACCTCGCGCTCCGCCCCGAGGAACTGGGTCCGGTGCAGGTCGGCGTAGAGCCCCCCGGCCACGATGAGCTCGGTGTGGGTGCCTCGCTCGACGACCTGCCCCTGCTCCAGCACCAGGATCTGGTCGGCGTTGCGGACCGTGGACAGGCGGTGGGCGATGACCAGCGAGGTTCGCCCCTCGAGCGCGCTGTCCAGGGCGCGCTGGACAGCCGCCTCCGACTCGCTGTCGAGGTGCGCGGTGGCCTCGTCGAGCACCACCACTGCGGGCGCCTTGAGGAGCAGCCGGGCGATGGCGAGACGTTGGCGCTCACCACCGGACAGCCGGTAGCCGCGATCGCCCACCACGGTGTCGAGGCCGTCGGGCAGCGACCGCACCAGGTCGGCGACGTGCGCGGCCTCCAGGGCCTTCCAGACGTCGGCCTCTCCGGCGTCGGGGCGGGCGTACACGAGGTTGGCCCTGATGGTGTCGTGGAACATGTGCGCGTCCTGCGTGACGTAGCCGACGACGGCCTCGAGCGACTCGAGCTGGACGTCTCGGACGTCCTCACCGCCCACCAGCACGGCCCCGGAGTCCACGTCGTAGAGGCGCGCCACCAGGTGGGTCATGGTGGACTTGCCGGCCCCCGAGGGGCCCACGAGCGCGATCATCTGCCCGGGCTCGGCGACGAACGAGACGCCGTGCAGCACCTCGCCGTTGTCCCGACTCTCGGTGCGCGCCAGGCCCTCCAAGGAGGCCAGAGAGACGTCCTCGGCCCGCGGATAGCTGAAGTGGACGTCGCGGAACTCCAGGCGCGAGCTCGATGCCGGCAACGCCACGGCACCGGGCTTCTCCTGGATCGGTGAGGGCAGGTCGAGGACCTCGAAGACCCGGTCGAAGGAGACCAGTGCGGTCATGATGTCGATGCGCACGTTCGAGAGCGCCTGCAAGGGACCCAGCAGACGGGTGAGCAGGATGCCCAGGGCCACCACCGTGCCCACCGACAGATCGCCGCGGATGGCCATCACCCCGCCGAGTCCGTAGACCAGGGCGGTCGCCAGGGCGGGCACGAGTCCCATCGCGGCCATGAAGATGCGAGTCAGCAAGGAGATGCGGATGCCGAGGTCGCGCACCACAGCGGCCTTCTCGGCGTAGCGCTGGTCCTCCTCGTCGCGACGGCCGAAGAGCTTGAGCAGCATCGCTCCACCGACGTTGAACCGCTCCGTCATGGCGTTGCCCAGGTGGGCGTTGCCGTCCATCTGGGCTCGAGTGAGACCTGCCAACCGGTTGCCCACCCAGCGTGAGGCGAGCAGCAGCAGGGGAAAGAGGAGCAGGCAGAGCAGGGTCACCTGCCAGCTGAGGAAGACCATGGTGGCCCCCACGACCACGGCCGACACCAGGTTGGAGACAGTGCCCTGCAACGTCGAGGTGAAGGCGCGCTGGGCGCCGATCACGTCGTTGTTGAGGCGACTCACCAACGCGCCGGTCTGCGTCCGCGTGAAGAAGGCGAGCGACTGACGTTGGACGTGGCCGAAGACCTGCGTCCGCAGGTCGAAGATGAGTCCCTCACCGATGCGGCTGGAGAACCAGCCGTTGACCACGGTGAACGTCGCACCGAGAGCGGCGACGAGCGCCACCCCTGCCGACAACCAGACGACCAGCCCCACGTCGCCCGTGGCGACCCCGTCATCGATGATGCGCTGGAGCAGAAGGGGCGGGACCGCGACCAGGGCTGCGTCGAGGACGGTGACGGCGAGGAAGACCGCGATCAACCGGCGGTGCGGTCGGGCGAACGACAGGACGCGGCGCAGCGTGCGTCGCTCCACCCGGGCGTCGACGACGGTCCGGTCAGCCCTCAGGTGGCGCATGGCGGGTCCCCCGCCGCGTCCCGTCATCGACATGGCATCTCCTCTCAGCCGCCCATGGCGGCTGCCACTGCTCGGAAGCGGCGGGTCTGGGCCTCGCGCTCCAGCCGACGCTGGTCGTCGAGCGACCGGTCGGCGGCCCCCTGGAGCAGGGTCTTGGTCTCGGAGAGGACGTCCGGCATGGTGCCGACCAGCGTCTGCGCCATCCGGTTCACCGCCTCGTCCAGCTCGTCCGCACCGTGGGCGCTGAGGGCGAGCCCGATCCTCACGGCCTCGTCAGCCTCCACCATGCGTGCGGTGGCGCAGATCTCCAGCGCCCTGCTGTAGCCAACTGCCTCCACCAGGGGTTTTGTTCCCGTGAGGTCGGGCACGAGGCCCAGTGCCGACTCCTTCATGGAGAAGCGGGCGTCGGTGGAAACCATCCGCACGTCGCAGGAGAGTGCCAGCTGGAAGCCGGCGCCCACCGCGTAGCCGCGCACCTTGGCGACGGAGACGAACCGCGAGTCCCGCAGGAAGGTGAACCCCTCCTGGTACTCGCCGATGGTGTCCGCCATCGCCTCGTCGGATCCGGCCAGCAGGGCGAGCACGGACTCTCCACCGGCCGCGTTGCCGCGCGGGTCGAGCACGCTGCGGTCGAGGCCGCTGGAGAAGTGCTCGCCCTCCCCCTGGACGACCACGACGCGGACCTCGTCCGGAATGGCGGCACCGAGACCGGCCAGGGCTCGCCACATCGCGGGGGTCTGGGCGTTGCGCACCTCGGGACGGGACAGGGTGATCGTGGCGACCGGCCCCTCGACCTCGTAGCGGAGACCGACGGCGGAGAGTTCCTCAGGAGTCATGCACGGCATCCTAGGCCGCGGAACTACTCACCGGTAGCAAGGCGCGGCACTCAGGCCAGCGAGACCAGCTCGGCGTAGTCGTCACTCCACAGGTCCTCGTCGCCGTCGGGCAGGAGCAGCACCCGGTCCGGCTCGAGCGCGTGCACGGCCCCCTCGTCGTGGGTCACCAGCACGATCGCTCCCTCGTACGTCCGGATGGCGGCCAGCACTTCCTGGCGCGACGCGGGGTCGAGGTTGTTGGTCGGCTCGTCGAGGAGCAGCACGTTGGCGCTCGAGACGACCAGGCTCGCCAGGGCGAGTCGGGTCTTCTCCCCGCCGGAGAGCACCTTGGCCGGCTTGTGCGCGTCGTCGCCGGAGAAGAGGAACGACCCCAGCACCGAGCGGGCCTCGGTGTCGGTGAGCTGCGGAGCGGCGCTCTGCATGTTCTCCAGCACCGTGCGCTCGGTGTCGAGGGTCTCGTGCTCCTGGGCGTAGTAACCGACCTTCAGGCCGTGGCCCGGCAGGACCTTGCCGCTGTTGGGCTCGTCGACCCCCGCCAGGAGTCGCAGCATCGTGGTCTTGCCGGCGCCGTTGAGCCCGAGGATGACCACACGCGAACCGCGGTCGATGGCCAGGTCGACGCCGGTGAAGATCTCGAGCGCACCGTAGGACCGCGAGAGCCCCTCGGCCATGAGGGGGGTCTTGCCGCACGGCGCGGGGGCCGGAAACTTGATGGCGGCGACCTTGTCCTGCTGGCGCTCGCTCTCCAGGTTGGCGACCATCTTGTCGGCACGCTTGAGCATCGACTGGGCCGCGGAGGCCTTGGACGCCTTGGCGCGCATCCGGTTGGCCTGGTCGGTGAGGACCTTGGCCTTCGACTCGGCGTTCTGGCGCTCACGACGCCGACGCCGTTCGTCGGTCTCGCGCTGGGTGAGGTACTGCTTCCAGCCCATGTTGTAGACGTCGATGGTGGCGCGGTTGGCGTCGAGGTGGAGCACCTTGTTGACGACCTGCTCCATCAGTGCGTTGTCGTGGCTGATCACGATGAAGCCGCCCTTGTGGTTCTTGAGGAACTCACGCAGCCACACGATCGAGTCGGCGTCGAGGTGGTTGGTGGGCTCGTCGAGGATCAGCGTCTCGGCGCCCGAGAAGAGGATCCGGGCCAGCTCGATGCGGCGTCGCTGACCACCGGAGAGGGTCTTCAGCGGCTGGTTGAGGATGCGCTCCTCGATGCCGAGGCTGCTGGCGATCGTCGCCGCCTCGGACTGGGCGGCATAACCGCCGTTGGCGTGCAGGTCGTCGTCGGCGCGCGCATAGCGCCGCATCGCCTTCTCGCGCACGTCCGGGTCGTCGCTGCCCATCTCCTCCTCGGCGCGGCGCATGCGACGTACGACGTCGTCGAGGCCTCGGGCCGACAGGATGCGGTCGCTGGCGATCACCTCCGGGTCGCCCGTACGCGGGTCCTGCGGCAGGTAGCCGACCTCGCCGCCGCGGACCACCTCTCCCGACGCCGGGAGGGCCTCCCCCGCCAGCACCTTTGTCATCGTGGTCTTGCCGGCACCGTTGCGCCCCACGAGACCCACTTTGTCCCCCGCGGCGACGCGGAAGCTGACGTTCTCCATGAGGAGTCGCGCACCCGCGCGCACCTCGAGCTGTTGGGCAGTGATCATCGCGTGGTTAGTGTACGGAGGTCACGGGGTACTGACCCCATCGGCGAACCTGCGAGGAGGTCGACGGCGATGCGGTTCAACCCGAGGGCACGTCTGGACACCGGACGAGTGGCGGATCGAGGTCGTTCCGGCGGACTCGGCGGCGGAGGTCGCGGTGGACTTCCCATCCCCGGTGGCGTGGCGGCGGGCGGTGGCTTCGGCACCCTGCTGATCGTGCTCCTCGTGGTGCTCGTCAGCTGCCTGGGCAACGACGGTGGCGGTGGTGGGCTGGGCGCCCCCGGAGGCATGATCGACCAGGGCGCCGGCGCGGACACCTCGCGGATGACCGACTCGGGCCGCTACGACCACTGCGAGACCGGCGAGGACGCCAACGAGGACGTGGACTGCGCGCGGGTCGCGGTGGAGAACTCGCTCTTCCAGTACTGGAGCGACGTCTTCACTCGCGGCGGGGCGCGCTTCCGTCCCGCGAGCATGACCACCTTCACCGGCGGGGTGGGCACCGGGTGTGGCCAGGCATCCAGCCAGGTCGGTCCGTTCTACTGCCCCGCCGACCAGGGCATCTACCTGGACGACTCCTTCTTCTCCGACGTCCTGGAGAAGCAACTGGGCGGCAACGGCGGTGACTTCGTGGAGCCGTACGTCCTCGCGCACGAGTACGGCCACCACGTCCAGAACCTGCTCGGCACGATGGGGAAGGTACGCACGCAGCAGGGGCCGCAGAGCGACGCGGTCCGCCTCGAGCTGCAGGCCGACTGCTACGCAGGGATGTGGACCCGCGCGGCCGAGGGCACCAGCGACGTCGAGGGGGTGGCGATCTTCGCCGAGCTCGACCGGGGTGACATCGAGGAGGCGCTCGACTCGGCGAAGGCCGTGGGCGACGACCGGATCCAGCAGCGCTCGGGCGGCCGGGTGGACTCGGACGGCTGGACCCACGGATCCTCCGAGCAGCGCATGCGCTGGTTCATGACCGGTTACGAGCGCGGCGACCTCGGAGCCTGCGACACGTTCGCCGCCAACCAGCTCTGACATCCAGGCGCTCAGCCTCCCTGGGCCACCGCGACCACGTGGGGAAGGTGGCGCTGCATGGCCCGGATGTAGGGCGCCACGCTGGGGTGCCGGAACTTGCCGGCCAGGGCACCTTCGCCGCCGGCCACGCGGGCCAGGGCCCAGTCGGCCCGGGTGAGCACGGTGTAGGTCACGACGGCCCGCGCGGCGAAGGCGACGTCGCCCCGTCCTGCCCCGGGGACCGCGTCGTCCCGGTGCCCCAGACCGTCGAGGTAGGCGGAGAGCAGGTCCTCCAGGTCCTCGGGCACGCTGAGGGCCAGATATCCGAGGTCGGCGCCGGCCGGCCCCACGCCGAGCGAGGACCAGTCGATGGCAAGGATGGTGTCGTCCTGCCTCCCTCGCAGGTTGGCCGGCACGGGGTCGCCGTGCTGGAGCACCCAGGGCAGCTCGGTGAGGCGCGCCACGACCTGCCCTCGTCGGCGCCACACCGCGTCGGCCAGGTCCGCGACCGGAGTGCGCGCCAACGTCGCCCAGCCGCCGCGCCTCTCCACCTCCCCTACCCGCAACGCGAACTGGCTGCGCGCCAACCAGTCCACCCGGGGAACCGTGGCCGTCGCAAACCGTCCGAGGCCCCGGGCCAGGCAGAGCCCGTCGTGGGCGACCTCGTCGACCCAGGGCGTCACGACCGTCGCCCCGTCGGCATCCTCCTCGACCTCGACCGCGGGCAGGCCACGCAGACCCGGGGTGTGCTCGACCGCCCCCGAGGCAGCCACGTCGACGTCACGGCGCCAGTAGGCAGGGTGGCCGGGGTCGTCGAGCACGGTGGCGTCGTGAGGTCCGGGTCGCTCGAAGCGTTTGACGACGACCCGATGCCCGCCGATGTCGGCCGCCCACGCCCCCACACTGGAAGGGCCGGTGGGCAGACGCTCCCACCCCGGCTCCGGTTGCCACATGGGGCCATCGTGGCAGAAGTCCGCACCCCGGGGCCGGAATTGCCGCGTGGCTACCATCGGTGGCGTGCAGGCTTCCGCTGACCTCCTCGCCCACTGGCAGCGGGTCGTCAACTGCTCCGCCGCCGAGATCGAGGAGTGGCACACCACCGCCGAGTCGGCGGCCGTCGGAACCCGTCGACCTGGAGACAGGTGGAGCGTGGGACAGCTGGCCGGCATGCGGACGTCTGAGCTCCTCGAGATGCCCCTGGAGGAGTGGACAGCGTCTGAGTGGGCGCACGTCCGCAGGGTGACGGGCTTCGTCCGGCGTCACCGCGCACAGTGGCCGCGCGGCGACGTCGCCGGCAGCCGCTGGCGCCATGCGCTGCGCAACTGGGGTCACGACCCCCTGTGGGGGACGCGACTCACCCTCTCCCCCGGCGACGAGCGCGGGAGACGGGAGGTGCTGGTCGACTCCCACCCCGTGGGCCGGCTCGACCTCGACGTCACGTCCGGAGCCGTCGCGACCGTGGAGCGCCTCGAGCTGGACGAGGTCTGGCAGCGCCGTGGGATCGGCACTGCCGTCCTGCACTTGGTGGCGGTCGAGCACCACGGTCGTGTGGAGGTCCTCACAACGGGCGCGGCGCCCGGCGTGGTCGAGAGGCTGGCCCGACGGCACTGGCGTGCTCCTGCACCGGGCGCGCCGGCGCTCGTGCTCGAGGGATGGTGAGACCCCTGGCCGATGACGTCAGGAGTTGTGGACCTCGACGGCCAGGCTGAGCGCGTCGCCGACGGCTGCCTCCAGGGAGGCTCGGCGCGGCGTCCCCGGCACGTCGGAGATCCAGTGCTGGGGCAGGTCCTCCAGGCCCGCCATCTCGACGACCGCCACGACGCCGGCGTGGTCGCCCCCGACGGTCAGCGGGCCACGCAGACCCGCCAGGTGCGTACCGGCGTGCTCCGCTGCGGCCTGCCACGCGACCCGTGCCTGGTTGTCACGCCTGCGGGCAAAACGCTGCTGGCTCTGACCGCCGGCCTTCGTACGCCCTTGCACGTGGCGCTGCCCCACCTTGGAGGAGACGATCCGCTCACCGTGCAGGCGTGCCACCGCGTATCCCCCGCGACGGGCCAGGAGAAGACCCCAGTCGGCGGGTGCCGTCCACGCGTCCAGGAAGTCGCTCACCTCGGCCGGCCCGTCATAGACAGTGCCGAAGGGCAGTGAGGCCCGGAACCAGGACCCGTCCTCGGCCCTACCTTCCAGCCCTGGACCCGCGCTGTGGAAGGTGGCACCGTGCGCCGTCACGAAGTTGCTGACCCACCGGGCGAAACGCCCGGCGGGGACCATCACGTTCCGGCTCAGAGGAACTCCAGCGGGTCGAACTCGTCGATCCCGATGATCCTGATCCGGGGCAGCGGCGAGTTGAACGCGCGCACGTCGTGCTCCATGTCGACGACCCGCAGGCCAGGGAGCCCCCGGAACCCGGCGTTGACGAACTCCCCGAAGCCCACCAGGGCCACGTGCCGGGTGCCGTCGCACAGCTGACGCACCTGGGGCAGGAAGTCTCCGTCGTGGCTCACCAGCGCGACGTCCGCCTCCCGGGCGGCGATCGCCTCGGCCGTGCGCTGGATGGCCGTGTCGACGACCTTGCCCTCACCGCGCAGGGGCACCGGGCGGAACCCGATGGCGGTCAGCGCCTGGATGAACGGCATCGGCAGGTCGTCGTTGACGGCGAGGAAGAACAGTCCCCGCGCCTCCTGCTCGAAGGCCTGCTCGGCCCACTCCAGGACACGGTCCCAGCGCGGTCTCTCCTCGGGGCGCGGTCGGCGCCCGAGGATGGAGTTGCCCAGGGTGGCGTCGATGTTCTCACCGTCGACGAGGACGTAGGTGAGCCGTCCTCCCGCGTCGTGCTGGCCCACTGCCCGGGCTCAGACGTTGAAGCCGAGGGCGCGCAGCTGCTCGCGTCCGTCGTCGGTGATCTTGTCCGGGCCCCACGGCGGCATCCAGACCCAGTTGATCGCGACGTCGTTGACGAGGCCCTCGAGCGCCATCTGCGTCTGGTCCTGGATCACGTCGGTGAGCGGGCAGGCTGCCGAGGTCAACGTCATGTCGATGACGGCGTTGGACTCCTCGTCGACATGGATCCCGTAGACGAGCCCCAGGTCGACGACGTTGATCCCGAGCTCGGGGTCGACCACGTCCTTCATGGCCTCGGTGACGTCCTCGACGGCCACCGACGAGGCACTCGACGAGGCGGCCGCCAGGTTGACCTTGGGCAGGTCGTCGTGGTGGCCGTGCCCGTGGCCGTGACCGTGCCCGGCGTGGTCGTGCCCGGCGTGGTCGTGCCCGGCGTGGTCGTGCCCGGCGTGGTCGTGCCCGGCGTGGTCGTGGTCGTGCGTGTGCTGGCTCATGCGTTCTCCTCGATGACGTCGGTGCCGAGCACCTTCGCGGTGGCGTCCTTCCAGGCCATCCATCCCAGTAGCGCACACTTGACGCGCGCCGGGAACTTGGCCACCCCGGCGAAGGCGATGCCGTCCTCCAGCACCTCCTCGTCGGGGGTCACGAGTCCCTTGCCCTGCATGAGGGTGAGGAACTCGGTGTGCAGCTCCATCGCCTCGTCGACCCGCTTGCCGATCACGAGGTCGCTCATCACCGAGGCCGATGCCTGGGAGATCGAACAGCCCTCTGCGTGGTACGACACGTCGGCGACGGTGTCCCCCTCGACCTGGACGCGCAGGGTGATCTCGTCACCGCAGGTCGGGTTGACGTGGTGCACCTCTGCGCCGAACGGCTCTCGCAGGCCGGCGTGGAGCGGGTTCTTGTAGTGGTCCAGGATGATTTCCTGGTAGAGGGCGTCGAGTTCAGCAGACACGGTCAACCCACCTTGAAGTAGGAACGGGTGTAGTTCAGGCCCTCGACCAGCGCGTCGATCTCCGACGGCTCGGTGTAGAGGTAGGACGACATGCGCGTCGAGCTCTGCACGCCGTAGCGGGCGTGCGCCGGCTTGGCGCAGTGGTGTCCGGCTCGCACCGCGATGCCGAGCGTGTCGAGCACCTGCGCCACGTCGTGGGGGTGCACACCGTCGAGCTCAAACGAGATGGCGCCGCCACGGGCCGTGGCCTCGAGCGGGCCGAGCACCTGCAGGCCGGGTACCGACTGCAGGCCCTCGAGGGCGTACGCCGTGATCGCCTGCTCGTGCGCGTGGATGGCCTCCATCCCCACCGCCGCGAGGTAGTCCACGGCGGCACCGAGCCCGACGGCCTCGACGATCGGCGGGGTGCCGGCCTCGAACTTGTGCGGGATCGGGGCGTAGGTGGAGCGCTCCATCGAGACGGTCGCGATCATCTCCCCGCCGCCGAGGAAGGGCGGCAGCTGGTCGAGCACCTCCCGGCGTCCCCACAGGACGCCGATGCCGGTCGGACCGACCACCTTGTGACCCGTGAACGCGACCAGGTCCGCACCGCAGGTCTGCACGTCGACCGGGAGCTGCGGCGCCGCCTGCGAGGCGTCCACCACGACCAACGCGCCGACGCTCTTGGCGCGTGCGGCGATCTCGGCCACCGGGTTGATGGTGCCGAGCATGTTGGAGACCCAGGTAAACGACACGACCTTGGTGCGCTCGTTCAGCAGGTCGTCGATGTCGGAGAGGTCCAGCCGACCGTCGTCGGTCAACCCGAACCACCGCAGGGTGGCACCGGTCCGCTCGGCCAACATCTGCCACGGCACGATGTTGGAGTGGTGCTCCATCTCGGTGATGACGATCTCGTCGCCCTCGCCGATCTGCAGCGGCCCCGCGCCGGAGAGCGTCTGGGCCACCAGGTTGAGTGCCTCCGAGGCGTTCTTGGTGAAGACGACCTCGTCGCGGGAGGGAGCGTTGATGAACGACGCCACCCGGTCGCGGGCGCCCTCGAAGGCCTCCGTCGACTCCGCCCCCAGCACGTGCATCGCGCGCGCGATGTTGGCGTTGTGCCGCTCCAGGTGGTCGACCATGGTGTCGATCACGACCTGTGGCTTCTGCGAGGTGTTCGCGCTGTCGAGGTAGACCAGCCGCCGGTCACCGGGCAGGGTGCGTTCGAGGATCGGGAAGTCCTTGCGGATGACCTCCAGGTCCGGCAGCAGGCCCTCGAGTGCAGTCATGCTCAGACCGCGGCCTTGATGTACTTGTCGTAGCCCTCGGCCTCGAGCTGGTCGGCCAGCTCGGGCCCACCCTGCTCGGCGATCCGACCGTTGACGAAGACGTGGACGAAGTCAGGCTTGATGTAGCGCAGGATCCGCGTGTAGTGCGTGATCAGCAGGACACCCTTGTCGCCGTTGGCAGCGAACCGGTTGACGCCCTCGGAGACGACCTTGAGGGCGTCGATGTCCAGGCCGGAGTCAGTCTCGTCCAGCACCGCCACCTTCGGGTTGAGCAGACCCAGCTGGGCGATCTCGTGGCGCTTCTTCTCACCACCGGAGAAGCCCTCGTTGACCGAGCGCTGGGAGAAGGTCGCGTCCAGGCCGTTGGCCTCCATCGCGGCGTTGACCTCCTTGACCCACGTGCGCAGCTTCGGCGCCTCGCCGTCGATGGCGGTGCGGGCGGTGCGCAGGAAGTTCGCCACGGAGACGCCGGGAATCTCGACCGGGTACTGCATGGCGAGGAAGAGGCCCGCACGAGCGCGCTCGTCGACCGACATCTCCAGCACGTCCTCGCCGTCGAGGAGGATCTCCCCGCCGGTGACGGTGTACTTCGGGTGGCCGGCGATCGTGTAGGCCAGCGTGGACTTGCCGGAGCCGTTCGGCCCCATGATCGCGTGGGTCTCGCCGTCCTTGATGGTCAGCGTGACACCCTTCAGGATCTCCTTGGCGCCGTCCTCGGTCTCCACCGTGACGTGCAGGTCCTTGATCTCGAGCGTGCTCATCTGTGTGTCTCGTCTTTCTCTGGAAGTCGTGGTTCAGGACGGCGTGACGCCGTTGAGGGTGGTGCTCACGTCGACGTAGACGTCGTCGCCGCGCACCTCGGCCGGGAAGGTCGACACGGGCTCGGTGGCCGGCGGCGACAGGGGCTTCCCGCTGCGCAGGTCGAAGGCGGAGCCGTGCAGCCAGCACTCGATGGTGCACTTCTCCACGTCGCCCTCCGACAGCGCCACGTGGCCGTGGGAGCAGAGGTCCTGCAGGGCGAAGACCTCGTCACCGTCACGGGCGACGGCGACGTCGACGCCGTCGAGCTGGACCGCGACAGCCTCGCCGTCACGGAACTCGTCGAGGCCGCAGGCGCGCTGGAAGGCCATCAGGCGAGCTCGCCCGTGACGTTCTTGGCCAGCTCGGCCTCGACCGTCTCGACCAGCTTGTCCTCGATCGCCGGCACGTCGATCTTGCGGATGAGGTCGTTGAAGAAGCCGTGTACGACGAGGCGCTGTGCCTCCTTCTCCTCGATGCCGCGCGAGCGCAGGTAGAAGAGCTGCTCGTCGTCGAAGCGGGCGGTGGCGGAGGCATGGCCGGCCCCCTCGATCTCGCCGGTCTCGATCTCCAGGTTGGGGACCGAGTCGCACAGGGTGCCGTCGGTGAGGATGAGGTTGCGGTTCTCCTCGTAGGTCTCGATGCCCTCGGCCTCCTTGCGGATCAGCACGTTGCCGATCCACACGGTGTGGGCACCGGTCCCCTGGAGGGCGCCCTTGTAGACCACGTTGGAGCGGGTGCGCGGCTGGTTGTGGTCGGCGAAGAGGCGGTGCTCGATGTGCTGACCCTCGTCGGCGAAGTAGAGCCCGAGCATCTCCGCCGTGCCTCCGGGCCCGGAGTAACGCACGTTGGCGTCCATGCGCACCAGGTCGCCGCCGAAGGTGATGGCGGTGTGCTTGTAGTGCGCGTCGCGACCCACCAGGGCCTCGGTGTGGGTCAGGTGGACGGCGTCGTCGGCCCAGTCCTGCAGGGAGACGACCGACACCTGCGCGGAGTCACCCACGCGCACCTCGACCACCTGGGCGAGGGCTGCGGAGCCGGTGTGGCGCAGCACCACCACGGCCTTGGAGAAGTTGCCGAACCGCAGCACGACGTGGCCGGCCTCGGTGGTGTCGGCGTCGGTGCCGACCAGGTCGACCACGACGGGCTGGGCGATCTCAGCCTCAGCCGGCACGTCGACGAGCAGCGTCTCGTCGACCTCAGCCAGCACCCGCGCGCCGAACAGGGTGCTCGGCTTGTAGCCCGAGATGCCCCGCAGGTCCTGCGCCTCGGAACCGGACAGCGTCTCCACGCGTACGCCCTCGGGCACCTCGAGGGACACCTGGGTCGTCGAGGCGTGGAAGGTGGCGTCCGCCGCGAGACCCTTGAGCCGCTTGAGCGGGGTGAAGCGCCAGATCTCCTCACGGCCCGTGGGGGGGGAGTGGTCCGCCACGTCGTAGGAGCCCGTCGGGTGCAGGTGGGACTCCACCTTGCCCTGCTCCAACGCCGCGGAGACCGACTCGCGGGCAGTGTCAGTAACAGTCACGTCAGTTCTTTCCGTTTCGGTGGTGATCGACTCGCAGTGGAACGGGGCGGTCAGCCGACCGCACCCTCCATCTGGAGCTCGATCAGCCGGTTGAGCTCGAGCGCGTACTCCATCGGGAGCTCCTTGGCGATCGGCTCGACGAAGCCGCGCACGATCATCGCCATCGCCTCGTCCTCCTCCATGCCGCGCGACATGAGGTAGAAGAGCTGGTCCTCGCTGACCTTCGACACGCTGGCCTCGTGGCCCATCGAGACGTCGTCCTCGCGGATGTCGACGTAGGGGTAGGTGTCGGAACGGCTGATCTGGTCGACCAGCAGCGCGTCGCAGAGCACGTTGGACTTGGAGCCGTGGGCGCCTTCGTTGACCTGGATCAGGCCACGGTAGGAGGTGCGGCCACCGCCACGGGCCACCGACTTCGACAGGATCGAGGACGAGGTGTGGGGGGCGGCGTGGACCATCTTGGCGCCGGCGTCCTGGTGCTGGCCCTCGCCTGCGAAGGCGATCGAGAGGGTCTCACCCTTGGCGTGCTCGCCCATCAGGTAGACGGCCGGGTACTTCATGGTGACCTTCGAGCCGATGTTGCCGTCGACCCACTCCATGGTGGCGCCGGCCTCGCAGACAGCGCGCTTGGTGACGAGGTTGTAGACGTTGTTCGACCAGTTCTGGATCGTCGTGTAGCGGCAGCGGCCGCCCTTCTTGACGATGATCTCCACGACGGCGGAGTGCAGCGAGTCCGACGAGTAGATCGGCGCCGTGCAGCCCTCGACGTAGTGCACGTAGGCGTCCTCGTCGACGATGATCAGCGTGCGCTCGAACTGGCCCATGTTCTCGGTGTTGATCCGGAAGTAGGCCTGCAGCGGGATGTCCACGTGGACGCCCTTGGGCACGTAGATGAACGATCCGCCCGACCACACCGAGGTGTTGAGGGCCGAGAACTTGTTGTCACCAGTGGGGATGACGGTGCCGAAGTACTCCTTGAAGAGCTCCTCGTGCTCCTTGAGCGCGGTGTCGGTGTCGACGAAGATGACGCCCTTCTCCTCCAGGTCCTCACGGATGGAGTGGTAGACGACCTCCGACTCGTACTGAGCCGCGACCCCGGCGACGAGGCGCTGCTTCTCGGCCTCGGGGATGCCGAGCCGGTCGTAGGTGTTCTTGATGTCCTCGGGCAGGTCCTCCCAGCTCTGGGCCTGCTTCTCCGACGAGCGCACGAAGTACTTGATGTTCTCGAAGTCGATGCCGTCGAGGTCCGAACCCCAGGTCGGCATGGGCTTGCGCTCGAAGAGCTTCAGGCCCTTGAGCCGCATGTCGAGCATCCACTGGGGCTCCGACTTCTTCGACGAGATGTCGCGTACGACCGCCTCGTTGAGGCCGCGCTGCGCCTCGGCGCCCGCGTCGTCGCGGTCGGCCCAGCCGAACTCGTACTTCCCGATGCCCTTGAGCTCCGGGTTCAACTCCTCGATGGAGGTCATGTTCAGCCTTCCTTCTTCTTCGGGATGCTTGTGGTGCAGACGCCGTCGCCGTGGGCGATGGTGGCAAGTCGTTGGACGTGGGTGCCGACGACGCGGCCGATGGCCTGGGTCTCCGCCTCGCACAGCTGTGGGAACTCGTGCGCGACGTGGGAGACCGGGCAGTGCTGCTGGCAGAGCTGGTCGACCGCGACGCCCCCCGGGAGGGTACGCACGTTGGCCGCGTAGCCCTCGCGGGTGAACACCCGGGCCAACGCCTCGGCGGGGCTGAGGCCCGGATCCCGGGCCAGCACGTCGGCGTAGTCCTTCTCGATGAACGTCGCGCGGTGCTCGGCGAATTCCCGCACCGCCGCGTCCCCGCCGGTGGCGTGCAGGAACCGGAGGGCCTGGGCGGCCAGGTCGTCGTAGCTCTGTGCGAAGTGGCGCCGACCCTCGTCGGTCACCGCGAAGACCTTGGCCGGTCGGCCCCGGCCCCGGTGGCCGTAGACCTTCTGGTCGCGGGCCTCGACGACACCCTCCGCCAGGAGGTGGTCGAGGTGGCGCCGCACGGCGGCCGGGGTGAGCTCGAGACGCTGCGCCAGCTGGGCGGCGGTCGAGGGTCCGTTCTCCAGGATCGATCGGGCCACCCGCTCACGGGTCGACGCATCGCCACTGGGCGGAGGCGTCGTCCGATCGAATTCCACAACGCCATCGTGCGCTTAATCCGGGGCCGCTTCAAGTAAGGGGGGCCTAAGAACCCGTCCTGGTGTGAGCAGGCTCTCAGCGACGACCGTGGCGACTGCTCCTTGCGTACCGATCCCTAGACTGACCCGGTGCCCCCCGCTGAACCTGCGGTCGTCATCGACCGCCTCACCATGACCTATGGCGAGAAGGTGGCCGTCGACGACCTCTCACTGGTCGTGGAGCGAGGCACCATCACCTCCGTCCTGGGCCCCAACGGCGCGGGCAAGACGACCACCCTCGAGACCTGCGAGGGCTTCAGGCGCCCCCAGCGCGGCCGGGTCCGGGTGCTGGGCCTCGACCCCCAGGGCGACCGTCGCGCCCTGCTCCCCCGCATCGGCGTCATGCTCCAGTCCGGCGGCGCGTGGAGCGGGGTCCGTGCCTCGGAGATGCTGGACCACGTGGCGCGCCTGCACGCGCACCCCCTTGACCCGGCCATGCTCTCCGAGCGCCTGGGTCTCGCAGAGTGCGGTCGCACTCCCTACCGCCGCCTGTCCGGGGGCCAGCAGCAGCGTCTCGGGCTCGCGCTGGCGCTGGTGGGTCGACCCGAGCTCGTCTTCGTCGACGAGCCGACCGCCGGGATGGACCCCCAGGCGCGCAGGTCCACGTGGGAGCTGCTGGAGGAGCTGCGCTCCGACGGTGTCACCGTGGTCCTCACCACGCACCACATGGACGAGGCCGAGCGCCTGTCGGACTGGGTGCACATCATCGACCGGGGCAGTCTCGTCGCCTCGGGCACTCCCTCCGAGCTGACGAGGTCCGCGGCCCGCGCCCGCCTCCGGATGAGCCTGCCCGCGCTCGACGACGCCGCTCGTTCCGAGCTGGGCGCCATCCTCGGGGAGGGCATGGAGGTCTCCGTGCGCGACGGGATGGTGCACGTCGCCGCCCCGGCTGACGGAGCCACGCTGGCCGCCGTTGCACGGTGGTACGAGCACCACGAGGTGCTGCCCGTCTCCCTCACCCTGGGGCAACGCACCCTCGAGGACGTCTTCCTGGAGCTGACCGGACGGGAGATGTCCGCGTGAACGGCACCTTCTCCCCCGCGCCCGGCGGCGCGCCGCTGCTCAGCCAGGTGCGCGCGCAGGCCCGCATGGAGGCGCTGCTCATGCTCCGCAACGGCGAGCAGCTCCTGCTCGCCGTGGTGATCCCGCTCGTCGTCCTTGTCGGTGGCCTCTACGCAGCTGAGCGGGTCGACCTCGGGATCGACGGCAAGCCGATCGACGTCCTCGCCCCCGGGGTGCTCGCCCTCGCGATCATGTCCACGGCCTTCACGTCCGTGGCCATCGCCACCGGGTTCGAGCGCCGCTACGGACTCATCAAGCGGCTCGGCGCCTCTCCCCTGCCCCGTCACGGACTGCTGCTGGGCAAGGTCGCCGCCCTTGTCCTGGTGGAGCTCCTCCAGGTCGTCGTCGTCTGCGTGGCTGCCGGCCTGCTCGGCTGGCGCCCCGACGTCTCGGTGCTGGGTGCCGTCGCCACGTGGCTGCTGGGCACCGCAGCCTTCGGTGCCCTCGGTCTCTTCCTGGCCGGCGTCCTGCGCGCGGAGGCGACGTTGGCGCTGGCGAACCTCGTCTACCTGCTGCTGATGGTCGCGGGGGGCGTCGTGGTCCCCGCCGACCAGTACGGGCCGGCTCGCGACGTGATCGCCCTCCTGCCCAGTGGTGCCCTCGGCGAGGGCATGCGTGCCGCGCTGGGCCAGGGACACGTCGACTGGTCCGCCCTCCTGGTCCTCGCCTGCTGGAGCCTCATCGGCGGCGTGCTCACCGCTCGAACCTTCCGTTGGGAGTGACCCTGTGATCGTCCGTCTCCTCGAACGTCTCGCCGTCTGGCTCTGGCCGTTGGCGGTCGCCAACCTCCTGGCCAACATCGGCATCGTCGTGACGGGTGCCGCGGTGCGCCTGACCGGCTCGGGACTGGGGTGCCCCACCTGGCCCCGTTGCACCGATGACTCCTACGTCACTCACCCCAGCATGGGCATCCACGGCGCCATCGAGTTCGGCAACCGCATGCTCACCTTCGTGCTCGTCGCCGTCGCCATCCTCTGCTTCTCCGCCGCCGTGGGGTCGCGCGACCGCAAGGCCGTCGGCCTGAGCCTGGTCGTGCTGCTGGGGGTGCCGCTGCAGGCCGTGATCGGCGGCTTCACCGTGCTCACCGACCTCAACCCGTGGATCGTCTCCCTGCACTTCATCGCCTCGATGGCGATGGTGATGGTCTGCCTGGGCCTGCTCGACCACCTGCGCAGCCCCACTCGGCCCGCGGCGCCCCGACACGAGCGTGCCCTGGCGCTGGCAGTCCTTGTCGTGGGCTGGGTGGTGCTCTACCTCGGGACCGTGGTGACGGGAGCCGGCCCGCACGCGGGTGACGCCGAGGCCGTGCGCAACGGTCTCGACCCGGCCGTCATGGCCCAGGTCCACGCGGCCAGCGTCTACCTGCTGGTCGCCCTCACCGTGGCCCTCCTCCTCCTCGTCCGGCGACGAGGTGACCGGTGGCTCACGGTCGTCGTCTCCGCGCTGCTCGTGCTCGAGCTGGCGCAAGGAGTGGTGGGGTGGTCGCAGTACCTGCTCGACCTCAACGAGGTGCTGGTGGCGCTCCACATGCTCGGAGCAGGCCTGTTGGCCGCGGGCTTCGCCCGGGTCTGGCTCGCCACGCGTGCCCACGAGGCCGGCGACCAGCCTGGTGGCCGACTGCTGGCGTGGGCCAGCGGCAGCACCGCCACCCGCTGAGGCATGGACACCCTCCACGCCGCGCGGCCCGACCGCCTCACGCCTCGCAGGACGTACGCTTGGGCGACGGCACACGCTCGGGTGCCCGGAGCTGGGGGAAGACGATGAAGCGACGAGTGACGAAGAACCGGCCCACGCCAAGGGTCGCCACCCCTCGAGCCGGTCGCCTCGCCGCCGCTGCCGTGGCGGTGGTTGCGTGCTCGCTCCTCGTGACCGTTCCCGTTGCCGCTGCCACGCCGGGTGCCGAGCCGGTGGAGTCCTCGACCGCCACCCCCACGACCGAGTCACCGAGCCCAGTCGCCCCTGAGTCGACTCCCGACCCCACGCCGACGCCGGAGCCCGACCCCACACCGACTTCCGAGCCAACCCCGGACCCCGAGCCGACGCCGGAGCCCGAGCCGACGCCGGAGCCCGAGCCGGAACCGACACCCGAGCCCACGCCGGAGCCCGAACCCTTCGAGCCGATGAGGATGGGCGAGCGTTCGCAGCGCATCCGGGTGCTCGAGAGCCGCCTGCACCAGCTCGAGCTGCACTCTGAGGTGATCACCTCGCTCTTCGACGCCGAGACCCGACGAGGCGTGGTGGCCTTCAAGCGCGCCCAGAGCCTGCCGGGTCGGCCAGGAGTGGTCAACGAGCGCACCTGGACGCGCCTCGTGGAGCTGACCCGCGCTCCCACCCGCGACGAGCTCGACAACGTCTACACGCCGGGTCCGCCCCTCCTGAAGAGGGGAATGCGGTCACCGAAGGTGCGCCACCTCGAGGCGCGCCTGACCCAGGTCAAGCACTTCCGCGGCCGGGTGGGCCCCCGATACGACCGCCGCACGGTCCGGGCGGTCCGCTCCTTCCAGAAAGCGGTCAAGATCCCGGTGACCGGTGCGGTCGACGCTCGTACGCTCGAGCGGCTGCACGCGGTGACGCGGCGTCCGACCAGGTCGGAGCTGCGCAACTGGGGCTTCGACCTCGACTCCCGGTGCCTGAAGGGCCGCGTCATGTGCATCGACAAGACCACGCGGTCGCTCAAGTGGGTCGTTCGCGGCAAGGTCGGCATGCGCCTCGACGCCCGCTTCGGCGACCCGCACTACCCGACCCGCGAAGGCCTCTTCCGGGTCTTCAAGAAGTCTCGCGACCACGTGTCGAGCATCTACCACACCCCGATGCCGTTCGCGATGTTCTTCTCGGGAGGGCAGGCCGTTCATTACTCCCCCGACTTCAAGGCCAACGGGTACAACGGCACCTCGCACGGCTGCGTCAACATCCGCAACCGCAAGGCCATCGAGAAGCTCTTCGACCGGGTGGTGCTGGGCGACAAGGTCGTCGTCTTCCGCTCCTGACCCCCTCCCGCCAAGGCGGCCGGGGTCTAAGTCGGGGTCAGCCGATCAGTGGATCGATGGCCACGGCCACGAAGAGCAGCGACAGGTAGAGGTTCGAGTTGTGGAAGAGGCGCATCGGCGCGATCTCCGACAGCACGTCGGAGCGGCGCGTCCGACCCCACATGCGGTGCGCCTCGACGAGGAAGACGGCCCCGAGGACGACGGCGGCCACCGGGTAGAACCATCCCGTTCCGGCGACGGGCCACAGCAAGAGTGACGTGGCGACCATGACCCAGCTGTAGAGCACGATCTGACGCCCCACCGTGGCCGCGGGCGCGACGACCGGCAGCATGGGGACGTCGACGTTGGCGTAGTCCTCGCGGTAACGCAGGGCCAGCGCCCACGTGTGCGGCGGCGTCCAGAAGAAGACGACCATGAAGAGCACCACGGGCTCCCAGGCCAGCTCTCCCGTCACGGCCGTCCATCCGATCAGCGTGGGGAAGCACCCGGCGATCCCGCCCCAGACGATGTTCTGGGTCGTACGCCGCTTGAGCAGCATGGTGTAGACGAAGACGTAGAAGGCGATCGCGGTGACCGAGAGGGCGGCACTGAGCCCGTTGACGAACTGCCACAGCACCGCCGTGGAGAGGACGGCCAGCACGGTCGCGAAGACGAGCGCGGCCCGGGGGGTCACCACGTGACGCGGCAGGGCGCGACGCTTGGTGCGCCTCATCTGCTCGTCGATGTCGCGGTCGTAGACGCAGTTGTAGGCCGACGCCGCGCCGGCGCTCAGGGCGCCGCCGACGACGGTGGCGAGCACCTTCCACACGTCCGGCACGCCACGCTCGGCGAAGAACATCACCGGGATGGTCGTCAGCAGGAGGAGCTCGATCACTCGCGGCTTCGTGAGCCCGACGTAGGCAGCCACGACGTCCTTGACGGTCGCCCTGCCCACGGTGCCCTCCTCGGTGGGATGGGACTTCTCGGCATGCGAAGCCGACGGGCCGACGTACGTCACGTGCAGAACCTCAGGACTCGGGAAGTGGTGCGGAGTCGAGTCTAACCGCTCGCCTCAGTAGGATCGGACTCGCCGTACGCCCCCCGCTCCGAGAGGAACCCCGTGACGTCACCCAGCCAGTCATCCACCGAACTCGAGTGGACGGACCTCGATCGTCGCGCGGTCGACACCGCCCGACTCCTGGCGCTCGACGCGGTGCAGAAGGTGGGCAACGGACACCCCGGCACGGCGATGAGCCTCGCACCCGTGGCCTACCTCCTCTTCCAGAAGGTCATGCGGCACGCCCCGACCGACCCCCACTGGAGCGCCCGGGACCGGTTCGTCCTCTCCTGCGGTCACACCTCCATGACCCTCTACGCCCAGCTCTACCTGGCCGGTTTCGGCCTCGAGCTCGACGACATCAAGGCACTGCGCACCTGGGGCTCGAAGACGCCGGGTCACCCCGAGTACGGCCACACCGCCGGTGTCGAGACCACCACCGGGCCCCTGGGCCAGGGCGTGGCAAACGCCGTGGGCATGGCCATGGCCGCCCGTCGTGAGCGCGGGATGCTCGACCCCGACACCCCGGTGGGCGAGTCGCTGTTCGACCACCACGTCTACGTGGTCGCCTCCGACGGCGACCTGCAGGAGGGCGTCTCCGCCGAGGCGTCGTCGATCGCGGGCCACCAGCAGCTGGGCAACCTGACGCTGATCTACGACGACAACAAGATCTCCATCGAGGAAGACACCGACATCGCCTTCACCGAGGACGTGGCCAAGCGCTACGAGGCCTACGGGTGGCACGTCCAGGTGGTCGACTGGGCCGGCGACCGCACGGGTGGGGACGCCTACGACGAGGACGTCGAGGGCCTCTACGCCGCCATCGAGGCGGGCAAGGCGGTCACCGACAAGCCCTCCCTCATCGTGCTGCGCACCATCATCGCCTGGCCTGCCCCCAATGCGCAGGGCACCGGTGGCTCGCACGGCGCCGCTCTCGGCGAGGCCGAGGTGGCCGCGACGAAGGAGGTCATGGGCTTCGACCCCGCCCAGAACTTCCAGGTCGAGGACGAGGTGCTGGCCCACACCCGGGCCGCCCGCGAACGCGGTCAGCAGGCTCTCGAGGAGTGGAACGCCGCCTACCAGGAGTGGGCCGAGGCGAACCCTGAGCGGGCCGCCGTGCACCAGCGTCTGCGTGCCGGGGTCCTGCCGGAGGGCTGGGACAGCGACCTCCCCGTCTACGACGCCGACCCCAAGGGGATCGCGACCCGCAAGGCGTCCGGCGAGGTCATCAACGCCGTGGCTGCGCGCGTGCCCGAGCTGTGGGGTGGCTCCGCCGACCTGGCGGAGTCGAACAACACGACGATCAAGGGTGCCGACTCCTTCGTGCCCGCGGAGCACTCCACCGCCCACTGGCAGGGCAACCCCTACGGGCGGGTCCTCCACTTCGGCATCCGTGAGCACGCCATGGGCGCCATCATGAACGGCATCGCCCTGCACGGGAACACCCGCATCTTCGGTGGGACCTTCCTGCAGTTCTCCGACTACATGCGTCCCTCGGTCCGCCTCGCGGCGCTGATGGGCCTGCCGGTGACCTACGTCTGGACCCACGACTCGGTGGGCCTTGGCGAGGACGGCCCCACCCACCAGCCCATCGAGCACCTGGCCGCCCTGCGCGCCATCCCCGGGCTGGACGTCGTACGCCCGGCTGACGCCAACGAGACGGCTGCCGCCTGGCGCGCCCTGCTGCAGCGCCACGACCGCCCGACGGGGCTCTGCCTCAGCCGGCAGAACGTGCCCACGTTCCCGCGCGGCACGGACGGGTTCGCCGGCACCGACGCCGTCGCGAAGGGCGCCTACGTGCTGCAGGAGGCCGAGGGCGGGCAGCCGCAGGTGGTGCTGGTGGCCACCGGTTCGGAGGTCCAGCTCGCCGTCGAGGCGCGGGCCCTGCTCGCCGAGCAGGGCGTCCGGGCGCGGGTCGTCTCCATGCCGTGCCGCGAGTGGTTCGACGAGCAGCCGCAGGCCTACCGCGACGAGGTGATCCCGCCGATCGTCAAGGCGCGCGTGGCCGTCGAGGCCGGCATCGCCCAGGGGTGGCGTGAGGTCGTCGGCGACGCCGGCCGGATTGTTTCGATCGAGCAGTACGGGGCAAGTGCGGAGTTCGCCCGCATCTTCGACGAGTACGGCATGACGGCGCAGGCCGTCGTCACCGCCGCGCTCGACAGCATCGCCGCGGTGGAGGCCTGAGCACCACCTGACGCACTCCGGCCCGGACCACACAGCACTTGGGAGGCATTGCATGTCCGAACGACTCACGTCCCTGGCCGAGGCCGGAGTGTCCATCTGGCTCGACGACCTGTCGAGGGAGAGGTTGACCAGCGGCACGCTCGCCGGCCTGGTCACCTCCTCCTCGGTCGTCGGAGTGACGACCAACCCGACCATCTTCGCCAGCGCCCTCGCCAAGGGGCACGGGTACGACGAGGCGGTGGGTCGGCTCGCTGCCGAGGGAGTCGAGTCCGAGGAGGCAGTCTTCCGCCTGACCAGCGACGACGTCAGGGATGCCTGTGACGTCTTCGCCGACGTCCACGCCGCGAGTGACGGCGTCGACGGCCGCGTCTCGATCGAGGTCTCTCCCGTCGTCGCCGACGACACCGAGGCCACGGTGGACCAGGCCGTGCGCCTGTGGGAGACCATCGACCGGCCCAACCTGCTGATCAAGATCCCGGCCACCCGGGCTGGCCTTCCGGCGATCACCGAGGTGATCGGTCGCGGCATCAGCGTCAACGTCACGTTGATCTTCGCCATCGCGCGCTACCGCGAGGTGATGGAGGCGTACGTCGCCGGGCTCGAGCAGGCCGCACGCAACGGTCACGACCTCTCGCGGATCCACTCGGTCGCCTCCTTCTTCGTCTCCCGCGTCGACAGCGAGGTGGACGCCCGACTGGACGCCCTGGGTGCCGACCCGTCCCTCAAGGGGCGTGCCGCCCTGGCCAACGCGCGACTCGCCCACCGCGAGTTCACCCAGTTCTTCGCCGGTGACCGGTGGGACACCCTCGTCGCCCAGGGCGCCCGGGCGCAGCGTCCCTTGTGGGCGTCGACGGGCGTCAAGAACCCCGCCTACCCCGACACGATGTACGTCACGGACCTGGTGGTGCCGGGCACGGTGAACACCATGCCGGAGCCGACGCTCGAGGCCTTCGCCGACCACGGCCAGGTGCGGGGCGACCAGGTCACGCCGCACTACGACGAGGCCGAGCGCACGATGCAGGAGCTCTCCTCCGCAGGCATCGACCTCGACGACGTCATCGCGACCCTGGAGAAGGAGGGCGTCGAGAAGTTCGTGACGTCCTGGAACGAGCTCCTCGAGACGGTGCGTGACAACCTGGACAAGGCCGCCCAGGCATGAGCGACTCGCGGAACGACCTGGTCCTCCGCACCTCGCTGCCGGAGGGGGCAGACGCCGAGGCCATCCTGGCCCAGCTCGTCGACCAACAGGTCGCCAGCCGACTCTTTGCCCGTGACTCCGCGCTCTGGGGCCCCGCCGCCGAGGAGGAGGCGTCGCAACGGCTTGGGTGGGTCGACCTCCCGCACAGCTCGCGTCCCCTCGTGGGTCGGGTCGAGACGCTGCGTGACCGCTTCCTGGGCCAAGGGGTCGATCGGGTGGTGCTCTGCGGCATGGGGGGCTCCTCCCTCGCGCCCGAGGTCATCTGCGCGGACGCCGGCGTCGACCTGGTCGTGCTCGACTCCTCCCATCCCGACGTCGTGCGCCGGGTCGTCGACGAGGAGATCGCGCGCACGGTCGTCGTGGTCTCCTCGAAGTCCGGTGGCACGGTGGAGACCGACAGCCAGCGCCGCGCCTACGAGCAGGCCTTCACCGACGCGGGCATCGACCCGTCCGAGCGGATCGTGGTGGTCACCGACCCCGGTTCGGCACTGGAGGAGTACGCCCAGCAGCACGGCATGACGGTCGTCCTCGCCGACCCGGAGGTCGGTGGCCGCTACTCGGCACTCTCCGCCTTCGGGCTGGTGCCCTCCGGGCTGGCGGGCGTCGACGTCGCTGCCCTGCTGGACGACGCCGCCGAACTGCTCCCGCGGCTCGCGGCCGACGATGCCGACAATCCCGGGCTGCGCCTCGGTGCCCTGCTCGCCGCGGCCGCACAGCGCGGTGTCGACAAGGTGGTGCTCGGAGACGCCTCCCGCTCCCCCAACGGCTTCGCGGCCTGGGTGGAGCAGCTGGTCGCGGAGTCCACCGGCAAGGAGTCGAGGGGCACGCTGCCCATCGACGTGGGATCCGTCCTGGCTCCCACCTTCTCCCCGGCCTCCGCCGACTCGGTCCTGGTGGCGCTGGGCTCGGAGTCCGCCGTGCCGCAGGCCCCCTCGGGGTGGTCGGCCGCGCTCGACGGCTCGCTCGCGGCGCAGATGCTCACCTGGGAGGTGGCCACCGCCGTGGCCGGCCGACTGCTCGACATCAACCCCTTCGACCAGCCCGACGTCGAGAGCGCCAAGGCGGCCGCGCGAGAGATGCTGGAGGGTGCCGCGGAGACCTGGCCCCCGGCCTTCACCGACGGCGACGTCCAGGTCTTCGTGGCCGGGGAGTGGCTGCCGGGCGGCGTGAACAGCGTGGGTGACGCCGTCGACCACCTGCTCTCCCTGGTGGACCCTGACCGCGGCTACCTCGCCGTGCAGGCCTACCTGGACCGCGACCGGGACGACCAGGTGCTCGCACTGCGAGACGCACTGGCGCTGCGGACCCGCCGTCCCGTCACCTTCGGGTGGGGCCCCCGTTTCCTCCACTCCACGGGCCAGTACCACAAGGGTGGACCCCCGCAGGGTGTGTTCCTCCAGCTCACCGGAGCGGTGGAGGGTGACCTCGCCGTGCCCGGACGGCCCTTCACCTTCGGCGAGTTCATCGAGGCACAGGCTGCCGGCGACGCGCAGGTCCTGGGCGGGCGGGGTCGCCCGGTGCTACGCCTCCACGTGGGCCGGCCCGAGGCACTCTCCCATCTGCGCGAGGCACTCGCCGGCGGTGCGGAGGCCCGGGCATGACCGGCAGCCGTCGTCCGTACACCAACCCCCTGCGGGACCTGCGCGACCGACGGCTGCCGCGGATTGCCGGCCCCTGCAGCATGGTCATCTTCGGGGTGACCGGCGACCTGTCGCGCAAGAAGGTCATGCCGGCGATCTACGACCTCGCCAACCGTGGCCTCCTGCCGCCCGGGTTCAGCCTCGTGGGCTTCGCCCGACGGGACTGGGAGGACCAGGACTTCGCCCAGGTCGTCCGTGACGCCGTGGAGCAGCACGCGCGCACGGAGTTCCGGGCCGAGGTGTGGGAGCAGCTGTCGGAGGGTTTCCGGTTCGTCGCCGGTGACTTCGACGACGACGTGGCCTTCGACCAGCTCCGTACGACCCTGGGCGAGCTCGACCGGGAGCGCGGCACCGGGGGCAACCACGCCTTCTACCTGGCGATCCCCCCGGGCCTCTTCGCCACGGTCGCCCACCAGCTCAAGGAGCACTCGCTGGTCGACGGGGGCGAGGACGCCTGGCGTCGAGTCGTGGTGGAGAAGCCCTTCGGCCACGACCTCGAGTCCGCCCAGGAACTCAACCGCGCTCTGGCCGAGGTCTTCCCCTCCGGCTCGGTCTTCCGGATCGACCACTACCTGGGCAAGGAGACCGTCCAGAACATCCTGGCCCTGCGCTTCGCCAACAACCTGTTCGAGCCCATCTGGAACGCCAACTACGTCGACCACGTGCAGATCACCATGGCCGAGGACATCGGCATCGGCGGTCGCGCCGGCTACTACGACGGCATCGGGGCCGCTCGCGACGTGATCCAGAACCACCTGCTGCAACTCATGGCGCTCGTGGCGATGGAGGAACCGACCAGCTTCACGGCCGACGGACTGCGCCTCGAGAAGGAGAAGGTGCTGGCCTCGGTGGTGCTGCCGCGTCGCCTCGACCTGCACACCGCTCGCGCCCAGTACGCCGCTGGCTGGCAGGGCGGGCGCGAGGTCGTGGGTTTCCTCGAGGAGGAAGGCATCGACCCGGGCTCCACGACCGAGACCTACGCGGCGGTGCGCCTCGACGTCGCGAACCGCCGTTGGGCTGGGGTGCCGTTCTACCTGCGGACCGGGAAGCGACTGGGGCGGCGGGTGACGGAGGTGGCGGTCGTCTTCAAGCGCGCACCCCACCTGCCCTTCGCCGAGACGGCCACCGAGGAGCTGACGTCCAACGCGATCGTGATCCGCATCCAGCCCGACGAGGGTGTGACCATGCGATTCGGCTCCAAGGTGCCCGGCACCCACATGGAGATCCGTGACGTCACGATGGACTTCGACTACGGCGACTCCTTCACCGAGTCCAGCCCCGAGGCCTACGAACGCCTCATCCTGGACGTCCTGCTGGGCGACCCTCCCCTCTTCCCGCGGCACGAGGAGGTCGAGCTCTCCTGGCAGATCCTCGACCCCGTCCTCGAGCACTGGGCCCGCCGAGGCACCCCGGACACCTACCCGGCGGGCACCTGGGGGCCCGCGTCGGCCGACGAGATGCTCGCCCGTGACGGTCGGCAGTGGAGGAGGCCCTGATGATCGAGCTGGAAGACACCACGTCGTCGCAGATCGCCCAGGCGTTCGTCCGCGACCGCCGGGGGGCGGGCGGCCCGACGATGGGCATGGTCCTCACCCTCGTGGTGGTGGTGGACGAGGACGAGGCCGACCAGGTCATGGAGGTCGCGCGCGAGGCGACCCGGGGCCATCCCTCCAGGGTGCTCGGGATCATCCTGGGGCAGGCCCGCGGACGCGGCAGGGTGGATGCCCACGTGGGTGTGGGCCGACGCTGGGGTGGTGAGGCCGCCCTGATCCGGCTCCGGGGCGCGGTCGTCAAGCATCCCGAGTCGGTGGTGCTGCCGCTCCTCCTGCCCGACTCGCCGGTCGCGGTGTGGTGGGCCTCCGACGGACCGGACGATCCCTCGGGTGATCCGCTCGGCTCCCTGGCCACACGTCGCCTCACCGACCTCGGCCAGAAGGCCTCCCCGCGTTCCACGGCAGCCCTACGTCGCTTCCGGCACTACCAGCCGGGTGACACGGACCTCGCCTGGACGCGACTGACGCTGTGGCGCGCGGTCCTGGCGGCGGTGCTCGACCAGCACCAGGTGAAGGTGACGGGCGGCCGCGTGCGGAGCGAGGCAGGCCACCCGAGCGCGTCGCTCCTCCGAGCCTGGCTGGCCGACCGGCTCAAGGTCGACATCGCCCTGGAGAGGTCGGAGGGACCCGCCGTCACAGAGGTGGTGCTGGAGACTGCGGAGGGCGACCTCTCCATCTCCCGTCCGGACGGGGGGCAGGCCACGCTGCGCACCCCCGGGCGTCCGGACCGCACGATCTCGCTCCGCATCCGGGACTGGCCCGAGCTCCTCTCCGAGGAGCTGCGCCACCTGGACCCCGACGAGGCCTACGCCGAGACGGTCGCCGCGCTGGTCGCCGCCGAGGAGGAGTCATGAAGGACCTGTACGTCCACCCGACCACTGACGCACTGTGCACGGGTGCCGCCAGGTGGTTCCTCCGTCGACTGGCTGCCGCGCAGGCTGCGGGCCGTACGCCCCATGTCGCACTGACCGGCGGCAGCCTGGCCGACCCGTTCCACCGGGAGGTGCGGCTCGGTGCCCCGGAGGCCGGAGTCGACCTGACACGGGTGCACTGGTGGTGGGGCGACGAACGCTTCGTCGCGGGCGGATCCGAGGAGCGCAACGACATCTCCGCCATGGCCGAGCTCCTCGGACCGGCAGGTGTGCCGGACAGTCACGTCCACCGGGTGCCTTCCTCCGACGCCACGGAGTCAGTCGAGTCGGCTGCCGCGCTCTACACGGACGCCCTCGCCACCCACGGTGTGGACGGGTTCGAGGTCGTGGTCCTCGGGCTCGGCCCGGACGGACATGTGGCGTCACTCTTCCCCGGTCGTCACCAGGTCTCCGACACGACGCTCGGTGCCGTGGCCGTGCACGACTCCCCCAAGCCCCCACCCCTGCGGGTGAGCCTCACACTCCCGGTGCTGAACAGCGCCCGTTCGGTGCTCTTCATCGCTGCGGGCAGCGGGAAGTCCGCCGCCGTTGCCGCAGCCCACCAGCCGGGCCCCGCGCTCGACTGCCCGGCGCGCGCCGTGAGGGGCCGCGTCGAGACGGGGTGGTTCCTGGACGAGGGCGCCGCCAGCGAGCTGGGGACCTGAACGTCCTCAGAAGATGATCTCGCCCGACTTGCGGCGCGAACGCAGGAGCTGGATGGCCTCCTGCAGGATGTCCTCGGCCTCGGTGTCGGAACGCCGTTCCTTCACATAGGCCAGGTGGGTCTTGTAGGGCTCGATCCGCGGAGCCGGCGGCGGGTTCTCCGCGTCCAGGCTGGCGGGGAGCCCACACTTCGGGCAGTCCCAGGACTCCGGGACCACGGCGTCGCGTGCGAACGACATCACCGACCGGTGCTCCCGTGAGCAGTGGAAGGTCACCTGCTTGCGCGGTGCGGCCTCCCCCCGCTCGGCCTCCCCCATCGGACCAGCACCGACCCGACTCCCTCGAATCGCGTTTCCTGCACCTGCCACTTCAAACCCCTCCCCAGAGTGAAATGCCGTTGGACGCTCAGCTGTAGGCGGTCAACAGTCCCAGCGCGATGACCGAGGCGAACCAGAGGACGCCCACGGCCACAGTGAACCTGTCGAGGTTCTTCTCCGCGACCGACGAACCCCCGAGGGAGCTCGACATGCCGCCACCGAACATGTCCGAAAGACCACCGCCCCGTCCCTTGTGGAGCAGGACCAACAGGATCATGGTCAGGCTCGTCAGGACGAGCAGGACTTGAAGAACGATTTCCACGTCAGGAACCTTACGTCACGTCGGGGGTGTCAGAGGACCGGCATGTCACGGAAGCGGCAGATCCCCGCGAATTCCTCGGCCTGCAGGCTCGCACCGCCGACCAGCGCACCGTCCACGTCGGGCTTCTCCATGATGCCGGCGACGTTGGCGGCCTTGACGGACCCGCCGTACAGCACGCGAAGACCGTCGGCGGCCGCGTCGCCGTGCACCTCACGCACCCGGTCACGGATGGCCGCGCAGACCTCCTGGGCGTCGTCGGGGGTGGCGACCTCTCCGGTGCCGATGGCCCAGACGGGTTCGTAGGCGACCACGAGACCGGCCACCTGCTCGGCGGTGAAGCCGGCCAGGGAGCCGTCGACCTGCGCAAGGGTGTGGGGCACGTGCTCCCCGGCCTTGCGCACCTCGAGGCCCTCACCGACGCAGACGATGGGCACCATGCCGGCGCCCAACGCCTGGTGGGCCTTCGCATTCACGACGGCGTCGGTCTCGGCGTGGTACTCGCGCCGCTCCGAGTGACCGACCACGACGTAGCTGCAGCCGAGCTTGGCGAGCATGCCCGAGGAGATCTCCCCCGTGTAGGCCCCCGACTCGTGCACCGACACGTCCTGGGCGCCGTACTTGATCTTGAGCCGGTCACCGTCGACCAGCGTCTGGACCGAGCGGAGGTCGGTGAACGGCGGGACGACCACGACCTCGACCTGCTCGTGGTCGTGCTTCTTGTCCTCCAGCGTCCAGGCGAGCTTCTGCACCAGGACGACAGCCTCCTGGTGGTTCAGGTTCATCTTCCAGTTGCCGGCCATCAGGGGCGTGCGCGAAGCCATCGGTGTGCTACCTCGTGTCAGGGTCTGTGGGTGGGCCGACCCGGGTGGGCCGGAACGGGTGGGTGCGTCAGCGCTCGATGACGGCGATGCCGGGCAGTTCCTTGCCCTCGAGGTACTCCAGGCTCGCCCCACCGCCGGTCGAGATGTGCCCGAAGGCCGTCTCGTCGAAGCCGAGGGCTCGGACCGCAGCGGCGGAGTCGCCGCCACCGACCACGGAGAGACCCGGGACCTCGGTGAGCGCCTGGGCCACTGCCCGGGTGCCCTCCGCGAAGGCGTCGACCTCGAAGACGCCCATGGGGCCGTTCCAGAAGACCGTACGCGCGTCGGCGAGCGCCGCCGCGAACGCGGCACCCGACGTCGGGCCGATGTCGAGACCGAGCGCGTCGGCCGGGATCTCGGAGGAGGCGACCACGCGAGGCGTGGGGGTCACGTCCCCGGACGGGAACTGCGTGTCGACCACGACGTCGCTGGGGAGCAGGATCTCGACCCCCTTCGCCTCGGCGCGCTCGAGGTAGGAGCGGCAGGTGTCGAGCTGGTCCTCCTCGAGGAGGCTCTTGCCCACCTCGTGGCCCTGGGCCTTGAGGAAGGTGAAGACCATGCCGCCGCCGATGAGGATCTTGTCGGCCTTCTCCAGCAGGTTGTCGATGACGCCGAGCTTGTCCGACACCTTCGACCCGCCGAGCACGACGACGTAGGGACGCTGCGGCTCCACCGTGAGCCGGCGGAGCACGTCGATCTCGGCCGACACCAGGTCGCCCATGGCGCTCGGGAGACGCAGGGCGACGTCGTAGACGGACGCCTGCTTGCGGTGGACCACGCCGAAGCCGTCGGAGACGAAGGCGTCGGCCAGCTGCGAGAGCTGGTCGGCGAAGGCACCGCGCACGGCGTCGTCCTTGCTGGTCTCACCGGCGTTGAAGCGCACGTTCTCCAGGAGCGCGACGTCCCCGTCGCCCAGGCCGGCGACCACCTGGCTCGCGGACTCACCGACCGTGTCGGTGGCGAAGGCGACCGGCTGGCCCAGGAGTTGGCCGAGCCGCTCGGCGACGGGAGCGAGGCTGTACTTCGCGTCCGGTTCACCCTTGGGACGACCCAGGTGGGCGGTCACGACCACGCGGGCGCCGGCGGCGGTGAGCCGGCGCAGGGTCGGGACCGACGCACGGATGCGTCCGTCGTCGGTGATGGTGGAACCGTCCAGGGGGACGTTGAGGTCCGACCGGACCAGGACGCGCTTGCCGCGCAGGTCGCCGAGCGACTCGATGGTGTTCATGTCTGCTGGTGTCTCCTCGACGCCGTGGGTCAGAGCGAGGCGCCGACGTGACCGATGAGGTCGACCAGGCGGTTGGAGTAGCCCCACTCGTTGTCGTACCAACCGGCGACCTTGACCTGGTTGCCGATGACCTTGGTCAGGGGCGCGTCGAAGATGCAGGAGGCCGGGTCGGTGACGATGTCGGAGGAGACGATCGGGTCGGTGGAGTAGCGCAGGAACTTGCCGTCGGCGGCCGCCTTGACGATCTCGTTGACCTCGTCGACGGTGGTCTCGCGGCCGGCCTCGAAGGAGAGGTCGGTCAGGGAGCCGGTCGGCGTGGGCACACGCAGGGCGTAGCCGTCGAGCTTGCCCTTCAGCTCGGGCAGCACCAGGCCGATCGCCTTCGCCGCACCGGTCGAGGTGGGCACGATGTTGAGGGCGGCGGCGCGCGCACGACGCAGGTCCTTGTGGATGTTGTCGTGCAGGTTCTGGTCCGCGGTGTACGCGTGGATGGTGGTCATCAGGCCCTTGTTGATGCCGAGCGCGTCATTGAGCGCCTTCGCCATCGGAGCCAGGCAGTTGGTGGTGCAGGACGCGTTGGAGATGACATGGTGCTTGTCGGCGTCGTAGAGGTCGTGGTTCACGCCCATCACCACGGTGATGTCCTCGTTGGAGGCGGGGGCGGAGATGATGACCTTCTTGGCGCCGGCCTCGCGGTGGGCGGCAGCCTTGGTGGCGTCGGTGAAGAAACCGGTGGACTCGACGACGACGTCGACACCCAGGTCGCCCCACTTGAGGTCGGCCGGGTTGCGCTCGCCGAACGCGGCGATCTCCTGGTCCCCGACCTTGATCGAGCTGTCGGTGGAGGTGACGTCACCCTCGAGACGGCCCAGGATCGAGTCGTACTTCAGCAGGTGGGCCAGGCTCGCGTTGTCCGTCAGGTCGTTGACGCCGACGACCTCGATGTCGGCACCCGACGCCTGGACGGCACGGAAGAAGTTGCGGCCGATGCGGCCGAAGCCGTTGATTCCAACACGAACAGTCACAGTCACTCCTGAGTAGCGGTGGTCGAACGACAACCGCGACTTTATCGCGACCCGACGCGCGGCTTCGCGCCGCGGTCCGCCGATGGACCGCGGCCGCGGTCGGTACCCCCGCCGTGCGGGGAGGGGGTCACCCCTCCTCGGCCAGCATCTCCGGGGTCAGGGAGGACTCGGTGTCCGGCACGCCGAGCTCCTCGGCACGCTTGTCGGCCATCGCGAGCAGCCGACGGATCCGCCCCGCGATCGCGTCCTTGGTGAGCACCGGGTCGTGGAGCTGACCGAGCTCCTCCAAGGAGGCCTGCTTGTGCTCCAGGCGCAGCGACCCCGCCTGCTTGAGGTGGTCGGGCACCTCCTCGCCCAGGATCTCCAGGGCCCGTTCCACCCGGGCTCCCGCGGCCACGGCAGCCCGGGCGGAGCGCCGCAGGTTCGCGTCGTCGAAGTTGGCCAGCCGGTTGGCCGTGGCGCGCACCTCGCGACGCATCCGCCGCTCCTCCCACGCCAGCAAGGTCTCGTGGGCGCCCAGCCGGGTGAGGAGCGCGCCGATGGCGTCCCCGTCCCGGATCACGACGCGGTCCACTCCCCTGACCTCGCGGGCCTTGGCCTGGATGCCGAGGCGCCGGGCCACACCGACGAGCGCGAGGGCGGCCTCGGGGCCGGGGCAGGTGACCTCCAACGACGACGAGCGACCCGGCTCGGTGAGTGAGCCGTGGGCCAGGAACGCGCCACGCCACGCAGCGACCGCGTCGCAACCACCCCCGGAGACCACCGCCGGCGGCAGACCGCGGACGGGGCGCCCGCGGCCGTCCAGCAGACCCGTCTGGCGGGCCAGTGCCTCGCCGTCCCGCACGATGCGTACGAGGTAGCGGGTGCCCTTGCGGATGCCGTTGCCCTGCACCATCGCGACCTCGGACTGGTGTCCGTAGATCTCCGCGATGTCCTTGCGCAACCGGCGCGCGGCGGCGCCGGTGTCGACCTCGGCCTCGACGACCACGCGGCCCGAGACGATGTGGAGTCCACCGGCGAAGCGCAGGAGGGAGGCCACCTCCGCCTTGCGACAACACGTCTTGGTGATCTGTGTGTTCGCCAGCTCCGCCTTGACCTGTGCCGTCATCGCCATGGGCGGCATCCTGCCACGCGCGGGCAAGTGACAGGGCGCCCAGCACGCAGCTCGCCCTCCACCCACGTCACCGGTGCCCGCCCGCACTCACCACGTCATCAGCTGACGCAGCGTCGCGGCCAGACGCACGGGGTCGTGACGGGGCTCCCCGGCCACCGCCACGTCGTCGAGCACGAGTGTCGCGCCGAGCGCGGCGACGTCGCGCTGCAGTGCCTCCACGTCGGGCACCGCACCCCGGTCAGCGACCACGGCGTGGACCTCCAGGCCGGGAGCGTGGCGCGCCAGGGCACGTACGTGGTCACAGGGACCGAAGCCCTGGGTCTCGCCCTCCTGGTCGGTGAGGTTGAGCACCACGACGATGCGGGCCGAGGTGGTCAGCAGTGCCTGTCGCAGGCCGGGCACCATCAGGTGCGGGATCACCGAGGTGAACCACGAACCGGGTCCGAGCACCACCCACTCGGCCGTCAGGATCGCCTGCACCGCCTCCGGGCAGGCCTCGGGGGCCACCGGGTCGAGGGCGACGGAGAGGATGTCGCCCGCCGCGCTGGCGACCTCGACCTGGCCACGCACGGTGCGCACCACCTCGCCCTGGGACTGCTGGTCCCGCACCAGGGCGGTGATGTCCATCGGGGTGGTGGCCATCGGCAGCACCCGGCCCCGGGCACCGAGCAGGGTCCCGGCCCAGTCGAGGGCCCGCACGTGGTCGCCCATCAGCTCCCAGAGTCCCACCAGCACGAGGTTGCCGATCGCGTGACCCTGCATGTCGCCCTCGCCGCCGAAGCGGTGCTGGAAGAGCTGCGCCCAGGTCTGGCCCCACTCGTCCTCGCCGCACAGGGCGGCCAGAGCCATCCGCAGGTCACCGGGCGGAAGCACACCGAACTGTTGGCGCAGTCGCCCGGACGACCCACCGTTGTCGGCGACCGTCACCACCGCGGTGATGGTGTCCACGTCCAGCGAGTCGTGCAACGTCCTCAAGGCACTCAGCGTCGCGTGCAGCCCGTGGCCCCCACCCATCGCCACGACTGCCTGGGAGACGGGCACCGTCACTCCCGTCCCAGGTCGCGGTGGACCGAGCGGACGTCCAGACCGGCGTCGGCGAGCCGGCGAGCGATCTCCTCGGCCATCGCCACGCTGCGGTGCTTGCCCCCGGTGCACCCGACAGCCACCGTCATGAAGCGCTTGCCCTCGTTGAGGAAGCCGTCCGCCACCAGCTGGAGCACGGGAAGGTAGGCGTCCAGGAAGGGCTCGGCCCCCGGCTGGCTGCGCACGTACTCGGCGACGTCGGCGTCACGACCGGTGTGCGGGCGCAGCTCCGGCACCCAGTGGGGGTTCGGCAGGAACCGCATGTCGGCCACGAAGTCGGCGTCGACGGGGATGCCGTACTTGAAGCCGAAGCTGATGACGGTCACCTTGAGCTTGCGGGCTTCCACCGAGCCGAAGTGGCTGGCGATGCGGTGGGTCAGCTGGTGGACGTTGAGGCCCGTGGTGTCGATGAGCAGGTCGGCGCGGCCCCGGAGCTTGCGCAGCACGACCCGCTCCCGCTCGAGCCCGTCGAGCAGTCGTCCCGCCCCCTGCAGCGGGTGAGGACGGCGCACCGCCTCCTGGCGACGGACCAGCTCGTCGTCGGTGGCCTCGAGGTAGACGATCGTGGTCGGGCGTCCGGTGCTGCCCTCGTAGCGCTGGGAGGCGAGGTCCTCGAAGAACGTGCCGGAGCGTACGTCCACGACCACGGCCACCGGCTGCGAGACGCCACGCTCGGCGTCCACCATCGCCACCACGTCGGGCACCAGGGTCGGGGGCAGGTTGTCGACGACGAAGTAGCCGAGGTCCTCCAGCTCCTTCGCGGCCGTGCTCCGTCCTGCCCCGGTCATGCCGGTGATGATCACGAGCTCGCCTGGCTGGTCGCCCATCACTCCTCCTCGATCTCGCCTGTGGCGGTGTTGATCCGGGGCCCAGTCTGACGCGCCCCGTCCTGACGCGTGAGTGCGTCCACGATCGCGGCTGCCGTCGCGGGACCGATGCCCGGCACGGTGGCGATCTCCTCGACCTGCGCGGCGCGCAGCTTCTTGAGTGACCCGAAGTGGCGCAGCAACGCCTTGCGGCGGATCTCCCCCAGGCCCGGCACGTCGTCGAGCAGGCTCTCCACCATCGTCCGGGAGCGGCGACCGCGGTGGTGCGCGATGGCGAACCGGTGGGCCTCGTCGCGGATCCGCTGGAGCAGGTAGAGCCCCTCGCTGGTGCGCGGGAGGATGACGGGGTCCTCCTCCCCCGGCACCCAGACCTCCTCGAGCCGCTTCGCCAGTCCGCAGACCGGGATGTCGCCCACCCCCAGCTCCTCCATGGCCCGGGCTGCCGCGGCCACCTGTGGTGCGCCGCCGTCGACGACCACCAGCGAGGGGGCGTACGCGAACTTGCGCGGGCGGCCGGTGTCGGGGTCCACGAGCACGGGGCCCTCGGCGGTCGACGACTCCGCGACCCGCCCCTGCTCGTCGAGGAGTCGCCGGAAGCGGCGCGTGATGACCTCGTGCATGGAGGCGACGTCGTTCTGTCCCTCCACGTCACGCACGACGAAGCGGCGGTACTCCGACTTCCGCGCCAGTCCGTCCTCGAAGACGACCATCGACGCGACGACCTCGGTGCCCTGCAGGTTGGAGACGTCGAAGCACTCGATGCGCAACGGCACCTCGTCCAGCTCCAACGCCTCCTGGATCTCCTCCAGGGCCTTGTTGCGGGTCGTCAGGTCGCTGGCCCGCTTCGTCTTGTGCAGCGCAAGTCCTTGCGCGGCGTTGCGGGCCACCGTCTCCTGGAGCGTCTTCTTGTCGCCCCGCTGCGGCACGCGCAGACGCACCCGGCTGCCGCGCAGGGAGGTCAGCAGCTCCTCGATGGTGGCGACGTCGGGCGGCAGGGCGGGGACGAGGACCTCCCGCGGGATGGCGTCGGGGTCGTCGGCGTAGAGCTGCAGCAGGAACTCCTCGACCAGCTCGGGTGTGCCGCTCTCGTCCGCACGGTCGGCGACCCAGCCACGCTGCCCCCGGATGCGTCCACCACGCACGTGGAAGACCTGGACGGCCACCTCGAGCGGGTCCTCGGCCAGGGCCACGACGTCGGCGTCGGTGCCGTCGGGCAGCACCACGACCTGCTTCTCCAGGGCGCGGTGAAGTGCCCCGAGGTCGTCACGCAGCCGCGCCGCCTTCTCGAAGTCCAAGGCCTCGGACGCGGCGTACATCTCCCGCTCCACCCGCTTGACGAAGGCGTCGGTGTTGCCGGCCATGAAGTCGCAGAGGTCGTCGACGATCCGCCGGTGCTCCTCGGCGCTGACGTTGCCCACGCACGGGGCCGCGCACTTGTCGATGTAGCCCAGCAGGCACGGGCGACCGATCTGGCCGGACCGGTTGAAGACGCCCTTCGTGCAGGAACGCATCGGGAAGACGCGCAGCAGCTGGTCGACCGTCTCGCGGATCGCCCACGCGTGCCCGTAGGGCCCGAAGTAGCGGACACCCTTCTTCTTGGCGCCCCGGCCGACCATCACCCGGGGGAACTCCTCGCCGACGGTCACGGCCAGCCACGGGTAGGACTTGTCGTCGCGGTACTTGACGTTGAAGCGGGGGTCGAACTCCTTGATCCAGGAGTACTCGAGCTGGAGGGCCTCCACCTCCGTGCGCACGACCGTCCACTCGACGCTCGCCCCCGTGGTGACCATGGTGGCGGTGCGTGGGTGCAGGTGGGAGATGTCCTGGAAGTAGGACGACAGACGGGAGCGCAGGTTCTTCGCCTTGCCCACGTAGATGACCCGACCGCGGGAGTCCCGGAAGCGGTAGACCCCCGGCTGGGTGGGGATCGACCCGGGGGCGGGTCGGTACGTTGCTGGGCTGGCCACGCGTCCAGCCTACGGATCGGCGCGAGGCAGGGTCCGTGTGACCCGCACGGGTACTTCAGGCGGTGAAGATCCGTCCGTCGCGGACCTCGATCTCGACCGGAGGCAGCGCCGATCTCGCGGGGCCGCCGAGGACCGAGCCGTCGGTCAGGTCGAACCGGCTCCCGTGGCAGCGGCACGGGATGTGACCCTCCGTGGAGGAGGCGACGAAGCACCCCTTGTGGGAGCACTCGGCCTCGAAGGCCCGGAAGTCACCCTCCACCGGCTGGGTGACGACGGTGCCCTTGGGGGCGAATACCTGGCAACCACCGACGGGCACGTCGGTGGTCAGGGCGACCTCGCCACCGGGCACCGGGGGACGAACCTGGGAGAACTGCGGGTCCTCCGACGGATTGCCGCACGCTGCAGCGACGGGGGCCATCGCGACACCTGCTCCTGCGGCGAGCACACGACGGCGGCTGGGGGGCTGACTCACACGTCCTCCTGACGACTCGCCGACAGCATAGGCAGCCGCTGGTGACGGCTCGGCACCGGTCGATCAGCGCTCGGTCGCAGTGACGACTCCGTCACGCACCTCGACCGGCACCTCGGTGAGAGCAGCCTCGGCGGGCCCCTTCAGGACAGCTCCGTCGGCGAGGGAGAACTCGCTCCCGTGACACGTGCAGGGGATGACCCCGTCCTTCGACGACGACACGAGGCACCCCTGGTGCGTGCAGGCGGCGCTGAACGCCTTGAACTCGCCCTCCGCCGGCTGGGTCACGACGATCTTCTCCTCGGCGAGCACCGCACACCCCTGCACCGGCACGTCGGAGGTGGCGACCAGGGCCGTGCCCGAAGCGGGGGGAGGTGGCACGTCGACCTCGCCCGACTCCTCGCCGCAGGCCGCGAGCAGCGGCACGGCGGCCAGCCCGGAGCCGGACGCAAGGACTCCGCAACGCGTGATCGGAAGCGACATGAGCTACCCCTCCGTCTTCTGGCCGGCCTTCCGGGCCGGACGCTTCTTGGCGGGCTTCGACGCCACGCTCGCGGTGCGGCCCTCCAGCAGGGGCGCCAGGTAGCGACCGGTGTGGCTCTCGGCCACCTGCACGACCTCCTCGGGCGTGCCCTCGGCGACCACGGTGCCGCCGCGGGAGCCACCCTCGGGTCCCATGTCGATGATCCAGTCGGCCGTCTTGATGACGTCCAGGTTGTGCTCGATGACGAGCACCGTGTTCCCCTGGTCGACCAACCGGCCCAGGACCAGCAGCAGCTTGCGGATGTCCTCGAAGTGCAGGCCGGTCGTCGGCTCGTCGAGCACGTAGAGCGTGCGGCCGGTCGAGCGCTTCTGGAGCTCGCTGGCGAGCTTGACCCGCTGGGCCTCGCCGCCCGAGAGGGTCGTGGCCGGCTGCCCGAGCCGCACGTAGCCCAGGCCGACCTCGGTCAAGGTCTTCATGTGCCGAGCGATCGGCGGCACCGCCGCGAAGAACTCCACCGCCTCCTCGATCGGCATGTCCAGCACCTCGGCGATGGTCTTGCCCTTGTAGTGCACCTCGAGGGTCTCGCGGTTGTACCGCGCCCCGTGGCAGACCTCGCACGGCACGTAGACGTCCGGGAGGAAGTTCATCTCGATCTTGAGGGTGCCGTCGCCGTGGCAGGCCTCGCAGCGGCCGCCCTTGACGTTGAAGGAGAACCGGCCGGGCATGTATCCCCGGACCTTGGCCTCCGGCGTCTGGGCGAAGAGCTTGCGGACGTGGTCGAAGACGCCGGTGTAGGTCGCCGGGTTGGATCGGGGTGTCCGTCCGATCGGCGACTGGTCGACGTGGATCACCTTGTCGACCTCCTCGACACCGGTGATGGTGCGGTGGCGGCCGGGGACCGTGCGTGCGTTGTAGACCTGCTTGGCCAGCGACGTGTAGAGGATGTCGTTGACCAGCGTCGACTTGCCCGATCCCGACACACCCGTGACCGCGACGAACATGCCCAGCGGGAAGGTGACGTCGATGTTCTGGAGGTTGTTCTCCTTCGCCCCCTTCACGACCAGCTGCCGCCCGGACGTGCGCGGACGACGCAGCTCAGGCACGGGGATCTCCCGACGGCCGGACAGGTACTGCCCGGTCATCGAGTCCGGGTGGTCGAGCAGTCCCTGCACCGTTCCGGAGTGCACGACCTGTCCGCCGTGCTCGCCGGCGGCCGGGCCGATGTCGACGACCCAGTCGGCCGTGCGGATGGTGTCCTCGTCGTGCTCCACCACGATCAGGGTGTTGCCGAGCTCCTTGAGGCGCACGAGGGTCTCGATGAGCTTGGCGTTGTCACGCTGGTGCAGACCGATCGAGGGCTCGTCGAGCACGTAGAGGACGCCGACGAGTCCGGCGCCGATCTGGGTCGCCAGCCGGATGCGCTGCGCCTCACCGCCCGACAGGGATCCGCTGGGCCGGTTGAGCGAGAGGTAGTCCAACCCCACGTCGAGCAGGAAGCGCAGACGCTCCTGGATCTCCTTCAGCACCCGCTCCGCGATCTGGCGTTCGCGGGGCGAGAGCTCGAGACGCTGCAGGAACTCGGCGGTCTCGTTGAGCGGCATCGCGCAGAGCTCGGCGATGGAGAGGCCGCCCAGGGTCACGGCCATGGAGACCGGCTTGAGGCGGCTGCCGTGGCAGGTCGGGCACGGCACCTCCCGCATGAAGCCTTCGAACCGCTCGCGGGTGGTGTCGGACTCGGCGTCGCCGTGGCGCCGCTCGATGTACTGGCTCACGCCCTCGAACTCGGCGTAGTAGGAACGCTGGCGTCCGTAGCGGTTGCGGGTGACGACGTGGACCTTGGTCGGGTGGCCCTCCAGCACCGCCTTGCGCGCCTTGGCCGGCAGCTTCTCCCACGGGGTGTTGAGGTCGAACCCGAGCTCCTCCCCCAGCGCTCCCATCAACCGGAGGAAGTAGTCGCGTACGTGGGCGCCGCTCCAGGGGGCGATGGCGCCCTCACCCAGCGAAGCCTGGGGGTTGGGCACGACCAGCTCCGGATCCATCTCCAGCCGGGTTCCGATGCCGTGGCAGGCAGGGCAGGCGCCGAAGGGAGAGTTGAAGGAGAAGGAGCGCGGCTGGAGGTCATCGGTGTCGATGACGTGGTCGTTGGGGCACGACATGCGCTCGGAGAAGGCCAGCTCGCGTGTCTCGGAGCCCTTCTCCTCGTCGACGAAGTCGAAGACCACGAGCCCGTCGGCCAGGCCGAGGGCGGTCTCCACGGAGTCGGTGAGGCGACGCTTGGCGGACTCCTTGACCGCCAACCGATCGACGACCACCTCGATCGTGTGCTTCTTCTGCTTCTCCAGCGTGGGCGGCGAGTCCAGCGGATAGGTCTCACCGTCGACCCGGGCGCGGCTGAAGCCCTGGGTCTGGAGGCTCGCGAAGAGCTCGACGTACTCGCCCTTGCGACCCCGGATCACCGGGGCCAGGACCTGGAACCGGCGACCCTCCTCGAGGGCGAGGACCCGGTCGACGATCTGCTGCGGGGTCTGCCGCTCGATCGGCGCCCCACAGGTGGGGCAGTGCGGACGCCCCGCACGGGCGTACAGCAGACGCAGGTAGTCGTAGACCTCGGTGATCGTGCCGACGGTCGACCGGGGGTTCTTCGACGTCGACTTCTGGTCGATGGAGACCGCCGGGGAGAGGCCTTCGATGAAGTCGACGTCGGGCTTGTCCATCTGCCCCAGGAACTGCCGGGCGTAGGCCGAGAGCGACTCGACGTAGCGCCGCTGCCCCTCGGCGAAGATGGTGTCGAAGGCCAGGGAGGACTTGCCCGAGCCGGACATCCCGGTGAAGACGATCAGGGAGTCGCGAGGGAGGTCGAGCGAGACGTCCTTGAGGTTGTGCTCCCGGGCGCCACGGATGATCAGCTGGTCTGTCACGAGGTTCCTCTGCCTGTGCGTCACGAGCGTTCGTTCGAACGCATGTTCGTCATCCTAGGCGGGCGGGCCACACGACGTGGGACGACACTCCACTCTTGCACGCAGCACCACACGCGGGCACCACGTCCGACGCTGCCCGCAGGGCGACTGCGCACCCCTGCGGGCAGGATGGCTGCATGACTGCCTACACCGGTGCCGTGACGCCGGGCGCCCCCGCCCAGACCCGTACGCTCGACGCGCTGTCGATCACCAAGGTCGCGGTCGACGAGAAGATGTCGAACAACTGCTACCTGCTGCGGTGCACTACGACCGGCGAGCAGCTGCTCGTCGATGCCGCTGCCGAGCCGGAGGTGCTCCTGGAGCTCATCGGTGCGCGTGGCCTGGCTGCCGTGGTCACCACCCACCAGCACTGGGACCACCACCGCGCCCTGGCGCAGGTCGTCGAGGCGACAGGGGCCGAGGCCTTCGCCGGCGCCCCGGACGCCGACGCCATCACGGAGCAGACCGGGGTCGAGGTCGCCCGGCGCCTCGAGCACGGTGCGCTGGTGCGGGTGGGCGACGTGGAGCTCGAGGTGATCGCTGTCGCCGGTCACACCCCCGGGTCGATCTGCCTGGTGCACCGCGACCCGGAGGGGCACCCCCACCTCTTCACCGGCGACTCGCTCTTCCCCGGCGGCGTGGGCAACACGTTCGGTGACGCCGACGCCTTCGCCACCCTCATCGACCAGGTCGAGGAACGGATCTTCGGCACGCTGCCCGACGACACGTGGTTCTACCCCGGCCACGGGGACGACTCGACGCTGGGCGCCGAACGTCCCCACCTGGCGGAGTGGCGCGAGCGCGGCTGGTGACCCGAGGGCGTCAGGCGCAGGTGCTGGCGGTGAAGGTCAGGTCGGAGATGAAGATGCCTTGTAGACCCGCCCCCGACAGGGTGCCCGACTGGTCGTTCCAGAAGGTGATCTTGACAGTGTCCATCGGCACATCGGATCGGTACTGGAAGACTGCGTTCCCTGCAGCCGACGTGCTGGGATGGTAGGAAGCGCTAGTCACCACGTTCCGGATGGGATCCGACACGGTGCCCGCGCCACGAAGCGCAGCGGGCAACGAGACGGTCGGAGATCCGCTCACCGCCACCCGGTCCTGGTACTGCCGGGGAGCTTCTGACGATGCGTTGTCGATGTCCGTCACGGTGAACCGAAGGTTCTTCACCGGACGGCTGAACTGCAGCATCAACTCCTGACCGTGAGTCCGACGGGCGGCCGCGCTGGAGCCCAGGTCGCTGTCGTTGGAGTAGTCCTGCAGCAGGGTGAGTCCACGCTTGCCCAGGTTGCCGACGCCGAAGGGAGAAACACGCATGTTCTGCGCGTTGTCGGGAGCGGTGCGTCCCCGCACCCGCGACCCCAAGAAGACGTTGGACGCCACCACCATCAAGGGGGCTGCGTCGCGGATCTCGGCCGCGGTCAGGCCAGCCGTCGTCACTACGGCGCGAACGGTTCCACGCCCGGTCTCCCTCGAACCGGTGGGGGACGTGCGAGAGAAGGAGTAGCCACTTCCGGCCCACGCGAGGGTGTACAGCGCCTCCTTGCAAAGCGGCAGCGGCGCGGGCGTTGCGCCGGATGTGGCGTAGGCCGGGGACGCCGAGGCGATGACGACGGCGGGGGCGGCCCAGGCGCCGGCTCGGAGCAGGCTGCGGCGTGACGTGCTGACTGACATGTGAGATGACCCTTCGAGGCGCCGCCAGGAGCGGCAACCTCATGCGTGACGAAACCGCGGGTGCTGAGTCCGCGGCGGACAGGGAGCTGTCACGAGAAGTCAACGACGTCTCGGAGCATGGACCCGGTCATCTGACCTACGTCTACCCGATTTGGGGGGTGGTGGGGCCACGCACATCTCTGCTAGAACGTGCGTTTGCGTGCGCTCACCGATCGACTAACGAGTGGATGTCCAGACCAGCCCGGTGCTTCCTGGGGGTCCGCAACCCGCCGGGTACGGTGAAGCCATGACGACGACCGAGCTGACCGCCGCCACCTTCGAATCCACCGTGACCGAGGGCGGCATCGTCCTGGTTGACTTCTGGGCCGAGTGGTGCGGCCCCTGCAAGCAGTTCGCGCCCGTCTACGAGGCCGCCTCCGAGAAGCACCCTGACGTCGTCTTCGGCAAGGTCGACACCGAGGCCGAGCGCGAGCTCGCCGCGATGGCCCAGATCACCTCGATCCCCACGATCATGGCCTTCCGCGACGGCATTTTGGTCTTCTCCCAGCCCGGCGCCCTGCCGGCGGCGGCCCTCGAGGAGCTCATCGGTGGCGTACGCGCCATCGACATGGACGAGGCCCGACGCCAGATCGCGGCCGCGGAGTCCGGCGAGCTCGACCTCGACGCGTTCGCGGCCGAGCACGCCGCAGGCGGCTTCGTGCTCGACGTCCGCGAGGACGACGAGTACGCGGACGGACACGTACCGGGTGCCGTCCACATCCCGATGGGTCAGGTGGGCGAGCGCCTCGACGAGCTTCCCGAGGGGCGCGTGCTGGTGATCTGCCGCTCCGGCAACCGCAGCCGCCAGGTGTGCGAATTTCTCCGTTCACAGGGCCGCGAGGCGATCAACGTCTCCGACGGCACCATGGGCTGGGCCGAGCGCGGGTGGCCGCTGGAGCGCTGAGCGCCAGCCACGACATCCGCTCCCTGGGGCGCGCGGCTACGATCCCAGTCGTGGGACACCTCGTACGCCAAGCTCTCCTCGCGGCGCTCACCGCCAACGCACTCCGCCCCTCCCGCACGTTCCGGGGAGGGGCGTTGTCCTTCCTCCTGGGATGGGTCACCGTTGAGTGGGCTCCCCAGCTCCTGGTCGCGAGCACGGTGGATACCGCACAGGCTGCGGCCCGGCGTCGCGCCACCCCTCTCGGCGTCGCCCTCGCAGCACTCGCCTGGGCAGGCCTGCTCCGCGAGATCGCGCTCAGCCGCGCGACTCCCCAGGGATTCAACGAGTCCCTCGCGAGCCTGGGCAAGGTGGACGGGCTGGAACCGATCGCGCCGCGCGACGCCCAACGCACCTGGCGCAGGAGCGTCCACCCCCTGCCCCGCCGTCGTGAGGACGTCGTGGTGGTCCGTGACATCAGGTATTCCGACGCCGGGCGTCGAGGGCTGCTAGACGTGTACCGCCCGGCCGAGGTGCCAGTGGACGCACCCGTGCTGCTCCAGGTGCACGGCGGCGGCTGGACGATCGGGAGCAAGGAGGTGCAGGCCGTCCCGCTGATGCAGCACATGGCGTCCCTCGGATGGGTCTGCGTCGCCATCAACTACCGTCTCGCCCCCCGCGACCCGTTCCCCGCCCAGATCATCGACGTCAAGCGGGCGCTCGCCTGGATCAGGGACCACGTCGCCGAGCACGGCGGAGACCCCGACTACGTGGTCATCACCGGCGGGTCGGCGGGCGGGCACCTCGCCGCCCTGGCCGCGCTGACTCCGGGAGACCCGGTCCTCCAGCCGGGGTTCGAGGAGGCCGACACGAGCGTCCGGGCGGCCGTCCCGGTGTACGGGGTGTACGACTTCGCCGGGGTGACCGGCCTGCGCAGCGTCGAGGCGATGCGCGATCGTTTCCTGGCGCCGCGGATCCTGCAGAAGTCGTTCAGCCAGGACCCGGAGGCGTTCGAGCAGGCGTCACCCATCCTCAGGATCACCGAGGACGCCCCCGACTTCTTCGTCATCCACGGTGACACCGACTCCCTCGTCGACGTCAACCAGGCGCGGCGCTTCGTCGAGGCGCTGCGGGAGAAGTCGACCGCCCACGTGGTCTACACCGAGCTGCGCGGCGCCCAGCACGCATTCGACATCTTCGAGAGCACCCGCACCGGCCACATGGTCCGGGCCGTGGCCAACTACCTCCAGTGGCACCACCGGCGCCACGTCGCGGGACCCGCCGCGGTGCCCGACGAGCCGGAGGGAACAATGGCAAGGTGACCTCACCTGCCACGCCCTCCCCCTCCGCCCCGTCGATGCCGGCCGACCTGCTCGAGCACGCGCTCGCGGCCAAGGGCTTCATGCCCGCCGAGGAGGGAGAGCTGCTCCACCGGTACGCCCGGATCAGGCTCCCGCACGGGCCCGCGCTGGAGGTCGGCACCTACTGCGGCAAGTCCGCGGTCTACCTGGGCGCCGCGGCCCGCGAGGTCGGTGGCACCGTCTTCACGGTGGACCACCACCACGGCTCCGAGGAGAACCAGGCCGGGTGGGAGCACCACGACACCGAGGTCGTGGACCCGCGGACGGGACGGATGGACACCTTGCCCTTCTTCCGCCGCACCATCGAGGACGCCGGCCTCGAGGACCAGGTGGTGGCGCTGGTCGGACAGTCAGTCACCGTGGCCCGACACTGGCGCACTCCCCTGTCGCTGCTCTTCATCGACGGAGGCCACTCCGAGGAGCACGCCCAGAACGACTACTCCGGGTGGGCGCCGTGGGTCATGCGCGGTGGGCTGCTCGTCATCCACGACGTCTTCCCTGACCCTGCCGACGGGGGCCAGCCGCCCTTCCACGTCTTCCAGCGGGCGCTCGCGAGCGGCTGCTTCACCGAGGTCGGGGCGCTGGGCTCGATGCGCGTGCTCGGGCGGGTCTCAGGAGATGCCGGCGAGGCTGTCGGCTGACCCGCAGCACCGCGAGCCGAGGTCGCCGAACGTCGGCAGCGTGTGCCCGCGCATGATGTCCGACCCAGGGGTCGCGCCCGAGAGCTGGTCGGCCGCGAGGATGACCGCCGCTGCGGTGTAGGTGGTCTGCTCCCCCGGCCAGTGGGCCTGGTCGGGAAAGACCCACCCGGTCCAGTAGGACCCGTCCTCGTGGCGCAGGTGCTGCATGTCGGCGAAGAGCTGGAGCGCGCGGTCGCGGTCCCCGTTGGCCTCCAGCGCCATCACGAGCTCGCACGTCTCGGCCCCGGTCACCCACGGGTTGTGGGCGATGCAGCGGATGCCCAGATCCTTCTCGACGAAGGTGTCCCACTGTTCGGCGAAGAGCTCCTCGGCAGCCGGTCCACGCACGGCACCACCGAGCACCGGGTAGTACCAGTCCATCGAGAACTCGGACTTGTCCAGGAAGAGGTCACGGTGGTCACGCAGGGCGTGGGCCAGACGCGCGCCGGCGAACTCCCACTCCGGCTGCACATCACCCACCAGCTCGCCCAGGGCGCACCCCGCTGCCAGCGCGTGGTGGATCGACGACGAGCCGGCGACCAGCCCGTCAGTGTTGACGGTCGCCGGGTGTCCGTCGTGCCACTCCTGCGACCACGCGATGGCTCCGGAGGGCAGCTGCATAGAGACGACGAAGTCGAGGCCGGCACGGACGGCGGGCCAGAAGCGGTCCACGAAGGCGCGGTCCTGCCGGACCAGCCAGTGGTGCCAGACGCCGACGGCGAGGTAGGCCGACATGTTGGTCTCGCCGCTGTGGTCCTCGACCGCGCCCTCGACGATCTTCATCGGCCACGAGCCGTCGTGCCGCTGGGTGGCCAGCACCCACTCGTAGGCACGCTGCGCAGCCTCCACCTGGCCGCCTACCAGGAGGGCCATCGCAGCCTCGACGTGGTTCCAGACGTCGGTCTTGTCGCCGGGCGTCCACGGGATCGCGCCACTCGGCTCCTGCATCGCCGCGATCGAGGCAGCCGTCTCGGCCACCTGGGCGGCCGTCAGGACACCCGGCACCTCGGGCAGGCGGTGTGCCATCAGGCGGTGAGGGGCTTGGTGAAGTAGAGCACCATGCTCTTGCCGATCGCGGGGTCGAGCACCTTGCCGGCCCACTGCAGCACCTTGGGCTGCTTCATGATCTCCCAGACCAGGAGCTTGTGGTAGGCCTTGGCGAGGGGGTGGTCGTCGTTGGTCACGCCGACGGCGCACTTGATCCACCAGTAGGGCGCGTGGAGGCCGTGGGCGTACTCCTTGCCCGTGAAGTTGAGGCCGGCCTTGGTGATCTTGTCGACGAGCTCCTTGTCGGTGTAGATCCGGATGTGGCCACCCGGCACGTTGTGGTAGTCGTCGGAGAGCTTCCAGTTGATGACCTCGGGCAGCCAGCGCGGCACCGAGACCGCCAGGGTCCCGCCGGGGCGCAGCACCCGGACGAGCTCCTGGATCGCCTGGATGTCGGCGGGGATGTGCTCGAGCACCTCGGCGGCCACGACCCGGTCGAACTCGCCGTCGGCGAAGGGCAGGGCAAGGGCGTCGCCCTCCTTCACGTCCGCCTCGGCGCCCTCGGGCACCTCGCCGGCCTCCTTCATCGCCACGAAGAGCTCGCGGACGTTCTCGAGCTCCTGGACGTCCTGGTCGAGCGCGATGACGTCGGCGCCGCGGCGGTACATCTCGAAGGCGTGGCGTCCGGCCCCGCAGCCCATGTCGAGGACGCGTTCACCCGGCTTGAGTCCCAGTCGGTCGAAGTCGACGGTCAGCACGTCATTCCCCCTTGGCCTTCTCGGCCCGGTAGTCGTTGATCACTTCTTGGTAGGCGTCCGCGGTCTTCTGTGCCACGGCTCGCCAGCTGAACAGGTCGAGCACCCGCTGCCGGCCTGCGCGCCCCATGCGGGCACGCCGCTCCGGGTCGTCGAGCAGGGCTGCGATCGCCCGGGCCAGCTCACCGACGTCACCTGGCGTCACCAGGTCGGCGCACTCGCCGTCCGCTCCCACCACCTCGGGAATGGCTCCGGCGCGGGAGACCACCAGCGGCGTGGCGCAGGCCATCAGCTCCGCGGTCGGCAGTGAGAACCCTTCGTAGAGCGAGGGCACGCAGGCGAGCTCGGCCGACCCCATGAGCCTCACCAGCTCGGCGTCGGAGACGCCGTGCACGAAGCGCACGTGGTCGCCGATCCCGAGCTGCTCGATGAGCTGCTCGGTGCGACCGCCCTCGACGGGCTTCGTCACGAGCACCAGCTCGAGGTCGCGCTCGGTGCGCAGCTTGGCGAAGGCCTCCAGCAGGGTCGCAATGCCCTTCATGGGCGCATCGGCGCTCGCCATCGCCATGATGCGACCGGGCACGCGCGGCTCGCTCGGCGGCACGAAGGCGTCGTCGACCCCGAGGAGGATCACCTGCATGCGGGCGGGGTCGACCCCGAAGTCGGTGGCGATGTCGCGCTTCGACGACTCCGACGGCGTGAGGATGCGGCGAGCCTGGCGGGCCACCTTCCCCTGCATCCGCAGGAAGCCGTACCAGCGGCGCAGGGAGAGCTTCTTGCGCAGGGTGGGGGCCGCCGCGATCTCGACCCGGCGGTCGAAGGTGATGGGGTGGTGCAGCGTCGTGATGAGCGGGAGGCCCATCTTCTCCACGTCGAGGATGCCGTAGCCAAGCACCTGGTTGTCGTGCACCACGTCGAAGTCGGCCACACGCTCGCGCAGCACCTTCGCGACCCGACGGCTGAAGGTCTTGGGCTCGGGGAAGCCCGCGGTGCACATGGTGAGGAACTCCTCCACGTCCACCAGGTCGCGGAACTCGCGCAGCTTCGGCACGCGGAAGGGGTCCGGCTCGCGGTAGAGGTCGAGCGAGGGCACCTTCGTCAGCTTCACGCCCTCGTCGAGGATCGGGTAGGGCTGCCCGGAGAAGACCTCCACCTCGTGCCCCAGGGCGACCAGCTCCCGGCTCAGGTGCCGGATGTAGACGCCCTGCCCACCGACGTGCGGCTTGCTGCGGTAGGACAGAAGTGCGATGCGCAAGGCTGGGGCCTTCCTGGGTGTGGGGACCCGCATTGTTACCACGCCGGCGCCCGGGACTTTCGCTCTTGCCGGTCCACGGACCTGCATCCCCTACTCTTCCACGGTGATGCATGCAGCCCGTCACGGGGCCGCCCGCGTGGCCGACTGCTCAGCGGTCGCTGGAGTGACCGGGGAAGACGTGCGCTGCGGGGTCGATGACGACCGCTGCGTTGTTGACGGCTGTCGCCGCCTCGCCGAACCCGACCGCGATCAGTCGGACCTTGCCGGGGTACTCCGTGACGTCGCCGGCCGCGAAGACGCGAGGCAGGTTGGTGCGCATGGCCTGGTCGACCACGAGGTGGCGCCGCGACGTCTCCAGCCCCCACTCCTGCAACGGCCCGAGGTCGGCGACGAAGCCGAGCGCGGAGACGACCGCCTGGCAGGGGAGCTCCTCGATCGCGCCGTCGTCGAGCTGGACGACGACGCTCTGCACGCGCTCGACGCCTCGCACCTCGACCACCTGGGCCCTCGTCAGCAGGCGCACGGAGGAGGCACGCACCGCCGCGACGGTGCGGGCGTGCGCACGGAACGCGTCCCGGCGGTGGACCAGCGTCACCGATGCGGCGAGGGGCTCGAGGTGTTGGGCCCAGTCGAAGGCGCTGTCACCACCCCCCACGATCACGACGTCCAGGCCGCGGTAGGGCTCGAAGTCGGCGACGAAGTGCGCCACGCCGCGGCCCAGCCACTCCTCCCCGTGCGGCAGGGGCCGAGGGGTGAAGGTGCCAATGCCCGCCGCGACGACGAGGGCGCCGCCCCGGACCCACGACCCGTCGTCGAGTCCGACGCGTACGCCCGTGTCCTCCTCGACGAGCGTGCGGGCCGTGCGTCCCAGCAGCAGGGTGGGATCCGCTGAGAGGGCCTGCTCGACCAGCCCGGACACCAGGTCGCGACCCTTGACCGCGGGGAACCCTGCGACGTCGTGGATGAGCTTCTCCGGATACATCGCCGTCACCTGCCCACCGAGCTCGGGCAGGGAGTCGACCAGCGCCACACGCAGTCCGCGGAACCCCGCGTAGTAGGTCGCGAAGAGGCCTGTGGGTCCTGCGCCCAGCACGACCAGGTCGGTCTCCAGGTCGATCGCCGCACCGTCCACCCGCGCTCACCCCTGACGTGTGATCAACGTCTCACTTGCGAGTGAGCCTAGGGCACCGCACCTGCAGGCGCTGCGGATCAGCGGGTGGCCTCCATCATCTGGCGCAGCTCCTTCTTGAGCTCGCTGATCTCGTCACGCAACCGCGCTGCCACCTCGAACTGCAGCTCCGCGGCCGCCGCCTTCATCTGGTCTGTCAGCTGCTGCACCAGCTCCGCGAGGTCGGAGGTGGGCACCCCCGCAGTGTCGGGGAGCTCCCGGTGGACCTTGGAAAGCATCGGCGTCGGAGCCCCCTTCGGCTTGACCCCGCCGGCGCGGCCCTTCTGACCGACGTCAGCCCAGGTCTGCAGCAGCTCCTGGGTCGTCTCGTCCTCCCGCGCCAGCATCTCGGTGATGTCCGCGATCTTCTTGCGCAACGGCTGCGGGTCGATGCCGTGCTCGGTGTTGTAGGCGACCTGGATGGCGCGACGACGGTTCGTCTCCTCGATGGCCGCCTCCATCGACGGGGTGATCCGGTCGGCATACATGTGGACCTGGCCGGAGACGTTGCGCGCCGCTCGCCCGATCGTCTGGATCAGCGACTTGTCCGAGCGCAGGAAGCCCTCCTTGTCCGCGTCCAGGATGGCCACCAGGGACACCTCCGGCAGGTCGAGGCCCTCCCGCAGCAGGTTGATGCCGACCAGCACGTCGTACTCACCCAGTCGCAGGTCACGGAGCAGCTCGATCCGCTTCAGCGTGTCGACCTCGGAGTGCAGGTAGCGAGTGCGGATGCCGGCCTCGAGCAGGTAGTCGGTGAGGTCCTCCGACATCTTCTTCGTCAACGTGGTCACCAGCACCCGCTCGTTGCGCTCGACGCGCTCGCGGATCTCGTGGATCAGGTCGTCGATCTGACCCTTGGTGGGCTTGACCACGACCTCCGGGTCGACGAGGCCCGTGGGCCGGATGATCTGCTGGACCGCGTTCTGTGGACCGCCGACCCGATCGAGCTCGTAGTTGCCGGGGGTGGCCGAGAGGTAGATGGTCTGGCCGATGCGGTCGAGGAACTCCTCCCACCGCAGCGGACGGTTGTCCATCGCCGAGGGCAGCCGGAAGCCGTGCTCCACGAGGTTGCGCTTGCGCGACATGTCGCCCTCGTACATCCCGCCGATCTGGGGCACGGCGACGTGGGACTCGTCGATGACCAGGACGAAGTCCTCGGGGAAGTAGTCCAGCAACGTGTTGGGGGCGCTGCCGCTGTTGCGGCCATCCATGTGCATCGAGTAGTTCTCGATGCCCGAGCAGGAGCCGACCTGCCGCATCATCTCGATGTCGTAGGTGGTCCTCATCCGCAGGCGCTGGGCCTCGAGGAGCTTGCCCTGCCGCTCCAGCTCCTCCAGGCGCGCCGCCAGCTCGGCCTCGATCCCCCGGATGGCGCGCTCCATGCGCTCCGGGCCGGCCACGTAGTGGGTGGCGGGGAAGATGTGGATCTCCTCGTCGTCGGTGAGCACCTCCCCCGTGACCGGGTGCAGGGTGCTGAGCCTCTCGACCTCGTCGCCGAAGAACTCGATGCGCACCGCCATCTCCTCGTAGACCGGGAAGACCTCGACGGTGTCGCCCCGCACGCGGAAGGTACCCCGGGTGAAGCTGAGGTCGTTGCGCGTGTACTGGTTGTCGACCAGGCGACGCAGCAGCTGGTCGCGGTCGCGCTCCTCCCCGACCTTCAGGCGCACCATGCGGTCCACGTACTCCTGCGGGGTGCCGAGGCCGTAGATGCACGAGACGGTCGACACGACGATCACGTCGCGGCGGGTGAGCAGCGAGTTGGTCGCCGAGTGCCGCAACCGCTCGACCTCCTCGTTGATGGAGGAGTCCTTCTCGATATAGGTGTCGGTCTGGGGGACGTACGCCTCGGGCTGGTAGTAGTCGTAGTAGGAGACGAAGTACTCGACGGCGTTGTCGGGGAAGAGCTGGCGCAGCTCGTTGGCAAACTGAGCCGCCAGCGTCTTGTTCGGCTGGAGCACCAGCATCGGCCGCTGGAGCTGTTCGGCCACCCAGGCCACGGTGGCCGTCTTGCCGGTGCCGGTGGCACCGAGCAGCACGACGTCCTTCTCCCCGTCACGGATCCTCTGGGAGATCTCCGCGATCGCCGTCGGCTGGTCGCCCGAGGGCTCGAAGTCGGACTTCACCGTGAAGGGCGCCACGCGGCGCTCCAGGTCGCTCACTGGCCGCATGGTTCGAGCGTACGGGGTCACGCCGACAGCGCCGCCCACAAGGCCTCATGGGCCCGAAACGGCGACCCAACCGGAACATTCGTCACACGAGTCCTGCCATTTGGCCCACACGGAGCGGCAGAACTCCTTATGTTGTCGTCGGGGCCCAAACCCGGCCCCTCCGTCCTCGGACGTTCCACGCCACACCACAACGGGGAGCTCATGGCCACCAAGCAGAACGACGTGTCGTCGTCCTCGTCGGTCTCGACCGACCAGGACGCCCAGTCGCGTACCGGATGGTGGCGCGTCTCCGGGTGGAAGCTGCGCAACAAGATCGCCCTCGCGCTGGCCTTCCCGATGGTGGCCGCCTCCTGGTTCGCGGTTGACAACGCAACCGAGTCCTGGGAAGTACAGGCCGAGCACGAGGCCACCGCGGGCCAGATCCGCGTCCTCGAGCCGACCGTCGACTACCTCTACGCGGCCGAGACGGCCACCGTCATCGCCCGGTCGGAGACGGCCTCCAACTCGGCCGCGCGCACCGCCGCGGTCGAGGAGGTCCGCCAGGCCGCCGAGAAGGTGGAGGGCCTGCTCGAGGACGAGGCGCTGACCGAGAACCAGAAGGCGCAGCTCGCCGGCCTCGTGGCCCTGAGCGACCAGCTGCGTGACGGCCGCGCCTACGAGACGCTGCTGCAGTCGCGTTCGCAGGTCGCGCAGCTCCACAACGGCGTGAGCGACTTCTACCAGTCGATCCTCAACGGCCAGAACTCCCCCGAGCCCGTCCTCCAGCAGATCAGCTACGTGATGGAGGGCCGCCTGGCCTTCACCATGCAGCAGCTCGAGGTCGCCTACTCGGGCAACCGCATCACCAACACCGCCCAGGTCTTCTCCGAGCTGGGTGTCGAGGACGCCGCGATCGCCCAGCTGGCGAGAGCCCGCGACGACGCCCCGTCCGTGCTCGACCTGCGCTCCCTCAACGCCGCGCGGTTCACCACCGTGGAGGCGGGCGAGGGCGCCCTCGCCTACGAGGAGACCCTGGCCCTCTACGACGACCTGACCTCGACCGTGCTCACCGAGTCGATCGAGGCCCTGGACGAGAACGCCGCCGCCGCACGGCAGCAGGCACTCGCCAGCATCGCGATCCTCGCCGCCGCCCTGGTCGCCACGCTCCTCTTCGCCTGGCTGATCGCGCGCCTCATCACCCGCCCCGTGCGGATCGTGCGTGACAGCGCCCGCGACGTCGCCAGCAACCAGCTGCCCCGCGCCGTGGCCACCATCCGCGCCGGCGGCGACCCGGGGGCCATCGAGCCCATCGGTGTCACGACCAACGAGGAGATGGGCCAGATGGCCCGCGCGGTCGACGAGCTCCACCAGACCGCGGTCAACCTCGCCCAGGGCGAGGCCCACCTGCGGTCCCAGGTCGGAGAGATGTTCGTGACGCTCTCGCGCCGCAACACCACCCTGATCAACCAGCAGCTCGGACTGATCGAGGAGCTGGAGCGCGACGAGCAGGACCCCCGTCGTCTCGAGAGCCTCTTCCGCCTCGACCACCTGGCCGCCCGCATGCGCCGCACGGCGGAGAGCCTCGTGATCCTGTCGGACGCCCCGGTCCGCCAGCGAGAGAGCCAGAGCCTGGCCGTCAGCGACGCACTCCAGGCCGCGACGGCCGGTGTGCAGGAATACCAGCGCGTCGAGATGCAGGGCTCCTCCCCCGCCAAGATCGTGGGGTCGGCGGCCAACGACGTCGTCCACCTGCTCACCGAGCTGATCGACAACGCCCTGTCGTTCTCGCCCCCGACCGAGTCCGTCCATGTCAGCACCACCGTCGCCGCCGGACAGACCGTCATCACCATCAGCGACGGCGGACTCGGCCTGCCCGAGGACGTGCTGACCCAGCTCAACGGCATGCTGCAGAAGGACGTCGGCATCACCCCTGACGCCGCCCGCCGCATGGGTCTCTTCGTGGTGAGCCGCCTGGCCCACCGCCACGGCATCGACATCCACCTGAGCAAGAACGCCCGCGGCGGCATCACCGCCTCCGTGGCCCTGGCGGACCACCTGATCGTGCCCGGCACGGCACCGGCCGCCCCTCCGGCCCCGGTCGTCGACACCCCGGTGATCGACGTGCCCGCGCAGGCGACCCCGGTCCGCGAGGACGCCCCGTTGATCACCCCGATCGCCCCGGAGGAGGTGGCCCAGAAGGCCGCCGAGCGGGACGACACACCGACGATCACCCCCGTGGCCAAGCCGGACCCGCTGAGCGACCCCCTCAGCGACCCGCTGACCGACCCGCTCGAGGCGCCCGCCGCCTCCAGCACCGAGACGGCCACCGACGACCAGGTGGACCAGATCAACGCGGCGATCAGCGCGGTCACCGAGCTGCCCAAGCGACGTCCTGGCGCCAGCGGCCCCGGCCGCCGCGGGGCCGTCGAGCCCGTGGGTGGTGGCAGCCTCTTCGCCCCGGCCACCCCCGCGACGCCGGTGGCGCCGGCCGAGCCCGTCGCCCCTGAGCCCGCCGCCCCTGTGGCACCCGCGGCCCACCGGTCGGAGCCGGCGCAGGAAGCGGAGTCCGGCGCCGCGCCTGGCCTGCCGAAGCGCAACCCCGGTGCGACCGTGCCCGGCCGCCGCGCCGCGGTGCAGCCGACCGGCAGCAGCCTCTTCTCCGCGCCCGCCCCCGAGCCCGAGGCCCCGGCCGCTCCGGAGCCAGCCGAGCCGGTGAGCATGTTCGCCCGCCCGCACGCCGACTCCTCCGACGCCTCGACCGAGACCGACGGCAAGGCAGAGGCCGGTGCCCTGGGCATCTTCTCGCTGCGCGAGGCTCGCAACGGCGCGACCAAGCGGGACCAGGACGCCGAGGCCCCCTCGAGCACCGTGGAGCCGGCCATCTCCTCGGAGGACCCGCTCGGCCTCGACCGCCCCAGCTCCACCGGGGCCGCTTCCGAGAGCACCGAGGACGCCACCACCGACCCGGCAACGGCCGACTCCACGCAGGAGGCTCCAGCCGCGAAGGTCGACGACGCGCCCGCCGCGCCCGCCGACCTCCCCACCCGCACGCCCGGCTCGCACACCCTGGCCCCGCAGCAGGCCAACGGCTCGGCTGCCAACGCGTCCGGTTGGCTCGCCGGCAACGAGACCACCGAGTTCCCCACCACCGCCGACGCGGGATGGCAGGCAGCGCACCGTGCTGCCGAGCCCGAGTCCTCACCCACGACGAACGCCGGACTGCCCCAGCGTCAGCCCGGCCGCCGTCTCGTCCCCGGCAGCGTCGCCCCGACGCGTACTGCCCCCACCCGTGACCCGGAAGCAATCCGCAAGCGTCTGGCGGCGCACGCGGCCGGTGTCTCTCGCGGCCGCACCGCAACCACCAACGCCAACACCCAGAAGGAAGGTCCGGCATGACCAACGAAAGCGCACCTGCTCAGGACTCCGGGCTCAACTGGATCGTCACGAAGTTCATCCAGGAGGTCCCCGGGACCGCGCACGCGGTGCTCGTCTCCGCCGACGGCCTGCTGATGGCCGCCAGCGACCGGCTGCCCGAGGACCGGGCCGAGCAGGTGGCAGCGGTCTCCTCCGGTCTCGCGTCGCTCGCCGTGGGTGCCTCCCGCCTCTTCGAGGGTGGGCCGGTCCTGCAGACGGTGATCGAGATGGAGCTGGGCTACCTGCTGCTGATGGCGGTCGGCGACGGCTCCAACCTCGCGGTGCTCACCCAGGACTCGGCCGACATCGGCCAGGTCGGTTACGAGATGGCGCTCCTGGTCGAGCGCGTGGGCCGTATGGTCCAGGCGCAGGCTCGGGTGCCCCAGCCCACTTCATGAGGTGATTGACGATGGCTGACGAGGACTGGGACGACGCGCCTGCACCGCGCATCGTCCGCCCCTTCACGATCACTGCAGGTCGCACGCGACCCAAGGTCGACCTCCCGGTCGAGGCGACCCTGCGCCTGCAGGAGCACGCCCACGGCCGCTCCTGGCCCAACGCCTCCATCGCCCACGTCGTGGACGTGTGCCACCTCCGGTCGGTCGCCGAGGTCTCGGCCCTGGTCTCCATGCCCATCGGGGTCGTCCGCGTGCTGCTCGCCGACCTCATCGAGGCCGGGCACGTCGCCGTGCAGGCCACCATCTCCGCCAACTCCACCAGTGACCAGCGTCGCGACCTCATCGAAAGGACCCTCCGTGGACTTCGAGCCTTCTAACAACCGTGGCGCCGCGTCCACCAAGATCGTCATCGCCGGCGGCTTCGGCGTCGGCAAGACGACCCTGGTCGGTTCCGTCTCCGAGATCGACCCCCTGCGCACCGAGGCGCTGGTGACCGACGAGTCGGAGGGTGTCGACGACATCTCCCAGGTGCCCACGAAGCACACGACCACGGTCGCGATGGACTTCGGCCGCATCACCCTGGGCGAGGACCTGATCCTCTACCTCTTCGGCACCCCCGGCCAGAAGCGCTTCTGGTTCATGTGGGACGACCTCTGCCTCGGTGCGATCGGCGCGATCGTCCTGGTCGACACCAACCGCCTGGACGAGGCCTTCTCGCCGCTCGACTACTTCGAGGAGAAGGGCCTGCCCTTCATCGTGGCGCTCAACCAGTTCGACCAGGGGCCCCAGTTCGAGCTCGAGGCCGTCCGTGAGGCCCTGGCCCTCCCGGCCCACGTGCCGATGATCCGTATCGACGCGCGTGACCGCGAGTCCGCCAAGGGCGCCCTGATCCGGGTCACCGAGTACGCCCTGGAGCGACTCGCCAGCCAGGTGCCCGTCAGCTGAACCCTTCCGGGGGACGTCACACGGCCGGTCCGCAGGGGCCGGCCGTGGCCCCGGGCCAGACCGGTGTCCACCCAGCGGACCCCGGAATTGGCCCGGACTTGGTCCCATGGCTCATCATGACTCCATGAGCCATCGTGACGTCACCCACGGAAGGCACGCCGCCGAGCCTGCTCCGCCGGCGTTCGTCCGCTCATTCACGCTCACTCGGGGGCGCGCAGTTCCCCGGGTCGACCTCCCCTTCGAGGCCACACTCGTCGTGACAGACAAGAACCCTGACTCCCCCGTCCGCGGCCAGCACGCCGAGGCCCTCAAGCTGTGCGACGGCCGTTCCGTAGCCGAGATTGCGGCCGAGATGGACCTGCCCATCGGCGTCGTGCGCGTCCTCGTCGGCGACCTCGTCGCCGACGGCAAGGTCGAGGTGCGTCGCACCCTGACCGACGACACGTCGCTCGACGAGCGCCGCGACCTGTTGCAGCGCACCCTCGCCGGTCTTCTCGTCAGCTGACGTGGCCTGCGGCGCGCCGTCGGCGCGCGCCTTGCGCACTCATCGTCCGGATAGGCTGACGGCGTGAGTTCCCCCAAGTCGTTCAGTGCCGTCCGCGTGGTGCGACGACTCCTTCTCGCGCTCTTCGTCACGCCGTTCGCGCTCGCGATCGGGCTCACGCTCGTGGACCGCTACCGGCGCGAGGGCAAGAACAGCTCCCCCTTCCCTCGGAGCGTCCCCACCGAGGTGGAGGTCGAGGACGGCAGCGTGACCGTCTACACCTACGGCCAGGACCTCTACGACGCCATGCTCGCGGCCATCGACGGGGCCCAGCACCAGATCCTGTTCGAGACCTACATCTGGAAGGGCGACGAGGTCGGCGAGTCCTTCAAGCGGGCTCTGGCTGCGGCAGCCGACCGGGGAGTGAAGGTCTACTGCGTCTACGACGCCTTCGCCAACCTGGTGGTCTCCCCGCGCTTCAAGCGCTTTCCCTCCAACGTGAACGTCCTCCGGTTCCCGATCTACAACGCCGGGTTCCGGTTCTGGGACTTCCGCCACTACGGACGTGACCACCGCAAGATCATGGTCGTCGACGACACGGTCGCGTTCCTCGGCGGCTACAACATCGGAGCCCCCTACGCCACCGAGTGGCGCGACACCCACGTGGCGATCACAGGGCCCGCGGTCTGGGACGTCATGCGTGCGTTCGCCGACTTCTGGAACCTCCACCGCCGTCACCGTCTGCGCCCCAGCGAGCAGCCGCTCCTGCTGGAGGCCAAGGCTCCGTGGCAGGCGCACATCCGGCTCTCGCGCAACGTACCCCGGCTGATGATGTTCCCGATCCGGTCGATGTACCTCGACGCGATCAACCGTGCCGGTGAACGCATCTGGATGACCCACGCCTACTTCATCCCCGACCAGGACTTCGTCGACGCCCTCCTGCTGGCCGCCGACCGGGGGGTCGACATCCGGATCCTGCTCCCCCACCGTTCCAACCACATCGTGGCCGACTGGATCTCGCGAGGCTACTACGGTCAGCTCCTGGCGGCCGGGGTGCGGATCTTCCGCTACCAGGGGGCCATGGTCCACGCGAAGACCTCCACGATCGACGGCAACTGGACGACCGTCGGCACGGCCAACATCGATCGACTCAGCCTCACCGGCAACTACGAGATCAACGTCGAGATCATCGACGAGTCGATGGCTCGGGCGATGGAGGAGATCTTCCGCGTCGACCTCACCAACTGCGTGGAGCTCACCCGGGAGGAGTGGGACCGACGCGAGTGGCACCGGAAGTTCACCGAGGCCGTGCTGGCGCCCCTTGGTCCGCTGCTCTGACGCGTCCCGGAGTCAGTGTCCACGCGTGGGGAGGTGCGTGCGGGGCGCCATCCGTGGCCCCCGTCGCGGGCGGGACATGCCGATGCCACGGAGCAGGTGGGCGACCCGGCCGCGGTGTGGGCGCCACGGCTCGAGGTAGGCCTCCATGTCGGCGTCGGAGAAGCGGGTGTGCCCCAGCGCCCAACCAACCTGGGTCGCCAGGTGGTAGTCGCCGTAGGAGACGGCGTCGACGTCTCCCAGCACCCGCTGGGTGACCTCGGCGCTCGTCCAGCGACCGATGCCGTGGACGGAGCGTAGTGCTTCGTCCAGGTCGTGCGGACGCTGCTCGACGATGCGCTGGAGGGAGTCGGCCACCTGGGCTGCGCGGACCACCGTGGCCGACCGCGCCTGGTCCACCCCGAGTCGTAGCCATTCCCAGGAAGGCAGCAACGCGATGGTCGGCGCCGTCGGCTGCACCCGCAGCCCGAGCTCCGCCCCGGGCCCGGGCGCCGGTTCACCGTGACGCAGGACGAGGCGGCGGAAGGCCGCGAACGCCTCCTGGCCCGTGACCTTCTGCTCCAGGATCGAGGGCACCAGCGACTCCAGGACGAGACCGGTCCGGCCCTGTCGCCAGTGGGGTTGGCGTCGCCACGCCTCACGGACCACCTCCGTGCGCGGGTCGAACGTGCTCACGTCGTCGTCGGCTCCCAGCAACGCCGGCAGTCCGTCGAGGACCCACTGCGCACCGGGCCCCCACGCCGTGGCCCGAACCTCCCCGGCCGGGAGGACGACGACGCGCAGGGTGGCCGGCCCACTCGGGGCACGCGCGGTACGCCAGACGCCGTCGGGCGCGAAGCGGGAGGTCGGGTCGCCGGCTCCCCGTCGCTGCTGGCGCAGCACGGTCGTCACGGGGCAGGGCCACCCCGGGCGCCACGTCCGCTCCATCGTCGAGTCAGCCACATCGCCACGGTACGCGTCGCCACCAGCAGGCGCCCTCGTCGCACCGCCCAGCGTCGCACCGCCCAGCGTCACACCGCTCAGTGTCACGCTGCTCAGTGTCACAGTGAGTTGCACAAAGAATTACACTTCGCTCCATGGAGCAGAGCAGTGCCGCCCCGGCCCCACGGGCGAGAAGTCCACGCACGGCGACGGCGTCGCGCAGGCGTGCACGGACCCAGGAGATCCTGGCCGCCACCCGGGCGCTCTTCGACGAGCGAGGGCTGGGCGAGGCCCAGATCGAGGACGTGGCGAGGGCCGTGGGCATCAACCGCGCGATCGTCTACCGCCACTTCTCCGGCAAGGAGGAGCTCTTCGCGCTGACCCTCGTCACCTACCTCGAGGAGCTGGACGCGGCACTGGCGGCCGTCGACGCCCCGGAGCAGCCGCCTGCCGCACGACTCGCGCAGGTGGTGGGCGCGTTCGTCGACTTCGGGGTGGCCCACCCGGCGTTCGTCGACTGCGCCCAGTCCCTCATGCGGCGGACCGGCACCGAGCTGCTCGAGGAGGTCAGCGAGGATGCAGCCCTACGGCTCGGCCGGGCGATGGCGACACCGCTCGGGCTGCTGGCGACGATCCTGGACGCCGGCCGCCGGACCGGCGACTTCCACGTCGACTCACCGGAGACGGTGGCCAACCTGCTCTACGCCACCGGGCTCGGCACGCTCCAGCTGGCCAGGGTCGGGCTCCAGGTCGAGCACTCCGGTGACCACCCGGTGGTCCGTCCCATCACGGTCGCCCAGACCAAGGAGTACCTGGTGCACTCCGCGGTGGCGCTGGCGACCTATCGGCCCCCGCAGGCCTGAGGCGTGCCGCGGCTCACTTCCAGACTTGGACCCAGTCGACCGAGGCGACGTCGTCGACGTCGGTCAGGTTGACCAACTCGTAGCTGGAGGTGAGGTTCGACAGCAGCAGGTACTGCGGAGTGTGCGAGATGTCGCGCGTGCTGCGGTGGTACTCCCGACCGTCGACGCGGAAGACGTACGCCGTCGGCGTCCACTCCAGCGAGAAGACGTGGTAGTTCGCCGAGAACGCCTCCGTGCCCTTCATCTTCGCCGACTCGGGGAAGGTGCCGCCGATCTTCTCCAGGGTGCCGTCGGCCCGGAGGACGTGCTGGAACGACGCGACAGGCGTGTCGGCACCCAGGGAGTCACCGAAGTACTCCATGACGTCGGCCTCGATGCCGCGGGCGGGGTCCCCCGGCACGGTCCCCTGCAGCGGCTGGCTCCAGACGGCCGAGTGCATGCCCACGGCCGACTGCACCTTCACGCGGGCGGCGAGCGTGCCGTACTGGTAGGTGTAGTTGCGCTCGGTGGCGATCTGGGTGTTGCGCATGTAGGGAAGCAGGTGGGTCTGGCCCTTGCCGTCGACGTAGCTGCAGGCGTCCGACCGGGTCGGGTCGTAGGAGACGCCCAGGCGCAGGACCCCGCCGCCGACGCTGTAGGACGAGCCGTCGGTGCGGGCACAGCTGCGCATGCCCGTGCCCACGGGTCGCTGCTGCGCGACCCAGGTGCTCGGGTCGAGGGCGGAGCCGTCGAAGGTGTCGGAGAAGTCGAGGGTGTAGGACTTCGTCGTCACCACCGAGCTCACCACCTGGGCGAGCTCGGTGGTGCGGTCGGTGCGCGCCCGGTAGGTGCGCCCGGCAGGCACGCTGAAGACGGCGTGGCCCGAACGGTCCTGTCCCTGGGTCGCCACCTGGCTCCAGCTGCCGTTGACCAGCTCCTCCAGGCGCACCGTGCGTCCGGCCCGGGCGGGCACGAACTTGAAGGAGACCACGGCGTCGGTGCGCGGGGCCGCAGGCGTGGCACCGGCCTGGGCCACGGGCGGAAGCGCGGCGGCGGTCGACGACTGCCCCGCGACGACGGCCACCGGGACCGGGTTCGACTCGGAGCGCTTGTAGACCTTACGGATCCGGTCCTTGGCCTTCTGGGTCGCCTTCTTGGCGCGGTTCAGTGCCTTCACTGCCGCCTTGTGAGCCTTCTGCGCCTTGATCTTGGCCTTCTTCGAGCGGGCCTTCTTGACGGCGGCCTTCGTCTGGCGCACCTTCTTGGCGGCTGCCTTCTGCTTCGCCTTGGCCTTGGCCAGCGCACGCTTGGCAGCCTTGCTGGTGTCACCCTTCACGGTCTGCTTCGGGGAGACCGCCACGAGCTGCCCCGTCTCGGTCAGCTTGACCTTGGAGAAGGCGAACGTGCCGTTCTTCTTCGACTTCCCCTTGGCCAGCACACGACGCTTCGACGAGGTGCGGATCTCGAGGACGACCTTGCGTGCGGACTTCTCGCCGAGGCGCCCCATGACGCGCACCTGGGTGTTGCGAATCACCGTGTCGGGCACGACCGGGTCCAGCGCGAAGCGGGCCGGGGCAGCCGCAGGGGAGGCGGCCGCCACCGCGGCCCCACGGTCGTCGCCCCCGGAGGAGGCCGAGGAGCTGGTGGTGACGCTCAGTGCACCGCCCGTCAGGACGCTGAGGGTGATGAGGGCGGCGAGTCCGCGCCGCTTCTGGTTGCTCATGGTGTCTCCGGGAGATGGGTCGGGCAGGGGTACCGCCCCTGATGCTCCCAGAGGTCGGGGGTCAGCTCCGGCGGTTTGGTGCAATTGCAGCCGGTCGAACATGGGTGGGCCCCGGCGCGGTGCACCGGGGCCCGGAGGATCGGTCGTCAGACGAGGTGGGCGCGGTCGCGTTGCACCGCGCCCAGGACACCGTTGACGAAGGCGGGTGAATCGTCGGTCGACAGGTCGCTCACCAGGCCCAGGGCCTCGCTCACCGCCACCTCCGCCGGCACGTCCTCGCTCCACAGCAGCTCGTACGCGCCGATGCGCAGGACGTTGCGGTCGACCGCGGGCATCCGGTCCAGCGTCCAGCCCTGGGCGTAGTCGGCGAGCACCTCGTCGATGCGGGCGCGGTGCTGCTGCACGCCACGCACCAGCACCTCGGTGTAGGGGTTGGTCGGCCCCTCACCCGCGGCCACCGCCGTCTCGAGAGCCTGCACGGGATCCTCGCCTCGCATCTCGGAGGCGAAGAGGATGTCGAGCGCGCGCTTGCGCGCCTTGCTGCGGGCAGTCATGGTCGTGGGGAACCGCTCGCCGTCAGCTCTTGACGCGGCCGAGGTAGGACGAGTCGCGCGTGTCGACCTTGACCTTCTCGCCGCTGGTGATGAAGAGGGGCACCTGGATGACGTGGCCGGTCTCGAGGGTGGCCGGCTTCGTGCCACCGGTCGACCGGTCGCCCTGCAGGCCGGGCTCGGTCTCGGCGATCAGGAGCTCGACCGAGGCCGGGAGCTCGACGTAGAGCACACGCCCCTCGTTGGTGGCCACGATGGCCTCCTGGTTCTCCAGGAGGAAGTTCTTGGCGTCGCCCACGCTCTCCGGCGCGACCTCGAGCTGGTCGTAGGTCTGGGTGTCCATGAAGACGTAGGAGCTGCCGTCGTTGTAGAGGTACTGCATGGTGCGCTTGTCGACGTTGGCCGTCTCGACCTTGGTGCCGGCGTTGAACGTCTTGTCGACGGTCTTGCCGGACTCCACGTTCTTCAGCTTGGTGCGGACGAAGGCCGGTCCTTTGCCGGGCTTGACGTGCTGGAACTCCACCACGGACCACAGCTGGCCCTCCAGGTTCAGAACCATGCCGTTCTTGAGGTCGTTCGTCGATGCCATGTGCGCAGAGTCGCCTTCGTCTCGGGGATGGAGAGCCGTCGCAGGAGTCTAGTGGCGGCCGGGACCTGCGCGTAAACCGGCGGGCGGGCGTGGCGTCAGGAGCCTGCGGGAACCAGCAGCTCCAGGGCCGCCCGGTAGCCGTCGACCCCGCGCCCGGCGATCGTCGCCACCGCGTGGGGCTCGACGTAGGAGACGTGCCGGAACGACTCGGGCCGGCGGCGCGGATCGGAGATGTGCACCTCCACCAGCGGCGCCTCGAGCTGGGCACAGGCATCGTGAAGAGCGAGCGAGTAGTGGGTCCAGGCCCCGGCGTTGAGGACCACCGGCACCGCGTCGTCGGCCGCGGTGTTCAGCCAGTCGAGCAGCTCGCCCTCGTGGTTCGTCTGACGGACCTCGACCTCCAGCCCCAGCTCGCGACCCCAGCCACGACAGAGCTCCACCAGCTCGTCGTGGGTCGTGGTGCCGTAGATCTCGGGCTGACGTCGGCCCAGCCGGCCCAGGTTGGGGCCGTTGAGCACGAGGACGCGGCGGGTCACGCGAGCCCCACCATCACGTCGTACGCAGCTCGCAGGTGCTCCTCCGAGGGTCCGGCGAGCACGCGGGGTGTCGCGAGTCCCTCGAGCACGACGAAGCGCAGCTGGTCGCCGCGCGACTTCTTGTCGACCGCCATGGCGGCGCGCAGCTCCTCGTAGGATGCGCCGGAGAAGCCGGTGGGCAGGCCCACGCGTGAGAAGGCGGTGCGGTGCCGGGTGACCAGGTCGTCGTCCAGCCCCTGGGCACGGCGGGCCAGCTCGGCCACGAAGACGCAGCCGATCGCCACGGCCTCCCCGTGACGGACCTCGTAGCCCGTGGCGCGCTCGATGGCGTGGGCCATCGTGTGGCCGTAGTTCAGCACCTCGCGACCGGGATGCCCGTCGCGGCCACCCACCTCACGCAGGTCGTCGACGACGACGTCGATCTTCACCTGGATCGACCGCTGCACCAGCTCGCGCAGTTCCGCGGAGTCGTGGGTCAGTGCGGCCGGGTCGGTGCGTTCGACGATCGCCAGGATCTCGGGGTCAGCGATGAAGCCGCACTTGACGACCTCGCCGAGACCAGCGACCAGCTCCTCGCGTGGCAGGGTCTGGAGCAGGGACACGTCGCAGAGCACGCCAGCTGGTTCGTGGAAGGCGCCGACGAGGTTCTTGCCGGCGCCGGTGTTGATGCCGGTCTTGCCACCCACGGCTGCGTCCACCATGGCCAGCACCGTGGTCGGCACGTGCACGACGCGCACGCCCCTCAGCCAGCTGGCGGCGACGAACCCGCCCAGGTCCGTGGTGGCGCCGCCGCCGAGTGTCACCACGGCGTCCGAGCGGGTGAAGCCCGCCTCCCCCAGCGCCTCCCAGCAGTCGTTGGCCACCGACGAGGTCTTGCTCTGCTCACCGTCGGGGAGCCCGAGCGCCAGCACGTCGTAGTGCTGCGCCAGCACGTCGGCGACCGGCTGGGCGAGCGCGCCGAGACCACCCGCGTACAGCAGGGCCACCCGCTGGACGCCGCTGCCGAGCAGGTCGGGCAGCAGGGCTGCCAGGTCGCGTCCGACGACGACGTCGTAGGGCGAGGCGCCACCGACGTGCAGGATCTCGACGTCGCGGGGTTGCGGCTGCGTCATGCCAGGGCCTCCATGATCTCCTCGGCCACCTGCTGAGGGGTCCGTTCATCAGTGTCGACGGTCAGCCGCGCGACCGACTCGTAGACGGGGGTCCGTTCGTCGAGCAGGGCCTTCACCCGGGCTCGCACGTTGCCCAGCAGCAGCGGGCGCCCGGTGCCCAGGCCGACGCGCTTGACCGCCTCTGCGAGACCCACGCGGAGGAAGACCACCCGGTGGCCGGCAAGGGCCTCACGGGTGCGCGGGTCCAGGACTGCGCCGCCGCCCAGGGCCAGCACGCCGTGGTGCTCGTCAAGCGCCTTCGCGACGGCTGCCACCTCGAGCTCGCGGAAGTGCGCCTCACCGTCGTCGACGAAGATGTCCTGCACCGAACGGCCCTGGGCTGCCACGATGTCCTGGTCGGTGTCGCGGACCTCGAGCCCCCATGCCTCGCCGAGTACCTCGGCCACCGTCGACTTGCCGGCCCCCATCGGGCCGACCAGGACGACTCGCGGACCCGTCACCGGAACTTCAGGTGCGCGAGGTAGGACTCGGCGTTGCGACGGGTCTCGGCGACGGAGTCGCCACCGAACTTCTCCACCACGGCGTCAGCGAGGACCAGCGCCACCATCGCCTCGGCGACGATGCCCGCCGCGGGCACGGCGCAGACGTCGGAGCGCTGGTGGTGGGCGACGGCAGCGTCACCCGTGGCCACGTCGACGGTGCGCAGGGCGCGAGGGACCGTGGCGATGGGCTTCATGGCGGCGCGGACGCGGAGCACCTCGCCGGTGCTCATGCCGCCCTCGGTGCCGCCCGAGCGTCCGGAGGTGCGTCGCAGGCCGTCGTCGGTGGTGACGATCTCGTCGTGCGCCTGCGAGCCCGGGGTCGCCGCCAGCTCGAAGCCGTCACCGACCTCGACACCCTTGATCGCCTGGATGCCCATCAGCGCGCCGGCCAGGCGCGCGTCGAGCCGCCGGTCCCAGTGCACGTGGGAGCCGAGGCCGGGCGGAAGCCCGTGGACCACGACCTCCACGACGCCGCCCAGCGTGTCGCCGTCCTTGTGGGCCTGGTCGATGCGGGCGACCATCGCAGCCGAGGCCTCGGGGTCGAGGCAGCGCACGGGGTCCTCGTCCAGTCGGGCCACGTCGTCGGCCACGGGCACGAGGCCGGCCGGGGCAGGCACACCCCCGAGCTCGACGACGTGGGAGACGATCCGCGCACCCACCGCCTGCTCGAGGAAGTTGGAAGCCACCCGGCCCAGGGCGACGCGGGCCGCGGTCTCGCGCGCCGAGGCGCGCTCCAGGACGGGGCGGGACTCGTCGAAGTCGTACTTCTGCATCCCGACCAGGTCGGCGTGGCCGGGGCGCGGACGGGTCAGCGGTGCGTTGCGTGCCATTGCGGCCAGCTCGTCGGGGTCGACGGGGTCGGCCGACATGACCTTCTCCCACTTCGGCCACTCGCTGTTGCCGACCTGGATGGCGACCGGCCCACCCTGGGTGGCGCCGTGGCGCACACCTCCGATGAAGGTGACGACGTCCTGCTCGAACTTCATCCGGGCGCCGCGGCCGTACCCCAACCGGCGGCGGGCCAACGAGTCGTCGACGTCGGCGGTCGTGACGGCGACGTGGGCCGGAAGTCCTTCGAGGATCGCGACGAGTGAGGGGCCATGGGATTCACCCGCAGTGAGCCAACGCAACATGGGCCGCATTGTTCCATGCCTCGTGAGGGCCGGCCTCGCGGGACCGCGCTGTGTCCATGGCGGCAGCATGCAGGCCCACGGCGTGCGCTGCTGGGAGGTCAGCCGAAGCGGCCGGCCGTCCAGGGCCCCAGCAGGACGCCCACCAGCGCCCCCGCCACCATGAAGGGCCCGAACGGCACTCCTCGGCGGTCCACGACCTTCGCGAGCGCCAGCACCCCGCCGACGACCCCACCGAGGATGAAGGCGGCGTAGACGCCCGCGAAGAGCTCTCCCCAGCCCAGGTGGCCGAGCGCCATACCCAGGACCCCGGAGAGCCGGACGTCTCCGTAGCCGAGCCCGGAGGAGTTCACGAACCAGAGCACGAAGTAGAGCGCCCCGGTGATGAGCCAGCCCCACCCTGCGCGTATGACGTCGTCCCACTCCTGCGTCACGACGCCGACCAGCAGGACCAGGGGCACGAGCGCGGCGTAGGTGCGGGCGATGAGCCAGGTGGGCAACAGGCGCGTACGCCAGTCCACCACCGCCAACGCCACCAGGACCGGGACGAGCGGCACCAGGAAGAGCTGCGACCAGGACCAGCCCAGGCACCACCCCAGGACTCCCCCGGCCCCCGCCGACAGGAGGACGGCCAGCGCCGGGAGGCCGCGACGGGAGCCGATGTCGCGGTAGAGCTCCTTGGCTGGTTCCGCCGGATGTCCGGGCTCCCCCGACTCGCCGGCTGCTGACTCAGGATCGGGCTCGGGTTCGGGCTCCGGGATGCGTCGCACGAGCGGGGCGACGAGCAGTCCCCCCAGGGCACAGATGAGCGCGACTCCCCAGACGGCGCTCACCGACCGGCGTTCCTGGCCGCGAGGGCCTGCTCGCCCGCGGCCCTCATCACCGCGAGCGGTGCCGGCCGCCCGGTGAAGAGCTCGAACTGGAAGGTGGCCTGGTGCACGAGGAGGTCGAGCCCCGAGACCACCACACCGTCGCACGCCGCGACGAGCGGAGTGGGCCAGGGGTCGTAGACCACGTCGAAGACCACCGCAGCACCCGCCAGACGCTCGACGAGCGCCTCCCCCTGGGCCGCCGCCGGCACGGTGGAGACCACCACGTCACCCGGGACCACGACTGCGTCGAGGGAGAGCACGCGGACCCGGGCGTCCGCGGCCCACCCGACCAGCACGTCACGGGTCTCCGTCGCACGTTCTGGCGTGCGGACGAGCAGGTCGATCTCCCGGACCCCCATGGACAGGAGCGCCAGGCCCACCGAGGTCGCCGTCGCGCCTCCGCCCAGGATGGTGGCCCGCTGGGGTCCCTCGGCACCGCCACGCTCCCGCAGGGCGGCCACCGCTCCGGGTACGTCGGTGTTGTCACCGTGCAGGACACGACTCCCACCCTGGTGCTCGATGACGACGGTGTTGACCGCCGACGAGACCCTGGCGACGTCGCTCAGCGTGTCCACCAGACCCATGGCCTCGCGCTTGAGCGGCATCGTCAGGGAGAGGCCGCGCCACGACTCGTCGAGCCCGGCGAGGAACTGCTGGAGGCCGCCCGCGCCGACCCGGTGGGCGTCGTAGGTCCAGTCCAGGTCGTGCGCCTGGTAGGCCGCCCGGTGCAGCACGGGTGAGAGGGAGTGGGCGACGGGATCACCCAGGACCCCGCAGACATGGGCCGTCATCGGTCAGCAGGCGTCGGAGGTGGTGCAGTACTCGCGGTACTCCGCCACGTAGACGTTGTGCTCGGCCAACGTCTCGGCGAACTTCGTCTCCCCGGTGGCGAGGTTGACCGTGACCCAGTAGAGCCACGGTCCCTCGGCCGGGTTCGCCGCCGCCGAGATGGCGTCGTCGCCGGGAGCCTCGATCGGCGTCGGCGGCAGGCCAGCGTTGGCGTAGGTGTTGTAGGGCGAGTCGACCGCCCGGTCGTCCGCGTCGACCGTCACGATGCCCTTGCGTCCCAGCGCGTAGTTGACGGTCGCGTCGATCTGCAGCCGGCCGTTCGTCTCGGTGTTCGAGGGCTCGAGCCGGTTGTAGATGGCCCGGGCGATCTTCGGCATGTCGTCGCCCCGGCCCTCGGCCTCGACGAGTGAGGCAACGGTCATCAGCTCGGCGGGCGAGATGCCCATCGCGTCGGCGCGTCCCTCGAGGTCGGCGTCGTCGGCGGCCTGACGCCAGCGGTCGACCATCGCGGCCAGGATGTCGGCGGGGCGGTCCTTCGGCCCCACGTCGTAGGTGGCGGGGAAGAGGTAGCCCTCCGGGTTCCCCTGCGCGTAGTCGGGCAGGCCGAGCGCTTCGGGGTCGTCGAGCGCCTTCTCGAACTGCCCCCGCCCGAAGTCGGTCTTCTCGACGAGGATGTCGACGATGTCCACGACCCGCAGCCCCTCGGGCACGGTCACGGTGTTGCGCACCTGGTTGGCCGGGTCGAGGAGAGTCTCGAGCGCCTGCGTCGCGCTCATCTGCTCCCGCATCCGGTAGTGACCCACCTGGATGCCAGACGAGCGCGAGTCCGCAGTGGCGGCGTTGATGAAGGCGTCCACGGAGGCCACCACGCCGGCCTCCTTCAGGCCACGGCCGATCGCCGCCGCCGAGTCGCCGGGCTTCACCTCGAAGAGGACCTCGCCGGCGCCGGCACCCGAGTAGTCCTCGGCCGCTCCGAACTGGGCCTGGACCCAGTCGACGCCCTTGCTCACGCCGAGGTAGAGCCCCGCGCAGGCCAGCGCCACGACCAGGAGGATCACCACGATCCCCACGGGGCCGCGGCGTTTCCTCGCCTTGCGCGCACCTCCCTCCGGCGGATGGCTGCGCTCGTGGGTGGCGGCTGCGCCGTCGTCATGCATGGTCGACCTCGATGATCTCTCCCGGGGCGGTGCCGCTGGCACGCTCCGTGTCAAGTGCGTGTTGCAGGATCACGACAGCGGCCGCCATGTCGACGACCGCGCGCCGCTTGCCCCCCTTGCGACCCTGGTCGCGAAGCATGGTCTCTGCGGTGACCGTGGTCAAGCGCTCGTCGACCAGGCGGACGACGACGGGGTCGACCCGCGCGGCCAAGGTGGCGGCGAAGTCACGGACCTTGAGCGCGGCCGGGCCCTCGCCTCCCTTCAGCGATCTCGGGAGTCCGACGACGACCTCCACGGCCTCCTCGTCCCGCACGATGCGAGCGATGCGGCGCACGTCGCCCTTGCCCCGCGGGACCGTCTCGACCGGCGTGGCCAGCACCCCGGAGGGGTCGCTGCGCGCCACGCCGATCCGGGCGTCTCCGGGGTCGATGCCGACGCGTACGCCTGGTCGCACGTCAGGCGCCCCGCACCCGGCCGACCTCGGCGAGCACCGCCTCGACAGCCGCGTCGACGCCGGTGACGTCGGTGCCGCCCCCCTGCGCCATGTCCGGCTTGCCGCCGCCCTTCCCGGCGATGTGCGGCGCGGTGGCGCGTACGAGGTCGTTGGCGGAGAGTCCGGCTGCTCGTGCCGCGTCGTTGGTGGCGGCCACGACCGAGACCTTCCCGTCCTGGACGCCGAGGAGCACGACGACACCGGGGCGCCCGGCGTCCAGCCGCGCGCGGACGTCCGTGGCGAGCGTACGCACGTCGCCGCCGCCCGCGCCGTCGAGGCGGCGCGCCACCACGGCCACGTCACCGACGTCGCGCGCCGCGCCCGCGATCTCGCCGGCCCCCGCGAGCAGCTGGGCCAGACGGACCTTCTCCAACTCCTTCTCGGTGGCCTTGAGCCGGTCGACCATGTCACCGATGCGGGAGACGAGGTCGTCGGGCTGGGCCTTGAGCATGCCGGTGAGCTGGGCCACCACGTCGCGCTCCCGGGCCAGGTAGCGGAACCCCTCGACACCGGTGAAGGCCTCGACGCGCCGGTTGCCCGAACCCACGGAGGACTCCCCCGTCACCACGACGGTGCCGATCTGGGAGGAGTGGTCGACGTGCGTGCCGCCGCAGAGCTCGCGCGACCAGGGGCCGCCGATCTCCACGACGCGCACCTTGGTGTCGTCGTAGGTCTCGCCGAAGAGCGCGATGGCGCCCCACTCCTTCGCCTCGGTCAGCGTCATGTACTGCCACCCGACCGGCAGGTCGGCGCGCAGGGCCTCGTTGGAGACCTGCTCCACGTCGCGCAGCTGCTCGGGGGTCAGCGACGTCGTCCAGCCGAAGTCGAGCCGGAGGTAGCCGGGCCGGTTGTAGGAGCCGGACTGCAACGCCGTGGGTCCGAGCACCTCGCGCAGCGCCGCGTGGACGACATGGGTCCCGGAGTGCGCCTGGCGGGCGCCCAGACGCCACTCGGGGTCGACCTTGGCGTGCAGCTCGCGGACGTCCGCGGGCACCTCACCCTCCAGCACGCGAACCTGGTGGACGACGAGCCCACGCACCGGTCGCTGCACGTCGAGGACCTCGAGCACGCCACCGTCGAACTCGATCCGACCGGCGTCGGCGGCCTGACCGCCGGACTCGGCGTAGAACGGGGTGCGGTCGAGCACCAGCTCGCCCACCTCGCCGGAGCCCAGGACCGGCACCGCCAGACCCTCCCGCAGCAGCGCCAGGGGCTTCGACTCGGTCGTCAGGGTCTCGTAGGCCAGCCACTCGGTCGGGCCGTGGGCGTCGAGGATGCCGCGGTAGACCGAGGTGTCGGCGTGCTGGCCCTTCTTCGCCCGGGCGTCAGCCTTGGCACGCTGGCGCTGCTCGGCCATCAGGCCACGGAAACCCTCCTCGTCGACGGCCAGGCCCTGCTCGGCCGCCATCTCGAGGGTGAGGTCGATCGGGAAGCCGTAGGTGTCGTGCAGCGCGAACGCCTTGTCGCCGGTGAGCACGCCGCCACCGCTGGACTTCACCTCCGTGGCCGCGAGGTCGAAGATCTGGGTGCCGGCCTGCAGCGTCTTGCGGAAGGCGTCCTCCTCGGCGAAGGCCACCTGGGCGATGCGGTCCCAGTCGGTGACGAGCTCGCTGTAGGTCTCCCCCATCCGGTCGCGGCTGATCGGCATCAGCTCGGGCAGGGCGCGGTCCTCGAAGCCGAGCAGGCGCATCGAACGCACGGCGCGCCGCAGGAGGCGACGCAGCACGTAGCCCCGACCGTCGTTGCCCGGGGTGACGCCGTCACCGATGAGCATCATGGAGGAGCGCACGTGGTCGGCCACGACGCGCAGGCGCACGTCGTCGACCTTGTCGGCACCGTAGCGCCGGCCGGTGAGCTCCTCGGCACGCGCGATCACGGGATACATCACGTCGATCTCGTACATGTTCTGCTTGCCCTGCAGCAGGAACGCGACGCGCTCCAGACCCATGCCGGTGTCGATGTTCTTCTTCGGCAACTGGCCGGCGACGTCGAAGTCCTCCTTCGACCGGACGGCGCTGAGCTCGTCCTGCATGAAGACGAGGTTCCAGATCTCGAGGAGGCGGTCCTCGAGCTCCACGGGCATGTCGGGGCCCAGGGTGGCGGGGTCGAAGTCCGGGCCGTACTCGGGACCACGGTCGTAGAGGATCTCCGAGCACGGACCACCCGGGCCCGGGATGCCCATGGACCAGTAGTTCTCCTTGCGACCGAGGCCCACGATGCGGTGGCGCGGGAGCCCGGTCGCCTTCATCCACAGCTCGGCGGCCTCGTCGTCGCCGGCGAGCACGGACGGGTAGAGCCGGCTCTCCTCGAGCCCGAACCCGCCGTCGGCCACGGGCTTGGTGAGCAGGTCCCAGGCCAGCTCGATGGCCCCCTGCTTGAAGTAGTCGCCGAAGGAGAAGTTGCCGCACATCTCGAAGAACGTGCCGTGGCGGGTGGTCTTGCCGACGTCCTCGATGTCGGGCGTACGCACGCACTTCTGCACGCTGGTGGCCCGCGGGTAGGGCGCGCTCTCCTGGCCCAGGAAGTAGGGCTTGAAGGGCACCATGCCGGCGTTGACGAAGAGCAGGTTGGGGTCGTCGAGCAGCAACGACGCCGACGGAACCACGGTGTGGGCACCCCAGGCGCCCCCCGCCTCGAAGTGCGCGGTGAAGCGGCGGCGGATCTCGGAGGTGTCCATCAGTGGTCGTTCTTCCTGTCGTCGATCGGGGGGACCAGGGAGGGGCGCACCGTGCTGGCGGGGCCCGGGAGCTGGCGGTCGGGAGGCGGTGGCGCGGGGAGGCCGAGCGACTCGCGGAGCTCGACCTCGCGCCGGGCCTGCTCGGTGCGCACGTCCTCGGAGAGCAGCCGGGCACCGTGGGCGAGCCCCTGCCACCTGGCCCTCAGGCCCTCGGCGGTCATCGACTCGGCCATCCGGCGGGCGCGGGTGAGGGCGTAGGCCCCGGCGCCGGCACCGGCCACGAACCAGAGTCCGCGGCTCACGCGGCGTCACCTCCCTGGCGCGCGTAGTACTGGCGCAGGGCCTCCTTGACGTCGGCCCGGCGCTGCTTGGTGGCGCGCTTGGTCTCGCGCCTGACCTCGAAGCGGATCCGGTTGCGGTTCTCCGCGGAGAGCGCGCGCCGCAGGCCGTAGCTCCACGACGCGGCCTTGACCACGGTCTCGCGGGCCACGATGTCGGCGAAGAGTCGTCCGTCGATGCGACCCGGGGCCGGGCCGGACGTGTCCGGGCCGTCGACGGAGGCGTCGCTGCCCACGTCGGTGATCACGAACTCGGCTGCCTCGACGTCGGGGTGCCGCGCAGCGGACGTCACCGCGAGGGCGTCCACCCGCTCCAACAGCTCAGCCTGGGCACGGCGGGTGGCAGCGAGCTCGGCGCGCGTCCGGCGACCGGAGACCACGAGGGCCACCACCAGGGCCAGGAGCAGCGCCGCCGCCGCGAGGGCCGCCGCGGCCACCACGGTCGTCGTGCTCCACTCGTTCACGAGAAGGAACCCTACCTGTCGGGGCGTACGCCCCTCACGATGCTCCTGATGCGCTCCCACGTCTCGCGCAGCTGCCCCTCGACTCCCCGGGTGGTCGGGCGGTAGTAGGTCGCCCCCTCCAACGAGTCGGGCAGGTACTGCTGGGTCGCCACGCCGTGCGGGCGGTCGTGCGGGTAGACGTACGCCTCTCCGTGGCCGAGCTTCTTGGCGCCGCCGTAGTGGGAGTCCCGCAGGTGGGCCGGGACCGTGCCCGACCTGCCCGCGCGGACGTCGGCGGCCGCGGCCTCGTAGGCGGCGTAGACGGCGTTGGACTTGGGTGCGGTGGCCACGGCCAGGGTCGCCTGGGCGAGGTTGAGCCGCGCCTCGGGCATGCCGATCAGCTGCACGGCCTGGGCGGCCGCGACGGCCGTCTGCAGGACCGTGGGGTCGGCGAGGCCGACGTCCTCACTGGCGTGCACGACCAGGCGTCGGGCGATGAAGCGCGGGTCCTCCCCCGCCTCGACCATGCGGGCCAGGTAGTGCAGGGCGGCGTCGGGGTCGGACCCCCGCATGGACTTGATCCAGGCGCTCGTCACGTCGTAGTGCTGGTCGCCGTCACGGTCGTAGCGCACCGCAGCCCGGTCGACCGCCGTCTCGGCCACCTCGAGGGTGATCACCTGCCCGCCCGTGCTCGAGGCAGCCGTCGCAGCCGCCTCCAGGTAGGTCAGGGCCCTGCGGGCGTCACCCCCGGCGAGCCGGACGAGATGCTCCCGCGCGTCGTCGTCGAGCTCCACGCTCCCGCGCAGTCCCCGGTCGTCGGCGAGGGCACGCGTGATCACCTCGTGGATGTCACCGTCGTCCAGGGTCTGCAGGCGCAGCAGGAGGCTGCGCGAGAGCAACGGCGAGATCACCGAGAAGAAGGGGTTCTCGGTCGTGGCAGCCACGAGGGTGACCCAGCGGTTCTCCACGCCCGGCAGGAGGGCGTCCTGCTGGGCCTTCGAGAAGCGGTGCACCTCGTCCACGAAGAGCACGGTCTCCCGCCCACCGGCGACCAGCTCGGCCCGCGCGGAGTCGATGGCTGCCCGGACCTCCTTGACGCCGGCGGAGACGGCGGACACCTCGACGAACCGCCGGTCGGTCTGCCGACTCACGATGCCCGCGATGGTCGTCTTGCCGGTGCCGGGTGGACCCCACAGGACCAGCGACATCGACTGGTCTCCCTCGACCAGCTGGCGGAGCGGGGAGCCCTCGGCCCGCAGGTGCGACTGGCCCACGAGGTCGTCGAGGTCACGGGGACGCATCCGCACCGCGAGCGGCGCCGCGTGGGTCCTCGCGCTCAGCGATCCAGCGCCGGACGCCGCGCCGGAGGGCGTGCGTCCCGGGGTGTCGAAGAGGGCTTCTGGGTCCACCGGGTCAGTGTGTCAGGAGACCCCATGCCGACCGGCGAGGCGTACCCGTGGGTCCAGCATGGCGTGGAGGAGGTCGACCACCATGCTGGTCACGATGACGAAGGCGCCGCCCACCAGCACCACCCCCACCAACGTGGGCAGGTCCTGCTCCCGCCCGGCGCGCAGCGTCAACAGACCCAGCCCGTCGTAGCCGAAGACCGACTCCGTGACCACGGCGCCGCCCAGCAGGGCGCCCAGGTCGATGCCAGCGAGGGCGAGCAGGGGCAGCAGCGCGGGGCGCAGCACGTGGCGGCGCAGCACCAGGGACGGCGCCAACCCCTTGGCCCGAGCGGTCAGGTGGTGCGCCTGCCCCGCGGCGTCGAGCACCAACGAGCGGGTCATCCTCACGTAGCCGCCGACGAAGACGAGGCCCAGCACCGCCGACGGCAGCAGCAGGCCTCCGAGCCAGGCGGCGACCCCGTCGGTGGGTGGCACGTACTGCGGGTAGGGCACCCAGTCCCAGCGGATCACCACGTACTTGAGCGCGACGATGCCGACGACGAACGTCGGGAAGGCGTAGGCCAGCATCGAGGCTCCCACCAGGGCCCGGTCGAGCGGCGAGCCGGCCATGCGGGCCGCCAGGACGCCCAGTCCGACGCCCGCCAGCACCCAGAACGCGAACGCCACCAGCGCGAGCGAAGCCGTGACCGGGGCGGCGTCCGCGAGCAGCGAGTTCACCGTGCGACCGTTCACGTGCGACCAGCCCAGGCAGGGCGCCTCGCAGTGGGTCACGATCTCCGGGCTCGTCCGGCGCAGCTCGGGGTCTGCTGGATAGTCGCGGCCGACGACGACACCCCGGGCGAAGTCGCCCCACTGCTCGGCGACGGAGCGGTCGTAGCCCAGCGCCCGGGCGACCTCCGCACGTTCGTCGACGGTGCAGCCCTTGCCGCAGGCGAACCGCGCCTGGTCGACGGGGGCGGCGAAGAAGAGCGCGAAGGTCGCGAGCGAGAGCGCGAGCAGCAGCACGATCCCGGTCGCCACCCGGCGCAGCGCCCACCCGGCCAGCCCCACGGTCCCTCTTCCCTCCTCCTCGTCAGGGGCCGGATCAGTCCTCGACGCCGATCAGGCCGATCTCGGGGAAGTGGTTGGACGCCGCCGTCACCGTGAAGCCAGTGACCTCCGAACCGTGCACCCAGCTGGTGGTCGAGACCTCGAGCGGGATGTAGGCGACGTCGCGGGCGAGGACCTCATTGGCCTCCTGGAGGATGCGGGTCTGCTCCTCGACGTCGGTCGCGGCCAGCGCCCGGTCGACCAGCGTCTCGAACTCCTCACTCTGGTAGCAGCCGAAGTTCTGGCCGCAGGAGCCTGGTGAGAAGTTGGGCCGGCTGTCGAAGAGCGGCGGCAGCACCGCCGCCATCGTGGGCCAGTCAGCCGCCCAGCCCGCCCAGGTGAGGTCGTACTCGTCGTCGCGCCGGGAGATGACGTCGTAGTAGGTGGCTCCCAACGGGTCGAGCGTGGTCTCGAAGCCGGCGGCGTCCCACCCGGCCTTGAGGGCCGCCATGGCCTTGTCGGTCGTCGGACCACCCAGGTAGGCGACCTTGAGCGGGACGGGTGTCCGCACCCCGGCGCGGCGCAACATGTCGCGCGCGGTCTCGGGGTCTCCGCTGTTGCTGCCGGAGAACGCATCCAGCTCCGTCCACCCGGGGATCGAGGGGTTGACGAGGTTCTCCGACGGCTCGGCGACCCGTTCTCCTCCGAGGGCGGTCACCCAGCCCTCGGTGTCCGTCGCGAGGGCCAACGCCCGTCGCACCGCGACGTCGTCGAGACGCTCGGTGTTGGGCACCAGGAACCCGGTGAAGGGCGAGGGAGAACGGACGTAGCGTCGCGCCACGTCGCCCGTCAGTCGCGGCAGCTGCGCCGGACCCACGCGGGCGATGGTGATCGAGCGCCGGTCGGCGGGGGCGTCCTCGATGAGTCGTTCGTTGAAGAGCTCGCCGGCCGTCTCCGAGGCCTCGACGACCATCTCGATCCGGTCGGGCAGCGCGCGGCGCAGCTCCTCGGGCGAGTCCGTCGCCGAGTCGTACTCCTCGTTGCGCACCAGGGTCGCGCCCTCCGTGCGTGACCACTCTCCGCCCTCGACCCGGTAAGGGCCGTTCGAGAAGACGCGCCACTGCGACCGGGCGCCCTGGTCCTCCGACTCGCGGTAAGGATCGACCATCATCGTCGCGGCCACGGCCAACGGGAAGTCGACCCAGGGCTCGGCGAAGCGGAACGTGATGGTGTCGTCCTCGCAGGTGACGGCGCGGTCGAAGTGGCGCTGCCCCACCCCCGAGTAGGGGCCCCGGTAGACGGGCCGGCCGCTGCGGTCGCGCGGCACGTCGAGACGGTTGACCATGTAGGTGGGGCCACCGGTGATGACGTCGGTGGCGAAGCTGCGAGAGGTCCCGTAGCGCACGTCCTCGCAGGTCAGCTCGCTGCCGTCCTCCCAGGTCACGCCGTCCTTGAGGGTGAAGCTCCACTCACGGCCGCCACGACGGGAGGTGCCGGTGTCGGTGGCGAGGTCAGGCACCGGGGTGCTCGCCTCCACCTCGTCCTCCGACATCGGGAAGGCGACGAGGCTGCGGTAGACGAGCCGACGGAAGTGGGCCAGCTGCGCGCCGACGTAGATGCGCTGCGGGTCCGCGCTCTCGTAGGGCTGGTGGTGGAGAACGGTCAGGGTGCCCGCGTCGGCGCCGGAGTCGTCCGAACCACACCCTGCGAGCGTCGCCCCCAGGACCGTGCTCACGACCAGGGCTCCGGCCCTGCGCCAGGTTCCCACCATGGACTTCTCCTCACCTCGACGCCGGGCCGTGGCTGACTGCCGGTCGGAGACGGACGTTACCGCGCCGTCCCCGCCCCCGGGCGCAGCAGCGGGTCACCGGCATCGCGCAACCCGTCACCGGCCAGGTTGAGGGCGAGCACCACGACGGTGAGCACCACGGCGGGAGCGAAGAAGTAGAGGGGCGCGGACTCGGCGTGGCGCAGCGCGTCCTGGAGCAGGTTGCCGAGCGTGGGCGTGGGCGCCTGGATGCCCACCCCGAGGTAGCCCACCGCGGCCTCGGCGGCGACGCAGGCGGGCAGGAGCAGCGTGGCCTGCACCAGCACGGTCGAACGCAGGTTGGGCAGCACCTCGCGCCACCAGACACGGGCGGTCGACGCTCCGTAGGCCCGGGCCGCCACGACGAACTCCTGCTCACGCAGGGCGAGCACCTGGCTGCGTACGACCCCGGCGATGCCGGTCCACCCGAAGAGCCCGAGCACCAGCACCACGTAGATCCCCCGCGACGGCGTCCCCTCCGGAAGTCCGACGACCTCCACCAGGACGGTCACGGCGACGACGTCGAGTGCCACGAGCAGCAGGACCTGGGGGAAGGCCAGCGTGAGCTCGAGCAGACGAGCCAGCACGGCGTCGACCCAGCCGCCCTGCATGCCGGCAGTGAGGCCGACGAGCACGCCCAGCGCGACCGCCAGGGCCGTGGCGGCTGCGGCGACCGCCAAGGAGAGCGCGGTGCCGAGCCACAGTCGGGAGAGGACGTCGCGACCCAGACCGGGTTCGACACCGAGCCAGTGCGTCCACGAGACACCGACGCGCGGCATCCCGTCCTCGTCGAGCAGGTGCTGCGCCGGCGTGTAGGGGTCGAGCCACCCCCAGGTCAGCAGGAGTGGTGTCGCCAGCGCACACGCGGCCACCAGGAGCAGGAGCCCCGAGGCTGCAGTCGTGACGCGGTCCACCTGCGTGAGCCTAGAGCAGCCCGACGCCCCGCGGTCGATGACCGGGGGCGTCGGACGGGGCGTGCGGGGGCCGGCTCAGGCGTCGTCGACGTCGTCCTCCGGAGAGGCATCGACGCCGGCCTCCTCGCGCTGCTGAGCGGTGATCGGCGCCGGGGCCGCGGTCAACGGGTCGAAGCCGCCACCCGACTTCGGGAACGCGATGACGTCGCGGATCGAGTCGGCGCCACCGAGGATGGCGACCACGCGGTCGAGGCCGAGCGCGATGCCCCCGTGCGGCGGAGCGCCGAACTTGAAGGCCTCGAGCAGGAAGCCAAACTTCTCGTCGGCCTCCTCGGGCGTGATGCCCATGATGTCGAAGACCCGCTTCTGGACGTCCTCGCGGTGGATTCGGATCGACCCGCCACCGAGCTCGGAGCCGTTGCAGACGATGTCGTAGGCGTAGGCCAGCGCGGCCCCCGGGTCCTGCTCGAGGGTCTCGAGGAACTCCGGCTTCGGCGAGGTGAAGGCGTGGTGGACGGCGGTCCAGGCACCGGCCCCCACGGCCACGTCACCGCTGGCCACCGCGTCGTCGGCCGGCTCGAAGAGCGGGGCGTCGACGACCCACGTGAAGGCGAAGACCGACTCGTCGATGAGGTCGCAACGGCGACCGATCTCGAGCCGAGCGGCTCCCAGCAGCGCACGGCTCGCCTTCGGTGCACCGGCGGCGAAGAAGATGCAGTCGCCGGGGTTGGCCCCGGCGTGGGCGGCCAGGCCCTCCTTCTCGGCGTCGGAGAGGTTCTTCGCGACCGGGCCGCCGAGCTCACCCGCGGCCGAGATGGTCACGTAGGCGAGGCCGCGCGCACCGCGCTGCTTGGCCCACTCCTGCCAGGCGTCGAACTGACGACGCGGCTGGTCGGCACCACCCGGCATGACCACGGCACCGACGTAGGGGGCCTGGAAGACGCGGAAGCTGGTGTCGGCGAAGTAGTCGGTGCAGTCGACGAGCTCCTGACCCATGCGCAGGTCGGGCTTGTCGGAGCCGAAGCGCGCCATCGCGTCGGCGTAGGTGATCCGCGGGATCGGCGTCTGGACCTGGTGGCCGCCCTGGGCCCAGACCTCGACGATCAGCTCCTCCATCAGGGCGATCACGTCGTCCTGGTCGACGAACGACATCTCGATGTCGAGCTGCGTGAACTCGGGCTGGCGGTCGGCACGGAAGTCCTCGTCGCGGTAGCAGCGCGCGATCTGGTAGTAGCGCTCCATGCCACCCACCATCAAGAGCTGCTTGAAGAGCTGCGGGCTCTGCGGCAGGGCGTACCAGCTGCCCGGGTGGAGCCGGGCCGGCACCAGGAAGTCACGCGCACCCTCGGGGGTCGAACGGGTGAGGGTCGGCGTCTCGACCTCGACGAAGTCGTGGCGGTCGAGCACGTCGCGCATCGCCTTGTTGACCTTGCTGCGCAGGCGCAGGAGGCGCTGCGGCTCGGAGCGGCGCAGGTCGAGGTAGCGGTACTTGAGGCGGGTCTCCTCACCGACCTCGCCACCCTTGGAGGCGGCAGCGTCATCGATCGGGAACGGCAACGGCGCCGCCGTGTTGAGCACCTCGATGGAGGTCGCCACCACCTCCACCTCGCCGGTGGCCAGGTTGGCGTTGACGTTCTCCGGGCTGCGGGCAACGACGTCGCCGACGACCTTCAGGCAGAACTCGTTGCGCAGGCTGTGCGCCACGTCCTCGTCGCGCACCACCACCTGCACCACGCCCGAGGCCTCACGCAGGTCCAGGAAGGCCACTCCCCCGTGATCGCGCCGGCGAGCGACCCACCCCGCGAGGGTGACGGTCTGGCCGACGTGCTCGACGCGCAGGGTGCCGGCGTCATGGGTGCGGATCACTGGTGCTCCTTCTCGGGGGTGTGCGTGACGACCTGCGGGCGCAGGTCGGCAGCGGGCGGCATCCAGGTGGTGGGGTCGGCCTCCACCTGCTCGCCGGTTCGGATGTCCTTGACCTGGTGCGTCCCGTCGTCGCGGGTGAACCAGACGTAGGGGATGCCACGTCGCTCGGCGTAGCGGATCTGCTTGCCGAACTTCGCGGCGCTGGCAGCGACCTCACACGGTACGCCGTTGGCCCGCAGCGCCGTCGCGACGGCCGTCGAAGCGGGACGTGACTCCTCGTCGACGAGGACGACCAGCACGGAGCTCGGCACCTGTCGGTCGGCGACCAGCACGCCCTTGGACAGCAACGGCACCAGGACCCGGCTGACGCCCAGCGAGATGCCGACGCCCGGGTAGGTGTTCCGGCCGTCCGAGGCGAGCGCGTCGTAGCGACCGCCGGAGCAGATCGAGCCGAGCGACTCGTAGCCGTCCAGGCGAGTCTCGAAGACGGTGCCGGTGTAGTAGTCGAGGCCACGCGCGATCTTGAGGTCGGCCACGATGCGAACGCTGGTGGTGACCAGGTCTTGGCACTCACGGACCAGGCGTGCGAGCTCGTCGAGGCCCTCGTCGAGCAGCGGGTGCTCCACGCCCAGGGCCCGGACCCGCTCGACGAAGGAGTCGTCGTCGGTGCAGATCTCGGCGAGCCCGAGGACCTTGTCGGCCTGCTGCTCGGAGAGGCCGGCCTCGGCCACGAGCAGCTCGCGGACCTTCTCGGCAGGAAGCTTGTCGAGCTTGTCGACCAGACGCATCGCCTCGTCGACGTCGGCAAGGCCGAGACCGGCGTAGAACCCCTGGAGCAGCTTGCGGTTGTTGACCTGCAGCCGGAAGCCGGGCAGGAAGGTCAGCTGCGCCAACGCCTCGAGCATCACGCGGGTGACCTCGACGTCGTGGTGGAACGGCAGGTCGTCACGGCCCACGATGTCGATGTCGGCCTGGGTGAACTCCCGGAACCGCCCCTCTTGGGGCCGCTCCCCCCGCCAGACCTTCTGGACCTGGTAGCGACGGAAGGGGAACTCGAGCTTGCCGGCGTTCTCCAGGACGTAGCGGGCGAAGGGCACCGTGAGGTCGAAGTGCAGCCCCATGCCGGCGTCGGCGCCGGCCTCGGTGTCCTGCAGCCGCTTCAGGACGTAGACCTCCTTGGAGGTGTCGCCCTTGCGCAGCAGCTGGTCCATCGGCTCGACTGCGCGCGTCTCGATGCCGGCGAAGCCGTGGAGCTCGAACGTGCGGGTCAGGGTCTGGATGACCTCGACCTCGACGCTGCGCTGGGCGGGCAGGAACTCGGGGAACCCGCTGAGCGGGCCGGGACGACTCATGTCACAGGCCCCGTGCGGCGGGCTCGGGCGTACCGCCGTCGAGCAGGTCCAGCAGGTAGGGGTTGGTCGCCCGCTCCCGCCCGATGGAGGTCTGCTCGCCGTGGCCCGGCAGCACCACCACGTCGTCGGCCAGCGGCAGGACCTTGTCGCGCAGGCTGCGCATGATCGTCGGGGTGTCACCGCCGGGCAGGTCCGTGCGCCCGATCGAGCCGGCGAAGAGCAGGTCGCCCGAGAACATGACCTCGGAGACGTCGGTGGTGCCGGTCATCGCGCCGTAGGGGGTGCGGAAGGTGACCGAGCCCTCGGTGTGCCCGGGAGTGTGGTCGACGGTGAACTCGATCCCGGCCAGCTCGAGACGCTGGGAGTCGGAGAGCTCGCGCACGTCGTCGGGCTCGGCCCACTGCTGACCGGTGCCGAGCAACATCTGGCTGGTCTCCCGTGACATGCCGGCCATCGGGTCGGTGAGGAGGTGCCGGTCCCGCGGGTGGATCCATGCCGTGGCGTCGTAGGTGCCCGCAACCGGGGCGACGCACCACATGTGGTCGACGTGCCCGTGGGTCACCAGGACGGCGACCGGCTTGAGCCGGTGCTCGCGCACGACCTCGGCGACGCCGCTGGCGGCGTCCTTGCCGGGATCGACCACGACACACTCGTTGCCGGGGCCGGTGGAGACGACATAACAGTTGGTTCCCCAGGGACCTGCGGGGAAGCCGGCGATGAACACGTGAGGGACCTTCGGTTCGACGGAGCAGCGAACTTCGGGGGTTCGCGACGCATTGGCAGGGAGTCAGCCTACCGAGCCACCTCGCGGCATTGACTAGCATGGGCGACCATGAGCGCTGAGAAGCAGTCCGAGTGGGGCCGCGTGGCCGAGGACGGCACCGTATTCGTCAGGACCAGCACGGGTGAGCGGGCCGTCGGCTCCTTCCCCGAGGGGACGCACGAGGAGGCTCTGGCGTTCTTCACCGAGCGGTTCGCAGCCCTGGAGTTCGAGGTGCAGCTGCTCGTCCAACGGGTCAACGCCGCGAAGATCTCCCCCGACGAGGCGACGACGGCCGTCAAGACCGTCCGCGCCCAGGTGCTCGAGGCCAACGCCGTGGGCGACCTCGACGGGCTGGTGGCCCGCCTCGACGCCCTGCGCCCCGTGATCGCCACCCAGCGCGAGGCCCGCAAGGCCGAGCGGGCGGCGAAGCAGGCCGAGTCCAAGGTCGCCAAGGAGAAGATCGTCGCCGAGGCCGAGGAGCTGGCCCGGGGCACGAACTGGCGCGACGGCGCCAACCGCCTGCGCGACCTGCTGGAGGCCTGGAAGGGGCTCCCGCGTCTGGACAAGGCGGCCGACGACGCGCTGTGGCGTCGCTTCTCCACGGCACGCACCACCTACACTCGGCACCGCAAGGCGCACTTCGCCGAGCAGCACGAGAAGCGGGACGCGGCGCGCGCCGTCAAGGAGCGGCTCGTTGCGGAGGCGGAGGCACTGGCCGACAACACCGACTGGGGGCCCACCTCGGGCCGCTTCCGTGACCTGATGAGGGACTGGAAGGCCGCCGGGCCGGCGCCGCGCGAGTTCGAGGACAAGCTGTGGAAGCGCTTCCGTGGCGCGCAGGACACCTTCTTCGGCAACCGCGACGCCGCCAACGCCGCCATGGACGCGGAGTTCGCCGAGAACGCCACCGTCAAGGAGGCGCTCCTCGCCGAGGCCGAGGCACTGCTGCCCGTCACCGACCTGGACGCCGCCAAGGCCGCCTTCCGCGACATCGCGGACCGCTGGGACGAGGCGGGCAAGGTGCCGCGCGACCGCATTCGCGACCTCGAGGGTCGGATGCGGAAGGTCGAGCAGGCCATCCGCGGCGTGGAGGACGAGAACTGGCGCCGCACCGACCCGGAGAAGTCCGCTCGGGCCGACGACATGGTCGGAAAGCTCCAGGCCGCGATCGACGACCTGCAGGCTCAGCTGGACCGGGCGCGTGCTGCCGGCGACGAGAAGAAGGTGCGCGACCTCGAGGAGAACCTCGCCTCGCGTCAGGCGTTCCTCGACATGGCCCGCAAGGCAGCCGAGGAGTTCTCCGGCTGATCGCGGCGCGGGGGCGTCACTGGGTCACGCGGTAGGCGTCGAAGACGCCCGGGACGCCCCGCACCGATCGGAGCACGTTGTCGAGGTGGGTCGCGTCGGCCATCTCGAAGGTGAAGCGACTCTTCGCCACCCGGTCGCGGGTGGTCTGGAGGGTGGCGCTGAGGATGTTGACCTGGGTGTCGGCCAGCGCCATGGTGATGTCGGAGAGCAGGCGGGCGCGGTCGAGCGCCTCCACCTGGATATTGACCAGGAACGTGTTCTGACCGTTCGGCTCCCACTGCACCTGGACGAGGCGTTCGGCCTGTGCCTCCAGGCTCGCAGCGTTGGTGCAGTCGCGACGGTGGACCGAGACCCCGCCCCCCTTGGTCACGAACCCGAGGATCTCGTCGGGAGGCACCGGCGTGCAGCACTTGGCCAGCTTGACCCAGACGTCGCTGCTGCCCTGCACGACCACCCCACTGTGGGTCGGAGTCGCCTGGGTGCCCCGGTTGCGGCGCCCCGTGATGGTGACCGCCTCGGCCATGTCCTCCGCGGCGCCCTCGGAGCCGCCGTGCAACGCCATGACGCGCTGCACCACGGTCTGGGCCGAGATGTTGTGCTCGCCGACCGCGGCGTAGAGCGCCGTCACGTCAGCGAGCTTGAAGTGCTCGGCCACCTGCATGAGGGCCTCGTGCGAGAGCAGACGCTTGAGGGGCAGGCCCTCCTTGCGCATCAGCCGGGCGATCTCGTCCTTGCCGCGCTCGATGGCCTCCTCGCGGCGCTCCTTGGTGAACCACTGGCGGATCTTGGAACGCGCCCGCTGCGACTTGACGAAGTTGAGCCAGTCACGCGAGGGCCCGGCGGTGGCCGCCTTCGAGGTGAAGACCTCCACCACGTCGCCGTTGTCGAGCGCCGACTCCAGCGGCACCAACCGCCCGTTGACCCGGGCGCCGATCGTGTGGTGCCCGACGTCGGTGTGCACCGCGTAGGCGAAGTCGACGGGGGTGGCGCCCGTCGGCAGTGCGATCACGTCGCCGCGCGGGGTGAAGACGTACACCTCCGCCCGGTTGATCTCGAACCGCAGGGAGTCCAGGAACTCCCCCGGGTCCTCGACGTCGCTCTGCCAGTCCATGAGCTGGCGCAGCCAGGCCATGTCGTCCTTCTCGGCCGGCCGGTCGGTGTCGGCACCGGCCCGCGAGTCCTCCTTGTACTTCCAGTGGGCCGCGACGCCGTACTCCGCGCGGCGGTGCATCGCGAAGGTGCGGATCTGGATCTCCACGGGCTTGCCGGTGGGGCCGATGACCGTCGTGTGCAGCGACTGGTACATGTTGAACTTCGGCATGGCGACGTAGTCCTTGAAACGCCCCAGCACCGGGTTCCACCGGGCGTGCAGGACACCCATGACCGCGTAGCAGTCACGGTCGTCGTCGACGAGCACGCGGATCCCGACGAGGTCGTAGATCTCGGAGAAGTCGCGACCGCCGACGATCATCTTCTGGTAGATCGAGTAGTAGTGCTTCGGGCGTCCGGTGACCTTGGCCCGGATCTTCGCGTCCTTCAGGTCCTGCTCCACCTGGGCGATGACCTGGGCCAGGAACTGGTCCCGCGACGGCGCCCGCTCGGCCACCAGGCGGACGATCTCGTCGTAGATCTTGGGGTGCAGCGTGGCGAAGGCCAGGTCCTCGAGCTCCCACTTGAGGGTGTTCATGCCGAGGCGGTGGGCCAGGGGCGCGTAGATGTCCAGCGTCTCGCGCGCGGTGCGCTCCTGACTGGCCTGCGGCACGTAGCGCAGGGTGCGCATGTTGTGCAGGCGGTCGGCGAGCTTGATGACCAGCACGCGGATGTCCTTGGACATCGCGACGATCATCTTGCGGATCGTCTCCGACTGGGCGGCCGCTCCGTACTTGACCTTGTCGAGCTTGGTCACGCCGTCGACGAGGAGGGCGACCTCCTCACCGAAGTCGGCGGTCAGCTCCTCCAACGTGTAGGGGGTGTCCTCCACGGTGTCGTGCAGCAGGGCGGCCACCAGCACCGGTTCGGTCATCCCGATCTCGGCGAGGATCGTGGTCACGGCGAGCGGGTGGGTGATGTAGGGGTCGCCGCTCTTGCGCCTCTGCGGCGCGTGCAGCCGCTCCGCGGTGCGGTACGCCCGCTCGAGCAGCGCGAGGTCAGCCTTGGGATGGTTGGTGCGAACGGCCCTGAAGAGCGGTTCGAGCACCGGGTTGGCCGACTGGCTGCGCGTCCCGATCCGGGCCAACCGGGCGCGCATCGACCGGGCGGAGGACCCGGAGGCGCCGGAGTCGGCGGGCCGGGCCCGATCCACGGCGGTGCGGTTGTCGTCGACCATTGGTCCAGTCTAGTCGGGCTCAGATCTCCATGAGCGCGGTGCAGGGCACGTCGTCGAGCACCCGACGCCCCTGGAGGAAGCCCAGCTCCATCAGGACCGCGGCCCCCACGACCACGCCCCCGGCGTCGGCGACCAGTCGACGCGTGGCCGCGATGGTCCCTCCGGTGGCCAGCACGTCGTCGACCAGCAGGACCCGGTCGCCCGGCTGCACCGCGTCGACGTGCATCTCGAGGGTGGCCGTGCCGTACTCGAGGGCGTACGACTCCGACAGACAGGCACGCGGCAGCTTGCCCGCCTTGCGCACGGGCACGAACCCGGCCTCGAGGTCGAGGGCGACAGGTGCAGCGAGGATGAAGCCCCGGGCCTCCATGCCGAGCACCTTGTCGACCACCACGGTGCCGGACTCGTCGCGGCCCGACTCTGCGAGCGCGAGGATGGCGGCGTGGAAGCCGTCGTGGTCGGCGAGCAGCGGGGTGATGTCCTTGAAGACGACGCCGGGCTGGGGGTAGTCGGGCACGTCGACGACCAGGCGTGACATCGCCTCGAGCGCGGCGGCCCGGTGCCGGGACGCGTGGGGCGCGAGACTGGGCGCCTCGGGGGCGGGGTGCGAGGACATCAGCCCTCCTCGTGGGTCGGCACGTCACCGGTCGCGTCCGCGGGACCGGACTCCACCGCAGCGACGGCACCGCGGGCGACGTCGACCACGACCCCCGGCGCGATCTCGACGCGCACCTTCTCGACGTCGAGTCCGTCGACCGTGCCGTAGAGACCGGAGGCCAGGACGATGCGGTCTCCCGTCGCCAACCCGGCCTGCAGCTGCTGCAGCTGCTTCTGGCGACGCGACGCGGGGCGCACGATCAGGAGCCAGAAGACGACGACGACGGCGAGCAGGGGCAGGAACTCCACGCGAAAGACCTCGAACCAGTGGGGGACGGCAACCCGTCGAGTCTACGGTCCTGCGTCCGGGGGCACGACGGTGCCGCGGCTCAGTCCTCGAACAGCGCCTGCTGGGCACCCAACGAACCGGACGGCGGCGTCAGGCCCAGGTGCTGCCACGCCGCCGGCATCGCCACCCGTCCCCGCGGGGTGCGCGCCAGCAGACCATTGCGCACCAGAAACGGCTCGGCGACCTCCTCGACGGTCTCGCGCTCCTCGCCCACGGCCACCGCGAGGGTGGAGACCCCCACCGGACCGCCACCGAAGCGGCGACACAGCACGTCGAGCACCGCGAGGTCCAACCGGTCGAGGCCCAGCTCGTCCACCTCGTAGAGCTCCAGCGCGGCGCGGGCGACCTTGCGGTCCAGCACTCCGTCGGCGCGTACCTGGGCGAAGTCGCGCACGCGGCGCAACAGACGGTTGGCGATGCGCGGGGTGCCGCGAGAGCGCGACGCGATCTCTGCCGCTCCCTCGCTGGTCAGGTCGACGCCGAGCAGCCCGGCGGAGCGCCGCACGATCAGGTCGAGCTCGGAGGGCTCGTAGTACTCCAGGTGGGCAGTGAAGCCGAACCGGTCACGCAGCGGACCCGGCAGCAGACCCGCGCGCGTGGTCGCACCCACCAGCGTGAAGGGCGGAATGTCCAGGGGGATGGCGGTGGCGCCCGCGCCCTTGCCGATGACGACGTCGACGCGGAAGTCCTCCATCGCCATGTAGAGCATCTCCTCGGCCGGCCGCGACATCCGGTGGATCTCGTCGACGAAGAGCACGTCACCCTCGTTGACGCCGCTGAGGATGGCCGCCAGGTCACCGGCGTGGGTGATCGCCGGACCACTGGTGACCCGGAGCGGAGTCTGCATCTCGGCCGCGATGATCATGGCCAGCGTCGTCTTGCCGAGTCCGGGGGGCCCGGAGAGCAGCACGTGGTCGGGGGCCCGACCCCGTCGTCTGGCCGCCTCGAGCACGAGTCCCAGCTGGTCACGCACCCGCTGCTGGCCCACGACCTCGTCGAGCGACTTCGGTCGCAGGGCGGCCTCGACGGCACGCTCGTCACCCTCCGCCTCGGCGTCGACGAGCGAGCGCAGGTAGGTCTCCTCAGCCTGACGGAGCGCGGGGTCCTCCCACTCCTCCCCCGCGCTCATGCCTTGCCCAGGTGGCGCAGGGCGGCGCGCAGCAGCGCACCGACGTCGGCGGAGGCGGGCAACTCTGCGGTGACCGTGTCGAGCGCCTTCTCGGCGTCCTTCGTCGACCAGCCCAGGCCGACGAGTCCCTGGGTCACCTGGTCCCGACGGTCGTCGGTCGCGACGGACCGGTCGGCACCGACCGTCGCCGGCACACCGATCCGGTCCTTGAGCTCGAGGATGATGCGTTGCGCGCCCTTCTGGCCGATGCCCGGCACCCGGGTCAACGCCTTCACGTCGTCGTCGGCGATGGCGCGTCGCAGGGCGTCCGGGGTCATCACTGCCATCACGGCCTGGGCCAGCTTGGGTCCCACGCCGGAGGCGGTCTGCACCAGCTCGAAGCAGGCCTTCTCGTCGTCGTCCAGGAAGCCGAAGAGGGTCATCGACTCCTCCCGCACCACGAAGCTGGTGGCCAACTGCGTCTCCTGGCCGTGACGCAGCGAGGCCAGGGTGGCCGGCGAGCAGAGCACCTGCAGCCCCACTCCCCCCACCTCGACCACGGCGGAGGTGAGGGAGACGGCGGCGACGGTGCCACGGACGTACGCGATCACGGGCGACTCCTGGGGATCCTGCTGGTGGTGACGAGGTGGGTGGTGCGCGCCGGCAGGGCGGGCGCGGTGGCTGCGCGCAGCGCGGCCCGGTCGAGTCGTTCGGCCGCCGCGCCACGCCACAGGTGCGTGATGGCGAGGGCGAGGGCGTCGGCGGCGTCGGCAGGTTTCGGTGGGGCGTCGAGCTGCAGGATGCGCGTCACCATCGCGGTCACCTGGGCCTTGTCGGCACGACCGCTGCCGGAGACCGCCGCCTTCACCTCGCTGGGGGTGTGGAGCACGACGGGAAGTCCGCGGCGAGCCGCCGCGACCAGCGCGATGCCGCTCGCCTGGGCGGTGCCGATGATGGTGCTGGAGTCGGAGCGGGCGAAGATCCGTTCCACGGCCACGGCGTCCGGCCGGTGCTCGTCGAGCCAGGCGTCGATGCCCTTCTCCACGGTGACGAGCCGTTCGGCGACCGGCAGGTGGGAGCTCGTACGGATCACGCCGACGTCGACCATGGTCAGCGGCCTTCCGAGGGCCCCCTCCACCACTCCGACGCCGCACCGGGTGAGGCCGGGGTCGATGCCGAGCACGCGCACTGGCGCTCCTTCCGTGTCGATCCCGTGGCGCGAACGTCCGAACACCTGTTCGCACCACCACGCTAGCCCGTGCCTCCACCATGACCGGGGACGACACGCGTCCGACGACAGTTCGACGACAGTTCACGCCCGGGTCACGCCCACGTCGGCCACCGCCACGAGGGTCGTGGCACCGGGTCGTGGAGTGCGACCCCCACCGTCTCGGAGGACCGCATGACCCCGCAGTGCCCCGCCACCCCCGACGTGCCCGTTGCCCCCGACTCCACCTCCCGCACGGTGCTCACCCTGGTGCCGCGCCAGCAGGGCCCGCACGGATCGCGCAGCGCCATGACCTGTGCCTTCCGGTGCGGCAACGCGTGCGACGCACCGGTGCCGAACACCTCGGGCGCCGAGGCCTTCCAGGACGTCGCGGCCTGCGTGGTGGGCCGTCGTACGGTGCTCGGCACCGGGCTGGCGGCCGGTGCCGTGGGCGTGATGACGCTGTCGCCGGGAGCAGCGGCTGCCCACCCGGAGCGCGGCCGAGGTGCTGGTCGCGGGCGGGGTCGTGCCGCCTCCGGCGCCGGCACGTGGACGTTCGACCCCGTGGCACCCAACCGCGCTGACCAGGTCACCGTGCCTCCCGGCTTCACGGCCGACCTCCTCATCGCCTGGGGCGACCCGGTCACTCGTGACGCCGTCCGTTTCGACGTCCGTCGACAGACCGCGCGCGCCGCCCGCACCCAGTTCGGCTACAACAACGACTACGTGGGCCTGGTGCCCCACCCGGCCCGTCGGGACAGGGCCCTGCTGGTCGTCAACCACGAGTACACCGACGAACCCCTCATGTTCCCCGCGGGCACCCATACTCCCGAGGAGGTCCTGGAGGTCGCCATCGCCAACCACGGCATGTCGGTCGTGGAGGTGCAGCAGGGGCGCAGGCCGGGTCAGTGGAGCGTGGTCTCCCCCCGCGCCGCGCGCTACAACCGACGGCTGCACGACCGCACCACCTTCGAGGTCACCGGCCCCGCGGCAGGTGACCCGCGGCTCCGCACCACCGCCGACCCCACCGGGCGAAGAGTGCTCGGCACCTTCAACAACTGCGCCGGGGGCACGACCCCGTGGGGCACCGTGCTGAGCGGCGAGGAGAACTTCAACCAGTACTTCGACGGCGAGGTGCCGGCTGGTCGTCGCGAGTCCTTCGCGCGGTACGGCATCTCGGGCCAGGGGCGCGGGTGGAGCCAGGTCGACGAGCGGTTCGACCTCGCGCAGGAGCCGAACGAGCCCTACCGGTTCGGCTGGGTCGTGGAGGTGGACCCACTCGATCCGCGATCGACACCGAGGAAGCACTCGATGCTCGGACGCTTCAAGCACGAGGGCGCCAACGTCACGGTGGCCCGCAGCGGGCACGTGGTGGCCTACATGGGCGACGACGAGCGCGGCGACTACCTCTACCGGTTCGTCTCGCGCGACCGCTTCGACCCCCGTCGTTCCACCCGTGCCCGTCGGCACAACCTCACCCTGCTGAGCGCCGGCACCCTGTCGGTGGCCCGCCTGACCGGCGACGGCACTGAGGACGGGCGCCACGACGGGACCGGCGAGTGGATCAGGCTGGCCGACTGGAGGCGCTCGTACGTCCCGGGCATGTCGCTGGCGGACGTGCTCATCGACACCCGGCTGGCGGCCGACAGGGTCTCCCCCACCCGGATGGACCGCCCCGAGGACGTCGAGGTCAACCCGGTCAACGGGCGGGTCTACGTCGCCCTCACCAACAACTCCCAGCGCGGCACGGCGCTGCCCGCCGACGAGGCCAACCCGGTGACCCGCTCGATGGTGCGCAGCTCACTCGACGCGCCCCTCACACCGGCGTCGGGCAACCGCAACGGCTACGTGCTGGAGATGATGCCTCGGCGCGGCGACCACACGGCGTCCGACTTCACGTGGGACCTGATGCTCGTCTGCGGCGACCCGCACGCCCAGGAGACGTGGTTCGCCGGCTTCCCGAAGCAGCTGGTCAGCCCCATCAGCTGCCCCGACAACGTCGCCTTCGACGCGGTCGGCAACCTCTGGGTCTCCACCGACGGCAACGCACTGGGGTCCAACGACGGTCTCTTCCGCGTGCCGGTCGACGGCCCCCGCCGGGGGCAGGTCCACCAGTTCCTCACCGTGCCCCTGGGAGCGGAGACCTGCGGGCCGTTCGTCACCGCGGACCAGCAGGCCGTGCTCATCGCCGTGCAGCATCCCGGCGAGGTGGACGGTGCCTCCTTCGAGGCGCCGGCCAGCACGTGGCCCCACACCCACGCGTGGCCACGCCCCGGCGTCGTCGTCGTACGTCGAGCCTGAGGCTCAGGCGTCGAGCTCGGCCAGCACGTCCTCGGGGACGTCCACGTTGGCGAAGACGTTCTGCACGTCGTCGAGGTCCTCCAGCGCGTCGATCAGCCGGAAGACCTTGGCGGCGGCGTCGGCGTCGACGGGGATGTCCATCGTGGCCACGAACTCGACCTCGGCCGACTCGTAGTCGAGGCCGGCGTCCTGGAGCGCCGTGCGCACGGCGACGACGTCACTGGGGTCGGAGATGACGGTGAAGTTCTCGCCGTGGTCCTTGACCTCGTCGGCACCGGCGTCGAGCGTCGCCTCGAGCACGTCGTCCTCGGTGACGTCCTTGCCCTCCTGGGCCTTGGCGACCACGACGACGCCCTTGCGCTCGTAGAGGCGCGAGACCGAGCCGGGGTCGGCCATGGTGCCGCCGTTGCGGCTCACGGCGGTGCGGGTCTCCATGGCTGCCCGGTTCTTGTTGTCGGTCAGGCACTCGACCAGCAGGCCCACTCCACCTGCGCCGTAGACCTCGTACATGATCGACTCGTAGTTGACGCCACCCCCGTCGAGGCCGCCACCGCGCTTCACCGCTGCGTCGATGTTCTTGCTGGGCACCGACTGCTTCTTCGCCTTCTGGATGGCGTCGAAGAGCGTCGGGTTGCCGGAGGGGTCAGGACCGCCCGTCTTGGCCGCGATCTCGATGTTCTTGATCAGCTTGGCGAAGAGCTTGCCGCGCTTGGCGTCGATCGCCGCCTTCTTGTGCTTCGTGGTCGCCCACTTGGAGTGGCCTGCCATGGGTGGTCCCTCTCGTGTCGGTCGTCTCGCGCCCGCACTCAGGCCGATCGCACCAGGTCGAGGAACGACCCGTGCACCCTGGAGTCCCCACCGACCTCCGGGTGGAAGGAGGTGGCCATCAGGGAGCCTTGGCGGACGGCGACGATCCTACCGGGGTCCCGACCGTCCTCCAGCGCGGCCAGCACCTCGACGCCGGGCCCGACGTCGACGACGTACGGCGCACGGATGAAGACGGCGTGCACCCGACCCTCGACCCCGACCATGTCGAGGTCCTGCTCGAACGAGTCCACCTGCCGGCCGAATCCGTTGCGCCGCACCGTGACGTCCAGCCCCCCGATGGTCCGTTGGTCGGCCGTGCCGTCGACGATCCGGTCCGCGAGCAGCACCATGCCGGCACAGGTCCCCAGCACGGGGAGGCCGCGCACCACGACGTCGCGCAGGGGCTCCATCAGGTCGAAGTGCACCGCCAGCTTGGAGATGGTGGTCGACTCCCCGCCGGGCACCACCAGCGCGTCGACCGCAGCCAGCTCCCTGGGGCGTCGCACGCCCACGGCGTCGGCGCCCGCAGCGGTCAGGGCAGCCAGGTGTTCGCGCACGTCGCCCTGCAGGGCGAGGACGCCGACCTTGGGTCGCGGGCTCACCGCCCGGGCCGTCTCTGCCAGCGGACGCGTGCCTCGAGGCGACCTTCGTGCCACCGGGCAGTGATCCCGTGACGGGCGAGGCAGGCGAGCACGGCGACGGTGAACGGTGACTGCGGGCCGGCGAGCGATCCGTCCGGGTGGTGCAGCCCCAGGGTGAGGACGGCGTCGTCGACGGATCGCCACACGGCCTGCTCACCGAACCAGAGAGCCCCCCTGGGCGTCGCGGGGGCCGCCTCCACGGCAGCGCGGACCCGGGCCGGGTCGTCGACGCCCACGAGGACGACGACCCCGTGGTCCCGGCACTCGTCCAGCGCCGCCACCAGCCGGTCGTGGTCCGTCGGCGCGGACCAGGTCGCGGCCTCGGCGGCGAGGTCGCGCTGGGCAGCCGCCACCCATGCGCGCGCCAGCACGTCGGCGTCCGTGCCGGGCATCTGCACCTCGACGGCCTCGACCATCGTGGCGCGCAGGTCGTCACCCGACCTGAGCCCGGCGCGCACGTGCAGCCGGGCCAGGTCGCGCAGCTCCGCCTCGTCGCGCCCGACGGGGGCGCTCACCAACCGCGCTCGGAGAGCCGGTGCGGCTGCGGGATCTCGTCGACGTTGATGCCGACCATGGCCTCCCCCAGCCCCCGGGAGACCTTGGCGACGACGTCGGGGTCGTCGTGGAACGTGGTGGCCTTGACGATCGCCTCGGCGCGCTGCGCCGGGTTGCCGGACTTGAAGATGCCGGATCCGACGAAGACACCTTCCGCACCGAGCTGCATCATCATCGCGGCGTCAGCCGGGGTGGCGATGCCTCCGGCGGTGAAGAGCACGACGGGCAGCTTGCCGGTGCGCGCCACCTCGACCACGAGGTCGTAGGGCGCCTGCAGCTCCTTGGCCGCCACGTAGAGCTCGTCGTCGGCGAGGGCGCCGAGGCGACGGACCTCGGCCCGGATCGTACGCATGTGGGTCACGGCGTTGGACACGTCACCGGTGCCCGCCTCGCCCTTCGACCGGATCATGGCCGCGCCCTCGGTGATCCGTCGCAGCGCCTCGCCCAGGTTCGTCGCCCCGCAGACGAAGGGGACCGTGAACTCCCACTTGTCGATGTGGTTGGCGTAGTCAGCCGGGGTGAGCACCTCGGACTCGTCGATGTAGTCGACGCCCAGGCTCTGCAGGACCTGCGCCTCCGCGAAGTGGCCGATGCGGGCCTTGGCCATGACGGGGATCGAGACGGCCTCGATGATGCCGTCGATCATGTCGGGGTCGCTCATGCGCGAGACGCCGCCCTGGGCCCGGATGTCGGCCGGCACCCGCTCCAGCGCCATGACCGCCACGGCTCCGGCGTCCTCGGCGATCTTGGCCTGGTCGGGGGTGACCACGTCCATGATCACTCCGCCCTTGAGCATCTCGGCCATGCCGCGCTTGACGCGCGTCGTGCCGGTGGCGGGAGTGGTCTCGGAGACGGGGGTGTCAGTCATGCCCCAAATGGTAAGTGGGGGTGTGCACCGACCACACCCTGCCCGCGATCCGGTCAGGTGATGACGCCCACACCGTCGAGGGCGCGCGCCTGCCGGTAGACCTTCACGATGCGGTAGGCGACGGTCACCGAGCTGGCCACGGCCAGCACCCACAGGGCGATCGGCACCAGCACGGGCAGGTCCAGCAGCTCCGACAGACCGGTGGCGACGAGGATGAGCACGAGACGGTCTGCGCGCTCGGCGATGCCCCCCTTGGCGTCCATGCCCAGCGACTCGGCCCGGGCCCGGGCGTAGGAGGTCACCGATCCGGTCACGAGGCAGTAGAGGGACAGGCACAGGTTGATCCAGTGATCTCCCGGGCCGGCGAAGTAGAGGGCGAGGCCGACGAAGATGGCGGCGTCGCCGAAGCGGTCGAGGGTCGAGTCCCAGAAGGCACCGAAGACCGAGCTGCGCCCCGATGTCCGCGCCATCGCGCCGTCGACGAGGTCGGAGAAGACGAACGCCGTGATCACCAGCACGCCGACGAGCAGGTCTCCTCGAGGGAAGAACCAGAGTGCGGCGACGACCAGACCCAGGGTCCCCACCAGGGTGACGAGGTCAGGACTCACCCGCATCCAGAGGAGGAGTCGGACGATCGGCGCCAGCACGACGCCCTGCCAGAAGTCCTTGAACCTGTCGAGCACGAGACGTCACGCTACCGGTCGACGAGCAGGCGCTCGGCCTCGGTCACCGCGCGCGGGGTCCCGAGCAGGAACCACTCCACCCCGGCCGCCTGTACGCGGCGCGAGATGCCCCCGGCAGCCCGGACCAGGGCTTCACCGGGCGCCGCGTCCCAGAGGGGCACGCTGTGCTGGACGCTCAGCTCCGCCCGGCCGGCCGCCACGTCGGTGGCGTCCAGGCTCCCCGAACCGGTCATCCTCAGCGTCGCCACGGCATGGGCCAGGCGTCGCCATGCCTGTCCCACCTCGGTGGCGTGGTGCGGGGGGTGCAGGTAGGTCAACAGCTGCGACTCGCCCAGGGGCCGGTCGGCCAGCGGCGGCAGCGGCTGCTCGTCCTCGGTGACCGGCACGTCCACGCCGCCGACCCAGGTGCGGTGCGCAGTGCCACTCGCGACGACGCCGAGCACGGGTTCGTCGTCCACCACGAGCGCCGCTGCGGAACACCAGCGCTCCGAGCCGCGGGTGAAGTTCCACGAACCGTCCAGGGGGTCCAGGACCCAGGTGCGACCCGACGTCCCCTCACGAGCCGTGCCCTCCTCCCCCAGCACCGAGTCGCGGGGGCGGTGCCGGCGCAGGAGGGAGACCATGGCGGCCTCCGCCGCCTCGTCGGCGACGCTCACCACGTCGGTCAGGTCCGACTTCGTGCGGACCCCCTGCCGCCCCGCCGACAACCACGCCGAGTAGGCGGTCGAGACGCCGACGGCGACCAGCTCCCTCCCGACCTCGGCGTCGGAGAGGTGGCCGCCCGGCGACCTCATCCCCAGGCCTCGGCGAGAAGGTCCCGCGTCTGCCCCAGCAGCTGCGGGATGACCTTGGTGTTGCCGGTGACGGTGATGAAGTTGGCGTCCCCGACCCAGCGGGGCACCACGTGCTGGTGCAGGTGGGAGGAGAGCGACCCGCCCGCGGCGGAGCCCAGGTTGAGCCCCACGTTGACCCCCCGGGGCTGGCTCACCTTCTTGATGGTGCGCACGGCCGCCTGGGTCATGCTCATCAGCTCGTGGGCCTCGCCCTCGGTGAGGTCCTCGAGCTCCGCGACGTGGCGGTACGGGATGACCATGAGGTGGCCCGGGTTGTAGGGGTGGAGGTTGAGCACGGCGTAGCACTCGGACCCGCGCGCGAGCACGAGTCCCTCGGCGTCGTCCCCACTCGGGATCGCGCAGAAGGGACACTCCTGCGCGCGGTCGGGCGGCGCACCGACGTCGCGGCGGATGTAGGCCATCCGGTACGGCGTCCAGAGCCGTTGCAGTCCGTCGGACTCCCCCAGACCGCCCTGCTCCACGCCCTCGTGCTCCATGGGCTCAGACCTGCTCGCGACTGTCGACGGCGGCCCGGATGCGTTCCACGGCCTCCGCCACGGGCACCCCGTTGTCCTGCCGGCCGTCGCGGTAGCGGAAGGAGACCGCGCCCGCCTCGACGTCGGCGTCCCCGGCGATCACCATGAAGGGCACCTTCTGCAGCTGCGCGTTGCGGATCTTCTTCTGCATCCGGTCGTCGGAGAGGTCGACCTCGGCGCGCAGCCCTGCCGCCCTGAGGTCGGCGACGATGCCCTTGAGGTAGTCGTCGTGGCGCTCGGCGATCGGGATGCCGACGACCTGCACCGGCGCCAGCCAGGGCGGGAACGCGCCGGCGTAGTGCTCGACGAGCACGCCGATGAAGCGCTCGATCGAGCCGAACTTGGCCGAGTGGATCATCACCGGCTCCCGCCGCGAGCCGTCTGCCGCCTGGTAGGCGAGCTCGAACCGGGCGGGCTGGTTGAAGTCGTACTGGACGGTGCCCATCTGCCAGGTGCGCCCGATCGCGTCCTTGGCCTGGACGGAGATCTTGGGTCCGTAGAACGCTGCGCCGCCGGGGTCGGGGACGAGCTCGAGACCGGTCTCGGCGGCCACGTCCTCCAGGACCTGGGTGGCGGCGGCCCACTGCTCGTCGGAGCCGATGAACTTGTCGGACTCGGGATCGCGCGTGGAGAGCTCGAGGTAGAAGTCGTCGAGACCGAAGTCGCGCAGCACCGACAACATGAACTCGAGCAGGTGCTTGACCTCGTCGGGGGCCTGTTCGGGCGTGCAGTAGGAGTGCGAGTCGTCCTGCGCGAAGCCACGGACCCGGGTCAGGCCGTGGATGACGCCCGACTTCTCGTAGCGGTAGACCGACCCGAACTCGAAGAGCCGCAAGGGCAGCTCACGGTAGGAGCGGCCGCGACTGCGGTAGATGAGGTTGTGCATCGGGCAGTTCATCGCCTTGAGCTGGTAGTTCGATCCCTCGAACTCCATCGGCGGGAACATCGTCTCGGCGTAGTGCGGCAGGTGGCCGGAGGTGTGGAACAGGCCGTCCTTGGAGATGTGCGGCGTGCCAACGTACTCGAACCCCTCCTCGATGTGCCGCTGGCGGACGTAGTCCTCCATGACGCGCTTGAGCACCCCACCGCGCGGGTGGAAGACGGGAAGACCCGAGCCGAGCTCGTCGGGGAACGAGAAGAGGTCGAGCTCACGGCCGAGCTTGCGGTGGTCGCGACGCTCCGCCTCCTCGAGGCGGTGGAGGTACTCCTCCATGGCCTCCTTGGACTCCCAGGCCGTGCCGTAGATGCGCTGGAGCATCTTGTTCTTCTCGTCGCCGCGCCAGTAGGCGGCCGCGGAGCGCATGATCTTGAACGCAGGGATGCGCTTGGTGGTGGGCAGGTGGGGGCCGCGGCAGAGGTCCTTCCAGGCGACCTCGCCCTTGCGGTTGATGTTGTCGTAGATGGTGAGCTCACCGGCACCGACCTCGGCGGAGGCACCCTCGGCCGCCTCGGCGGAGTTGCCCTTGAGACCGATCAGCTCGATCTTGTAGGGCTCGTCGGCAAGCTCGACGCGCGCGTCGTCGTCGTTGGTGACCCGGCGCTCGAAACGCTGGTTCTCCTTGACGATCTTGCGCATCGCGGTCTCGATCTTCGCGAGGTCGTCCGGCGTGAAGGGCGTCTCGACGTCGAAATCGTAGTAGAAGCCGTCCTTGACCGGGGGGCCGATGCCCAGCTTGGCCTCGGGGAAGAGCTGCTGCACGGCCTGGGCCAGCACGTGCGCGGTCGAGTGGCGCAGGATGTCGCGGCCGTCGGGCGAGGCGATCTCGACCCCCTCGACCTCGTCACCTGCTTCCAGCACGTAGGACAGGTCCTTCAGCTCACCGCCGACGCGGGCCGCGATCACGTCCGGGACGTCGGTGAAGAGCTCCCACGCCTTCGTGCCCGTGGCGACGGGTCGCTCCTCCTGCTCGCCGGCGTGGACGCGGAGGACCTTGATGTCGGGCACGAACGCTCCTGGGGCTGGGGTGGGACGGTCGGGGGTGATGCTATCGGCCGCTGCGGGTGGGAGTCAGACGACGGTGCGCACCGTGCTCCAGCCCCCGGCGGTGCACTCGACGACGAGCTGGGCCGGCACGCGCTCCTTCATCGCCTCCACGTGGCTGATCACGCCGACCGTACGCCCGTGCTCGCGCAGCTGGTCGAGCGCATGCATCGCGAGGTCGAGCGTCTCGACGTCCAGGGAGCCGAACCCCTCGTCGATGAAGAGCGTGTCGAGCGTGACGCCACCGGCGCGCTCCGTGACGACCTCCGCCAACCCGAGGGCCAGGGCGAGGGAGGCCAGGAACTTCTCTCCCCCGGAGAGGGATTCCGGTGCGCGACCCTCCTGCGTGTGCTGGTCGAGGACCCGGACGCCCAGGCCGGCGTTGTTGCCGCGCGTCGCGACCCGGTCGTCGAGCACCAGCTCGTAGCGACCCTCCGACATCAGGCCGAGCCTGCGGTTCGCCGCGCGCACGATCTGGTCCAGCTCGACGGCGAGGACGTAGCTCTCCAACCGGAGCCGCCGCGTGTTGGGCGACTCCCCGTGCACCGTGGCCGCCAGACGCCGCAGGACGTCGAACTCGCGCCGGTCCTCCGCCTGCTCCGACCATGCGGCCACGATCCGGGCAGCCATCTCGCGCGCGGTCTGGTGACGTTGGCGCGCGACTCCGGCGGCTGCCGCCGCGAGGTCGTACTCCTCGGAGGCGACGCGCAGCGCCTCCTCGGGACCTGAGAGGTCGACGAGGTCCGTCGGCAGCCCCTGCATCTGCGGCTCGGCCAGCGCGGCTCGGACCACCGATGACTCTGCGTCGTGTGCCCGGACGCGTTCCTGCGCGTCGGTCACCACGTCTGCCGGGAGGTCCGCCTCCTCCGCCTCCTGCGCAGAGGCGAAACCGTGACTCGCGAGGTCTGCATCCAGGCGTGCGGTCGCGGCGACGTGGTCCGCAACGGCCTGGTCCAGGACCCGGATGGAGGCCAGCACCTCGTTGACGACGTCCAGCTGCCCACGCACCCCCTCGAGGCGCTCGGCCACGCTCTCTGCGCCTCCCCGCGCCAGCTCCACCTCGTGGCGAAGCTCCTCCACACCCTCGCTGCGCGACTCCTGGGTGGCCGTCAACGCGGCAACCGCCACCTCGGCCTCCTGGCGCTCACGCTCGGCCCTGGCCAGCTCCTCCTCGGCGCGCGCACGGGCCGCGACCGCCTCGCGCACGCGACTCTGGCGTTCGGTGGCCTCGGTCAGGAGGGTGCGAGCGCGTTCGAGGGTGAGGGGTCCGGCGTGCACCCTCTCCTGCTCCCGGGCGGCCGCGAGGTCCGCCTCGGCCCGGAGACACGCGGCCTGGGCCGCGTCGAGCGTCTCCTGGGCCGCGTCGAGATCGGACTGGCTGACCTGGTCGCCGACGGGCTGCGCTGGAGCGGGATGGGCCGTCGCACCGCAGACCTGGCACGCCTCACCGTCGACGAGGTCTGCCGCCAGGCGTCCCGCGACCTGTTCCATGCTCCGGCGTCGGAGGTCGTCGAGCCCGGCCGAGGCCCGGGTGCGGCGCTCACCCGCGGCGAGGGCCGCGCGCTCGGCCTTCTCGCGCGCTTCCCGAGCCTGTGCGAGCCGACCGGCCCGCGCCACCTCCGCCAGCAGCTCGTGCACTGCTCGCTCCACCTCCTCGGGCTCTGCCTCGAGGGGACGAGCCACCACTGCACGGTGGAGCGTGGACTCCTCGGCGAGGAGGGCGATGCGCCGCTGGTGCTCGTCCAGCTCACGGCGACCTTGCTCCAGCTCGGCCGTCGCACGCCCGAGCTGCGCCTCCGCACGGGCAGCTCTCTCGAGAGTCGGAATGGCTGCGACGAGCGAGTCGCGTTGCTGGTCGAGACCTTCCGGCGCCTCATGACCGAAGACCTCGGCGTGGAGCGCGGACGCCTTCCCCATCTGTTCCTCGGCGTCGGCGAGACGCCGACCCGCCCGCTGGCGGTCCAGCCGACTGGACCTGACCGCCCGCGCAGCCCCCGCGCGCTCGAGCCGGTGACGCCAGTGCTCGACCTGCTCCCGCTCCCCGTGCAGCGCGGCCTCGCGGCCCAGCAGCTCGGTCAGCCGCACCTGTCGACGACGCAGGTCACGCGCGGCCTCCACCTCTGCCCGCCGCCGGTCCAGCACCTGGTGACTCTCCGCGCGCCGACCGGCGGCGGTCGCCTCGTCGGAGGCGCACCGGGCCACCACCTCCTCCAGCCAGTCGTGACCGACTTCTTCGGGCGCGTCGACGTCGAGGTGCCCCGCCAGGGTGGCCACGAGGGTGTCACTCGTGGAGACGGCACGCTCGATCTCGACGCGTCGCTGCGTGACGCGCTCCTGCAGGTAGGTGTCGAGGTCGTCGAACCGCTGCGTGTCGAAGAGCTTGCTGAGCAGCCTCCGGCGCTCGGCACTCTCGGCCACGAGGAAGCGTTCGAACTGGCCCTGGGCCAACATCACCACCTGCAGGAACTGGGCCAGGTTGAAGGGCAACAGGTCGTCGAGGCGCTGGGCGACCGTCCGAGGGCTGGCCTCGAGCGCGACCCACTCCCCGCCGTCAGCGCGCCACAGGGTCGCTGCGGCGCGCTCGGTGGTCAGCCCCTCGCCCCGACTCTTGGGGCGCTCGAACTCGGGTGAGCGCCGCAGGCGGTAGCGCTCACGACCCACCGTGAACTCCAGCTCGACCCAGGTGGGGTCCGACGGGCCGCAGTGGTGACTGCGCAGCTGGTCGGCCGCTCGTGTGCCGTAACGGGGAGCGCTGTTGTAGAGGGCGTAGACCACGGCGTCGAGGACGCTCGACTTGCCCGCCCCCGTCCGCCCCTGGATCAGGAAGATCCCGTGGTCGGCGAAGGCCTCGAAGTCGACCCGCTGGGGAGCCAGGAACGGACCGAACCCCACCATCTCCACACTGTGGATCCTCATCGTGACGACACCCCGGCCCGCACCGCACCCAGCGCCTCGTGCACCAGGGCCTCCTCGGCCTCGGACGGGCCTTCACCCTCACGCACGTGGCGCAGGAACTCACCCACCACCTCGTCGTCGGAGAGCGTCACCAGACGTTGCCGGTCCGTCCTCTCGGGAGAGGACGGTGTCCTGCCGACGAAGTCCAGCACCGCGCAGTGGGGGAACCGGACCTGGAGACGCCGCATCGGGTCCAGGGGGCGGGTGCGGTCCGTCAGACGCGCTCGTACCCATGCGCCTTCGTGGACAGCGAGGTCCGGATCCTCCAGGAGGTCGGTCAGCTCGCCCTCCACCGTCACCAGCGGTCGCGGGACCGGCAGGTCGAGCCAGGTGACGGCCTCCAGCCCCTCCTCCCCCAGGTCGACGAGCCAGGCCCCCCGTGGCTTGTCCTGCTCGGAGAAGGAGAGGTGCAGGGGTGCACCGCTGTAGCGGACACCCGGGGCCAACGTGCTCCGACCGTGGATGTGGCCGAGAGCGACGTAGTCGAACCCGTCGAAGGCCGGCACCGGCACGCGATCGACCCCACCGGAGGTGATCCCGCGTTCGGACTCACAGGACTCCCCCTCGGCGCCGTTGACGAACGTGTGCGCCACGACGACCGAGCGGCCCCCGCCGCGGGACTCCAGGTCGGAGCGCACCTCGGCCAGGGCACAGCGCATGACCGCGGCCTGGCTGCGCCCCCGTTCGGCCGGCCACAGGTGCCGCACCAACGTGGGCTCGAGGAACGGGATGCCGTAGACGTGCACGGGTCCGTGGGCGTCGTGGACCGTGACCGGCCGGGCCAGCTCCTCGGGGCGGGTGAGGACGTGGACCCCCACCTCCGCCGTGAACGCGGCGCGGGCGCCGAGGCGTACGGGTGAGTCGTGGTTGCCACTGGTGACCAGCACGGTGGCGCCCGTGCGGCTCAACGCCACGAGGACGCGGTCGAGCTCCCGGACCGCGTCTGCGGACGGCATGGAGGAGTCGAAGACGTCTCCGGCGACCACGACCATGTCGACCTCGTGGCGGGCCACCAGGTCGACCAGCGCGTCGAGCACCTGGCCCAAGGCCTCGAGGGTCGAGTGCTGGTGGAAGGTGCGCCCGATGTGCCAGTCGGAGGTGTGGAGGATCCTCATGCCTTCAGGCTAGGGACGACCACCGACAGTCTGTCCGGGGCGGTGCTCGAGCGGGCGTCGGCACCGCGTCGTTCGGCGGCGATCACCGTCGCGGTGCGGGCGCGTGGAGGTTGAACCGCACGCCGACCATCCGCAGCGTGAAGCACCCGAGAGCCGCGACGCCCGCAGCGGCGAGGGCCGGAACGCCCAGGGCCGCGCAGGCCACCAGGAGCGACGCACCCAGCATGGCGGGAATGGCGTACAGGTCGCTGGCCAGGACCGTGGGCACCTCCCGGATCAGGACGTCGCGCAACGTCCCTCCACCGACGGCGGTGACGGTCCCGAGGATCACCGCCTGCACCGGACCGGTACCGAACTCGAGGGCCTTGGCGGCGCCCACGACCGCGAAGAGGCTCAAGCCCGCGGCGTCGAGCACGGTGATGGGTCCGGAGACTCGTTCGAGATGACGTCCGAACACGAAGGCAACCAGTCCTCCCGTCGCCGCCACGGCCAGGTAACGCCAGTCGAGGAAGCTGGCAGGCGGCAGGTCGCCCAGGACGATGTCGCGGACCATGCCCCCGCCCAGAGCCGTGAACATGGCGAGGGTGACCACCCCCACGACGTCGAGGCGGGTCAGACGGAGGGCGGTCAGCGCGCCGTTGACGGCGAACGCCAGGACGCCGCAGAGGTCCAGGACCACGAAGAGGGGCGGGAACGACGGCACCCCATGTGTCTAGCACGACGAAGCCCCGCCTCCGACCACGTTGCACACGTGGTGGGGCGGGGCCTTTGACGGAGGGTCAGGAACCGATGTCGTCGATCTTGTCGTTGACCTTGTCCTTGATGTCGGTCACCTTGTCCTTGACGCCCGCCTTGGTCTGGTCGGCCTTGCCCTCCGCGCGCAGGGAGTCGTCGTCCGTCGCGGCGCCGGTGGCTTCCTTGCCACGGCCCACCATGTCCTCGACCTTGTGCTTGGCCTTGTCGTCGAAGCCCATCGTTACCTCCTGGGTCGGTGTGTCTCTCGGGCGTACGGCACTCCACCTACCCGCTCACCGACGTTCCACACTCGACGGGTGCGACTTTCTGCTCACGGTGGCCGCTGTCCGACGGATGAATCCCCCGTGCGTAGACCCTCGAGCAGGTGGGTAACGAGACCACCATGGACACCGTGCTGATCTACCTCATCCCCGTCGTGGCCCTCGCCGGGCTCTTCTTCCTCCTCTGGTGGCTCGACGCCCGTCGTTCCGAGAAGGTCGCCCACGACCCGGACCGCCAGGACGTGACGCCCGACAGCGACCCGAAGGGCCGCCGCAAGCCGTGACCGCCGCGCGGGGAGGCGCTCAGGCCGACCCCTCCCCGCGCAGTCGCGGCAGGACGGACTTCCCGTACTCGCGGATCATCTCGCGCCAGTGCGGGCCCATGTTGGCGACGTAGACCTCCTCGAACCCCGCCTCCACACACTCCGTGAGTGCGGCGACATGGGCGTCGAGGTCAGACCCGCACGTGACGGTCGAGGCCGTCTGCTCCTTGGTCACGAGCTCGGCCCCCTGCTCGAAGTGACGCGGCGACGGGAGCACCTGCGCGAGCTCACCGGGCAACCCGCTGGTGCCCCAGAGACGGTGCGCGTGGTCGATGCCCTCCTCCTGCGTGGGAGCCCAGCTGACCTTGATCCCGATCATCGCGGGCTTGCCGCCCGAGCCGTCGAGGAACCGCTGCAACAGCTCACGGTCCGGAGTTGTGGTGACGTAGCCGTCGCCGATGCGCGCCGCCAGGTCGGTCGCCTTGGGCCCGAAACCCGAGATCCAGATCTCGGGCGGCTGTTCCGGCAGGGTGTAGATCCGGGCGGTGTCGGTGGTGTAGTACTCCCCGCGGTGGGTGACGAAGTCGCCCTTCCACAGCTCGCGGATGAGTTCGACCGCCTCCTCGAGCATCTCGAGCCGGATGTCCGCAGACGGCCACGGGTCACCGAGGATGTGCTCGTTGAGAGCCTCGCCGCTGCCCAGCCCCAGGATGAACCTGCCCTTGAGCATCGCCGCGCTGGTCGCTGCCGCCTGGGCCACGATCGCGGGGTGGATCCTCACCGTGGGGCAGGTGACTGCGGTGGTGACGGGCAGGTTGCACGCCTGGGAGAGGGCCCCGATCACCGACCAGACGAAGGCACTCTCGCCCTGCTCGTCGTTCCACGGGTGGAAGTGGTCGCTGATCCAGAGGGCCTCGAAGCCGGCCTCCTCGGCCAGCACTGCCTGCTCGATGAGCTCGTCGGGTGTGTACTCCTCGCAGGTGAGGAAGTATCCGAACCGTGTCATGCGTGCCTCCTGGGTGGTGGTCGTCACTGACGGTCCGCCTACCCCGGGCCCGCCCGGCTCATGCGGCGACGGCCTCACCCGCCCGGATGAGCTTGAGGAGCGCCAGCTCCAGCGGGCGCAGCCGCGCCACGTCCCCGAGGGCGCGCCGGGCACAGGCGGCAGGGACCACTCGACCCTCCTCGTAGGCGGTGAGGACGCGCGGGTCGACGTAGGCGCTGCGCGCCAGGGCGGGAGTGTTGCCGAGCAGGTCTGCCGCCGCCTGCACCGCGCCGCGGATCTCCACCTGCTGTTCCTTCTCGCTGCTCCGGGGACCCGCCAGACCGAGCGTGGCGGCGGCCACCAGCGTGCCGTGCCAGGTGCGGAAGTCCTTGGCGGTCACGTCGAGGCGAGTGACCTGCCGGATGTAGTCGTTGACCGCCTCGGGCGCGAGCTGGCGCCAGACGCTCCCGTCGCGGTAGGCCAGCAGCGTGCCCTTGGCGGAGCGGCGCCGTCGCATCGTGCAGATGGCATCGATGACGTCGGGGTCGTCGACCTCGACGTGGTGCTCCACCTCGGACTTCCCGACGAAGTCGAAGGTGAGGACCCCCTTGCTGAGCCTGACGTGGTCGGGCCTGAGGGTGGTGAGGCCGAAGCTGCCGTTCTCGTCGGCGTACACGTCGGAGCCAATGCGGAAGCTGCCCCGGTCGAGGAGCCGGAAGGCCACGGCGCACGCGCGCCGGGCGGTGACGTCCTCGTCCGCGAGGTGCTTGCTCACCAGGCCCCGGGCCCGACCGAGGGCCTGCCCGAAGGCGAGGGAGCGCTCGAACTTCTCGGCGTCGCGCTGCGCGCGCCACTGCGGGTGGTAGAGGTACTGACGACGGCCAGCAGCGTCCGTGCCCACCGCCTGCAGGTGTCCGTTCGGGTCGGCGCAGACCCACACGTCCTCCCAGGCCGGCGGGATCACCAGTGCCTTCGCGCGGTCCCGGTCGGCAGGACCGAGCAGGTGTCCGTCGGCGTCACGCCACGAGAACCCCTTCCCGGATCTTCTCCGGGTCCAGCCCGGTTCCTCCGGGGAGCTCTGGCGCAGCGCCATCACGACCTGCGCACGGTCCGCGAGGCGAGGGCGGTCAGGAGCACGCTCGCTCCGGCCGCCACGACGGCGGCGACTCCCACGACCAAGGACTCCGGCTCGTCACCGAGACGTCCGACGGCGATCCAGGCGAGCCCCCACACGACGGTGGCCACGACCGCCCACCGCGCCACGCCGACCCGGGTCGCCAGGAGCCAGACCAGCAGGCAGACCACGGCGAGCACGCCCACCCCCACCAGCTCGCCCACGCGCCGCCCGGGGTCCACCCCGGCGTCGACCAGGACGGCGGCGACGTTGGCGCAGGTGGCAACCGACGTCCATCCGAGGTAGAGGCCGAAGGTGACCCCGACGACCACCGGCCCGGCACCGGCCCCCTCCACGCCGTTGGCACGCACGAGGAGGAGCCCCAGGACGAGGGCGAGGCCGAGGATCACGAGGATGCTGAGCCAGAGGTAGGAGGTCTGGATGCTCAACAGCCAGACTGCGTTGAGCACCATCGAGGCAGCGGCCCACCAGCCGACCGTCCGCGCGAGCGCGTCAGCGGCCCGGCCGGGCAACGTGTGCCAGACCGTGAAGACGACGAGGGCGGCGTAGATCACCGACCAGACGGAGAAGGCCGCGCCCGCGGGAGCCAGGAAGGTGGCGTCGGCGGAGAGCGCACCACCTGCGGCCTCGGCCACCGGCTCGCCGATCCACACACCTGAACCGAGCACGCCACCCAGGATGCACACGACCGCCGCGAGCAGCACCGCCGCCTGGCGGACACGATCCGCCGCCGAGGCCTTCGCAGTCCCGGCAGACCCTGAGGTGGGTGTTCCGGCCCCCGTGTGGCTGCGCTCGGTCGTCCGTCCTGCCATGCGGGGCCTCCGATCACGGCGACCGGACCTGCTCCGACCGCCTGACCAAGGCGTTACCCGGCGCCCCGAGAGGCGAAACTCTGCTTGCGTGCGGGCCTACGCTTCGCGCATGACCTCATTGCCGCAGACCGTCGCCCGCCTCTCCCTCGGCTCCGTGATGGTCGGGGCGGGAGTCATGCACCTGACGACCCAGCGCCAGGAGTTCCAGGCCCAGGTGCCTGACTGGTTCCCGATCGACGAGGACCTCACCGTCGTGGGCTCCGGCGTCGTCGAGATCGCGCTGGGCGCGGGCCTCGTCGCCCTCCCACGGCACAAGCGCCTCTTCGGCGCCCTGCTCGCCGCGTTCTTCGTCGTCATCTTCCCCGGCAACGTGGCCCAGTACGTGGAGGGCACCGACGCCTTCGGTCTCGACACCGACCGCAAGCGTCTGGTCCGGCTCTTCTTCCAGCCCCTGCTGGTGCTCTGGGCGCTCTTCGCCGGTGGCCTGCTCCGGCGCCGCCAGCAGGGCGACTGAGGGCGTACGCCGCCCCGACGCGGGCGGTCGGACGCGGGCGGTCAGTGATGGCGCAGGGCGTCGATGAGCTCGGACTTCCGCATCCCCGACCGGCCCTCGATCTCCAGCTCCCGCGCACGGTCGCGCAGCTCCTGGACCGTCCAGTCCTCGTAGGAGCCGGACTCGCCACCCCGTCGTCCGACCTCCGCGCGCGACGAACGCGCAGCTGCGTTGGCGATCCTTGCCGCCTTCTCCTTGCTGGCGCCGTCGTCACGCAACGACTCGTAGAGCTCGGGATCCTTGACGCTGGGCCCGGGGTCCTTCCGTGCGGGCATGGCACACCTCCGCCTCGATCGCAGTTTCGGACCGCATACCCCCGGCGTTCGCGCGTCAACCCTGACCCGGGTGCCGCCCCGGTCCGGCTCAGGAGATGTCGTGCACCGCGACCGAGAGAAGCACCGCGGCGTCGGTGACCGCCTCGAGGTCGTGACGCACCGGCGGGATGAGCACGAAGTCGCCCGCCGCGCCTTCCCAGCTCTCGTCCCCCGCGTGGAGTCGCACCGTTCCTTCGAGCACCTGCAGGGTGGCCTCACCCGGGCTCTCGTGCTCCCCGAGTGCGCGACCCCCGGCCAGGGCGATGACTGTCTGACGCAGGTGGTGGTCCTGACCGCCGTGCACCGTCTGGGCGCTCCGGCCCGCACTGGCGCTGCGCGCCTTCTCGAGAAGGTTCCCTACCAGGTCGACCAGTCCGACGCTCTCCATGTCGTTCCTCTCCTCCAGCAGTCAGTTTCCCGCCCACCCTACGCAACGCCGATCCCCGACACGTGGGACGGAAGGGTTGCGGCAACACGACGGCAGCGCCACCCTCATGGCATGGACACCGACATGGGCCCCCGTCACACCTCAGACCTCCGCGAGCTCCGCGACCACGTCGTCGTGGGGTGGGACGGTTCCGCGCACGCCGAGCGAGCCCTGCGGTGGGCGAGCAACCAGGCAGCCCTGGAGGATCGACGACTCGGCGTCGTCCTGACCGATCCCGACGACACGGAGAGCCTGTCGCGGACCCTGAGCTCACTCGAGCCAGGCGTCGGTTCCACAGGAGTGACGGTCGCGGTGCAGCCGGGTGATCCTCGTGACGTGCTCGTGGACGTCTCTGAGCACGCCCACCTGCTGGTGGTCGGGTCGCGGGGGCGCGGCACGGTGCGCAGCATGCTGCTGGGTTCGGTCGGCGCCGCGGTGAGCCACCGGGCGAGCTGTCCCGTCGTGGTGTCGCGGCCACCGGGCGACTTGCCGCTGCGGCGCGGCATCGTCGTCGGCGCGGACGGCGCCCCGGAGTCACGGCCGGTGTTGGAGTTCGCCTACCGCCAGGCCGCCCTGCGCGACCTGCCGTTGACCGTCCTGCACTCCTACTGGGACGCCGCGGCCGCGCTGGCCCAGCACCGCCAGGCGTTGGGGGAAGACGTGCAGGACCCCGAGCTGGAGGAGCTGCGCGCAGGCCTCGCCACCGCCGTCGCGGGTCTGGCTGAGCAGTTTCCCGACGTCGAGGTCACGCTGAGCCTCAAGCACGGGCTGACCGACCAGGCCCTGGCCCCCAAAGAAGGAGCGTGGGAGCTGGTCGTCGTGGGGCGTCACCCCATGTCGGGCCTGACACGGCTGGTCACCGGGTCGGTGGCGAGCGCGGTCATCGAACGCTCCCGGAGCTCGGTCGCCGTGGTGCCCGTCGTGCCTTCGGTGCCCGCCTGACGCGCCGCGAGGTCGAGGACCTCGGCATCCTTCTGGCCTCGCCTCAGGGCTCGACCGGTCCCCCGGCCGACTGCCACGCACCGATCCCGCCGCCGAGGTGCGCCACGTCGTCGAAACCTGCGCTCACCAGCTGGTCCACGGCCACCCCGGAACGGCTGCCGCTTCGGCAGTAGACCGCGTAGGTCGCATCCGGATCGAGGTCGTCGAGGCGCTCTGCGAAGGCTTCGACGCCCACCTCTGCACCCTCGGCAGACCCGGAGTCGCCGTCGCTGCCGCAGGAAGTGAGGAACCCTGTGGCCAGAAGCGCCGTCGCCAGGGCCACGAGCAGGCGGGCTGCCCGCGTGGTGGCGTGCTTCACGCTGACTCCCGGGCGGCCTGCTCCACGTCGAAGGCGCGCACGGCCTCCACCAGCTGGTCGAACGCCGGGGCCGCCATCGCGCCGGGCTGGGAGAAGATGAGATTGCCCTGCTTGAAGGCCATCAACGTGGGGATCGAGGAGATCTTCGCCGCTGCCGCCAGGGTCCTCTCGGCCTCGGTGTCGACCTTGCCGAACACGATGTCCGGGTGCGCCTGGGAGGCGGCCTCGTAGACGGGGGCGAACATCCGGCACGGACCGCACCACGACGCCCAGAAGTCGACGAAGACGATGTCGTTGTCCAGGACGGTCGACTCAAAGTTGTCGCCCGTCAGGACCTGGGTGGCCATCGGTCAACGCCCCTGACGGAAGCCGAAGACGTTGCTGCGGGTGTCCGCGACCTGGTCGTGACCGTCGCACCACTGGTCAGGTCCGACCATCGCCTTGACCTCGGCGACGTGCTGGCCGCAGCCGCTCCAGGTGACCTTGCCGCACTGGCGGCAGGTGATGGGTGCACACATGGCTCCTTCTCCTCCAGTCCGTGAGACAGGTGAGCGGCCGGTCCTGCGTGAGGAGACCACTATCCCCCAGGGGGGATAAAGGAAGGTTACCCCCCCGGGGGGATAAGTTCAAGTACGTGCGCTCTCGGCTGACAGGGGATGGATGCGCGGGTGGGCGACGAGGGAGCCAGAGTCGTGACGCTCAGCAGTACTGACGGCACTCCCCCGACTGCGGACCGAGGCGGCGTTCCGCCTCTGCGACGGCTGCGACGGGCGAGGCGTTGCGACCCGCGCGCCAGGCATCCAGGAACGGCGCCGGGGCGACGACGCCGCGTCGCACCCACCACTGGTCGGGCGGCCCTGGCCAGCTGATCCCGAAGTGCACGTGGGGACCGGTCCCACGCGCACTCCCGGTCTCGCCCACAGAGCCCAGACGAACCCCGTCTTGCACCCTGACTCCGGGGCGGATCCCCGACGCCACGACCGAGAGGTGGGAGCCGTAGTAGCGCACACCGTCCACGCCGACGACGGAGACGAACTTCCCCCCACGGTCCGCACCACGATTGTCCGAGGCAGACCACCGGTCCACGGTGCCGACCTCGTCGACCACCCCCGCCACGGGCGAGACGAAGGCACATCCTTGGGCAGCGAAGATGTCGGTGGCGGGATAGTTGTGGTGCTCGGCCGCGTAGGACCCCGCACAGCCCTCGATCGGGAAGGCGTAGCTCACCTTCTTCCGGACGGGGTGTGACGGCGCGGGTTCCGGCGCCTCGGCACTCGCGCTGGGCGAGGGCGTACGCCGCGGCTCAGGTCTCCCGGACGGCGTGTCGGGCGTTGCCTCAGGCGCGGCCGAGGCCGGGGTGGGTGGCGGCGACTCGCGTCCCTCCTGCCAGGCGCTGAGAGCCACCACCAGTCCGGTCACCCCCGCCACCACCACCATGCCGGCAACCACGCTGGCCACGAAGAGGCGCCACTGCCGGCCCACGACGTCACCAGTACATGTCGACGGTGGACTTCGGGTAGACCGTCTCGCACGGGATGCCGTTCTTGTCCGCGTCCATGCGATCCGGCATGCCCCAGTAGTACCAGTACGAGAGCGCGTCCCCGTAGCTGTAGCCGGAGGAGTACAGGTCACGGCAGAACAGACCACCGGGAAGGTCCATGTAGTTGTCGTCCACCGGCGGTTCATACACGGGCGCGTCAGGGTTCGGCATGCGGTCGCCCCAGTAGTCGCGCACCCGGTCCGCCGGATACACCGTCTCGCACGGGATGCCGTCGCGGTTGGCGTCCATCTGATCCGGCTGACCGTGCATCCGCCAGTAGTCGACGGCAGCCGAGTAGGAGTACCCGTCCGCCTTGAGGTCCCGGCAGAACAGTCCCGCCTTCAGGTCACGCACGTCGCCCGGCCCGGACGCCTTCGGTCGCTTCGTCCTCGTCGGCTCCGGGGAGGCACTCGGTGTGGGCGCGGGCGTGGCGCTCGCCACTGCAGGACTCCCTGCCTCGTCAGCGTCGCCCGAGTACCTGGACCACAAGAAGATGGCTGCCGCCACGCCCGCGAGCAGACCCCCGACGAGGAGGCCGATCACGACGACGATCCACACCTTCGAGCCACCTGGCTTGGGGGGAGGCGGTCCTGGCGGAGGTCCGCCGGGACCCGCTGCCCACGGACGAGCGGTGCCCGGCCCTGGTGGCGGACCGCCCCACTGCTGTCCGGGCGGTGGGCCCTGCGGCCGCTCCGGCGGTGGGCCCTGAGCGCCCCCCGGCGGCGGGCCGACCTTGGCTCCGCAGTTGGAACAGAAGGCTCCCTGGACGGGGCCGCCACAGCGTTGACACTGCATCAGACTCACCCACCTCAGTGCGACCGAAGCGGTCTGCACATGCTCATTGCACCACCTCACCGGCCGCCATGTCCCGGGAAACATTGCAGTGAACGCCCAGTTCAGACGTCACTTTCGTGACATGCAGGGCCTTCACCCCGAGCCCTCGCCACGGGTCGAAGCAGGAGCCGACGGTCAGCCGGTCAACGGGGTGCTGAGGCGGCTCACAACTTGCGGAGCACGACCTGCGGCACATCTCCCCGGGCTGTCGCGGCGATCCGCGCAATCTCCTCGGGCACGGCCGTGACGCCGGAGCCGTCCCGAGCCACGTACACGTGGACCCAGTGGCCGAGCGCTGCGCGACGCTCTCCCACGAAGGCGGCCAGGGCATACGTGATGCTGCTGGCCCCGAGGGTCACGACGGCGAGCCCGACCGTCACCTCGTCGCCGAGGTTGACCTCGCTCTCGTAGGAGCACGCGGACTCCCCCACCACACCGATGGCGTCCGCGGTGACGGGGTCGATCCCCGCCTCGCGTTGCAGCCAGGTGTTGATCGCGGTGTCGAACCAGCCGTAGTAGACGATGTTGTTGACGTGCCCGTACATGTCGACGTCCGACCAACGCACCTGTTGGGTGACGCGCACCGGATAGTCGTCCAGGGTCGCGCTGCCGTCCATCATGACGGCCCGTGCAGGTCGGGGGTGCCGATGTACTGGATCTCCTGGTACTCGGCGAGTCCGTCGGGTCCACCCTCGCGCCCCAGACCAGACTGCTTGACCCCGCCGAAGGGAGCGGAGGGGGTCGAGATGACGCCGACGTTGAGACCCACCATGCCCGCCTCGAGCCCGTCGGCGAACCGCAGGCCGCGGGCCACGTCGCGGGTGAAGACGTAGGACGCCAAGCCGTAGGGAGTGTCGTTCGCGAGGCGCAGTGCCTCCTCCTCGTCGCGGACCCGGACCACCGGCGCCACCGGGCCGAAGACCTCCTCCTGCAGGATCCGCGCCCCGGCGGGGACGTCGACGAGCACCGTGGGTGGGTAGAAGTGGCCCGGCCCGTCGGGCACGGTGCCTCCGGTGGTCACTCGCGCGCCCGCTGCCACGGCGTCGGTCACCAGGTCGTGCACACCGTCACGCGCCTGAGCGGTGATCAGCGGCCCCACGTCGGTGCCGTCCTCCAGTCCGTCCCCCACCGTCAGCGCGTCGAACCGCTCGGTGAGGCGCTCGACGAACTCGTCGTGAAGATCGGTGTGGACGAGCAGCCGGTTGGCGGCCGTACACGCCTCGCCCATGTTGCGCAGCTTGGCGGCCACGGCACCCTCGACGGCCACGTCGAGGTCGGCGTCGTCGAGCACGACGAGGGGCGCGTTGCCCCCGAGCTCCATCGACGTGCGGAGCACCTGGTCGGCCGCCTGCTTCAGCAGGGTCCGACCGACGCCGGTGGAGCCGGTGAAGGACACCTTGCGCAGGCGGGTGTCGGCCATGACCGGCTCGACGACCGCACGGGCACTCGACGTGGGCAGCACCTGGAGCACCCCCGGCGGGAGTCCAGCGTCCTCGAACGCCCGGGCGAGCAGGAGGCTGGTCAAGGGGGTCAGCTGCGCTGGCTTGAGGATGACGGCGCAGCCGGCGGCCAGGGCCGGCGCGATCTTGCGGGTGCCCATGGCGAGGGGGAAGTTCCACGGCGTGACGAAGAGGCAGGGGCCCACAGGCTTGCGGCGGACGACGACCTGCAGACCTCCCGCGGCGGCCGGGCTGAAGCTGCCCGACGACTGGGTGGCGCGCTCGGCGAACCAGCGTAGGAACTCCGCGCCGTAGGCAACCTCGCCGCGTGACTCGGCGAGGGACTTGCCCATCTCCAGCGTCATGGTGCGGGCGAACTCCTCCTCGCGCGCGGTCACCAGCTCGAAGGCACGCCGCAGCACCTCGGCGCGGGTGCGCACGGACGTACGCTCCCAATCGTGCTGCGCCTCGGCCATGGCGTCGAGCGCCTCCCGGACGTCCCCGGGCCCGGCGTCCGCCACGGCGAGGAGCTCACGCTCGGTGGCAGGGTCGCTGACGGAGAACCTCTCGCCCGAGGCGGCAGGACGCCACCGGCCCGCCACGTACAGGTCGGTGGGCACGTCGGCGAGCAGTGCGGACTTGTCGTTCACGGCCCCTCCTGGAGGGAGATGAGTTGGCGGAGCTCGCTTCCGTCGGCGAGCCGGTCCATGGCGTCGTTGATGCGGCTCAGCGGAACCGTCGAGCTGATGAGCTGCTCGACCGGAAGCCGGCCACGGCGCCACATGTCGATGAAGACGGGCAGGTCTCGCTCCGGCACGGACGAACCGAGGTAGCTGCCGATGATCGTGCGGCCCTCGGCGACGAGCCCCAACGGGGAGACGGTGGCGGTGTCGCCCGGTGCGGGCAGGCCGACGGTGACGGTGGTGCCTCCGACTGCGGTGCACGCGATCGCGAGCTCGAACGCGACGCCGCGTCCGACCGCCTCGACCACGTGGTCGGCCTTCAGGTCGTCGGCCGCCTCGTCGGGCGAGAGGGCTCGGCTCGCGCCGAACGCAAGAGCCTGCGCTCGCTTGGCCTCCGAGGTGTCGACCCCGACGACCGTGACGTCGTCCAGCGCGAGCGCGGTGAGCAGCGCAGCCATGCCCACCCCGCCCAGGCCCACGACCGCCACGGTGGAGCCCGGCGACGGCCGTGCGGCGTTGAGCACCGCTCCCCCACCTGTCAGCACGGCGCACCCCATGAGGGCGGCAACCTCGGCCGGGACGTCATCCTCGACCACCACCACCGATCGGCGGTCGACCACGGCATGCGTCGCGAAGCCCGAGACACCGAGGTGGTGGCGCACGGGCACGCCTGCCTCGGCGAGCCTGCTCCCACCCGCGAGCATCTCGCCCGCGGCATTGGCGGCGGAGCCACGGACGCACGGCGCCACCCCGTCGGTGGCGCAACCGGGGCACTCGCCGCACCGCGGCAGGAACGTGAGGACCACCCGTTGCCCCACGGAGACGTCGTGGACCTCGGAGCCCACGTGGAGCACACGTCCCGCTGCCTCGTGGCCCAGCACCATCGGCACCGGGCGGCTGCGTGAACCGTCGACGACAGACAGGTCGGAGTGGCAGACGCTCGCCACCTCGACCTCGACGAGGAGCTCACTGCCCCGGGGTTCGTCCAGCCCCAGCTCGACCACCTCGAGGGGCCGCGAGGCGGTGTAGGGGCGCGAAGCCCCGAGCGTACGGAGCACGGCGCCCCTGGTCTTCATGCACACCTCCGCATCGTGCCCGCGAGCACGGGCCACTGGGACGCTAACCACAGCCGACGGTCGTCACAAGGGGCCACGTCCACAGGGCGCGTTGTGCGATCACACCAACCCTCTGGTGCCATCGCCACGTCAGCCGCCGATGACGACCGGAATGGCTCCGAAGTCTCCCGGGTCGGTCTCGAGCCCGGTGCCTCCGCGCACCATGAGCGTGACGACGTCTCCGGCGGCGGCGCCCGAGAGGTCGAGGGTGGTGGTGAAGGGGAGCGCCTTGGCGGCGGGTCCTCCCTGGGCGATCTGGAGGTCGAGGGGCTCCCCAGCGACCCCGGCCACCCGGGCACTCACGTTGAGTGTGGCCTCGAACCCTCGGCCCACGCCCTCGACCGACAGGCGGGCGGCGGGCACCTGCGCGAGCGACTCCGGAGTCGTGATGGCCGCGTGGGGACTGACGGCAGCGATCACGAACCAGCCCCCGTCCGCGCCCAGCTGGCGCAGCAGGAGGGTGGAGCGCACGATCGACCGGTCACCGGACTCGCCGGTGAAGAGTGCGTCCACCTCACCGCTGCGCGAGTCACCCTGACGGAACTCACCCGCCTCACCGGCCTCCAGGACCGTGTCGAGAAAGTCCTGCGCGGCCTCCACAGGGTCGTCGAAGATCACGTCGGACGCTGGCCACAGGGCGGGCTGGCCAGGGGCCGTCGGGTCGGGGCTGGGTTCGGTGGTGGGCGCGGTCGTGGGGTCGTCGGAAGGAGGGGGGCTCACCGTCGGCTCACTGCTGGGATCGGTGGCGGGCTCCTCCTCGCCGCACCCGGTGACGAGGAGTGCCACGAGGGTCGCTGCCAACGCGGCGACGACACGGCGGCTGGCGGTGCGGACGACAGTGGCCATGACGGCCTCCCGAGGGTGCGGCGCTGGAGACTCCAGACTCCTCCCCTGCCCCGCGGCGGGCAAGGGCGACCCGCCGGTCGCTGGATCAGTCATGCGCCGGCAGCCAGACCAGCACCGCACCTGTCGTGAGCTCGGCGTCAGAGTCGTGATGGGCCCGGCACTCGTCGCAGACCAAGGTCGTGTGCGTGTCAGGGCAACCTCCGCACTGCCACAACCCACGCCAGACGCCCGGTCGGCCGCAGGGTCTCCGGACGAAACGTCCGGCGTCGTCGAAGGGCGTGAACTCGTGTCCCGACAGACCCGGTCCCGAGGGCGGGCCCAGGTAGCACCCACAGTCGACCTCGGACCACTCGTGTCCGTCCTCGTCCCACTCCGGGTGCTGGTCGGTCCCGGTCGGGGACCACTCCAGAACGTGCATCTCGCCACCTCTCGCGTCGCGTCGTCTCGCGTGGGGTCGACGCTAGGGGCATCCACCGACATTCCAGCCCGGCGCAGTCGGCCCCGGCCGGGCGTACGGCCCGGTCGTGCCATGCCCCGTAGGCTCGTCGCGTCGCTCCGACGGCCCACCATCCCTCGACCCAGGAGGCCCCGTGTCCCGCACAGCCACCACGATCCGGTCGATGCTGCCCAGCTCCGGACGCTCCGCGATCGGCGCCACCGTTGCCGGCGGCGTGCTCGCCGGCCTGTCCACGGCCCCGGAACGCGTCGGCCGTCTCTTCCGGCGGCGTTACCCGACCGTGGCCGTCACGGGGATGACCGGCGTCGGCAAGAGCCAGCTCGCCAACCGTCTCTCCGGGCGTACGACGCAGGCCACCGCCGGGGAGGTGGGGTCGGCCGTGATGGAGCGTCGTACGCGCCGCTCCGCCCGACTGCAGGGCTTCCGCTTCCTGGTCGTCCCGGGTGACAACGCCGCGACCCGGCTCGCCGCGCTCGACCAGGTCTTCCACGACGAGCCGGTCGACGGGGTGATCCACGTCGTCGCGAATGGACACGCGACTCCTCGCCGGCCCGCGGGCACCACAGGTCCGGCCACGGCCACCCGCGAGGAGCAGCTCGCAGCGGAGCTCGAGGACTGGTCCATCACGGCCCACCGGATCGCCTCGATGGCGGTGCGGCGCGACAAGCCGGTGTGGTTGGTCATCGCCGTGACCAAGACCGACCTGTACGCCGACGACCTGGACGTCGTCATGGACTACTACTCCCCCGGCAGCGGCAGCCCGTTCGGCACCAAGGTCGACGAGCTGCGGGCGCTGGCGGGCGGAGCGAAGCTCTCGGTGGACGTGCTCCCCGTCTCCAGCCAGGGTGGTGGACGCTCGAGCGAGCTCCCGGCCAAGCAGGCTTCTGCCATGGTGGACGCGCTCGCCGCCAGGCTGGCACAGCTCAGCGGTCACGTCTGACGCTCTCAGACCGAGGCGCCCTGGCGCACTAGGAAGGCGGCGTGGTCATCGCGATCGCCAGCACCGGACTCTTCTCACCCTCGCTGCCCAGCAGGACCTCGGTGCCGCGACGGTTGACCTCGAGCGACTCACCCTGCCGGCGCGTCGGAAGGGTGACCGACGCGGGCCGCCCGGCGAATTTCCGGTACGTGTACGCCGTCGTGTAGCTGCTCAGGACTCGGGTCTTCCCGTCCGGCGAGAACGTCCCGGCGGTGATCTTCAGCGGCGCGTCGGCAATTCTCTTCAGCGTGTTGGTGGAGGACCTGGAGAGTTTCTTGGGAGCTCGGTAGATCCCGGGGTCGCCCTCGGCCGACTTGGTCACGATGAAGAGTCGCCCGGTCCTGGGATGCACGAGCAGCGCCTCGGCATCCCGGGGGCGGTCCGGATAGGTGAACGTGTACTTCTTCGTCGCCACCTTGACGGTGCGTCCGCGGCGCGGGAGCCGCTTGGGCTCGGTGAAGCGGTAGACGGTGATCTGCTCGCGGGAGCGACCGTTGTCGCCGATGTCACCGACCCACACGGAGTGCTCGGGTCCGGTGGAGATGTCCTCCCAGTCCACGGCGGAGGCTCCCTTCAGCCGCAGCACCGCCCGGGTCCTGCCGGCCTTGCTGACTGCGAAGACGCGGGCCGAGTCGCCGGAGTCGTTGTGGGTGAAGAGCACCGGACGGGAGTACGTCGACCGCGCCAGACCGCTCGACTCGGTGATCGCCTTGCCCTTGATCGTGCGCTCCACGCGCGCTTCGGCCGTCTCCGCAGCCTCCACGGGTGCGACGGCGGTCCCCACGGGCACGAGGGACGCGCTGGCGCCGATCGACACGGCGACCGAGACGAGGGAGACACGGATGCGGATGCTCATCCGCACGAAGGTACTGGAGTCCCCACGTCTCGGAAACCCTCTGCGGCCGACCACGATACGGGCGAAGGATCGCTGTGTCCGCGGGCGTCCAATGACCTCAGGCGATGGAGCGAGGTCACGGCACCGATCGTGCTCGGCTCTCCAAAGCTTTCAGGCTCGGAGATCAACGATCTCCGAGCCTGAATCTGTCGGGCTGACAGGATTTGAACCTGCGACCCCTTGGAGGAATCAGGCCCTCTTCTGGCAGTTCCGAAAGGCTCGGGAAAACGCCGAAACCCGCGTGGAATGGGGCTATCCGCCCCACGGACACCTCCCATGATAGCCCGTTCCAACCGACCCGGCCCGATCGTTTATGGAGGGTTTATGGAGAGTGATTCCGGTGGTGGGCCTACTTGCGCGAGGAGGTGGCTCGCAGCAGCACCATGGTCGTCGCCTTTCGGGGGCTTTGACACGACCTTGGTCAAGTCCTGCTGAATGACCCCGCGTCGCAGTTCATCGCTCCAGGGTGCTTCGCTTCGGCGGTGGCACTCGCCGGGGGGAAAGCGCGGTTCCCCGAACAACGTCCCTGAGTGCGCGCAAGCGGGGCAGGAACCGGCCCACGGAGGCAGCGTATCGCTCGTACTCGGCGCCGTGCAGCCGACGAAGGTAAGGCTCCTCGACCACCCGCACTTGCAGCTCCAGCGCCACGACGAGCGTCACCAGTCCTAGAAGCGCGACGAGGTTTGGCACCATGAGCACCAGTCCCCCTCCGGTCAAGGCCATCGCGGTAAAGATGGGATTACGCACAAGTCCGAACGGCCCGCTGGTGACCAGCGCAGTGGCTTCGTCCTCAGCGACTCCGATGCGCCAGCTCGAGCCCATGGCGGTCTGGGTGGCGAAGGTCAGACCGACTCCGCCGACAGTCACGATGACACCCGCCCACGCAACAGTCGCGTCATCCAGAGAGTTCACCGGCTGGAGACCGAACAGTGCCGAGACCGGACCCATCAGACCAGCGACCAACGCCAGCACGAACAGGACTCCCGCCCACCATTCAGGGCTCCACGTTCGCCCGGAGATGCCCCGGAACCCGGAGTCGCCGGTAGCACGAACCTGTAGCCACGTCCGAAGTCCGAACGCCACGAGAAGGTAGAGGGCGAAGAGCGCCAATGCGGCGGCGGACATCAAGCGCCCTCGACCGTCCGGTGGGGACCGAGGGTCAACGTCTGCGGCCCGTCCGCGTCATCGGCGGACCCACTGACAATGCCGCAGCAGCCGTCGCTGCAGCCACAAGCACCGACTGCGCCATCGACGGTCTGCGAGGCAGTGCCGATCGAGCCGCAGCACCCCTCCCCGCGCCAGGCTTCCCTACCCTCCCTCACAGCGACCGCGGCGATGACGAGTCCAGCGAGCGGATCCGCCCACGACCAGCCCAGCGTCGCGTTAAGGACCAGGCCGACGAGAAGCACGGCGGACAGGTAGGTGCACAGCAACGTCTGCGTGGAATCCGCCACCACCGCGTTGGAGCCGAGTGCCTTGCCGGTCCGACGCTGCGCCCAGGACAGGAACGGCATGATCATCAGGGAGGCGATCGCCAGGCCGATCCCGACCGCGGACGAATCCGGGTCGTGCCCGGTCACCAGAGCCCTTATCGACTCGAACGTCACGTATGCGGCGAGGGCGAAGAAGGAGAGCGCCATCAGTCGCAACGCCTGGCGCTCCCTGGTTTCCGGGAGGCGGTGGCGGAACTGCCAGATGATGATCAGGCCGCTGGAGACTTCGACAACGGAGTCCAGACCGAACCCGACCAGTGCGACGGACCCGGCGACCAGACCGGCGGTGATGGCGATGACCGCTTCGACGACGTTGTAGGCCACCGACGCCCCGGCAAGGACTTGCGCCCGGCGGCCAAGTCGGGCCTTCTCGCCCGGGTCCAAGTCGAGGGGGGTGTGCACGTGGACGGTCATGGAGTCCCCTCCAGGCTGACGGCACCGAAGTTCGGGCACAGGGTGACGGCGTCGCCGGTGAGGGCGAGGAGCCGCTCCGCCGCAGAAAGAAGCTCCAAGACAGTGTCGACGTGATTCAAGGACCAGACGGAGGCGCGGCCCACGGGACGCGAGGTGACCAGTCCACAGCCCTTGAGGCAGGCGAGATGCTGCGACACCGTGGACTGTGCCAAGCCGAGGTGACCCGTCAGATCCACAACCCGGTGTTCGCCCAGCGCCAAGTGTCGGACGATGGCCAGCCTCGACGGGTCGGAGAACCCCTGGAAGAGGCAAGCCGCCGCCGTCAAGGCCACAGTTTCATCGACCGTAGCGTCATCGATCGGTGCCGGTTTCATCGTCATGCGACGATGATATGTCGGGGATGCCAGCGCTCGTCAACCACCGAAGGTGACCTACTAAGACACCTAGTAGTAAAGTCGCAGCGTCCTGACGTCGCCCGAGGCGCGCGTCGCCCGCACCGGATGTCGAGGTCATGTCCCTAACAGTGCAAGATCAGCAACTCGGTCCGGGAGGACCCGACCCCGGACCCAGGGCTCCGGCTGGTTGGGGGTGGGCTCGCTGGTTCTGGCGAACCCTCAGGTCCATGCGGACGGCCGTGATCCTGTTGGCCCTGCTGGCGGCGGCGGCGGTGCCAGGGTCTCTGCTGCCACAGCGGGGAGTCGCCAGCGACCCAGTGGCCGTCCCGACGTTCGCAGCGGACCACCCAGACCTCTATCCCTGGTTGGACCGGCTCTGGCTCTTCGAGGTGTACGCCTCCCCCTGGTTCGCCGCGATCTATCTCTTGTTGCTGGTGTCTATGACTGGCTGCGTGCTGCCTCGATGCGCCCAACTGTGGCGCGCCGTTCGTACCGCGCCTCCGGCTGCCCCGCGGCACCTGGGGCGGTTCGCTCACCACCAGCAGTGGCGCACACCTGTTGAGCGCAGCGGCGAGCAGCTCGCGACGGCCGCCGCCGCACTGCGCCGCCGGAGATATCGAGTGGTCGTCACTGAGACCGAGGTTCGCGCGGAGCGTGGCTACGTCCGCGAGGTGGGCAACTTGGTCTTCCACCTGTCGCTGCTGGTGCTCCTGGTGGGGATCGGCGCGGGGCGGTTGTTCGGATTCGAAGGCAGGATCGCACTGGCGGAAGGCGACACGTTCACGAATGTGTCGTCGAGCTACGACGCCTTCACGCCCTCGGTGTGGACAGACACCGACAACTTGGAACCGTTCTCCTTCACCCTGGAGGACTTCCAAGTGCGGTACGCCATGGACGGCCCCCAACGCGGCGATCCGCGGGAGTTCAAGGCCGCCGTGTCCTACACGAGTGAGGGATCGGAAGAGCCGCAGCGTCTTGAGGTCCGCCCTAATCACCCGCTCAACATCAATGGGACCAAGGCCTTCTTGACCGGGCACGGCTACGCCCCCGTGGTGACCGTGAGGGACGGGCGCGGTGAGGTCGTGTCTTCGGGTACGGTGATTTTCCTGCCGCTGGACGGGTCCTACACCTCCGACGGAGTGATCAAAGCGCCAGACGCGCAACCCACTCAAATGGGCTTTCGCGGTCTGCTCCTGCCCACCGCCGCGAACGGGGTGAAGGGCCCCTACTCCGCGTTCCCCGACGCCCTGAACCCGCGCCTGGTCCTCACGCCATTCCTGGGGGACCTCGGTCTCGAGTCCGGTCCCCCGCAGTCGGTGTACGAGTTGGACACCGCTGACATGGAGCCGGTCACTGACAAGCAGGGAAAGCCGGTGGTGCGCGCCCTCGGCGTGGGCGACACGCTAACCCTGCCGGGCGGGGCTGGCAGCATCACCTTCGACCGCCTGGACCGGTTCGCCAACTTCCAGATCGCGCACGATCCCGGCAAGGAAATCTCCCTCGTAGCCGGAGTGCTACTGCTGGTGGGCCTCACCACGTCGCTCGCGTTCCGCCGTCGACGGGTCTGGGTTCGCCTCGACAGCGACGGTGATGGCACGAAGATTTCGATAGGGGGGCAGTCGCTCACACGTTGGCCAATGCCTCCAAATGACATCCATGACGTGGTGGCCGCCCTTGGCCAGCAACCTCGCGCCTCTGAGGAGTGACCCCTTCTATGCCATCCACCGAACTTCTTGCGGGATTGTCCAACGGTTTCGTCTACGCGGCCATCGCCGTCTACGTCTTGGCGCTGCTCTCCTACGCCGCCGACACCGCCCGCCGCGTCGCGACCGCTCCCGCGCGCGCCTCGGTGCCGGTCGGAACGGGGCGGGCGAGCGGGCATGACGGCGAGTCGGTCCCCCAGTTGGACACGTCCTTCTCCCGGACCCCCGCGCTCACGCGGTTCAGCGCAATCGGCACCTCCCTGACGGTCCTCGGGTGGCTGCTCAGCGTGGCCGCGCTCGTGACGCGCTCGCTCGCCGCGGGCCGCGCCCCTTGGGGGAACATGTACGAGTTCACCTTGGCGAGCGCCGTGGCCGTGGCCGTGGCGGCCGCCTACCTCTTCGTGCTGACCCGGCAACCCATCTCGGCGTTCGGTGTCTGGGTGGTCTCTCTCGTGCTGTTGGCGCTGGGTCTCGGGATCACCGTTCTGTACACACCCGCTGACGCGTTGGTCCCGGTCCTCAACTCGTACTGGCTGGTCATCCACGTCGCAGCCGCCATCGTGTCCGGCGGCATCTTCTCGGTCGGCGTCGTCGCGACGATCCTGTTCTTGGTGCGGAGTCGCGGGGAGCGACGCGCGGGTGACGGGGACGCGCCTCTGGGCCGGTACGCCGGTGGTCTCCCGCGCTCGGAGACCCTGTCCCAGGTGGCGCATGCGGCGCACATGTTCGCCTTCCCCGTCTGGACCTTCGCGATCCTGGCCGGTGCCATCTGGGCCGAGAACTCCTGGGGCCGGTACTGGGGCTGGGACCCCAAGGAGACCTGGGCCTTCATCACCTGGGTTCTCTACGCCGCATACCTGCACGCCCAGTCGACCGCGGGTTGGCGTGGCGCCAGAGCGGCGTGGTTCGCCGTGCTCGGCTACCTGGCCTTCCTGTTCAACTTCTTCGGCGTGAACCTGTGGATCACGGGTCTCCACTCGTACGCAGGGGTGTGACCGCGTCGGTCACCAGGACAGCTCGGCGCAGTGTGCCGAGGCTCGTTCTTCGACCTGCAACGTCGCGTGGGCCACTCCGTACCGGTCTCGAAGCAGTTGCTGGGCGGACTGGAGCACGGGAGCGGTCTCTGCTCCATCCTGCAGAACCAGGTGCGCGGTAGCGACGTTCATGCCGGACGTCAACGTCCACGCATGCAGGTCGTGGACGTCGGCAACGCCGTCCAGGGACTCCAGATCGCTGGCCACGCCGTCAACGTCCAGTCCCTCCGGTGCATGCTGGCCGAGCACCGCCAAGACCTGCCGGCCCAAACCGACCGCGCGCACCGCCACGAAGACACCGATCGCCAGGGCCACGGCCGTGTCCCACCATCCCGCGCCTGTCCAGATGACGAGAAGTCCAGCAACGATCACGCCGACGCTTCCGGCCGCGTCCGCAATGACCTCGAGATAGGCACCCTTGACGTTCAGGGACTCTTCGGCTCCTGCCCGGAGCAGGAGCATGGAGACGAGGTTGATGGCGAGCCCGATGGCACCGACCACGAGCATTGGGCCGGTCTGCACCTCCACCGAGTCGCCAGCCCGGGAGATCGCCTCGATGACGACGTACGTCGCGACACCAAGCATGACGAGAACCGCAACCCCCGAGGCGAAGACCTCGGCACGGTAGGAGCCGTAGGTGCGCCGTCCGGTGCTGTCCGGGCGGACGGCCACCTTTGTCGCCACCAGGGCTGCGCCGAGGACCACCACGTCAGCCGCCATGTGCCCGGCGTCGGAGAGGAGGGCTAAGGACCCACTGATCAGACCCGCGACGAGCTCTACGAGGAAAAAGGCGGCGACCAGACCGAACGAGACGGCCAGCCGCCACCGATGCCTTCCCGCCGCCGACTCCGTCGACGCACCATGCCCGTGTCCCGCACCCACCGAGCTGCCTCCTTATACGCCTTCGCCGGACTTGCGCAGACACCTAGGGCGTCCATCTACGAAGCAGCATAGTAGATTGGCTCCTGGTCCTGTTGCCCAGAGCGACGTCCCACCGTCGCTGCTCAAGGAGAGAGTTCAGTGCTCCACCCTGTCCGCCAAGATGCGAATCATCGCCGCGTTAACGGAGGGGACACGCGTCGCGTGGGGGTGTGGCGCTACACCCTCGTCCTCGCCGCGCTCTTCGCAGGAGTGGCTGCGTTCCAGGCACCCGCCCAGGCTCATGCCGACCTTGTCTCCTCCAACCCAACTGACGGCGCGACTCTTGTGTCACCACCACGTCAGCTCACGTTGGAGTTCTCGGAGGCAATCAACCCGGACATGGCCAAGGCGCTCCTGACGGTCACTGGGTCGGGAGGCGTCGAGACGCCCGTCTCGCGAGGGGCGCGGGACACCATGGTCGTGATGCCTATGCCCGACCAGGGACGCGAAGCGGGGCGGTGGCGACTGGACTACCGGGTGGTGTCGGTTGACGGTCACCCCATCACCGGCTCCCTGAACTTCATCGTGTCCCCGCAAGCCCCCGCAGCGCAAACATCCCCCTCGAACAGGTCCCCCGGGTCCCTCGGAGAAACGTCGTCCGCGAGCCAGCTCGAGGTCGCGGCGGATGGAGAAGACGCGAGCGACCAAGGGTGGGGGTTTACGGCCCCGGCTGTGATCGTGCTGCTCGTCCTGATCCTTTTCGGCGTCGTCTGGAACGGGCGCAGGAAGGACCACTCTACTCGTGCCCGCGACAACCAATAGTCGACGGATGAGCCGCGCAACGGCGGTAGTGCTCGTCTTCTCTGTCGCTCCTGTCGTCGCCCTGGGGCTCCTCGCGCTGACCGGGGGCCTACGCCCGGAGGAGGTCGAGGGCTTCTCCACGGCTGGTCCGGTCACACGGCTCGGCCTCCCAATCACCCAGGCCATCCGCGACATTGCCGCCCTGGTGACGGTGGGCGCGCTTGTGGTCGCTGCGACGTGTGTGCCACCGTCGGAGCCGTCCAAGGCGCAGGTGGTCGAGGGAGCACGCCGCAAGCTGTTGGACGTGGTCGCGATGGCCGCCTCCGCCTGGTTGTGGAGCGGAGTTGCGCTGCTCGGGTTCACTTATTCAGAGGTCGCGGGTCTTCCCCTCACTGCCCCCGGTTTCGCCCCGCAGGTCGTCGATTTTGCCACCCAGGTCGAGTTCGGTCGGTATTTGGCCATCAGTTCGGCGCTTGCCTCGATCGTGGCGGTCGGGGCTCTGCGGGCCCGCCAAACTGGGGCGGTAGGCGTCTACACCGTGACCGCTCTGATGGCCCTATGGCCGATCGCCCTGGCCGGCCATGCGGCTGGCTCACTCAACCACAACGACGCGGTCAACCTGCAGGCGATGCACGTGCTCGGCATCTCGGTCTGGGTCGGCGGCCTAGTCGCCGTCGTGCTGGTTCGCTCGGCCCTCTGCGGGCCGGCTTTGGTGGACACCGTCGAGCGCTATTCGACGCTCGCAGGCTGGTGTCTGCTGCTGGTCGCCATTTCCGGCGTCTTGGGCGCCGGCCTCCGACTCTACGGGCCTCAGGCGCTGAGCTCCCCCTACGGACTCGTGCTGGGAGCCAAGACCGCGGCACTGTTCGTCGTGGCGGCGTTCGGGTGGTGGCACCGCCGAGTCGGCATCCGCCACCTGCGGAAGGGACAGTCGCGTGCCTTCCACAGGATCGTGGTGGTCGAGCTCGTCGTGCTGGTGGCCGCAGCGGGCGCCGGCGTCGCCCTGAGTCGGACCCCTCCCCCAGCCCCGTCCGGCGCCGCGGAGCGTTTGACCGTCGCCCAGGCACTTCTTGGGACCGATATGCCCGAAGCGCTACGCGCCGCCGAGTGGTTCACGGCGTGGAAACCAGACTCGTTCTGGTTGCCTGTGGCGTTACTGGCCGCCGGCTGGTACGTCGGAGCGGTGTTGCGGTTGCGAGACCGCGGCGACCGGTGGCCCCTCGGCAGAACGGTCGCGTGGGTGGGCGGCTGGGCGCTCTTTGTGTGGGCCACGAGCGGAGCACCGGGTGTCTACGGTCGTGTGCTCTTCAGCATGCACATGGTGCAACATATGACGATCGCCACGGCTGTTCCTACCTTCCTGGTCCTAGGGGCCCCCGTCACGCTGGCGCTTCGCGCGTTGACTAGACGCACCGACGGCTCTCGTGGTCCCCGGGAGTGGCTGTTGGGTTTCGTACACTCCTGGCCGGCACGCATCCTGAGCTCGGCCCCCGTCGCGGCCGCGCTGTTCGTCATCAGCCTTGCCGCGTTCTACTACTCCTCGCTGTTCGAACTGGCGCTGCGCTCCCACACCGCCCACTTGCTGATGACTTTCCACTTTGTGTTGACCGGGTATCTCCTGGCGAACAGTGTCGTCGGCATCGATCCGGGGCCCCGCCGACTGGCCCATCCCTTCCGGGTCCTGGTGATCCTGGTGACGTTCGGGTTCCATGCTCTGTTCTCGGTCTCGCTAATGGCCACGCAACAAGTGCTCGCCCCGACATGGTTCGGAGTCCTGGATCGCTCGTGGGGCCGGACTCTCCTAGACGACCAGTACTTAGGTGCGTCCTTGGGTTGGGCGCTGGGGGACTACCCGTTGGCGATCCTGGGAGTTGCGTTGATCGTCTCGTGGGTCAAGGCCGACCGGCGCGAGCGGCGGCGACTGGACCGCAAGGCTGATCGCGACCGCGACCTGGACCTCGTCCGTTACAACGAGTACTTCGCGCGGCTCAACGCGAGGCCACCGGACGTGTCGGGCCGTTCGTCTCCGCCTACGCCATAGCCGACTGCCTCGGATGCCGGGTCTGGGTTGGGTCGATGCGTACCTCCGGAGTTGCGCACGGCGCGGACCACGGCTGCGCCCAGGCCGATCACCAACACGCCCAACAAGCCACCAGGGACCAGGTGGCCCCACCGCACTGCAGGTGTGAGCGTGTGATGGAGCGGCAGATCCATGGTCAGGACCGTGGTCCGGCGCAGCGGCGCCCGGGCGATCACCCGACCGTCGGGAGCGATGCCGGCTGTCACCCCGTTCGTAGAGGAGACTGCGATGGAGCGTCCAGTCTCCAGTGCCCGCGCCCGGGTGATGGTGAGCTGTTGTTGGGGTTGCGCCGTTCCGGTAAAACTAGCGTTGCTGGTCTGCACCACCGCGATTTGTGCGCCTTCTCGCACTTGCGCGGGGATCACGTCGTCGTAGGCCACGTCGTAACAGATGGCGACGGCGACCAGGGTGTCGCCGATTTGAAGCGGCGACGTGGAGTTGCCGCGGAGCATGTCGCGAGGGATCCGCTCCAGTCGCGGGGAGAGTCGTCCGAGGAGACCCCGAGCGGGGATGTACTCGCCAAAGGGCACCGGATGGCGCTTGGTGTAGCGAGCGCCAGTATGCCCATCCTGCTCCCAGAGGACGCCCTGGTTCAGTACGTGTCGGGCGGTAGGGCCGTCGACCATGGCACCGACGAGGATGGGTGCGTCAATGCTCCCCACCGCTGCGACGATCCCCGCTCGTGCCTCCGCGTCCTCGAACGGGTCGACGGCCGTGGAGTTCTCGGGCCACACCACGAGGTCGGGCGCCGGAGTGAGGCCTTCCTCCACACGGTGACCCAGATCGACCGTGGCTTCAACGTGGTTGGTGGTGACGCGGCGGTGATGGGCAGCCAACTGTCGCCCGTCGCCAGGAACCCCACCTTGGACCAGGGCCAAGCGGATGGTCTCTGGCTGTCGCGTCCCCTCAGCCACGGCGGGACTGGAGGTAGGGACCAACGCGATCCCGAGCGGCACCGTGACCGCAGCACACCCAAGCCAGACGACCTGCTGCGCGAGGCGCGCTCGGGGCGGCCGTCTTGCGCCCGCGTGTGCCAGAGCCCAGCGTCCTCCGCAGGAAGCAATGCCCGCCACCAGTGCCAACACGAATCCGGTACCAGTCAGGCCCAGAGCCGGCAGGAGAGGGGACAGCGCCGTGTCGACCGTGGTGACACCCAGCCGGCCCCATGGCAGACCGCCCAGGGGCCAGCTCGAGCGAAGGTGCTCCATGCCAGCCCAGGCCACTGCGAACCAGAAGGGATGTCCAGGAAGCCGCCGCAGCAGCACCACGGATGCGCTCAGCAGCGCGAACCACATCGACTGCACGACCGCGAGGCCGAACCAGACAGCAGGACCGAAAGATTGAGCCAGCCACCAGGTGAGGACCAGCAGGAAGCCGAGGCCGAAGCAGGCACCGACACTCACGGCATGCCGAGCGCCCTTGCGCAGGGGGATCGTCTGCCACAGCGCGATTCCGACGACTGCAGCGTATGGCACCGCGAAGGGATCGAAGGCAAGGGCCGTGGTTATGCCGGCCACCCCGGCCAGCGCATGGCATGTGGCACTCGACAGGAGCTGCCGCCGCCTTGTAGTTGAAACGTCCGACGTCCCACGCGGGACGCCCGTCACCGCACCCCCCCGGGCAACCGCCGGAACGTCCCCACCCGGCGCCTTGCTGCTCACAAGGGGGTCTGCCATCCACCGATCAAGACTTGCAGCGAGACCATCGCTTCGGACCACAGACCCGTGAGCTGGGCCAGGCCGATGAGGACGAGAAAGCTTCCCCCGACGCCGGTGATGACACGCATGTTCCGGCGCACCCACGTGAAAGCGTGCGCGCTGCGGCCGATCGACGATGCCGCGAGGAGGAACGGGACCCCCAGCCCGAGGCTGTAGACGAAGGTCAGCAAGGCGCCTCTACCGGCGGTGCCGCTCGTGGTCGACAGCGTGAGGACCGCAGCCAGCGCAGGACCGATGCAAGGGGTCCAACCGATGGCGAAGAGCCCTCCGAGCAAGGGAGCACCAGCCAGGCCCACCTTGGGGCTGAAGGAAGGCTTGATCGAGCGACTCAACCCGGGAACACGGCCGAGGGCTCCAAGAAAGAGCAACCCCATGACCAGCGTGAGCAGGCCTGCACCCCGGACTAGGAGCTCTTGATGCCTGATCAGCGCGCTGCCGAGTTGACCAAACGCCGCGCCGTAGCCGGTGAACACTGTGGCGAACCCCAGCACGAAGAGACCGGTTCCCACGAGCACGCGGAGCCGTGGCGTGCGACTTTCGCCGCTCGAGGTGCCGGTCAGGCCAGCCGCATACCCGAGATACACGGGCACCAACGGCAGGCAGCACGGCGAGAAGAAGGAGATCAGACCGGCAAGCGCCGCGATGACCAGCGCCGCAAGGAGTGGTCCGGTGAGCACCGCGTCCTGGACAGACGCCTGCGCGACGGATGCTGCCCCTAGCAGCGAGGCCTTCACGAACACGACCGGCACCTCGCAGGGCAGACAGACTGTGAGTACTAACGTGCATAGTACAGTGGGCTGATGAGCAGTCAGTCAGGAGGTGCGACCAGATGAAGCGGGACCGGGTGCGGCAGCTGGGCCAGTTGGAGGCCGCGGTCATGCAGACGTTATGGGACTGGGACCGGCCCGCGTCCGTGCGGGAGGTGGTCGAGCATCTTCAATCGACGCGGGACATCGCCTACACCACCGTGATGACGGTTCTGGACAACCTCCACGGAAAGGACCTGGTTCGTCGCCACAAGGAGGGCCGCGCCTACCTGTACACCGCGACGCTCAGTCGGGAGGCGCACACCGCAAGCCTGCTCGGACAAGTCCTCTCCACAAGCACTAACCGGGGTGGAGCACTGCTCCATTTCGTTGGACAGTTGTCTGATGAGGAGTTGGCGCAAGTCCGCGCCGCCCTGGCCGCGCTGGAGGACTAGCCGTGACGGCACCCCTGTTGTTGCTTCTGCTCGCGGTCGGCCTGACAACCCTCGGTCCTCGCGTCTTGCTGGCCGCCGACTGGCCTCTCAACCAGCCCTCGTGGGGGATCTGGGCGTGGCAGTCGTTGACGGCGACTGTCGCCTGGGCGCTCATTCTTGGCGGCCTCACGCTCGCGGTGCCTGTGCTGCCGGGGGCCAGCCACATCGGTGACCTCGTGCGCACCACCCATCTGGATGTGACCGATCACTATGAGACGCCGGCCGGCACCATTTTCGCCGTCGGAGCCTTGGTTGCGACGGTTGCCCTCGTCATCAACCTGACCCGGGTCTTCCTGGGCGTCATGCTGTCGTCCCGACAGCATCGGCGCATGCAGTTGGAGACGCTGGCCCTCATTGGGCGCCCCCACCCGGAGGGTTACACGGTGGTGGATCTGCCGATTCCTCTCGTGTACAGCGTTCCGGGTCATGGCGGGGCCATCGTCGTCACCACCGCGGCTCTTGCGGCGCTCGGCGAGGACGAGCTGCGCTCGGCACTCTCCCACGAACGCCGACACCTTCGGGCCCGGCACGACTTGGCTCTGATGCTGACGGAGGTGCTAAGGCGCGCTTTCCACGACTTGCCGTTCTTCGCCACCGCCCACGCCCAGATCGAGCAGCTCGTCGAGATGCAAGCCGATGACGCCGCGCAAGGAGTCGGCCAGCGCGCAGCGATGGCCGGTGCGCTGACCACGTTCGTGGGCACGGCAGGGCCGGACACTCCGACAGCGGCCTCGGCCGGCCGCAGCCGTCGGATCCGCCGCCTTGTGGACGGGGACCGTCACCGGGATTCCGTCAGGCTTCGCGTCGGCGTCGGCGTCGGACTTGCGACCAGCGCCTTGCTCGTCGCGCCCATCGGGCTCGCCTTTCTTCCGGCGCTGGGCGCCTCCAAGCAAGGGTGCTGTGACGTTGCCGTGGCCCGGCCGACCACCCACTGACGGGCCACGTCAGTCACCCCTGTCCGTTCGGGTCGCCTCCCGCGGGGCTTCGTCGAGAACCTCGTCGAGCAGGGTGCGGAACGTGGTGTACGTGCCGGGCCCCACGACACGGGCGGCGATCCTCCCCTGGTGATCCACGATGATCGTCGTCGGCACGGCCGTGACCGCGGCGCTGCCGAGCGCCAGCGTGACCGAACTGTTGTCCTCGGTAGTGATGGACGGATAGGGAACCTTGTAGCGACTCTCGAAAGCCTTGGCGGAGGCCTCGCTGTCCCGGGTGTTGATGCCGATGAACGTCGCTCGATCCTTGGTCTCCTCGGCAAGACGTACCAGCGCAGGCGCTTCCGTTCGGCAGGGCACGCACCACGACCCCCAGACGTTGAACACGACTGGCTTCGAGCCGAGGTCCGCCGAACTGGCGCGACCGCCATCGAGAAGCCGTCCCGAGAACTCGCCCACCCTGACCCGGTCTTCCGGTTCGTACTCCTGAATCACTGACTCCCCGGCGGACAGACCATTCGTTTCGGTCTTCGACCGTTCCGTCCACACCCACGTGGCGCACAGCAGCACGGCCACCCCCACCAGGACGAGACGGCCTCCTCGGGTGCGCCGAGGCACGGGCTCGGCGTCGGTCGGTACCGTTTCACGGGCGCGTTTGGCCTGGGTCTTATACATGCTTGAGCTACTCCTGACGGTGTCGCACGCGTGGTGACGCAGGTGCGCCGACTACTACTAAGTTAGATAGTAGTGGATCGGTGGGGCCGGCTCAGGCGCCGAAGAGCAGGAAGAGCCCCATGAAGGTGTAGAGCGTCATCGCCAGGAGCAGCGCGAGCTGCCCCGTGACCTGGTGGCGCGCTGGGAGTACGCGCAGCGCCCTGTCGTGTGCGGCGATGACGCCCAGCACGTGACCAACCACGATCGCACTCACCTTGATGCTGGCCAGCACGGTGGGATTCTGCGACAGCCAGAAGTTGATGCCCCAGTCGGCGGTTCCGAAGAGGTCTGACCCGTCGGCCATGGGGTCACTGAGCTGGATGAGCGTCCTTTGACCGATCTCGACCAGGTAGGTGAGGTAGTGGGCGACCATGTACCCCACGATGATCGGCAAGATCGAGTGGGCCATGGTTCGGGGAAGCATGCGGCGGCTGATCACTTGGTCGTTGACCGCGGTAGCGACGCAGGCAAGGGTGAAGCTGACGCCGACCACCAGGATGATGAGGGCCATCAGGGCGGTGCCGAGGCGTGTGACGTCGACGTTGTTGGACTGCACGAACCTGACCCAAGTGAGCGAGCTGCTCCAGCTGTCGTACGCGGTGCTGCCAAGCAGCACCGCAACCACGGCGACGAGTCCTGCCTTCGGCTTGACGCGTGCGAGGTTGCGAAGCGGGCTGACGAGGACCAGTTGCCCGGAGACGCTGCGACTCCAGGGCGAGAGGTGACTTACGAGCGTCGAGTAGCTTTCGAAGGGGTCGGCATGAACCAACCACACCGTGCCGTAGAAGGCCCAGCCGATCAGCATCGCGGCAGCATAGATCGCGAACCAGACCCGGAGGACACCGAGCTCGGCCGCACCCGGCGCAACGAGCTCCAACCACACGAAGGCGAAGAGCCCTAGTGCGGCAGGCCAGTAACCGAGGCTGGCGGGGTACGGGCGGAGCGTGTCCGGCGAACGCCCCATCGCGCGGTCGAGCAGCTCGAGGACGGTCCGCACTGGGCTGACCGCGCGGATCACCGGTCCGAAGAGCAGCGAGGCAGGAACGAGTCCGACCCAGAGCCACACATAGACGACCCCGAACGTGGGATTGATGAGAAGGTCGGGTCCGAACAGTGCGGGCCACAGCATGAAACCGAGGAACATCAACCCGGCCAGGCGGAGTGTGACCGTCAGCGCCCGGCTGTCAAGGAAGGACGCCAGCGAGCGTGGAACGACGTACTCGCCGGTGGGATCGTCGAACCTGGGCTTGCGCCAAGCGAGCATCAGCACGACGAACGAGATGGTGAGCGCGGCAGTGCCACCTGCGATCGCCAGGGACGCGGGGATCGGAAGGTCGTCTCCCCCGCCCAGACCGTGCGCGGAGAGCATGGGTCAGCGAACTTCCAGGACCGCGACGACGGCGCTGGTCTCGTGCTCCTCGACCTCCACCGTGCCGGGTGTGTGAACGGTGATCTCCGCCCGCGTCGCGCCGGCCGCAAACTTCACGTACTGCTCGGGCTTGGAATGGACGTGCAGCTCGCCCGCCCGGTCCGAGCTGATGTCGAAGACCAAGGTCTCCCCGACTCCCAGCGCGATTGCCGCCGCATTCGGCGCGACCTGCTCCCCTACCACTCGGACTTCGACCGTCGGGGCGATCGGCGCCTCGGGCTCCTCGCTCTCCGCGGGCTGAGGAGAAGATGACTCCTGCGCAGACGGAGTGGCGGCGGGCGGGCTAGATGGTCCGGCTACACCCTCCTTCGCCTCGGTCTGCTCATCCGCCGAGCAGGAAGCCAGGGCGACCATCGAGATGAGGGCCGCGGCGATCAGGCGCAAGCTGTGCACAGGTTCTCCTAGGGTTCTACGGACGATGTATAGGCTCCTGCGGCGTCTACTATGGCGCATAGGAGACGTTGTCCGCACGCCGGTCACAGGCTCAGGGCCACGGGTTGCGTCGGCATCCTTGGAGGCCGTAGGTCTGCTGCATCATGACCGGGGCACGCATCCCAGGGCCTGGGCAGGACACGTGCGACTGTCCCAGGGCATGACCGACTTCGTGGTTGACCAGGTATCGGCGGTAGCCGCCCAGGTCCCCGCGATAATCCGGAATTCCGCGGATCCACCTGACACCGTTGAGCACGACCAGCTCGCCGTTGCGACAAGAGACGCGGCCGAGGGTCTGCAGCGGGGCGCAGAGCTTGTCAGTGGTGGCGGGCGTAGCGATCAAGATGCGAATAGAGGGATCCACGTCGGTCCGCGTGAAGGTGTGCCCCCGCGTCGCCCAGCCGCGCTCATCGGTCAGGATCGTGTCGATCAGGTTCGCGGCGCTCACTGCTCGAAGCGGCATACCGGTTTCGATCTCGACGGAGTAGCTGTGATCGACGATCGGGCCGACCCGGTCCGGCGCCATGAGTTCGAAGGTTCCGGGTCCTCTGGGCGGCACGCGCGGACGCGCCCGCTTGGGATCCGCCTCGCGCTTCTCGTCGTCACCGCCGACGCGAGATGGCCCTTGGGTTGGAGATATCTGGTTGGAGTGTTCGGACCTCGCCACCGGGTGATCTTCGCGTTCACGCTCCTGCACCGGGAGTACTTGCGTCCACCATCGACCCGGAGGCATGAAGATCGCGACGAGCACTGCAATGAGTACCAGCGCGGGGATCGTGATCGCGGTGTTGCGGTACTGGGGTCGGGCAGGCTTCCGGTGTCGGCCACCACCGTTCACGGCATCCCCTCTCTGCGCCCCGGGTGGACAGAGGGTGCGTGCCACCTGTCCCATGGTCATCTCAATGTGATCCCCGCGCGTCCCGCATACTATCGTGGTTAGTAGTTGGCCCGAGGAGCCCTCGGCAGCGATCAACGAGGAGGTACGGGTGCGCAACCAGACGAAGGCTTCCATCGCGATCACCGCTGTGATCGCGATGGTTGTAGTGATATTTCTGCTCGTGGCCAGAACCGGCTCTGATGATGGACCCGCGGCGGCCGTGGAGACGTCCAGCGGGGACTCTGCCCTCGTCCGGGACGACAGTCGGGTCATCGGAGAGGAGGGCAGCAGCGAGGTCACGGTCGTCGAGTTCCTCGACTTTGAATGTGAGGCCTGCGGAGCGGCCTTCCCCATCATCGAGGAGTTGCGCGAGAAGTACGACGGTGAGGTCACCTTCGTGGCCCGCTACTTCCCCTTGCCGGGCCACTTCAACGCCGAACGCGCCGCCCGTGCCGTCGAGTCGGCGGCACGTCAGGGGAGGTTCGAAGAGATGTATCAGATGATGTACGAGACCCAGTCGGGTTGGGGAGAACAGCAAACCCCGAAGGATGAGGTCTTCCGCGGATACGCCGAGGAGCTCGGCCTGGACATGGACCAGTTCGACGCTGACTACGCATCCGAGCAGGTCGCTCAGCGCATTCAGAAGGACGTCGAGGACGGCCTAAAGCTCGGAGTCCAGGGAACCCCCACCTTCTATGTCGACGGCAAGCTCCTTGAGCCGCAGAGCGCCGACGACTTCCACACTGCCCTCGACGAGGCGCTGGGTCGGTGACGGCACTCGACGACCGCACCCCTAGTGCCAGCGTCCGGTCGCCATGGAGGGCTGACCGGTCACTTGCCTGGTGGCTGCTGGTCGGCGGGATGATCGGCCTGCTCGCGGCCGGCACGCTCATGGTGGAGAAGATCGTGCTGCTCGGCGACCCCACCTACGTGCCGAGCTGCAGCATCAACCCCGTCCTGAGCTGCGGCTCCGTCATGACCACCGACCAAGCAGAAGTATTCGGCTTCCCGAACCCGCTCATCGGGGTGGCAACCTTCCCGGTCGTCGCCGCCACCGGCGCAGCCATCCTCGCCGGAGCCACGTTCGCCCGGTGGTACTGGCTCGGCCTACAAGCGGGCGTTACTTTCGGCATCGCCTTCGTCGCGTGGTTGGCCTTTCAGAGTCTGTATCGCATCGGCGCCCTGTGCCCGTATTGCATGGTGGTGTGGGCCGTCGTCATCCCGACCTTCATCAGCGTGACGCTACGCAACCTGGGAAGCGGCGCCTTCGGCGTCCGAGCCGCCTCCAGCAGATCCACCCAAACGCTGATCGCGTGGGCTGCACCCGCCATGCTTGCCACGTACGCGACGGTGCTGGTGCTGATCGGCATCCGGTTCTGGGACTACTGGTCGACCCTCCTGTGAGCGCGCAGATCCCTGCGATGTAGCCCCCCACACGGGGGCGTGCTCTCCGCCGGTCCGGACACGGACGTGCAGGCGAACGGCGAGCAGCGGGAGCGGGGGCATGCCAGACGAACGGGCCTGACCAAAATGGTCAGCCAACCCCGGGCTCGTTCTGACGGCAACCAGAAGGCTCGACCCCGACATGGACGGAATCCCGACTTCGGCTCGAGCAGGAGGCCGAAGGCGGGCTCGCAGACTCCAACAGCGATCGCGCGCACGATGCAATTCAATGTTCAGCGCATGCTGTACTGTTCAGCACATGCTGACCATTGCTGACCGTCTTGACGTGATGAACAGATTGGGCCGGGCGATGGCTGACCCCACACGCTCTCGCCTGCTCATGGCTTTGCTGGAGGGCCCTGCCTATCCCGGCGACCTCGCCCGCGACCTGGACCTGACCCGGTCCAATGTGTCGAACCACCTGGCGTGCCTGCGCGACTGCGGCATCGTCGTGGCCGAACCCGAAGGGCGACACACGCGCTACGCCGTCGCTGACCCGCACCTCACCCGGGCTCTCACCGCGCTCATCGACGTCACCCTCGCCGTCGACGAGAGCGCACCCTGCATCGACCAGGAATGCGTCCTGCCCGGGTGTGGCACCCAAGGAGTCGACGCCTGATGCTGACCTCCGCGGCGCAGGCCATCGGCCTGTTCATCGCCACCAACATCGACGACATCATCGTGCTGTCGCTGTTCTTCGCCCGAGGAGCTGGACGGCCCGGAACCACGTCGCGCATCCTGGCCGGGCAGTACGTGGGGTTCGCCGGCATCCTCGTCGCGGCCGTGCTCGTGTCGCTCGGCGCCGGCGCCTTCCTGCCCGAGGCCGCGATCCCCTACTTCGGTCTCGTCCCGCTCGTCCTCGGCCTCTGGGCCGCGTGGCAGGCATGGCGCGACGATGATGACGACGACGGCGCCAAGGTCGCCGGCAAGGCCGTCGCAGTGTGGACCGTCGCCGCCGTCACCTTCGCCAACGGCGGCGACAACATCGGCGTCTACGTCCCCGTCTTCTTGAGCGTGGGTCCCGCCGCGACAGCCGCCTACTGCGTCGTCTTCCTCGTCCTCGTCGCCGCCTTGGTGGTCGCAGCGAGGTTCGTCGCCACCCGACCCGGAATCGACGAAGTCCTGGAACGCTGGGAGCACATCCTGTTTCCGATCGTCCTCATCGGCCTGGGCCTGGTCATCCTCTATACCGGCGGAGCCTTCGGGCTCTGACACCCGCCTGGCCCGCGATCGAGCACGTGCAGCTAGCGCCGCCCAGTCGCGGTCACCTCCGCCAGGAGAACGCTCTCCCGCCGAGCCGAGGCGCCTTCACAGCGAGGCGGAGCGTCAGGCGAAGGACGACGGCCGCGGGCATGTGGGGATCCTGCTGACCACCCAAGCAAGGCGCCGGCAGTCGACCCTTGACGGAAGGGCATTGCCCCACCCGGTCGGGTGAACCGGGTGGGGCAATGGGGGACGCGAGGCGAGACTTCATCAACGTCATCTGCGACTCACCACTCAACGAGGAGAGCGCGAGTCATCCCGGCAGCCGGGGGCGCCAGAAGGGCACAGGCATAGATTCAGACTTGGGTTGGCCGGACAAGTGCCGGTGGGCCCCGCCCTTCAGCGCCTTACCGAATTCCCCCGACCAGGTGGGGCGCCGATCTCCCTGGATGCTTCAAGTCGTCGCTCAGCGGCGTCGTCCTGCGCACGCATTGCCCCTCTCGGACTTAGCCGCCGCCTAGCTACAACTCGCCTCCGCGACCGCATGTTCCGACTGCCCGCGTACAACGAGGCACTCCCCCTCTCGCCGTGCTCCCACGGCACCGTGGACGATCCAGACTGGCGCGAGGAGAGCGGTCCAGGCGAACTTCACGGCGTTCCAGAAGAACACGAGAACCATGACGTTGAGGAAGCCCGGAGCGCCGCGTTCGACCATGGTCGCGCAAAGGCTCATGGTGAACAGGTACGCCGCCGCTGCCGCGAGCGAGACGGGGATGGCCCACTTCAGCGCAGGCGGCCTACGAAGCAGGTTCAGGACGACGTTGGTGGGCATGTACAGACGCAGGTAACCGCGAATGGCGGCACTGACGTTCCACAGGGCAGTAAGCATTGTCGTCTCCGTTGGGTCGGCTTACTGTCTTGGTACACACGTTCCTCCGATCGCGCGCGGCCATCGTCCGTACCTGTGGACAAGTCGCTCTCCAGGTCCCCTGTGCACCGGTTGGCTACTTCATCGTCAGCGCAGCCCCCAAAGCCGGCGCTCGCAGCGGTTGATCGTGGAGGTCATTGGCAGCAACCTCTTGGGCCCTCCGGACCGCCTGCCGGGCCCGAGCCCGGTCCAGCTTCTGTGCGTCCGTCCCAGCTTCACCTCCAAGCGCGGTGTCAGCGTCAACGTTGTAGCGGTCCCGGTAGGCCGCGACCGTCTGCACCGCCCGCAGCCATGCCTTCCGCTCGTTGGCGTCCATCGGTCTGCCTCCCATCTGGCTGAGCCAGGGCTCGTCCTTCTCGACCGCAGCTGCGGCCAAGACCATGGCACGTGACTCGATGAGCTCTTGACGCTCCTGAAGTGCGGTCGCCATCTCCTCGCCCATGGGCCCGACGGCCAGTGGAATCAGACCCGCGATGAGCTTCGGCTCCACACGCCGACTGTCACGCTTTGCGCTTGCTGTGACGTGGTGGAGTCGGCTGATCAGGACGGCGCCGACGTCGTCAGCATCCTCGAGCGAGCGGCGGATGATGAGGTCGGACATGAGGCGGGTGAGGTCGTGGCGACCGGCCTCGGCGCGGCGGAGTTCGGCGGTCAGAGGTCCGAACGAGTCGGAATCGAGGATCCGTTCCATTTGATCCTCTGTTAACCCAGAGTTCCTCAGCAGGCCTGTCCAACGCTCCTGTTGCGCGACGGCTGCGATGGTTTCGTACTCCGCACCGAGCTGCGCGATCGATGACCATCGCGCCTGTTCTGCCTCGATTGTCTGGTGTGCCGAGAGTTCGGCACCGGAGTGCTTGAGGACACCGAAGAGCACGGTGCTGGCAGTGATCCCGTTGGGCTCCGGGGTGGAATGACTGTCGTCGGGCTTGTCGAGCGCGACGTAGGCGATGTTGGAGCGCCGGCCGCGAGTCATCGAGACGTAGAGGTTTTCGCGGGTCGTCGTGCTCGTCACCACGACGTGGGAGGTATCGATGGTGATGCCCTGAGCGCGGTGCGCAGTGACGGCGTAACCCAGATCGACGCGTTCCGCAACGTACGCCGCGGGAAGGTCCACCTCTCCCCCGCCGTGCCCGAGGCGGCGGACGCAGATGGAGCCGTCCGTGAGGACGCGCTGCACGATCCATCGGTCGCCGTTGCACACCCAGCTCCCGCTTCCGGTCTGGAGACGCCGTTCATTTCGCCGGGTGATGACGATGTCGCCCTCGGACGCGCTCGTGCCATCGACGAGATTCACCTCAGCGCCGGCGACAGTGTCGCCGTCCAGGAGGCGTTCGGCCCGGGCACGCTGGTTGAGCTCAGTCACCGACTGCGTCGACTCCGTGATGAGCACGCTGTCCAGCCCCCGTGAGACGTCAGCCCGCCAGGACGCGTAGGCGGCATCGATCATCTCTGCGGTCGTCCCGCCGCGGACACGGTCGTGCTCGAGATACCTCCCGATCACTTCGGTGCGCCCAAAGCGCAGATTGAGGGACGCGGCCTTCTCCCACTCGTTCGTGAACCGATGGACCTCGGTCAGTTCCGGGGTGTCGGCGCGGACCGAAGCAAGGAGCGTGAACGCCCCGCCAGCCTCAACCGACTGCAGCTGAGCCCAGTCCCCGACGAGCAGCACCTTCGCCCCGGCGTCGGCGACGAGCGAGGTGAGCCGGTCCACGGTGAGCGTGCCGGCCAAGGTCGCCTCGTCGAGGATCACCAGTTGCCCAGCGCAGAACCTCGCCCGACCGGCGTCGTGCTCGTGCAGCCACTTGGCGGTGTTCTCGCACTGAATCCCGAGGTCCTCGGCCAACACTTGAGCGGCGGCAGCACTCGGGGCCAGGCCCACAACCGTGCCGTGCCCGTGCTGGTCAGTCCAGGCCCGATGCAAGACACGCATCGCCGTGGTCTTCCCCGCGCCCGCCGGCCCGATCAGAAGGTCGACCCGACGTCCAGACACAGCCAGCCGAGCCAGGACCTCGACCTGATCCCTACTGAGGGCGTTCAGACGCTCCTCCCTGCGGGTGACCTTCTGGATGACGTCGAGGTCAAGCACAGGTGCACTGGTGTCCTGCGATCGGTGCAGGATCCGATCTTCGGCGGCGAGCAGCTCATCGGACGAGAAGGCTCAGCCCTGTGTCGATCAGCCATCTTCTTAGGGCCCCAGCAGATCCGTTCCGCCCAGCGGATCTCGATCACAGCGCCTTGATTGCACTCAGTGGCGCGCTGGCGGACACGCTGAGCGCCTCCCGCACCGCATTGCCGACGCTGGAGGAGCTGACCACCCCTGCGGACATGCCGCTGGTGGAACTGTGGCGACGGGCGGCCAAGGCCGCCGCTCTTGGCGAACACGACTTCGCCACCGGGATCAGCCACGCCCGCCTCGACGCTGACCAGTGCCGGGCCGTGGTGGCCGACGTGGCCGCCGTCGCGCGTGCCCTGGTGGTCCTGGACCAGCGCTACGAGCTGATCCCGGGGTGGGAGCGGCTCGCCGGGGCGGACCGACTGGGATGGGCCGCGTTGGCATGCGCCCTTGATGCGAGTCTCGAGCCGCCCAACTACGCCGTGGAGATCCAGGGCTGGCAGCCGCCGGTGAAGACCATCCGAGGTCCCGCCCGGCCCGGGCTCCTCGGGGTGCTGCAGGCTGAGCACAACCTGATGGTGCGCCTCAGGACCTTCCCCTCAGTCCTCAACCTGCGACTCGTGGCGGACTCCCAACGGCTGCTCTCCGCAGATCTCGCTTCGTTCGCGGCCGTGGCAGCCCCTGAGCTGCACGCCACGTGGCTGGCCCGAGAGCGTGCCTACGAAGCGGTGCAACAGTTGGTGGGCGGCCTCGGCGGACGGGTCGGCCGAGGCGACCTGGCTGCGGCCGAAGGCGCCCACGCGGTTTCCCGTCTTCGGTCCGTCACCCAGTCCCCGGCTGCGGTCGACCCTCGGGTGCTGCACGGATTCGACCTGCTCTTCGCCCGGGTGGATGCCCGCGTGGCCGAGGTCGTGGAGGAGGGCCTGAGGCGGCGCGCGTACCTCGTCCGGGTGCCCAGGCCCACGCTCGAGGTGGATGAGGACGCTGACCCGGGAAGGGCGCTGCGGTACCGCCCGGCGTCGGACCTCCAACGGGAGTCCATCCTTGACCTGATCCGCTCTCGGCTGCAGATCACCACCGCGCCGGCGCAGCCCGCGCCGCTTCAGAGTCGGACAGCTGACAGCATCAGGAGCCGTGCGGAGTTGCACGCCACCCTCGTGCACCAGTCCCCGAGGTACCAACACCGGCTGGGATTGTGAACGTGTCGGTGTCCGACCTGGCCGACGCCCGTGGGTTGACCTGGTTCATTCGTCCGGTGGTGAGTCGTACGCGTCCTCGGGGTCCGTTCGCGGGGCCAGCGCCTCGAGGATGTCGGCGGTCCGTGGGTCCACCTGCTCTTCGGGCTGGATGTAGTGCTTGCGGGTGATCTCCGAGGAGGTGTGGCCGAGCATCTCCGCCGCGAGGTCTGCGCCGGCGGCTCGGTCCAGCGTGGTGGCGACCGTGCGGCGGAAGGCGTGCGGCGTGACACCTTCGATGCCGGCCTGCTCCAGGATGGTGCGGAGCTGTGGTCTCACGTTGTTGGTGGTCAACGGCGTGTGGTTGCGGCTGAAGAAGATCAGGTGCTCCGGTTCCTCGTTAGCCAGGAGGACCAGCCGCTGCCGCAGCACCGCGCCGGCGAAGGTCGGCACGGACACCGTCCTGGTGGACGAGGCCGTCTTGGCCTTGGACTGACGGTGGGTGGGCTTGCCCTTCGGCGAGACGATCGTGCCGCAGAGCCGCACCGTGGCCGGGGTGACGGTGACGTCGACGTCGCACTTGCGCACGGCCAGCACCTCCCCGATGCGGGCGGAGGTCCCCAGCATCACCTCGATGATCTGTTCCAGCTGCCCGTCTGGTCGCGGCCCGGACAGACCCGAGCCGCGGCGCCAGCCGCGGACCGCTCGCCGGATGGCCTCGACCTCGTCCACGGTCAGGGACAGAGTCGGTGACGGTGGCCTGCGCAGCCGGGCTGTCTCCCTGACCGGGTTCTCGCGCATCGCGTCGTAGCGCACGGCAAGACCCAGGGCGAGGCTCAGCACGGTCCGTGCGTGCTTGGCCATCGCGTAGCTCCTCGTGGAGCCCAGCGTCTTGAGGAACTGGTCGACCTTGCGCACCGAGATCTCCCGCAGCAGAAGGTGCTCGAAGGCCGGCAGCACGATCTGGCGCATGTCGCGCTCGTACAGCTCTCTGGTGCTGGGGGCGAGTCTTCCCTCCAGGTCCAGGTCGGCGAGCCAGACCTCGACGAGCTGCCCGAACGAGGAGCTCGGGGTCAGCTCACCAGTCCCTGGGGAGAAGTCGACCCGCTTCGCGATCCGGCGCTTGAGCTCGTGCTCGGCGGCGATCCGTGAGCCGCCGGAGGCTTCGATCCGGCGCAGCTGACCATCCACGTCCCGGAACCGGGTGCGGGCGCGGACCTGACCATTGAGCGTGCTGAACTCGATCCGGCCGAAGGTGCCCACCGGGGTCCTAGGTCGAGCCATCTCAGCTCACCCCAGCTGGGTGGTATGTCCCGGTTGCGGCTCGCGGTGCTGGGCGACCCACGCCTGGACGTCGGAGACGGCGAACTTCAGGTGGCGCCCCACCCGGACCGCGCAGGGCCCGTGACCGTGGGTGCGCCACTCGTAGATCGTCTTGACCGGGACGCCGAGGTAGTCGGCGACCTCGGTGGTGCTCAGCAGGGGTTCCAGGCCCATCAGGGGGCTCGACGAGGTGTCCATGGCCACCAGGTGTCCCGGTGCTCCCGGGTGGCTGGGAGGGCTTCGGAGACGACGGGATCCCGGCTCGCAGCAGCGCGGATTTCGCGACGGATCGCGACCCAAAGTGGAGGGTTTGTGGAGGGTAGATCAAATCTCTAACGCTTTCAGGCCCGGAGATCGACGATCTCCGAGCCTGAAATTTGTCGGGCTGACAGGATTTGAACCTGCGACCCCCTGACCCCCAGTCAGGTGCGCTACCAAGCTGCGCTACAGCCCGATGTCGCCCTCGCGGGCAACGAGGAAGAACATACCGCAGGGCGTTGGCCTTCCAGTACTCGGGGCCCCGTGTCGCCTGCGGCAGGACACCTCAGCGCTTGCGCTTCTCCCGCACCCGCTGCTGCAGCACGATCGGAGTGCCGGCGAAGCCGAACTCCTCGCGCAGCCGACGCTCGATGAAGCGTTCGTAGGAGGCCTCCAGCTTGCCGGAGGTGAAGAGGATGAAGGTCGGCGGGGCGACGGAGGCCTGGGTGCCGAAGAGGACCTTCGGCTGCTTGCCGCCGCGCACCGGGTGGGGGTGCTCCGCGACGAGCCGACCGAGGAAGGTGTTGAAGGCGCCCGTGCCGATGCGGGTCTCCCACCCCTCGAGCGCCTTCTCCAGCGCCGGCACCAGCCGGTCGACGTGCCAGCCGGTGCGGGCGGTGATGTTGATGCGCGGGGCCCACTTCACCTGCACCAGGTCACGCTCGATCTCGCGCTCGAGGTAGTAGCGACGCTCCTCGTCGACGAGGTCCCACTTGTTGAAGGCGATGACCATGGCGCGTCCCGCGTCGCGGATCGTCTGGATGATCCGCATGTCCTGCTCGGAGATCGACTGACCACCGTCGAGGACCAGGACGGCGACCTCCGCGCGGTCGATCGCCGTGGTCGTACGCAGGGAGGCGTAGTACTCGTGGCCCGACGCCTCCTTGACCCGCTTGCGGATGCCGGCGGTGTCGATGAAGCGCCAGGTCTTGCCGCCCAGCTCGATCAGCTCGTCGACCGGGTCGACGGTCGTGCCGGCGACGTTGTCGACGACGACGCGGTCCTCGCCCGCCAACTTGTTGAGCAGCGAGGACTTGCCGACGTTCGGCTTGCCGACGAGGGCGACGCGACGCGGACCGCCCGACTCACCGAAGCGCTCCTCCGGCAGCTCCGGGAGCGCCTCGAGGCAGGCGTCGAGCATGTCACCCGAACCGCGACCGTGCAGCGCCGAGATGGGGAACGGCTCCCCCAGACCCAGGTTCCACAGGGCGTAGGCCTCGGCCTCGGTCCGCAGGTCGTCGACCTTGTTGGCGGCCAGGACCACGGGCTTCCCCGACTTGCGCAGCACCTTCACCACCGCCTCGTCGGCGTCGGTGATGCCCACCGTGGCGTCGACGACGAAGAGCACCGCGTCGGCGAGGCTGACGGCGATCTCCGCCTGGCCGGCGATCATCGCGGCCAACCCCTGGGCGTCGGGGTCCCACCCTCCGGTGTCGACGACGGTGAACGCGCGGCCGTTCCAGTTGGCGTCGTAGGAGACGCGGTCGCGGGTCACGCCGGGACGGTCCTCCACCACGGCCTCGCGCCGGCCGATGATGCGGTTGACGAGCGTCGACTTGCCCACGTTGGGTCGGCCGACCACCGCCAGGATCGGCGTCGGCCCCTGGGGAGCGTCGACGTCGTCGTGGAAGTCGGTCATGGTGTTCCTCGCTTCGAACCCGCGGAGGGGTGGTTGTGGGATTCGGGGTCCGGGATCGGTCCCGGAAGATCTCGGCCCGTCAGGCTGCGGGCACGCTCGACCTCACCGCGGAGGTGCTGCCTGAGCAACGCCGCGGTCGCACGCACTTGTTCCCGAGTCCGTGGCCACTCATGCGGAGTCGTCTGCCACGTCTCACCGTAGACGATGTCGATCGATCCACCACGTCGCGGCAGCGAGCTGCGGGCACCGCCCGGCTCACGGGTGCCGAAGAAGGTGACGGGAACCACGGGCGCGCCCGTCACGAGGGCGAGGTAGGCCACGCCGGGGCGGAAGAGGTCGTACTCCCCCGCACCGCGGTGTCCCTCAGGAAAGATGCCCAACACCCCACCGTCGCGCAGCACCCGCAGGCTGGCACGCACGGCAGCCATGTCGACGGCGTCGCGATCAAGCGGGATCTGGCCGGAGCGCCGCAGCAGACCGCCCGCGCGGGAGGAGAACATCTCGATCTTGGTGAGGGCGTGGGTCGGACGGGGCGCGAAAAGCACCAGCAGCGGACCGTCCACGAGCCCGATGTGGTTGCTGGCCAGGATGACCGGGCCGGTCGCAGGCACCCGGTCGAGGTCGTGCACGCGCACGTCCCAGACGCTCCGCACCAGGCGCGCAGCCCTGGGCGCGTGTCGGGCCAACCACCGCGTGTCGGGAGGGAGGTCGCTGCTGCGCGGGAGGTCCGCGTGCGTCATCCCCGGCCTTGTGCCTGCTGCACCAGCCGTAGCACCTGGTCGATGACCTCGTCGAGGGTGAAGTCGGTCGTGTCGATGTGCACCGCACCCTCGGGCATCGTCAGGGGTGCCGTCCTGCGCGTCGAGTCGATGGCGTCGCGGGCGAGCAACGACGCCTCGGTGGCGGCGACGTCGGAGCCGCCCTCCTCCAGCGCCCGGCGCGCGGCGCGGGCACCCGGGTCGGCAGTCAGGTAGAGCTTCACCCGCGCCTGGGGGGCCACCACGGAGCCGATGTCACGGCCCTCCACGACGATGTCACCGTCACCGATGATGGTGCGCTGGAGCTCCAGCAACCGGGCGCGGACCTCGGGCACGGCGCTGACCGGGCTGACCGCACCGGTGACCGCTTCTCCCCTGATCGCCTCGCCGACGTCGTGACCGTCCACGTGGATGGTGGGCGCGGTGGGGTTCGTGCCCGACTCGATGCGCGGGGTGGGCGCGTACGCCGCCACGGCCTGCGCGTCGTGCACGTCGACGCCCGCCTCGAGCATCGCCCACGTCATCGCCCGGAACATCGCACCGGTGTCGAGGTAGCGCAGCCCGAGCCGGGTGGCGACCCCGCGCGAGGTGCTGGACTTGCCCGAACCCGACGGCCCGTCGAGGGCGATCACGAGTCCGGTGGGGCGGGTCTGCGGCGCGGTGGTCACGGGCGCAGAGCCTACCCGTGCCTAGCGGTGGGTGGTCCAGCCCCGCGCCTCGAGGGAGTCGAGCAGGTGCTCGGCGCGCACTTCCTCCACGACGAGCTCGACGAGACCCACGGGACGGGCGGGGTCGTGGTCGATGCGGATGTCCTCGACGTTGACCTCGCTCTCCACGGCGTCGGCCAGCAGCTTGGCGAGCTGGCCGGCGGTGTCGGGCACCGAGACCCAGACGGACTGCATGGGTCGTGCGGGTCCCCCGTGCTTGCCGGGGATCGCGCGGGTGCCCGCGGCCCCGAGGGCGAGGACCCCTTCGAGCGTCGCGCGGTCACCGAGCTCGATGGCCGTCATCACCTGGTCGAGCTGGCGACGCACCTCGCCGAGCAGGTCGAGCACGGCTTCGGAGTTGGCGGTGACGATCTGGCCGTAGAGGGTGGGCTCCCCCGCCGCGACCCTGGTCACGTCCCGCACGCCCGGACCCGAGAGGGCCAGGTGGGTGGCCGGCGCCGTGGCCAGACGGCCCGCGGTGAGGGCCGCCATCAGGTGGGGCACGTGGGAGGTGCGCGCCACGGCGCGGTCGTGCTCGTGCGGCGTCAACCACACAGGCACCGCACCGGAGAGCCGGACCAGCTCCTCCACGGTCTCCACGGCCTCGACGTCGGAGTCGAGGTGCGGCGTGATGGCCCAGGGGCGACCCTCGAAGAGCGAGACGTGGGCGGCGAGGGGGCCCGAGCGCTCGCTGCCGGCCATCGGGTGGCTGCCGACGTAGCGGCGGACGTCCGGATGGTGACGCACCGCGTTGTAGGGCGCCGACTTCACCGAGCCGACGTCGGTGACCACGGCGTCGGTGCCCCGGGTCACGTCAAGAGCTTCGACGAGCACCTCGGGCAGGTGGTCGGGCGGCACGGCGACCACCACGACCTGGGGTCGGTCGTCGGCCTGACGCGCCCGTCCGGCACCCAGGCCGCAGGCGGTGCGGACGTGCTCGGGGGAAAGGTCGGTGAGCAGCACCTCGATGCCGGCCCGGCGGCAGGCCAGGGCGATCGAGGTGCCCAGCAGGCCGGTGCCGATGACCTCGACCGGCCCGCGCAGCCGACTCGGCGGGGTCGGGGCCGTGGCCTCGTTCTCGGTCACAGCTGTGCGCTGTCCAGAAGCACGCCGAGCTCCTTCGTCGTCAGTTCCCGCATCTGCCCCGAGGGCAGTCCCTTGATGTCGACCGGGCCGAAGTGCGTGCGCGTCAGGCGGCGGACCGGGTGGCCGACGTGGTCAAGCATCCGACGGACGATGCGGTTGCGACCCTCGTGGATCACCAGTTGGACGATGCTGCGCCCCTGGGCGTTGCCACGACCGGCCTCCACCACCTTGATCCGGGTCACCGCAACGGGTCCGTCGTCGAGCACGATGCCCTGCTTCAGCTTCTTCAACGTGGAGGGGTAGACCTCGCCGTCCACCTCGGCGACGTAGGTCTTCTCGACCTCGAAGGAGGGGTGGGCCATGCGGTGGGCGAAGTCACCGTCGTTGGTCAGCAGGATCAGGCCGGAGGTGTCGGTGTCCAGGCGTCCGACGTGGAAGAGCCGCTCGGGACGGTCCGCGACCAGGTCGCCCAGGCACCGGCGTCCCTCGGGGTCGGACATGGTGGAGACCACGCCGCGCGGCTTGTTGAGCACCAGGTGGACGTGGTCGGTGATCGGTGGCAGCCGCTCACCGGCGACACGAATGACGGCGGTGGCCGGGTCGACCTTCGTGCCCAGCCGGGTGACGACCTCACCGTCGACCTCCACCAGCCCGCCGAGCATGAGCTCCTCGCACTTGCGGCGCGACGCGACACCGGACTGGGCCAGCAGCTTCTGCAGGCGTACGAGACCGTCCTCGTCCGTCGCGATGCGTCGGCGTTCCTCGGGCGTGTTCATCAGGTCGTGGGCTCGCTGTCGTGCTCGGAAGGCTCGGATGCCTCGGGGCCACCATTGTCCGCCGGGTCGCCCTCGGGGGCCACACCGGTGCCCGCCCACGCGCTCAGCTCGTCCTCGAGGTCGTCCATGTCGGGCAGGTAGGGCGCCAGCTCGGGCAGCTCGTCGAGGCTGGAGACTCCGATCCGCTCCAGGAAGTAGGTCGTGGTGCGGTAGAGGTGCGCCCCGGACGTCTCGTCGGCCCCCGACGTCTCCACCAGTCCGCGCGCCAGCAGCGTCCGCATCACCCCGTCGACGTTGACACCCCGGATCGCGGAGACCCGGGCACGAGAGACCGGCTGCTTGTAGGCGACGACCGCCAGCGTCTCCAGGGCGGCCTGCGTGAGCCGGGCCGGCTGGCCCTCCAGCACGAAGGCCTCCACCACGTCGGCGTACTCCGCGCGGGTGTAGAAGCGCCAGCCACCGGCCACCGACCGGAGGTCGAAGCCACGCCCCTGGGCGGTGTACTCCGCCGAGAGCCGGCCCAGGGCCGCCTCCACCTCCACCACCGGGTGGCCCAGCGTCGCGGCCAGACCGGTGGCGTCGAGGGGCTGGTCCGCCACCATCAACACTGCCTCGAGGGCCGGAGCGAGCTCCCGGACGGGCGGCACCCCGTGGTCCTGCGCCGTGGGGTCCTGCGCCGTGGGGTCCTGCTCCTCCTGGGTCATGCCGGGTCCTCCTCGGGTGCGGTCCCACTCACGGGACTGGTCTCAGGACTGGTCTCGGTCGCGACCGGCGGCTCCTCGGGGGGCGTCCCGTCGAACTCGTCGCCGACCTCGACGTCGGTGTCGTCGTCACCGGTCCACCGGATCGTGAGCTCTCCCAACGGGGTCACCTGGTCGAACGCCACCACCGACTCCCGGAAGAGCTCGAGCAGGGCGAGGAACCGGGCGACGGTCGTGAGACGGTCCGGGGAGTCGCCGCAGAGGCTGCGGAAGGTCACGGTGCCGTGGCGCCGCAGCCGCTCCACCACCAGGTGCGCCTGCTCGCGCACACTGACCTTGGCGGTGTGGATGTGCTGCAGCGACACCTCGAGCACGGGCTTGGGCTCCAACGCCTTGGCGGCCAGGCGGGCGAAGGCGTCGAGACCGATGCCGATGAGCACCTCGGGCAGCAGCGTGGCGAAGCGCTCCTCCATCTCGACGGCCCGCGGGAACCGACGGGACTCCTCGGCCAACCGACCCTCGAGCACGGCGGCCACCTGCTTGAACGCCTTGTACTGCAGCAACCGGGCGAAGAGCAGGTCGCGCGCCTCGAGGAGCGCGAGGTCCTCCTCGTCCTCCACGTCGCCCTGGGGCAGCAGCCGCGCCGCCTTCAGGTCCACCAAGGTGGAGGCGACGAGCAGGAAGGAGGTGGTCTGCTCGAGGTCCCAGACCGGCCCCGAGGCCCGCACGTGGGCGATGAACTCGTCGGTCACCTGCGAGAGCGCCACCTCGGTGACGTCGAGCTTGTGCTTGGCGATCAGCTGGAGCAGCAGGTCGAAGGGCCCCTCGAAGTTGTCGAGGTGCACCGCGAAGCCGGGGTCCTCGCCGGTCGCCGGAGTTTCGGGCTCCACCGGGACCGCCTCGGCGTCCGGATCGGTCTCCGGTTCCGCCCGGGTGGTCACTCGGAGGTGAGCCGTCGGATGAGCGCGCTGTCCTCGCCGCGCTCCTCCAGGTCGGCCAGGACGAGGGAGACCGCCTCGCGCACAATGCGCCCGCGGTCGACCGCCAGCCCGTGGACGCTGCGCAGAGCCAGGCGGGCCTGCTCGATCTCCAGCAGCTCGCCCGAGGTCACGTAGACGGTCATCTTCTCGTCGTGGCGCACCCGACCACTGGAGCGTCGGGCCGCCGCGGGCCTGCGCTGCGCCCGCCCGGGAGCTTGGGTCTCAGCACCAGCAGAGGCTTCGGTGACGTCCGGCACGGCCCGGACCACGGGCTCCCCCGACGCGTTCTGCGTGGGCCGGAACAGCTCGTCGGCCGCCGGCACACTCACTCGTCGTGCCACCGGGTGAGCACCTCCTTGGCGAGCTGGCGGTAGGAGTCGGCGCCCGGCGACGACGTGGCGTAGGTGGTGATCGGCTCGCCGGCGACGGTCGAGTCGGAGAACTTCACCGTGCGGCGGATGACGGTGTGGAAGACCTTGTCACCCCACGCCTGCACGAGACGCTCCATGACCTCGCGGCTGTGCAGCGTACGTCCGTCGAACATGGTGCCGAGCACGCCGTCGACGTCGAGCTTGGGGTTGAGGCGCTCCTTGACCTTGTCGATGGTGGTCTTGAGCAGCGCCACGCCCCGCAGGGCGAAGTATTCACACTCCAGCGGCACGATGACGCCGTCGGAGGCCGTGAGCGCGTTGACCGTCAACAGGCCGAGCGACGGCTGGCAGTCGATGAGGATGACGTCGTAGCGGTCGATCACTGGAGCCAGCACCCGCTGCAGGGTCTGCTCGCGCGCCACCTCGTGCACCAGCTGCACCTCGGCGGCTGACAGGTCGATGTTGGAGGGAAGCAGGTCCATGCCGGGCACACCGGTGGACACGACGACCTCGTCGAAGTCGACGTCGCGCTGCATCAGCAGGTTGTAGATCGTCAGCTCCATGTCGTGCGGGTTGAGACCCAGGCCGACGGAGAGCGAACCCTGCGGGTCGAAGTCGACGAGCAGCACCTTGCGGCCGTACTCGGCCAGCGACGCCCCCAGGTTGATGGTGGTGGTCGTCTTGCCGACCCCACCCTTCTGGTTGCACATCGCCACGACGCGCGCCGGACCGTGCTCGGTCACGGGCGTGGGCTCCGGGAACTCCGGCATGGGGCGACCGGTCGGGCCGATCTCCATCTCCCGCGTCACGGGGATGGGAAAGGCGATGGGATCACTCACGCGGGTCTCGTCTCCGGTTGGGGTGCGGGTCGGGACGGCGGGAACGGACGGGGGCATCTCGGCCGCGTTGCTGCCGGGAAAACCTGGGATCGACCCGTCCACGCGTCATCACACTCGCTCCATTGTCGACACGGCGACATCTCGCCTTGTGGTCGCGACTCTAGGGGCCACGCTTCGGGGCTCACAAGGCGACCTCCGAAAGCCACAACCCGAGGTCCAAATCTGTGCAGAGCTCCCCCGTCGGGTCCACAGGCGGCTCGGCGCTGTGGAGAGGCCTGTGGAGCGCGGGCGAGCGTCGCTCGTCAGCCCAGGCGACGCATGGCGGCGATCGCCAGGACGAGCTCCCCGGCCTCGTCGGAGGCGTCGCAGTCGACCACTCCCTCGACGACCCAGTCGCGGTGACCCTCGGGGTCGGCGAGCGTCTGCACCACTCGGCGCACGCGACTGCGTACGCCCTCCTCGGCGCCGACGGGCTCCCCCTGCTCCTCAGGGCCCACGGTCAGGTGTGAGGGCCCGCGGGCGTCCGCGTCGGTGAGCACCTGCTCGTGCTCGTCGTAGTAGGCCTCGAGCGCCTCGTCCCACGCCGAACGTCCCATCACGACGGTGCGCGGCGGGTCGAAGCGGTCGGCGGCCTCGCGCTCCAGCCGCACCAGGGCGTCGAGGTCGTCGCGGGCGACCGCCTGCACCCGTGCCCACATGGCGTTGCGGACCATCACCGAGAAGGCCCGCTCCCGCAGGCTCAGCGGACGAGGGCTGGTCGGCGGCTCGTGGTGGGTCACCCGGTCCGGCGCGTGCTCGGGGTCGGAGAGGGCCTCCCACTCGTCGATGAGCGACGAGTCGGTCTGGCGCACGACCTCGCCGAGCCACTCGACGAGACCCTCGAACTCCTCGGTGCGGACGCTCTCGGGCACCGAGTGGCGCAGCGCGCGGTAGGCGTCGGTCAGGTAGCGCAGCAGCAGGCCTTCGGAGCGGGCCAGCTGGTAGCGGGAGATGAAGTCGGTGAACCCCATGCCCTGCTCGTACATCTCCCGCACGACCGACTTCGGGTCGAGACCGTCCTCGGGCAGCCACGGGTGGGTCTGGCGGTAGGTCTCGTAGAGCGCGGTCAGCAGCTCGTCGAGCGGCTTGGGCCAGGTGACCTGGTCGAGCAGCGCCATGCGCTCCTCGTACTCGATGCCATCGGCCTTCATCTCCGCGACCGCCTCGCCGCGGGCAGCGTGCTGCTGCGCGAAGAGGACCTGCCGGGGTGCTTCCAGGACCGACTCCATCACCGAGACCACGTCGAGCACGTGGTCGGGCGACTCCTGGTCGAGCACCTCGAGTGCCGCCAGGGCGAAGTGGCTCAGCGGTTGGTTGAGCGCGAAGTCGGCCGGCAGGTCCGCGGTCAGGACGTAGCGGCGGCCGAACTCGTCGAGCTCGTCGAGCCTCGTCAGGACTCCGGTGCGCACCAGGCTCCGGGCCAGCCGCAGGGCCCGGCGCGACAGCTTCAGCTGGCTGCGGCGGTCCTCGCGGTTGTCGTTGAGGAGACGGCGCAGCACGACGAAGGCATCCTCCTCGCGGGCCACCACGTTGAGGATCATCGAGTTGTCGACCTTCATCCGCGACTGCAGCGGCTCGGGACGGCCCTCGACGAGCTTGTCGAAGGTCTGCTCGGTCCACACCACGCTGCCCTCGGGCGGCTTGCGCAGCTGCGCCTTCGACTTCTTCTTGGGGTTGGCCGCGTTCTTGGCCTCCGCCTTCGCCTTGGCCTTCTCGTTGTCGATGACGTGCTCGGGTGCCTGGACCACCACGTAGCCCGCGGTGTCGTAGCCCGCGCGGCCCGCGCGGCCGGCGATCTGGAGGAACTCGCGGCTGCGCAGGATCCGCTGCCGGCTGCCGTCGAACTTCGCCAGGCCCGTGAAGAGCACGGTGCGGATCGGCACGTTGATGCCGACCCCGAGCGTGTCGGTGCCGCAGATGACGCGGAGCAGACCGGCCTGCGCGAGCTGCTCGACGAGGCGTCGGTACTTCGGCAGCATGCCGGCGTGGTGGACGCCGATCCCGGCGCGCACCAGCTTGGAGAGGGTCTTGCCGAAGCCGGCGCCGAACCGGAAGCCGACCAGCCGCTCGGCGATCTCGGCCGCCTGCGGCGACTTGCCGAGCGGGCGCAGCAGCGAGGTGGCGTGCTCGGCGGCCGCCGCCTGGGTGAAGTGCACGACGTAGACGGGCGCCTGGTTGGTCTCCACCAGCTCGCGCAACGTCTCGTCGAGGTGCTCGGTGGACCAAGTGAAGTGGAGCGGCACCGGCCGCTCGGCGTCGTCGACGAGCGCGGTCTCGCGCCCGTTGCGACGCGTGAGGTCCTCGCGCAGCTCGGTGGTGTCGCCCAGCGTCGCCGACATCAGCAGGAACTGCGCCTGCGGCAGCTCCAGCAGGGGCACCTGCCAGGCCCAGCCGCGGTCGGGCTCGCCGTAGTAGTGGAACTCGTCCATCACCACCAGGCCGACGTCGGCGTCCGCACCCTCCCGCAGGGCGATGTTGGCCAACACCTCGGCAGTGCAGCAGATCACCGGGGCGTCGGCGTTGACCGATGCGTCGCCGGTGAGCATCCCGACGTTGTCGGCGCCCAGCTGCTCACAGAGGGCGAAGAACTTCTCGCTGACCAGCGCCTTGATCGGGGCGGTGTAGAACGAGACCCGGTCGCCTGCCAGCGCCACCCCGTGGGCTGCCAGGGCGACCAACGACTTGCCCGACCCGGTGGGGGTGGCGAGCACGACGTTGCTGCCCGACAGCAGCTCCATCACCGCCTCCTCCTGGTGCGGGTAGAGGCTGAGTGACTGCTCCTCGGTCCAGGACGTGAAGGCGTCGAGGAGAGCGTCGGGGTCGTCGCCGTGCTGCTGCCACCACGGGGTCGAGGGGCTCATCCGCGCGCCCTCGGGTGGGCCGTCGCGAAGACCTCACGCAGGTTGTCGACCGTCACCAGGGTGTAGACCTGCGTGGTCGTGACCGAGGCGTGCCCCAGCAGCTCCTGGACGACGCGGACGTCGGCCCCACCGTCGAGCAGGTGGGTCGCGAAGGAGTGGCGCAGGGTGTGCGGCGAGACGTCACGGGTGACGCCGGCACGGTCAGCGGTCCTGACCAGCACCGACCACGCGCTCTGCCGCGACAGCCGGCCGCCGCGCGCGTTGAGGAAGAGCGCGGGTGTACCGCCTCCGGCCGTCACCAGCTCGGGCCGCGCCCGGGTGAGGTAGGCCTCGACGGCCTCGACGGCGTACGACCCCACCGGCACGATCCGCTCCTTGTTGCGCTTGCCGCGCAGCAGCACCGTGCGGTCGACCAGGTCGACGTCGTCGACGTCGAGTCCGACCGCCTCGGAGATCCGCGCGCCGGTGCCGTAGAGCACCTCGAGCAGCGCGCGGTCACGCAACGCCAGCACCGTGCCGGGCGCACCGGCGGTCTCGAGGATCGCCTCCACGTCGGAGAGGGGCAGCGCCTTGGGCAACCGCTTCTCCTGGGCGGGCGGCCGCACGGCGGCGGCAGGATCGTGCGCCGTCATGCCGTCTCGCAGCGCGAACTTGTGGAAGCCGCGCACCGCCACGACCGTGCGCGCGACAGAGCTCGCCCCCAGCGCCGGGTGGTCGTCGTCGCCCTGGCGCAGGTGCGATACGAAGTCGAGCACGCGCTGCTCGGCCACCGTGTCGAGGTCGGTCACGTCGTGGGCGGCCAGGAAGTCGAGGTAGCGGCGCAGGTCACGCCGGTAGGACTGGAGGGTGTTGTCGGCCAGGCCCCGCTCCACCGCCAGGTGGTCGAGGTACGTGCGCGCCGCGCGCGAGGGGTCGATGCTCACGGGGCCCTCAGAGCTCGCCGCGGCGCCGCAGCACCTCGTACGCGAGCACCGCCTGCACGAGCGGGCCCTCACGCACGTCCCCGCGCAGCGCGGCGTCGAGCAGGTCGTCGAAGGGCGCCCAGAAGAGCTCCATCTCGGCCTCCTCGTGCTCCAGGGTGAAGTCACCACGTGGGGCGTGGCGGAGCCCGCGGGCGAGGAAGATGTCGTGGGTCTCGCTGAGGATGCCCGCCGATGGATAGGTCGACAGGAGCAACCGCCACTCGTCGGCGGCCAGCTCCGCCTCCTCGCGCAGCTCGCGTCGCGCGGTCTCCTCCGCCGGCTCACCCTCGCTGTCGCGTACGCCGGCGGGGATCTCGACGAAGACGTGCTGCGAGGTGTGACGGTACTGCCGCATCAGCAGCACGCGTTCGTCGTCGTCGACGGCCAGGATCATCACGGCGCCGGGGTGACGCACCGCGATGCGGCCGAAGGTCTCCTCGGGGTGACCGGGGCGGCTCACCTCGTCCTCGACGACCGTGACCACCCACGCGTCGGCGTGGAGCACCCGGGAACTGTGCACCGGCCACGACTCCGGCCGGTCCGCCAGCTCACCGGTCACGCTCACGCGTCCTGGTCAACGGGGATCAGGGTCTCCTTCTGGCGCGCCAGCGCGGCGCCGACCAGTCCGGCGAAGAGCGGGTGCGGCCGGGTGGGGCGCGACTTGAGCTCGGGGTGTGCCTGGGTGCCGATGTAGAAGGGGTGCACGTCGCGCGGGAGCTCGACGTACTCCACCAGGCCGAGGTCCTCGTTGACGCCGGAGAAGACCAGGCCTGCCTCGGCCAGCTGGTCGCGGTAGGCGTTGTTGACCTCGTAGCGGTGGCGGTGACGCTCCTCGACCACCTCGGCGCCGTAGAGGTCGCGGGCCAGGGAGCCGGGCGCGAGGGTGGCCGGGTAGGAGCCCAGGCGCATGGTGCCGCCCAGGTCGCCGCCGCCGGAGACGATGGACTTCTGCTCCTCCATCGTCGCGATCACCGGGGTCGGGCTTTCGGGGTCGAACTCCGTGGAGTCGGCACCCTCGAGACCCAGGACGTTGCGCGCGTACTCGATGACCATGCTCTGCAGGCCGAGGCACAGCCCGAGCGCGGGAACGCCGTTGGTCCGGGCGAAGGTGAGGGCGCCGAGCTTGCCCTCCAGACCACGGATGCCGAAGCCGCCGGGCACGCAGATGCCGTCGACGTCACCGAGGTGCTTGCGCGCGCCCTCGGGCGTGGCGCACTCGTCGCTGGCGACCCAGCGCAGCTTGACCTTGGCCTCGTGGGCGAAGCCGCCGGCACGCAGAGCCTCAGCCACCGAGAGGTAGGCGTCCGGAAGGTCCACGTACTTGCCGACGATCGCGATCGTGACGTGCTCCTTGGGGTGGTGCACGCGGCGCAGCAGGTCGTCCCACGTGGTCCAGTCGACGTCACGGAACGGCAGGTCGAGGCGGCGCACGACGTAGGCGTCGAGGCCCTCCCGGTGCAGGACCTTGGGGATGTCGTAGATCGAGGGCGCGTCGGGGCACGTCACGACGGCCTCGTCGTCGACGTCGCACATCAGCGCGATCTTGCGCTTGATGCCGGCCGGGAGGTCGCGGTCGGCACGGCAGACGATTGCATCGGGCTGGATGCCGATGTTGCGCAGCGCGGCGACCGAGTGCTGGGTCGGCTTCGTCTTCAGCTCGCCCGAGGGGCCGATGTAGGGCACCAGCGAGACGTGGATGAAGAAGCAGTTGTCGCGCCCGATCTGGTGGCGCACCTGACGAGCGGCCTCCAGGAACGGCAGCGACTCGATGTCGCCGACAGTGCCGCCGATCTCGGTGATGACCAGGTCGACGTCGTCGCCGCCCATGGCGAGGATGCGGTCCTTGATCTCGTTGGTGATGTGCGGGATCACCTGGACCGTGTCGCCCAGGTAGTCGCCACGACGCTCCTTGGCGATGACCGTCGAGTAGACCTGACCGGTCGTGACGTTGGCGATCGCGTTGAGGTCGGTGTCGAGGAAACGCTCGTAGTGGCCGACGTCCAGATCGGTCTCGGCGCCGTCGTTGGTCACGAAGACCTCGCCGTGCTCGAACGGGTTCATCGTGCCCGGGTCGACGTTGAGGTAGGGGTCCAGCTTCTGCATCGTGACGCGCATGCCGCGCGCCTTCAGCAGGCTTCCCAGGCTGGACGCGGTGAGCCCCTTGCCAAGGGAGGAGACGACGCCTCCGGTGACGAACACGTGCTTGGTGGCGTTACGACTCTTCACGGGCTTCGATGCTACCCGAGCGGGACCGTTCCGTCCGCACCCGCGGCGCCGAAGGCGCCGCCCTGCGTGTCGTACGCCCGTGCGAGCGCGACCACTGCGGCCACCTGCCCCGCGGGACTCTCGACACCGTCCACCGACGTGGCGCTCCCGAGCTGGTCGGCCTCGCGCAGCCGGGCCACCTGGTCCTCGCCGTCGGACGTGCGCGCGGCAACCACGAGGCCGCGGGACTGCTCGGCCAGGCCGGTGAGCAGCCCGGACAGCAGGGCGTCGGCCCCGTCGCCGGTCACCTCGTCACCGAGGACGACCAGCACCAGCGGCGCCCGGCGCGAGGGCGGCTCGACGTCCTCCACCAGGTTGGCGCCACGCAGCCCCTCGGTCACCGACTCGGTGCGGGCCGGCACGTCCTCGGCGTCCTCACCCGTCGTGGCCAGCGTCAGGCCCAGCAGCTCACCGGCCCGCTGGTAGGTGCTGGCTCCCTCGGTCACCGCGCCGTCGGGCAGCTGGGCCATCAGCTGGCTGCCCAACGTGTCGACCAGCGACTTCTCCGCGGTGCTGACCAGGCTCGTGCCGAGGGCCTGGGTCACGGTGACGTTGCCGCCCGCCTCGGAGACCTGGTCGGCGAGGCCGTCCACGACGGACGTCTCTGCCCCGGGCAGCGTCACGAGGGCGACGTCACGCCCGTCGAGACGACCGTCGAGGAGGGTCGAGGAGACGTCCGAGGCGAAGCGCTCCGCGAAGTCGGCCTCGGCCCGGACCTGGGACACCTCCGCCTCGAGCGCTGCGGTGTCGTCGTCACCGCGCCCGATCTCGCTGAGGGGGCCACCGCCCAGCACCACGCCGACGGCGAGGGCGAGGAAGACCGCCACGAGGGTGACGACATGGGTACGGAACGAGATCACGTGAACATCCCCTGGATCAGGTCGTAGAAGGAGGAGAGCTGGTCGGTGAGGGCGTCCGCCCACTCCTGGCCCACCGGGGTGGTGCCGATCGCTGCCAGCAGGGCGACCGCGCCGGCGAGCGTGACGGCGGCCAGGTGACGGGGCCGGGTCCTCCCGGAGTAGAGGGTGCGGACCGCGGTGGCGTCCACCAGTCGATGGCCCACCTTCAACCGCGTCAGGTAGGTCGAGGCCAACCCCGCACGCTGACGGTCCAGGAACTCGTCGAGGGTGGCATGCATGCCGACCCCCACGATCACCGCTGCGTCCTGGGCGTCGGCCAGGATCAGTGCGGCGTCCTCGGTGGTCGCGGTCGACTCGAGCAGCAGCGGCGTGACGCCCCACCGGGAGAAGCGTTCGCCCGCGGCCCGGGTCGAGCCACGGTCGACGCGCAGCACGACGTCGCGCGCGGTCTTGAGGGTGCGGGGGCTCGGCAGCTCGTCGTCACCGGCGTCCGCCGAGACCACGACGACGTCGGGACGCAGCCCCGCCTCACGCAGCGCCTCGGCACCACGGTCCACACCCACCAGCACCGGGCGCTGCTCGCGGATGAAACCGCGGATCTCACGCAGCTCCTGGAGGAAGTCGCGCCCCGGGACCACGACCACGACCGGGCGGTCGGCGAACCGGGTGCGAGGCACCGGGACACCGTGCCCGTGCAGCAGCAGCTCCTGCTCGCGACGCAGGAACTCGGTCGAGTTGTGGGTGAAGCTCTCGAGCTGGTGGGTCAGGCCGACGCGCGCCTCCTCGGCCAGCTCGCGCACGGTGGCCTCGTCCAGAACTCGACCGGACAGCACGGCGTCGGGCGCCAGGCGTACGACGTCACCCTCGACGCTGACCTGCGACCCCTCCCGCGCCTGGGCGAAGAGCTCCTCCCCCAAGGTGTCGACCACGGGGATGCCCGCAGCAGCCAGGACCTGCGGCCCCTGGTTGGGGTAGCGGCCCGACATCAGGGGTGAGGCGCTGAGCACGGCGGCCACCCCGGCGTCGAGCAGCGCCTGGGCGGTGCCACGGTCGAGGTCGAGGTGGTCGATGACGGCGACGTCCCCGGGCTGCAGACGGCGCAGCAGGGCACGGGTACGCCGCTCGACCCTGGCGGGTCCGCTGACGCCGGAGCCGGCGGGAGTCGGGCGATTTCTGGGGGCAAACTTCATGGCCAACCCATGGTTCCAAAGATGGGTGCGTCAATGCCGCACCCGGGGGGCCTCAGCGCGTCGCCCTGGCCGTCTCGATCAGCTCACGGGCGTGGGCCAGGGCCGTGTCGGAGTCGTCGAGCCCCGCCAGCATGCGGGAGAGCTCACGCTCACGCTCGCCGTCAGCGAGCGTACGAAGACCCGAGGTGGTCACGGACCCGTCACTCGCCTTCGCCACGACGATGTGGCGGTCCGCGAAGGCGGCGACCTGGGGCAGGTGCGTCACGACCAGCACCTGCGCCCGGCGCGCGAGCTGCGCGAGGCGGCGGCCGATCTCGATGGCCGCCTTGCCCCCCACCCCGGCGTCGACCTCGTCGAAGACGAAGGTGGGCACCGTGGTCGTGGCCGCCAGGACCACCTCGACAGCCAGCATCACCCGCGAGAGCTCACCCCCGGAGGCACCCTTGTCGAGCGGTCGAGGGTGCATGCCGGCGTTGGCCGCGAGGAGGAACTCGACCTCGTCCAGGCCCCACGCGCCACAGCGCAGCAGGCGTCCGCCGACCTCCACGGCCCCGGTGCCGGGGCCTGGTTCGGCCGACGCCTCCGTCGCCTCTCGCGCCGCATCGGTGACCTCCTGCTGGCGGACCACGACCTCCACGCGGGCGTGCGGCATGGCGAGCAGCGTCAGCTCGTCGGAGACCTCCGCGGCCAGACGCACGGCGGCGGCGGTGCGCAGCTCGGTGAGGTGCGCACCGACCTCGGCGACGCGGCGTCGGAGCTCCTCACGCTCGCTCCGCAGCTGGCCCACCAGCTCGTCGGTGTCGTCGAGTGCGAGCAGCCGCGTCGCGGCCTCGCCGCTCCAGGCGAGCACCTCGTCGATCGTCTCGCCGTACTTGCGGGTGAGCGCCAGCAGGGCCGAGCGCCGTTCACTGACGGCTGCCAGCCGGAGCGGGTCCGTCTCGAGCCCCGCAGCGTAGGACGAGACGTCCGCTGCCAGGTCGGACAGCAGGTAGGTCAGCTCAGCGAGGCGCTCCGCCAGGGAGGCGGCCTCCGGATCGTGGTCCCGTACGCCCTCGAGCGCGGCCCGGGCGGCCGCGGCAGCCGCGAGCGCGTCGGGGGTGCCGTGCTCGGACGACAGGGACTCCCTCGCGGTCTCCGCGGCCAGGCGCAGGGTGTCGGCGAAACCGAGTCGCGTCTCCTCCGCGGCGAGCGTCACGTCCTCCCCCGGCGACGGGTCGACCCGCTCGATCTCCTCGAGGGCGAAGCGCAGCTGGTCGGCCTCGCGAGCCCGCTCCCGGGCCGAGGTGACCACCTCGTGGAGCTCACGCTCCACCGCCTGCAACCGGTGCCACACCGCGCGGTACTCCTCCAGCACCTCTGCGAGCTCCGGCCCCGCGAAGCGGTCGAGCGCGCGGCGCTGCGCCGAAGGACGCAGGAGTCGGTGCTGGTCGGACTGGCCGTGCACGGCGACGAGGGGCTCCGTGACCAGCGCGAGCTTGCTGGCAGGCACGGTCGCTCCCCCCACCCAGGCGCGGGAGCGCCCCTCGGCAGAGATGTTGCGGGCGAGGACGACGCGGCCGTCCTCCACGTCTCCTCCGTGGTCCGCGACGTCTCGGGCGAAGTCGGGCAGGCGCTCCGCGGCGACCACGCCCTCGACGCGAGCCTGACTGGCGCCGCGCCGGACGGCGCCGCTGTCGGCCCGTCCACCCAGCAGCAACCCGAGGGCGGTCACGACCATGGTCTTGCCCGCCCCGGTCTCACCGGTGATGACGGTCAGACCCGGGCCCAGCTCCAGGGTGGACTCCTCGATCACCCCCAGGTGACTGATCCGGATCTCCTCAAACACCGTGGCCCTCCGTGACCCGCAGGGCCTCGGTCTCGTCGCCGGCCTGCTCCTCGGCCACGCGGCGGCGGCGCTCGGCCGAGCCTCGCCACCCCTCGACCGAGAGACCGAACTTGGCCACCAACCGATCGGTGAAGGGTGCTTCGTGCAGTCGCACCAGCCGCACCGGGCTGCTGCCACGTCGCACCTCGATCCGGGCGCCGGGCGGCAGGTCGACCGCGCGCCGGCCGTCGCACCACAGCACGCCGGCGCTCTCGTTGCCGGCCAGCACCTCGACCGCCAGGACGGAGGTCGGCGCGACCACCATCGGCCGGGCGAAGAGCGCGTGCGCACTGATCGGCACCATCAGCAGGGCCTCGACACCGGGCCAGACCACCGGTCCGCCGGCGCTGAAGTTGTAGGCCGTCGACCCCGTGGGCGTCGCGCACACGACTCCGTCGCACCCCCAGCGCGACAGCGGACGGCCGTCGACGCCGACCACGACCTCCAGCATCCGCTCCCGGGCAGCCTTCTCGATGCTGGCCTCGTTGAGCGCGAAGGTCCGGGTCACCAGCTCCTTGCCCTGGTAGACGTCCACGTCGATGGTCAGCCGGTCCTCGATCGTGTAGCGCCGGTGGGCCAAGGCCTCGATGGTGGTCTCCACGTCGTCGACCTCGGCCTCCGCGAGGAAGCCCACGTGGCCCAGGTTGACCCCGAGCAGCGGAGTCCCGCTGCGGTGCGTGTACTCCGCGGCGCGCAGGATCGTGCCGTCGCCGCCCACGACCAGGGCCACCTCGCAGTCGTGCCCCACGTCCTCCCCCTCGGGCACCAGCTCGAGGGCGGGGTCGTAGTCGTCCGCGGCGACGTGCAGCTCGGAGGCCTGGGTGTCGATCATCCGCACGACGATGCCGTGTCCGGTGAGGGCGCGCACGAACTCCAGCGCCACCTCCCGAGCGGCCTCGCGGCCGGTGTGCGCCAGCAGCAGCACGCGGCGGGGGGTCGTCAGGTCAGTCACGGCTCCACCCTCTCACCCGACGCACCCCATGAGGCGGAGCGTTCCACCTCGTCGCGAATCTCCGAGGCCCCGACCAGCGGGCTGCCGCGGCGCAGGAGAAGGAAGAACTCCACGTTGCCCGACGGACCGGGCAGCGGACTGGTGGTCACTGCCACAGCCCCCCAGCCTCGTTCGGCGGAGGCGTCCGCCACCGCCAGCACGGCCTCGGCCCGCAGGTCGAGGTCGCGCACCACGCCACCCTTGCCGACCCGGTCCTTGCCGACCTCGAACTGCGGCTTCACCATGAGCGCCAGGGCCCCCTCCGGAGAGGTGACCGCCAGAAGAGCGTCCAGCACGAGGCGCAGGGAGATGAACGACAGGTCCCCGACGACCAGGTCGACCGGCTCGCCGATGAGCTCGAGGTCGAGGTCGCGGATGTTGGTGCGGTCGTGCACCACCACCCGCGGGTCGTTGCGCAGGCGCCAGACGAGCTGGCCATAACCCACGTCGACCGCCACCACCTCGCGGGCGCCCTGCCGCAGCAGCACGTCGGTGAACCCCCCGGTGGAGGCGCCGGCGTCGAGACACCGAGCACCCTTCACGTCGACGCCGTGGGCGGCGAAGGCCTCGAGAGCCCCGACGAGCTTGTGGGCACCGCGCGAGGCGTACTCGGGCGCGTCCGGGTCGTGACTCACCACGATGGCGACGTCAGTGGTGACGCCGGTGGCCGGCTTCGTCGCGACCACACCGCGGACCTTGACCCGCCCCTCCCCGACGAGGGAGCTGGCGTGCTCCCGGGACCTGGCGAGTCCTCGTCGGACCAGCTCCTGGTCCAACCTCAGGCGACGCGGAGGCACCCCGGGTCACCGTCCTGCCACGTCGTGGGCAGGGTGCGCCTCCAGGGCGCGACGCAGCTCCTCGTGGGCAGCCTCGAAGACCGGCACCCGCTCGGCGACGGGAAGCTCACCCACGGTCTCGACCCGACCCAGGACCCGGTCGACCGCGGCGAGCCCGGTCCGGTCGGAGGCGGCACCGCGCTCCGTCTCGTCACCGAGCCCGGTGGGCGCAGCGGTGACCTCGTCGAGGTCGTCAGGGTGCTCTTCGTTCATGGCTCCGAGGTTACCGTCGGGTCCCGACGTCTTCGTGAGGCGGCAGGAGCCTCGCCACGTCGGCCACGCGGCCCGTGCGGTCGAGGTGGCCCCAAGCGGCCCCGGAGACCGCACGCCACCAGTCGTCGACACTCCCGACTCCCTCCACCTGGAGGACACCGTCGGGGCCGACCGCGGCCCGCCACCCGTCGAGCGTCGAGACGACGCCAGCTTCTGGACGCTCCTCGACCGTCGGTGCCGGATGGGCCTCGAAGAGGCCCTCCAGCGTGCTGGCGATGAAGTCGGGGCGCTCACGGGGCTGGGCCGCCACGACCTCCACCAGGCCGCTGACCCCGGTCAGGACGAGCAGCGAGGCGACCTCGACCGCCCGCGCACCCTCGATGTCGGTGTCGAGCCGGTCCCCCACCATCAGGGGACGCGCGCCGCCCACCCGGCGGATCGTCTCGTCGAGCAGGGGGCGGGCCGGCTTGCCGGCCACCACCGGCTCTCGGTTGCTGAACCGTCGGAGCATCTCCACCTGGGTCCCGTGGCCAGGCGCGAGCCCGAACGACGCAGGAAACGTGAGGTCGGTGTTGCTCGCCACCCACGGGAGCCCGTCCCGGATCCGGACCGCGACACGCATCAGGTCCTTCCAGACCACGTCCGGACCGAACCCGGTGACCACCGCAACGACCTCCGAGGCCTCCGGGTCAGTCACCGGCACGAGCCCTGCCGTGCGGACCGCGTCGACCAGTCCGTCGGCGCCCATCACGAGCACGGGAGCGCCATGCCCGTGTGTGGCGAGCAGCACCCGCGCGGCGGCCTGGGCCGAGGTGACCACGTCCTCGGGGCGCGCCGGCACGCCCAGCGCGACCAGGTGCTCCGCCACCGCCTCGGCCCGTCGCGAGGCGTTGTTGGTCACGAACGCGACGTGGGTGCCGCCCTCACGTAACGCAGCGATGGCCGGAGCCACGCCGGGAACGGCTTCGCCACCGATGTAGACGACCCCGTCCAGGTCAAACATGACGAGGTCGTGGCGCTGCGACAGCGGCACCACCGATTCCTGCAACACGCTCCGCCTCCTTGGCTCTCCGCCCTCGGGGCACCCTACGATGCTTCGATGCACGTTCACGGACTGGAGGCCCCGCAGGTGGAGATCCCGGCGTCACCGACGCGTCCGGTGGAGCTGCGCCCCTTCCGCGGCGTACGTCTCTCTCCCCAGAAGGTCGCCAACCCCGCCACCGCGCGCGCCTTCTCCCGCCCCTACCGCGACGTGGCCCGGCGTCTGGTGCGTTGGCAGGAGGAGGGATACGTCGATCTCGACGTGACGCCCGCGCTCTACCTGCACGAGTACACGGTCCACGGGATGACGATCCGAGGACTGGTGGGAGGCCTCGAGCTGTCCACCCGGGCCGAGCCGGGGGACGCGCGCACGGTCTTCGCCCACGAGGCCATCCACCCGGACCAGGCGGACGAGCTCGCCGAGAGGATGGAGGAGATGGGGATCAACCCCGCGCCCATCATCCTCGTCCACCACGGACCCCAAGCGGTGCGCGACGTCCAGGAACGCGTGATGGCGCTGGCGCCCGACCAGGACTACGTCGACCGCGCCGGGCAGCACCACCGCCTGTGGCGCATCACCGAGGATGCTCACCTGGCCGCCATCAACGGGGCTCTGGCGCAGGCGCGCCTGATGATCGCTGACGGCCACCATCGCTACGCCGCCTACCTCCGGCTCCAGCAGCAGCACCCCGGCACGCCGTGGGACCGAGGCCTCACCATGGTCGTCGACCAGGACGACACGCCCTTCTTCCTCGGCGCGATCCACCGGACCTTTCCCGGCCTGACCTTCGACCTCTTCGCCGAGGCCGCAGCGACCGCCGGTGTGCCCCCGCGCGTCGTCGACGAGTCGAGCGCCCTCCAGGCGCTCCACCCGGGCACTGTGGTGGTCACCGACGGGACGCGCTGGATGACCGTGGAGGTCCCAGACCCCGAGGAGGTCAGCGCAGTCGAGCACCTCCACCACACCCTCCTGCGGCGGGTGGCCTCCGACGACGTCGTCCACCACCACAGTGTGGAAGACGCGCTGGCCGCCGCCCACGACACCGAGGTCGCCGTGCTCTTGCCGGCACCTGACTACTCGTTGCTCGACCGCGCCATGGACCGTGGCCACCTGCTGCCGGAGAAGGCCACGTCCTTCCAGCCGAAGCCCAGCCTGGGGGTCCTCATGCGCTCGGTCGACTCCGAGCTCATGGCACCGCCCCAGTGACCCGCCACCTCAGTGACCGCCACCCCGTGAGGTGACGACGCGGGGCCAGCAACATATGCGGACGCAGAAATGCCAGAAGAGGGAGCACTCTCACGTGGGGTGCTCCCTCTCCTGGTCTTCAAGGTATGTCCGGCGGCGTCCTACTCTCCCACGACCTCTCGGTCGCAGTACCATCGGCGCTGAAAGGCTTAACTTCC
>NZ_JADCSA010000058.1 GCF_015070385.1 Nocardioides malaquae | reverse complement strand
CCCACAAAACTGTGAAAAGTGATGACTCATCACTAAACCACAGTTTTGTTGAGTTTATGATTTTTGTGCAAAACAAATGCTTGCAATGGATTCAGAATCATCCCAAGCCCCAAGTTGGATATTTTTTTACCCTTACATGCTACTTGAAGCACATGTATTTTGATGTATTTTACCCTATACAGTAAAGTCAATGGGACCCAAACTCTCATCAGAGATACCATCATGATTCCATTTGCGCTGCAAACGTTCTTCTACACCAGAGGTGGGCAACTGGCGGCCCGTGGGCCACATGCAGCCCCCACCCTCACTTAATGCGGCCCTCAGGTTAATATTGGAATAAAGATATATTATTGATTTCAGCTGTTACAATTCCAAAGAGGCAAACATGACCGCTTTAATTTCTTCAGTCTACTGTATATTAGTCGCTTAATGACAAGTATTGCAATTGTATTGCCATATTTATGTCCAATGAATTTGTAATCAAGCTCATAATAAAGCTCGCACAAGAACATACATTAAAAAAAGAAGAAAAAGAAAAGCAAATCCGAATTCCAATTTTGCCCATTCCTGTTGTATACAGTA
>NZ_JADCSA010000551.1 GCF_015070385.1 Nocardioides malaquae | reverse complement strand
GTACTGGGAGGAGTTTCCATGCCTTCGTCCCCAAGTCCGGGGGGACGCCCAGCGTGTTCCCAGCTATGGGAACCAAGCTGTGGCTTGTGTGTACCCTACGCTCCCTCACTCTCCGCACGTATGTCCGAGAGCTGCGTGCGTAGAGTGGGGGAGCGTAGGGGCTACACGGGCTACAACCTCATGCTGACTACGACGCGACGACGCCACATGCCACGTTGGTCCTTAACGGGAGCGGCGGCACCGCTCCAAAAATAATACTATCC
>NZ_JADCSA010000550.1 GCF_015070385.1 Nocardioides malaquae | reverse complement strand
TGTTAGCAATACTCAGCTGTTCTTGAGAATCCCTCCGTCTCGCGATGCACTTCCTCCATAGCCGAAAACGGCCTCTACGTATTGTCACGGCCCCCTGGGCCTGGTATAGCTATATGAATGTGACTAGCCTGCATGCCCTAACAAGCTTCCATTGCAGTGCTGAGTGGAGGGAGGAGCCGAAGATAACTGACGAGCTGATTGGAAGGCACCTGGCCAGTGCCGAGTATAAAAGCCCTGCTCTCCCTCTGCTCTTTCTCCCCAGT
>NZ_JADCSA010000549.1 GCF_015070385.1 Nocardioides malaquae | reverse complement strand
GGAAGGTTGGCTTTGTGACTCCATTTTTTGGGGGTTAACTTCACCACTGGATATAGCCCTCTTGGTCTCAACCTTTTCAAAACTCTCCTGGTCCGGGGGCTCACGTAGCAATATGGATTGCTAAACTTAACTCTCTTGGGGCGTTGGGGTGAAGGGACTTCTACTTTGGTGGTTTCTGATAAAATAGAGGTGTCAGCTTTGGCTTCGGGGGTTAAAGCCACATACCTTTGATAGTAATGTGGAGGTGTTGGTGTCTTCCATTC
>NZ_JADCSA010000548.1 GCF_015070385.1 Nocardioides malaquae | reverse complement strand
TGAATGCAATTATATGGAAACAGAAGCATTGTTTTATCCATGCCATTTTAGAACTGTGAAAATCAACGCCTGTTTCAGGCTTTTCGCAAGCAAGATCTAAAGAGAGGCCAAAACCAGTTTACCCAAGTTCAGATTTACAGTAGTGGGGCCATGAGCAGTGGTTCGCAGATCTAGAAAAGGTTACCCAAAGTGCTGCTGATTTGAATTCTTCTAACCATATGTCAGGCAGGTGTTTATAGATGGGACAACATAATAATTGAATG
>NZ_JADCSA010000547.1 GCF_015070385.1 Nocardioides malaquae | reverse complement strand
TACTGGATGTACGTTTTATATCCATGAATAACGTGACCAACCGCGAGTCGCTGAAATTAGTCGTGTTATTTAGGTCAAAGAAATACAAGTCTGTCCTGGTTTGCTCAATTCTTCACATTGCTGCTCGGTAGTGGTTTATACAAGTCCCAGACAGTGCAGGAAATGATGTGAGTATAACAACCAAAGCCCAGCGCCTGCTGAACCGAATTGAACTCAATAGCTCACAAATGATGCAATATTATGCACTCTCCCCATCCCATGCA
>NZ_JADCSA010000546.1 GCF_015070385.1 Nocardioides malaquae | reverse complement strand
GGAGGGTTTTCCTCCTTCAACAACGCTTTTTGCGCACACGAAGCAAAGAGGCGAGCGAAGATTAATCCTTTTTAAGATGATGATGGACGAAGGAATCGGATCTCTCGATCTTTTAAGAACAGATTTTGCTCGTAGTAGTGGTTGCGAGATGAGACTGCATCATCCATCCGCGCCTTAAAGTTGAAAATAGCCGCATATGATATAATAATAACCCACGCAACAACACCGTCGCGTCGGTGAGTTCCCGCGCCGGTTGTTGGTCC
>NZ_JADCSA010000545.1 GCF_015070385.1 Nocardioides malaquae | reverse complement strand
AACCTTGCCTAACCTAGCCACAATGGTAATGATTTTTGGACTTTGTAGGATATTCTGAGTAGTGAGTAAACTGTGGTTGCTAGATTATTTCTCATGTTGTAGGTTATGCTTTAGGCCTAGACTTAGGCCTATATAGTCTAACTACCCTGAAATTAGCAGATGGAGATTTTTTATGGCCTACTTTTTATGACCGCCCAAGGCCACGCGCACCAAGTGTAAGGTAGAGTGATCTACCTTGCCTTAGCATAAGCCCCCAACTTTAC
>NZ_JADCSA010000544.1 GCF_015070385.1 Nocardioides malaquae | reverse complement strand
TGGCATTAATTTAACACAGAGATGATAGGCTTTTACCCGACAGCAACTATGTATGTAATTGATTAAATCTCTTTTGGTTCTTCACCTATAACCATTCCACACTCTGGCTTGTTTTTCTCTCCTCTATTCCGCTTGCAGACGAAGTGGAGAGGGAAGTGATGCTGAACGCTATGGAGGAGTTCCACTACAGGACCTGCGTCCGTTTCGTCCCCCGCGCCGAGCAGAGGATGTACCTCAGCATCGAACCCAAACACGGGTGAGCC
>NZ_JADCSA010000543.1 GCF_015070385.1 Nocardioides malaquae | reverse complement strand
TTGGTCATAAAGGCCTCCTCTAAACTGGCCACTTCAAGAATGGAAACGTATTTGTCTCCTTCAGTGACAACACGCAGCACGTACGCAGTTCAAACACAGTACTAGCCCTGAACTTAAGGATGGGCGATATGGTGATAAATATCTTTGATTGGCCCTTAGCTGCCCCTCCCCCAAATCGTACTTGTCCTATCCCACCGTAACAACCACTTACAATGGCCGTTTCTCAATATCCTAACTTGCCTACTTGCAAGTCCTGACTAGCC
>NZ_JADCSA010000542.1 GCF_015070385.1 Nocardioides malaquae | reverse complement strand
TTGGCTCACAGAAGGCCAGGACTACGTGCCGACCTTGGAATATCTGGACGAGAGCGGTAGTGGAGTAAAAGTCATGGACATTGAGAATACCCAAGTAAAGTACAAATTCCTCAAAATTGTACTTAAGTACAGTACTTAAGTAAATGTACTTGTAAAAGTGTAGTTACTTTACACCACTGGTTAAATATAATATTTCTATAGACTATTTGCATCAATAAACTGATCATAAATATCTGAGCTGTGACCATGATATTTTGTGACAG
>NZ_JADCSA010000057.1 GCF_015070385.1 Nocardioides malaquae | reverse complement strand
TGCTTCACCTCTTTCTATCCACTGAGAGTTCTTCTCGAGCCCCTAGAACCCTTAAGGCTAGTGCATACACCGTCCGACGGCAGAACTTTTCGTCGGAAAGGTCCGGTTCGACTACAAAATGCGTCACTCGCAACATTAATCCCAATTTGATTTCGGAAAGCTGAATGTCGGAAAGTCTTAACTCTCCGACAAAAGGATTGTTTTCGGAAGGAGTATGGACTGCTCTTAAGAGGTAGGACTGTTCTAACATCACTGTCAGATCACTGTTCTGACATCACTCTGACTCACTGACCCCAGATGTAGTACTCCCCTTTATGCCCATATATGGAGATCCCTGATGTCATTAGTGTCTGGTGTCCTGCCCCTCAGGGTGTTTTACTAGTTATTATTCATGTATTGTTCTTAAAAATCTGAATCTACAAAGTATCTGAAGTTTTCAAGTAATTGCTGAGGAGTAAAAAGTTCATTATTTGCAGCTTAGACGGAGTACTGTTGAAAAATGTGCAAAGCAACGTAGGTGCACACAAAAGCAGGGGGCGGAGGGGTGTGTATGAATGATGTCAACACTGAAGTGGACACAACAGAC
>NZ_JADCSA010000541.1 GCF_015070385.1 Nocardioides malaquae | reverse complement strand
ATAGACGTGTTGATAATAGAGGTTATAAAAGGGTATTGGATCAGGTGCAATGGTCTGGAAGATTGGGGAGGGTATGGGTTCCAAGGGGGGCACGAGGTAGTGGGTCACAAGAGGAGGTAATTCAGTTCTACTACCTTCTCCGGAGAGAGAAGGCGCTCTCTCCCGTCCTGAGAGGTTTGCGCTGTTTACGCTGTTTTTCCTGTTTGCGGGTCGCAGACGTGAACGGAGCCGTTGGCTTTGGTCGTGCTGGCCTGGTGGACAAAG
>NZ_JADCSA010000540.1 GCF_015070385.1 Nocardioides malaquae | reverse complement strand
CCTCATTGATTACAGATTGATCACGATTCCACGACACTATACTTACTCTTCATTTCACATGCTATCCTTGAGTGATGGCATGGCAACAACGAAAGCTATGGAGGAAGCAATTGACTGTAACTGTGTTAAAAGCATAATAGAGAAGAGGGTCACACTAATGTAAAAGGCAAGTTGATGAGGCAGAGAAATAAAAAACAGTACATCAGAAAGAACAGATTGAGATTAGATGACCCAGAAAAGTGCTGATGCTTTGAAGAGTGGTTT
>NZ_JADCSA010000539.1 GCF_015070385.1 Nocardioides malaquae | reverse complement strand
AATAAAAATAAAAATGCCAAGGCTCCCCTTTTTTTACTTTTTCTGCCACACACACAGACTAAATGCACAAGCAGAAAGGCAAGCAGGCACACATCTCAACATACAAGCACTCAGGATACAGTCACACAGGCCGACCTTACACGCGTCACTCTCCCATACACACGACTTTCATCACATACAAAACAGTTCCGGACCCATTCATCCACTTGGAGAACCGCCCTCTCCCGGTGTCACACTTTATTACCATTCCAGGTAAACGGATGT
>NZ_JADCSA010000538.1 GCF_015070385.1 Nocardioides malaquae | reverse complement strand
GGTCACATTCCCTAATTGGCTCTGACCCACTTCTAATACAGCAGCTACAATGAAGAGACAGGCCAGCTCACGGTGAGGCCTGGGAAGCTAACTTTGTCATATAACAGTCACTGCTATATGACAGCAAACACTGTTAAACAGTGTTTGTTGCGCGTTAGTGATTAGCATACAATAAATTCACATGGTAATATTTTGTTGTAAGAGGAGCATTGGCAACACTTGCTTACTGATAATTTATAATTGGAAACCTTGCAAAAGATTGCT
>NZ_JADCSA010000537.1 GCF_015070385.1 Nocardioides malaquae | reverse complement strand
AGCCAATGTCGGCCAGAGGTCTGCCTACACAAGATTACTGCCTACACAATCTCTTGTGGTCAGCCCGACTGCCATTAATTCCCATCACTATTCCAACGATGTAGGTTCTGATGCCTTTCATTGGCCTGGCTGTAATGGTACGACATGGTTTGTCCATGGTTGGTCTAACAAGGTCTGCTGTTGGTACGCTTTCTTATTGTCTTGGGAGGGTGGTCCTTAACCACTTTTCAATTGTTGGGCCCCAGACTTTTGATTGATTGATTG
>NZ_JADCSA010000536.1 GCF_015070385.1 Nocardioides malaquae | reverse complement strand
GAATCAAACTACTGTATGCCTAAGAGCAGCAGCCAGGGCTGGCTAGGGCCTGCCTAGCTCCCTCCATTCCAACTGCATGCTGAATCCCTACATCCCTCTTTCTGTCACATGCACTCCATGCTGAAGGAACTAGCATGTTCAGATCTGCACTACACTGAGCCAGCCCAGGAGACAGGAGGGAACAGCAGGACATTACAATGGATCATTCTCTGCATCCTTTTTTCCTCTCTCTCTCTTTCTCATAGTCACCACCTCCATCTCTCC
>NZ_JADCSA010000535.1 GCF_015070385.1 Nocardioides malaquae | reverse complement strand
AGGCTACTTTTATAGCCCCACCAGGGGGCCACAATAACCTACGGAATATCACTTTAACCCCAGCATCCCTTTCCAAAGGAGGACAAAAATAGCAGATCTACAAGTTTCTGCCAGGCGTTGTGAGGTTATTTTTAGGATCAAGTTGGTGTAAAAGTAATTAAATAGGAGGTAATAGGGATTATCATCAATACACTGATGATCGTGCTGTCAAACAATGACACTATATGGTATCCATGGAAAAGTTCAGCAACATAATATCATTTA
>NZ_JADCSA010000534.1 GCF_015070385.1 Nocardioides malaquae | reverse complement strand
AAGTGCTTGTTCAGTTCCAAGAAGTTGTTCATTTGTTGAAACGCAGCCTTTTCAACGATCTTACGTACAAACTGGTGGTTTGATACGGGCCCATAATTCATTATAATTAATTCATTAGCGAAGTGTCTTAGATTATTCGTTTCAAGAGTGGCTTGATGATGACCAATTTTCAGGGCCTGTGGAGGGGGGAAAAAAAACCTTTGATAAGAAATGTTGACAATTTATAAAAGATCTGAGCCGAGGAGGCGGATGAAATTTACTACA
>NZ_JADCSA010000533.1 GCF_015070385.1 Nocardioides malaquae | reverse complement strand
GTTAAATATTTACAAAACCCACAGACACACTTAACCTAAAAGGAAAAATGCTCACGTCGTCGGATTGCGATCGCAATTCTTTTCTACATTTGCGTGACACTCTTGTATAGGGATGGAGCTCGAAACACGAGCCTGTTACAAACTCGATAACAAATGTATTGCGTACCCTGTATCAATAAGCTTTGGGCTTATCAAGCCTGTTATCGAGCCTATGGCGTCCCATGACGTCACGTTTGAACAATCAAGACAAGAGGCGATCAAGAA
>NZ_JADCSA010000532.1 GCF_015070385.1 Nocardioides malaquae | reverse complement strand
GTAGCCACTGGAAATGTTTTCCTGAAAGAGTTCAGGGAAAGGTCCACCAGGTTTGCCTCCACCACCGCACAAGTGGAATTCCGTTGTACGATGAACAGTGAGAATAACTGAATATGAGCTCATGAGACGCATTTTGATATTCTTCACATTTGAAAGCCCCCAAAACCCAGATGCTTTATGTATATTTTATACCTTTCCATGGGTGCCGGTTGTACTGATTCGTTACTGTTGTTGGATTATAATTTACAGCATAAAATGGCCATA
>NZ_JADCSA010000056.1 GCF_015070385.1 Nocardioides malaquae | reverse complement strand
CGGCGGAACCACCACACGCGGGATCGCCAGCCGATTCCTCGGATGGGCCATCAAGACCAGACTGATCGACCCCGACCTCCGGCTCACGCCCCACCGCCGCGGCACGAGCCCCAAGCTCGACAGCCAAGCCCAGAACGAGGCCATCGACGACCACGTCCACAACGCCGACATGCCCGCCAGACACCGGGCCATCGCCATCCTGCTCCTGGTCTTCGGACAGCCACTCGAGCGACTCGTCGCCCTGACCTGGGACGACGTCAACATCACCGGTGATCCCGTCACGATCAGGCTCGGCGGAACCGCTGACATCGAGCTACACCCACCGCTCGACGAGCCGTTCCGCCAACTCGCTGTCCAGCCGCACAACCACCAAACCGCCGCCCACCCCAACAGCAACTGGGTCTTCCCCGGCTACTCCCCCGGCAGGCACCTCGACGCCGGCTACATCGCCGGCCGACTCCGCGCCACGGTCGGCGCACGCGCCGCTCGCCTCGGCACACTCCATGAGATCACCAAGTTCGCGCCCACGGCCATCATCGCCGAAATCCTCGGCTACTCCCCCGCCACCATTGAGAAGCACGCCATCGG
>NZ_JADCSA010000531.1 GCF_015070385.1 Nocardioides malaquae | reverse complement strand
ATTCGAACGAATTAAGTCAGGTGTAAGTATAAGTGCCATTGCCCGGGAATTCAAAACCTCGCGGCAAACCATTTTAAGAGCCAAAGCATAACTTCAGACACCTGACATATAAAAAATAATCTCGGTGTGAGATGCTTTACGTCTTCCAAGCCCCCTTCCTTGCCGTAAATGGAAAGATACATCTAATTATAGAATTTATATGTTTTACCCTACGGCAGTGCTGGCCATTCAATATCCTGTGCAGTTGACGTATCAACACGGTTC
>NZ_JADCSA010000530.1 GCF_015070385.1 Nocardioides malaquae | reverse complement strand
GCATCAGGTACGCGACAGCTACCATCAAAACCTGTTATGGATAGGCCATCAGCCGGGGATCAAAACCCGGCTGACGGCGTTAGAAAATCTGCACTTTTATCATCGCGATGGCGATACCGCACAATGTCTGGAAGCCCTGGCGCAGGCCGGGCTTGCCGGATTCGAAGATATTCCTGTAAATCAGCTCTCGGCCGGGCAACAACGCCGCGTCGCTTTAGCGCGTCTGTGGCTGACCCGTGCCACGTTATGGATCCTCGACGAGCC
>NZ_JADCSA010000529.1 GCF_015070385.1 Nocardioides malaquae | reverse complement strand
GATGTTTTTCTTGCGTGAAACGGGAGCCTTCAACGAAATTGACAATGGTGGTGGGATGCAGGCGAAACTTTTCACAAGAACGCCGAGTGGTTTCAACATCTTTACCACGTCGCTCCGGATGACGTAATAAATAAGCGCGGGAATAACGCTTCATAAACGGCATATCCAGCGACCAGCACGCCAGGCCAAGAAATGGCACCCAGGCCAGCTGTTGCTTGAGGAAATATTTATTCATCGGAATGTGCTTACGAAACAGCACGCACA
>NZ_JADCSA010000528.1 GCF_015070385.1 Nocardioides malaquae | reverse complement strand
GGGACCATCCTCCAAGGCTAAATACTCCTGACTGACCGATAGTGAACCAGTACCGTGAGGGAAAGGCGAAAAGAACCCCGGCGAGGGGAGTGAAAAAGAACCTGAAACCGTGAACGTACAAGCAGTGGGAGCATGCTTAGGCGTGTGACTGCGTACCTTTTGTATAATGGGTCAGCGACTTATATTCTGTAGCAAGGTTAACCGAATAGGGGAGCCGAAGGGAAACCGAGTCTTAACTGGGCGTTAAGTTGCAGGGTATAGACC
>NZ_JADCSA010000527.1 GCF_015070385.1 Nocardioides malaquae | reverse complement strand
CACAACTGTCTTGACTCCATGTCAACCAATGTTACACCATTAGCAAGGAATCTCCGTCTCTCCTAACCTTCATATAGTCATAAATGCCCTCATTTCCTCTCGCCTGGACCACTGTAATGTCCTCTACTCTACTCAAACATCAGTAAAGGACCCATACAGTACACCGCCTGCAGTTGGTGCAGAATGCGGCGGCCAGGCTCATTACCGGGACTAGGAGATTTGAGCACACCCTTAACAGCAGAATTTGGTGCATCTATTCTCACT
>NZ_JADCSA010000526.1 GCF_015070385.1 Nocardioides malaquae | reverse complement strand
TAAGACAAAGGCTCACTTAATACAACACCAGAGAAGCCACACTAGTGAGAAACCCTATGGTTGTGACGAGTGTGGAAAACACTTCACTCAGATGTCCCACCTTAAAGCACACCAGAGAATTCACACTGGAATTAAACCATATCACTGCGACCAGTGTGGAAAGGCTTTTAGTCAGTTAGGCAATTTAAACAGTCACAAGCTGGTGCACACCGGATTTAAACCATATCCTTGTAGTCAATGTGGAAAAGGTTTCACTACTTCAAG
>NZ_JADCSA010000525.1 GCF_015070385.1 Nocardioides malaquae | reverse complement strand
CTAAAGACCGGATCAGAGGACTGAGCAGTGAATAGACACCAAGCCTGCTCTGTCTGTCGCCTTCCTAAAAACAGCAGATGCACAAGCTCACAACGAGCGGCCGACGCGACGCGCCGTGAGCTTGCAGATCTGCAAATTTCGCGCACGATACCGTCGTACGACGAGCTATAAAAACGGTGGCTTTAATACGAGCCAGCCTCCTTGGCTTGCAGCAACAACAACATAACAACAAACGCTTTTTGGAGTGGCACGGCGTACTCAGAT
>NZ_JADCSA010000524.1 GCF_015070385.1 Nocardioides malaquae | reverse complement strand
TGGCGGTAATGGTTGCGTGAGCTTCCGCCGCGAAAAGTATATTCCGAAAGGCGGCCCGGATGGCGGCGACGGCGGTGATGGTGGTGACGTATGGATGGAAGCCGACGAGAACCTGAACACGCTTATCGATTATCGTTTTGAAAAATCTTTCCGTGCAGAGCGCGGTCAGAATGGCGCAAGCCGCGACTGTACCGGTAAGCGCGGTAAAGACGTGACGATTAAAGTGCCGGTAGGTACGCGTGTAATCGACCAGGGTACTGGTGA
>NZ_JADCSA010000523.1 GCF_015070385.1 Nocardioides malaquae | reverse complement strand
GAGCCAGTTACGAAATGCGGAAGCTGAACGTTGAAATTTACCGCCGGTAGATTTGGTATCGTACCAGGTGTCATGCCAGACGCCGTCAATCAGTTGACCCATTTTTCTCTCCTCCAATAGCAAAAACGAGGAGCTTCCTCCTCGTTTTTTATCGTTAAGTATAGCGCGTGCTTACCACTTTTTATTCAGCAGGCGGTCGATGCTATACGCGCCCGGACCGGTAATTGCCAGCAGCAGGAATCCGCCAGAAATTGTCAGGTTTTT
>NZ_JADCSA010000522.1 GCF_015070385.1 Nocardioides malaquae | reverse complement strand
GCTTTATGAGTGAATTTTAAGATACCATCATCTCTCAAGAGCTGGACTTGGAAATGTTTACTCTGTATCTGCCCTCTTCCATTATAACACAGCTTCTCAAAGTTCCAGGGTTTCTTGAAAAGGTTTCTGTGGATCCTCAGTAAATTAAGTTGATATAACATCACAATCAGTTTAACCACTTTAAGCATATTTTGTACTTTGACTATTCAAAAATCATCAGGGGTGGCATACTGTGTAGATGAATGGTGAGAGAGCGTGTTGTCC
>NZ_JADCSA010000055.1 GCF_015070385.1 Nocardioides malaquae | reverse complement strand
TGATCTGCTGCCGGTGAGTGAGGTGACGTCCTCCTCGGGCCCTCCAGTTTTAGTCAGCAGTGGTTCTCAAATGTTCAAGAACCCCCAAATTGATATAGGAAAAATCTCTCCCAGCAAGCACGGGTAGGACCGGTGACGTCTTATTTGGGGCCAGATCAAGTAAAACCAAGACTAGTCTTGATCAGGTCCAAAACATCACCTGATTTGAACCAGGACGTCGGAAAATGTCCTAGTGACCTCCTAGTGACATCTTTTTGACGACGTCCTGGAAATGGCGTCATGATCATCCCCATGTGGGCTGTGATCTGGCCTAGTCCTGAACGTCACCAGAGGACGTCATCATAACGTCATCATGACGTCATTTGGCTTGCTGGGATAGTGTGGATGGGGTATCAAGGCCACATGTGGCCTCACAGCATTTGGGGGACCAAGGTCCGAACGCAAAATAAAAACAGCAAAAAGTCACCCAGGCTTTTACACCTTACAATGTGTGATGTGACAATAAAGTTGATTCCGTTCCTCAATAAATATGATTTGAAAAATCTGATCTGTATAGTCTGTGATGTAACATAATTAAAAGATTGTTGGAATG
>NZ_JADCSA010000521.1 GCF_015070385.1 Nocardioides malaquae | reverse complement strand
ACTACTCCCCTTGCCAGTAGATTTTCACCACCACCTCTTCACAGTCCACCTTGATGACCATGCAGTCTTTTTTAGTCTATTTTGTTTTTGCTATGCTTTTTCACCCTTTTTAATGTAGTACTTTGAGATTTGTTTCAAATAATTTAAAGTGCGTTGAAATGTATTATTATTGTTAGTCTTATGCAATGGTTCAATTTTTTTATTTAGGTGGCATGTTTTTTAGATAGATAGTTTGAAATGTGCAGATTATTGTTGTTGGATATT
>NZ_JADCSA010000520.1 GCF_015070385.1 Nocardioides malaquae | reverse complement strand
GGAGAAAGTAGTAGGGGGACCAACATAATGGGCGGGGAGATGGTGTAGGTGTCAGGTAAGGTGAGTGATATTAGTGGTATTACTATTATTGTATTACTATTATCATACTGGTCATAATGTATTAGTGGCGATAGTATCTTTGTTGGTGTGGATGTTAGAGGTGCTGTGGTGATGGTAGAGATAGGGGGGATGGATATAATGATGATCTTCGTAGCGGCGGTAATGGAGATGACCGCGAAACGTTTCCTCAAGGCAAAAGTCAAT
>NZ_JADCSA010000519.1 GCF_015070385.1 Nocardioides malaquae | reverse complement strand
GTGGCCACATAAAAAAAAGCTGAAATGTAGCTATTTCTATACACTTTTTTGGAGAAATTCTTTCTCATAGTGTAATCATAATACCTGAAGATAAATTTTAGGAGATGAAAAATTGTTACAGACTTGTATGGGTCAAGCGGGTCAATGTACCTGGAATGCACTTTGAAAACCACTGTCCTATACTTCATCATTAAAGAGTCTAGTAGCCTTGTAGTAAAAGTAGTGAATTTTGATCGAATGCCCACTCTCAAAGTGGGGTCCAGG
>NZ_JADCSA010000518.1 GCF_015070385.1 Nocardioides malaquae | reverse complement strand
GGCAAACATCCAACAAAGCTGTAACCTCATTAAAACAAGTAACAGTTGGTCGTGGACTTCCAGTTTGCCTATCTTTGGAGGTGGGAGAAAGGTTATGAGAGCGTGCAAAAGCTGCCAGAGTGCTGGTGTAGGATCAGTTTGTGTTGGACTGTCTCGACTTGACAGGAGTAGTTGTGCTCTGCCTCCGGTTGCCGATGTCACAGTTCAGAGGCATGACACACTGGATGTAGGATCTTCAGGTCCGACTGTTAAAGGAGTAGTCTC
>NZ_JADCSA010000517.1 GCF_015070385.1 Nocardioides malaquae | reverse complement strand
TCTCTCTCTACTGTTATCAATATGTAATGATAATAATACCTTCACGTTGTGTTATTTTCCACCTCAGATGCTATGGGTCCATGTTACCAAAGCAATGAGGAGAACTCCTTCAAGCTGCTCAACAGAGAGTCTTCAGTCTGGGGAAAAAACTGCTTCGAGATGGCTGTGGCTGCTGAATCACTCAACTTCTTCAATCATGATGGATTAGAGGTTGGTACATCTCAAGACTGTCTGGTTCAGCTGGTCACAGTCTGATTTATGGTA
>NZ_JADCSA010000516.1 GCF_015070385.1 Nocardioides malaquae | reverse complement strand
AGATCTGCTGTTTTGTTTCAAACATTTGAACATATATTTTTCCAAGGAAACCCTTGTAGCTGAGATCTCTGTTTCTGCTCGTCCCCGGAAGGATCTTTTTCTGGACAGAAGGTCTGCGGCCACAATCACATGTGATGTTACAACTGCAGTGATTTGAAGGGTTACGTTTGGCCACAGTAAGGGGGAACTATGGCTAACCTGCTTTTAAACCATATTTAAAATAGCACAAGTTATTCGTTTCACAATGTAACACAAGCATAATAC
>NZ_JADCSA010000515.1 GCF_015070385.1 Nocardioides malaquae | reverse complement strand
ACCCCTTTTCATTGCCCCATACACCACCTCTCTACACCTACACCCTCAGCCCCCCCTTGCACCACCATATCACCCACCACAGCCCCTACTTTCCATACCAGGTAGCTGCTAACTCAAAGCCCCTCTATTATCCTCCAGCTTTGAGAAATAAAAAGATTTGTATCTACTACTAGCGCTATTCCTGAACATGAAATAATTTCAGCACATTTACATTGATATCTATAGTGAAATAAGTGTTCCACCATTTTTAGACTTTAGTTTTAAA
>NZ_JADCSA010000514.1 GCF_015070385.1 Nocardioides malaquae | reverse complement strand
TATTAAAAGCCCGAAAATTTTACTCATTTTTGCGGGAATTGCAATCAACAGTTGCTAACTCTGCTGTAAAAGGCCGTCGGCGGTGCAGCCAGTTTGGTGCCGGAGTGCGCGCAGTCACCGGAGCGTACACGCAGTACGTGAGGATGACGAGCACATCCCGGTGCCAAAATGGCAAACAAGCCAGGCCGATTAGCGACCAGGGAAGCCTGGGGGCAGCATACCCTTCATGCTTCACATCATCTTCGCCATTCCGCCCTTCTTCATT
>NZ_JADCSA010000513.1 GCF_015070385.1 Nocardioides malaquae | reverse complement strand
ATATGAATAAAATGTAGACATTTAGTATTATGACTGTTAGGAGTATTTTTCTTCTTCGATTTAATCATCCATTAACTGATATGAAATTGTTTTAAAAAATGTATGAAATGTGTCCTATCTAACTTTGTTTACCTGTGGTTGGACTGGATGTCTTCTGTCCAGGTGTGGTTCTGAGTCTCTCTCTGTTGAGATGAAGACAATATAGATGACTAATAGTTAAATATGTTAACTTATATTATATTATTAACAACTAAATACCTTTATA
>NZ_JADCSA010000512.1 GCF_015070385.1 Nocardioides malaquae | reverse complement strand
ATAATCTCTCTTACGAAATCTTTACTGTGCGCTTCCATTTTTTTCAGTTAGGCAGCACAACTATAGCTACAAACGCACGGTATGAAATTTTGGGCACAAGTGATAGATTTGGTTGTCCGCACCCATCCACCACCCCAACCCCAACAGAGACATAAAGCTCCGCCCCCAAAATATCAGGAAAATCTATACGACTCCAACTCCAACCACGACCTGCAAATGGTCTGGGTTGGGGTTGAAAATCGTTGTCGTGAATGGGGCCCTTCAC
>NZ_JADCSA010000054.1 GCF_015070385.1 Nocardioides malaquae | reverse complement strand
CTCGAAAAACATTCATTCTGTCAAAAAACGGCCCACAAAGCTATGCTTTAGTGATGACTCATCACTTTTCACAGATGACTCATCCCTTTTTACAGTTAGATGCAAGCCGTTTTTAGCCCAAGGAATGTTTTTCTAGCAAAACAAATGCTTGGAATGGATTCAGAATCATAAAAACCCCTAGTTTGACACCTCACATGCCATATCAGGCAGATTTATGGTGTATTTTATTGGTGTATTTTTATCCTGTATAGTAAAGTCAATGGGACCCCAGCTTTGATTGGCCGCTGGGCCGATCCCAAGGGTCACCGGCTCAAACGCCCTCGCTAAATCATTACAGCACATCCTCAGCTATATCTGTGCAAAATTAGCGCTTTTAGACTGATTAGCGCGAGAATACCATTGTATCTCCCTACCTCCACTGACTATCTTGCCTTCCCCGCAGCAAGTAGCTCGGCACAGCTCGGCACTGAATGCCACGCTGCGAGCTTGTAGATTAGTAGCTATTTATTTATATTTAATCGTGGAAACGCGTGTCAAAGTCTCTGAATACTTTGACCCGATTCTCCCTTCTATATCTAGTGCTTCTCAACATTTT
>NZ_JADCSA010000511.1 GCF_015070385.1 Nocardioides malaquae | reverse complement strand
TTTGTGTAACTGTAGTCGGCAGATGAAGCCGCTCTCGCAAAAATCGGTCAAGGGAGAAGCATAACTCTCGCATCAGCGGGAGTTATGTTTCAGAGCTACAATACCTCCCATAGGCAGCCAATGCAAAAATAATTGATTTGCTAACTGATTGTATTAAACGACGTCAAACTCACCAACATTGCGGTTCTATGGAAAGCATTAATTATCCTCGTTCTATCTGCAAAGTGTTTGTTTCCTAAAAATCCACCGTAGACATGTTATGAGC
>NZ_JADCSA010000510.1 GCF_015070385.1 Nocardioides malaquae | reverse complement strand
GAAATTAAGAAATTAACAGAGGGGCTAAATTATACTGAAGGTTTCTTGAAATCAGTTCAGAAAAAGTTATCTAACGAACGTTTTGTTAGCAATGCACCCGATCAGGTTGTGGCTTCAGAAAAGAAGAAAGAGGCCGATGCATTAGCAAAAATAGAAACATTAAAAGCGAGTTTAGCGAGTTTAAATTAAAATCTGACTCTAAAAGATAAAATGAAAAAAGAGGTGCATTGAAAAATGGATCTCTTTTTGTTTTCTATAACATTTA
>NZ_JADCSA010000509.1 GCF_015070385.1 Nocardioides malaquae | reverse complement strand
AATGAAAAAACAGAGAAATATCTGTAATTTATTTATAATTGATTTGTTCATTTTTTGATTTTTAGATGGATTGATTTTGGTCTTCAAATGTTTTTGAAGGATTTAATTCTTGTAATTGTACTCTTAAACGATATAGTAAATTTAAACGAAATTTTAGATTATCAATAAGTGCATTAACAGTTAATTCACTAATACCATTTGTAGTTAATTCTTCCGACAGTCGATTGTATTCATTATCGAGTTCCTCTAGTTGTTTCACATAACC
>NZ_JADCSA010000508.1 GCF_015070385.1 Nocardioides malaquae | reverse complement strand
ATAAAGTATCCAAAAATGTAAATACTCAAGCAAAGTAAAAGTTCCTGAAAACTGTGTTTAACAGTTTGAGTACAGTAATTGTACAGCAATTGTACGGTAATTGAACTCTAATTGTACATTAATTGAACAGTAATTGTACAGTAACTGTACAGTAACTGTACAGTAATTGTGCTGTCACTTGCACAACTGGATCCTGTTAAATAATCAATACATGGTTAGACAAATGTCAAAATTATTAGTCATCATTGGCATAGGTTTGTTTGTC
>NZ_JADCSA010000507.1 GCF_015070385.1 Nocardioides malaquae | reverse complement strand
GTACAGTGCATACGTCCTAGTAAAAAGTAAAAAATAATACTTTTGTACTAGTAACCAAACTGGCTCTGCGCACTCCTCTTCCTTAATCGTCTTATTTATGTCTTGCATTTTTCACCCTTAAACTAACTCTGACTCTATATAGCCTGATGTATACTATTTGTTGTCTTTGCCAGGCATGTGTGTATTCATTTTTTTTGTATTACTCTTTTAGATTTGATCCAAACATCAAGCAAATCGGTACACAGTATCTTTATAGTCTTGTGAT
>NZ_JADCSA010000506.1 GCF_015070385.1 Nocardioides malaquae | reverse complement strand
CTTTAGATAGATTCAATTCTAAATTTCACTGTGTCTCTAATGCTCAAAACAATTTGTAAAAATAAATGAGAAATATCACAATCCAGTTGATTTTGATTGATATTGACAACAAAACTCATTTTCATCTTTGAAATATGCTAATTGGACATTCGGACACTCATAATCACAATCAACCAATCAAAAGGAAAAGCATTCCAACATATTTCTAATGGTCAAAAACATAAAATAGACCCCCACGTTTGCATTTGTAGCTCATTTTTAAAAG
>NZ_JADCSA010000505.1 GCF_015070385.1 Nocardioides malaquae | reverse complement strand
GGCTGCATGTCCACGGAGCTGTTCATTGAATGTCCGGGCGGGCGGGGCTGACTGCACACGCTGTAGCCGCAAATGCAGGAAGACTAAGGCAGCAGGCAGCAGATAGTTTTACGGCTAAAACTGTTTGCCGATTTGACCACACTTTTATTAATTTGCGCGGCGTACATTATGTGTTAGATAAGAGCTGGTGGAACTCTGAAGTAGTTGAAGGCTGTCCACGGAAGGTTGAATATGTCTCTTATTCCGTCCGAAAGGCTACAACGTG
>NZ_JADCSA010000504.1 GCF_015070385.1 Nocardioides malaquae | reverse complement strand
GTAGTATTTACCTTCTATATAGTAAATTTATTTCTTCTTTTAAAATTATTATTTAGACAATAAATTATAAAAGTTTGAAGGTAATAATAGTCTTTTATTTCTTCTTTTTCTAATAGTAGTAGTAACTTTAATAACTACCTAGTATAGTAAGCTCTCATTGATTAATTACCTTTACTTAAAGTAATAAGTAATAGATTAGGCGTTATTGATAATCTATAGTTTGGGTATAAAAACCCGCTTCCCTTAATTAATTTTCTTCCTTTTT
>NZ_JADCSA010000053.1 GCF_015070385.1 Nocardioides malaquae | reverse complement strand
GTTAGATAGAGGGGGGGAAAGGCAAAATATATATGTATATGTATACTTTTATTTTTGCTGTAAATGTTGCATAGAATGCCTTTAATAAAATAAAAAAAGCTGAAAATGTATAATTTGACCTCGATTCTGTCTTCTAAATACTTCTTTGAAATCCCTGTTTGTCAAATTTTTCCATGTCAAGGACCCCCAACATTACATGCATATGGCCGCGGACGTTCATCTAGAAAAGAAATGTTCCAGGGACCCCCAGAAGCAGACATTTGAGTTACGAAAGTGTCTGCTTATATATATTCAAATATTTGAACAAATCTTAGGATTTAGAGGACATTCATAGAATCGGGTCAAAATATCCAAAGGCTTGCAGACATTTTCACGATTTCTTTCAAAAACAGCAGATCTACAAGCTCGCAGCGCGGCACTCGGTGCCGCGCTGTGAGCTTGTATATCTGCTGTTTTTCATCTGTTAAAGCATAAAACAATGGTTAAAGCAGTTCAAAGCAGATCTAAAAGGGTTAAAGGTATGACACAGAACTAAAATCACTCAAATCGAAACAGTTGCTCATACAGTATGTTTAAAATACTTTACTTCAATATTCAG
>NZ_JADCSA010000503.1 GCF_015070385.1 Nocardioides malaquae | reverse complement strand
GGAAGTGCTGCTGGGCTGCTGGGGGGAAGAATGCTCGGAAAATAAAAATCAATAAAAGGCCTCTCCAGCTGGGCCATGTCTGAATACCAAATACCATATTAATATCCATACCTAGATAACATACCCGTATGTACCTCGTCTTCTAGGCTATAGCACTTTGTCTACTTATTATCTTTTAAGATATGTTGGGGGGGGGCTTTTTCGCCTTTATTTGAAGGGGTCAAGGGATAGGAGAGTAGACTGACAGGAAACGGGGAGAGATGGG
>NZ_JADCSA010000502.1 GCF_015070385.1 Nocardioides malaquae | reverse complement strand
GTTGAGAAGATTGTCACTGTATATAGCTGTTGTACAAGTCTAGAGATATTTACGAATGTGACTGACTGTATGCCAAACCTCCAATAAAAATATGAATGAAAAAAAAATCCCTCTGTCCGGCTATGAACAATTTATGATTGAGGACATATGATGAATGTACTGTAAAGCATTGTGTCAGAACATTTATTTTTCCTCACTCTAAATTTTGAACTGTGAAAGCATCAAAGGAAGGTCTTATCCTTACTGGATCCCAGAGCCAGTGTTA
>NZ_JADCSA010000501.1 GCF_015070385.1 Nocardioides malaquae | reverse complement strand
AATCTAATGCTGACTCTGTGCCACTAATATAGTCAAGTCATGGCGTATCCAATCTAATCTAATCTACAAGGTGAATGTAATTGTTGAAAGGAGGAAGCGGATGATATCACCAACAAAGTTGAGACATGTGCATAAAGCCTCGAGGAGGAAAACAACCGATCTCTCTGACTCAGGGGAACGGATACTGTGACCAACGAGGTAATACGAGAGGAAACCCCAAAGGGGAGGAATTTGCTTTGTAAAAAAGTTGGCCTAGTTTCACTGG
>NZ_JADCSA010000500.1 GCF_015070385.1 Nocardioides malaquae | reverse complement strand
TTATACACATTATTAACAGGTAAAAAAGGTCTGTAAATTAAGGTTTTTAACATTATACACAAGACTGTGGATATATGTTAATAACCTGTTAATAACTATTCCCGGGCAAAAAAACCTCACAGAGCGTGGGGTTTTAATAAGACGTCAGATCTAAGCCAGGCTGACCGTTCATATCATATTTTTCTCTGATTCCTTTTTCAAAAGCAACCGTACCTGCGGCGGCAATCATCGCGGCATTGTCCGTACACAGCGAAAGCGGCGGGATC
>NZ_JADCSA010000499.1 GCF_015070385.1 Nocardioides malaquae | reverse complement strand
GAGAGCGTCTGCGGGAGGTGGTCTTCAGGATTAGCACGAAAGAGCGCCCTTCTTGTAAGTATAAAAATATGAAGGCATTCATAGACAGTCGTAATGAATTATTAAAGAACAGAGGAAGCAAAAGTACGACATGTTGCGCTGCTATGAGAAGCTGTGAGTCATCCGTTTAGGCTTATGTCCTTTCATGTTAGCCAGAAGCCGCTTGCAATATATATTAGCCACATTAGGAGTTAAGAAATAGACAAGGCGGCGATAGTTTATTGTAT
>NZ_JADCSA010000498.1 GCF_015070385.1 Nocardioides malaquae | reverse complement strand
CCGACTCCGACTCCAGGAAATTTTAAGGTTGCGACTCCGACCCCCTATCTGAGGCTCTCTTCCTCCCCCCTCTTCTGCAGTATACAGTGATAGTCTACTAGGTATACAGTACTGCAGCAGTACTTACATATTTTGCGTCCACCTATAATAACAGTGCATATGATGATCATCATTGAATAAGAATCTTCAGTTATTTCTAATACAACAACTTATTGGGATGAAAGTAAAACTGAATGTCACTAAATTCTTATTTTATTTCATCACAG
>NZ_JADCSA010000497.1 GCF_015070385.1 Nocardioides malaquae | reverse complement strand
TCCTTGCTCATGAAGGTCATGTTATACTGTATACAATCATTGTAATGTTAATGATATTTGGATGAATAAACATTGTATTAAGAAGCAGTGATTGTACCTCCAGCATGGATGGCTCTCCTGATATGAGCATGCAGAGGACAGGAATGGTAAAGCTGCTGTCTGTAAGAAAATAAAATGACAATTTTATTCAATCATAACTCAACTGGGAAATTATCTAATTTCTCATTGCTCTATTTATAGTGCAGTTCATCTAAAGCTATAGCACA
>NZ_JADCSA010000052.1 GCF_015070385.1 Nocardioides malaquae | reverse complement strand
GAACAGTGTACATTTTGTTGACCGAGACTAGCATTTTCATATTTAGTCAGACTAGAAAGACTAGACTAAGACTAAACAATTTCGGAAGACTAAACGGTGTGTTATTCAAAAGACAAAGCGGCAAGCGGCTCAGGGGTAGAGTTGGGGTCTCGGGAAACACAGAGGGTTCCCAAAGGGTTCCCTGTTCGATTCCGGGCTCCCTTAGCGTTCATGTCGAAGAGTCCTTGAGCAAGACTCTGAACTCCTAGTTGCTCCCGATGAGCAGGTTGGTGCCTTGCATGGTTTCCTCCGCCATCGGCCTATGAATGTGTGTGAGGCGCCTTATAAAAAGGCCGGGAACACATTTTGTGTAGTACAGTACATGTACAGTACAGTACAGTAAAAATATTTTTGTAGTCTTTGAATAATCTTTGAGGTTTTTCAGAACACTTAGGTTAGGCCTGAATGGGTTAAGCAGGGCAGTATTCTTTTTTTGAGCGGTGCATCGCAACTACCGTCGTACCCGGCTGCCTGCCTGCCCGGCTGCCTGCCCGGCTGCCTGCCCGGCTGTGAAGCTTTTATTGAAGCCTGCTGAAGTCTGCTGTCTGGCTAGGGCTGTACCTC
>NZ_JADCSA010000496.1 GCF_015070385.1 Nocardioides malaquae | reverse complement strand
TGTGATATTGTAACGGCCGTCGTGCCGTGCAAAGGACTCACACTCAGGCGTCGGTATAATTCCAAAAGGTAGAAAGTAGTTTATTCAACTTATAAAGTTTACAGCATAGTTCTTTTTGGCTGCGCGCCAAACGGGAGCTCACTGCTGCCCGCAACAACAACAACAATCTGGCGCCCTTCCTTCCGGTGTTACATTATATTCAGCCCGGCCGGCGCAAGTAGCTCTGGGCATCACCATTACACTATCCCCTCCTAAGACTGAACACA
>NZ_JADCSA010000495.1 GCF_015070385.1 Nocardioides malaquae | reverse complement strand
CTATCTTCCTTATTCGCTATAGGCCAAGTGAAATTGTGTTATATGCATTGTTTGTGTTTATTTTCTCATTTCCCCCCCTGTAAGTGTTCACTTCAGCTTACGGATGACCGCGCTTTTCATATTTGCATTTCATTTTTAAAACTAAAGAGACCAAGGTGTCATTTCTTGAAGTGAAATTCGCTTATTGCCATTGAGCTTGAAATTGATGGTTGGAATGTATGATTACTTTTTATATTTACACATTTTCTTTAGATTGCTCGCATTGA
>NZ_JADCSA010000494.1 GCF_015070385.1 Nocardioides malaquae | reverse complement strand
AAATTACATTATGATTTCTGATGGTCAAAGCCCTGTTATTGAACAAACCCTTTATAATTATATCAGAAAATACTGTAGCACTGTGACCTTAACAAATAAAATAATAAATGAAGAAATGCCGTTCGGTTTCCACCAAAATAAATATGTATATTTAAATGTATATTTTTTTAAATAATACTATAATTGCATTGAATTAACTTTTTGTAATAGCTGGCATTCCTTAGTTAAAAATAGCAGATCTACAAGCTCATATGCGTCTCAAAGTG
>NZ_JADCSA010000493.1 GCF_015070385.1 Nocardioides malaquae | reverse complement strand
GAATTAACAAGGCTAGAGTCGTGTTTAATATGCTCAGGAAGATCTGGAGCTCAAATAACATCTCCATCAACACCAAAATGCGCATCTTCAACTCCAGTGTGAAACAGGTGATGCTGTATGGAGCGGAGACTTGGAGGACAACAAAACACACAACACACAGGCTGCAGACATTCACAAACACCTGCCTCAGGAGAATATTACACATCTGGTGGAGAGACAAAGTCAGAAATGTGGACCTGTGGGAAAGAACAAGCCAGGAGCCCATA
>NZ_JADCSA010000492.1 GCF_015070385.1 Nocardioides malaquae | reverse complement strand
AGGATTGTAATCCATAGCCCAAAACCGTTCTTTGAGCTTGCTATAAAAGCTTGCAGGCATGCGGCTGCCACTACCCAGTGCCTTGCACAGGGTCGATAATAATAGGGCAGGCCAAGGATGTAGCATGCCTATGCCCCTCTATGATGGCATCACGTATGACATCGGAGCACCTGTCCCTCCTTGGTGCCGACGGATAATGAGGGAGTCGGCTCTGGTGGGGCAGACGAGAGAGGAAGCTCCTCTGAATCCGTACTTTTGAAGTTCTC
>NZ_JADCSA010000491.1 GCF_015070385.1 Nocardioides malaquae | reverse complement strand
TATGAATACATTTTATGGAATCAGTTTGAGGAAAGGAAGATAAATGGTAGTGATAGCATCCTAGCGTAACTGTGACAGAATAAAACCATGTGCACTAGGTCTCGATCTAAAGGCTTCAGTGACAATCAAGATGTTTATATAACCTTTGTCTCCCGCCTATACATATAATATGAAGGTTAATGCAGATAAAAGAATCAGCTTCTTAGCAGATACCTGATCCATTTTATCCTGTGAACTGTTTAAATCAAACACAGGAATTACCTCTT
>NZ_JADCSA010000490.1 GCF_015070385.1 Nocardioides malaquae | reverse complement strand
CTTAAAGCCTTGTTTACCACGCCGTCTCGTGGCTGTACCCTTGCAGCAGCATTGGCGTTTGTCGCTTATTTACTCAACCAGCGCTATGGCAGTGGCGATGCCTGGATGTACGAAACCGAGTCGGTGATCACCATGGTCCTCGGTCTGTGGATGGTGAATGTGGTCTTCTCCTTTGGCCACCGTTTGCTTAACTTCCAGTCAGCGCGGGTGACTTATTTTGTTAACGCATCGCTGTTTATCTATCTGGTTCACCACCCGTTAACGCT
>NZ_JADCSA010000489.1 GCF_015070385.1 Nocardioides malaquae | reverse complement strand
ATCAAAAACATTGAAAGAAAAACAGTCCATGTGTCCCAGTTCAGTTCATAAGCAGTGTTCATGAATAATCTCACAAAGTGCAGTGTGCGATGATCACAGTTGCAAGGTCTAGAGTTCATAATTCTCACAGCTACAGGGAAGAAGCTATTCTTTAGCCTGCTGGTACTGGCCTTAATACCGCACAGCCTCCTGCCCAAAGGGAGAAGGGTAAACCGACTGCTTCCGGTGATCTTTTGAGCAGACTTCACCACACGCTGCAGCCTTCC
>NZ_JADCSA010000488.1 GCF_015070385.1 Nocardioides malaquae | reverse complement strand
TTTAATTATACACACGCCCAAACACACGCACGCATGCCCGCACACACACGTATGTAAGTCTAAAATGGCCAATGTGTGAATGTTGGTAATGGCGTTTGGATATGACCAGACAACTCCAAAGCTTTCCTGAAGAGGGTGTTTCCCTTTTCTCTCTTAGAGGCAGAGTCAACTGGTGGAGGATAGAAGCCCTTGAGCTTTGCTTATGTGTTCTCTCACTTGAAAGACAAGGCCTAATGACCTGTAGGGTTCCTGGGGCATTGCTGCTT
>NZ_JADCSA010000487.1 GCF_015070385.1 Nocardioides malaquae | reverse complement strand
CCATCATTTGTTGGACTTTATGATAACAAATAATTGATAATATTGATTTAGTGATTTTGATTTAGATATCTATCTATGTACATTTTTATATGTTTAAATTCTTTTCAGGATCTTTTGAAAATATCAATAAGCTTGCCAATGGACAAATAGCTGCTCCTCCCCCAAACCTTCCCAAAACTCTTGCAAGCTCCCATTTGGCACATGTGACTCCCTTTTTGCAGGTGTTTCAGTCAGATTTGGGTGGGGGTTTATGTCTCAGATCTGAC
>NZ_JADCSA010000051.1 GCF_015070385.1 Nocardioides malaquae | reverse complement strand
GCGTGGGCGCTCGCGCACCCGGCGCTGGGGGATGCGGGGGTGTTGTCGCGCGACGAGTTCCCGGCCGGGGACGGCGCGCCTGGGGTGGCGGCGTTCACCGCGGAGCCGTTGGCGGGGGCGTTGGGTGTTTCGCCGTCGGCGGCGCAGGCGTTGCTGGCCGACACCCTCGATCTGGTGCACCGCCTTCCCCGCACGTGGGACCAGGTCCGGGCGTTGGTGCTGCCGGTGTGGAAGGCACGGAAGATCGCGAAGGCCACCCGTGACCTGCCGCGGGAGGCAGCGGCGTGGGTGGACGGTCAGCTGATCGGTGCCGCGGCCTCGATCGGTGCGGCGGCGTTGGACCGGTTGATCGACCTGGCGGTGGCTCGGGTCGACCCCGAAGCCCAGAAGGAGCGGGAGGCCGCGGAGCGTGCCCGGTGGGACGTGACGCTCACCCAGCCGCGACGGTGGGCCGGCACCTCGCAGCTGCAAGCCACTGGTGACACGGTGGCGTTGGGTGAGGTGATGGGGCGGGTCAACGCCGATGCCGACGCCCTCGCGGGTGCGGGTGATGAGGACCCGGTCGGTGCGCGCCGGGTGAAGGCACTCGTGTCGCTGGCGCGCGAGGG
>NZ_JADCSA010000486.1 GCF_015070385.1 Nocardioides malaquae | reverse complement strand
GTAACATTCCATGCAAAAGAAAAATTATTCAGGAAATTGGTGTATTCACTCTCGTTTTTAATATTTAATGTTGAATTATATAAAGCGTTTGCTACACGCGTTCCATCATTAAAAACATATAAATCTCTTTTAATATTACCATTTTCATCATAAGGATAGAAATACGGATTAAGCAATGTATAAGATGCAAAACTACCGTATTTAGAGTTGTAACTCTTAACACTATTAAACGAGGTAGTATTCATGAATTTCATTTTCTCTCTAGT
>NZ_JADCSA010000485.1 GCF_015070385.1 Nocardioides malaquae | reverse complement strand
GATACACTAGTATAGAGCCCTGAGGGACTCCACTCAACCATATAGGGTATACTTGGTTAAAGGGGGCACTTGGATTCAGCAATTAGGAAAATGTTATGCAACACGTGGGTTAAGCAGTTAAAGGGACAGTTCACCACCAAACAATTACCCACCTCATCGAATATAGGAATTTAGCATTAGGAAAGTTGCTTGTGTTGAATGAAGAACAAATTAAATTCATGGCTTCATGGGGTCAGTAATTGATAGAATTGTATTTATTTTGGTGG
>NZ_JADCSA010000484.1 GCF_015070385.1 Nocardioides malaquae | reverse complement strand
TGAAAGGCTGTTTTTAGTTCAACTCCATTAATATCCGAGTTTTCTTGATCGACCCAAAGATATTGCATAATAGCATTTTCCCAAAACAAATAATTTTCAAAGCTACTAAATAAACTGTTTTCAATAATTGTATTAACAATATTTTCGTTGTTTTTGTAAACTTGAATATGAGCTTCAAATTTTTTGTAATATGAAAAAGTTGTCGAGTCGTTTATGTTCTGAGTTCGCTTTTCCAAGAGATTATTTTCCAACGAATGGTAATTTAG
>NZ_JADCSA010000483.1 GCF_015070385.1 Nocardioides malaquae | reverse complement strand
CTGTCGGTTTCGCCTACCGGGCGGAAGTTGCCGGTTTCCAGTGATTTGTAGCCCGTTTCTTGTCCGTTATGGATGGAAGTCCAGTTACGCCCCCATAACTCGCGGGTAAATGGGTGAGTATTTTCCAGCGCCACCTCGCCCCGATTAGCCTGGCGAATATGAGCCACCACCGAACAGGATTTTATCGGGTAGTCCTGGACAAGTTTGGCGATGGGGGAATTAAAGCTGGGTTGTGGATCTTTAAATGTGCGACAGCCTTTACCTTC
>NZ_JADCSA010000482.1 GCF_015070385.1 Nocardioides malaquae | reverse complement strand
ACCAGATCGCCGCTACGTAACGAGTCCAGCGATTTGCTCTTACCATCAGTACCAAGAATATGACGCTCGATTTGCAGCACATTGTTCGCCGGTAAAGGTGCGGATTGCGGATAACCGCTGGCATCCATACGCAACCATAACGGCTGATCGCCACTGTTGCTCACCTGCAAGGTGACAAGTTGATCGCTATTCAGATTGCTGTTTTGCGCTTTCTCGCCTGTCAGCTGCTCAGCTGAGAAAGAGGTTTGCGCCTGCCATTTACCGGG
>NZ_JADCSA010000481.1 GCF_015070385.1 Nocardioides malaquae | reverse complement strand
CACAGGGTCAGGACTCAAATGTTGTGTTTGGTGAAGGCATTCTATTTGAATATTCAAGGGCATCAAAACATTGTGGGGAACTATAAGGATACCTGGGCACCTTGGAAGAGTGTTCAGTGCTCACCATTCAGGGTTCATGACACTGACAGACTCCTGGGTTTCCATTAAAATACATGTTTCAAATGTGAAGCAGATTTTCAGAAACTGGTAAAAACCATAGGCCTAGAGCAGGTTTATTTCCATTCATGAATAAGCTGTAGTCTATG
>NZ_JADCSA010000480.1 GCF_015070385.1 Nocardioides malaquae | reverse complement strand
TGCCCTGCTGAAAGTATTCTTTCAAACTGTAAATATATGTGTAAAATAGACTGACAAGCCAAAAAAATAATGTGAAGTATCATAATAGGTTGTGGTAAAAGGAGGATTCAGGTGGGAAACTTACCACGGGCACGCTGTACAAACCTAATATTCTAGAGATAGCGATAGAATGTCTGGAGGATGAATCGCCCACAATTCCGAGCACTGGAGGGGACCCAGCACAGGTCTCATCCATTTGAAACAGCTTTTCTCTCCCACTCATCAGT
>NZ_JADCSA010000479.1 GCF_015070385.1 Nocardioides malaquae | reverse complement strand
CAAGACGGTTTTATTGGTTGCCCTGACGACGACTGAGCGTGTCAGTGACATCCAGGCCTTGTCGACCGCCAAAGACTGCATGCGCTTTTCGGGCGACGGTAAGACAGTCTGGCTTAAACCCAACCTCAAGTTTGTGACTAAGAACCTCAGGGTGCCTGAGCTCCCAGTCAAGCTGGTGGCCTTTCATCCTCTACCTTTCCTCACGGATGAGGATAAGAGGTTGCATTGTCTCTGCCCGGTGCGAGCGCTACGGCTCTATGTGCAGA
>NZ_JADCSA010000050.1 GCF_015070385.1 Nocardioides malaquae | reverse complement strand
GGTCTGGACCTCGACGAGGAGTGAGGCGATGACGCTGCTCGCGGCCGACATCGGCAACTCCCACACCACCCTGGGTGTCCTCGACGGCGACGACGTGGTCGCGCACTGGCGGGTCGCCACCGACGAGCGCCGCACGGCCGACGAGTGGGCGGTGCTGCTGCGCGGGCTGCTGGCCGAGGCCGACCTGCTCGGCGAGGTCGAGGGCATCGCCGTCTGCGCGACCGTGCCCGGGGTGCTGCACGAGTGGCGCGAGATGCTCACCACCCACTTCGCTGACCTGCGCGTCGTGGTCGTGGAGCCGGGCGTACGCACCGGCGTGCCGGTGCTGATGGACAACCCGCGCGAGGTGGGCGCCGACCGGATCGTCAACTCGCTGGCCGCCCTGCACCTCTTCGGTGGCCCCGCGATCGTGGTCGACTTCGGCACCGCGATCACCTACGACGTGCTCAACCCGAAGGGCCAGTACGTCGGGGGCGCGATCGCGCCCGGCATCGAGATCTCCCTGGAGGCGCTGGGTCGACGCGGTGCCCAGCTGCGCAAGGTAGAGCTGATGCGGCCCCGCCAGGCCATCGCCCGCAACACCGTGGAGGCGCTGCAGTCGGGCATGGTCTTCGG
>NZ_JADCSA010000478.1 GCF_015070385.1 Nocardioides malaquae | reverse complement strand
TATCGATTGATGTAAACGTTCTGATGTGACAATGAGCGCGGTCCTGTATACCCATATATGGGTTATATCCATATATGGGCAGTATTGTGTCTCCGTGTCCTTTTATGGAGTTGGTGATGTCAGTTTTTCCATATATGGGTTATATCCATATATGGGCAGTATTGTGTCTCCGTGTCCTTTTTTGGTGATATATGGGCACGCAGTATTTGTTCACTGTCACGATGAATCATTGAGAGCATTCATCTGTTGAATGTCCATATATGGGC
>NZ_JADCSA010000477.1 GCF_015070385.1 Nocardioides malaquae | reverse complement strand
CCGCCATTACGCTCTACCGCTTGCTGAATCATCTGCTGGAAGTTCATCCCTTCCATGCGCGTGTCGGTCATTTCGTCATGTGCCTGTCCTTGCCAGTTGTGGCGGAATGCGTCGGCATCTATGTCAGCACCGGAGAAATCACCAGCCAGTGACATTTTTCCGGTCAACGAAATCGGATAGTTAAACGCCTTCAGAATGGTACCAATCTCAACGTTTTCCAGCCGTGGCTGGAAGTTTATCCGCGGATTTATTGATGTCGCGTCCAGC
>NZ_JADCSA010000476.1 GCF_015070385.1 Nocardioides malaquae | reverse complement strand
TATATATATAGTTTGAGGGACAATTTTGAGGATCCCTTGTAGTTTGTGGTTAGTATGTCTAAATGTCAAAAGCACTAAATATGCACTTATTCGGTTCAATGTTTAAAACCCCCCAGACAGATGTAAAGGGTTGCTGTTTTATATTAAAACTATTAAAGAAATGCAGATAGCTGGTTCCCTCCAGACAGAGACAACATGAGGCCCAATGACTGCTAGGGTTCAAGAGGTTCTTCTTTCTTCTTCTTCTTCTTCCACTTCATTCCATCA
>NZ_JADCSA010000475.1 GCF_015070385.1 Nocardioides malaquae | reverse complement strand
GTACACGTCACGTAGGCTGTGTTTTCTCATGACAATGCAGCTCATTTGGATTGCATTTAGTGGATTTAAAGTGCTCATATTTGCCGCCCTATAAATATATCTGTAGTTTTTTGGGCTTGTTTTTCCTCGACCGCCGGTTGCCCATTTCTTCTTTATAGTGGCTAAATCTGGCAACACAGGCCGGTAGTTGGAATAGCTCTGAAATGAAGTACTTATTTATTTCTTAAAGTGAATTCCAGAGACTTTTTGGGATCCTTTACGGGGGAC
>NZ_JADCSA010000474.1 GCF_015070385.1 Nocardioides malaquae | reverse complement strand
AAGGACGCTCGTTTACAGGGCAGAACCAGAGTGCGTGTCTGTGCGTGTGCGTGCATGCGTGTGTGTGTGTGCATAGTCCGATCTCCTGCACGTTGAGGGTGTAAAACATGTGCTCTGAAGGCCAATAGCATTAGAGAGAGAGAGAGGAATTTGCCCTGGCTCTTCTGAGGAGAAAAGCCTTTGTTCTGCTGAACAAACTGTGAAAAAAAAAAACAGCGTAGAGCCTCTGGTGTTATGTTAGATCTCTCTCTAACATTACAGAGCAGA
>NZ_JADCSA010000473.1 GCF_015070385.1 Nocardioides malaquae | reverse complement strand
GGCTGCCCGATGAAGACGACCCTGCGCGAGCGGGTCGAGCAGGCTGCCGGCGCGGTCGAGGGCATCACCGGGGTCACCGTCGTGCTGGGGGTGATGGACGACGAGCAGCGCGCGGCCCTGCGCCAGATGCTGCGCGGCGGCCAGCCCGAGCGCGAGATCCCCTTCGCCCAGCCCGGCAACCTGACCAAGGTGATCGCCGTCGCCTCCGGCAAGGGTGGCGTGGGCAAGTCGTCGGTCACGGTGAACCTGGCCACGGCGCTGGCTCAG
>NZ_JADCSA010000472.1 GCF_015070385.1 Nocardioides malaquae | reverse complement strand
CATGGGGAAACGCGATGGTGCCGACATCGAAGAGCAGCGGCGCATAGGCGCGGTTATAGACCCCGCGCGCACCCACTGACATCGCGCCGATCGTATCGCCATGATAGCTATGTTCGAGCACGAGGATGCGGTGACGTGGCGTGCCCTGGTTGAGCCAATAGCCCAGCGCCATCTTCAGCGCGACCTCGACCGCCGTCGATCCGGAGTCGGAGAAGAACACGCGGGTCAGATCGGGCGGCGTGATCCGTACCAGCTCGGCCGCGACCG
>NZ_JADCSA010000471.1 GCF_015070385.1 Nocardioides malaquae | reverse complement strand
AAGGTAAAGTGAAAGAGCAATGGGGCAAACTGACCGATGATGATATGACGATCATTGAAGGTAAACGTGATCAACTGGTCGGTAAAATCCAGGAACGTTATGGTTATCAGAAAGATCAGGCAGAAAAAGAGGTCGTGGATTGGGAAACCCGCAATGAATATCGCTGGTAATTAATCCCTCCTGCCCGACGTGTACAAGGATGTACGCCCTCTTAACGCGGTTTCTTTTTCACCTGCACAGAGTGATCATGCTGGCACTGTTCAGGAT
>NZ_JADCSA010000049.1 GCF_015070385.1 Nocardioides malaquae | reverse complement strand
TGACGAATAGGCTTGTTTGTGCGGATATGCCTATTAATTATCAGATACGGTATTTTCAAAACTGGAATAGCGTTGTTATGCAGTTAATATAGTATGCATGGTGCCAGTGGCACCATGCAAAGAGAACCGCCAAAGCAGACGATTTTACTTGTTAAATAGATAGGCTAAATACATTTTTGGACACAAAAGTAGCAACTTTCTGGAGCGCAGGCTGCACCTATCGAAATAAAACAATGATTTATTTCCCCTGTTGAACGGAATGAGAGATATATTCGCTATCATTTAATTTATACAATAAGTTGTATCCCGTGTATGCGCGCTTTGCATCTGTGGGCTCTGGGCTGCTGTTACAACGAAGTCAGTGCCCTAACGAATTCTGTGATTCTCCCTGCAAAGCGTTTACAAGTTCTCTGCTCGCGATTAGCACTGTAGTATTCCAGTCGTTTCCGAGTCAAATTTGGACTCCACAACTGACATCTCCACACTGGCCATCCCCAGGAGGAAGTTGCTAAGGTGTCACGGGAGGGGGAAGTTTGGGGCTCCCAGCTGGAGCTGCTACCCCCCTCGACCCAATTTTGGATAAGCGGTTCAAGATGGATGGATGGACTCCTGACTCGAGGC
>NZ_JADCSA010000470.1 GCF_015070385.1 Nocardioides malaquae | reverse complement strand
CCACCAACTCGCTCACCCAACCTACCTACTTACCAACCCACCCTCCCACTCACCTACCTACCTACACACATACCTTCTTACCTACCTACTTGCCTGCCTACCTACCTACCTACTATTTACATACTAGAAGTGATGAGAAGCTGAGAAGTGAAATAAAAGAGAAAAAAGTCTAAATATATTTTTATAAATCCTCTGTAAAGTTATCAGTCAAAATAACTTATAAATATATGAATTGAGTGTGTAATATACATAGATAAATAGATAGAT
>NZ_JADCSA010000469.1 GCF_015070385.1 Nocardioides malaquae | reverse complement strand
GCTGCGGACGACAGGTTACCATGGCAATGGACCGGTTAGGTTACATAAGTAATAACTGGTTTAACGTAGGAGTATAATTGCTAACTGCGTTTTTAATATAAACTAGACTTGCACCAGCAGAGCGCGCAAATACTACTTTCCTTGTTGTTTGGTGCTGTCTGTATGTAAGTGGGTCGGCAAGTGGGCACTCTATCGAGGTGCCAACTTGCGCCTTGTTATATCAGGCCGGACTTGCTGGTGGTGACATCCCCAAGAATGGTGCTTCCT
>NZ_JADCSA010000468.1 GCF_015070385.1 Nocardioides malaquae | reverse complement strand
GGATGTATGGAGTGTGTTCATATTCTTAGCTGAGCCATGGTGTCTGCCAGCGAGGTGATGCTGTCCTTCAGCTTGGAGTCTTCGTCCGGTCCTAAGGAGACTCCGGCGAGGCGCGTGGAGCCGCTGGCTCCCAGGAGGCAGGGGATGCTGAGGAACACCTCTGCACCGATGCCTCCCCAGCCCTGAGGCACGACCACAAAGACACACATCAACCATAAAGAACTCTCATTTCATCTCACCATGCTGGTACAGCTCAATGTTTAATAG
>NZ_JADCSA010000467.1 GCF_015070385.1 Nocardioides malaquae | reverse complement strand
AGGGCGAGACAACCCCGTCAGCAAACGGAGAAGCGTTGTCTTCCCCGCGCCGTTGCTACCGGTGATTTGTACCCACTCTCCTGCGTTCAGCGTAAATGACAAGCCACTAAATAAGGTTCGTTCATCCCGCTCACAAAGTAACTCTCTGGCTTCAAGCATACCCACGCAATAACCCTGTTAAAAACCTGGCTCGACTTCACGCATATCGGGCAGCTTGTGCGCTATCCCTTTATGGCAATCAATACAGGTTTGCCCATCTTTCACCGC
>NZ_JADCSA010000466.1 GCF_015070385.1 Nocardioides malaquae | reverse complement strand
TGTACATAGTAATGTTATTTTCTTTTGAAAAGATAGCATAGCAGTTATTCTGTTATTCAAGTTGGACTCATCGTTTTTGTTTGACCAAGGGAATTGAAGTTGCATTTTTCTATAGCTGAATTTGTTATCCATTATATTGACTGAATGTGTGTTAAACTGGTTTCTACTGAATGTGTGTTGAACTTGAGCTTTAATCTGAATGTAACTTATTAGAGAGTTTTCACCTGTTATTGACTGATTGCATTGTTTAATAAAATAATAAAATGT
>NZ_JADCSA010000465.1 GCF_015070385.1 Nocardioides malaquae | reverse complement strand
TTTATCTCCATCAGAAGAAGGATGAGTAAGTGTTGAAGAGGTGTAGTGTTAAAGGGATTATATACTGGGAACGAACCAAGTGTGTGCACTACCAGCTTGTAATGTGCCTCTGCTCATACATGCTGTTCTTTCCCGTTCTCAGCTTGGGGGTGGGAGAGGATCACGGTAACCACTCGCTCCCCAGAAACGTTTGAGCTAGCTGTTCGGCATCCTCAGAAGTCTCCCTGCTGAAGGCAGAAGCAGAGAGGACAGCTAATATTAGTGCTA
>NZ_JADCSA010000464.1 GCF_015070385.1 Nocardioides malaquae | reverse complement strand
TAAAGTGTGTGGGAAGGATTTTTTCTCCAAAGCCTCATTGGTGAATCATCTGGAAAATCACCCTAAAGATGACTGTGGGCTGTGTGGGATGCACTTTGAGACAGAGGAGGAGTTTGAACTTCACCTGAAAACTCACATGGTTTGTGATGTTTGTGGGAAATGCTTTGCCAAAACGTTCTATTTGGAGAGACACGTGATGAGCCACATGGGAGTGAAGCCGTTCAAATGCAATGAATGTGGTAAATCCTTCAGAATACGCTACAGTTT
>NZ_JADCSA010000463.1 GCF_015070385.1 Nocardioides malaquae | reverse complement strand
AAACGCACTGGCAGCATAAATTTTTCGTTTGCCTTGTCGCCACCCCACTCGGTATCCCAATTCGTTTTCCAGGCTGCTAAGGCTTGATTCAAAATTTCGATACTAAAATTAACATCTGCTTCCGTATTAACTATTGGTGTCAAGGCTTGTAAACCTTCTTCAACCTGTTTGGCATATTCGTAAAGCTTATCGGGCTCTGATTTAAAATAGGCCTGAAACTTTTTCAGAAGCGCCATCCATTGCTCTTTTTCCATATACGTGGCAATGA
>NZ_JADCSA010000462.1 GCF_015070385.1 Nocardioides malaquae | reverse complement strand
TAACTTGCTTCTACTACCTAGCCAGACTTTACAAAAGAAAAATATTGCATGATTGTGCTGAAACCTCAGATAATGCAATGGAGCAACGATTGGGAAGGGAGCACAAACCTGTATCTTAAGGCTAATTTGTACTTTGTCAGATAGCCATGTCGTACAACAAAAACGGCATGTATTTTTGACGTACGACTCGGTCTTTAGCCAAGTATAATAATCCGTATACTTGGTTGCAACTCCCTGAAAGCTAATTTAATTAGCCTTTAGTTTTGTG
>NZ_JADCSA010000004.1:220538-255446 GCF_015070385.1 Nocardioides malaquae | reverse complement strand
CGGGTGAGGAAGGTGGCCTCCTCGACGGCGGAGTCACCACCGCCGACGACCGCGATCACCTTGTCGCGGAAGAAGAAGCCGTCGCAGGTGGCGCACCACGAGACGCCGCGGCCGGAGAGCTCGTCCTCACGGGGCAGCCCGAGCTTGCGGTAGGCCGACCCGGTCGCCAGGATCACCGAGCGCGCGGTGTAGGTCTGGTCGTAGGTCTTCACGACCTTCACGTCACCGGTCAGGTCGACCTCGACGACGTCGTCGGTCACCAGCTCGGCGCCGAAGCGCTCGGCCTGGGCCCGCATCTCGTCCATCAGGGCCGGGCCCATGATGCCGTCGCGGAAGCCCGGGAAGTTCTCCACCTCGGTGGTGTTCATCAGGGCGCCACCCGCGGTGACGGAGCCCTCGAAGACCAGCGGCGCCAGGTTGGCGCGGGCGGCGTAGACGGCGGCGGTGTAGCCGGAGGGGCCGGAGCCGATGATGATGACGTTGCGCGGCTGGGTCTCGCTCATGGCGACGGTGACTCCTGAGGTGTCGGGAGATTGAGGGCTGCCGACCGCGGCGCGGTCGCACGACTGCACAACCGATCCTAGGTGCTGGCTGTTCCCGAGGTCCCCGAGTGCCGCGGGTCGTTCATCCGTTGTTCAGGGGGCTGCTCACCGGTCGGAGTCGAGCACCAGGCGCGCTGCCACGGTGCTCTCCCCGTCGGCGCAGGTGACGACGCGGACGACCGTGCCCGCCGCGCTCCGTCGGGTCACCAGGGTCGCCGGCTCACCGTCGAAGGTGGCCGCCTCCCGCGTGCCCGGGCCGGGCCAGGCACACCCTCCCGAGGCGGGGAAGCGGTGGGTGGAGCGCCGCTGCGGACGCGCGCTCAGCTGCCCGTCCGCCTCCGGCGGCACCTCCGAGGCGGCCCCTCCCGACGTCGGGACCGGTGCCTCGAGCTCGTCGACCACGGCGCGCGCCGCGAGGTGGGCCTCCAGCTGCTCCGCGAGACCCTCCCGGGTCAGCACGACAGGGTTGCCCGCCTGCCCGCCCGGGGTCGACGGTGACGGGGAGGCCTGGCTGGTGCGATCGCGGGGGTCCACCTGGTCGGCGACGCTGACGTCGGAGTCGCCGGAGCCCCCGCCGATCAGGTCAGGCAGGGCCGCGCTCGCCGCGACCACCACTGCGGCTGCGGCGGCCGCACCCAACCACGTACGCCTGCGCCTGCGGGCCGAGGCGAGGTCGACGACCGCGCCCGTGGAGGCGGGTGCGTCCTGCACGCCCGAGGTCGTCGCCTCGCGCTCGGCCACCAGCCCGGCGAGCACGTCGTCGATCCGCGCGGCCACGTCGGCGGGCACGGGCTCGTCGACGCGGGCGTCGGCGAGCAGCGCGCGCACCTCCTCGTCGCGCGCCTCCTCGACCGACTCGTCGATCGGGTCGTCCGGCAGGTCGCGGCTCACGGGGTGGCACCTCCTTCAGGGGCGGGCGGGGGCGTGGGGGCTGCTGGAGATCTGACGTCGGGCGGCGGCGCGGGGTTCCCCGGCGGCGGTGGGCGGGGCGGCTCCACCCCGGCGTCGAGCAGGAGCGTCCTCAGCTTGGCGCGACCGCGGGCGCAGCGCGACTTCACGGTGCCGGTCGGGCAGCCCAGGACCTTCGCGGCCTCGGCGACGGAGAAGCCCTCCATGTCGACCAGCACCAGGGCGGCCCGGTGCTCGGGCGGCAGCGCGGCGAGGGCGGCGACGACGCGGCGGCGCTGCTCGGAGCGTACGACCGTCTCGGCGGGGTCCTGCGCCTCGCCGCCGGCGCCGGTCGCGGCCGGCGTCATGCGGTCGACGTCGTCGGGCAGCGGCTGGGCGGCCCGCACCTTCTGGTGGCGGATGCGGTCGAGGCAGGCGTTGACCACGATCCGGTGCAACCACGTGGTCACCGACGACTGGCCGCGGAAGGAGGCGGCCCGGCGGAAGGCGGAGACCAGGGCGTCCTGCAGCGCGTCGTCGGCGTCCTCGCGGTTGCCGGCGGTGCGCAGGGCGACCGCCCAGAGCCGGTCGCGGTGGCGCCCCACGAGGGTGGCGAAGGCGTCGGGGTCGCCGGCCACGTGGGCGGCGAGGAGCTCGGCGTCGGTGCGGGTGTCGGGGTCCGGCGAGCCCGGACCGCTCACCGCAGCACCTCGACCTCGGCGACCTCCCCGCGGAAGCCGTCCGCGCCCAGCGGCACCCGGGTCAGCCAGACCACGACGTGGCTGCCGCTCACGTCGTCGAGGTCGACGGTGATCACGTCGTTGCCGGTGCCGGCCCCTGCGGGCTCGAGGCCGGAGAGGTCGGTGGGCGCGCCGTCGGTGACGTAGACCTGGGCGGCGGTGTCGCCGCCGCGCACGGTGATCCGGACCCGGCGCACGTCCTGGCTGCCCCCGAGGTCGAGCACCAGGCCGACGCCGGACTTGAGGCCGCCGGGGCCGAACTGCTGCGCGTAGGTCTGGGTGCCCCACGCGGTGGCGGGGTCGCCGTCGACGGCGAGCGGGGCGTCCTCGGGATACTCCTCCGGCGGGTCGCCCTCCGGGTCGAAGTCGGTGGCGGTGGCCGCCACCGCGGTGGTGGGCTCACCGGTCGGGGTGGCGGCGGGGATCTCGTCGTCGGCCGGGGGCGGGTCGTCGTTGGCCCCGAGCCCGAGCTGGTAGGCGGCCACCACGGCCAGGAGCACCAGCGCGGCGATGCCCACGATCCACGCCAGCCGCATCCACGTACGTCCGGGCACCGGCTCCGCCACGGGCGGCACGAAGCCCGAACCGGTCAGCGACGAGGGGTGGCCGGTGTCCCAGGGCCAGTAGTCGTCGGAGCGCGGGGGCGTGGGGGGCGTGTGGGTGCGGTGACGCCACCCGGCCCCGTTCTCGCCCTCCGGGGCGAAGAGGGGACGCTCCTCGGGCTGCTCGAACTCCGGCGGCGGCGCGGGCTTGTGGGCCCGGGCGCGCATCCACTCCACGTCGTCGACGTCGCCGTCGTGGAAGACCGGCATGCCGGCCTCGGTGGGCACCTCCACGGGGTCGACGGCGGGGGTCTCCCCGGTCTCCACCTCGGGCTCCGCCCGGTCGTCGGGACGGGGGTGGGCGTCCGCCCGGGCGGTGAGGTCGTCGCCGGCGATCGCGACGGTCTGCTCCGCGGCGGGCACGGGGGGCATCACCGGCACCACGCCGCGACGGGCCGTCCCGGCCCCGGCCTCCGGCGGCACCTGGGCGCCGGGGTCACCGAGGAACTCCAGCAGGGCGTCGCGCACCCCGTCGGGGGTGGTCAGGTCGTGCTCGTCGCGGTGGCCCAGCATCGCGCCGAGGCCCAGGGAGCGCGAGTGCTGTCCGCCGAGCAGCATCTCGTCGCAGATCCGGTCGAGGGGCCGCGGGATCCCGGCGCGCACCTGCCGGGGGCGCAGCACGGTGCCGTCGTGCTCGGTGGGTGCAGCGGGCACGACGGAGGCACCCGGGCCCGGCCAGCGGCCCGTCAGGCAGGCGTACAGCAGGGAGGCGAGGTGGGTGACGTCCTCCTCCGGGCGCATCGTCGGCACGCCGTGCAGGGCCGCGTCGACCGCGAGACCGATGATGCGCACCTCGCCGTGCTCGTCGAGGAGCACGTGCTCGGGCACGAGGTGGTCGTGGGAGACGCCGGCGGCGTGGGCGCGGGCGATGGTGTCGGCGACCTCGGCCACCACCCAGGCGGCCTGCTGGGGGAGCATCGGCTCCTCGGCCAGCACGAGGTCGAGCGACTCGCCCTGGCCCCACTCGTTGACGACGAAGGCGAGCGAGTCGGTGGTGTCGGCGTCGAGCACGCGCAGGTTGCGCCGGTCGTCGAGCACCGCGGCGCGGCGGGCCGCGTCCATGAGCGTGGTGGCGCGATCGTTGTCGGCGCCGAGGAGGTGGACGGCGACCGGTCGGTGCAGCACCTCGTCGTGGGCACACCAGAACCACCCGCCCTCGGTCTCGCCGAGGAGGTCCACCATCCGGTAACGCCCGGCCAGGACGTCACCGGCTCGGATCGAGGCTGACACGTCCCTCCAGGTCTCGTGGTCCGGGCAGCGGTGCCCCTTCCGGGTCATCCTAGGCCCGGATCACCGCCCGGGCAGGCGCCGACGCACGGAGGTGAGCAGAGGTCCGAGCAGTTCGGTCAGCTCGCGGATGTGCAGGAGTCGGGCCAGGGCGAGGAAGAGCCCCAGGTGCACCACGCCCACCACGGCACCGCGCACGAAGGAGGTGGCCGGCGTGGGCACCGCGTCGGAACCGCCCAGCAGCCACCACACCCCCCACGACACCGCGGAGGCCACCGCGGTGACGAGCCCGATCCGCACGGCGAAGCGGAGCATCCGCGGCCCGTCCAGGCCACCGAGGGCTCGGCGGAGCACCAGCCAGCTGACCCCCGCACCGCAGGCGTACGCACTCGCGTACGCCGCAGCGAGCGCCGCGGGTCCGTGGCCGGCGGGCGCGAGGGCGGTGAAGACGAGCGCGGCGGTGATGTTGACCCCCGCCACCACGAGCTGGATGAGGAAGACCGTGCGGGTCCGCTCGAGCGCGTAGAAGCCCCGCAGCATGAAGTAGTGGACGGTGAAGAAGACCAGTGCCACGCCGAAGAACGCCAACGCCCCGGCGTAGGCGGAGGCCTCGCCCTTCGACGCGCCGTAGCCGTAGAGCACGTTGGCCACGTCGGTGCCCAGGATCGGCAGCACCGCCGCGAAGGGCAGCACCATCAGCAGGGCGGTGCGCAGCGTCGAGGTCAGCGTGCGGCCCAAAGAGCGACCGTCGTGCTCCGCGGCGAAGGCCGACAGGCGCGGCAGCAGGGCGGTGACCAGCGACACCGTGATCACCCCGTGCGGCAGCAGCGTGATCATGTAGGCGTTGGAGTAGACGAACTGACCGGCCTCGCCACTGGCGGTGCCGTCGGAGAGCAGCCGCACGACCACGACGTAGGCGACCTGGTTGACCACCACGAAGAGCACGGTCCAGATGCCCAGGCGCAGCGTGTGGCCCAGGCCGGTGCCGCGGAAGTCGAAGCGCGGGCGGAAGCGGTAGCCCGCCCGCCGCAGGAACGGCAGCAGCACCAGCAGCTGCACCGCGATCCCCACCGTGGAGCCCAGGCCGAGCAGGGCCATCTGGCCGTCGGTGAAGTGACCGTCGGCGACGAGCCCGGCCACCGGACCGTAGGTGAACAGGTAGGTGGCGAGCACGCCGACGGCGATCAGGTTGTTGGCGATCGGCGCCCACATCATCGGCCCGAAGCTGCCGCGGGCGTTGAGCACCTGCCCCACGAGCGTGAACATCCCGTAGAAGAAGACCTGCGGCAGGCACCAGCGGGCCAGCGTGATGACGGAGTCCAGGGCCACCGCCAGGTCGTCGTCGAACCACTTGCCGTCGAGCACCACCCGCATCAGCAGCGGGGCGAAGACCACCAGCAGCACCGTGACGGTGCCGAGGAAGAGCAACCCGAGCGTGATGATCCGGTGGGTGTAGGCCTCGCCGCCGTCGGGGTCGTTCTTCAACGCCCGCACCAGCTGGGGCACCAGCACCGCGTTGAAGACGCCGCCGGCCAGCAGGATGTAGAGCATGTTGGGGATCGTGTTGGCGACGGTGTAGCCGTCGGCCGCGATCGTGGCGCTGCCCAGCGCCGCGGCGAGCAGCACCGAGCGGATCAGCCCGGAGAAGCGGGAGAAGAGGGTGCCGACCGCCATCAGGGCGCTCGAGGCGAGGATGCCCTGCATCGCGGTGCGCGAGCGGCCCGGGGCGATCTCGTCCATGGGCTCGGCCATCGCCTCGTCGGTCTGGGCGTCGGTCGACGCGTCGGGGCGATCGGTCATGCCTGCTCCGCCTCGCCGGTGGCAGCAGCGGGGCCCGGTGCCGGCTCAGGAGCGGCGTCCAACCGCTTGCCCCGGACCGAGAGCCCGCGGCGGAACCACCGGACCGCGATCGCGCCGAAGAGCACGACGCCGCCGACGCCCATGATCAGCCACAGCAGTCCGCCGACCTGGGAGGCACGCACCTGCACCGAGAGCTCACCGCCGAGGGGCCGGCCCCGTTCGTCGGCGAGGCGCAGGGTGAGCGACTGGACGCCCTCGCGGCTCGCGGAGGTCTGGAGCAGCATCCGGCGCCGCGACTGGGGCGCGATCGCCACCGGGTTGGGCACCTCCACGGAGATCTCCGAGGCGGGATCGACCTCGACGTTGACCGTCACCGGCACCGCGAGGTCGTTGGTCAGGGTCGTGCCGATGGTGCCGGAGTCGCCCGAGAGGGTCGCCGAGGCCGGGCCGCTGATGGTGATCGCGCCGAGCAGGTCCTCGACCTGGTCACGCCCCGCCTCGATCCGGGCGGCCGCGTCCTCCGGGTGGCGCCGCGTGTGGTGCGAGAGCTCGGTCAGGGCGACGTCGCGCACCTGCGCGTCGAAGCCCGCCGGGTTGGTCAGCACCGACTCCAGCAGCGCGGCCCGTCGCACCCACTGGACCGCCGAGCGCACCGTGGTCGCGGGCACGTGGGCGTCGCGCCCGTCCGCAGCGGGGGAGACCAGCGAGCGGGCCCCGAGCGTGGGTCCCTGGGCGGCGCGGACCAGGGTGGTGACGCCCTGGAGACGGAAGCGGGGTCCCGACAGCAGGTCGAGCAGCGGCCCGGCGCCGTCGGTCATCTCCCACTCCCGGGGAGGCGTGACGACGAGCGGGTTCGGGTCGCCGGTCACGTCGCGCAGCGCCGCCTCGGCCGCGACGCGCTGGCGTACGCCCACGGGCGTGCCGGGCGACTCGGGGCCGGGACCGCCCGCAGCGACGCCCGCGGAGGTGGCGGCGAACCGCCGACCCAGAAGGGTGCCCGCTGTGGGGCTGGGGCCCTCGTCCTCGACGAGGCCCGACTCGGCCAGCAGGACGAGGCCGTCGGGCGCGGCCGCCTCCACGGCACCACGGGAGAGCTGTCCGTCGGGCGGGGCGATGGTGGGGGTGGCGTCGATCCCGAGCGCCTCGAGCACCTGCTCGGAGCGGGTCCAGGCGTCGTCGACCAGCTGGGGTCGGGTCTCGGCGACCGTCGTGACGTCGATGTCGCCGTAGGGCAGGCTCAACACCTCCGCGTCGGCCATGACGTCGGTGAAGTCGTCGAGCCACGTGGTGGCGGCCTCGGTGAGCGCGTCGGTGGCGGGCTCCTCGTTGGCGGTGGCCTCCTCGCCGGGCGTGGGCATCACCGGGGCGGTGGTCTCGTCGGGCGCGAGCTCGTCCTCCGGCTGGGGGGACTCGGAGGGCTCGGTGGGCAGGGCCTCGACGGTGCGGGCCGGGTTGCCGGCCGCCAGTCGGGCGACCGCGTGCGGCACGGCCGGGTCGAGCAGCCAGGTGACGGGTTGGCCCTCGAGGTCGCGGGCCGTCTCGAGCACGGCGCCCAGCTCACCGTCGGGGGCCAGCAGCGCCGCCCAGTCACCGGTGCCGTCGACCTGCCCGTCGGCGGTGTGCTCCACCGGGAGACGGATCGGCAGCACCACGGCCGTGGGCAGGCGCGAGGTCGCCCGGTCGGCCACCGGCAGGAAGGTGCGCGCCCGGCCGTCGGTGAAGACGTCGCGCGGCTGGGTCTCGGTGACGCCCCGCGCGTGCACGCCCACCCAGTAGACGCCGGGCGAGCTGCCCAGCCGTTCGCGTGGGATCCGGGTGGTGAAGGAGGCCGAGGCGCCGGGAGCCAGCTCGTCGATCTTGTGGATCGCCGCGACGTCGGTGAGCCGGTCGCCCACGTAGGCGTCGTCGGGCAGGGCGGCGGCCGCGTTGAGGGTCGCGGTGTCGGTGATCGGGAAGGCGCTGCGGAAGGGTGCCAGGTTGATCTCGGTCCAGGTCTCGTCGCTGGCGTTGGTGACGGTGCCCGAGAGGGTCACCGCGCCGCCGCCGGTCAGCACGGCGGGGCTCATCTCCTCGATCCGCACCGTCAACGGGTCGGCGGTCTCGACCTCGACCGCGGCCACGGGCGTACGCCCTGCGACGACCCCGGTGACGGGCACGGCGGCAGCCGAAAGGCTGGCACCGGTCGCGGTGCCCGCGCCCAGCAGCCCCAGCGAGACCACGAGCGCGCACGCGGACGTCATCGGAGAGCGGCGGAGCACGGCTCGACTCTAGTTGCCACCACCCCGGTGCGCCGGGAGGCCTCGCGACGACGGTGGGACCCGTGCCGACGTGGCCTAGACTGGCTCCTCGTGTCCGACGCCGCCCTGCCCCCCGCCCCGACCATGGTGGAGATCCAGGCCCGCGTGGGCGCCGAGCTCGACCGGATCGGTGAGATCATCGACCCCTTGGGTGAGCGTTTCTCCGCTGCCGGGCACGAGCTCCACCTCGTCGGCGGCCCGGTGCGCGACGCGATGCTCGGTCGTCTGCAGAACGACCTCGACTTCACCACCTCCGCGCGACCCGACGAGACCGAGCGGTTGCTGAAGGGGTGGGCCGACGCCACCTGGGACATGGGTCGTGCGTTCGGCACGATCGGCTGCCGCAAGGGCGACTGGCAGGTCGAGATCACCACCTACCGCGCCGAGTCCTACGACCCCGACTCCCGCAAGCCCGAGGTCGACTTCGGCGACTCGCTCGCCGGCGACCTGGGACGACGCGACTTCACCGTCAACGCGATGGCGGTGAAGGTGCCCGAGCGGGCCTTCGAGGACCCCCACGGCGGTGTCGTCGACCTCGCGCACCGCGTGCTGCGTACGCCCGGGCGTCCGGAGGACTCCTTCTCCGACGACCCGCTGCGCATGATGCGCGCTGCCCGCTTCGCCGCCCAGCTCGGCTTCGACGTGGCCCCCGAGGTGGTCGAGGCGATGCGCGCGATGGCCTCGCGCATCGAGATCATCTCCGCCGAGCGCGTGCGCGACGAGCTGGTCAAGCTCATCTGCGCCCCCTGGCCGCGTCGGGGTCTGACGCTCCTGGTCGAGACCGGACTGGCCGAGCTGGTGCTGCCCGAGCTGCCGGCGCTGGCGCTGGAGCGCGACGAGCACCACCGCCACAAGGACGTCTACGAGCACACGCTCACCGTGCTCGAGCAGACCATCGACCAGGAGGAGCGTCTCGGGGGCGGCCCCGACTTCGTCGCCCGCTTCGCGGCGCTGATGCACGACGTCGGCAAGCCGCGCACCCGCAAGTTCCTCGACGACGGCACCGTCACCTTCCACCACCACGACGTGGTCGGCGCCAAGATCACCCGCAAGCGGATGAAGGCGCTGCGCTTCTCCAACGACGAGATCGACGCCGTGGGCCAGCTCGTCGAGCTGCACCTGCGCTTCCACGGCTACGGTTCGGGGGAGTGGACCGACTCCGCCGTGCGCCGCTACGTGCGCGACGCCGGCGACCAGCTCGAGCGGCTCCACGTGCTGACCCGGGCGGACTGCACCACCCGCAACGCGCGCAAGGCGGCGCGCCTGCGACGGACGTACGACGACCTCGAGGCCCGCATCGCCGTGCTCGCCGAGCAGGAGGAGATGGCCGCCGTGCGGCCCGACCTCGACGGCACCCAGATCATGGAGATCCTCGGGATCCCGCCGGGCCGCGAGGTCGGCGAGGCCTACAAGTTCCTGCTGGAGCTGCGCCTGGACGAGGGACCGCAGAGCCCCGAGGCCGCGGAGGCCGCGCTGCGTGAGTGGTGGGCCGCCCGGCAGACCGACCCGGCCTGATCCACCGGCCAGATCCACCGGCCCGGGCCGCCCGCTCAGCCGGACGGCGTCGGCGTCTCGGTGCGGTGCAGCGTCGAGGTGATGGCGTCGAAGAGCACCACCAGCTCGTCGGCGATCGGGTCGGTGACGGTCGCGTAGTTGAGCAGCAGGTAGTCGTCGGGCCCGGTGGCCAACACGTAGTCGAGGTGGGTCTCCCACGCCTCCATGTCGGCAGGCGTGCCCTCGGGCAGCTCCATCGGCGCGCGGCGACGGCGTCGCAGGCCGTGCAGCCCGGCGATCTCGACCTGTTCGTTCTCCAGCACCCCGACGGCGTTGCCGAAGACCTGCGCCAGACCAGACTTCATCTCCTCGTCGGTCGGGAGCGTCAGCTCGGTGACCACGAGGGAGGCCGAGACCGGCACACCGCGGATCGGTTCGACGAGGCTGTGCACGGCAGCGGCGCCCTGCTTGCGCGCCTGCTCGACCTGGGCCATCAGCGTCTGCTCGACCTCGATGCGCGCCTTGACCAGCTCGTCACGGTGCTTGTCACGGACCAGCCGCGCACCGACCGCATGCACGGCCGCACGCGACTTCTCGGGGTCGGTCGGCACGGTGACCCATCCGGGCGGGAGCATGATCTGCCAGCTGTCGGCGGTCCTGGTCGTGCGGTTCACAGTCCACTCACCCCCTCGGCGAGCTGCGCCAGTGCCTCGGGCACCTCGCGGCCCGCCATCAGGTCGTCGGTGTAGGCGTCGAGGATGGCGACCAGTCCTCGGTCGGGGCGCATCCACAGCACGCAGCTGCGTTCGTGGACGACGCGCTCCGCCCCGGAGTGGTCGACCGGGCGGTAGCGGAGGAAGGTGGCCGGGCCCGACTCGGTCGTCAGGTCGCGGACCTCCGGTTCCTGGTAGACCTCGTCCTCCTCGCGCAGCAGGCGTTCGATCACTGCCTCCACCGTCTCCTCGCCGGGTGGCAGCGCGAGCCCCTGCAGGGTGGCGTGCGCCAGCGGCGAGAGGTCGTCATCGGCACGCAGGAAGAGCCAGGCTGCGACGAGCACCGAATCCCCCTCTGCCTCCGCCTCCTGCTGGGCCTGTCGGAACCGCGCCGCCATGCCGGCCACGCCGCTCGCCACCAGCTCCGCGTGCCTCGTGCGCGGATACTCCTGGGCCAGGCGCGCGGCGTACTCGTCGGCGTCCGCCTCGAGATCCAGCGGCAGCCAGCGGGAAAGCCCGCCGATCACCAGGTCGGTCATCGTTCTCCTCCTGTGTTTCGTGCTGCTGAGGGGTCGGCCGGTCGGCCTTGGCTCCTTGACCAGTGCGACAGGGTCCAGGTGGCGCGGATGGCGAGCGCCTGGAGCGCCAGCCAGGGCAGCAGCGTCACGAGCCCGAGGGGGAAGTCGACTGCCGCCAGGATCACGCAGCCGAGACCGAGGAGGAACAGGGCGAGGTAGGGGAGACAGGGGACCACGACGCTCCCGTCGCTGGCGTTCTCGTAGTCGTCGGTGATCACGTACGGAGCTGTGACGTCGAGCTCGGCGGCCATGTAGTCGATCAGTCGACTGTCGTGCATCGGGCTCTCGCGGACCCCGATGCCGAGGTCGCGCAGGCCCCGGAGCAGGACCTCGAGGCTGGGGCCCCACACGGAGGGCTGGAGTCCCACGAAGGCCCGGCCTTGGTGGTCCTCGAAGATGAGGTGGTCGGGGCCGACGACGACTTGGGTGATGCCGCCCGCTTCCGGGCCGGGCAGCCACCGTTCCTGGTGGGCTGCGCGGATGACGATGTCGCGGGGTCCGAGCTGGACCTCGGTCCGGGCCAGGAACTTGGTCGTGAGCTCGGCAGGGGGTTGGGGGCGGATGACCTGGCGTCCGTCGGCGGGGGTGGGGGTGGTGACGAGGTGGAGCCAATGGCGGCGTCGGGCGTGGAACTGCCACACCAAGACTGTGACGAGGGCGAATGCGAGGGCGGCTGCCGGCCATCGCAGGGGGGAGTCCTCGCCGGCCGCGGGGAGCACCAGGAACGATGCGACCCAGGCGGCCAGCCCGAGTGCGCTGGTCCAGCGGCGGTTGTGGCGTGGGTCGCGCAGGGGCAGCAGGTCGCGTTGACGCAGCCTGCGGGCGAGGCGGACCTCGGTGGGGTCAGCCGGCTCGACGAACAGACCGAGCCCGTCGGCGAAGGCATCCAGACCGTTGATCGCCCGGAAGGTCGCATCGTCGGGGAAGCGGGCTGTCGAGCCCAGGTCGACGAGGTTGAACGCCGCCACGCACCGACTCTCGGACATCAGCAGCACCAGACCGCGTCGCGCGTGGGGCGTGAAGCGACGTTCGCGGATCTGGTCGGCTGCGGCGACCGCCACCTTGGTCACCTCGCCGGGAGCCGCCACCTCGAACGGATCGATGCCGGGGCGGCGCATCATCACCGCTCCGCGTTCGTCCACCCAGATCCGGGTCTCACGGGCGTCAGGGATCGCCAGTCCGCCGAAGAGGCCTGCCCGCAGCACGGGCTCGCGTGCCGGGGCAGGGGCCATGGACGGCTGCCGACGGGATGGCTTGCCGCTTCCCACGTCGGTCATCGGACTCCTCCTGTCTTTCGTGCTGCTGAAGGGTCGGCCGGTCGGCCTTGGCTCTTTGACCAGTGCGACAGGGTCCAGGTGGCGCGGATGGCGAGCGCTTGGAGCGCCAGCCAGGGCAGCAGCGGCACGAGCCCGAGGGGGAAGTCGACTGCCGCCAGGACCACACACGCGATGGCGAGGACGATTAGCGCGACGTAGGGAAGCATGGGGGCCACGTTGCTGTCGTCGCTGGCGTTCTCGTAGTCGTTGGTAATCACGTAACTCTGGGTGGCGTCCAACTCGGTGGCCATGTAGTCGATCCTCCGAGAGTCGGGCAACGAGCTCTCGCGGACCTCGACGCCGACGTCATGCAGGCTGCGGAGGATGTCGTCGAGGCTGGCGCCCCACACCGAGGGTTGGAGTCCCACGAGGCCCCGGCCCCGGTGGTCCTCGAGGACGAGGTGTCGCGGGCCGACGACGGCGTGGGTGACGCCTCCCGCGGCCGGACCGGGCAGCCACCTCTCCTGGTCGGCGGCGCGGACCACGATGTCGCGGGGTCCGACCTGCACCTCGGTCTGCGCCATGAACGCGGTTGCAAACTCTGCCGGGGGCTGTGGGCGCACGACCCGGCGGCCGTCGGCAGGTGGCGGTGTGGTGACCAGGTGCAGCCAGTGGCGCCGGCGGGCGTGGAAACGCCACACCAACGGTGTGACGACGGCACACGCCGCCAGCACTGTCAGCCACCCCAGTGCCGAGGACCCGGAATCAATGGCGGGGAGCGCCAGGAAGCACACGACACAGGCCAAGACCCCCCACCACGTCGGCCAGCGAGGGTTCTGGCGTGGGTCGCGCAGGGGCAGCAGGTGGCGTTGACGCAGCCTGCGAGCGCGGCGGACCTCGGCTGGGTCGGCCGGCTCGACGAAGAGACCGAGCCCGTCGGCGAAGGCATCCAGACCGTTGATCGCCCGGAAGGTCGCATCGTCGGGGAAGGGCGGGGGCGATCCGCTGCCCAGGTCCCTGAGGTTGAAGGCCGCCACGCACCGGCTCTGCGACATGAGCAGCACGAGTCCGCGATTGGCCCACGGGACGAAATGTCGCTCGTTGACCTGGGTGGCGTCGGCGACGGCCACCTTGGTGATCTCGTTGGGGGCCGCCACCTCGGTCGGATCGATGCCGGGGCGGCGCATCATCACCGCTCCGCGTTCGTCCACCCAGATCCGGGTCTCACGGGCATCGGGGATCGCCAGTCCGCCGAACTGGCCCGGTCTGAGCACGGGCTCGCGTGCCGGGGCAGGCGTCATCGACCGGCGACCGTGACGCGCCAGTGCGCCGTCTCCATCTCGTCCTTCACCGCTCCGCTGACCGACCAGCCCGCCAGGTCGCCGGCGGAGTCGGCCGACACCCCCGTGTTGATGAGGTTCCACCGGATGGCAGGACCGAGGGCGTCGCGCAGGCCGTCCAGGTTCTGAGTGATCTTGGAGACGTTGACGCCCGGGAGGGTGAGGTCGTCGAGGGCCGCGATTTGGGCGCGCATGGTGGCCATGTCCTTGTCGAGCACCCTGAGGCGCGCTCCCCAGCCGACCTTGAGGTTGGCGATCTCGTCGATCTGTCGGATGGCGGGGGCGGCCAGACCGCGGATGCGGAACTCGTCGAAGCCGCGGATCAGGCGCCCGGCGATGCCCTGGCCGCCCTTGAACCGCAGAATGAAGCGCGGGAGGGGGGTCATCCGCGCTGCCGCCGAGCTCCTCGCAGCGGTGCGGAGTGCGGCGAAGGTGCGGCCCAGTGCCCCTTTCTGTCGACCGAGGCTGAACACCGCGCGCCCGCCGACGACCGCGAGACCGATGCCCACGACGTCCCACCCGACGTCGGCCCAGGTGTGGTCCCCGGCCTCGCTGAGGACCAACATCGTTCGTGTGCCGGCCAAGATCGCTGCCGCGGCTATCCCGGCGACGAAGAGTCCCGCAACCAGCCAGGCGGGTGCGGTGAAGCAGAGGGCCACCACAAGCCCGATGGCGGCGATGGCGACGGCTGCGATCTCGAGCGCCTTGATGACGAGCTCGAAGGCGCCGAGGTTCTTGCGGACGAAGTCGTCCTTGAACCAGTGGTCCTTGAAGGAGTCGGAGGCTGCGCGGATCTTCCTGGCGCAGGTCGAGGCGGCCGTGGCGAGGTTGCTCATGGCGTCGTTGACCTTGCCCTCGGCGGCGTTGAGGGCCGTGAGGGCGTTGGCGTGTCGACGGTTCTGGCGCTCGGCGTCGTCGATCTGTTGGTCGGTGGGTTCGGTGACGCCGGCGAGGGGGTCGCCTTCGTTGGCGCGGCGTCGGGCGTCGGCTTCCTCGGCGTCGTCGAGGGCGCGTTTGGTTTCCTCGCGGGCGGTCTCGACGGCGAGGGCGTAGGTGCGCAGGGCCTCGCCGGCGTCCTCGTACTTGGTGGCGGCCTTGTCGAGGTCCTTGACGCGGTCGTCGGCGGACTCGGCGAAGGTCTCTGCTGCGTCGCCGCGCCACCCGTCGAGGCGGGAGAGACGGGTCAGGGCGCCGTGGGCCTCGCGCAGGTCTTCGCCGCGTTTCTCGTACGTGCGGGCGACGCGGTTGACGTCGTACTCACTGGCGGGCACGGGGTCGCTGTCGCGGCCCACGAGGTGCCAGTTGCCGTGGCGGCGGGTCACTGCTCACCCTCCAAAGCCTCGCGCACCGCCTTGGCCAGGTCGGCGTCGGCCTCACCGAAGGTCTCCGACGCCTTGATGGCCATCTCGCTGATCGCCTCCAAGGACTCGGCGAGGGCCTCGCGCTTGTCGTCCCAGTCGTTGGCGAAGTCGCCGAGCGCGTCGACCACCGTCTGGTGGGCCACCTCGTCGACGCCGACGTCAGAGAGTTGGCCGTCGTTGCGCAACTCCTGGGAGAGGGTCTTCAACTCCGTGCCGAGTTGATCGAGATCCGTCCGCGCGTAGGCAAGGTCGTCTGACACAGCTGTTCCCCCTCGTGACCGGCTGAGCGTCGCGATGCTCGCCACCGAGAGGCGAGCAGGGTGCATGCTACCTATCGGCGACACCATTCAAACCTGCCGGAGCCGGGCGGTTTCGGTCTCGGTGGTGGTGGGTACTCTGGGCAACCGCCGTGCCCTGTCCTGAGGCGCGGCACACGTGTGTCAGCAACATTCTTGGGGGAGACGTCGATGCGACGACAGCGGATCAGGCTGCAGCGTCCGGGGCGATGGGGTCTGGCCATCGCCCTCGTCCTGGCCGGCGGGGTGGTGACCGGGACACAGCTCCTGCCGGCGCACGCCGCGCCCGAGCGCGTCCTGCAGGGTGTCGAGGTGGGCGTGGGCAGTGACGGCCGCGTCCGCACCATCGTCAGCCGCGCCGTGCGCCAGTCGTCCGACGAGGTGGTCGACGACGTCGAGGAGCTCGACGCCGCCGAGCACGCCTCCGACCTGCCCGTGCGCGTGCAGACACAGTGGCGCCTCGACGGTCGCAGCGGCACCGACCTGGCCGACATCGAGGGGGAGTCGGGCCGCGTGGTCGTGGAGGTGTCGGTGCAGAACACCACCGTACGCCCGCGCCAGGTGCGCTACGACTCCGACGGCGTGTCCAAGCGACGCTGGGCCCTGGTGGGTGCCCCGCTCACCGTCATGGGTTCCGCCGACCTCGGCAAGGACTCCTTCGGCAGCGTCGTGATGAAGGACGACCAGAACCCCGCCGCCGTGACCAACGGTGTGCTCGACCGCGGCGACGAGAGCAACGCCCGCGTCCAGTGGGCCTCGATGCTGGCCCCGCCACGTCTTGCCGCCTCGATGACGATGCGCCTGGTCATCGACACCGACGACTTCGAGGTGCCGACCTTCGACCTCTCGGTGCAGCCGGGACTGGTCACCGACCCGTCGGTCCAGCGCCTGCTTGAGGTCGCCTTCTCCGACGAGGCCGGCAGCACCGTGGCGTTGGAGACCCGCACCATCGAGCTCATCGGCAGCGTCAACGGCGTGCTCTCCGAGGCCAGCGCCGTGCTGGGCCAGATCCAGGGCGAGCTCGGCGGTGCCGCCGACCAGCTGGGGGCTCGCACGATCGCCAACCTGCAGTCCAGCTCGCGTGAGGTCTCCACGTCGATGGCCGGCCTCTCCGCTGACCTGGATGCCCTGAGCACCTCCATCGGCGACCAGCTCGAGTCGGGCAACTCCACCGCGCTGACCAACCTGAAGAGAAACGTCGACCGGGTGAAGGACCTGCTCGGCGACCCCGACACCGAGCCAGCGCCCCCGCGCAACGTTGCCGGGTGTTCGCTGACCCCGGCTCCGGCCAAGAAGAAGGTCTCCGTCATGGAGCAGCTGGCGACCGTCTCCAGCCAGCTCGACTCCTTGGCGCTGGCGACCGCCAACTGCCGCACCATGGTCACCGAGGAGCTCACCCGGGCCGTCGGCGTCGTCGCCGAGGACGGCACCTGCACGCCGGCTGGTTCGGCCTCCTGCCTGATCCTCGGCGTGGGCGCCCAGTTCTCCGACCACCTCGCGACCCTGAGCGCCTTCCGTGACGACTTCGCGGCTCGCTTCGACGAGACACTCGTCGGCGACGTCGCCACCACCACCACCGCCCTGCGCGACTCGGTGGCCGAGATCGACCGCCGCGCGCAGCGCCTCGGCCGGGGTGGCACCGACGAGATCGACCAGGTCATCCAGGAGGTCGTCGACCTGCTGCGGGACGCCAACGCGACCCTCGCCCCCGAAGGCGGGGTCGGGCCCGAGGAGCGGCTCGACACCCTCACCGCAGAGCTGCGCGCGGCCGCCGACCAGCTCGACTCCGTGCTGGGCCGGCGTGGTCTCGTCCCGCTGACCGCTGACCAGCAGCTGCGGGCCATCCGCCAGCTCGCCTGCAACCCCGGACCCCTCACGCCGGTCAACCCGCAGGCCGACGAGATCAGTCGTCTCGCCGTCGGCGTGGGCTGTGAGGAGGAAGTGCCCGCCGAGGGCTACCCCGAGGCCTCGCTGGGTGGTCGACTGGTCGACCTCGTCACGGTGCGCGACGAGCTGCGGGCCCACGCCGCGACCACCCAGGCCGTCAGCGACTCGGTCGCGCAGCTCACCGGTTCGGTGGAGGACGCACTGAGCACCGCCGAGGGTCTCCTGGACGCCGAGTCGCCCGAGCTGTCGCAGCGGGTGCTGGCCCTGGTCTGCGGCGTACGCAGCCTCTCGGTGCCCGAGGCCGAGCTGACCGGTCCGTGCGCCGGTGGCACGGCGACCACCGCCCCGATGCCGCAGCTGCTGGGTGCGGTCGACGAGCTCGAGGAGAACCAGGTCGGCCTCACCGACGAGGAGATCTCGGCGGCCTTCGCCGGAGCCGTCGCGGTGCTCGAGACCTCCTCCACCGACGCCGCCACCGGAGCGGGCGAGGTCTCGCGGGCCGGACAGGACGCCAGCACCCGGGTCGGCGGCCTGGTCGCCGAGCTGCAGCAGGAGATCGAAGGCACCGGAGACGAAATCCTGCGCGACGGCCGCCGGGTCGTGAAGCAGCAGCGTCGCGGCATGGACCGCACCGTGCAGCAGGTCGAGCGCCAGCTCTCCGCCGGTGTCTCCCGCGCGGTGCGCGCCATCAACGGCGACGTGAGCAGCTCCAACCGCAACATCAAGGCGTCCGAGCGTCGCCTCCTCGCCGACCTGCGCAAGGTGCTCGTCGACCTCGGCGAGCGTCGCAACAACGGCAGTGGGCTGCTCGGCTCCCTGGTCACCGGCGCGACCAGCACGGGTGTCTCCAACGAGCAGATCCGTTCCGCTAGTGACACCGCCGCCTCCTTCAGCCGGGTGCGGGCCGAGGGGCTCGAAGCCCTGCTGATGGAGCAGGAGCAGACGGCCCTCGCCCTGCGGCTGCAGGACGAGCTGCCCGTCTTCGGCATCGACGTACCGGAGGGCAGCGTCCACACGACCGTCTACTCGTTCCGGGTGGGGGCATGAGCCGCCGTCTGCGGGCCCTGCCCGCACTGGCAGCGCTCGCGCTCGTGGCGTCGGCCTGCTCCGAGGACACCTCGCCCAGCGACAAGGCCGACCCCGTCGGCGGCGTGCCGGTGGAGATCACCGACTCCACGCCCGAGGATCCCGTGCGGATCGGCGTCGTGGTCACGCTGCGCTCGGAGGACGGTCTGGGTGAGGGTCTGCTCTCCGCCGCTGCCGGCGCGCAGGTGGCCGAGAGCCGGCTCGAGCTGGGCGGTGGAGAGGTCATGCTCGAGGTCGCCGACGACCGCGGCACCGCGGAGGGTGCCCGCGCGGCCATCTCCGACCTCGTCGGCCAGGACGTCTCCGGCATCGTCGTGGCCACCACCGGTGACCACCTGACGGCCGCCCTGCGGGCCGCCTCCGACGCCGGCACCCCGGTGGTCGCGCCCTACCTGCGCGACCCGTCGCTCGACCTGCCCGGTGTCTGGGCCACCGGACCCGACGACCCGACGATCGCCGAGCGCCTCCAGGAGACGCTCGACGCCGACGGGCTCCTGCGGCCCTTCGTGGTCACCGGCGACGGGGTCGCGGTCGACGTCGACGCGGCGGCCTCCGGCTCGCTCGACGCCACCGGACCGAAGGAGCTCGCCCGGCAGGTCGCACGCCGGGCTCGCTCCGGCGGCGTCGACTCGGTCGTGGTGGGTGCCTCGGCACCGAACCAAGCAGCCTTCGTCGCTGCCCTGCAGGGCGCCGACACGGACGTGCCCGTGCACCTGACCCCCGAGGCACTGAGCCCCGAGTTCGCCTCGGCGCTCGTCGAGGCCGGCGGCACCACGATGGGCGACATGGCCACCGTCGGCACGGACGCCACCGATGCCACCAGCCTGGGCCAGGGTGACCGGGCCGAGGCCGTCGCCGCCTACTTCGCCGCGCTGCGGCTGTTGGCGGGCGACCCCGAGGCCAAGGACCTCTTCGGCTCGGCCCCGTTCGCCCAGGAGGCCGACGGTGCCGACATCGCGAGCCACGACGCGGTGGTGGGCCTGGTCGTCGCGGCGGCCGAGGCCGACTCCGTCGACCCTGCCGCGGTGAAGGACGCGCTGGCCGGGTTGCAGCTCACCCGGGCCCAGGGTCTGGCCGGGCCTCCTCTCGACTTCACCGACGCCTCGGCGTTGGACCGTGAGGAGGTCGTGGTGCTGCGCTCCTCGGGCCAGGACCCGGGCGTGCGACCCGTCTCCTCCGGCGACCCCGTGCTGCGGTGGTTCGCAGTGCCCACGGAAGACTGAGAGCGGTGGAGGTGGAGAGCCGCCGGGCGCTGGGCAGCCGCTACGAGCTCCTCACCCGCCTCGGTCAGGGTGCGATGGGGCAGGTCTGGCGCGCCCGGGACCGCTCCGACGACTCCGTCGTCGCCGCCAAGCTGCTCCGCCCCGAGCTCACCAGCGACCCCGAGGTCGTGGCCCGCTTCATCCAGGAGCGGTCGATCCTCGTCGGCCTCGACCACCCCGGGATCGTGCGGGTGCGCGACCTCGTGGTCGAGGGCCAGGACCTGGCCATCGTCATGGACCTCGTCGACGGCGACGACCTGCGCACCCGACTCCGGCAGGAAGGCACCTTCAGCCCCCGTCTCGCCGTCGAGGTGGCGTGCGCGGTGCTCGACGCCCTCGCGGCGGCCCACGCCGCCGGGTGCCTGCACCGCGACGTCAAGCCCGACAACGTGCTCGTCGCGGGCCAGGGCGACTTCGGTGCCCAGGACGTACGGCTCTCCGACTTCAGCATCGCCCGCCTGGCCCAGGACTCCACGGTCATGGCCACCGGCCTGCTGGGCACCCCCGGCTACATGCCGCCCGAGCTCTTCGTGCACGGCACCTTCAGCGCCGCCTCCGACGTCTACGCGGTCGGCGTGCTGCTCTACGAGCTGCTCGCCGGGCGGACGCCCTTCGCTGGCCCGGGCACCGCCCACACCGTCGGTCACCGCCACGTGAGCATGGCGCCGCCCCGGCTGCCGGTGCCCGACCCGTTGTGGCGCACGGTCGCGATGATGCTCTCCAAGGACCCCGCGCTGCGCCTGCCCGCCGCCCGCACGGCCGAGCAGCTGCGCAGCCTGCCCGACGACGTGCTCGACGCCCCTCGACTCCCGGTCCAGCCGGAGCCGGAGCGCTGGGAGCCCGTCGACGCTGCCCCGGCCACTGGTCCGATCCGGGTCAACGAGCTCCCGTCCGACGTCGACGTGGGTGCGACCTACGTGCCCGGTGCCGCGGTCGAGGCGACCCCGGTGGCACGCCCCGGCGCCGTCGAGGCGGCCCTGCCGGTCGGCGACGTCGACCTGCAGGAGACCGGGCTGGCGCGCAACGTCGGCCCCCACACGCGTCCGGTGCTCGAGCCGCAGGCCGTGGCTCCCGAGGAGCGCCGCCGCAGGCCCTGGGTGCGCTGGGTCGTCGGCGTGGTCGTCCTCGCTCTGGTGGCGGGCCTGACCTGGCTCGTCGTCGGCCTGGTCACGGGCGGTGACGACGAGGCGGGGCCGAGCACGGCTGGTTCCGGTCCGTTGAGCGCCACGCTGGTCGACGACCCGCTGCCCTCGGGGTTCTCGGTCACCCGTCGCGTCGACTACGACCCGGAGACCGGCACCGCAGACCTCTCCATCCGCTTCGGTGCGCAGGCCGCCGCACTTGCCGGTCCGTTCCTGGAGGTGCTGCCCCCCGTCGGCCAGGGCGACCAGTGTCCGTTGGTGGCCTGGGAGGACGACGTCGAGGTCAGCGCCAACCTGCCGCAGGTCACCGGCATCGGCGTGCCCTGCGGGCACTCGATCGAGCTGACCGAGGTGCCGCGGCAGGGTTCGGTCGAGGTGAGCGCCGAGGTCTCGGTCGACCTGCCCGCCGAGTCCGGCGCCCTGGAGGACTGGCTGGCGAGCGTCTCGGAGTCGACCGACGCCGCGCTGGCCTCCCAGCCGGTCGGTGCGGCCTATCCGGCGCAACGTCTCGCCGACGTGCGGGTCGAGGTGCCCAGCGACGTGCGGGTCGGCTCCGGCTCCGTGCGCTTACGCCTGCTGCCCGTGTGGCGCGGAGCGGAGCGCCCCGACGACGTGCGGGTGCTCTACGACAGCCAGGCCGTGGGTCCGCCCTCCGAGCTGCTGCGCCAGGTGGCCGGGGGGCCCGACGGCGTCGGTCTCTCCGACGGCTGCAACGGGGCGCTCGCCATCGTGAACGGGCGCCGCGTCGGAGTGCTCCGCGCGGCGGAGTCCTGCACCGTCAGGGCGCGGGTCGGCAACTTCACCGACCTGGTCAGTGACACCTTCCGGATCTCTCCCGCAGGAGGATGACGTGCGGATCAACGTGACGGTACGTGGGCCGGCCCACGACGTCGACGTGGTCGCGGAGTGCGACGACGCGCTCCCGGTCGGTCGGCTCACCGAGGCGCTGCGCGTCGAGACCGGGCTGACGCTCGACCACGAGGCGGGCGACCCGGCGTTGGCTCGGCCCGACGTGCCCGTGGGCGAGGCCGGACTCCGCAACGGCATGGTGCTCTCGATGGTGCCCGGCGGATCGCGCGAGGGCGGCCTGACCACCGAGGGGTGGCAGCTGCACGTCGTCGGGGGTCCGGGCGCCGGTCACGTCTTCTCCCTCCCGGTCGGTCGGCACGAGGTGGGACGCAGCGGCGACCTCGCCTGGGGCGACCAGGCCATGTCACGCCGTCACGCTGCCGTCGAGGTCACCGAGGAGGAGGTGCGCGTGGTCGACCTCGGCTCGGCCAACGGCACCGTGCTCCACGGCGAGACGGTCGACACGGAGGAGCCGGTGGTCTGGCCCGCGGGTGACCTGCTCGAGATGGGCGACTCGCTGGTCGAGCTCCGGGCCGCGCACGGCCCTGACGCAGCCGTCGAGGAGGCCGAGCCGGGCTGGCTGAACTTCCTGCGTCCGCCCCGGATCCGGGCCCTGCACCTCACGCCCACCGTCGAGGTGCCCAAGGCGCCCGGCGAGCGGCGTACGCGACGCATCCCCGTGATCGCGATGATCGCGCCGATGGTCTTCGGCATCACGCTGGCGCTGGTGATGCGCTCGCCGTTCTACCTGATGTTCGCGCTGATGAGCCCGATCATGATGGGCGCCAACTACTGGTCGGAGCGTCGCGGGTCGGCGAAGGACCACCGGCAGGCCGTCGAGGAGTACACGGAGAAGCTGGCAGCGGCGCAGACCGACCTCGAGCGCAAGATCGCCTCGGAGCAGCGGCGCCTGCGCCACGAGATGCCCGACGCGGCCGAGACCCTGCGCACCGCGGCGCTGCCGGGACGGCGACTGTGGGAGCGCCGCCGCCACGACGTCGACGCCCTGGTCCTGCGGTGGGGCTCCACCGACCTGCCCTCCACGGTGAAGCTGACCGGTGAGGAGGTCGACGAGGAGCACACGCTGCGCGCGGTGCCCGTCGGGGTGGGCCTGGCCCAGGCCGGCGTCGTCGGCATCGCCGGGCCGGAGGAGAAGGTCAACGGGCTGGTGCGGTGGTCGGTCGTGCAGCTGGCTGCCTACCACGCCCCCCGCGACCTCAGCCTCTCCTTCGTCTCGCTGCGGGCCGGCAGCGAGTGGAACTGGTTGCGCTGGCTGCCGCACCTGCGCCCCGACGACCCCGACTCCGCCGTCGCCCACGTGGGCAACGACGAGTCCAGCGCAACCGCCCTGGTAGCCGCCCTCGCCGACCTGGTGAAGGAGCGCCGCGGAGCTGCGGACAACTCCAGCAGCGTGCACGCCGACAGCTTCCCGGCGCACGTCGTCGTGGTCCACGGCTACCGCCAGGTGCGCGGTCTGCCCGGGATGCGGCAGCTGCTCGAGGACGGACCGGCCGTCGGCGTCTACGCCATCTGCACCGACGACGAGGAGCGTTCGCTGCCCGAACGCTGCACCGCGACGTTTCTGGTCGACCCCGGGCAGGCGACCCACGGCACCCTGCACCGCTCGGGGGAGCCCACGTTGGAGTCGGTGCTGCTGGACGTGGTCTCCGCGACGTACGCCGATCGCGTGGCGCGCGCCCTCGCGCCGCTGAAGGACGTCGGGTCGCAGCAGGGTGACGACAGCCTCCCCGACTCCGCCCGCCTGCTCGAGGTGCTCCAGCTCGACGACCCCACGCCCGACGAGCTGCGCTCGCGGTGGATGCTCGAGCCGCGCTCCACGACGATGGTGCTGGGCGTCGGCGCCAAGGGCCCCTTCTCCCTCGACCTGCGCAGCGACGGCCCGCACGGCCTGGTGGCCGGCATGACCGGATCGGGCAAGACCGAGCTGCTCCAGACGATGATCGCCAGCCTCGCGATCGCCAACCGTCCCGACGCGCTCAACTTCGTGCTGGTCGACTACAAGGGCGACTCCGCCTTCAAGGAGTGCGTGAAGCTGCCGCACACGGTGGGCAAGGTCAACGACCTCGACCCCCACCTGGTGCAGCGCGCCCTCGCGTCGCTGGGGGCAGAGCTCAAGCACCGCGAGCACTTCCTCGCCGAGGCCGAGGTCAAGGACATCGAGGACTACCAGGACCTCTGCCTGCGCGAGCCGCACCGCCCGCCGCTGCCGCGACTGCTCATCGTGATCGACGAGTTCGCCCAGCTCTCCAAGGACCTGCCGGAGTTCGTCAGCGGCCTGGTGAGCATCGCCCAGCTCGGCCGCAGCCTCGGGATCCACCTCGTGCTGGCCACCCAGCGACCCAGCGGCGTGGTCTCGCCGGAGATCCGCGCCAACACCAACCTGCGGATCGCGCTGCGGGTCGCCGACGTCTCCGACAGCAGCGACGTCATCGGTGCGCCCGACTCGGCCCGCATCCCGAAGTCGGCGCCCGGTCGTGCGTACGCCCGCACCGGGGCCAGCTCGCTGCAGGGCTTCCAGGCCGGACGGGTCGGAGGTCGGCGCCCGGGCGCGGTCGCCGTCGAGGTCCCGCCGCCCTTCGTCTGCCGGGTCGGCTGGGAGAGCGTCGGTTATGCCGTGCCGCGCCCCCTCGCCCGGGGGTCGAACGAGGAGGTCGCCGACACCGACCTCGCCGCGCTGGTGCGCGCCGTGGTGACGGCGGCGGAGGAGGAGCAGGTGCCCGAGCAGCGTCGGCCCTGGCTGCCGCCCCTGCCCGAACAGCTGCTCGCCGACGACGTGTGGACCTCGCCGCAGGCCCCGACCGGGCTGCCGCCGCTGCCCTTCGGGCGGGTCGACCTGCCCGCGCTGCAGCAGCAGCGCGCCGCGGCCTTCGACCTCACCGAGGACGGCCACCTCCTGGTGATCGGGTCGTCGAAGTCGGGACGCTCGCAGCTGCTGCGTGCCGTCGCGGCCTCGGTGGCGCGCCTCACCGACCCCGCCGACGTCCACCTCTACGGCCTCGACTGCGGCAACGGCGCGCTCAACCCCCTGGCGGAGCTGCCGCACTGCGGCGCCGTGGTCTCCCGCACCGAGCCCGAGCGGGCGGCTCGGCTGCTCAGTCGCATCACTGACCTGATGGACGACCGGCAGCGCCTGATGTCGCAGGAGGGCTTCGGCGACATCAGCGAGCAGCGCGCCGCCTCCGCCGAGCCGCTGCCCCACCTGCTCCTGCTGCTCGACCGGTGGGAGGGCTTCATGACCACCATCGGCGAGGTCGACGCCCTCTTCGACGCGATGACCCGCATCCTGCGCGAGGGCGCGAGCCTCGGGGTGCACGCCGTCATCACCGGTGACCGCACCCTGGGCAGCAACTCCCGGGTCGCGACGATGACCGACAACAAGCTGGCGCTGCGCCTGGCCGACCGCTCCGACTACGGCCTGGTCGGGCTCAACCCGCGTACGTTGCCCGAGCGGGTGCCGGCAGGTCGCGGCTTCACCCCCGACGGCTCGGAGGTGCAGGTCATGCTCCTCGACGCCGACGACTCCGGGCAGGCCCAGGGCGCCGCGTTGCGTCGCCTGGCCGCGCAGGCGCCGCGGGCGCGCGAGGGTCACCGACCCTTCCGGGTCGACGTGCTGCCGTCGCGGCCCACGGTGGAGCAGGCGCTGGCGCTGCCGCCGCACGACCGGGTCGGTCCGCGCCTGCTGGTGGGCGTCGGGGGCGACGACCTCCAGGCCTACGAGGTCGACCTGACCCGGGCTCCCAGCTTCGTCGTGGCCGGTCCGGGGCGCTCGGGCCGCAGCTCGGTGCTGCTGGGTGCGGCCGAGGCCTACCTGGCCACCGGGGGACAGGTCATCGCGGTCGCGCCGCGCCCCAGCCCGCTGCGCGACCTCGCCGGGCGCGAGGGAGTGCTCGGCGTCGTCACCGACCCGGCGACGCCCGCGTCCGCGTACGTGGAGATGGTCGAGGGAGCCACGGGCCGGGTGCTGGTGCTGCTCGACGACGGGGAGCAGCTGCGCGACTCCGGCGGCAACGACTTCTTCCTCGACGTGGTGCGCGGCCGGCGCGACGACGCCTTCCTGCTGGTGGCGGGCAACGTCGACGGCCTCAGTGGCGGCATCAGCGGGTGGAACGTCGAGGCCCGCAAGAGCCGTCAGGGACTGCTGCTCTCCCCGCAGGGACTCTCCGACGGCGACCTGGTGGGCGTACGCCTGCCCCGCAACGTGATCGGTCGGCCGGTGCGCGCGGGCCGCGGCTGGCTGCACCAGGGCGACGGCGAGCTCGTGCAGGTCGCCACCCTCTCCTGATCTGCGTCACCCGGACGCAGAACGGGGCCGCTGCCAGCCGGCAGCGGCCCCGTGGGGTTTCTGGGTCGATCAGCCCTTGAGCGCGGAGCTCAGCTCGGTGTCGACGTTGCGGAAGGTCTCCGCCGCCTTCTTGAGGAACTGGGCCATGCCCTCGAGACCCTCGATGGTCTTCTTGGCGCCGGAGGTGAACTCCTCGTAAGAGGTCTGGAACGAACCCGAGGCCGAGTCGGTGACGAAGCCTCCAGCGACGAGGCCGTCCACCTGGCCCTTGAGGTTGGTGAGGTAGGAGTCGATCTCCTGCTGCGCAGACGTCAGCTTGTCGGCCTGCGACTCCATCTCCTGGTAGGTGACCTGCACGTTTGCCATGGGTGGTTCTCCCCCTGAGTGTCTGACGCCCGGGCCCGAATGCTCCGGCCGTTCGAGTTCGATCAAGATACACAACGCGTCGAGGCGCTCCCGGGGGTGGAGCCGATGTGGCTCCTCGGCCGGACAGGCCTCGCTCCGCCCCTTGTATCCACTCGGCCCAGCCTTCAAACTCCCACCATGGATTCCAGTGCGCGCCACCTCGTCCGCGACCAGATCGAGGAGACCGTCGAGGTCGCCGCCCCGCCGGAGACCGTGTGGCGGTTCGTGAGCGACCTGCCCCGTCTCGCCGAGTGGAGCCCCCAGGTCGTGAAGTCGATCGTGCTGGGTGGCGGAGACGTGCACGGCGGATCGTTCCTCTTCAACATCAACCGTCGCGGCCTCCTCTTCTGGCCCACCCGGTCGAAGGTCGTCCGTTTCACGCCCCCACGCGAGGTCGCCTGGCGCATCAAGGAGAACGGGTCGACGTGGTCCTTCACCCTCGAGCCGACCGCCACCGGCACGCGGGTCACCCACCGTCGCGACCTCTCCGACGGGCTGAGCGACATCTCGGCGAAGCTGACCGACCGCTTCATGGGGGGCCAGGAGGTCTTCCAGGACGAGCTGCAGGCCGGGATGCGCCAGACCCTGGACCGGATCCGCCAGCTCGTCGAGTCCTGAGCGCGGACCGTGAGGGGGTCGGGACGCAGAAGATCCCGGCCACCGAGGTGACCGGGATCTTGTGCTGAGCGGTGCTGAGGGATCAGGCGCCGTGGATGAAGGCCTCGAGCTGGGCGCGGCCGTCCTCGTCGGCCATCTGCACCGGCGGGGACTTCATCAGGTAGGCCGAGGCCGGGAGGATCGGGCCGCCGACGCCGCGGTCGAGGGCGATCTTCGCGGCACGGACGGCGTCGATGATGATGCCGGCCGAGTTGGGGGAGTCCCAGACCTCGAGCTTGTACTCCAGGTTGAGCGGCACGTCACCGAAGGCGCGGCCCTCGAGGCGGACGTACGCCCACTTGCGGTCGTCGAGCCAGGCGACGTAGTCGGAGGGGCCGATGTGCACGTTCTTGTCCTCGACCTTGCCGGCCAGCGGACCGTTGAGGTTGGAGGTCACGGCCTGGGTCTTGGAGACCTTCTTGGACTCCAGGCGCTCGCGCTCGAGCATGTTCTTGAAGTCCATGTTGCCGCCGACGTTGAGCTGGTAGGTGCGGTCCAGCGTCACGCCGCGGTCCTCGAAGAGCTTCGCCATCACGCGGTGGGTGATGGTGGCGCCGACCTGCGACTTGATGTCGTCGCCGACGATCGGCACGCCGGCGTCGGTGAACTTCTGCGCCCACTCGGGGTCGGAGGCGATGAAGACGGGCAGGGCGTTGACGAAGGCGACCTTCGCGTCGATGGCGCACTGCGCGTAGAACTTGTCGGCCTCCTCCGAGCCTACGGGGAGGTAGGAGACGAGCACGTCGACCTCGGCGTCCTTGAGCGCCTGGACGACGTCGACCGCCTCGGCGTCGGACTCCTCGATGGTCATCGAGTAGTACTTGCCCAGGCCGTCGAGGGTCGGGCCGCGCTGCACCGTCACGCCCAGCGGCGGGACGTCGGTGATCTTGATGGTGTTGTTCTCGGAGTTGTTGATCGCCTCGGAGAGGTCGAAGCCAACCTTCTTGGCGTCGACGTCGAAGGCGGCCACGAACTCCACGTCGGAGACGTGGTAGTCGCCGAACTTGACGTGCATGAGCCCGGGGACGGTGCCGGCGGGGTCAGCGTCCTTGTAGTACTCCACACCCTGGATCAAGGACGTGGCGCAGTTGCCCACGCCCACGATTGCTACTCGAACCGAACCCATGGGGCTCTCCTCACTGCATTGGATGGCTTGGTGCCGCCGAGGCGACTGGATGGTGCTCTGACTGGTGCTGCTGGGCGGGTCGGGCGGCCGACTCACCCGGTGGTGGCCTCGGGGCTACCGGTGGTGCTGGCCCCTCCCTGACCCGGGACGGGCCTGGCGGGGCTGCTGCGGGACTCCTGACGGCCGCGCTCGGCGGCGATCAGGTCGGAGAGCCAGCGCACCTCGCGCTCGACCCCCTCCACTCCGTGTCGGTGGTACTCGGAGGCGTAGCGGTCGGCCTTGCGCTGCGTACGCGCGAGGTCGGCCCGCGCCCTCGCCAACCGCTCCTCGAGCCGGGTGCGGCGACCCTCGAGGACCCGCAACCGGATCTCCGAGGGGGCGGAGGCGAAGAAGCTGAACCGGATGCCGAAGGTGTCGTCCTCCCAGGCCACCGGCCCGGCCTCCGACATCAGCCGCTGGAACTCCTCGCGACCCAGGTCGGTGACGCGGTAGACGATCCGGGGTCGGCCGGTGACCGGCGCCGGGGTGGAGGTGTCCTCGCTGATCAGCTGGGAGCGCGACATCTTCTTCAGCGCCGGGTAGAGCGTGCCGTAGGAGAGCACGCGCCCCAGGCCCCACCCCAGGAGCAGGTTGAGCCGCCGTCGCAGCTCGTAGCCGTGCAGGGGTCCCTCGTGCAGCAGTCCGAGGACTGCCAGCTCGATGGACTCTCCGCGACGCGCCATGCGATCTATCGTACCGATATATCTTCGGTGAGGAAGAGGTGGATGCATGGTGAACAATCGGGACCCTGCGGCCGATCCCCTTACCCTTGCGTCGTGACGAACTCCCGCAGAGCCCCCGGCAAGGCGGTCACCCGCAAGCCGACGAAGCAGAAGAAGCCGAAGAAGACCCCCGGCCAGCGCGTACGCCGCGTGCTGCTGTGGCTGGCTGCCCTCGCCCTCGTCGGGTTGGTCGCCGGCCTCGGCCTCTTCGTGGTGCTCTACCAGACCATCGACATGCCCGACCCCAACGAGGAGTTCAAGACCCAGACCTCCTTCGTCTACTACGAGGACGGGGAGAGCGAGGTCGGGCGCTACGTCACCCAGAACCGCGTCGCGGTGCCCCTCGACGACATGCCGCAGCACCTGCAGGACGCAGTCGTCGCCGCCGAGGACAAGACCTTCTGGACCAACTCCGGCATCGACCCCAAGGGCATCATCCGCTCGGCGTTCTCCAACGCCCGCGCGGGTGAGACGGTCGCCGGCGGCTCCACGATCACGCAGCAGTACGTCAAGATCCTCTACCTCAGCAGCGAGCGGGCCCTGAGCCGCAAGGTGAAGGAGGCGATCCTGTCGCTGAAGATCCAGCGCGAGGTCTCCAAGCGCGAGATCCTCGAGGGCTACCTCAACACCATCTACTTCGGCCGTGGCGCCTACGGGGTGCAGGCCGCGTCGCAGGCCTACTTCGGCAAGGACGTCAAGGACATCAACCTGCGTGAGTCCGCGGTGCTCGCCAGCGTCCTCAACAGCCCGAACGCGCTCGACCCCGCCAACGGCAAGGAGGCCCGCGCCGAGCTCAAGGACCGCTTCACCTACACGTTGGGGCGCATGTCCGACGACCGGTTGGTGCAGGAGGAGAAGACGCAGAAGGCGGCGCGCCGCCTGCCGAAGTTCCCCAAGCAGAAGGCGGAGTCGGCCCAGGGTGGGCAGCGGGGCCACACCCTCAAGCTGGTGCGCGACGAGCTGCTGCGCCTGGGCTACACCGAGCAGGAGATCGTCGGCGGCGGCCTGCGGGTCACCACCACCCTCGACCCGACCATGATGGAGCAGCTCGAGGAGTCGGTGATCGAGCAGCGTCCCGAGGGCTTCGGCGACAAGCAGCTGCACATCGGCGCGGCCACCGTCGAGCCCGGCACCGGCGCCCTCAAGGCGTTCTACGGTGGTCAGGACTTCCTCGACTCCCAGATCAACTGGGCCGCCACCGGCGGCATGGCGGGGTCGACCATGAAGGCCTTCACGGTGGCGGCTGCCATCGAGGAGGGCTTCAGCCTGCGCGACACCTTCCAGGGCAACTCGCCCTACCGCTTCCCCGGCGGCCTGGAGGTCAACAACGCCGGCGAGGGTGCCGCCGACCAGGGGTCGGCCATCTCGATGACCCGCGCGACGGCGCTGTCGACCAACACCGCCTTCGTCGACATGTCGGACTCGATGGAGGACGGCCCGCGCAAGATCTACCGCACGATGCTGCGCGCCGGCCTGCCGCCTGAGGAGGCCGACTCCGACTTCCCCGGCATCCCGATGCGCAGCACCGACCTGTCGCCCGAGGACACCCTGATCACGCTGGGCAAGGCCCGGATCAGCCCCATCAACATGGCCAACGCGTATGCGACCTTCGCCAACTTCGGCGAGCGGGCCGACGTGCACGTGGTCGCCAAGGTCGTCGAGGCCGACGGCGAGACGAGCTACAGCCGCAAGGTCGAGACCACCCAGGCGATCGACCCGGAGGTCAACGCCGACACCGTGTACGCCCTGCAGGACGTCGTGAAGAACGGCTCGGGTCGCGCCGCCCAGTCGATTGGTCGTCCCGCTGCCGGCAAGACCGGCACGGCCACCGCCGGCACCTCGCAGGACAGCGTGCACGTGTCGTCGTCCTGGTTCGTCGGCTTCACCCCGCAGCTGTCGACCGCCGTCATGTACGTGCGTGGTGACGGCGACGACAAGCTCGACGAGTGGCTGCCCTCGTTCTACGGCGGCACCTACCCGGCGCAGACGTGGGCCGCCATCATGGACCGGCTGAGCGAGGGGATGGAGGTCGAGGAGTTCCCCGAGCCGGTCTTCCTCGATGGTGGTGAGCCGAGCAGCAGCGGTGGCGGTGAGGCGCCGCCGCCGAGCCAGCCGAAGCCGAAGCCCAAGCCGTCGAAGAAGCCGATCGAGACGCCGAGCCAGGAGCCGGAGCCCGAGCCGGAGCCGCAGCCGTCCGAGACGCCGACCCCGACGAACCAGCCGGAGCCGGAGCCGTCGCCGACCCCGCCGGCCCCCAGCCCGACCCCGCCGGCCCCCAGCCCCACGCCGCCGGCCCCCAGCCCGACGCCGCCGGGTGACGGCGCACCGGGAGGCTTCGCGCCGGCCGCGGCGCCCGGACGTACGGAACCCGGGGAGTAGGCATGGGCTCGCCGAAGGGAGGGACGGTGAGTGACATGACGGTGCACCCCACACACGACGACCCGGTGGTCGCCGCGCTGTCGGAGTCGGTGGGAGGACCGATGGGCAGCCGGGCCGGTCGACACCGTTGGTGGACGCCGGTGCGGGTGCTCCTGGCGCTGACGGCGGTGACGTTCGCGCTGGGTCTCCTGTCGAAGGCGCCCTGCGCGGAGACGGAGTGGCAGGACACGGCTCAGCGCTACAGCCACATGTGTTACTCCGACGTGCCCTACCTCTACAGCTGGCGCGGGTTCGCCGACCTCAACTGGCCCTACACCGACGACGAGGCGGTGCGCGCCGAGTTCGACGTCATGGAGTATCCCGCGGGCATCTCCTACTGGGCCTGGGGCACCGGCTACGTCACCTGGGTCCTGAGCGGAGCCCCCGACCTCGACGACCCCGCCCGCGACCTGCCGCGGGAGGGCACGCTCTACATGGCCGTCAACGCGGTCGGTTTCGGTGCGGTCGCTCTGCTCACGACGTGGCTGATGGCGGGGGTGACCCGCCGACGACCGTGGGACGCGGCCGGCTTCGCGCTCGCGCCGATGCTGGCGCTGACCGCGACCATCAACTGGGACCTGCTGGCGGTCGTCTTCGTCGCCGGGGCGGTGTGGGCGTGGGCGCGCGACCGGCCGGTGCTCACCGGCGTACTCATCGGGGTGGGCACGGCGGTGAAGCTCTACCCACTCTTCCTGCTCGGGGCCGTGCTGGTGGTCTGCCTGCGGCGGCGCCGGTGGCGCACGCTGGCGCTCACCTTCGCTGCTGCTGCCGCGGCCTGGTTGCTGGCCAACGCCCCGGCGCTGCTGACCGGCTTCGAGCAGTGGAAGGTGTTCTGGACATTCAACTCCGAACGGGGCGCCGACCTCGGCTCACTGTGGTTGGTGGCCCAGCAGATGATGGGCCCGGACGCATGGATCGAGGTCGACACCATCAACCTCGTGTCGTGGGGCTTCATGGCGCTGTGGTGCCTGGGCGTCCTGGTGCTCGGGCTGAAGGCGCCGGTCTCGCCTCGGTTCGCCCAGCTCGGCTTCCTCATCGTGGCCGGCTTCCTGCTGGTCAACAAGGTCTACTCCCCGCAGTACGTCCTGTGGTTGCTGCCGCTGGCCGTGCTCGCACACCCGCGCTGGCGCGACCTGCTGATCTGGCAGGTCGGTGAGGTCCTCTACTTCGGGGCGATCTGGTTCCAGCTCGGCGGATACCTCGAACCGGGTGATGGACAGCCCTCGGTGATCTACTGGTTGGCCGTCGTGCTCCGGATCGCGGCGCAGCTGTGGTTCGTGGCGATGGTGGTGCGCGGCGTGGTGGATCCCGATCGAGACCCCGTGGGCCGTGAGGCCGAGCCTGACCCCGTGCGCGGTCCCGCGGGTCACGAGGCGCGCACCCCGGCTCCCGCCTGACCGGAACGACAACGACGCCCCGCGGCACACCGGCCGCGGGGCGTCGTTTTCACCCGCTCGTCCGCAGTGCCCCGAAGCAACCACCGGACGAAACCCTGCTCGCGGTGCGAGCAGTGGCAACCCACTGCAGCCCTCTGTGCCCCGCGCTCTCGCGATCCACACCACTTGGACCAAGATTTTTCGGGAGGGTGCAGGCAGCGCTGGTCTGGACCTGCGTTCATCGATGGCGGGGACTTTGGGGCGGCCAGCGTCTCATCAGGGTTACAACGGTTCGACGGTGGCGGCGGTGTGGCGCCAGGAGGACGGCGGGCCGCGGGTATTGGCGTCAACGTTCGTGACGGCTCCTTCGGGTGATCCGCTGCAGTCGACCACCGACGGTGACACCGAGTACAGCATGCTGGACGGACTCGGGTCGGTCACGGGAACGCTGGATGCTGCGGGTGGGGTGTCGTCGAGCACGGCGTACTCGGTCTTCGGCCAGCCGGCTGGCACCGGCGCGGTGGGCCTGGGAGACGCCTACGGCTACACGGGTCACGGGTGGGATATCGAGTCAGGCACGCACTACGCCCGTGCGCGTTGGTATGACTCCCGGCTCGGCAGGTTTGCGTCCGAGGACCCCGTTGACGAGGTCAATCTGTATCCCTACGTCGCGAACCAGCCGCTTGACTACGTCGACCCGACAGGGCAGATGGCCATGGAGTACGGCGGAATCTCCAAGGACGCTCCGATGCGCGCCGGGCTCGCCCGGAACACAGTGCAGAACAAGCAGGCCCGAGACGCAATCAAGGCGGCGCAACGCCAGCTCGGCCGCCAGCTCGATAGGGCGGAGATTCGGCAGGTCCATGACAGAATCACCGGGGAGGGCTACGACGAGTTCTGGGATCTCGTCGAGATCGTCGTCGACATGTTCATGAAATGAGAGAAGAGAGCTCCATGGATCGCTCCCGTGCTCTGGCTCACTGCCATGACCACGTCCTCGGGCGCCGGATATTGCACATCGAGATTGGGATCGGGACCCACCTGACCTTTTCCTTCGAGGACACCGACGTCAAGCTGTGGATGTACATGTCCGCCTGGAACATCTCGTCCTCGGACGGGATGGTGCTGGCGTGTGAGGACGACCGCACGACGTTCCCGGAGAAGCTCGGCACATTGGTGGGCTTGACGATCACGCTCTTCGAGGCCGACCGGTGCAACAACCTGACGCTGGGGCTCGGCAACGAAGTCATCCTGCGTGCGTTGGCCACCTTTAGCGACGAAGACGCGTGGATGCTCTTGGAAAGTGGGGCATGGTTTCTCGGCGCCGGCCCGAACGGTCAGTTCGTGATGGAGATCGGATGATCATTCGGGAACGATGATTGTGGACGGTCCCGCCTGCTTCCCGGGATTGCCATACCGCACCGCTCGGTAGTCGGTACGCCGCAGTCGTGCAAGGACGTTGGTTGGAGGGTGTCCGGACAGTCGGACGTCCGCCACTCGCCGACTCCAGCTCTCCTTGTGGCTGCGACCCATGCTGTTGCCGGCCACAAGCGCGGGCGGTGGGAAGGAACGTGACCGAACTGCTCCACCGAGTCAGCGGAGCAACCCGGCCACCGCGGCGTCCGAGGCGGCGAGCGCGTCACGGTCGTACGTCGACCCCGACACCAGCAGCTCGTCGGCGCCGCTGCGCTCGACGAGCTGCTTCAGCCGGCGGTGTACGGTCTGGGCATCTCCTGAGGTGACCCGGTCGAGGGCCTGTTCGATCCGGTCGCGGTGCCGGTCGTCGCGCAGCTTCCCGCGGATCGCGCTCACGGGTTCGAGGGCCCCGAAGGAACCGGTCCGGCGGGACTGCGCCATCGCCCAGACCTCGGGTAGGGCCAGGTCGCGGGCCTCGGCATCCGTGTCGGCGACCAGCACGTCGAGGGAGACCGTGACGCGGGGCCGGCTGTCACGGTGTGACCGGAAGGAGTTGCGGTAGCCGGCCAACTTCTCCGGGAGCGCGGGGTCGTCGAGGACCGGGCCGCCCACCACCACCGGGAGGCCGAGCTCGGCGGCGACGGCGAGCCCACGGCCGGTGGCCAGCACGAAGAGGGGGATGGTCTCCTCGACCATCGGGCGGGCGGTGACCGGGGCGTTTCCCTCCAGGAAGTCACGCAGCTCGGCGATGTCGTCGGCGAAGGTGTCCGGCTCCTCGACCGACCGGCGCAGCGCCTTCCGGACCGGCTCGGTGAAGCCGAGGGAGCGGCCGACGCCCAGGTCGATCCGACCGGGGTGGAGGCCGGCGAGCAGCAGGAACTGCTCGGCGACCACGAGGGGCTGGTGGTGCGGCAGCATGACCCCGCCCGAGCCCAGTCGGATGCGCTGCGTACGCTCCCCGATCGCCGCGAGCAGCACGGCGGGTGAGCCGGATGCGATGCCCGGGACACCGTGGTGCTCCGCCACCCAGAAACGGTGGTAGCCGAGGTCCTCGGCGTCGACCGCTCGCTCCACGGTGTGGGTCAG